>JAPLOA010000049.1 GCA_026400835.1 Planctomycetales bacterium | reverse complement strand
ACCCAACCTCCCTGTTGTAAAAATTCCCTCCAGAATCAATCTTTCAGGAATCCGTCGTGGTAAAAATTGCAATCAACTCAAGCGTCCAACGCTCGATATGAACATACCGCAATAGATGTGCCTAAACCTAAGGCTGAAGCCAAGGGCTACATGCTGCAGCCTCTTCGAGGCATAAGAACCACTGGCCCGCCGCGGACAACTCCGCCCAGAAGCGGAATTCCATCAACTGCAAACAAAAGCAGGTTTCCGCACTGTTTGTGGGGAAACCTGTTTTGATGTGAAGTGGACGATATTGGACTCGAACCAACGACCTCCACGATGTCAACGTGGCGCTCTAACCAACTGAGCTAATCGTCCGTGTGACCGGGAATTTATCGTGCGGCGAGGAGAAAAGCAAACTGCCGATTCCGGAAATCCCACAGGGTGCCGAGATGAAGAATTCCGGCTGACCGTACAGCCGGAACCAGCGGAAAAGCTGATTCCGGCTTCCAGTTTCTTCAGGGACTCCTGATTCTTCAGTTCAGTCCCTCTCCCAAATTCACGCCGTTGGCATTTCGCGGGCGTAGTCGAACATTGGAGATGACAAGTAGCGTTCTCCGGAGTCCGGCAGAATCACGACGATCGTCTTGCCGGCGGCTTCCGGGCGAGCGGCGATCTTCAGTGCGGCGGTCATCGCAGCTCCACAACTAATCCCGCAGATGATGCCTTCTTCCCGAGCGACTCGTGGTGCCATCTCCATGGCTTCTTCGTCCGTTACCTGGATCACTTCATCGACCAGCGACATGTCGAGAATATCAGGCTTGAAGCCAGCACCGATGCCCTGGATGCGATGCTTGCCAGGTGCGCCGCCGGAGAGAACCGGGCTGGAGGCTGGTTCAACGGCGATTGACTTGATGTTGAGTCCCTTCTCCTGCTTCAGGTAACGAGTGACCCCGGTGATTGTGCCGCCCGTGCCAACACCCGAAACGAAGTAGTCCACTTTGCCACCGGTGTCTTCAAAGATTTCCGGGCCCGTTGTGCGAAAGTGAATCTCAGGATTTGCAGGATTCTTAAACTGTTGAGGAATGTAGCAATTGGCTTTCTTCGCCAGCTCTTCCGCGCGAGAGATCGCGCCTTTCATTCCTTCGGCACCCGGCGTCAAAATCAGGTTGGCACCGAAAGCACGCAGAATCATGCGGCGCTCAACGGACATCGTTTCCGGCATTGTCAAAGTCAGCTTGTATCCTCGAGCCGCACAGACATAAGCCAATGCGATCCCGGTATTGCCGCTGGTTGGTTCGACCACTTCCATACCGGGCTTCAGCTTGCCGGTCTTCTCGGCATCCCAAATCATTGACGAGCCGATACGACACTTCACGCTGTAAGCGGGATTGCGGCCTTCGATCTTTGCGAGGACGGTGGCCTTGAGCCCATTGGTGAGCCGGTTGAGTCGCACAAGAGGCGTCCGTCCGATGGTCTCAGAATTGTCAGCAAAAATAGCCATGTGGGAATCAACCTTTCTCGGAATAACGTCAACGATCCACAGACGCCTCAGACATTTGTTGGTCGGCGACGCGGTTTGATAAATCCTTCAAGACGCGTTTCATAGCAAAACTGGCGGAAATTGGCGAAGTGAAATCCACGGACAGACGCATCGAGAGAAGAAAACGCAGCTTGGATAGGCAAAACAGGGGCTCTCAGGACCAGTGCTGCGTCAAGACTTGATTGTCGGGGATTACGAGTGTCGTGGCCCGTCGAAGCCCAGTCGGACAGGAATGTCCAAACTGCAGTCGGCGAGAAAAGTTGTCGCTTAGGTAGAGCATTCCCGCGTTCGTTGGCAGGTATTTCGTGAACATCAGTGTCGTGATGACTGAAGTTAACAGGCGATTAACCGGGACTTAACTGAGGCATGGAAAACTCACACTGATCGATGTTCAGCGATACGCTCAACATAACGCTCAGCAATTCTGCATTGATGCTGACCGAAGCAGCGGACTCAGACAACAGGGTGAAATCCGGTCAGCAGTGCCATTTTCGATCGAGGGAAAAATGATGACCACCCTCAGCGCTTTGCTTGAGCAGCGTTGCACTCACAGCGCGCGATCGAGGCGATGGAACTGACAGGAATTGCCGAATGATCAGGTTTCTCAGTCTGGAATTCGAAAAACGAGTGATGAATGTTCGGGAGAGAACTTCATTGGCCTGGGGTTTGCCTTGAGCTCATGCCAAGTCCCCCAATGACTCCATGGAAGATAGTTTAAGAGGCACTAACAAAACCGCGACAGATGTTGATTCGGGTCGTTTTCGCTGAGTGATCCCGGAATCTTTGCGGGAGCCAGTACCGGTTTTGTAAGCCGTTCAAGTCAAAGGAGATTATGCCGTGTTGACCAGGATTGTATTCGGAAAGATTCGAGAGAACTGGTTTCCTCTGGCCATGATGGTGATCGCATTCGTGTCACTGTTCGACACGTATCTGATCTGGCATTTTGAAGAGGAAATGTTGACGATGGAAGAGAATCCGATTGGTTATTGGCTGCTGCAAATTGACAATGGAAAAATCGGAATCTTCGTTCGCACAAAACTCGCTGGAACAATTTGTGTACTTTCCACACTTCTGGTGATGTGGCGATTAAGAAGTCGAATTGTGTTCCCGGTGACAACGTCAGTCGCGTCCTATCAGGTTGGACTATTCTTTTATCTGACGGTTGTCTGAACTTCTCGCAACGTAGCGTTGTCGCAGTGATGGAATCCCTTTGGCTGCTGGATTTCAATACCGTCTGATGGTTTCTTTTCCTCGATGATCGCCCGGGAATGAAATGTGGGCGGATCAGCCTGTTAGGTTTTATTCAACGATAAAGTTGTGGATGAAGCACGGCTTTTGTTCAAGGACTGCCAGAACGGGTCATGGAAGACATGGCGAATCGACTGCCATTTTCTGTGAAATGCTGTGGAAATCGGAGTTCGTAAATCTTTGCGTTGGCAGAGGCAGATGATTCGGCTTTTGCTAGGATGCTTGTGTCAGCAGAAACAGGTTCTGTGACACCCGCAAGTTTTGTAACAACGCAAGTGACGATCGCCATGGGAAGAAGTTTCGAAAATCGTAAGGCCTCGATCTTCAAGACCGCAGGTCAGAAATCCAAGCTTTATTCAAAGTACGGCAAGCAGCTTTATGTTGCGGCCAAGAACGGTGTGCCCGACCCTGACAACAATCCTGCTCTGCGAAGCATGATCGAACGTGCCAAGCGTGAGCAGGTGCCGAGCCACGTTATTGAGAAGGCGATTGAAAAAGCCAGGGGCGGTTCTGGCGAAGACTTTGCCACCGTCCGCTATGAAGGCTTTGGACCCGGCGGCTGCACCGTGATCGTGGATTGTTTGACGGACAACAACAACCGTACGATCACTGATGTTCGCACTTGTTTTACACGCACAGGAGCCAAGCTTGGCCCGACCGGCTCTGTGGCTCACATGTTTGATCATCTGGCGATCTTCTCATTCAAGGGCGATGACGGAGATATCGTCCTGGAAGCTCTGCTGAATGCTGACATCAATGTTGACGATGTCGAAAGCAAGGATGGTCAGGTCACGGTGTTCGCTCCGGCCAGTGAATTCTACAAAGCCAAGACTGCGTTGCTGGAAGCATTCCCGAAGATTGATCTGGAAGTGCAGGAGATCACGTTTCATCCTCAGGCAAACAAAGATCTGAGTGCTGACGATGTACCGATGTTCGAGAAGTTTATGAACCTGCTGAATGATTGCGATGACGTGCAGGAAATCTATCACAACGCCGTTCTGCCGGAGTGATGAGAGTTGAGTGATCAGAATGCTCCATCCCACGTCGCAACTGATAGTCCGACAGCAGACACAAAGCTGGTGCGAGGTCTCGGCCTGCCTCAGTCCATTGCGCTGAATATATCCAACATGGTTGGGATCGGGCCTTTTGTCACGATCCCTCTGTTCATCGCAGCCATGAACGGACCGCAGGCGCTGATTGCGTGGGTCATTGCGGCTGTTCTGGTCATTTGCGACGGTCTGGTCTGGAGCGAATTGGGAGCGGCTTTGCCCGGAAGCGGCGGCACCTATCATTTCCTCCGTGAGATCTTTGGCCGCCATCGTTCGCCATGGGCTCGGCTATTGCCGTTTTTGTTTGTCTGGCAATTTCTGGTCAGCGGCACTTTGGAAGTTGCTTCGGGCTACATCGGAGCCATGCCGTACGTGGAATTCGTCTGGCCACAGATGACGGAAACTCTGAAGCAATGGCATATCCCGGGCGGTGCAAGTACTGTGGCCGCGTTTTGCTGTGTGATGGTGACCTGGCTGCTGTCACGTCGCATTGACATTGTCGGCCAGATGGGGCTGATCCTGTGCGTTGGGACGATCATCACAGTGGCCACGGTGATCGTGTCCGGCCTGATCCATTTCAACAGCGATCTGATCACGCTGCCGCCCGATGCATTCAGGATTAATGGGCAATGGGTTCACGGTCTTGGCGGAGCGATGCTGATCGCGATTTATGACTATCTGGGATACTACAATATTTGCCATCTGGGTGACGAAGTTCGCGATCCGGGCAGGACGATACCGCGTGCGGTGATCACTTCGGTCATTGTTGTGGCCAGCATTTATCTGACGATGAATCTGTCGATCATCGCAGTTGTTCCATGGGAAGAAGCGATGAAGTCAACACAGATCGCTTCGCTGTTTATGGAGACGCTCTATGGCCATCGGGTTGCCGTCTGGTTTACAGGGTTAATTCTCTGGACAGTTCTGGCGTGTATGTTTGCGATCACTCTGGGGTATTCGCGGATTCCTTTTGCAGCGGCCGTCAACGGAGATTTCCTGCCACAGTTTGCGAAGGTTCATCCGACTCGAAGGTATCCTGTCGTATCGCTGTGGACGTTAGGAGCATTGACGGCAGTGTTCTGCTATCTGCCATTGCAGACGGTCATTGAAGCGGCTGTCGTGGTCCGGATTCTGGTGCAGTTTATTGCTCAGATTCTGGCGTTGCATGTTCTTCGGACAACTCGCCCGGATGTCCCGATGCCGTTTCGCATGTGGTTCTATCCGATCCCGAGCCTGATCGCGTTGGCAGGGTGGTTGTTTGTGCTGGGAACAGTACGCTGGGAGTTGTGGGGCGGCATGGCGGTCGTCATCGTCAGCGGCACGATTGTATATTTTTTGTTCGTGCGAAAGCCCGTTGAGAATATAGGCGTGCCGAAGATCTGAGAGCGATTCAGATTAACGGAGACACGGACGCAATCTGTCTGCGTGAGAAGGTCGGATTCGGTACTGACACCTGCGGCTTGCCGTTGAACGAATCAGTGTTGTAGCCACAGTACGCAGGCGATGGCCAGCAGAATTCGGTAGTACCCAAATGGCGTGAGTCCGTATCTTCCCAGTGCTCCCACCATAAAGCGAACGCTCAGGACAGCCGCCACGAAGGCCGTCACGAGAGCCACAAGAGGCATTGCCAGTCCATAATCGGCAATCATTTCTTTGCCATGCTTCAGGCCTTCATATCCCGTGGCAGCGGTCAGAGTGACCAGGCCCAGCAGAAAGCTGAACTCGACCGACGCCATCATTTTCAGCTTCGCAAATCGACAGCCCAGAATTGTGGCGAGGCTGCGGCTGAATCCGGGCCAGAACGCCAGACACTGCAGAGTGCCAATGAGTAATGCGTCTGGCCGTGACATCTCGGAGATCTCTTTGCCTTCGTTGGGATTGCTTTTTCGTGTCACAAAACCGTAAGCAATAATAATGATGCCACCGACCAGTTGTGCGGCAGCGACAGGCATGACTCCGAAGAGATGCTGCTTCACCCAGTCTTTCAGCACCAGCGCCAGAACGGCTGCGGGAAAGAACGCGATCACAAGGTTGATCAACAGTTTCAGCCCGTCCGGATCTTTTCCCAGCACTCCCACGACAATTTGCCTGATGCGTCCGAAGTACAACATCACCACGGCCAGAATCGCGCCTGACTGAATACAGATGGCCAGCGAGTCGGCGGCTTCTTTTTGTCGTTCGTCGGCGTCCATCCCCATCAGATGTTCGGCAATCAGCAGATGGCCGGTGGAGCTGACCGGAAGATACTCGGTCGCCCCTTCCACAATGCCCAGCACCAACGCCTGAAACAACGAAAGCGTGGGACGTGCTTCGGGCGCACTGGCGGCCGCTTTCAGCACTTCATCAGCGTGAATGACATTGATGCAGGCGAGAATTGTGAACAGCATTGCGAGGGAGAGGAGGTGTCGAATCATCATGGATCGTTCTTCCGGAATGTTTCTATTCTCGCCGAAGCCGTTGTGTCAATGATGACCACCTACGCCGCCGCGCGAGCGGAACAGGCCGCGCCTTGTTGCTGCAGCCATTGCACGACGTGCTCCATCTGCATGCCTCTCGAACCCTTTACGAGGACGACGTCGCCAGGAGTCATGATGCAATCCAGCATGACCTGCAGCGTCGCGAGATCATGAAAAACGGATATGTGATTCAGAGTCACTCCGGTAGACCGGGCGCCCTCCACAACGCTTTCCGCGAACTGCCCATAGACCAGCGTGTGATCAACCTTTGATGAAGCCAGTTGTCGGCCAATCTCAAAATGCGCGGCGGCTGAATCCTGCCCCAGTTCCAGCATGTCACCAAGCACCAGAATTCGATGTCTGGAGTTGGGCCAGTCGGCGAGCCCCTGGATAGCTCCGACAACACTGGCCGGGCTGGCGTTGTAGGAATCGTCGATCACAGTCCATGGTTCACGATTCACCATGCGACCGCGACCTGCATCAAGCTGGAACCCGGCCAGCCCATCGGCGATTCGACTGTCTGCCATTCCAGAGATGCGTCCGACAGCGATCGCGGCGAGTGCGGCCGTTGCCAGATGGCGAGGTCCCTGGAACTGGAACTCGCGGCCATCCACCGTGATGACGGATCTGTTCGTATTTGTGACAACGTTCGTCGCGCGAACGTGTGCATCAGAGCTGAAACCAAACAGCACGACATTGCCGCGAACAGAAGCCGCCATCTGCCGAACAGCATCATCGTCGGCATTCAGAAAGACGGTACCATCAGGGCCGATGGCCTCAGCAAGTTCCTGTTTGGCCTGCCGTATCAGGTCAAGACTGCCGAAAGTTTCTACATGGGCCGGAGCGACTCTCGTGATCACTCCGAATTCCGGTTGAGCGATCTCGGTCAGTTTTCGAATGTCGCCGACTCGTCCGGCTCCCATTTCCAGAGCGGCGAAATCGTGGTCTGCTTTAAGCTGCAGGAGACTCAGAGGAACGCCCAGCTCGTTGTTGAAATTCCGAGGACTCTGTATGCCATGGAACTCGCGATTAAGAACCGAAGCGATCATCTGTCGTGTGGTTGTCTTACCAACACTGCCGGTGACACCAATGATCAGAGCGGCCGATTGTTGTCGATTCCACGTGGCGAGTTGCTGCAGCGCCGTTAGTGCGGAGGGAACTCGAATGATGCGGCTGTCGATTTCTGCGCTGTCGGTGGAATGAAAACGCACCATCGTAGAGCGGAACTGATTCTGCTCGGCTGCTGTGGACTCGGCGATCACACATACCGCGCCTCGAGCGATGGCTTCGTCGGCGTGCAGAACTCCATGACTCTTCGAGCCCGGCAGCGCGAAGAACGCATCGCCCGGTTTAGCCGTGCGGCTGTCGATGGAAACGCCGGTCACAGGTTCTTCAGCCGGTGAGGCTGTCGTCAGTCCGGATACGATCCTGATCAACTGCGTAACGTTGCAGGGGAACATGAGAGAGTTTCCAGAACCGTGATCAGGATTGATCCTGGTTCGTTGTGGGTTCAGGGGATAAGCCCCTGCGGTGAGCACTGGAATTGGAATTAAAGAAAATCAGGCGGGGACAGCGTTCGGAATTCGATGGTCAGAATCAGAACGAAGCGATTGCAGTTCCCGCACGATACGACGCGCCACTTTTCGGTCATCAAAACTGATCGAGCGAGAACCAATCTGTTGAATGGACTCGTGACCTCGCCCGGCGATGACGACCACATCACCAGGCTGAGCCATACTCACCGCCTTCTGAATTGCGATGTTGCGATCGATGCAGGCTTGAACATGTTCCAGCGACGCGAAGCCCTGACAAATTTCATCAATGATTTTTGCCGGTGATTCTGAACGAGGATTGTCAGAGGTCACGATGATCGAATCGGCAGAGCTGGCAGCCTGAGCCATCAGTGGCCGTTTCTCGCGATCTCGGTCTCCGCCAGCACCAAAGACGAGTATCACGCGTCCTCGAGTCAATGCACGAGCCGTCGCAAGGCAATGAGTAATGCCGTCCGGGGTGTGGGCGTAATCGACCAGTATTGTGAAAGGCTGGCCCAGATCAATGCGTTCCATGCGACCGGGGATGTCTGTAACGGCCGAAAGTGAGTCTGCAATGATCGGAAGATCCATGCCCAGCTGCTCGGCCATCGCCGCCGCCGTCAAAAGATTCAGAGCGTTATGGCGCCCGACCAGAGAAGAGATGAACTCCACCGTTCCGGACCTCAGATGCATTCGCAGAGTCTGAGATCGTGGAGTGGCCGAAGTCAGCTCAACACGTGTTTGTGCAGTCTCTGTGAAGCCAAATGTTGTCACATTTGTGCTGGAAGGCAGCAGATCGAGGACAGCTCGACAGCCCGGATCGTCCACGCCGATCAATAGCGGAGCACCGGGCTGAAGCAGATCGGCGATTCGAGATTTCGCAGTTCGATAATTGCGGACGTCGCCGTGATAGTCGAAGTGATCTCGTGTGATGTTGGTAATTGCCGCAACGGCTAACGGCAACGCTGCACAACGACGCTGATCCAAAGCGTGACTGCTGATCTCCATAACGCAGTGGGAGGCTCGTTGTTTGGCCATGTCGGCAAACAGATGAGCAATCTGCGGTGGAGCCGGTGTTGTCAGTGCAGCTGCTGAACGTGCGCGCCCGTTGCTGTATTCGATTGTCCCCAGCAAGCCCGTGGTTCGGCCAGCTGATTCAAGGATCGCTCGCAGTAACCACGTCGATGTGGTTTTGCCATTGGTTCCGGTAACACCGGCGACCGTGAGATTTCGTTGTGGATTCCCTTGTTGGGCCAGGCAGATTTTTGCAAAAGCCGCGCGGACGTCCGGGACGACACATTGAGGAATATTGATCCTCGCGTGAGGGCGTTCAACCATCACCGCCGACGCACCTGCGGAAACCGCGGCTTCGATAAAGCCGTGGCCGTCGTGAGATTTCCCGGGAACAGCCACGAAGACTTCTCCCGGACGAAGGTTACGACTGTCGCAGCAAAACGAAGACGCAACAACATCCCCGGCGCTGACGAAACTGACCGGGCCTAATGTCTCACGAAGGCTGAGCGAGCTGACTTCCATGCCAGACAAATTCATTTTGTGAGCTGTTTGTTAAATAAGGAGTAACAATTGGCCCCTGATTGTCACTCTGGGCAAAAACTGGGTCAACCGCAGTTTGGCTTTCTCATCAAGCTGAATGCACATCGAACATGCGCACACGACGAGTTTCGGTAAAAAACTCCCGGAAGACTCGGTCAGAACCTGCTGGAGTTGCACGGAATCGGCAAAACAGCGGTGATGTTTCCCGCTCGTACGCTTTAGCGAGGGACCAGTCCGGAAAATAGTTCCCGAAATCACAACCCGAAGCGTCAGTTTTGAAGTTGTGCAGTTGCGTCAATCCCAACCCGCTGCGTGAGCGAGGGATTGTGTTTTAGCGTTTTAGGCAGTGTTTGCGTAAATCCCTCGCTGACGCGTCGGGTTGTGATAAATCCCAGTGTTTCTCCGCAAGTGCACAACCTCAGCGCCGAAACTCGCAACTTCAAAAAGCGTGAGCGAGGGATCGGTGCCTTGCAGAGAAATCCCTCGCTGACGCGCCGGGTTGTGATTTCTCGCCGCAGTAAAAACAGGAGGTTATCTCGGGACTGTTCCTAAGCGAAGCCGTCGGCACATTCCATGTGCGGTAACTTCGAAAACGAAAGGGTTTTCGCACCTGGCGGACTGCACGTGGAGTATGCCGGCTACTTTTTTGAAGGGGATTGGCGGTCCAACGATCAACTCCACATCACTTTTGCCCGAATCGGCCTTAGAGCGAACTGAGGTCCGCCCCCAGCAAGCCAACTTTAATTCCGTTGAGCTGCAAAACCGTCGTTGCTTTCTGGTTGACCAGCAGCAGGATGAGAAGCCCAAGAATTGGTACAAGGCAAAGCACCCCCAGAATGATGCCGAGTATTGTTCCGTGCGTTTTCATGGCCAGCCGGATGGTGAAAACTGCTGCGATTAAACCAACGACAAGCACTCCCAGACCAACCAATGGACGGATCTGTGGCGGTAACGCAAACTGCCCAGCAACTGCCAGAATGTAAACCAGAATGCAAACCAGAATCCCCTTCTGATACTTTGCTACTTTCAGCAGGTCTTCACGAGATCCGCTGACTATCCCAACAACGCGGGAGTTTGTTGCCGGGGCTTCGAAAGGGTTGTAGCTCATCGTGGTCTTTCAAGCAGGAATCCGAACTGGCACACAAAAATGCAGCGTAGTGTTGGTTAGTTGACCACCCATGTCAATGCCGACTTCAACTTCCTCAGTAGGGACCTGCTTCCGGGGCGACTTTGATCATTCATGTTGTCGGAAATGCACCGGTTTCAAAGATCGGTACGGGGTTTGGAGGCGCTCACTGAACCCGGATAAGCCAGCCTTGCCGGATGCTTTTCTCTGTGATTCCGGTACCAGTTTGGGAGTCGGTCCTCGTTCTGTCGGGCGTTCTTTTCTATTGTCGACTCCCATTTGAGGCCTGATCCTGGTGATGTCAGTCGGGCCAAAGGGCGCTCTTGCAGAGATTTGCAGACGCTCATTTTCCGATGGTTGCTCAAAGTCGCATTGTGAAGGTTTTCGCGTTCGCAGGATTTCGTTAATCTCTGCTAGCTGAACGGTTGCCTGTTGAGCATAAGCCTGCTTAAACACACCGTTGCCCGCCTCGAATCGAACCCTTACCCGCCCGGAGACTCTTATGAAAATCCGAACGCCTCTGCTGGCTTCACTTGCCAGCGCGTTCCTGTTGGTGTTTGCTCCTGCCCTGTCGGCTGCCGAAGTTCCGGAAGGTTTTCGTCCGCTGTTTAACGGTAAGGATCTGACAGGATGGCATGGAATGCCTCACTTCGATCCTCGTGATCTGGCCAAAATGCCGGCCGATATGCGAGACAAGCAGATCGCAGAATGGACCAAAGACGCGAAAGACCACTGGACTGTCGAAAACGAAGAACTCGTGAACGACGGTCATGGTGCTTATTTGACGACCGATGAAGAATTCACGGACTATGAATTCCTGATCGACTACAAGACTGTCGCTCTCGCGGATAGCGGGATATATCTGAAAGCCAATCCTCAGGTTCAGATCTGGGACTACACAGAAGAAGCTAAGTTCAGCATTGGTGCGAACAAGGGAAGCGGCGGGCTGTGGAACAATAGTCCGGGAGCGGCTGGGAAAGATCCTTCTGAGCTGGCTGACAAAGCTTTCGGTGAATGGAACAGTTTCAGGATTCGCCAGATTGGTGCTCGCACCAGCGTGTGGTTGAACGGCAAGCATGTCGTCGACAATGCGATCATGGAAAACTACTTTGATCGTCCTTCACCACTGTTTCTGAAGGGCCCGATCATGCTGCAGACACACGGTGGAGAAATCCGCTGGAAGAATATCTTCATCCGCGAAATCCCGGCGGAAGAAGCCAATCGTATTCTGGCCGAAAGCCATGTCGACGGGTTCGAATCGAAGTTTAATGGTACTGATCTGACGGGCTGGGGCGGAGCAAACGACAACTATGAAGTTGTTGACGGTGCGATTCGCTGCAAGGCTGGCCATGGCGGCATCCTGCACACAACCGATGAGTACTCAAATTTTGTGGTTCGTCTTGAATTTCAGGTTCCGCCAGGCGGAAACAATGGTCTGGCGATTCGCACCGACGGCACTGGCGACCCAGCCTACGCCGCGATGTGCGAACTACAGTGTTGACGGCAGCAGGATCAAAGTCGAAGTCAACGGCAACATCATTCTGGACGGCGACTTGTCCACTGTCACCGAATACATGGCCAATTCACCGCACCCAGGCAAGGATCGCAAGACCGGCTTCTTTGGATTCGCGGGCCATAACGATCCGGTTTCCTTCCGCAACGTGAGCATTAAGCGTCTGCCTTAATCTGACGGTGCTGATGTTGAATCGTTCTGCGAAGCCCGGCTTTCTTCAAAGGCCGGGCTTTTTGTTTGTTCGCGGGTATGTTGTTGAACGACGTGTGGGAGTAATGCGTCATGATTCTATGTCGATCTGCCTTAGTTCTGTTCTGCTGTGCGCTGTTCCTGAGTCAGTCCGAGGCTGATGACCGACTGTTGTCTCGTCCGGTCTTTGAACCCGTGCAGGCCACTCCGATTTTTGAAGCGGCTCCCGGCCAGTGGGATGCAAAGATTCGGGAACGCGGCTGGGTCATGAAAGATGGCGATGTCTGGAAGATGTGGTACACGGGTTACGATCCCGACAAGCAACCTCTGACGATGAAGCTGGGATATGCCACATCGAAGGATGGAATCACGTGGACTCGCCATCCGCAGAACCCGATCATCTCCGACTTCTGGGTCGAAGACATCATGGTTGTTCGTGACGATCAGAGATATCTGATGTTTGCCGAAGGCGCGGGAGATCAGGCTCAATTGCTGGAGTCAACAGACGGTATTCAATGGAAGCGATTGGGAACTCTGGATGTTCGACTCACCAGTGGTCAGCCAATTCCGGCCGGGCCTTATGGAACTCCCACAGCATGGCTGGAGAATGGTGTCTGGAATCTGTTCTACGAGCGACGTGATGCCGGGATCTGGTTAGCTCGATCAACCGACCTGAAAACCTGGACTAACGTTTCCGATGAGCCGATTATCAAGCCGGGCCCTGAGCCGTTCGATAGTCTGATGATTGCGATGAATCAGGTGGTCAAAGTTAACGGGAAATACATTGCCGTGTTGCATGGCACTGGCAGCCCGGAGAAGCCTCGCCAGTGGTGTACGACCCTGTTTGAATCAGACGATCTGATCCACTGGAAGAAGAGTGGTCATAATCCTTTGCGACCGGTCGAGGAAAACAAATCCAGCGGAGTTCTGGTTCAGAACGGCACGGGCTGGCGACTTTACACGATGCACGACAGGGTTTTCGTACATGAGCTGAAGTGAAACGCGTGCGAGGGCGGCAGTTATACTTTGAATCGTTTAACGGCAAGCCGCAGGCGACTGCGAAATTCTCAGTCGCTCAACAAGGGCAACTCGTCAATCGTCGTACCGCCTGGGGCAAGCAGTCGCCCTCAACGACTCAGCAGTATCACTTCCGTGTTTATCCGTAGTTATGGAGTTGCGGTTGGTTGTTCTCTGCCTTTTCAATCGCTTCTCTGCCAGCCGAGGGCACTTGCCGGAAATGTCACTGTCGCCTGCAGCTTGCCGTTAAACGAAATCGCAATGTGCATCACTCAATCAGCATTTTTCCGGCGCGTTTGATTGGCTTGAGCGGTGCTTAAATGCTCATCGCCTCAATATCAATCCAGCCTGCCCAGGATTCGCCCGGCTGCAGAACCTGCAGACCGGCATCAATGCCACGTTCTTCGAGGTTGATTGCATTCGTCACGCAGGTATAGGGTTCCATGCAAACGGAACGACTCCACGGAGGAGTAAACACGACCAGTTCACGAAAGATCGACGGGCATCGCTGTTCCACTTTGACGCCGGCGGCTGGATCTGTGATGCGACAGGTGACGATGTTGTTCTCGGCCACAACATCGGTATAGATATCATCGACTTTCAGGGCCTTAAAGAGACAACCCTGCTCCAGTCTGGCGTTCTCCGGCGGCACGGTCTTCTCACCAGACGGCAAGCAGTTGTCCAGCTTCCAGACTTTTGAAGCCGGAACCGTCAGTCGACATTGATCGGCCAATGAGTTGGCAGCAAGCGGGACTCGAAAATACGCATGCGTTCCGAATCCCCACGGCATCGACTGATCGCCCGGATTGAACACTCGAATCTCTGATCGCAGGCAGCTGCCGATGACCTGATAGCTCACATGAATTTCAGCATCTGTGGGCCAGCAATCAAGCCGATCCGGGGCATCAATACTGAGTCGAAAAGCCCCTGTGACCTTGTCGTCCGACTGCTGGATCACTCGCCACGGACGATCAAGGCACAGACCATGAATCGCGTTACCGGTGGAATCGTAGAGGACTCGGTCGGCCGGGATCAGATACTCTTTTCCGTTCCATCGGTATCGGCCACGTTCGATGCGATTCGGGTAAGGAAACAGCAGAGGATTTCCGTGATGAGTCTCGGGCTGTTTGCCATCCGCAAAATCATCAGTCGCCGCCAGTACATCGACTTCACGGCCGTCAGTGAGTCGAGCCAGGAATTGAAAGCAGTTGAAACCGCGATCAACGGCGATGCGAGCTGTCGAGCCGCTGAGGGAGTCTTTGATGGTGACGATGTTCATGGGCTTGGACCTGTAAAGAGAGCTTGTTGAAGTAGCGACGGCGGCAAAATTCACTGTCGCCTGCGGCTCGCCGTTCAGCGAATAAGTCAAGGCACTGCTGGTGTCACACTACTGCGAGGATTCCGAAGATAATAAAACCGGCCATCCTCTGCACCGCCGACGAAATCCGGGATTCCGTTGCCATCGAAGTCAACTGTTGTCGGACTCACATCGTGGCCTTCGATGTTCTTCTGAGCCAAAGTTCCGGCATTCTTCATGACCCAGAGTCCTTCTTTATGATCGACCTGCTTCAGGAAGTCGGCGTTGGCAGAATTCAGCAGCAGATCAAAGTGACCATCACCATCCCAATCGGTGACGCATAGCTTTCGTCGACCACTGCGGCCGGCGGTCCCGGGATTCAGTCGAATGGGCTGACCATCTTCCCCCACGAAAGCTCGTCGCGGCGATTTGAGAACGACCGCTTTGTCTCGTCGTTCTCGCTCGAAGAATGCCAGATAACCTTCATGGTCCAGCATCACAAGTTCCTGCAGTCCATCCTCATTGAAGTCGTGAACAACCGGAGTGGTTCTCCACTGAGTCAACAAAGCCTGACCTTTGGGAAGCAACCAGCCCCATGCCAGTCGAGGCTGCTCAGTTTCCCATTCCACATCCACGCTTTGGGCCGCGGCAAACCGCGGCTCCTTGCGGCTACCGATGTTTTTCAGCCACTGAACTTCGCTGAGGATCGAATTGAAAATGATGTCCGGCAAACCATCATGATCCCAGTCGGCGATACTCAAAGTCGTGTAGCCCCACTTCGCTTCGGCCGGTCCCTGGATACTTCCATTCGGTCCCGCCATGATCCGAAAGGCTTTGCCGTCGACCTGCAATCGCACGGGAGCCGCCCATGATGGCTGCTCAATTTTTGGACCACTGAGATTCTCAAAGACCTCGATGTACCCAGCCGTGTTCCCCGAAACCAGATCGGTATCGCCGTCACCATCCCAGTCAAATCCCACCGGTGTCGCCAGCGCGCCGCATTTCAAGGTATCAGCCTGTTGTTGGAAATACTGAGGAGCCTTAAACTGCGGCGGACCAGACTGAGACTTTGCCGACACGTTCTCCACGAAGGCAACTCGACCATCTTCATCGCCGACGATTAAATCTTTATCGTCGTCTTTATCCCAGTCGAACGCGACCGGCACGATCATTTCCAGATCCATCGTCAGCGGCTGTTGTTGATCATTCAACAGGCGAACACCGGCTGAGTAGACCGGCGAGGTTCGTGAACCCGAATTCTCGAACCACGTGAAGCCATCCAGAAACTCGCCGCAGATCAGATCGAGATCTCCGTCGCTGTCAAAGTCTTCGAAATTAGGCGACGGGCAACCGAACACATTAAGCCGCTCTCCAGCCGCTTCGACAAAGAACGGCAGTGGCGAACCTTGGGGCCTTTGGGTTGAGTTCCCAGTGGCTTGTGAAAGTTTGACTCAATCGGAAGCTTTGTCTTCTGAGCCAACCCGACCGTGGTGAAGTCAGAATATTCAGCACCCGGCGAGAGAACTCGCATGCCACCTTCAACATAGCTTGGCATGACATAGTGGACCGTGCGACTCAGGAATTTAGCCGGTTCGAAAACCGGCATTTTGTGATCAGCCGTGTCGCCCTGAGCATTCTCGAACAGCCAGACTCCGTTTGACGGTTTATCAGGGCAGGAGACGATCAGATCAAAATCTCCGTCTCCATCGGCATCGCACGGAACCGGCCAGGCCCAAAGTCCAACCCCCAGATCGACTGTCAGCCCGGGATTGTTGTAAGGCAGTTGCGTCAGGCCGTCAGCGACAGGTTGGCCAGCTGATGCATCGCGGGGGAGCAGCAGAGACGACAGAATCAGAATCTGGACGCAGTCAAATCGTTTCACAGGAATCATCTCATCCAAAGTTTTTGCGGAGCGTCTCTTTCGTGAGAAGCCGTCTTAGGGGCTCTAAACTAACGTGGATCGCTGAGTTTGCCGGGTTTGAGTGAACCGGAAGCCGGAATTCTTTGTCTTCGGTTGAAGCGAAGCACAACAGTCTGCCGAAATTGTCGCGTGGAGTTCTTGAAAAGATGGGTCGGAGGCTGTAGTCTTCCGCCTGTTCAGCCGCAAGGCAAGCGAGGGGTCGTAGCTCAGTTGGTTAGAGCGCCAGCCTGTCACGTTGGAGGCCGCGGGTTCAAGTCCCGTCGACCTCGCTTTCAAAAGCCTGTGTTCTCGAAAGAGACCTCAGGCTTTTTTTACGGACCAAAAGCACCTCCAGCGGGAGTTTCCGATCGTGCCAACCGCGCCTTTTCATTTTGAACCCCTGTTTGATCTGGGTAAGGATGAAACTCAGTACCGCCTGCTGACTTCCGAGCATGTGAAAACTCGCTCGTTTGAGGGACAGGATGTTCTCTGCATCGATCCTCAGGCTTTGACCTTGCTGAGCTCTCAGGCCTTTCACGATATCAACTTCTTTCTGCGGCCTGCTCATTTGAAGCAGGTGGCGGCGATTCTGGATGACCCGGAAGCCTCCGAAAATGACCGGATGGTCGCCCTGACGATGCTGAAGAATGCGGATGTCTCCAGTGCCGGGGTTCTTCCGTTCTGCCAGGACACCGGGACCGCGACGATTCTGGGCAAGAAGGGCCATGCCGTGTGGTCCACCGGAGACGAAGCCGCGCTGTCCAAAGGCGTCTACGATGCCTACACGGAGAACAACCTGCGTTATTCGCAGAATGCCGCGCTGAATATGTGGGACGAAAAGAACACGAACACCAATCTGCCAGCGCAGATGGATCTGATGACCGTTGACGGCAGCGACTATAAGTTTCTGTTCGTGGCAAAAGGTGGTGGATCTGCAAACAAGTCGTTTCTGTTTCAGGAAACTCGAGCAGTCCTGAATCCGAAATCACTGGTGGAATATCTGACCGCGAAAATGGTGACGCTTGGCACTGCTGCGTGTCCGCCGTATCACCTCGTGTTCGTCATCGGCGGGACTTCAGCAGAGGCCACGATGAAAACCGTGAAGCTGGCGTCCACGAAGTATCTTGATCATCTGCCAACCACCGGCAATGCTTCTGGTCGAGCGTTCCGAGACGTTGAGCTCGAAGCCCAGATGCTGGAGTCGGCTCGCAAGTGCGGCATCGGTGCTCAGTTCGGCGGGAAGTACTTTGCATTGGACGTGCGAATCATTCGGTTGCCTCGACATGGTGCCTCATTGCCGATCGGCATGGGCGTATCGTGCAGCGCGGATCGACAGGCGAAGGGCAGGATTACGAAGGAGGGCGTCTTTCTGGAGCAGCTCGAGTTTGGACCGCTCAAGTACATTCCGGAACATCTGCGACATCGCAAAGATGACAGTGCGGTACGAGTCGATTTGAATCGTCCGATGAAAGATATTCTGGCCGACTTGAGCCAATATCCGGTCACCACTCGCTTGCTGTTGTCGGGTCCAATTGTGGTGGCTCGCGATATCGCGCATGCGAAACTGAAAGAGCGGCTCGATGCTGGACAGCCGCTGCCGGAGTATTTCCGTAACCATCCTGTTTATTATGCCGGCCCTGCCAAGAAGCCGGAAGGTTATGCCAGCGGATCGTTCGGACCGACAACGGCCGGTCGCATGGATTCGTATGTGGATCTGTTTCAGTCTCACGGCGGCAGCATGGTCATGATCGCCAAGGGCAATCGTGGCAAGCAGGTGACAGACGCCTGTCATAACCACGGCGGCTTTTATCTGGGCAGCATTGGTGGACCTGCGGCGATTCTGGCGAAGGAGAATATTCGCCATGTGGAAGTCGTTGAGTTCGCCGAGCTGGGGATGGAAGCCATCTGGAAGATCGATGTCGTTGACTTCCCGGCCTTTATTCTGGTCGACAACAAAGGCAACGACTTCTTCGAATCCGTCGGTGGCGGTTGCTCACATTAGTGTAGTGGCTCGCAAGTTCGTTCGTTCAACCCGTGGCCGGGCGTGCGCAGGGGATATTACGCAGATCCAGACCTCGATCGTGGTTTTAGATAGAATAGACGTAAAAGCTGATACAACCGTAACGTCTGAAATCAGGATTTTTTTGAAGCATTGGCCCGACGTTGTTGGAAGTAACCAATAGTTCCAGAAATGCACAATCCTAATTTTCAGGCCGCTCTCATGTTCCAACGCATTCCGGTCCTCAGCAATCTTGGCGGAGTCTTTCAAAAGAGGCACCCAAGACAACAAGCCGGGCTAGCACTGTCGCGTTTGCTGACTCAGTTTGATTTGGGCCAGATGCCATACGAGTCAGGATCGCGGCCCAGTCGCCGCGCTGACTGCACTCGCAATGTGGCGATAGGAATTTGGCTGATACCGTTCGAGGAAAGTCGAAGTCCCGAGAATGTGGACCTGCATAAGGCGATTCCGGCGGCCACGTGTGATATGCGTCGGCAGGGTATTGGCGTCCTGATGCCTGTGAAACTGGCAGCCAGCAAGTTTCTGGCGGCGGTCGCTGATCCGGAGAATGTCTGGCGATTCTTTGTCGTGACGGCATGCCATGTGACCGATCGACCGGGGGGCTGGTTTCAGATGGGATTGAGCGTGGAAGCCATGTACGAGCCCGATTCTCTGCAAACGTTAAGATTTCGGCAACGCGTCGAAAATGCATTTACGGAATGAAGGAACATTCCCTCGGTTCACCAGCGCAGATAGAATCCTGAACAGTGCATCGACGATGCTGATTCAGGAGTTACAACATGGTGAACTCAATCCTCAGTCCCACGACACTCGGTCCGACAGTACTCAGCCCTTCACTGGCTGAACGTCTGGAAGAACTGGGCCACATCTCCGCGCAACGGCTGCGACTTTCTCCGGCCCCCGGCACGGCTTCCAGAGATGATCTGGAAGTCGCCAATGCTGAGGGAACGACGCTGTGTGAGCTGATTGATCAGACGCTGGTGGAGAAAGCGATGGGATTTGAATCTTCTGTTGTAGCGATCGCTATTGCTCGCATTCTGGCGAACTTTGTTTCTGCTCGCCGATTGGGCCTGATTTCGGGAGCTGACGGGTTGTTTCAGCTTCTGGCAAACGTGGTCCGTGCTCCCGACGTGGCGTTTGTGTCTCTCAAGCAGTTACCCCAGGGGCGGTTCCCGACGGACGCATTTCCGCCGCTTGCCCCGGAATTGGTTGTCGAAGTCCTCAGTCCCGGCAACACGAAAGCGGAAATGTCCCGCAAGCGAATTGAATACTTTCATTCGGGAACACAATTGATTTGGATTGTGGACTGTGACAATCGTTCTGTGACTGTGTATACCTCGCCTGGCGCGGCTGTTGTGTATCACGTCAAAGATACGATAGATGGTGGTGCTGTATTGCCAGGATTTTCAAGCCCTGTGGCAGATTTCTTTGTGGACCTGGATCTGGGCAAAGCTTCCTGATTCCGGAACCACTTCCTTCCTCTTGATGCAATAATCCTCGATGTCTGATGCTCTTTATAACAGTCGCTTCATGAAAGCCGTACGGCGTGAAGCGACCGACACGACTCCTCTGTGGATCATGCGTCAGGCGGGGCGTTACCTGCCGGAATACATGGCGGTTCGCAGTAAAGTGACGTTCATGGAGTTGTGCAAAACTCCGGAACTGGCCTGTGAAGTCACCATCTCCGCGCGGCAGGTTCTGGGAGTTGACGCGGCAATTCTGTTTGCCGATCTGCTGCCGATTCTGGAACCGATGGGTCTGAATCTGGAATACCAGAAGGGCGAAGGTCCGGTCATTCACAATCCCATTCATACCGGTCGCGATGTGGATCGTATTCGCGCATTGGATGCGATGGACAGCGTCGACTATGTCTTTCAGGCGATTCGGATGATTCGGCGAGCGCTCCCGAATGATATTCCTCTGCTGGGATTCGCAGGCGCGCCGTTTACGCTGGCTTCGTACTGTATCGAAGGCGGTGGCTCCAAAAACTACGTGCGTACCAAGTCTTTGATGTACAACGACGAAAGCGCGTGGAACGTGCTGATGAGTCGCCTTGTTGACACGGTCAGCCTTTATCTGCAGCAGCAGATTGCGTCCGGTTGTCAGTGCGTGCAGGTCTTCGATAGTTGGGCCGGTTGTTTGTCGCCGTCAGATTATCGTCGCTACGTGCTTCCTCATACAAAGCGTTTGATTCAACAGGTCGAACCGTTCGCTCCGGTGATTAACTTCCTGAACGGCAATCCTTCACTGCATCCGTTACAGCGTGAAGCTGGTGGCCAGGTGATGGGACTTGACTGGCGTTGTCAGCTGGAAGATGCATGGAAGACATTCGGCTACGATGTCGCCATTCAGGGAAACATGGACCCTGTCTCAATTTACGCCGATCTGCCAGTCCTGAAGCAGCGTGTCGCCGATGTACTGAAATCGGCGGGCGGTCGTCCTGGCCATATCTTCAATCTCGGACATGGTGTGATGCCGGATATGAATCCGGATCACGTCAAGGCGGTCGTGGAATACGTGCATGAGCTGGGAGCGAAGAAGTGACCGCGACAGTGTCTGATTCTGATGCGAGTCGACCCTTGCGAGTGGCAGTTGTTGGTGGCGGGATCACCGGACTTGCAGCCGCTCAGCGACTCGTTTCAAAATCTGATACTATGCATGTGACGCTATTTGAATCCTCGCGTCGGCTGGGTGGAATCATTCGCACGGAAGAAGCGGATGGGTTTCTGATTGAACTGGGCCCGGACTCATTCATCACGAATAAACCGGCCGGTCTGAGGTTGTGTCAGGAAATTGGTTTCACCGGGCATTTGATCCCCACTGATGCTGGCTATCGGCGGTCACTGGTTTTGCGAAATGGTCAGCCGATGGCAGTGCCTGACGGTTTTATGCTGATGGCTCCGGCAAAGCCCTGGGCCATCATGACGACACCAGTGTTGTCGTTCGGTGGAAAGCTGCGACTGCTGGCCGAGGCATTCGTGGGTCGCAAAGCCGCGGCTGATGATGAAAGCCTTGCGAGTTTCGTGCGACGTCGATTTGGTCGCGAGGCTCTGGACCGACTGGTGCAGCCACTTGTGGGCGGCATCTACACGTCCGATCCGGAAAAGCTCAGCCTGAAAGCCACGATGCCACGCTTTCTGGATATGGAACAAAGTCACGGCAGCGTGATTCGAGCAACACTGGCACAGCAGAAATCTGAAGCATCCAGTGATAGAACATCCGGCAGTGGAGCAAGATACGGTCTGTTCGTGTCAGCCGACAAAGGGCTCAGTAGTCTGACCGGTAGTCTGGAAGCGTGGTTGAAGAAATCGGGGCGAGTAAAGTTCAGGATCGGATGTGCGATCACCGAGATTTCTCCTCCGAATGGACAGCATCCAAAATGGAGGGTGTCGACCGATGGAGGTGCGGCGTTCGAGGAATTTGACGCCGTCATCGTGACATTGCCTACTCATGCCGCAGCTCGATTGTTGCCGGATCAAAGTCTTCAGGACCTGACCGTGCTGCTGAAGCAAATTGAATACGCCAGCAGTGCGATTGTCGTCAGCGGGCACAAGCTCTCTGATTTTCGAAATCCGATGGATGCATTTGGGCTTGTCATTCCAGCGATCGAAAATCGTAAGATTCTGGCCGTCAGTTTCTCCAGTCGCAAGTTTCCAAATCGCGCGCCGGAAGGGCATATTCTGCTTCGGACGTTTGTGGGCGGAGCGATGCAGCCGGAGTTGCTGCAGATGGATGATGACGCGATGGTTGCCACGGTGAACTCGGAGCTCAAAGACATCTTCGGAATGTCGGCCGATCCGATGTTCAGCGAAGTTGTCCGTTATAACAACGCGATGCCACAGTACCATGTCGGGCATTTGGAGCTGGTCGTGCAGATCGAGTCTGCTCAGACTAAGATCCCCGGCCTGCAACTTGCTGGCAGCGCCTATCATGGGGTTGGCATTCCGGACAGTATTGCCAGCGGCCAGGCAGCCGCTGATCGAGTACTAAAAGGTCAGATCGATTGACTCGCGCCCGGGCGACGAGTTGTTCCTGCGTTTTCGTGGCCACACGCCCTGCATGTTGATCATCCTTCAATCGTGCATTATGAGGCGACAAGTTACGACGCCATTATTTGCCCGCGGCTTCGTAAATCTCGGACAACTTGACGGCAATGTTTTCCAGTAGCGTCAGATACTCCTCTTCCGGCAGGCTGCTCTTCTTTTTTCGAAGATCCTCGAGCTGAGCTTCAAGAGTATCACGTCTTTCACGCTGCTCTGAAGTTAGTCTTCGTTCTTCATCACTGCGAACAAAATGCCAACGAGCGGCATTGCGGCCATCGATGAGCTCAGGAGTCTCGGCGCCGTCCACGATGCGATCGCCGACATACAGTTCTGATCGCACGCCTTTGCCATCGCCGTTGTCGTCAAGCAGCGAATGCTCTGTCGCGAGCCGTCCCTCGGTCTGGTAGAACTCGGCCGTGCGTCGCGATGCAAACAGCCAGGCTTCCAGCAGAGACGTTTGCCCGTCTCGATTGATATCTGCTTCCAGCGTACTGATGGCGGTTGACATGGCATCACCAAATCGACTGTACTGAATTTGATTCCCGTCCTTTGTCGCCGTGACAACGATGCGATCAGGTGCTGACAAAGCGTTGATAAACGGCGCGGAGCAGGATGAACACACTACCATCGCGAGCGGACGCTGCAGCTTTTGTCCCGCAGCGGCTAACTGATCCGCACTAACATCCGGGCCACGCAGATTCCAACTGGCTGTTCGACCATCGAAAGTTCCGTGTCCCAGATAGACGACCCAGAGCGGCTCGGACGACTTCGCGCTGCCTTGTGCTTCGATCGCCTTCACCAGCATCGCAGCATCTGCCTCTTCCGGTGTGTTCGCGGGTGCGATTGCTGGCGTGATAGACGGTGCCGCGGTTGGTTCCGTAGTACCTGCCGGGGTGGCCGTGTCAGCCGTCTCTGAACTGCTCTTTCCGATCACCGTGCGTGAGATGCCAGCACGCTGAGCCGCCTCTTCCCATCGTCCGGCCCAGGTTCGAAAGTTCCTTGCATACTCTTCCGTCCCCGGCGCACCGATGACAAGAATCAGATGCTGCGAAAGTTCTGGTTGAGGAGGTGCAGGTGGAGAAGCTTCTGTTTGCGGTGACGTATCCTGAGCCGAAACGCCCGACGGCAGAATCACACAACAGCTCAAGGCCAGGATTCCCGGAATAATGATCCACCATTTCCGATGGCAATTCTTTGCCATACTCTCTGATCTCGGTCGACTCATGGCAATCCCCTTCGGCGGCGCAGGGTCCAATCAGTTCCAATACAGGCCATTGCCACCACAAAAACCCACCACGAATGCCAGATCGGCCAGGACCAGACTTCAACCAGAGGGGCACTGCTCTGTGGAAGGCTGTCGACAAAGTCCTCCAGTTGATCCAGTTCCAAAGTTCTGCCGCCGGTGGACTTCGCAACCGCTTCAAGAAATGCACGATCGACCTGCACGGACCTGAGTTCTTTTTGATCCGGCTGACTGGCCCAGCCCGTGGACGCAACAAGCGGCGCTGTTTCGCCATCATCGCTCAGGACAGCAGTGGCCGTTGCTTTCCAGGCACCCGATTGTGCAGCAGCAACGTTCACTTCAAACATTCCCGAATCCTGATCCGATGGTTCTCCGGTCAGTTCGAACGTCTGCCCATCAGGACCGGTCACAACGAACTTGACATCGGCGTTTTCGCGAGCTTCAAAGTCGACTCCACGAACAAACGCTGTCAGCTTTACATTGCCCGTTCCCATCGCGGGCTCTTCGCGAACTTCCAGATCCATCCGCTTCGGAACATCCGCCACCAGCCAACGAACCATCTGCCGACTCGCCCGTGCGTGATCACCAAGATCTTCCTCGGGATCTTCCCCCGGAGTCACCACGCCACCGGAATCCAGATCTGTTGTGGTTGATCCAGGCCCATGCAGTTTTCTCAAGCCCTCATGCAATCGCCAGCGCCAGAGATCTCCGACGCAGAGAGCGGCTGTGCGGCCTTTTCCAAATCGCTGCACGACCAAAGCAGGCCAATGATTGTCCTGTTCATCCTGAACTTCCGCCATGATGACAGCTCCGGGCCGGACGAAAGCCGCAGAATTCAATGTTTTGAACGCAGGCATTGATCGCAGACGTTCTTCTTCTGCGGTCTCTTCAGGACGAAGGCGAATCCATGGCTGCAGCCAGCCATCGCGAGTCAGGCTCAGACGAACTTCACTGGCCGGTGACTCCATCTCACGACTCAAATCAATCGGCAACATTTCGCCGATCGGCGTACGATCATAATCTCCCTGGCGAAACGATTCCTGACCGCCCATCATCAACAGCCCGCCACCGCGTCGAGACACATAGTCGTAGATCAATTGCATCTGGTCGGCCATGAAGAAGTCGGCTTCAACGTCGTCCAGAATGATGGCATCGTACTGAAACAGCTCTTCGGCCTTCTGTGGAAATCCTCCGCGAAGTTCATCATCGTCTTTGGTATTCAGCCGAACCAGAACAGGCTCATCGTATTCCTCAGCGACCTCCGCATCTCCGTCCTTGAAGCCGCGAAAGAGCGAGTTGGACCGTTCCCCGGCGTTACCTCGAAAATCGAATTTTGCCTCCTTCTTTGCGATGCGAATCAACGCCACCATCTGGAGTTGTGGATCCGTCTCGACTGCTCGCCGCAGGAATTTGAATTCCCAATTCGGGCGGCCCGATACATATAAGATCCTGCGCGGCATCGTACCTCGTTCAACCGCGATCAACTGTTCGTTGTTTACGGTCGTCGCTTCGGATGTGACCTCTGTACCAGTTTCATCTTTCAGTACGGCTTTCAAGCGGTAGAAGACAGTTCCGGCTTCTGTGGGTCGATGGCGAAACTTCAGTGGAGAAACATCGCCGATCGTCTGCGTCAGAGTTTCCAGCGGCGTTCCGGCTGCATCCATCAGAGTCACGACAACCTGCCCGGCCGTGACGTTGATCGTAGTTGGCTGAACCTGAATTGTCACCGGAGCATCATCGAAAGCAGTCTGGGTGATTGAGTATGAGCCAATAGAAACATCGGACTTTGATTTGTCTTCCGGGGGCATGACCGGAAAAACAGGCGGCATGCCTGTAAGGAAATCCATTGACTGCGACGTGTCGGTTGCAATTCCGTCCGTCAGAAGCAGGACCGCGGCGAGCGGCTGTCCTTCATAACGCTGCTTGATCTGCGAGAGTGCCGTGTTCAGGCTGGATGCGTTGCCATTGAATTCAATCGGATCAAAATGGGGCACCTGCTGCAGTCGATCAGCAACCGTATAACGCCGCAGTTCAAAGTCCTGTTCGAGCCGATTCAGCCAGCCGACCGGATCTGACTTTTCACCGTTCTTCAAAGCGTCAGCAAACAGATCCGCGCGAGTCACATCCGTTGAATCGGCCTGAACCAGATGACTACGGCTGTTGTCAGCCAGAACGGCCACGACGTTGGCTCCGGATCGCGGACGAGAGCTGCTCCAGAGCGGATTCATCAGGCAGACGGCCAGCAGAAGCCAACCTGTGATTCGCAACACGGGGCTCAGTGGCATGGATGCGAGATGGCGGCGGTTCAGCCACAAAGCCAGCACCACGCCCAGAACGGAGACCGTGACCGTGGGCACGATCCAGCTTCGATCACCAATCACCAGGCTTGCAAGCAATGGCACAACCATGAGCACGAATCAGGCAAAAGCAACGCGGGCTGAGTTCCGGAGTGTTGCAGGCCATCCGGAACAACGAATGAGCGCACGACGAACTGTGCCCTGGTCCGTCGTCAAAGTAAACTCAATCGGCCCCTGATCAGCAAAAGATTGCCTTCCTCAACGAGGATTCAGGAGTGTGGTTTTCTTCTTCAAAGTCCTGAGTGTCAGAAAAATGCTCAACGTACAACCAAAGAAAATAACCCACGCGGAATCCACGTAGTATCTCTGCTCGGCGACGACGTGTTCCAGGAAATTCAGCAATAAAAACGCGATGCCAATCAGCAGCACCGCACAGTACTCACGCCTCAGAACCATTCGCATGCGAAACGACCGTGATGGAGCCACCCAGCCCGACAGGCGAGGCATGAACAAGGGCGTGGCACTCGACCATGCGGCATAAGCTGGTCCAAATTTCTGGCTTAAGAACTCTTCTTCAGCGGAGATGATGCGTTCGTAATAGATCCAGAACAGGCATCCCGTAATGGCAATCAGCGACAAGTCGGCGGGCACCATGATGATGCCCATCGTGATCAGAAAATTGCCGAGATACAATCGGTTACGTACGACGGAATACCAGCCAGTGGTGTTGAGTTCCGTCGCAATCTGGCAGGCGGTGTTGCGTCCTGAAGTACCATTGTCGACGAAGCCCACGGTCGTTGCACGAATGATAAGACCAAATATTGATACACTCAGACAGATCCAGTCCCAGACATGCTGAGCAGAGTGGCTGCCAGCAAAATACTGAAAATGACTGAGGCTCCACAGCCCCGGAATCAAAAGAAACAGCGGCAAAATCCCGCGATGTCGAAACAGCCATGCTCCGTCACGAGCCATTCTTTCTGCAATCATAACCCGTTCCTTCAGGTCTTCAGGAATCACTGCGATCCGCAATGTGGAAGGCGACCGCTAAATAGGCCGCAACGAAAGGCAGGAGTCGCCATCTCTGCACGGAAACCCTGTCTTCTGCGTCTGTCATGCAATACTATGGGTATAGTCTAGTGGCGGGACTCAGTCGTAACAATATCGATTGCCTCGACCCATAGCGGAGCAGCGGAATCCCAAAGTTCCCGCAGCAAATTGCCCTGAGCGAAATGGGATCAAAGTTCGTAATCGATCCCGACATGAATGGTGACGTTGAGCTGACGAGGTTATCCGTGGAGTTGATCACTATGGCTCACATGATTAGTCACGCGAGGCGGGTTTTGCTGCCCGAATGATCAATCAACATGATACAGCTTTCTATAGACCTGAAACTCATCACCATCCGTCGTCATGATGACGAGTGCCCATTGGCTGGGATCTGAGGAGTCCCGGAAGGCGAGGTCTTCAAATGACCCGGCTCCCTGTGGGGCGATCTGGCTTACGATGCGGAACAGTCCTGTGTTGTTGGAAGCGGTCGGGATGTAGGACAGCAGTTGTTGAATTGCGAGAGTGCGACTGCCGGGAATATTATCGCCGGTCGCTACGATTTCCTGGCCCGAACCAGCTTGAAATGCCGGGGGAAACTGTCCCACAAGTGCCTGCTGATTCCCGTTGTGGTAGATCACCGCAGAATGGATCGGGATCTGATTTTGACTCAAAGCGGCTTTCAGTCGAATATTTCCCTCGAGTGTCGTCACCAATGTTGAGTCGCTCCAGTCGATCGAAGGAAGTTTGACACCTTCAGGCTCAAGCGACAGCGTACGAAGTGAAACTGGTGACCACTGCTGTACCTCCTGAAGGATTGTATAGTTTTGAGGAAAGTGACCTGAATAGTTCAGTGGAGTATCAGACTTGCGTTCGGGGCGATTGCCATAATTGTTCACCCAGTCGGCCGTCGTGAAGGAATCTTCAGCCTGAACCACAAGTTGTGATGTGTGGTTTGTTGTGATCTCCGTTTTTGCTCCGAGGAACAGCGTCTCCAGAACTGTTTGACGCGCAGGAATTCCGTTGTCCACAACATCGGTAATCACAAGTCGTCCACCGGTATCTTCGCTGCTCATATAATCATGAGCGACCGCGATCGTCAGAAAGGTAAAGCAAATCGTGACGATCGGAAACACGACCCACGTATATTTCCGAAGCCTCAGCCAGCCAAGCAGGAAATAATCGACGGGCCCGATGGTTAACACATATCCGGCAAGGATCAGTGCGATGACCGAGGTTGGAACCATCTCCACGTCTTCCGGCAGCAGAAGTTGCTCACCAAATGACAGCAGAGGTTCGGTGCGCGGATTCAGTCGATCTGCCCCACCCAGATAACTTTCAAGATGCGAAACATTAAAGTAATGACGCCCATTTTCGGATCGCATAAGCAAGGGCAGAAGAAAACTTTTTCTCTCACTGCTCCTGAGAGTCTCATCCGTGATGTAGACACCATTTGGATCCGTCTGCACATCGATTCCTGATTCTCGAAGCCAATCCATGTACGCCGCCTCGGACCACTTTTCACCCTTCCAGATGCCGCTGTCCCGGCGAACCTTCCACAGAAACGCAACGACCTGCCCGAGATCTTCTTTGCCCAGACGCTGTTCGAGGTTATCAACAGCCGGAAATATCAAGGCTCGTCCAAGTCCATAATGGTTCATCAGCACAGGCTCGTTCTCGTCGCTGACGACAAGCAATCGCCCTTCATCATCCAAAGTCAGGTCTGTGGCATCACTCTGCTGTTTTCCGAGCAATGTTCTAAGAAACTCCAGATGCATAGGCTTCATGGGAGCGTCAGGCAGAATGCAGACGCTGCCCCCGGCTCGTACCCACTTTGACAATCCGTCCATCTGACCCTGATTCAATCG
Organism: Planctomycetales bacterium; assembly: GCA_026400835.1. Classification (GTDB taxonomy): domain Bacteria; phylum Planctomycetota; class Planctomycetia; order Planctomycetales; family Planctomycetaceae; genus SXXK01. The sequence continues at coordinate 62,699 of JAPLOA010000049.1, read as the reverse complement.
GGCCAAAGCGCCGTCGGAAAGCAGGACGAGGTCGAAAGCACAATACGAAAGAGGATCGAGAGGAAGATCGCGAGCCACCCATTGTCCGGCAAAATTAATGATCGATCGACCAGCCATGTTTGGGGCAAGTGCCTCAGCTGCATCCTGAGCTGTTGCCTGCGATTTCTCTTCCACCGATTGATTCAATGGGTTGTAGTTTTCCAGAGACAAGGCAGTTTCCAGAAACCGACGATTCTGACTGGCACTCTGACCAATCGACTCGGCACAACAGGAACACAGAAGCACGCTTCGCTCTGCAGGATTCGACGTGATCAGATCAAATGCCTCCGGAGGATTTTGTTTGTCAACGATGGAGCTGAGTGGAATCTGCCCCGACTCTGTGATGAACACAGCTTCAATCGACCAGTTTCGCACCGTCGATGTTCGCAACGGAGGCAACACTGCATTGAACTGATAGTCCTGGCCGACCAGCACGATGTCATCGAATCGGAACTTGGCAATCAGATCCTCAGCTGTATAGAAATCCTTGCCATCATAAATCGATAACTGCAGATCACCCTCCAGCATTTGCGGCTGGTTGTATTCCAGTCTGAAACGCACCGGCAATGGGCCTGAGGATCGATTGCGAATCGACATCAGCTCCATTTTCAGGCCGACGATTGGCTTGTCTGCCGCCAGGCTCAAGCCTGGAATAATCCAGACCAACAACATCAGAAGTGCTGTCGCAAGTTGCGTACACCACCCACGTTCAAAGGCGAACGAACCGGACGCTAACGCGTTCCGGCTGATAAGTTCAACACGCTGCACCGGTCGACTCATGCGGCGGCTCCTCGCGCTCTTTGAAAATACCACCATTCGAATAACATGACGCCGAACGCCAGCAGAGCCAGTGTCCACCATAGAGGCTGATCAGAATCTATTTTGTCCGATTTTTCCGCAGCAACGGTGAGTTCCGTAAACCGCAAAGCTTCTACGGCTTTCAATGACGACTCCGTTGTATTCAGAAGTCCTGTTCCAACCGAAGTGGCGACATCGTTACCGTCGAGAATGTCATATCGCCCGACCTTTGCCGCTGGAATTCCTGACAGAGTTCCCGCCGGAGTTGATGTTGCCGGGATCTGCTGACCATCCGGGGTTTTGATTGTGTAGCTGCGATCCGCTTCGACACTGATCACCGGAAGAACTCCCGTCGGGGCCGCAGATACTTCCGACAGAGATGCCTGCTTCAGAGCCGACTCCACAGCATTCGCCGCGATAATCGGGAAGCCAACTCGATACGGCAATGTCGATCGATCCGTATGAAACGTAAACCAATACGAAACACTCAGTCCCTCTCGCCGCTGCAGCAATAAAGGCCCGGCTTTCCCGTCTATCAGCACTTCATACCCCAGCTCTTCCAGCTCCTTCGCACTAAGCCCCGATGCAAGTCGAGGTTGTTCACCGATCTCCAGATCAGCGAGCTGCACATGTCTTAAAAACGGAGCCGTTCGATTCCAGTCAACAACATAGTCGACGTCCTCTTTCACCTCGATCATCGTCTTTAAATCGTCCGGGATGACTCCCACAAAAACCTGCACCGGTGCAATCACGCCGCCAAGGTTGGCGGCATCACTGATAATCAGATCGTAGTCAGAACCTTTGGGCTGCTCGTCGGTCCCGTCTTCCTGTTCAATATTCGGGAGAACTCGAATGGCATGCCGCCACGAAGCGAGCTTAGGCGAGGTCCAAACTTTCAACGGTCGAGCGGCCGGCAGCGTCAACCAGACGCTGTTATCAACAGCCATGGAATCAAAGCTGGTGGGAATCAGTCTCGCTTCAAGCAAACGTGCCTCGGCCGACGAAACGGGAAAGACCAACCGCTCGGCTTCCTCATTGGAAACCTCAATGGGCTGAGTATTCGTTTCCACATTGTTCTCGAAGAACTTCAACTCGGCTCCGCGCAGATCGACGGATGATCCCGAAACTCGCACGAAGACTTCCCAATCCTGCGGCCCGCTGCGTCGAGCACTCATCTCTGTGATGCCAACATTCGGACCGCCAGCGTCGACTCGTCGAACATCCAAAGAAAACGGCAATTCAAAATCGACCTGATCGGGCAGATTACCGTCCGTCATAATCGTGACGGTTTCAATAGGAAACGTGCGAGTATACGCGGCCGCCATACGGAGCACATCATCCAACTGCCCGGGCAGGTCGGAAGGCTCAAGCAATTCCAGAGCCTTCAACAACTGGCGTCGATCACTGGTGAAATCTGTCAGGCGGCGACCGGTCGCAGAAAACGCAAAGAGAGACATCTTCTGATCGCCGGATAAACTTTCGATCTGCTCACGAACTTGTTCTTTAACAAGTTCCAGGCGACTCTTGCCGGTGATCTCATCCATCGCCGCCATGCTGGCCGAACAATCAATCAGCACGGGCATATACTGAGCCACTTCAGCATCCGCAGATAGAAACGGCTGCATCAATGCGAGCACAAGCAGACACAACAACAGGATCTGCAGCAACAGCAAAAGGTTGCGGCGAAACTTTTGAAACGGCGAGTTCACTCGCTGGTCATTGACCACGCTCTGCCACAGTACCAGCGATGGAACTTCCATCTTTGGCCGCCGCAGTTTCAGGAAGTACAGAATGATCAGCGGGATCAGGGCGAGGAAGAACCAGGCTCCAAACAGATTGACAAAGCTGGGCCATCTCATCGCAGAATCCACCCCTGACGACACAGTTGATCAAACAGGATCGACTGAATGGATGACCCGGAGCTGGCCGACAGGAACCGTCCCTGTCGACTGCGACACATCGTATCGAGCTGACTCTGCAACCATAATCGCTGATCGTGGTAAACGTTCAGTAATTCCGATGCGTTTGTGATGTCGAGCGTCTCCTGAGTTTCACTGTCGACGAATCGCAGATCCCCCTGAACGTTCGGATTAATTTCTGACTCGGCAAGAATCTGCAGCCCCCAGACTTCCAGTCCGGAGCTGTAGAGCATATTCATGGGACGACTGATATCGCCGAATGTTAAGAAGTCACTAATGATGATCGCAACACCGCGTCCTCGATGAAATCTCAGCATGGTCTCGATGGCTTTTTCAATCGGCACGTTGCCGCCGCCTTCCAGTTGTTCCATAAAGGCCAGCAACTGGCGAATACGAGTTCTTCCTGCGCCCGGCGGAAACATCCACGGCTTTTCCGGCTGGGAATGAATCGCATACGCGCTGACGCGTTCGACGTTTAAAAGTCCCATAATTCCGAATGCGGCGGCTGCTTGTCGAGCTCGCAACAGCTTGTCTTCAAACAGCATTGACGTGGACGCATCGACCAGCAGCACGACATGCATCTCTTCTTCATGCTGAAACTGTTTAATGTAGGGACGTCGCAGGCGAGCGAAGATGTTCCAGTCGACATATCGCAAGTCGTCTCCGGCCGCGTAATCTCGATAGTCCGCGAAGTCGGTGCTGCTACCGCCTTTGCCGGAGAGATGCTCCCCACGACTGCGATTGGTCAGGCGACGAATCGGCCGCAGCCTCATCCGCTCAATCTGATTCAGCAGGGCATTATCGAAGAGCGATGTAAACTGAGACGTTCCGCTTGCCACTCTGTGATTCCTGAAACCTGCTGTCTTTAACGGAGAACTTACAGAACTAAACGATCAAGAGTCAGCGACCAGCATGATTTGTCTGCGAGTTTCCCCAACCCCGATTCCTTCAGCAGCCGCCTGCACACTTCGGTCCGACTTTATCAGATCCCTCTGCAGCTTTGTACAGTCTCACGATTTCTATGATCCCAACTGATCGGGGCCTTGCTCCGTGCATCGCGTCTGTCTGCCGGATTAACCTCGACTGGTCAGTTCTGACCCTGAGCTCTTGTCCATTCGATCAGATGATTCAGAGTTCTCAGAGCCGCGCCGGAGTGAATGGCATCGGAGGCAAGTTTTACTCCGTTTTTCAGATCAGTCACTCGCTCACACGCCAACATCGCCGCGGCTGTATTCGCCAGAACCACAGACGCGGGAAGTGGCGCTGTGCCGCGGAAAATTGACTGAATGACGGCTCCGCTTTCCGCCGCCGAGCTGACTCGCAGGGCAGCCACGGAACATTCAGGTAAGCCAAACGAAGCCGCCGTCCAGTGATGTAGAGTCACCTGGCCGTCGAGGATTTCGAATGCGCGCGTCGTGCCCCACAGTGAGACTTCATCCAGTTCATCGTTGCCACAGACGACAATCGACCGACGCCCTCCCAACGCGGCCAACGCAGTGGCCAGAAGTTCCGCGCGAGCAAACGAGCTGGCTCCCAGCAATTGATATTCTGCGCCGGCAGGATTTGTCAGAGGCCCCAGAAGATTAAAGATCGTCGGGAAGCCAAGTTGTTTTCTGACTGGTGCGGCATGCTTCATCGCTCCGTGAATCAATGGTGCGAAACAAAAGGCGATGCCGACTTCGTCAAGACAGCGACCAGCCGCTTCGGGAGTCAACGTAATATTCACGCCCAGGCTTTCCAGCACATCGGCGGATCCGCTGGAACTCGAAACGCTGCGATTGCCGTGCTTCGCGACAGGAACTTCGCAAGCCGCCGCCAGGATTGCTGTCGCCGTGCTGATATTAAATGTATGCAGGCGATCTCCCCCGGTTCCGCAGGTGTCCAGCAGATGTTGACGCGATGTGACAATCGGGGCAGCTCGCCGTCTCATCGCACGAGCGGCCCCGACGATTTCATCGGCAACCGGACCTTTGCAGGCCATGGCCGTCAGAAAGGAGGCAATATCGACTGGATCGCATTGTCCATCCATGATCGCGCCGATGCACTGGCAGGCGTCGGCATCGGTGAGATCTTGCCTTAGAAGCAGCAGGTCGACAGCGTTCTTCAGAGTTTCGTTCATTTCGATTCATTCAATTCGGACGATTTCAGAAGGCGATCAGCTCAGTCAGTAGAATGATTCTGGCGATCGTCCAACAATTCAGAAACGGCACCAGTCGTTCTGGTGTCGCGGCAGTCTCTCTTACTCAGCAGCCCGAAACCAGCGATGTCGTTTCGAAAAGTTTACTATGGTCAATGACGACTTATCACGCGACGAGCCTTCCGGAGAGCTGGAAATCGAAGGAACTCCCACGCCCTGCTCCTATCTGCCGGGCCAAACCGCGAAAATGACGTATCGTCTGGCCTACAAGCTGACGGAGGCTCGTTATGAGCAGCTTTTGTCGCGAGGCTGGCGTCGATTCGGCAGGACTCTGTTTCGTCCAACATGTGCGGCCTGCTCTGCCTGCCAAAGCCTGAGAGTCGTCCTGAGCGAATTCGAGGCATCCAAAAGCCAGCGACGGATTCGCACCGGGATTGAAGAGACAGAACTGATCACCCAGAGACCGACGGTCAGCCCCGAACATCTGTCACTTTACAACCGCTATCATCTCGATATGCACCATCGTCGCCAGTGGCCGTTTCGAGAGATCGATGCCGCTCATTATTTCGATTCGTTTGTTGATGGGAGTTTTTCATTCGCGCGAGAGTTTCAGTATCGCCGTGATGGAAAACTCATCGGACTTGGCCTGGTCGATGTGACGCGGAACGTGATGTCCAGTATTTATTTTTTCCACGATCCTGAACTTCGCAGCGACGGACTGGGCACGTATTCCGTGCTGCGTGAGATTGAAGAAGGCCGAGCTCACGGACGGCAGTGGCTGTACATGGGTTACTATATTCAGGACTGCGGATCGATGAACTACAAGAATCGATACCGTCCCAATCAGATCCTGCAGCGATACGTCAGTGACGAGGAAACACCGGTCTGGCAATGACAGAGATCTCGCTGTTGCGCCCCGGCATCACAGAATTCATACGTGTCAGCGCTAAGACTGACATAGTGTCGTGACTGTTTGTAAACCTTTGAACGACGAGATGTTGACTTTTGACAACACAGGCTATTCCGCAAATTTCTGAATTGGCCTTTCGACGTGCTTTCCACTCCATCCGCGACTGTTCGAAAGGGCTTTGTTGCAAGTCAACAACACGCAAGCTCGGCGCCAAGATGGCATGCAAACTGCCTGAGTGAAATCCAGATCTGTAACAACTTCGCAATGCAAAGACCTGGCTGACGCTATCGGAGTGACCGGGTTTCAGAAGCAGGTTGAATCGGGATTTTCTGTGCGATCACCTTTGGCGGGATCGTGTTCTTTCAAGATGCTCGGAATGCACAAAGAGGGTAGAAAAATGTTGAAGACTCTGTGGAACGACGAATGCGGTGTTATCCTGTCAGCAGAATTGGTTCTGATTGCAACCATTCTGGTTCTTGGAATGATCGTTGGGCTGGTTGAACTGCAGTGTTCAATCGTGGCCGAACTGAGCGACCTGTCCAGTGCGTTCGGTAATCTGGATCAGTCTTACCAGGTTTCTGGTTTTGCCAGCTACAAAGATAGCGGCAACACGAAGGCACGTACTTATGGTGCGTCTTACAATGACCGAGCTGACACCTGCGACTGCGACAGCAACATGAGCATCGTTTGCAGCGACTCAGGCGAAACTTACAAATAATTCGTTCAGGATCCGAACGAATCGAAGAACACGATGAGGCAGAGCCGTATGGCTCTGCTTCTTTTCGTTGGATCAGAAAAGCGTTCAGTAACCAAACGTGCGGACCACCCTTTGAGCGTTTTGGTGATTGTTTTCTGCACCTTTTGTGAACTCATTCAGCGGCACTTTTTGCCGAAAGATCGATTCTGCAGCGATTGCATCTGCTTTTCCGGTCTCCCACGACGCACTTCCTGCCGAACTAAAACGCCCGTCGCTTGTGTCTTCAACAATGACACCACAGAGACGCCTGAATCGCGTTGACGCCACAAGCCAGCACAGACTAATTTCTCCTCAAAGCAGGACTCTGCACAAACAAAGTCCTCGTTGAGCTGACAACTTCGCTTCATCCCGGTGTAAGTTGTGAGTCATCCCGATTCCGACAGATAAAACGGCAACCGTCTTTCCAATCAGACGGCCATCCGGGGCGTCCTCCCTCTGTTGACTCGTGGTTCACCGAGAGAAATCTGGTTCGGCAGTGTGATCAGGACTGACCACTGATCCACTGCCGGCAATCAGATCTTCGAAGAACTTTGATCCATGCCGTGTTTGAAATGCTCGGCTGTCTCTTCCCTTTCCGGGGATTGAACACCGTCGAAGCGATCCTCTGCTTTATTTTCCCTTCTTATCCCGCAGTAGCGTTCGACCACTGATGACTTTCCGAGCATCAGGGCCTCGAATATTTACTGTCCTGTCAATAACGGCATCAGCATTGAAGGAACTGCGCCAGCAGCATCCTCAATGTCGATGCGCCCTTCCTGATTTTTCCTGTTTCATGAGTCCTTAACCTGCTGATCGCAGGCTCGGATTTCCATGCGCGGGCGAAATGTCCTGCAAATCTCCTGACAGTCGTCATTTTCCAGTGTCGACGGAGTTTTCCCATGTCGAAACTCGCCCAGCCTCCTGCTGCTGAAGGTCTTCGCACCTCTGCGCTTCCTTCGCAATTCGACAAATCCACTTTCGCGATACTCAGGGCACCGCTGTGCTGCCTGCTGATTTCCTCGCTGTTCTGTGGCTGCGCGTCCGGGCTGATGTCGATGCCAGGCGCGGCCATGATGGCGAATCGATTTTCGAAAGCAGAAGAGAAAAAAGAGGAAGAGGAAAGCAAAAGCAAGAAGAAGAAACGTGACAAGGACGAAGATAACGATTTCGGCAACCACATCGATACGCCCTTGCTCCTCGAATACATGAGTGTTCAGGGTAATACGATGATCGTGCTCCGCGGAGTCGGTCTTGTCACTGGACTGAACGGGACTGGTGGTGATCCTTCGCCGTCTGCGTTGCGAACTCAGCTTCAGAACGAGATGAATCGGCGTGGCGTGAAAGACGCAAAGAAGATTCTCGCGTCACGCGACACCGCGATGGTTGTCGTCACGGCTTACCTGCCCGCGATGGTGCGGAAAGGTCAACGGTTCGACGTTCGTGTCGCACTGCCACCGAACAGTAATGCCAAAAGCCTCAAAGGTGGCTGGTTGCTCGAGACCCGCATGTTTGAAGAGCAGAATGTTGAGGGCCGCGGATCACTCAAGGGTCACAACTATGCGGTTGCCGGCGGAGCGATCCTGACCAGCCTTGGCGTGAAAGACAATCGCGAAGAACGTCAGGCGGAACTCATGTCCGGAGCCATTCCCGGGGGAGCTATCTCGTTAACTGATCGCGATCTCAGCATTATCCTGCGAACCGAAAAACGCGGCAGTCGAAACAGTCTGCGAGTTGCCGAAGCAGTCTCAGAACGATTCTATCGATACAACAAATACGGCCAGCGTATTTCCTGTGCCGAAGCCAAGGACGATGCGCGCATCGTTTTGAAAACGCATGACCAGTACATCAACAACTTTCCTCGCTATCAGGCGGTAATTCGGAATCTGGCACTGAATGAATCCGATGTTGCACGTCGCATACGAATGGAAATGCTGGCCCGCGACATTCTTGATGTGGAAAAATGTCAGAATATCGTGTCCGGTGTGGCCGCCTGCCCGACAGCTCTGCAATTGGAAGCCATAGGCGACGAAGCGATTCCGTTCCTGACAGATGCGCTGGAGTCCGACAGCTTTGATGTTCGTTTCCAGGCGGCTCAGTCGCTGGCTTATCTGGGCAACGCCGAGGGTGTTGAGATCTTGCACGAGGCTGCTCGTGACCAGCCCGCGTTTCGTGTTTATTCACTCGTCGCCCTGTCTGTCGTGGACGATGCGGATTCGGTTCTGGCCCTGCGACAATTGATGAGCGAGCAGGCCCTCGAAACTCGGTACGGAGCCTTCCGTGCTCTGAAAGAACTTGATCCTCACGATCCGTCTCTCAATCCGATTGAATTCGAGAACCGTTTCACGGTGTATGCCGTCGATTCTACGGGCGAACCGATGGTTCACGTGACTCGACGCCGTGCTCCGGAGATTGTGCTGTTCGGGACCGAGCAATCGTTGCGGCTTCCAGCCGTACTGAACGCCGGTCGCAACATTCGTATCATGGGTGAAACCGGTCAGCATGAAGTGGAAGTGATCTACTATCAGCTGAATGCCGAGCCGAAACGTCACAAGGTTCCCAACCGTTTGATCGACATTCTGCGAACATGCGGAAAACTGGGTGCGACTTATCCGGACATCGTCCAGATGATGATCGAAGCGGAACAAACAGCGAAAGCCAAAGTCCTGCTGATGAAGAGGATGCGAAACGCATCGGGAATTCCAAAATGATTCCGGAACTCTTCGACGAACTGGATGAAGAAGAACTGAAGGAAAATGAGTCTGAAGAGAAGTTGATGAATCTGAACTTCGAAGAAGTTCGCAAGGAAGACGAAAAGCAGAAGAAAACGTCAGGGCGATCAAAGCCCGGCGATGACTCCGAGAAAACTTCTGAGCAGGATTCAGAGACAACTTCCGAAGATAGTTCGATCGACGATGTCGATTCCGAAACCCCCGCAGGCAAAGATCAATCAGAGGACGCTGAGTCGGAAGAGACAGACGCTGATGACGCAGCCTCAGAGGAATCGACAGCAGAAGAGTCGGACGCTCCGGAAGGGGCAGAGCCCGAAGCTCAAAAAACTTCGCTCCGAGAACGACTGTTCGGAAAAAAGAAATCCTCTGTCAGCGGCCTGACAGAACCTGCGGAATAGAAACGTCTGACGAGAATCGAATCGGCAGATTTCATCCAGACAATCTGCTCAAATGACATGTACCCTGAATCGTTGCTCAGGCAACGACAACCAGGTCAAGGATAACGGTTAATGCTCAAGTCGCTCGAACTCTTTGGATTCAAGAGTTTCGCCGACCGCACCATCTTCGACTTCGCTGCCGGAATCACCGGCGTCGTGGGGCCGAACGGGAGCGGAAAGAGCAACGTCGTGGACTCAATTAAGTGGATTCTGGGTGACCAGAGTGCCAAGAGTCTTCGCGGTAAAGATATGACGGACGTAATCTTCAACGGATCCGCCAGTCGTACCGGTTCTCAGTTTGCCGAAGCCACTCTGGTTTTCGACAACCGCAGCCGCTTTATTCCGGTGGAAATGGACGAAGTGTCCGTGGGGCGACGGATCTGGCAATCGGGCGATTCTGAGTATCTCGTCAATCGCAATACCGCACGACTGAAAGATGTTCGTGAACTTTTCGTGGGCACAGGGGCCGGAGCAGCCACCTATTGCATTATCGAACAGGGACGAGTCGATCAGATTCTGCAGTCGAACGCGGCCAATCGACGCCTGATCTTTGAAGAAGCGGCGGGCATCAGTCGCTTCAAGCAAAAACGAACCGAAGCGCTGAAGCGTCTGGAACGAGTGGAGACCAATCTCGTCAGACTGTCGGACCTTGTCGACGAAGTGGAAACTCAGGTCAGCACTGTCCGAACGCAGGCTCAGCGTGCGACACGTTACCGAGCTGTCTCGACGGAACTGGAACAACTTTGGGTCGGTCTGGCGGCCGACGATTTCCGCCGTGAATCCAATGTTCGCGATGTGCTGGTCGCACAGATGCAGGAATCCGCAGGTGTCGTTCAGGACCTGCGATCTCGCCAGGTCGCCGCGGAATCTGAAGTGAGTGCGGCTGATGCGGCCTTGTCGGAAGTTGACGATCAGCTTCGTGAAGTCGAACGACGTCGCAGTGATCTACGAAGTCGGATCGCCAGCCTCGAAACCACCGTTCGCCATCAGGCGGCTCGCGAAACTGAACTTCATTCCGATCTGCAGCGACTCGTCCGCCAGCAGAACCTGATGAAGAATCGAGTGGCCGAAGCGCAGGCGGAAGAAACGCACCTGGAGTCTGTACTGAGTCTCGAGCGAGCAGCCTTTGAGCGTCGACGTACAATGTTGCTGTCCGGCGATGATCAGGCCGGTGGCATCCAGCAGGTGCTGGCGGAATCGCGGGATAACATTGAAGCAGCCCGCCATCAACTGATGCAACAGGTCAGGATCAATTCCGAAGCCGCTTCAGCACTCAGCAATTTGCAAACAAAACATCAGGCGGCAGTCCAGAAACGTCAGCAGCTTGAAATTCAGGCCGGAGAACTTGACGCTGAAATTCAAAAGCTGAACGATGAGCTGCCAGCGATCGAACAGTCCATGTTGCAGGCTCAGCAGGAACTGGTCGCCGTCGAGAATAACGCAGACAATCTGATTCGCAGCCGCGAACAGCTGGTGACGGAACAGAATCAATCACAAAAGTCTCTCGCCGAGCTTCGTGAAAATCGCAGCGCGCAAATTGCTCGTCGAGCTGTCCTGGAAGATCTGGAAGATCGTCAGGAAGGTTTCGGTATCGGTGTCCGTGAAATTCTGCGGCGAGCGGAAGAGGCAGATTCAGAACCGTGGAATCTCATCTGTGGCAGCGTCGCTGATCTGCTCGACGTCGACATGGAGCACGCTGCTCTGCTGGAAGTCGCTCTGTCCGGCCGTGCTCAGTTGCTGGTCGTGACTCGGCTGAAGCCACTGATCGATTATCTGAACTCCGGACGTTGTCGCATCACGGACCGAGTCGGTTTTATTTCAATCGAACATACCGATGAAGCCAATCGAGATCTTCAACAGCTGCGAGGCAGTCTGCGTCGAGACGACGATGATGTCTGGGCGACCAAAGACAGCGATTCGGAAACAGCTCAGCAGGCCGATTCCTGGTGGGGCCGCAAGAAGCCCGGTCGCAGCGATGGCGATTCGATCGAACGCATGCTGGCTGCCGCAGGATCTTCTGAATCTCTCCAGGTCACCTGGGTCGATCCTCGCACCGAAAGCGCTGTCGTACGATCTGTGTTTTCACAGGGCGATAAGGCTCCGCCTTTGCTCTTCGGTCAAAAAGGCATCGTCGGCCGTGCGGACGGATTAGCTCGTCCACCGCAATCGATGCCGGGACTCGCGAGTCATCTGCTGGCCGATACGTGGGTCGTGGAAACTCTGGCGGATGCTCTGCGGCTGCATGCCGCAACCGGCGGGCAGTGTCGCTTTGTGACTCTGCAGGGCGAACTGATCGAGAACGACGGAACTCTGTTTGCCGGGACGGTCCGCAATGAGTCAGCTCTGCTTTCACGCAAGAGCGAACTGCGTCGCCTGCGTAACGAACTGCATCGCCTCGAGCATGAGATTGCTCAGCGGGAATTATCACTGCGATCGCTTGGCCAGAATATTTCCACAACCGATGAGCGATTGAACACCACTCGTGCTCAGGTCAGTCAATCGTCGGCACGATGTCGAGAAACCGAAAAGGCACTCTCCGAACATCGCCGCGTGATAAAAGAATCGCAGCGTCAGAGCGACCTGCTGACTGTTCAGCAGCAGAAACTGTCTGATGAGATCACAGAACTTCTGAGCCGGATTGATGAAGCCGAGCAGCAGCATCAGTCGGGCGAGGATCTGTTGCAACAGCGTCAGCAACTGATCGCGGAAATGACCACCCAACTGGCCGAACGTCAGCATGAACTGGAAGCCATAGAGCGAGATCGCACGGCGGCCAGTTTGGAGCTGACTCGATCCGAAGAGCGATTGCTGGGACTCCAGGAAGCAGTAGAACGTGTTCGAGAAGATCTGGAGCAGCGTCAGCTTCAGCAACAGGAAGCCGACCGTCGTCTGCAGTCAGCTGCGGAACGTCAGCGTGATCTTCTGATCGCACGCCTGAACTCTTCGGCCGAAATCGCTGAACTCAGCGTTTCCGACGAACGGTTGGCAACCGAAGTTCATCTGCGAGCCAGCACGAGAAATCGCCTGCGAGCGAACCGAAATGCAGCGACTGCGGCCGAAACGCAGCTCCGGGAAAATCTGCGACTGCATGAATCTCGACATCACGAAGTGGAGTTGCAGGTTCGTGGTATCGATCACCAATTGTCCACGACAGCTGATCGAATTCGGGAAGAGTTTCAGTTGGAAGTCCGTGAAGCCGTTGCCTACGGCCGCTCGGCGATCGCCGTCTGGCTGCAGCGACAGAACTCAGAAACATCCGAAAGCGAATCGGAAAGCGAATCCGAGAGCGTGCTGAAGATGTCCACAGGCGCGGCGTCGGCACCGGTGCCGATTCTGTTCGATGAGGCGGCTCAGGCCATCGTTGCGGATACTGACCAATACACAGAAATGCGGACAGAGATCGATCGCCGCGTTGAGCGTTTGCGGAGACAGTTGAAGAAGCTGGGTAACTCCGGCAGCGAGAGTCTCGACAATCTGATCGAGCTGGAAACTCGCTTCCAGCGGCTGCACATGCAGTTGACCGACCTGGAATCAGCTCGCGATACCCTGCGAGACATCGTGCGACGGATTAATGTTGAGAGCAAGCGGATGTTTGTCGAGTCCTTCGAGATCATTCGCGGCTATTTCCGGGAACTGTTCCGCAAACTGTTCGGCGGTGGCGAAGCCGACCTGATTCTGGAAGACCCGGAAGATGTGCTGGAATGTTCGATTGATGTGGTGGCTCGCCCGCCCGGTAAGGAACTTCGCAGTATTTCGTTGCTGAGCGGTGGAGAGAAGACGCTGACAGCCGTGGCGTTGCTGTTGTCGATCTTCAGGAGCCGAACCAGTCCGTTCTGTATTCTGGACGAAGTCGATGCCGCGCTGGATGACGCGAACATCGGCCGATTCGTGAACGTGCTTCGCGAGTTTCAGCAGAATACGCAGTTCATCATGATTACTCACCGCAAGCCTACGATGGCCGTGACAGACGTATTATACGGTGTGACGATGGAAGAGTCCGGGATCTCCCGTCGACTCTCACTGCGATTCGAAGATGTCGACGAACACGGCAACTTCATCGCGGCCGCAAAGAAGAGCCGTGCGGCGTAGCCGCGATGCGGCTGGTTTTCGGTTTGAGGTTTTCAGACGAGCGATGTGCCTTGACGAATCGCTCCTGCGATTTCCGAAAACCGAACACTGAAAACCGAAAACCAACCGTCCTCGACGGTTAACCGCTGCAGCCGTTGCACGGGTTCTTCCAGGCAGTTGTTGCAGGTCTGTAAAACGTCTTAAAGTCGTTCCCATCGAAACGACGAACATAAAGCAGGCGATTGTCATCCTGTTGTGGCGGTAATAACACTGAGTGTGATTACCCGGGGAGGCCAGGAAGCACAACAGTCTGATTCGCCAGGGGGGTATTTCAGCGTCTGACCGTAACGGAAGGGATGTCCGGAAAAGGTCGCTGCACGTCTTGATCGATTTGCAGAGTGAGATATCTCCCAGTGCCTTGTGCAGGCACGGGATTGCGCCGCACGCAATCCAAAGAACGACCCCTGTTGTTATCTCGGACCCGCGTTCTGTTTCGGCTGTCACGACAGCGAGTTTCTTTTCTGAAACTCATCCGAAATGGGACATCCGAATAATGGCGATCCGGGTTCCTAGGACGGGAACCGGGATGGTGCAGAACTGATTGGAGAGCCCGCCCATGAAGACGATCTTCACTACTGGTCAGGTAGCAAAGATCTGTAAAGTTGCCCCGCGTACTGTCTCAAAGTGGTTCGATTCCGGACGACTACGAGGCTATCGAATTCCTGGCTCACAAGATAGACGCATTCCACGCGAACATCTTATCCGGTTCCTTAAGGAACACGGAATGCCGCTCGGCGAACTGGAAGACGAAGCAATGGGCAAAATTTTGCTCGTTGGTTCAGATCTGACAACTCGATCGAGTTTGAATGAGATGATTTCCAACGACGACTTTAAGATCGAAATTGCTGCAAGTGGCTTTGAAGCTGGTATCCAGGCAGAGTCTATTCACCCCGATTGTGTCGTGGTGGACTTTGTTATGGGACGCGAAGAAGCGTTAATGATTGCTCAGAACCTTCGGAGAAACACAGAGTTCACCGAAACCGTTCTGATTGGTCTGCTCAGCGACGAAGACAACGCATCTGGCTTCGACCGTTCGGTGTTTAACGAAACCTTCCGAAAACCATTCGACGCAGCTCTGCTCGCCGAACGTATTCGGACGCTTGTTAACCGTCGAAAGCAGTTGGCCTGAGAAACCAACGAGAGGCCTCGGCGATCTGACCACGTCGAGAAAACACACCATCGGACAGTCTTTCGAGATTGTCCGATGGTTTTTTGTTGCGCGGTGCTTTGTGATGGTGCGATCTCATCAAGGCATTTGAATCGCAGCCTTTACCACAGAAATCACCAGAGAAACGCAGAGGAAACTCAAGAACGGGCCTGCCCTTTGAGGCCTATATGACCTCTGAGCCCTATTCGACCTGTTTGGCAAATCCCTCACGCGCACCACGATCCCCAAATCGCGGGGTTTATCGTTCCAGGCACAATGGATGTCAGGCAATCAGCGGTTCAATTGACGGTTGAGTTGGCTGTCGGCAAACTGCGGCTCCTCGTTCCTGATTCGTCCTGCCTATGTGAGGAATTGCCGTGGTGTCCGTGATTCGTAGTCTGGTGCTGTTCACTCTCTCTGTCGGATTTTCTGCGTCAGCACTCGCGGACAACTGGCCGGCCTGGCGAGGTCCAACCGGGAATGGACTCAGCGCTGAAAAGAATTTGCCGACCGATTGGAGCCCCACGAAGAACGTCGCGTGGAAACTGGAATTGCCCGGTTCCGCCGGGGCCTCGCCCGTCGTCTGGGACAAACAGATTTTTCTGACATCCGTGAACGCTGGCGGCGATTTGCTGCTGATGGCGGTCAGCACCGACGGCAAAGAGCTCTGGAAACAGGTCGTGGCTTCAGGGAATAAGGATGCTCGCGGTGACGAAGGCAACTCCGCCTCACCATCACCATTGACTGATGGCAAACATGTCTGGTCCTTCATGGGTGAGGGCACACTGGGCTGTTACACGGTTGATGGCAAAGAAGTCTGGAAGTTCAATCTTCAGGATCGCTACGGCAAGTTCAGTATTCAGTTCGGCATGAGTTCCACACCAGTGCTGGACAACGGCGTACTCTATTTGCAGTTGATTCATGGCGAAGGTGATCCGAAAACTCGTGAAGCCTGCGTCGTAGCACTCGACGGAGCCACTGGCGAAGAAGTCTGGAAGGTTGATCGCCCCAGCGATGCAGAAGCCGAAAACGAACATTCTTATGCGTCACCCATGATGTGTCAGAATGGCGAGACTAAGCTGCTTTTGAGCCATGGCGCGGACTTTGTGGTGGCTCACGACCTAAAGGATGGCCATGAGGTCTGGCGATGCGGCGGGTTGAATCGTCGCGATGACAAAGTTCTGCCATACGATCCGACTTTGCGATTCGTAGCCTCACCAGTTTCAGCCCCGGGCATTATTGTTGTCCCGTCGGCTAAGCAACATCCTCTGCTGGCGATTAAGCCCACTGGCACCGGAGACATCACTGGCAAAGCTGACATGCTGCTGTGGTCGTGGAAAAGAACTCCTGACGTGCCAACACCAGTCATCCTTGATGATCTGGTTTATCTGTGCATGGAGAACGGAAATCTGACCGTGCTGGAAGCTATGACCGGCAAAGAAGTGTACTCCGAAGCAACTCATCGCCAGCGTCATCGTGCGTCACCAGTGGTGGCTGATGGAAAACTTTACCTCACGGCTCGCGATGGTCGCATCACTGTGGTTCAGACCGGGCGAGAATTCAAAACCCTGGCCGTGAATGAACTGGGGGAAGATCAGTCGTCATCACCGGCCATCTCCAACGGCACGATTTACCTGAGAACCTTCAAGCATCTCTGGGCAATTCGAAATCCATAGGATCCGCCAATCCACGAGGCGACTCAAAGTACGACGGGTATTTCTGCCCGTCGTTTTTTATTGGACAAGAGTGGCCAGTCTACAAAATTAGACTCTATCTCGCAGAAATCGGCCCAAGTCGTAGTTGCCGAGCGATGTCGTCGAACATGGCTTCGAGCACCAATCTGACCGGCGAATTGCCTTCGATCTGATGAGCCGCCGAGATCACTCGATCCAGTAACGGGGCCAGCATATCAACGCCGTTGCGAACGCCAAATCGCTTCAACAACGGGTCGGAGAAATCTCCCGAGGTTAGTCGTCGCAAACGACCATTCAGAACCTCTGCGACAAATCGCAGCAGCCATTGTCCGTTGCGACGCTGTTCATCGGCTCCGGATGAGATTCGTTCCAGCTCATCAGTGACTTGTTTAGAAACCTCCACAGGCTTCATGTTCTCCAGTTGATCAAGCTGTTGACTGATC
This sequence comes from Planctomycetales bacterium, assembly GCA_026400835.1. GTDB lineage: Bacteria > Planctomycetota > Planctomycetia > Planctomycetales > Planctomycetaceae > SXXK01. The sequence goes on along the minus strand of JAPLOA010000049.1, from coordinate 45,582 downwards.
AGTTGGCGAAGCTGTCGCAGGTCCGGATTCAACAACTGTGCAGCCAGAGTAATGCTGCCTTCGGCCATGGCGGCGATCGTGGCCGCTTCTTCGGGACTCTCCACCATCTCTTCGGCAATCAGGATATCTTTCACATCGGTCTCGGTCAGCGGGAAGAATCGCACCACCTGACAGCGTGATCGAATCGTTGGCAGCAACGAATCCGGATTGTCGCAGACCAGCAGAATCAAAGCCTGTGAGGGTGGTTCCTCCAGAGTCTTCAGCAGCGAGTTCGCTCCTTCGGCATTCATCCGATGCGCATCGTTGATAATGGCGACTCGGCGATCAGACGCTTGTGGAGACATCGACAACTCAAAGCACAAACCCTCACGGCCTCGTTTGTCGCTATCACCCGCGATGAGTTCAATCGGGATGACGGATTTGCCGGCCGGAAGGCCGATCTCAATATAGTCGGGCCAGGTGCCCGCGATAAAACTGCGACACGCTCGGCATTCACCGCAGGCGTCGATCTCATCAGGCTTACGCTCGCGACAGAACATCGACTGAGCCAGCAATCGAGCGAACTTTCGCTTACCGATGCCATCCGATCCCGCCAGAACATACGCATGCGACAACCGCCCGCGCTGCACCGAACGTTCGAACAACGCTCGCTGTTCCTGATGCCCTTTTAATGCGTCCCACGCGGATGTCACAGATAAACCTGTTCCTCTTATCGATTGCCAACAACGAGCGTACGATTGCCAATTCGTAGTGCCGACTTCAGTCGACATTCTTATCCTGTAGTGCCGACTTCAGTCGGCATTGGAGTAAGTTCGACTGTCCAAAGTCTTCACCACTCAGGCAAGCTGAGTGGCGTCAACAGACTGGATTGGTGAAAGTCGAGTTAGTGTACTGCACCGTTGGCTAAAGCCAACGCTACAAGCCGAATCCCCTCTTATCGCCCCTTCAGGAACTCCAGCACGTCGGCCATTTGTTCCACGGTCACGTCGCGTTCAATTCCTTCGGGCATCAAAGACTTGTTCGTTGTCTTAAATTCCTCGATGTCACTGCGAGCAATCGTTTGCTCACGACCTTCGGGCTGGCGAAGTGTGACCGAGTCTGTCGATTCTGCAATCATCAGGCCGTTCAGCAGTCGCCCATCGGTGGTCACCACGACGTATTCGGTAAACTGCGGGTCAACTCGTCGGTTTGGATCCAGCACGTCGTACAGCAAAGCATCTCTGGCACGAGCTCGAGTATCGCTGATGTCAGGCCCAACGTTGTGGCCGACTGTTCCAATGCGATGGCATTTGCTGCAGGTCTTTTCGAAGATGGCCGCTCCACGAGTCACGTCGCCCTTCAGTTCCAGAGCTTTTGCATACTCTTCAGCGACGGCCTTTCGATTCGCCGAAACCGTTCCACCGAACAACGCAATCGCGGTCATGCGAATGGTTTCGTCCGGATGCTGCAGCAGAATTAATCGCTGATCGATGGAAACCGCTGACGAGGAAATCGTGCCGGCCGCCATCGTCTTCAGAAGTTCCGTGACAGACTCCTTGCGCATCAGCAACAGGTCCAGAGCGGCCGAGCGAGACTGAGGATTCAATTGCTCCCAGTGAGCCAGCACGATGGCAGACAATTCCGGTCGGCCACTGCGACGCGCCGCGTCGATGGCCGCTCGTTGACATCCCGATGATTCGCCCGGCTTTACCAACGCTTCCAGAGCTGTCGTCAGGGCTTCCGGAGGGAGATGAGACATCAGGCCCATGGCAGCGATGCGATCAACATCGCTGAGAGATTTGTTCACGGCCGTTTCCGAGGCGAGCTTCACGACCTTTTCAATCGGCGACACAGAATCCTCTAGCTCTGTGGGCGGCGTCTGAAGAAACGCAGCCAGGCTCTTTGGGATTTCCGCGTTCTGACAGCGAGGCAATCCGTCGGCCAACCCAATGACAATCGCCGTTTGCCACCAAAGTCCCGATTCCGGACTTTCACCGACGACACCGGCCAGCTTTTTCAATTGTTCAACATCACCTCGCACGGCCACGTTCAAGGCCAGTTGGCGAAGAAAGTCCGTGCGAGTTGCAGCGGTCGCAGCATCCTTCCGAGAGTGATAAACCACCGCAGAAGCCAGGTCCGCCGCACGATTTGGCGCGGCCATCAACAAAGCTCGCTGAAGCCAAACGTCGTCGATGTTATGGGCCGCGAAGTCCCGCATTGAGGTGATCTCGGGATTCGTCCAGTCGTATGCAAGAATTGCCTGCATGCGTGTTTCACCATTTGGATTTCCCAACTGACGAGCAACACTGGCCTGCAGATCCTTGTTGCCGGAATGCTCCATGCGGATCAGTTTGACAGCATCTCGGTTCAGTGTCCCGATCGGGCCACCGTCGATTGTCATCGAAGTGGCCGCCTGCAGATCCTCAGCGTTCAAGAGGCCAAGTCCATTCAACGTCCACAAAGAATGGAGTGGAGCCTTGCGAAACAACGATCCCCCCGAGGGCTGCGCTGCATTCCTCACTTCAGCTCGCAACGACTTCTCTGCATCCGATCGCTTGCCTTCCACCAGCAATCGCTGAGCCAGCATTCTTCGCCAGCCGTTGCCATCGCTGAGCATCGTCACCAGATCTTCGGTGGTCTTTGGAGTCACAAACGGCTTCACGTCAGGAGCCTTCTCCGCAACGATTCGCCAGATGCGACCTTTATCTTCACCGGCTCGCCAGTCCATCTTAGCCGCCACATCATCCGGCACGAACTTAGGATGCTCGACCCACAAGCGATACATGTCCGCCAAATACAAGGCACCGTCAGGGCCTGTTGCCAGACTCGCTGGGCGAAACCAAGTGTCAGTCGATGCAAGAAAATCCGCGTTTTCACGGGCTCGGCGAGATGTGACCGTGCCGCCCATCGATTCGATGATGTTTCGAGTCACCAGGTGACCGACAGGCTCACAGACAAAGACGCTATAGTCGGACTCGGGACCAAACTGTCCGCCGCGATAGGCCGTGACTCCGCAGGCTGACGTGTGAGTGCCTGCGTGAGAAAGCCAATTGCTCTTCATCGGAACAATGGGATACACACGAGTCTTCTCACCGGCCGGCCCGACATCGGTATGCCCAACACTCACTCCCGCAAACGGATTCTGCTGCACCTCAGCCAGCGACAGAACATCAGTCATGATCGGATTGCGGTTTGAACTGAAATAGCGATGCCCGAAGTTATCAATTGTGTTGCCGAACTGACCAGCTCCGGAGATCGCTTCGAACTTCATCGTGTCTGGATGAAATCGGAAATCGACACGAGGAATCTCAACGGGCTCAGTCGTTTCAAATCCAGGTCGAGTACAACGGATTTTGCCGTGGCCGTAGGTCAGATAAATCCAGTTGTCGAAACCGTAACGAGGACACCCGATCTGCATTTGCGGATGAGCCGGTGTAAATCCATCGAACCAGACTTCTCGCACATCCGCGACGTTATCACCATCGGTATCGGCCAGATACATGATCTGAGTTTCCGTGCAGGCCAGTACGCCATCTCGAAACGCCAGCAGGCTGTGGCAAAACTTCAGATGCGGGGCGTAGACCGTTCGCTTATCCATCCGACCATCGGCATCGGTGTCTTCCAGCAGCACCACCTGTGACAACGCTTTCGCTTCGGGATCCTTCGGGCCGATGGGATAGTCGCCGTACTCAACAACAAACATTCGTCCTTTGTGATCAAAGTCAATCGCCACCGGATCCATCACCAGGGGCTCGCACGCCACCAGCTCGATTTTGAATCCGGGCTCAATCTGAAAGCACTTGAAGGATTCTTCCGGAGACTTCGGAGGATCCGTCGGCTGATCAATCCAGTGTCTCCCGCCACGTTGTTGTTCGATCGAATTCACGAGATCAGGACGAGGTGCGTCCTGAAACAGCAGACCCACAAGACACACAATCGGCAGGGAGAACATCGACAAGGCAGACATGGAGAGGCTCCGAAGGCAGGTTGTGGCATAACGCCGAGGACCTGAAGGATACCCTGAATTCGACACCGCGAGAAACGAAACACGAAGGAATTAAGGCGCCTGAACATTCGACCAAATCTGCTCACCCCACAGGGTTGAAAAATATCCAGCGAGATTCTGTTCGGGGCCCTCGATTGGGGCTGTCATATCGCAAAAATCTGACTAAGCTTTAGATCCCGCCCCACACCTGATTCACCCCCTGAGTCCACAAGCTTGCCGGAGTTTCCGATGATGCCGAGCAACTCTATCTCTTGCCATCATCCACGAATCGCACGTCGTCATGCTGTCCAGGCGGGAAGCATTGGGCTACTTGGGCTCGGTATGAATCATATGGCAGGCCTGCAGGCCATGGCGGCCGGAACGCAGTCTGCTTCACAGCCGTTCCGTGCGTGCATCTACATTTTTTTGTCTGGCGGGCTGTCGCAGCATGACAGTTTTGACCCGAAGCCAAATGCACCGGCCGAGATTCGCGGTGAGTTCCAGCCGATCGCAACTCAAACACCCGGACTGCAAATTTGCGAACACCTTCCGGGCCTCGCACTGCGAAGTCAACTCTGGTCTGTCTGCCGAACGTTATCGCACACAACGAATGATCACTCAGCCGGCCATCATATGATGCTCACCGGGCGCAGTGATCTGCCGCAGGGATTTAATCCCAGTCTGCCTCGCCCTCTGGACTGGCCAAGTATCGCCGCAGTCGCCGGTGGCGTCACCACGGCACGCAACAATCTGCCGACAGCGGCGGTGCTGCCTGAACAGTTGGTCCACTATTCCGGACGTGTACTTCCGGGGCAGTTTTCCGGAATCATGGGAGCCAATCGCAATCCATGGTTCATTGAAGCATCCCCGTTTCATTCCACGTCTTACGGCGCGTTTCCGACGCATCGATTTGATCATCAGGATCGAGGCGACAAAGATGCTCGCATCTTCGAAGCTCCCAGCCTCAACCTTCCCCACGGGATGACTCGCCCGCAACTGGATAAACGAGTCTCCCTGCTGGGACAGCTCGAACGTCAATGCAGCGTACTTGAAGCTGGAGCCAGCACAACGGAGTTTGATCGTTATCGTCAGGGGGCGATCTCACTGCTGGTCGATCCGAAAGTGCGTGAATCGCTGGATGTAACACGTGCTGATGATGCTGTTCAGGATCGCTACGGGAAGAATTCCTTCGGCTGGTCATTGCTGATGGCACGTCGACTCGTTGAAGCGGGAGTGAATCTGGTCCAGGTCAATCTTGGCAACGATGAAACCTGGGATACTCACGGCAACGCGTTTCCACATCTTCGCGATAATCTATTCCCGCCAACCGATCGAGCTCTCAGCGCGTTGCTGGATGATTTGCATGAGTCGGGCCTGCTGGAGAATACTCTGATTGTCATGGCCGGTGAGTTCGGGCGAACTCCAAAGGTCTCATTGCTGCCAAGCCATTACAAAACCGCTGGGCGAGATCACTGGGGCAATGTGCAGTCGATTTTCCTTGCCGGCGGTGGTGTTCAGGGCGGGCGAATTGTGGGAGCGACGGATTCGATTGGGGCCTATCCCGAGTATGATCCGCAGACTCCGGAGAATTTTGCCGCGACGATCTATCAGTCGCTCGGGCTGCCTCAAACCGTAGCTTGGTACGACCAGGTCAATCGTCCGCATCAGGTTTATCACGGCGAACCGATTCCGGGGCTGACGTAGTCAGTGAGATGCCCTGCATTGTATCGTTTAACGGCAAGCCGCAGGCGTTGCAGAAATAAACAACTATCGCCTGCGGCTTGCCGTTAAACTATGGCCCACTAGCGTGCCGAAACCCGCGGTAACGGCCTATTCCACGTGAATGTTCCCGGCGACTCATTGTCGCAATGCCCTGAAAGTCGCCTCCCCGACCGGAATTCCGGGCGTCGCGTCATTCCGCACGTCCAAACCGTGAGTATGATACTGAGCACACGAGCTCTTCCACCCCAAGCTTTTCGTTCGGCGAACCCACGATGCGCACAATACTGACGACGGTTCTCTGTGGCCTTTTATTCTTTACTGAACCTGTATCAGCCGCCGCGCAGACGATCGATGAAATGCAGCAGAAGGGCCTGCAGTTTCTCGAGGTCACTCAAGCGGCCGATGGATCATGGACGAATTCCGATGCTGTCGGTATCACAGGCCTTGTAACAACATCGCTGTTGATGTCCGGCAAAGGTGTCGACGATGCTGTGGTGAAGAAGGGGCTCGACTTCATCGTTTCGAAGCAGCAGGCCTCGGGCGGAATTCACACTGCCGAAAGTCGTCATCAGAACTATGAAACCTGCATCGCGATTCTGGCGTTGTCGGAAGCGAACGCGGACGGTCGATTTAACGATGTGATCAAGAAGGCTGAGAACTTTCTGCGAGGTCTCCAGTGGGACGAAGGCGAAGGCATCGAAACAACAGACGGAGCCTTTGGCGGAGGCGGCTACGACAGCAAGCAGCGTCCGGACATGTCGAATACTCAATTCCTGATCGAAGCACTGAAGAAAGCGGGAGTCGCTAATGATGATCCCGCCATGCAGCGAGCATTGATCTTCGTTTCTCGGGCGCAGAATCTGGAGTCACAGCACAATCAACTACCGTATGCCGGCAAAGTGAACGACGGCGGTTTCATCTATACTCCGGCCAAAGGTGGTGAATCCAAAGCGGGCACCACGGAAAATGGCGGTCACAAATCCTACGGCAGCATCACTTATGCTGGCCTGAAGAGCATGATCTATGCGGGCCTGACGAAAGACGATCAACGTGTGAAAGCCGCAACCGCCTGGCTGAAGAAGCATTACACTCTCGAAGAAAACCCAAACATGGGCCAGCAGGGGCTGTACTACTATTACCAGACGATGGCCAAAACGATGTCGGCGCTGGGTAATGAAGAGTTCGAAGACGACAAAGGCGCGAAGCATCTGTGGAAGCAGGAGCTGTCCGGCAAGCTTGCGTCACTGCAGCAGAAGAACGGCAGCTGGCTGAACGAAGCCGATCGCTGGTACGAAGGTGATCCTAATCTGGTCACGGCTTACTGCCTGATCGCTCTGGCTCATTGTGAAGAACTTGCAGCCGCGACCGCCGATGTTGAACCACCAGCCGGCATGAAGCTGGTTTTCGAACACAATTTTGAAGACAAAGCGACCGATCGCTACGAACCTACGGACAAGTCTGCCTGGAGTCTTCTGGAACAGAATGGAAATCAGGTGATTGCTCTCACCAAACGCAACAGCGACTTCAAGCCACCGTTTCGCTCACCTCTGAATCGGAATCTGATTCGCGACCTTAAGGTTTCCAGCTTTGTGATGGACATTAAGTTTCAGTCGACGATTCCAACTTATGATCATCAGTCACTGTGTCTGTTCTTCGGCTATCAGGATGATTCCCATCTTTACTACGTGCACTTCGGCAAGAAGGCGGATGACCATGCGAATCAGATCTTTATCGTGAACAACGAAGCTCGTAAGAAGATCTCAACAAAGACCACCGCGGGAACTCCGTGGACCGACGGCTGGCATCAAGCCCGTATCATTCGCAACGCCGACAGCGGGGAAATCACGGTCTATTTCGATGATCTGAAGACACCCTCCATGACCGCAACCGACAAGACCTTTGGCGAAGGACGAGTTGGCTTCGGCTCCTTCGACGACATCGGCAACTTCGACGACATCCGAATTTATGTGCCGGAATAGTCTTTTACGCGAGAGCACTGCGCTTCAAACAACGTTGATTTTTTCCTGAATCAATGTAGCCATCTCGCTCCGCCGAGATGAGCCTTGCTTCTTGCACATGGTGCTGGCAAAACCGGGCCGCCCCGCACTTTGTATGGATGAGTGTTTTTGATTCTTGCCCCCGAGGACAGCATGCAGTGGGCCTGCTGCAAGGCTTCGTCTCGGCGGAGCGAGACGTCTGCTTTGACGGGGTCAATCCTCAGTGGTTGGACTAAAAAAAACGCGGGCAGACATGCAGCGGTGTCCGAGTTACAGTTAATCGAGCAGATTGTTGCGGGCTCGGATTTTATTCTTCCTTTCTCAACAGATTGTCTTCTTGTGACAACAATCAGTCAGTACCTGAGTGTGGCTATCTTTCTGACGGCGGCTCTCATTCGCAATGATGATAAGGCTGATGACGTACCCGACGTTCGCAGGATTCATCCGGCCGTTTTTGAACTGGTGACCTGCTGGAATTCTGATTCGGAACAGCCTGTCGTTACCGAAATCAATTTGGATGCGGTCAAGAAAAATCGAAATCAGTTTGACCTGACGACAGTCGTAATGAACGGAGACTGGGCTGAGTGCTCAGGCAGTGCTGGTCAGGGGTTCAGAAGGTTCCGAATAATCTCATCAAACAAGAATGTGTTCGTCGTGGAGTTTCAGAGTAACGGCGGAGGAACGTTGACGAATGCTGCGTTGATCGAATTCGTCATTGATACTCGAGAGATTCGAAGCGCCGGCAGGAAGCTACCTGTTTCGGTACTCCGTGTCATGTCCATAAATGCCAGTTAGATCAAGAGACGGTGAACTGAATCGGATTCGGATATGTTTGCATGGCGCCTTACGAAAATCAGGGGCAAGCATGGCCGATGACGCACGTTGCTTTATTGAATGCTTTTTGAATTTTGGATCCGGGTGCACTAATCTACAGGCCCGCCATAAGGCCTCGTCTCGGCGGAGCGAGACGGCTACTTTGAACAGCCTTCGCAATCACTTCTCGGATTTCTCCGGTACGGATTCCGCCTTCTTCTCATCAGCCGCAGCGTCTTTCTGCTCTGCAGCCTTCAGCATCAGCAGAACCGGAGTTCCCCTCGGAGGAATATGTTCGGTCCATCCTTCGTAGGATTGTGATCCATCAGAGGCAGAGCTTTCTTCTTTCACATCCAGCAGAGCGTCTCCGAAGTTGGATGTGCAGATCACGTGACCACCTTCGGCCTGATAGTACTCTTCGCCCGTATCTTCGTCCTTGTACATGCTGCTGCCGACGAAGACGAATTTTGCCGTCATCGGAATCGACTGGCTGTCCTTGTGAAACTTTCGAATGACCTGTTGATACTCTTCCTTGTCCCACTTCGACAGCAGGTCATCACGTTCCGCATCACTCATTGGGCCATACCACAAAATCTCGCTGTTAAAGCGATCCCAGCGGAGATTACTGTAAGGCAGCTTAAGCCCCGGCGGTGGTCCGGAAAGCGGCGCGGAATAATAACGATGAATGTTGCGACGGATCCAATGTTGCACTGGTTTACGCTGGACTTCGCCTTTGTCATCAACCCAAACCGCTTCGATATCAATCTCCGGGCCTGATGCAGCAACGAACTCGGGTGAGAACTGTGCGGGCTTGCCCGGCTCAAGCCCCAGAGCCAATAGTCCGGTATGAATCACATAAGCTTTGGATCGTATCCGCAGAATGGTCTCATGCTCTCGATTGCCTTCAGGAACCAGCAACATTTCCAGAAGGCAGTCTTTGCACGCGACTTCCGTCCGCAGAACGATTCGGCTGCCTGCAACATCCAGCAGAACCGTCGATTCCGGATTCAGAGGCGTGGTGTCCTTGATCTCCGCCGCCAGCTTCTCCGGCAATGCAGGAAGCGGTTTTTTCTTTTCGTTATTCGGACCATTGTCCGGAAGCGGCTTTGGAGTTTCGTCAGCTTTTGCTTTGGGGGCCGCAGGCAACTGAGCTCGCACTTCACTTACGCTCGCTGCGCCGAGAACCAGCGAAGAGCCGAGCAGCCCGCATAGAAATCCTGATGAAATCATTCTCATCGCAGAGGTTCTCCTGAGTCATCTTCCATGAATACTGCCTGAATATGGCTCGTTATCATCATGGTGTGCCCGCGTTCGCCGCGGCGAACTTGTCACACCCTACAGAAGATTCAAATTCAAAATGGATTGACGTAGTTATTGTGTCGACAGCACTTCGCGTACGGAAACACGAACCGCTGTCCAGATCGGGATAAGAACTGCCAGAGTACCAATCGCGAGCACCGCGACCAATGTAAACATCAACGGAATCCACGGCACATCGGCTCCAGTACTAAGAAGATGCGGTAACATCGCGATGATGGCCGAGACAGCTCCGGAAGCTATACCAACCACAAGCAACAGAGAGTTCTCCGCAAGAATCAGCCAAACGATGCGACTGGTACGAAACCCAAGAGATCGTAGCAGCGCGATTTCACTTCGTCGCTCAATGACGTTTCTCAGCATCACGGCCGCCAGCCCGAATGTACCAATCAGTAATCCCAGTCCGCCCAGCATTTGAAAGGTCGAAAGATAAGTGTTCTGCACAGCCAGAAAGTCGGCCAGCCGCTGACTCACTCGTTCCGTATCGATTCCATAAGTCTGCAGAGCCGTCTCAATCGCAGCGGCCGCCTTATCCGAGGATTCTACACTGGCTGTTTCGATCAGGAAGTAGGCCGAGCCGGACGTCTCCGGAGCGACTCGCTTCAGGTTCTCATCCGACATCACCAACACGCCCTGAAACACGCTGCTGTCGAGCATCCCCGCAACCGTTAACGCATATTGAGGATTCTGCGAGTCTGGAAACAGAATGACGTCGCCAATCTTCTTCTTCAGACTGAACTGCAGAGTATTCATGTCGCCGATCACCGGGATGGCGGGCAGGGTCAGCGATTTTTCGGCGATGATGTGATCAGCCAATGGCTTCTCAAGTTTTCGCCAGGCACTTTCACCCGGCTCATCAACCGGAGTATCCGCGAATCGAAATCCGCCGCGTTGCACAAAATCGGGAGTTGCTCCGAGAAGTGTGGGCACGGTCGCCTGGAACAAATTCAGACAGCTTGCATCCTGCCCCGGCTTCGTACGAAAACCAAACACCTCCGTGCCTTCAGGAAGAGTCGTCGCGGGCGATGCGTTCAGCCCCAGTTTGAGTTGTCCGTCTTTCGAATTCAGATCGAACAGAACGGGCTGAGATGACTCCGCGACCAGCGAGAAGCCGCCGTTGCCTGAATTAAGATCCGGCGTTTCCGACACCGGATTTCTGCGTCCTGCACCAACCGCCACAATCACAAACGCAGCAAAGGCAATCAATGCCGCCGTCAACAAACTGCGCTGAGGATTCCTCGCGGCATTGGCCATGGCGAGACCGGTGAGGCTGGAGATCTGTGACCCCTGCACCGCATCACCCGCGCGGCGACTTAAACTGCGACGTAACCAGAGCAGGCTCACGGACAGCCACGCGAATCCTCCGAGAAAGAACCCGACGACTCGCCACGACAAACCACCAAACGCTTCGTTCGTCGGCAGCAAACCCGCCACTCCCGCCACCGGCAACACAATCGCCGCGATGGCAGACAGCAACAGTCCCAAAGACATCAACGCGTTGACGATCGGACGGCGACGGATCTCCATGTCATCGGAACCAAGTCCCGACAGCAATTCACGCGGAGACCTCTGCGTGCTGCGACGCACCGAATTCCAGATCACAGCCCCCGAAAGAAACAATGAGATCGCGGCGGCGATGATCAGTTTCAGGGGCTGCAGATCGAGTTGCAGAAACTGCGTCCCGATGGCTCCGACCCACCAGGTTGTGAGTCCAAGAATCATCAGCTTCGCGAAATACACCGCCAGAACCGCACCCAGCACACTGCCAAGAAGTGCCACGGCCAGACCTTCCATCACGAAGAACTGGCGAGCACGCCGTTCCGTAAAGCCAATCGCTTCCATCAGCCCGATTTGAGCAACTCGCTGACGAACACTGAGCTGAAACATTAACGCCGCCAGCAGGATCGCGGACAGAATCAGAAAGAAACTGAAACCGATAAAGAGCCCCGTGAAGTCGTTCGCTCCCACCGACGCCTGAAGTCCTTCCGCACGAATCGGCCGGAAGCCGACTCCCATTTTGATCGGGTTCAACAATGTACGAGTTTCATCGGCCAGTCGGGATTGCACGATTTCCATGCGATCTTTGGGCAGGACTGTTCCTTCTGAGGCCACTCGAATCGACGTATACCGACCGAAGCGACTGCTCCAGAATTTCTCGGCCGTCGCCAGCGAAACAAACGCCTTTGGAGTCGCGCGATGAGCATCCCAGTATTCATCATCACGGCTGGTAATACGATCCATCTCCATATCGAAGGGCTGATCCCAGTCTCCGAAGGAATCGACGTTCGTGACACCGTCCACGAATGGCGTCAGATCCTGATCAACTGACATCTGATCATCGGCCTTCAGGATTCCTCGCACTGTGAAAGTCCTGTGCGTTTCCGGAAGATCCCCATGACTGCCGACCTCGTGCCAACGAGCATCCACGGTCTCACCAACTCCAATGCCCAGGTCGACGGCCAACCAGTCTGAAAGAATGATTTCATCATCTTTTAATGCCGGCACAGCAGTTCCATCTTTGAGCAAAATCGGGCCCAGCGGTGCGGGCTGTGCGAAATCCAGACCGGCAATAATCGAATACATGGAGAAGCGTGCGTTCTTGTCTTCACGCCTGGTGGCGTGAATCTCATTGGCCAGATAGACGAGTGTCGGTGCGGCCTTCATGCCGATGTTTTCGGCTGCCTTCTGCACCGCCTCCGCAATCGAGTCTTCAAGAATCATGCTGTCGCTTTCGACGGACATGTAGCCTCGATCTTCGATGATGCGAAATCGCAGGCCGATGTCTTCTGCCGAGATCGACTTCTTCACCAATGTCTGCAGCTCATCTGCCGCGCTGACGTCATTCTGCATTAACTGCATCAGACCGCTGGCGGATTTCACCATAGATGGATCCGGACGCTGGTCACCACCAATCAGAATCGTGTTGACTCGAGCTGGGCGGGACACCGGATTACGGCGACTGGCAACTCGCTCTTCGAGATTGAGTCGTTGCTGAAATGTTGTCAGTGAGACAAACGCGTTGTAAGGCAACTGCTGAGCAGGCAGCAGAGAAAATCGTGACGCACCAGCGGACTCCTGCAGGACAGCCTCGACCGTCAGCACAATCTCAATCGTTGTGTCTTCTCGCTCGCCCAGCAGGCTGTCGCGAGGAATCGAAGAGGGCAGTTCGACCCAGACGGAAACCGAATCACCAACAACGGCTCCCAGTTCAGTCGCAGTTTTATAACCCAGCACAATTCCAGCGTCTGTCGGGGCTTTGACTTCTGATGGCTGCGATGTCTCCCCGCTTGAAGCCGCGGAATCCAGCATTCCCCAGTCGGTGGGACGCAGACCGAGGACCGTCACAGAAGCCGCGCGACGAAGTTCGCCGGTGGCCGTTTTCTTTTCCACACTCGCGGGCAGCAGCATCGCCGGAGCTGCATGCACGGAACGCAACGATTCGACCTCGGCTGCCTTCAGAGTCTCTGAGATCTCATCAGCCAGTTTCTCCCGAACGAATCGAGGCGAATGCAGCACATGAGTAATCCCGCCGAGTCGACTGAGTGTCATTTGCCTCAGGCTGGCTCGCACAGAATCCCCAACGATTAATGCTCCGCCAATAACAGCAGTCGAAACGGCCACTGCCAGCATCACCACGAAGTGGGAACGTCGATAATGAACAATACTGCGCAGGATAAATCGAAACATGTGAAGATCTCGTCAGGCCGTCAATCCGCGACTGCATGACACTCAAAGTTGCGGGGGCAGCCGATCGTGCTGGTACAGAAACTCAGTCTGTGGGCAGACTTGTTGACATACTATAACCGCTGAGGAGCGTCTGTCATGTGGCTTGCGGTCTTGTGACTCCATCGTTTAACGGCAAGCCGCAGGCGACGATCCGAGTATCATTTCTTGTAGGTCCTGCCTGCCGGGCAGGACTTCGCGGCTTGCCGCGACCTTGTACGCACGAAGTTTGAGACTGTCGAGGCCGGGTTTGGCGGATTGCGTCGCGCGAGGTTTGCCTTACGGCGAAAATCCTGCCCGGCAGGCAGGACCTACTAAAGACACCACACCACAGAAAACTGAGAATATCGCGTCCGGCTTCCCTGAGCAGGCCTGCGTCGAGTAAAACTTACGCGGCGGCAACGAGTATTTGTCTCGCCAGAACCTGGAATTTTCGAATGCGATGCTGCGGACGCAATGTCATGAAATGCTCTCAGATTTTTCTTGCCGGATTGCTATGTCTCACACACGTGGACTCGCTTTTGGCCGATGATTCCGTTCGCTTTGGCCAGGATGTCCTGCCCATCCTGAGCACAAACTGCTTCGCCTGCCACGGACCTGATGAATCCGTTCGCAAAGGCAACCTGCGACTTGATCTCGAACAGGATGCAAAAGCCGCTCACGACAGCGGAGTCACCATCATTCCGGGAAATCCGGACGACAGCATTTTGATGCAGCGAATCCTCAGCACCGATGCTGACCTCATTATGCCTCCGCCGGATTCGCACAAAGAACTGAAGCCGGAACAGATTGCGACTTTGAAGCAATGGATCAAAGAAGGCGCGGTCTGGGGGCGGCACTGGTCGTTTGAGCCAATCGTGCGTCCGGAAGTCGCGGCCGAAAGTACTGCCGCTGCGATAGACTCAGTTGTGGCTGCAACACTAGCGACGAAGCAACTGAAGTTCAGCCCTGAAGCTTCTCCGCATCTGCTCGTCCGACGCGTCGCTCTGGATCTGACCGGAGTGCCACCCACCGTTGAGAGGGCCGATGAGTTTGCTGCGAGCCCAACAAATGAAGCCTATGAAAAGCTGGTCGACGAACTATTGAAGAATCCTCAGTTTGGCGAACACTGGGCGCGAGTCTGGATGGACCTGGCTCGTTATGCGGACACTAAGGGCTATGAAAAAGATCTGGGCCGGACGATGTGGCCTTATCGTGACTGGTTAATCAATTCGATCAATGCCGACATGCCTCTGGATCAGATGACCGTCGAACAGCTCGCGGGCGACTTGATTCCCAATGCCACAACCGATCAATTGATCGCAACTGCCTTTCACCGCAACACCATGAGCAACGATGAAGGCGGAACCGATGACGAAGAATTTCGTACGATTGCAGTGAAGGATCGAGTCGACACGACGCTGCAGGTCTGGATGGGCTTAACCGCTGGCTGTGCGAAGTGCCATACTCACAAGTACGACCCGATATCTCAGCAGGAGTATTATGGGCTGTTTGCGATCTTCAATCAGACACAGGATGCCGATCGATACGATGATGCGCTCACCTTTGAGATCCCCACACCGGCCATCGAAGAGGAACGAACCCGCATCAATGCTCGTATCACGGAGCTGAAGGACAAACTGGCCGCGGCTGAACAGGCCGGCTCAAAGGCCGAAGAAGCTCACTGGAACTTTGGTGCTGTGAGCGAAGCCCTGTCAGAGAACGCAGCAACACTGACTGTGCAAGAAGACAAGAGCATCATCGCTACGGGCACAAACCCTGAAGAAGATGTTTACACACTGACGTTGCCTGTCAAAGCCGGGCGTCACACCGTCCTGCGGCTGCAGGTGCTAACGGAAAAATTCCCGGACGGACAAGTTGGCGTCGGCCGCAATCCTCGTGATCCGAACTTCGTGTTGTCAGAACTTGAGGTCGAACTGCTGACGGGCAACGATGCAAAACGTCTGATGCTGACAAATGCACGGGCTGACTACTCGCAGGAAGGCTGGCCGGTCGCGAACGCCCTGGACGGCGATAAGAAAACCGGCTGGGCCGTGAGTCCTCGCCAACGCGAACGCCATGCCGCGTTATTTGCGTTTGCCGAGCCTCTTCAGATTGAAAGTGATGCAAAGTTGCGGATCACGATGCGCCAGCATTATGGTGATTTTCTTGTGCTGCGGCGTTTTCGATTGTCGACGACGAGCGAAGATGCTGACAGGATCGAGCTGCCTCAACCGTCGGCTGATGAAGGCAGAATTCTTGATAAGCTGACTGCCGCCAATAAGGAACTCACGGACCTCAACGGTCGCCTTCCGAAGATTCCTGTTCTGCGAGCCATGGAAGAGTCCAGGCAACGTGTGACAAGGATTCATCGCCGAGGCAATTTTCTTGACCAGGGTGATGAAGTGTCAGCGATGTTTCCGACAGCGTTTCACAAACTGGATGGTGAGCCGTCACTGAATCGCCTGGCGATGGCGAAGTGGCTGATGAGTCGTGACAATACTCTGACGGCACGAGTCTGGGCAAACCGCATCTGGGCTCGCGTGTTTGGTATTGGTATCGTCGAGACTGAAGAAGACTTCGGAGCACTGGGAGCATTGCCAACTCAACCCGAACTGCTGGATCTGCTGGCGTCAGAGTATCGGGATAATGGCTGGTCTCTCAAGAAGCTGCTGAAGACGATCGTGATGAGCCAGACGTATCGGCAGTCATCCGAGGTCACCGCAGAGATGCGCGACCTGGATCCTCGCAATCAGCTACTTGGTCGTGGTTCTCGCTTTCGCCTGTCTGGTGAAACTGTCCGCGATGAATCACTGGCTGTGGCTGGATTGTTGTCAAAGAAAATGGGTGGACCTCCTGTCATGCCTCCTCAGCCGGATGGACTTTGGCGGTCCACTTATAACGGTCAGAAATGGGTGAATGCGGAGGGGGAAGATCGCTTTCGGCGAGCCCTGTATACGTATCTCAAACGCACCACACCATACCCTTCCATGACAACATTCGACGGAGGCAGCGGAGAAGTGTGCCAGATTCGCCGCATACGAACGAACACGCCATTACAGGCTCTGGTGACTCTGAACGATCCGGTTTATCTGGAAGCGGCCGGGGCTTTGGCCGCAATGATGGTGATGGTCGAAGGAGAAGCTCAGACGAAAGCAACTGCCGGGCTTCGGCGAGCCGTTATTCGTCCACTGCATGAAGGAGAAGTGCTGCCGTTGGTCAAGCTGCATCAGGTCGCGTCACAGGAGTACTCCGCTCTGGAAGAAGAGGCCGCAGCGCTGATCGAATCAGCCGGGACAAAAACTCCTGCAGGCCTGTCGAACTCAGACTACGCGGCCTGGATTGTCGTTGCGAATACGATTCTGAATCTGGATGAATTCCTGACGAAGAATTAACGGCACTTCAGAAAGCTTTGTTGAGCGGTGAGCCGCAACCACATTCTTCCCCGCGCTGAGCCTGAATTGCACGACCGATCAAGTCGGCCCATGGCAGGTCGGGATACATGCCCCAAAGAGGGGCAGTTACTCCGGACGACCGGGATCGAAGTCGTTGAATAATCCTGAGGTTAAAGTCCGCTTAGGCGGACAACGCAATGTTCTCGCGACGCTAGTTCTCTCTGGGAATAATGGTCCTTGAGAACGCTTCGAGATGGCGAAAGTTGTCGCAATATGTGGTGTAACGCAATAGAGGGCGAATGTCTGCCGTTAAGGCCTGACCACCGACAACCAATACGCAACCCAGGGAAGTGGCCGTGTCGAACAGTACGTTAAAGTTGGCCACGAATTGCTCAGGAGATCGGATGGCCGTTACGCTCAGCCACATCAGGCGGGGGCGATCAATCTCCACGGCTTTCATAAGCGTGTTGAACGGGAGCATGTTCCCCATAGACAAGGCTCGCCAGCCGCATTCTCGCAAGACAACTTCAGACATGCTGGAAGCGATCGTGTAGGGATCACCGTCCAGGGTTCCACCAATCGCCAACGGTCCGTATGACGGTCCGCTGCCGACAGCTCTGCGGAGTTCATGAACGACTCGCGAGCAGATTTCGCACGCGCGGCGTTCCTGATAGACTTCGAGTGTGCCGCAGTGCCAAAGATTTCCGATCTCACTGAATCCCGGAACGATTATGGAGTCAAAGATCTTCGCGACGCTGTAGCCGTTCAGAAAAGCGTCCATCACAATTCGGCGAGCTGACGGTTCATCGCCGCTCAGCAGAAACCGCAAAAACTCGTGGTGGTCAGAATTGTTAGACGGTGGTCGTCGACCTGACTCCGCCGGCAATCCGATCGCCTGGGGTTCACTGAGCGCTCTTCCCTGTTCCCGGAGAAATTTCAGCACAGCGTCCAGACTCATGCGTCGATGGCCACCGCCGGTTTTCTCCGCTGGAATCAACCCTTTGTCCACCCATCGTTTGAGTGATGATTCGCTAACACCGATCGCAGTTGCAACCTCTTTCGGTGAGAAGAAATCGGTCATGTGAAGCCCTCCGTCGAAGTTAATAATTCTTTATGAACGTTTCTAGACGAGTGCCGGATTCGGGCTAGTCAAAATACCATAAAAATGAACGATTTATCGTTAGGAGGATCAAAAATGGCCTGATATTGTTAACGAGATTCGATCACTACGGTTAAGAAAAGAACGTTTTGGCGGTATCAGGCGTTCCGGTGCACAGGCAGGAGGGGTCATGAAGGTCGCGATCATTGGAGCCGGGATTTCCGGGCTGACCTGCGCATGGCTGCTGCATTCTGACCACAGCATCACGCTTTACGAGTCGGAATCGGTGGTCGGTGGTCACAGCAATACGGTTGAGTTTGACAGCGAAGGCAAGACGTATCGAATTGATACCGGCTTCATCGTTTACAACGATCGAAACTATCCCAACTTCATGAAACTGCTGACTCGCCTTGCCATTCGCGGCGTGCCGACGGAGATGAGCTTTGCTGTTCGCTGTGATCGTACGGGAATTGAATATTCCGGGTCAGGCCTTGCTGGCGTATTTGCTCAAAAGAGAAATCTGATTCGTCCATCATTTCTTCGTATGGTGTCCGACATTCTGCGATTCAATCGCGCCGGGGCGGAGGATGCCGAGCGAGATCTTGGGACCATGACGGTGGGCGAGTATCTCAGCCGTAACGGTTACGGACCTGCATTCTCCGACCATTATCTGTTGCCGATGGGGGCGGCGATCTGGTCTTGTCCCACAGGCACCTTCGCCGATTTTCCGATCCAGTTTATCCTTGAATTCTACCGGAACCATGGGCTGTTAAGTCTGACTAATCGTCCTCAGTGGTACACGATTCCAGGTGGTTCACGCCGTTACGTAGAACGCATTTCCGCACCGTTTCTGACAAGAATTCGCACCAACTCTCCGGTTCAGCGAGTTGAACGCGATGCGGAGGGTGTGACGGTTTCTGCAGCGGGGGATGTTTCGCGTTTCGATGAGGTGATCTTTGCCTGTCACAGCGATCAGGCACTGAGAATGCTGGGACAACCCTCCGGGCTTGAGGAAAAAGTCCTTTCTGGTTTCCCTTATGAGATCAATGAGGCTGTACTTCACACGGACAGCTCTGTGTTGCCCCGCTGCCGAAAAGCGTGGTCGGCCTGGAATTATCGCATAGGGCAGTCCGGGGTTGATGCGTCTGCGGCCACAGTGACCTACAACATGAACATTTTGCAGCATATCCAGTCGTCGAAAACGTTCTGCGTGACGCTTAATGACTCAGACCAGATCGCCGAGTCTGCAGTGATCTCCAGGCATCGTTACGCCCATCCGATCTTCACCTCTCAGCGAGCTGTTTTGCAGTCGATGCATGACCAATTGATTCGTCGCAATCGAACCTCATTCTGCGGTGCCTATTGGGGCAATGGCTTTCATGAAGATGGCGTCAACAGTGCGCTGGCGGTTTGCCGTCGATTTGGTGTCATGGACATAGATGGTACGCTTGATGCAAAGATCTCTGAGCAATCCTTGCTGAGACCAGTCGGCACAACTCGTCGTTCAGCATCGGCACCGGGAGGATCGGATGCATAGCTGCCTATACTCGGGCACGGTGCGTCATCGCCGCTTCAGTCCATCGCACAACGAGTTCCGATATTCGTTGTTTCAGATGTACCTTGATCTTGCCGAGCTTCCCGAAATCTTTGATCCTTATCTTCTTTGGTCCGCTCGCGGTCCGGCGCTTGCGTGGTTTCGCCGCGAAGATCATCTGGGTGATCCGGAAGTTCCGTTGGACATCAGCGTTCGCGATGAAGTGCAGCGGCAGACGGGGATCCGTCCCGGTGGTGCCATTCGGCTGCTGACGAATCTGAGGTACTTCGGCTATGTGATGAATCCCGTCAGCTACTATTACTGTTTCGATCCGGGTACCGATCGACTGCAGACGGTGCTTGCGGAAGTGCACAACACGCCGTGGGGTGAGCGACATTGCTACGTTCTGAAGACTCCGATCCAGCGTCGCGGCGGCGCGTCTTCAGTGTTGTGGAACGATAAAGAGTTTCACGTTTCGCCTTTTATGAGCATGGGCCTGCGTTACCGCTGGCGTTTGTCTGAACCTGCGGAATCGCTGGCCGTGTCGATTCAGTGCCATGAGATTTCCAATCTCGCGATGGATTCTGATTCGCCGCCGGAAGGTGTGAACAGCGAGTTGACAGAGCCTGCAGTTTCAACGTCAATAACTCGCCATCCGCGTCCGTTCGATGTGACTCTGTCGATGCAGCGGCAGGAGATCACTGCGTCTTCACTGCGACGAATTCTTCTGCATCATCCATGTATGACAGCCAGCGTCACTTCCAGAATCTATTGGCAGGCGTTGAAACTTTGGTGGAAGCAAGTTCCTTATGTTCCTCATCCGCGTCAACGGCGAACAGGAGCGATGCACGAGTCGACTGCGACTTTGTGATCGTGCTCTGCCGTTTTTTGTCTCCGATACTTTGCCGAGTCACGATATTTTGCTGAGATTATGTCGATGCCAACATCTCTGAAATTAAAGTCTGCTTTCGGATGCGATGACATCTCTCTCGTGGAGCCTGCTCGCGACGAAAGTCAGTCCGAATCCCTGAGCAACGGCACTTCGGGAAGTTCGGCGACTGTGAAGTCGCACCGCAAGTGGCTCTGTATGTTTGAGCGAATCTGCCGGAGAATTCTCCACAGTAACCTGAATCGGATCTCTACGGGGGAAGTGGTACTTGAATACGGCAATCATTCGGAGCGATTCGGTGACCTCGAAACCAACGAGTTGATGGGGCACGTGCAGGCTCTGTCGCCTCGTTTCTTCCGTAGCGTTGTCACCGGCGGCGATCTGGGCGCGGCCGAATCTTATCTGGAAGGTGAGTGGGTTTCGGATGATCTGACGGATCTGTTTCGAGTGCTCCTGAGAAACGAAACTGTTCTGCAGACTTTCCGCAGTCCCCTCACGATGTTGACCCGCTTCATCAGTCGATTGGGTCACTTCAGGAATCGTAATTCACGCGATGGCAGTCGGCGGAATATTCATGAGCACTATGATCTTGGGAACTCGTTCTTTTCGTTGTTTCTCGATCCCACAATGATGTATTCCTCGGCGCTGTTCGCAAACGAGCAGGCATCGCTGGAGGAAGCATCGCTGGAGAAAGTTGATCGAGTTTGTCGAACTCTGCAGTTATCCCCCAATGATCATGTGCTGGAGATTGGCACGGGTTGGGGCACATTTGCGATTTATGCGGCTCAGAAATACGGCTGTCGAGTCACGACGACTACGATTTCCGAAGAACAGTTTCGCCTGGCCACACAGCGAGTGCAGGACGCGGGACTTTCTGATCGCATCACGATTCTGATGAAAGACTATCGTGATCTTGACGGTCAGTATGACAAGCTTGTATCCATTGAAATGATCGAAGCCGTCGGGCAACAGTATCTTCCTGAATACTTCGCCACCTGCGATCGTCTGCTCAAAGAAAACGGCGCGATGATGATTCAGGCGATCACGATGCCGGAGCAGCGTTACGAACGTTATCGTAATTCGGTGGACTTCATCCAGAAGTACATCTTCCCCGGCGGCTTCCTGCCGTCTGTTTCGGTCATGCAGGAATGCGTCGCCTCTCGGACGTCCCTGCGAATGATTGAACTGCTGGACTTTGGAATGCACTACGCCCGAACGTTGCGGCTTTGGAACGAACGATTCCATGAACGTCTCGACGAGGTTCGAGCCCTGGGGTTCGATGATCGATTTATTCGGATGTGGAGATATTACCTGTGCTACTGTGAGGCGGCATTCCTTGAGCGGGCAATCGGTGTTTGTCAGGTGATGTGGGCGAAGCCCGGCTGCGTTTTGGGGAATGTGGGTAACACTTGTTCGTGAGAGATCGGATGGCCATGTTGCATGTTGTTGCACCGCTGATTGGATTTGCCGAACAGGGGAAACTTCCGGACTGGATGGTTCGGAAAGGAATTCAAAGTCTCCTGAAGGCTCGGTTGAAAACGCTTGAGGGAACATCTCTGGAAGCTGCTGGTGATTCGTTTCGCCAGTTTCTCCGGGAGCTGTCGGCCGGCCCGGTGGCCTGCGTTCCGGAGAAGGCGAACGAACAGCACTACGAAGTTCCGCAAGCTTTTTTTGGAAACGTTCTGGGGATCCATCGAAAGTACAGTTGCTGCTACTGGACTTCAAATACGCAGACACTCGATCAGGCCGAAGCGGAAGCTTTACGGCTGACGTGCGAACACGCTCAGTTGCAGGACGGCCAGACGATTCTTGAACTGGGCTGCGGTTGGGGATCGCTAAGCCTGTGGATGGCCGAGCGTTATCCGAGGGCCACAATCCTGGCGATCTCGAATTCGAATTCGCAGCGTGAATACATCATGCATCAGGCGAGTCTGCGAGGACTCCTGAATCTGGAAGTCAGGACCTGCGACATCAATGACTTCTCTGCCGAGCACCGCTTTGATCGAGTGGTGTCGGTTGAGATGTTTGAACATGTGAGAAATCATTCCCTGCTGATGCAAAGAATCAGCTCATGGCTTAAGCCTGACGGAATGTTGTTTGTCCACATCTTCTGCCACCATCGTTACGCTTACCCGTTCGAGGATACAGGAACAGCCAGTTGGATGGCACGCCATTTCTTCTCCGGTGGAATCATGCCCAGCCAGAATCTGCTGCTGAACTATCAGTCAGATCTGTTGATCAGTGACCAATGGATCTGGGATGGAACTCATTACGAGAAGACCAGCAATGCGTGGCTGGAGTTAATGGATCTGAGAAGCAACACGGTTGAACCGATCCTGAAGGCCGCTTATGGTCAGGACTGGGAAGTCTGGCGTGGTCGCTGGAGAATGTTTTTCATGGCCTGTGCTGAGCTGTTCGGATTCCACAATGGGTCCGAATGGTTCGTGTCGCACTACCTGTTCCGACAAAGAGGCTGATCAGTGTCGACAATCCTGCTGAATACTCTGGCATTGGCCATCTTCTACGTGGTTCTGGTTTGGCTGTTGAGCCTTAAGATGGGGCGGTGCGGAATCATTGATGCCTTCTGGGGGCCGGGTTTTGTGCTGATTTCGTGGCTGGCATTTTTAAGTTCCGGCATCGCAGGTTCAGATCGATTCGACCTGATCTTTTTATTGGTGATGGTAACTCTGTGGGGCATGCGACTGGGAATTCATCTTTCGATTCGAGTCTTCAGTGATCCGCATGAGGATCGCCGCTACGCCGCTATGCGCGACAAGTATCAGCCGCATTGGTGGCTGAAGAGTCTCGGCATCGTGTTTCTATTGCAGGGACTCATCATGTGGTTTGTGGCATGGCCCGTGACGACAGCCTTTGCTGGCGGTGATGGTAAGTCTTTGGCGATTTTGGGATCTTTCGGCATCTTTCTCTGGGGAACCGGTCTGTTCTTTGAAACTGTCGGAGATCTTCAATTAGCCCGCTTCCGTGCGGATGAAAGCAACAAGGGGAAAGTGCTCAACACCGGCCTCTGGGGGATGACTCGGCATCCGAATTACTTTGGCGATTTCGCCGTCTGGTGGGGCCTGTGGATGTTCAGCGTCTCCTGCGGCGCACCGCTGTGGACGATTGTTTCACCGGCAGTGATGGGATTCTTTTTGATGAAGGTTTCCGGGGTCACTTTGTTGGAAAAGGACATCGCTGAACGCCGGCCGGGCTATGCCGACTACATCCGCTCTACAAATGCATTTTTCCCTGGACCCAAACGCCGTGGAAACTAAAGAACGGAACGAACGAATCAATGACCATCAGGTGAAAAGAGTTCCCGTTTGAACCACGACCTCAGTGATCATGAATTTTCAGCCACAACATCCTCCTGATCCAGCCAATTTGGTCCGATCGTCACGTCGACGTCCAACGGAACATCCAGAGTCATCGCCCCCTGCATCTTTTCGCGAATCAGTGGAATCAGCGCCGATGCATCATCCCGATGACATTCGAACACCAACTCGTCGTGAATCTGCAGCAGCAGAGTTGCTCGCAGTGAACTGGACGCAAGGGCGGCATCCACATCCAGCATGGCTTGTTTGATCAGGTCGGCCGCAGAGCCCTGAATGACGGTATTGATCGCGGTTCGTTCGGGCATGTTGCGATTGATCCCGGTCGTGCGACGAATTCCGGTGATCGCTCGGCGACGATTCAGAATGGTGCGAGCATACCCAGTGCGAACGGTATCTGTCAGAACCTGTTCGCAGAATGACGCGACTCCCGAGTACTTCGCGAAATAGTTGTCGATGAATTGAGCGGCCTCGTCTTTGCCAATTCCCAATGCTGCCGCCAGGCCCCATGGAGTTTGTCCGTAGATGACTCCGAAGTTGACGGCTTTGGCAATGCGACGGAGATCGGAATTGACAACTTCGACTGGGACACCAAAAACTTCGCTGGCTACGGCCGCGTGAATATCGATGCCCTGTCGAAAAGCTTCTCGCATGGCCGGATCGCCACTGAAATGAGCCAGCACGCGAAGTTCAATTTGTGAATAGTCGGCGCAGACAAGCACCCAATCCGGATGGCCGGCACGAAACGCTCGACGCACCTGGCGACCTTCCGGAGTTCGGATCGGAATGTTCTGCAGATTTGGATCGCTGGAACTCAGCCGTCCTGTGGCCGCCACGGTCTGATGAAACGTCGCGTGAATTCGCCCGGTCTGATCATTCACCAGCACAGGAAGAGAGTCGAGGTAAGTGCCCTTGAGTTTGATCAAATGGCGACGTTCCATGATCTTCGCAGGCAGAGGATGCTGATGAGCCAACTCCTCAAGAACTTCCTGGTCCGTACTGGCACCCGTTTGAGTTTTTCGGATCACGGGCAACTTGAGATCTGTGAACAGTACTATCGAAAGCTGCTTTGGCGAGTCGATGTTGAATGTCCGGCCTGCCATAGCGTAGATCTCAGCTGTGAGGCGATCGATTTCAATAGCCGCCAGATCGCTTTGACGTTTCAGTTCCGGAACGTCGACACTGATGCCTGCAAATTCCATCTTCGCGAGAACTCGAATAAGCGGCGATTCCAGGGCATCGTGCAGAGGTGCGAGGCCGTCTTCCTGCAATCCTTCCTGCAGACCTTTTACGACAGCGATCAAAAGTCGAAGCTGGCGTTCGCAGCGGTTTGCTGATTCCTGAAATGGATCGGCCGGTGCCACTGCGACATCGTCATCCTCTTCAAACATCGTCTTCTGACGACCTTTGCGAGAATCCGCGATGGCTGCTTTCTTCACTGATTCCGTCGCATGACGATCAACGATTTCCGCGAGCTCATGATTCCTCGCGCCAGCATCCAGAAGATAGTCGGCAATCGAAGCGTCAAACAGTTGAACGGGAAGCGGCAATCCAGCGGACAGGAGAATATGACAAAGCGGCTTCGCGCTGGAAATGATTACTCGCCCGGGGAATGCAGAAATCCATTTCAGCAGAAGTTCAGAAGCGTCTGCGGATTGCGTGCCGGACAAATCCACAAGAACGGTACGCTTCCCGTTGGAAACGCCAACGCCCGTGAGCCGTTTTTGACGCACGCCATGGCCGGACGTCATGAGTTCGACAAAGATGCTGCCGAGTGATTCGAATGACTGCAGTTCGTTCGACAGCGATGCCGGGGTCTTGACGGTCATCGTATCATGCGACTCCGCTGTAACTCCCACAGCAGCACCAAAAGCAGCTACAATACTGGACTCACTACCTGGTGATTGTTCTTCAGACAGCAGCAGCGATTTCTGGCGAGTACCCTTCTTGTCAGAACTGTCAGCGGATTTACTTTCCGGCGATTTTGTTCGTTTGTTGCCGGTTTGAGCAGCCGCATTGTTCGCCGAATCGTCTGGCTCGAGCACAAGCTTTTCACGCATCTCCGTCGCGTAACGGCGAAAACCCAGAACATTAAAGAGATCGTACAAAGCTTTGAAATCGGGATCGCAGATGGTTGCCGCTTCGAAGTCCACCGCGATCGGCAGGTCGGTCCGCAGACGAACGAGTTCTCGGCTGAGTCGAGCCTGATCGGCATAGGTCACCAGGTTCTCGGCCAGCTTTTTTCCGGGGGCTTTGTCCGCATTCGCCAGCACGTTGTCCAGGGTTCCGAATTGTTCGATCAAAGTTCGAGCCGTCTTCGGCCCAACTTTGGGAACCCCCGGCACGTTGTCGACGGAATCTCCAACGAGAGACTGGAAGTCAACGACCTGATCGGGTCGCACGCCCCAGTCTTCCATCAGTCCGGCTTCATCGAGGAACGTATTCTTCCGGCAGTTCAGCATTCGAACCTGGGGACTCAACAACTGCCGGGCATCTTTGTCGGAGGAAACGATGACAACATCAAGATCTTTGGCGGCCGACTGAGCCGTCACGGTGGCGATTACGTCGTCGGCTTCCCAGCCCTCCATTTCCAGCACCGGGATGCGAAAACCCTCCAAAAGCTGCTTGATCAAAGGAATCTGCGGACGCAGGTCTTCCGGCATTTCAGCCCGATTCGCCTTGTATTTCTCGTAAATTTCGTCTCTTTTACCGGGGCCTGGGGAATCGAACGCGCAGACGAGATACTTCGGTTTGCGGTCGCGGATGGCGAAAATGTCCCGCGTAAAGCCGAAAACGGCGTTTGTGGGCTGCCCCTGAGTTCCCGTCATCGGAGGAATAGCGTGGAAGACCTGAAACATCAGAGAAAATGTATCGATGATGTAGATGCAGTCGCGGCTCATGAGGAAAACTTGCCGATAACTTCGTGTTCGTGGGGAATAGGCCGGGCGAAGCTTACCGTATCCTGCTCACCGAGTAACGTGGTTCCGAGCTTGTGATCTCAACGGTGACTGTTTCCCCGTCGATGACAAAATGCTGGAACTCAGCAATTTGCATTTCTCCCCACGTTTGGTACATTCACGGGTAATTGAGTTCTCAAACTGTTCAAATATTCAGGTGTCCAGAGGAGGGTTTTTGTGGTTAAGTTGCGTTTGCGTGATAATGAAAGTGTCAACGAAGCAGTGCGTCGGTTCCGTAAGTTGGTTGAACATGCCGGCGTGAAGAAGGAAATGCGCAAACGAGAATTCTACGAAAAGCCAAGTGACATTCGTCGCCGTGATCGTCGCCGTGCAGAAATGCGAGCACGCCGCGCCAATCAGCCACCAGAGCTGGAAGCTACATAGTTCAAGCTTGGTGCATATGTTGAAGATATTCAGAGGGCGAGCCTGATTCGGCATCGCCCTCTTTTGTTGATGCCCATGTGTTGTTTTCCTCTCTTGCTGCAGGCTTCATCTCTTTTTGCAGCATGCTCCCTGGGTTTCGGACTGGTCGGTCGAATCAGTATCGGAACCCCGCCCACGTTTGGGTCTTTTCGCGATGCATCGTGTAGTCATTGGTGAGCCATATAAGTTTATTCCGCCTTATCGCGGACAGTGGTTCTCATGGATGTTCCGGTTGTGGCTGCGTCCGTATCTCCGGAAATCATACGGCATTGTGCAGTGTACCTACGAAGGTCTGGATCACGTTCGCGATAGCCTGAAAGCTGGCCACGGCATTTTGTTGTGTCCGAATCATTCTCGCGATTCAGATCCTATGATTATCGGGATGTTGTGTCGCAAGATTCCAAGCCATGTTTATTCGATGGCGAGTTGGCATATCTTCAAGCAGAGTCAGTTGGAGTCGTTCGTCGTTCGTCGGCTTGGCGGATTTAGTATCTATCGAGAAGGGCTGGATCGTCAGTCGCTTGATACTGCAGTGCAGATCGTATCGAACGCCGAACGGCCGCTGGTGATTTTTCCGGAGGGCGTTGTTTCACGGTCCAACGATCGTCTGAATTCTTTGATGGATGGCGTCTCATTCATTGCTCGAGTCGCTGCAAAGAAGCGTGCGGAGGTCGATCCTGGTAAGAAAGTTGTGATTCATCCGGTCGGTATGCGTTATCGCCTGACTCGTGACCTGATGGAATGTGTCGGGCCGACTTTGAAGATGCTGGAAGAAAGAACGTTCTGGAAAAGTCACGAGCATTTGCCGGTTTTGAAGCGAATCCACAACCTCGCAAACGCACACCTGGCAACACGAGAAATTGAAATCCTGGGTGACACCCGCAGTGGCCCGTTTCGTCCGAGGATTGACAATCTGATCAACGGTATCCTGCAGCCGGCGGAGCGACAATGGCTGGGCAAAGCTCGCACGGGAGATGTGGTTTCTCGAGTCAAGGACATCAGATCAGCCATCGTGCCGGAATTGCTGCGGGGCCATCTTTCGGAGGATGAACAACGCCTGCGATGGCGGCAGCTGACAGATTGCTATTACGCTCAGACGCTGTCCATGTACCCGATTGATTATCTTGATGAAGGTGCCCGAGGCCCAGTGACTCCTGAGCGTATTGCTGAAACCGTGCATCGTCTTGAAGAAGATCTGACTGACAAGGTAACGCACCAGGAATGCTGGCGGGTCGACTTCCGAATTGGCCCGGCCATTGAAGTTGATCCCGGTCGAAAGCCTCGTGGACCGGATGTGCTGATGCAGACGCTTCGTTCTGAAATGCTGCGACTGTTAAGTGTCGAAGACTGGTGGCCGCCGGAACCGGTTGTTAACGTGGCTGAATAGCTCGATCCTGAAACCTCTGTCAAAGACCTCTTCACATCGTGACTCAGGATGATCACAAATTGGACGGTCTCTACGCGGGCATCAGTGCCACAGTCATGGGGTTAGGACGATTTGGAGGCGGCGTCGCTGCGGCGCGGTTTCTTGCTCAGCAGGGAGCACTCGTTACGGTCACGGATATTAGACCGGCTGAAGAGTTGGAAGTTTCCATCGCAGCGTTGTCTGATGTTAGCATATATCGCTGGGCTCTTGGTGAGCATCCGGCGGATGTCTTTCAGGGCTGTCAACTGTTGGCTGTTAACCCCGCTGTACGGCCCGACAACCCCTTCGTAAACGAAGCCATCCAGCGTGGCGCGGATGTTACGACGGAGATCGAACTCTTCCTCCGCCACAACCCCGCGCCGGTGATTGCTGTTACCGGCAGCAATGGCAAGTCGACGACCACGGCTTTGATTCATCATCTGCTCAAGGGATCACCGACAGACGAAGAACCCAACTCCGGCTTTCGAAACATCTGGCTGGGTGGAAACATCGGAATCAGCCTGCTTGATAAGCTCTCGCAGATCACTGACGACGACATTGTGGTTCTCGAACTGAGCAGTTTTCAGCTCGAAATCCTTCGGCGAAAACGCTTGCGGCCTCAAATTGCGGTACTGACAAATTTCTCTCCCAATCATTTGGACTGGCACGGGACAGTCGCCGCCTATCGCGCAGCCAAGCAGGCGATCTTCGATTTTCAGACGACTGACGATGTCGCCATTGTTCCTGGCGACGAGGATAATGCAGGAGACGAAGCAGAGCCGATCGTCTGGAAGACTCGCGGGCAGCGAATGCAGTTTGGACTTGTTGATCAAGGGGAAGACGGAGTCTTCTTTGACGATGGAAATTTGATTCTGCGTGCGGCTCGAGGCACTTTTGAAGAGAGTGTGCGTTTAACAATTCCGGCCCGGCTTCCCGGTGCGCATAACGCACTTAATGTCGCGGCAGCCACTTGTGCGGCGTGGCAGGCCGGGGCCAATCCGGAATCCTTCTCGGCCTCTCTCAAAACTTTTCAACCATTGCCACATCGTTTGCAATTGGTCGCTGAACAGGCGGGTCGGCAGTTTTGGAACGATTCGATCGCGACAACACCCGAGTCCGCGATCATGGCACTTCGAGTCTTCTCGGGGCGTGCCGTTTTGCTTGCCGGAGGATACGACAAAGGTCAGGATCTCCGCGAATTTGCCAACGAAATCAAGGTCCATGCTAAAGCTGTGGTACTGATGGGAAAGACAGCCGAATCCCTGAAAACGCTGCTGGACTCTGGCGGTCAGTCGGCGACACTTCCGACGATTGTCGCGGGAGACTTTGCCGAAGCATTTGCTCGTGCGGTTGCACTCAGCAATCCAGGCGATATCGTGCTGCTTTCACCCGGGTGTGCAAGTTACGGGTGGTTTCGAGATTATCGAGAACGAGGCGAATTGTTTTGTCAGTTCGCCAGGGAATGGAGACCTGTGGAATGATGCTCAGGATGAACAGGCGTTCGTGGCGGCCTTTGTCATGTCATCGTAATCTTTTTGCGATGATGTCTCTGATGGTATGGCTGCCTTCGCTGGCTTTATTGACCGGCTGCGAAGAAGGTCCGGCGACGGATAAAACGGCTGAGCATGCGCGCCGAGTTGCCAGGGAAGATTCAACCACGTTAAAGATGACTCCTGATGAGCTGCGCAAGAAGCTCAAGACGAACGAGATGGCTACGTTTCTCGTCTCAGGCAACGATATTGTTGAGGTGAATCTGTTCCGCTCGGGTGTGCGATCGATCGAGCCGCTCAGGGGCTTACCTTTGCGCGGGATCGATCTGGGACTGACTTCCGTGTCTGACCTGTCGCCACTGGAAGGAATGAAGCTGGAAACATTGATTCTTGAAAATGTTCCGGTGAGTGACATCAGTGTTCTCAAAGGCATGCCGCTGAGAGTGCTGAAGATGCAGAAGACGAAAGTGACGGACTTTTCCGTTCTCCAGGGGATGCCTCTGGAACAGCTCAACCTGTTGAATCTGCCGTTCAGTGATTTGTCATTGTTGAAAGGCATGCCGCTGAATACTTTGTGGCTGACCGCAACACAGGTCACAGATCTTAGCGATCTTCCTGCGGGACGACTGGTCAGTCTCGACATTGAACGCACGGCCGTCAGCAATTTGTATCCTCTCACGACAATGTCCTCGTTGCGGAGATTAAACATCGCGAGCACGCAAGTGACCGATGTGACTCCGCTTCGCGGTCTGAGCCTGGAACGGATCGTTCTGACGCCCGAACGAATCAGAACCGGCATGGAGCATCTGCGAGCCATGAAGAGTCTGGTTTTGATTCAGACTTCGATCGAAGAAGAAATGTCGGCGGAAGACTTCTGGAAACGCTTTGACCTCGGCGTCTGGAAAACGACAGACGTGACGCCGGAGAGTGAAAGTAAGTAGCCGTCTCGCTCCGCCGAGACGAGTCCTTGCAGCCAGCCCATTGCTGAAGAAACTCCAGGCCGATCCGTAACACTACTTTGTCCACGCTGTTTGACAATGGCGGCTGGCTTTGGCAGCACGGTGTGAATCGCATATCGCCTATTGCGGGGTGTAGTCGTGGATGATTGTTAACCTGGGAGGGCGAGGCTCCTGCCGAGCCACTGCTGCTGAAACGCACGGCTCGGCAGGAGCCTCGCCCTCCCGGAATTGCACTTCGTTGCGAATTCCCGAAATCCACGACTGCACCCCCTTGTTGCGGCGGATAACCCTGGCGATTCCATTTCATCACACATTCCTGCAGAATGATGTCGGTGATCAGAGCACTCACCGGCTCGAAGCACTCTCAATGACGATGCAATCTGGGGAGAATCATCATGCAGCATGGGCTTCGGTTCTTTATCTTTCTCGGTTTGGTGATTGACTCCTCGTCCGCGTTTTCTCAGTCGGCGACTTCAGACCCGCAGACGACCGAGAGCTACATTCGTCTGCACTACACCAAGCACGAATACATGGTGCCGATGCGTGACGGTGTGAAGCTGATGACCGCTGTGTTCGTGCCGAAGGAGACGGGCAGGACTTATCCGATTCTGATGAAGCGTACGCCGTACAACGTTGCGCCGTATGGAGCAGAAAAGTATCCCTCAAAGTTGGGTCCGAGTGAACATTTTGTGCGGGCTGGTTACATCTTTGTGAATCAGGATGTGCGAGGACGATTTGCGTCGGAGGGGCAATTCATTCAGGTCACGCCTCATATCGCCAACAAGACGAAGCCAACGGATGTGGATGAAAGCTCGGACACGTACGACACGATCGAATGGCTGCTGAAGAATATTCCCAATCACAACGGCCGAGTGGGAATGTATGGCATCTCATACCCTGGCTTCTACGCGGCCGCTGGCATGATCGACGCTCATCCTGCGTTGAAAGCGGTCTCTCCTCAGGCTCCCGTGGGTGACTGGTACTTCGATGACTTTCTGCATCATGGAGCCTTCTTTCTGGCTCATGCTTTCAAATGGCTGAGCGGCAATGCCACCGAGCGGCCGACCCCAACGATGGAGCCTGCGAAACCTTATGTCTACCCAATGACTGACGGCTACAAGATGTTCCTCGAAGCCGGGTCCGTCGAAAACATTGATAAGCTCTATCTGAAAGGAGCGATTCCGTTCTGGGAAGACATGATGCAGCATCCGAATCGTGATGAGTTCTGGCAGAAGCGTGCGATCATACCGCATTTGAAGAACGTCGCACCGGCGGTCATGACTGTTACGGGCTGGTACGATGCTGAAGATCTCTATGGTTCTTTCAAGACATATCAGTCGGTCGAGAAGTTGAACCCGAATGTGAACAGCGTTCTTGTCGTTGGACCGTGGCACCATGGCGGCTGGGCGTCCGTTGATGGCGATAAGCTCGGGAATGTTTCTTTCGGTTCAAAGACCGGAGCGTTTTATCGAGCAGAAATCGAACTGCCGTTTTTTGAGAGGTATCTCAAGGATGCTGATCATCCAGCTCCTGCTGAAGCGACGGTGTTTGAGACTGGCTCCAATACCTGGAGAACCTTCGATGCCTGGCCGCCAAAGAACGTTGAATCGCAAACACTCTATTTGAAACCGCATGGCAAGCTGGACGATCAAAAGCCCGAAGGAAAAGATGCTGAGTCATTTGATGAGTTCGTCAGTGACCCCAACAAGCCGGTCCCGTATACGGAAACCGTAACTCCACGCATGACGATCGAGTACATGGTCGATGATCAGCGGTTTGCTTCCCGACGTCCCGATGTGCTGACTTATCAGACGGAACCGTTTGCTGAAGAAACGGTCATCGCCGGTCCGATTCAAACGGATCTTTGGGTCTCCACAACGGGCACTGATGCTGATTGGATTGTGAAGCTGATTGATGTCCGCCCGGACGGGCCAGACACCGTTCCTCTTGCCGGATATCAGATGTTGCTGCGGAGTGAAGTGATTCGAGGTCGCTTCCGGAATGACTATGCGAAGCCCGAAGCCTTTGTTCCCGGCGAGCCAACTCAGGTCCGACTTGAATTGTTAGACGTGCTGCATCGCTTTCAGAAGGGTCATCGTTTGATGATCCAGATTCAGAGCACCTGGTTTCCGCTGGTCGATCGGAATCCGCAGACCTTTGTGCCGAACATCTACTTTGCAAAGCCAGAAGATTTCCAAAAGGCCACGCATCGAGTCTTCCGGTCGTCACATCACTCGACCAGCCTGAATTTCGGCGTCATGCCTTCTGTCAAGACGCTGACGCCGTGATTGTTCGGGAAGAAGGTCGAAGAACATTCCAGGCGGGCTGCGATCGCTCCTGAGAGCCCTCAGTGATCATCGAGCTGTCATCGAACGAAAAGAGGGTTTCGGAATGTCCGGAACCCTCCACATCATCAACACGAAAATAGGGCTGCTCGGACTTGAACCGAGAACCAACGGATTATGAGTCCCCGCGAAGGCTTATCGACGGCTTTCGTGGGGATTCATTCCAGCTGGAAAAAGACTGGATTTTTGAAACGCCGAAGGCTTTCGAGGGGCTTTGGAAAAGTGGTAGGAAAGGCCTTCGGAGGTCTTCACCTTCTACCAAATCGCTACCAACCAAAAACGACTCTGGGACACTCAGACCAGATGGAGCTTTAAGGTCTTGTCGAACGCTGTCGGGTTGGGTTTAATTCGAGGACAGGTGGGCGATCCAGCCGCAGCTTGCAACACCGGCAAGGAACGGGTTCGAACGACGGGTCCCCCTGTGGCAATTTGCCGCCTTACCACATACGACGACAGCAGCTCTACAGTTTCTTTTGCTTACAGCAGACAGGGCGTGTTGCGTGGGGTCAGGGGCGGTGTGCCTTTTGGGTCCCCTTTGCACTTGAACGGTCGATACGGTCGAAGAAGTCCCGAATCACGATAGACACAGTCCGGCGGTAAAACTTTTCACGTGGGTCCCTCTGAGGTTTCAGGCATTCGATACGCCAGAATCAGTCCCGGGGCCTCAAAAGAAAGTTCGTCCGTCCGGCACTTTTCGGGGTAAGGGGCGGTGCGTCGATGGGTCCTCCCAGGACCCGCCGGTGGTGAATGCGGGGTACGCTGCGGAGCGAATGTGTCTCTAAGGATTCCCCCAGGCAATCAACAACATGCCGCCGGAAGATTCTTCTTCGGGGAAGGGGCCGGTGTGGGGCGGTGGTCAGAATCTGGATCATGCCGACCTCGCGATATCCTGTGCCGCTCGGGAATTTTTCTTGCTGTTTTCGGAGGGGGGTCGGGGGTGGTCCGAAAGCCTGAAACGCCGACCGGCGATACCCTGTGCCCGCACGTGTGTGCGTCCACAAAATTGGAGAATATCCGGGTCCCTCCCAGCACTTGCGACCGTCGGCAGTGGTGGTCGATGGCTCTTTTTTTGTCCATGACACAGGCATTTATGGCAATAACAACAAGAGGCATGGGGCCAAAATGTTGGAGCCGACGAAACGCCAGAACCGCCCTTTAGTCGCGTGCGTTTTTCCACAAAATCAAACGCCGCCGGAGCGAAGCCGGTTAACGGGTCCTTTTTCGCGAAGCAGTTCTCCGCCGGTAATGGGAACAGCTGAAGCAGTATGCTGAGTTTGTTTCGTGGCAAAATGTCGGAAGAGATGGCAGAATAGGTGTTGAGAAGCAGTCCTAGCTTTAGCGGGCGAAGAGGCGGAAACCTGACCGCTCTGGACTGCTGCTTTTCTTCAGGTGTTCGGAAGATAGGTATCCGAACCAATGACATGGATCGACCGGCAGAGAGCCGATGAACTGGTTCAATCGCTCCGCGAAAGAACTGGAAGACCGCCGAAGAAAGAAGAGACTTCCGCGAAAGATTCCGAGCTTCCGAAAGGGGAAGTGGTTCGCTCTTCAATTGAAGACGTGGAACTGACAGCAACGGAAGAAAGCTCAAAGTCTTTTTGGCCTTCCGACGTGCCGACCGTTGGGGAACTGCAAGACGGAACCAACCTTCCGGCCGGGACAAATTATACGTGGCAATCGTGGAAGTCTGAAAGGTGGTTCGAACCCTCCGCAGTTGTGGAGAATCCGACTTTTGGACAGACATTGAAAAGACTGTCGGAGCGAATGAAGTCGCTTCAGCTTCAGGGAAAGCGGTTTCCAGTTTCTCTGGAACAGAGTCAAATCCCGAAGTTGGGGGGTAGAGTGGGAGCGTTAGCTTCTTTCCGCTCTTGCTCAGTATGCAACGGACTGAGCCTTGAACCAGTCCACTTAAGACCACACGTGGCAGTGGTTCCTGTTTTTGCTTTTCCGGACGCTACAGGAAAACCAATATCAAATTCGGCCGGAGATCCTTTTCCGTTTCGAATTGGGTTCAGTCGATCACACTTCGTCAAAAGAGCTTCAGCGGAAGACCTTCAGCTCTTCTCAGACGCTGCGAAGGTGCTGTCCGTCCTTCCTGCCTTCGTCAACGAAGTTCTTTGGAAGAGGTGGAGACAGGGCTTTCCACTTCCGGAAGACGGTTTCGACGAAGGTGTCTGGATTGATGCTGTTTTCGAAACCAGCTGGCAGCAGCTTCCCTTCTCTTCGCTTCGAGCTTCGCGAAAAGCATTCTCTACCGACGGGAATACTTCAGTCGTGTTGAAAGGCGAAGGACTCTTCCCGCGAATACCGCCGGACCTTTGGTCGATGGTTCCGAATGTTCAGGGATATCCGCAAAGGATACGGTCGGAGCTGCCGGACCTTTTGGAGTCTTCTCTTCAGCTGATTGAAACGATTCTGGCGATACCGGAACCAGCTGTCGAAGAAGAGCGGAAGACGACAGGAAGAACAGCGGAAGTCCCGATTGTGTCCATCAGCACCATCTGCGACACGCTCTGTCGTCAAAAGAACAGTCGAAGCACTCTGAAGAAGATTCTGGAACAATCGAAAAGAGGACTTTCGCCTTCGCAGATCGCGAGAGAAAACAGCGGAAAGGGGTTTAGCTTGTCGAATATCTCAGAGAAGCTGACAGAAGTCAGAACTCGTTTCCCGGGCTTTCTTCCGGAGTGACTTCGGAAGAACTTCGGAAGTCCTCCGGACGGAAAGAATTCCCGAAAGAATCTACAAAGTTTTTCGACTGGTTTCCTAAAGGCTTCAGGGCAGCTTCCGCCGCTCTGAGGCCTTCTTTTTTGCTCTGGTTTCAGCTTCCGAATTCGAACCGACGTTCCGAAGTCATTCTTCGTTTCAGCTGATGCAAGTCTTCAGCTGCTGCTGACAGCTTGTCAGCTTGAAGTTCCAGACACTGGAGAAAACGGAAATGAAGTCGGAAGACGAAGTGGTGGTGAATTCAGAAATCAAGAAGGACAGTTCCTACGTCCTGGACGATTTCAAAGTCAAAACGGGACTCGGAGACGCGGGTCTCCGAAACGCTCGAAGGTCAGGACTGAAGGTCCGATACGCTCACAACCGGGGCTTTATCCTCGGAGCTGATTGGATTCAATACCTAGAAGACCAGACGACTGTCCCACCGGGACCGGTCGAAGGTGTCGACCCACGACAGAGGAAGCTCTTCGAGGAGGAAGACTCACCATGATGGAGTCCGACCTTCGACGCTGCCGGAGCTGTGGAGACCAGCTCGAAGCGGACAGCGAAGCAGTCTGTCCCGATTGTGTCTCTGAATTACGTTGGAAGGACCTTCTGTCCTTTCACTCTGACCTGTCCCAGCTGGTGGAGAACTTCCCGACAGCTGTCCTTCTGGTCGACCGTTGTCCCACCGTCCGAAGTCGCCTTCAGGACTGGGCAGTTCTTTCTTCGCAGCTGCTGACCGACCTGGACGAATATTTCCGTCCTTCAGACAGCTGTCTTTCATGAACCTTGAACCGATGGAGCAAAGCAAATGAATCAAACGAAGTCCCTTTCTCAGGTTGTGGTCGAAGAGTCCTTCGAGTCTGTCCCGGTCGGAGGATACCGAACAAAGTTCCTCCGGGTCGAAGAGGCCGAAGGAAGTCCGCAGTATGGACCCGCTCTTCGCTGGTGTTTCGAAGTCACTGATGGGCCGATGGCGGGAAAGCTGGCAACGGCTTTGACCGGCACGAAGTTCACGTCGAAGACGAACGCCGGAAAGATGCTGTCGCAGCTCCAGGGGAAACCATTGGAGAAAGGACAGACCGTCGACCTGTCGCAGTATGTCGGACAGGTCTTCGCGGCAAATGTCATTGCGACAGAATCAGGGTCGACGAAGGTCGACTCCGTCTTCCGGGTCTGACCACAAACGACAGAGGCCGGAAGGGGGCGAACCCGTCCGGCCTCTTTATTGATTGCATACACAACCAATGGAGCTTGAAAAATGATAATCGAAGAGACAACCGAAGACACTATCGAAAGCTGGCAGAAGCTCCACTTGTGGCTTCGGCTGCTTTGGCCGGACGACTGGACCGGCTTCCTTGCTGTCTGTCAGGAAGAAGACCGGAAACTGAAGCAGCAGTGGAAGAGCTGCTCCGAAACAGCTTCGCTTTCCCGTGAAGTGGTGGAGCTGTCGCAGCTGAAGAATGTTTGGGTCAGCTGCTGCTCTTTCAATCGGAAGGACCGGGACAGCTCCGGAGCTACGGAGCTGCCGGGACTTTGGGTCGATATCGACACGCGAGAGGACCACCGGACCAATAAAGGGGAGCTTCCGACTGAAGACCTTCCGACAACCGAAGAAGCTCTGGCAGCTCTGGACCGGCTTCCTGTTCCTCCCAGTCTGATTGTCAGCTCCGGAGGTGGACTTTATGTCTGGTGGTTGTTCGACCGTCCTTTGAAGATTGAAGACAGACGACAGCTTCAGACGCTGCTGAAGTGGTGGGAAGGTCAGGTCCGGAAAGAGCTGAAGGGAAAACACCTGGACTCCACTTCCGACTTCGCTCGAATTCTTCGAGTCCCTGGACTGCTGAACCACAAATACGGGAAGACCGTCGAATTCTTCCGGCCGGAGCTGAAGGGAGATTCTTACGCGGACAACCTTCAGCAGCTCCGGGAAGGTGTCCTTCGTCACAAGCTGGAAGACTTCCTTCAGCTGCTTCCGGAGCAGAAGCCGGAGCAATACGAAGACCGACCTTCCGAGTATTCAGAGAAGGACCGGAAGGAAGCTCTGGCAGCTCTGAAGAGATTGAAGCCGGGAAGAGCTGACGACTATTCAACGTGGGTGAAGGTGGGTCTCTGCCTGTCGGAGATTGAACACTCTTCCGCAATGTTCGAAGAGTGGATGGACTGGAGCAGAAAGTCCCCGAAGTTCGACGAAAGTCAGCTGGAGCAGTATCGGAGCAAGTGGGATGGATTCAACGGAAACGGGACCGGTTTCGCTGTCGCGAATCTGGCAGCAATGGCAAACGAAGACGACCCACCTGTCGAAGTCGGGGTGGTCGGGATTCAACCGAATCCTAAGAAGACAAAGGACGCTGAAGCAGTTGTGGAAGTCCGGAGCTTTCGACCTTTCCCCGTTGACGCTTTACCGAGTCCCTTCGATGAAATGGTGGAGAATGGAGCAAGGTCTCTTCAGGTCGACCCGTCGATGGTGGCTGTTCCTCTGCTTTCGGTTTTGGCTGGAGCAATCGGGGGGAATTCCCACCGTCTGGTGGTGAAGAAGGGATGGACTGAACCTCCGATAGTTTGGACCGTGACTTCGGCCGATTCAGGAACCGGGAAGACCCACGCTTTCGACCTTGCTGTCGAACCAGTTACGGAGATTCAGCGAAGAGCTTTCCGTCGATACGAAGAAGAGAAGCAGTCCTTTGAGATTCTGAAGACCGAATATGACCGGCAGCTGGGACAGTGGAAGAAAGATAAAGGGACCAGTTCCAGACCAGAAGCTCCCGTGAAACCGACTTGCTGGAGACTGAAGATAGACGACACAACCGTCGAAGCTCTGGTGGCTAGACTTGCGGAGAATTCGCGGGGGCTTCTGGTCGCTGTCGATGAATTGTCCGGCTTCTTCGGGAGCTTCGACCGTTATTCCTCCGGCAGCGGAGACGAATCGAAGTGGCTTCGAGCTTATGACGGGAAGGACCTGACTTCAGACAGAAAGACCGGAGACTTCCCCGTGACTTATGTTCCGAGAGCTGGTGTCAGTATCACCGGAACGATTCAACCGGAGCTGCTCCGGAAGTACATCACAACGGAGCGAAAGGCCGGTCGAATGTTTGGACCTGTCGACACTCCCGTCGACAACCGTCGACAGGTCGACGAACGTCGACGCGAACGTCGACAGGGAGAACCTTTGAAGAGCTTTCAGGAAGATTGTCTCCGGATTCAGTCCGGCAAAATTCAGAACGAACGTCGACTGTCGACACGGGAAGGAAAGAAGTTGTGAATCTGCTTCAGCTACTGAATCGAATCCGGTTGAATGGTGGGGAAGTCGGATGGAGAGAAGGACAGGTCTTCCTGAAGTTCCGGCCGGGACTGCTGACCGCAGAGGAAGTCGAAGCACTTCGGCAAGCTGAAGCGGAGCTGTCCCAGCTGCTCCGGCCGAAGGAAGAGTCCGAGTCCTATCCTTTCCAGTGGTCCGGGGAACAGCTGGGACCAGAAGTCGGTCTGGATTGTGAGACGACCCTGATTGAAGGCTTCGAGCTGCCGAAGCTGGTCCTGGTGTCTGTTTCGGACGGACAGAGGACCTTCGTCCTGAAGCCGGAACAGCTGGAGCAGTTCCTTCAGCTCCACCGGGACAGGTCTTTCGTCTGTCACCATACCGCCTTTGACTTCCGAGTGGTGGAGAAGTCCCTTCGAGATCCGTCCGACTGGTGGACTGTCGCAGAGGCCGGAAGGCTTCACGATACGATGATGCTGGACCAGCTTATCGGACTGGCAGAAGCAGACAGCTATCCCCGGCCGCGAAACCTCGGACAGGTCGCGAAGCAGTGGGCAGGGATGGACCTGAACAAAGACGACCCTTTCCGACTTCGGTACGCGGAGCTGCTCCGGAAGGACTGGTCTTCCGCAGAGGAAGGCTTCTTCACCTACGCTGCGAAAGACGCTGAAGCTACTGTCCGGAGCTGGCAGAAGATGAAGCTGGCAGCGGGGAAGTTCAGCTCCGTCCGACGCTTTGGACTGCTGACAGAGCAGCTTCAGACTTTGGCTTCAATCGCTCTGGCAGACATTACAGCAAACGGGATGGAGCTGGACCGGGAGCTGGTGGTCCGAAACCGGGACGCTTTCGCGGACAAAGTTCAGGGACTGATTGAAAGGCTTCAGCAGCTTCCACAAGCGGAGGGACTCTTCAAGCAAAACAGACAGAAGACCCTCTTCGTAATGAACGAGACTTCCGGGAAGCCTTCAATCCACCAGAAACGACTTCGGGAGATTCTCCAGGGTATCGCAGAAGAGAAAGAGCTGTCTCCACCGTCGACCGGCAAGACAAAAGAGCTGACGACTTCCGTCAAATGGTGGGGAGCTTACGCGGACGAAGACCCGTTTCTGGAGTTGTGGGTCCAGCTGGAGCAGACTGCGAAGCTGTCTCAGTTCTTCGGAGGTCTGACAGAGAAGAGAATCCATCCGAAGTATTCGACTATGGTCAGGACCGGCCGGACCAGCTGCTCCAGTCCCAACATTCAGCAGCTTCCCAGAGAAGGGGGATTCCGTGAAATGGTGACAGCTGCTCCCGGAGCTGTTCTTCTGACCGTCGACTTCGCAGCTATTGAACTTCGAACCCTGGCAGCAGTTTGCGAAAAGACCTTCGGCTTCAGTCGACTTGCGGAGGTCTTTAGACAGAGGGTCGACCCTCACAGCTATACCGCAGCAATGTTTGCCGGGATGGAGCTGGAGCAGTTCCTTCAGCTACCGAAGTCGCAAAAGAAACCACTCCGACAGAAAGCGAAGGCTTTGAACTTCGGGATTCCCGGAGGACTCGGAGCGAAGTCTCTGGTCAGCTACGCAAAGCATTCTTACGGGGTCGACCTGTCCGTCGAAGAAGCGGAGGACTTTCGGCAGAAGCTGATTGCTGTCGTTTATCCGGAGCTGGAGCTTTACCTCCGCGAAGACGCTGCTCTGATTGTCGCAGAGAACCTGAAGACAGACCGGCAGCTGGTGGACCAGTATCTTCCGGCCTCTGTCCTGGGAGCTGCGAAGAAGATTGTCCGCGGGTCCATCCTGAAGAAGGACGGGGAAGAGTACCTTCCGACCTTTGTCGACAGAGTCTGGAACTGTCTGAAGGGACTGAACAAGAACCCGGAGCTTCGCTTCGCAATCGAACAACGAAAGGCCGGAGAAGGACTGTTCCGGAAGCTGTTCTGGACTCCGGTTGAAACCACAACCGGCCGGAGAAGAGCTTCTGTCAGCTTCTCACAAGCTCGAAACACTCCGTTTCAGGGACTGGCAGCGGACGGAGCGAAGCTGTCCCTCTGGAGACTCTACCGCGAAGGCTTTCGGACAGTCGCCTTCGTTCACGACGAAGTGGTGGTGGAGCTGCCGGAGGACTCCGACTATTCCGCCGAAGCGGAGAAGGTGGTCCAGCTGATGGTCTCTTCAATGTCGGAAGTGATGGACTCGGACATTCCGGTCGAAGTGGAGTTCAGTCTTTCCCGTCGATGGTGGAAGAACGCGGAGGAAGTCCGGTCGGAAGACGGTCAGCTTCTGCTCTGGAGTCCGGAAGTTCCTGTCAGCTGAAGAACCTAGAGTGCTATCGGAAAGACAAGAAACCTGACCGCCGTCCCGGAAGACTCGCAAAAGGTTGCGACAATCAAATAGTTGATGAAC
Source organism: Planctomycetales bacterium (assembly GCA_026400835.1). GTDB lineage: Bacteria > Planctomycetota > Planctomycetia > Planctomycetales > Planctomycetaceae > SXXK01. The sequence continues at coordinate 3,896 of JAPLOA010000049.1, read as the reverse complement.
GGTGATAAAAATGCAAGCAGAAAGCTCAATCGGTTACGTCGACACCACTCAAGCGGGGCGTCATCGTTGACAGCCATCCAGCAAATCCTGAACGTCAGGACCGGAGTGATCAAGAAAATGTTGTTCCAGGACAACGGTGCGACAAAACCCCATACCACACCGTCAGGTGCATGCCAGATTGGAAAATGAAGTTCCTTGTTGAAAAAGTTCTCAATGCAGGCCACACCCAAAGTGATAGCCAGACAATAGTTGAACAGTATCAGGATCGAACCGAAAAACAGGGAAGCCAGAACTTTAAAAAAAGGCATTCTTAGATTCCTTGTTTGGCAGGTGCTCCAGAAAAGAAACCTCAATGAGATCGCAGCGGCTGATAGGCCGTTCGGGAGACGGAATAAAACCGGAATGAGGTTACGCTTCAACCGGTCAAAAGTATATCCTGGGATTTCACTGGAGTCCTGTCTCTGCTCCAGCTGGAACGAAAAGCGAAGAGACAACGACAGCAAACGGAGCAAGTGAAATGGTCAATTCTCTGAAGGTTCATATTTTCAAACGGAAAGGACGGAAGAACTTCGAAGCGGAGTTCACCGACCCTCGGACAGGACACAAACATCGCAAGACGCTGGGAACCGTAAACAAACGGGAAGCGGAACGCGAAGCCGGAAGAATCGAAGCGGAACTCCGGGAAGGGCAATGGAGAGCAACGCGGAAGATGAAGTGGAAGGACTTCCGGAAGAAGTACGAAACCGAAGGGATGTTCGACCTTGCTCCGGCTTCTGTCAAAGCCTTTCAGGAAGCTGCTAAGAAGCTGGAGACGCTGCTCCGTCCTTCGACTTTGCAGTCTGTGACAGAAGACAAGCTGAACAGCTTCACGACCCTCTGCCTTGCCGAAGGACTGTCAAAACATACTGTGGCACGTCACCTTCGACACCTGAAAGCCGCTCTTCGCTGGTCAGTCGGTCAGAAACTGCTTATGGACTGTCCCTCAATCCGAATGCCGAAGGGGACCAGCTCCGGCAAAGCGAAAGGAAGAGCAGTCACGACCGAAGAATTCGAACGAATGCTGTCGAATGTCGGGAAGGTGGTTGGAGCCGAACAGGTCGAAAGCTGGAAGTTCCTTCTGAAGGGTCTCTGGTGGTCCGGCCTTCGACTTGGGGAAGCTCTGAAGCTCAGCTGGGATAACCCGAAGGACCTAATGGTCGACCTGTCAGGGAAAAGACCTTTCCTCCAAATTCAGGGAACGGCAGAGAAAGGCGGGAAGGACAGAACCCTTCCACTTGCTCCAGAGGCAGCGGAGCTTCTCCAGACAGTTCCGGAGTCCGAACGGGAAGGACTGGTCTTTAAGCTGAAGTGGCAGCGGAACAGCCGAAAACCAGCAAGGGTCGACACAGTGTCCCCGATTATCAGCTCCATCGGAAACAAGGCTGGAGTGAAGGTCGCGGAGAAGAAGACAGCTTCCGCTCACGACCTTCGGAGGTCTTTTGGCCTTCGTTGGGCAGACAGGGTAAAGCCGCACGTCCTCCAGCAGCTAATGCGACACGCTTCCATCACAACGACGCTGACCTTCTACGTTCAATCGAACGCTGATGATATGGCGGAAGCTGTCTGGTCGGCCTTCGACCGGAAGCTCGATTCTTCTACCAAATCGCTACCACGACCCGAAACAGCAAACGAAGAAAGCCTTGAATCCGAAGCATAACGTCTTCAGGAACAAGGCTTTACAAAATAGGGCTGCTCGGACTTGAACCGAGAACCAACGGATTATGAGTCCGCTGCTCTAACCGATTGAGCTACAGCCCCGTGTGAGTAGGATAACATGGCCGTGGATCGACGACACCCGCGACGACGACCGTTTTCGGAATTCTTGCGATGGCAATGCCAAGCCAACCGGCCCGGCCCACTGCGGTGGCCCCCATTGGAATAAACAGCCTGTTGATTTAATCCCAACCCGCTGCGTGAGCGAGGGATAGTGCTTTTGCGTTTGCCGCAGTGTTTCGGGAAATCCCTCGCTCACCGGCGCGTTGAATCAATCAGCCGGAACGCGTCAGCGGGGTGTTGATTGAGTCGTCTATTGATCGTTTTCGTTTAACGGCGAGCCGCAGGAGTAGGCGAAATCCAGCGGCAACGCCTGCGGCTTGCCGGTTAAACAACTAAATCAACAAGCCGTGACGCGTCGGGTTATGATATCCCCTGTATTTTCTCGCCGTTGATCTGCCACAGTCTTGAACATCGCAACTTCAAAGCAGGCTTTTGCACGACAGCCCTCGTTTCGACTGGTGCAGAGGCCGTTAAACCACCTGGGCAGGCCAGGTGGCGGATCAGCAATCAAAACCCATGCAACTTGCGATGGGTTGCCAGGTTCGTCATCAACGGCCAATGCCGTTCTTCCCGAGGCAACCGGATACGCCGCCCTACAAACTGCTTGAGCGGCGTTTGGTCTGGGGAATCCTCATCAAAGGCGGTCTATTTCAACTTAGCAAACCGACCGTCTGGAAGCTGGCTGAAGTGTTTCGTCTTCGAAGCACAGGAATGCTGGTTCTCGACGCTGTGGCGTGAGAGGGCACTACGAACGATACCCACCGGGTCTTTGGAGTTGAATTCGAAGAGGTTACCTTTGGTGATGGCAGAATGAACTTCCGCGGCGGTCATGGGAGAACCATTTGCCGTCAGCACTTCCATAATCACAGTTGCCAGAGTTTTCTTCGCCATGATCATGCCCCCTTTTCTGCTCATGCTTCCTTCGTCAGACGTACCAGATCATCCACTCGCTTGATGAAGCCATGCACCGCCATGTAGCCGATGCCACGATGCAGATGGAGTCGCAGTTGCCGGTTCAAAGTTTCGAAGCTGACATCCAGTCCATCGTTTTTGCAACGCTGCTTCAGCAGTGCAAGGTAAAGCTCATTATGTTCCCCGCCAAACACCTGCCATGTCATTTCGACATTGCTGTCGGCCGGGATATCAATCGGTGTCGGCGGCGTTTTCTCTTTCAGCGACAGACACAAAGCCCAGCGGCAGAGAATATTCCATTGCTGGATGCCCGTGCGGGTCTTCAGTCGAATCAGTTGTTCTTTGGCCTGATTGGACAGGCGGACTTGTTTTATGCTCATGCTGTCACCTTCGCGTCCGCAGCCTTCCAAAAGTAGCCTTCTTCCACATTCGTCATCCGGCCAGTTTCGTCGTAGTTCAAGTGATACGCGCGAGCGACACTCGGCTGGAGCTGTTCGAAGTAGTTGACCTCGATCTCTGTATCCGTCGACAGGATGATGACCTGATGACTGGCGTGCGGAAAGTAGCGTTCCACCAGTTGTTTGCGATGCTCGGAATCCAGTCGTCCCATCGGCGTATCAATGATCGCCGGTAACGGACGAGCCGATGCCTGCGACAATCCCCACAACACGCTGATTGCAAAGATCTGCTTTTCGCCCTCACTAAGCCGGTCCTTAGGCAGTACAGCTCCCGACTGATCCATCAGAGTGATTGAGAAGTCCGTTGGATCGATCACCACTCGCTCGACCAGCTTCTGCTTCCGCAGCAGATATCGAAACGACGTCGTGACCAGATCTGACAGACGAGCAATCTTGCGTTCGGTGGCCCGACGCAGGAATTCTCGCATCGTGTCCTGAGTTCGCCCCACCAACGCCCCAACACGAGCGTTTTGGTCGTGGGACATCTTCGCCAGTCGTCCTTCCAGCACGGTTGAATCGGCCACCAGACGCTCGGCCAGATCCAGGCCCAGAAGTGCCTTAATGGCATCACCAAGTGCCACGTTGCTGGTTTCGTCCTCGGCGAGGAATCGAATTTTCTCGGCATCGAAGAAACACAACTGAGCGACTCCGAAAGGAATCAGATCATCGACCAATTGATTCCAGTTCTCTGCCATCCAGTGATCTGGATTG
>JAPLOA010000077.1 GCA_026400835.1 Planctomycetales bacterium | reverse complement strand
TTGGGCGGCCACATGAACCGAAAACATGACAGCCACCCCGGGTGGCTGGTCCTCTGGAAAGGATGGACTAAACTTCAGGCCATGATCGACGGAGCAAGAACCCAAGAAGCCACCCGGAAATGTGCCTAAACCTAAGGCTGATCTCCCGGAGCCTTTCCGGATCAATCGTTTCCATCACCACTGGCGGCGGCGCGGCTTATTCGTCACTTAAATCACCCTTATCTGCCTGCCGACAACAATCCACGCGTCGGTGACCATCAGCATGAGTGCACTATCTCCTTGAGCGATCCAACCCGATATCACGGTGCAGAAACAAGAATACTGGCGGGCACATCTGAACTTTGATTGAGTTGGATCTCAACCTCATGGCTGACGTGATCGTCCACGAGCGGAATGAAGTCCTGAGTTTGCTCGACACCATCCAGTCGCAAATGCCGGCCAGACTTTCCATCGCCATGGTTAATGACGGCAATATGGTAGGTCGTGTCGCGGTAACGATAGTGAATCGTGTACGACTCCCAGTCTTTCGGCGGCCGAGGCGTAAATCGCAGCTTGTCTCCATCCAGTTGCAGGCCCAGCAATGACTCGGTAATCAATCGATACATCCAGCCGGACGAACCCGTGTACCACGTCCAGCCGCCGCGGCCCACATGAGGCTCCACGGCATAAACATCAGCAGCCACAACATAGGGCTCTACTCGATAAGTACTGATGGTCTGTGGTGTTGATCCGTGGTTGATGGGATTGATCATATTGAACAATTCCCACGCGCGTTCGACATTACCAATGGCGGCGAACGCCATGACCGTCCAGATCGCGCTGTGAGTATACTGGCCGCCGTTTTCACGCACCCCCGGTACGTAGCCCTTGATATAGCCAGGATTCAAATCCGAATGATCGAAGGGTGGATCCAGCAACTGAATCAGCTTCGCGTCTCGTCGCACCAGTCGTCGATCAACACTGGCCATGGCCTGAAGTGATCTCTCCTGAGTCCCCGCGCTGGAAAGAATTGACCAGCTTTGGGAGATTGAATCGATCTGGCATTCGGCATTCTCGGAAGAACCCAGCGGTGTTCCATCATCAAAGTACGCGCGGCGATACCATTCACCATCCCAGCCATTGTGCTCAATATGTCCGCGCAGTCTTCCAGCTTCGATCACCAGTCGATCGGCGGTCACTGCATCATTCTGTCGCTGCGCCAGTTTTGCAAACTGAGTCAGTACATCGAATTGGAAGAACGCCAGCCAGACACTTTCGCCCTGACCATTCTGGCCGACAAGATTCATACCGTCATTCCAGTCACCACATCCCATCAGCGGCAAACCGTGAACGCCAAATCGCAGACCGTTGCCGATGGCTCGCACGGCATGATCATAAACGGTACCAATGTCTTCCGAGATCACCGGCAGATCATAGTTGGCTTCCTCGTGAGCATGCAGGGCTCGTGAACTCAGAAACGGGACTCGCTCCGCCAGAATCCCAGTATCGCCCGTCATCTGCACGTAACGACACAATGCGACCGGCAACCAAAGAAAGTCGTCAGAGAAATGAGTTCGCACACCTCGCCCGACCGGTGGATGCCACCAGTGCTGAACATCGCCTTCGCGAAACTGTCTTGAGCAGGCTCGCAGGAGATGCTCACGAAACAACCGAGGCTCCGCGTGAATCAGGGCCATCGCATCCTGCAACTGATCGCGAAAACCGTACGCGCCGCCGGACTGATAAAACCCCGTTCGAGCCCACATCCGGCACGCCAGCGTTTGATAAATCAACCAGCCATTTGCGAGAAAGTTAACCGCGGGATCGGGAGTTTCGACATGGACAACTCCCAGCGTCTGGCTCCAATAATGCCAAACACCTTCGAGGGCTTTCTGCGCATTTCCTTCACCGCGAAAACGTTGAACCAGTCGCCGCGCGTCGTCTTCATTGCTGCCCGCGCCGAGGGTGAAGACGATGACGCGTTCCTGATCGTTGTCGAGGCTGATCAGCGTCTGAATGGCGGCACACGGATCGAATCCAGAGCCGGTGCGATTCGACAGTCGCGTACGATTCATAGCCGCCGGATTCGACGCCGCACCGTTGCGTCCGAGGAATTCGGCTCGATCGCCGGTGACGGTTCGCACGGGTTCGCTGCAGTCGACAAACGCGACCTTCTCGGAGAATTCCGGGCTGTAATAATTGCGAGCGAACACGGCGCCAGTCGCGGGATCGATCTCTGTCCCCACATGCATCATCGACTTGCCGCGAACTTCACCGAGCACCCACTCCCAATAACCAGTGACCGACATCTGACGGGCTCGTCCCGAATGATTCCTGATCTTCAGGCGTGCGAATTTCACTGGCGCATCCGTCGCCACATAAACGCACAACTCCGTGGTGATCCCGTCTTCGGTGTAATCAAAAATCGTGTATCCGAAACCATGTCGCGAAAGATACGTATTGGTGCCTCGGGCAGGCAGCGGAGATGGCGACCAGAATCGGCCCGTCTCCTCATCGCGAAGATAGTAAGCTTCTCCACACGTGTCCGACACGGGATCGTTGTTCCATGGTGTCAGACGAAACTCGTGGCTGTTATCAACCCAGGTATAAGCACTGCCGCTTTCCGAGATGACCGTTCCTATCTGTGAGTTCGCAATCACATTCACCCACGGCGCTGGGGTCGCCGATTGAGGTTTGAGAATGGAAACATACTCGCGTCCATCGCGACTAAATCCGCCCAGACCATTAAAGAACGCCAGATCTCGCGGCTCTGGATCCTGTGCCGGAATCACTTCGCCTCGACGACGATTCAAACGCAGCAGCGGAGTCGGCATTTCCACGCGGGCTCGGCGATCGACCTGCTCGCTCAATGTTCCCGCATCATCCTGCAGAACAACTCGCGCGACCGATTGCAGCAATGCGCGGTCTTCTTCGGACATCTGTTCTCCCCGCCGAATGAAGACGCCGCCGGGACGGTCCAGCAGAGCCGACACGGGGCTGGCCGCTACGGCATCCATGATGGAATCCTGCAGCGACTGACGATACACCGAATCATCTTCATTCCAGATAACCAGATCGACGTTCAGTCCTTTCATTCTCCACCAGGCATGAGCCTGAAACGCTTCACGTACAAGTTCGATCTTTTCCGCATCTCGAATGCGAACCAGCACGATCGGCAAATCGCCCGAGATTCCATATCCCCACAAACCGGACTGGCCTCGTCGATTCCGAATCAGCACACTCGTCCGCGCACGTCGCAGAACTGAGGCGTAGATAATGGATCCGGCCAGTCGTCCATAGGCCTGAGCATCCGCTTCTGATACATTCAACTGCTGCAGCATGATCGGCCCGCGTGTCCACGCGAGTTCAAAGACTCGATCGGCCAAACTCGGGTCGGTGTATTTCTCGGCCATCGCCTGCACGCCGTCACGAGTTTCCGCGACACCCGTGACAATGTCGACTCTCAGCGATTCGCCGGGTTGCAGAATCAGTCGGTTGCGTATACTGACGATCGGATCAAGCGTCGAACCCACAGTATTCGACAGTGGAGTCTGCTGATCAAAGGCCACTGGAGAAGACAGACTTCTTCCACGCCCAATAAACTTCATTCGATCCGTTTCGAATGATGGCTCGTGACTGCGATTTCCGGCTTCATTCTCATGCCTTGTACCGACACCCGTGAAGGATCGCCCGATCGTCATCATGTGCATCATCCACGGCGGGTGTTCTTCGGCCGAACGCGGTCGACGAGTACAAAACAGTGCGTTCTGCGGTTGTACGATTTCCGTCTGAACAAACAAGTTGCTGAACGCGGGATGAGATTCATCCTGAGCCTGTGTCGCAAGGACAACTTCCGCATAGCTGGTGACTTCGATCACGCGAACCCGCTCAGAGCGATTCGTCAGCGTGACTCGCCGCAATTCAAGATCGTCTTCGGACGAAACGCTGATCTCGGTATGTGTTTCGATCTGTTCGTCGTGTCTGCGAAACTCGGCCCGAGCCTGAGTAAAGATCGCTTCATAATGACGCGTGGAACGCCCGGTCGGATGCAAAGCCGTGGACCAGAGCACGCCGCTTTCGAGGTCCCGCAGATAGCAGAATGTTCCCCAGCAGTCGCGAGTCGGATCTTCACGCCATCGAGTCACCGCGAGATCTCGCCAGCGACTATAACCACCGCCAGCACTTGTGATCGCGACATGGTAATGCCCATTCGACAGCAGATGAGCTTCGGGAACGGCACTGTTCGGATCTGTGAAGACGCGCATCGTCCCCGCCTCCTCGGCGGATGCGCTGCGAGTGGCTCCGGCTTCAATGGCATGCGGAAACACTGGGACTGTAGCTCGAGGAACGCGTTCGTGCAGCAGCAAATCGACGGCTCGGAAGGCAGGGTCGGCAGCGAATCGTTTCTGCATGGGCTTGTTCAGCAGCAGATACGCCAGCGAGAGCAGACTCATTCCTGCATGATGAGCCATCACCTGACGAACGGTGATGCTGGTCATGCCAGGCGGAAGTCGTGACGGTGTATAATCGACGGCTTCAAAGAAACCATAGTCGCCTTCTCGTCCGTCTGTCGCCAACCGTTCCAGATTTCGGCACGCCGCCTCCGGTTCCACCATCAGCGCGAGCGACGTCGCGTATGGCGCGATGACAAGATCCTCCGCGAGCCCTCGCTTCAATCCCAGCCCCGGCACTCCAAACGCGCGGTACTGATAGTTGAGACTGCGATCCAGCATGTTATAGCCGGATTCAGAGATCCCCCACGGCACGCCTCTCTGACGACCATAATTGATCTGACGTCGCACGACGGCTCGACAGGTTTGATCCAGCAGCGTACCTTCGTAACTCGGCATCACCAGCATCGGCATCAGATACTCGAACATCGAACCACTCCAGCTGAGCAAAGCCGGCGCGCCGCTGGCACTGGTGAGAAGGCGGCCGAGTGAAAACCAGTGTTCCTGACTGAAATGCCCCTGCGCGATCAATACAAAACTGGCGAGACGAGCTTCCGACGCGAGCAGGTCGTAGCACCCGGAGTCGATCCGATTTTCGCTGACGTTAAAGCCGATGGCGAAGAGATCTCGCGACTTGTTATGCAGGAACTCAAAATCCATTTCGGCGAATTCCGAACATTCCTCAGCCACGTGATGCAGGCTCGAGATTCTGGTGGTGGCCAGCCTGGAGGACTTCGTCAGGGCGAGATTAACCAGTTGGAGCCATTCAAGGGCTCCTTTATCGGACTCCGAAGTATCGTTGGACTCAGTCAGATCGACCGTCGCAGCATCGACCATCGGCAAAAGTGTTTGGGCAAGCTGTGCCACGGTTCGCAGCGTGGAGCCGTCGATCAACGCAACAAGCCTGGTCTGAATGTCGGCGAGAATACATTGCTTGTGGCTCGGTTGGGAAACTGGCAACAATTGCGGTGCGGAGACCGGCCACAATGGAGGCGGCAACAGCATCGCCCATGCCGCAAGTCGCTGAAGTTCGCTCAAATGATCGCTGCAGGATCGCACAAAGGCGCTCAGCCACCAGTTCAATTCAGGATGAACGAGTGGTGAAACCAGAGTCAGCGTTGTCGTAGATTCGTCGATCATCTTTGCCAGCAGCGAGATCGTGTCCGAGATCAGGCGCGGGCACCGTTCGAGATCCTCGATCTGACGTTGCAGCAGCCGAACGATGTTGCCGTCAACCGGCGGATGGGACTCCGAAAAGTCAGAACTCCCTGATTCCGGCTGCTGCGATTCTCGCGATTCTTCAAGAGCAATACCGAGCGTGTCTGCGAGCCCTTCATGAAGGCGACCTGGAAGAATGCTGGCATCGACGAGTTGCTCGAGACCACTGCGGAGCACCAGAAGTTGTCCGGCCAGATTTCCGCTGTCGACAGTCGAGACATATTGAGGAGCCAATGGGGCCAGCGTACGCGTGTCGTACCAATTGAACAGGTGACCTCGATAACGTTCCATTCTGGCCATCGTGCCAAACGTCTTGCGAGTCCTGTCCAGCAGACAGCCGACGGAGATATACCCGAAATCCTCCGCGGCCAGATCCGCCAGCAGGGCCATACCGATGTTGGTCGGACTGGTTCGTGGAGCGATTACTTCGTTCGGATTCATCTGCACATTATCAGGCGGCAGCCAGTTGTCGTCTTCGGTGACGTATGTTTCAAAGTAACGCCAGGTTTTTCGTGAGAGCTGTCGAAGGAACTGAGTCTGCTTTCGAGACAGCCGAACCGGTGTGGCAACGATGGGACGACTCAACCACCACGCGATGGCTGGCGAGCAAAGCCAGACCAGCAAAAACGGTGCGGCGATCAGCAGGTTCTGACGGCTCATCAATGCCAACCAGATAAATGACACCACAGCCAGACACGGCGCGACCAGCATTGCTCGATAGAAACCCGACAGATCAGACCGCGCGGTGCGTTCGCTGTCGCTGGAAGTTTTCCATTCCAACAATCGTGATTTCGTCCAGTGAACTCGCGAGATCGTGCGAGCGATCGCATCCAGACTGATGATTGACTCATACGGCAGGAAAATCAACGTCATCAGACACTGAGCCAGCGGACGGCCCATCGCGCTGAATGTCGTGATCAAGTGCGTTCGTACCGGCAGATCTGTCGGCTTGATGGCCACGTCCAGAAACGCGGACAGCAGCGTCGGCACAGTCACTGCGGCGATAATGAAGCCGGTGGCGAGCATCCCAAGGGAAGACGTCCCAAAGAACCAGGCCAGCAGCAACACAGCCAGCATCGAAACCGGGACAAGGCTGCGCCGCAGGTTGTCGAAGATCTTCCATCGCGACAAAGCCGAGATTGGGTTTCCCACCTGAGCATACGCCAGATTGCGGACTCGCGGCATCAGCCACGCCGCAATCTGCCAGTCACCGCGCATCCAGCGATGCCGTCGGCCAACGTCCGCCGTGTAACTGGAAGGATAATCTTCATAAAGCACAACGTCCGTCAGCAACGCGGAGCGGCAGTAGCAACTTTCGAGCAGGTCATGGCTCAGAATTCGGTTCTCCGGGAAGTCACCGCAGCGCCGATCAAAGGTGTCGACGTCATAAATGCCCTTGCCGATAAATGAACCTTCCGAGAACAGGTCCTGATAGACATCCGAAACGACTCGTGTGTACGGATCCACTCCTGGATCGCCACCCAGAAGTCGCACGAACCACGACCGGTAAGCACTCGGAAGACTGACGCCAACTCGCGGTTGCAGAATCGTATAGCCATGAATTACGCGTTGCCCTGAAGCATCCAGCACCGGACGATTCAAAGGATGAGCCATCGCGGCAATCATCTCCCGCGCGGAATCGCGAGGCAGTTGCGTGTCCGTGTCGAGAGTGATCACATACTCGACCTGCTGCAGGATCGCGGTATCTCCCACGAGATGCGAAAATCGTCCGACCGCCCCGCGCAGCATCGCATTGAGGTCCGCCAATTTTCCACGCTTTCGTTCATAGCCCATCCAGACATTTTCCTGAGCATTCCAGCGGCGATCGCGGAGCAACAGAAAGAAAATATCTGGACGCTCGTGCTCGTATTTTTGCACAATATCCTTAATTCCGTCGCTCGCCTGTTGAATCAACGCGGCGTCTTCCTCGCGTGTTTCCGTCGAGGCATCTTCAAGATCCGTCAACAGGGCAAAATGCAAATTTCTATCGCGATTGGCGAGGTAGCGAATCTCCAGCCCCTCCAGAAGTCGTTCGATCGCGGCAACACTGGACAGCATCGTCGGGACAACGACCAGCGTGCGATGAGCGGGCGGAACTCCAGCTCGAAAATCCATCCTCGGCAAAGCCTGAGGACTCATCAGGACCGTCATGAGCCAGTGAACCGTACCGATCGCCAGTTGTCCCGCCGACATCAGGATGGGAAACGCCATCAGCCACATCAGCGGCGTGCCAGGGCGTAGTTCTCGACTGTAGTTTCGCAACACAGCGAACACCGTCACGGTGATGACGGCGAGGGCGAACGTGTAAATTGACAGCGGGAAGCGACGGCGAAATTTTTCCACCGCAACACCAAAAGTCAAACGCATCTGCACCAAACGTTCCAGAGCCGAGCGACCTTCATCGACGAGAAAGTATCCGACGTGATGCATCCGAGCGTCGGATTGAACTCCGACTTCCGCCTGAGCCAACTGCACAGCTCGCTGAGCCACTTCGTACTCGTTACTCGAGGAGCGACGAGCAATCGCTTCGACAGCGTGGCGATATCGATCTCGCGTGGCAAAATCCATCTCGGAATAGATTCCGGCAGGATCACGGTTCAGTGTTTGTTCGACGAGACTCTGATCAGCGACAAACTTTCGCCAATCATTGACGGCCAGAAAACGCAGACTGGTAATGCTGTTGCCAACCGAAACCTGATCGGCAGCCTGAGCCTGACCTTCCGCCTGAATCAGTTGCTCAGTCGTTTGCCCCTGATCGGTTAGACGTTGTTCCAGCCAACTGCTGGCGAAGGAAAAATTCGGATTCTGTCCCTGCAGATGTCGCGTCAGTTCGGCGAGGAATGCTCCTGTTAACGGCGGATTTTCGCGAGCCATATCGGCCAGCACGAGCACCAGGTCGGTCGGCTTTTGTTCAACCGTGCGAATCATCTGTTCCGCCCAGTCGCTGGCCTGGTCGCGATCGCAACGACCTTTGGCAATTCTCACGGCGACTCGGCGGAGGTTCTCAATCAACGCCAGCCGCAGCATCAGAGGCAGCGCCCACAGTTCCCCGAGCTTCAGCGGAACCACAGACTGATACGCGGTCAGAAACCCGGTCAGACTCGCACAATCCATGCGGCCGTCAGTATGGGCGATCAGTTCCAGAGCAATACTGTAAGCACGGGGATAGTCGACACCGGGGCCGGAAGCGATTCGAGGCAACTCACTGCTGTAGGATCGAGGCAAGAGCCTGCGAGTCGATCGAATTTGCTCTTCGATCAGATAAAAGTTATCCAGCAACCATTCCGCAGCCGGCGCGATGCGGCGATTCTTTGCAGCGGCGGCAGCGATCAGATCGTATGCATCAACCAGGACAACTTCGTTCTCTGCCAGACGAGGCAGCAAGCGATCTTCCGCTGGTGTCGTTGCCAATCGATGGGCACCAGCAATGCTGCGAGCGTGACGTTCCAACTGATCGACGTTCAGCAATTCGGCCCTCAGCGGAGGTTCCTCAACCGACATATTCTGATGCTTCGCTCGGCACGTAATCTTCGGCCAAAGCAACAGGCGATTCAGACGGTCTTTGAACTCGGGCAATTGCATAAAGTGATACTTTTCTTTGTATGTTTTTCTGTAGGGCCTGCCGGGCAGCAGATTTAGCAGCGCCTGTCTGCCGGGCAGGAATTCGCAGCCTCGCCGCGACCTGTTTGCACTTTGATGAATCTTTGCCGTGCTGAATCTGGAATAACTCGATGTTCTTTAATGACATGAACACAAAGGTTCGCGTGGCGGCGAATGTCCTTTCCGGCAGAAAAGATCTGCTGGAGAAGGCGAATCTCAAACGAAAATGGAGCATCCGACAAAATCAGATCCGGCTTCCGCATCCAGCCTGATCGACTTTCGAAGAACGGTCGGCGAGGGTGCCATAGGTTTGGTTTTGTGCGGATATTTGTTCTCTCCCTGCGAGCAGAAGGACGTGAGGGCTCAGAGGGATTGCAAAAACGAAAGAATACTCGGATGGCTTACGCCCTGCCGCTCGCCATGCGGTTACTGAAACTTAGGTGCATCGGTCAAAGAGAATACAACAACCTCTTCGCCGGTGATGGTACTGATATCGTGATGCATACTGCGAACTTTCACACCGGACGCTTCGTGAACGAGCGACTCCAGCATCGGCCTCGCGAGTTCAAGCAGTTGCTTGCGAGTTTGTTTGATAAGATCTCTTCCTTTCTCCGGCGACAAAGATTTGCCCAGTTGCCGTTCGGCAAGGGTCAACACACCCAGAATGCGAACGATCAGAATATCCTTTATCAAATGAGCATGGATGCGTTCGGAACGCCAGCCGAGATACTCATCCTGAAAACGAATGATGCCATCGCAGATCGCAGCTTCACTTTCGGCCTGAGTCAGGCTCCTGGAAGTTCGCTCGCTGCGCAATTTGCGAGCTTCCCCAATGGGTAATCTTCGATCGGTGACTGGCTGTGCCGACGGTCTTGGACGCATGGCCGGGATTTGCGTCGCCGGCATTGCGGGCGCTATGTTTTCGAGGACCATTCGTACGGCTGCCAGAGTCACAGGTTTGAACAGCACCAGATCACAGCCAGCCTTCATCGCCAGAGCCTTATGTTCTTCACCTTTCTGACCGGTAATGGCCACGATCTTCGTGGTCGCAAAACCCGGCAGTTGGCGAAATCGATTGACCAGCGTGCAGCCATCCATACCCGGCATGAGCAGATCCACCAGCATCAAATCAGGACGAAACGCCGTCGCCACGTCCAGAGCCTGAATCCCTCCGTAGGTCACATGCACCTGATTGTCGAGTTCCTCCAGGAGCAACCCCAACGCATCCGCTCCGTCGCGATTGTCATCAACAATGAGCACTCGAAGTGATTGTTCGTTGGTCATGGTTGATTGTCCTGGAACGGGATTTTGAAATGATTTGAATGAACGTGATCAGCGGCGCGTTACGCATCAAACAGAATCGTAAGCTTCAAATGCTGAGCGATCTGTGTTTCGCCCCAACGGGCCATACACATGTCAGCCCGGGGCATCGCCACGGGTAAGAAAATGAAATTGCAGTGAAAGCCCTGAAGGGACGGTACAAAACCGCTATCGTGTCGCCATTTCAGGGCTGAAAACGCAGGCTTTTCCACCGTCCCGGGGTAATGCCCCGGGCTGGCATACTGCTGGCCCGCTGGGCCGAAGACATTGCGACTCAGACGTAAGCCTTGCCCATCATTCATTCCGACACCTTCACCATCGCCAGGATTTGCAGCAGTTGTTCAAATCTTGCAGGCTTCACGAGATGATGATCAAAGCCGGCATCACTTGAGGTGCGACGATCGGAATCCTGTCCATATCCGGTCAATGCAATCAGCATGATCTTTTCTCCTTCGGGTTGAGCGCGTATCTGTTTAGCAACTTCATATCCGTTAAGCACCGGCAGTCCGATATCCAGCATAATCACGTGTGGATGAAACTCGGCGGCAGTCTTGACGGCATCCGGACCGTTGTAAGCAGTACGAACATCGTGGCCCTGAGCTTTCAACAGCAGAGAGAATCCGAGGACGGTGTCGACATTGTCATCAACCACCAGAACTCGCAGAGCAAGATTGGCCTCAAGAACGGCGACTTCAATATCTGCCACACGTTTGGAGTCATCCGGCTGCAATGGGAGCCGCACAATAAACTCACTTCCCTGCCCAGGTTCGCTTCGGGCTTCGACCGTTCCGTCATGTAACTCCGTCAATCTTTGCACGAGGGCCAGGCCGATGCCGAGTCCTCCCTGGGATCGATCCAGAGAGCGTTCTGCCTGAGTAAAAAGATCAAACACGTGTGGCAGGAGACCCGGAGCAATCCCGACGCCAGAGTCTCGGACTCGGATCACGCAATCGTTTCGATCTTTGACAACCGTCAGCCGGATTTCTCCACCTTCCTCGGTATACTTTGCAGCATTCGTCAGGAGGTTAATCACCACTTGTTCGAGTCTTGCCGCATCAGCACTCAGCCAGATCGGGACGACGGGCATCGAAATTGTCAGCTCATGTCTTCTCTGCTGAATCAATGGTCGCACAGTTTCAATCGCCCCGTGAATTATACCGCTGACGGCGACCCACTCCTTTCGCAATTGCACCCGGCCGGAGGTAATCCGCGAAACCTCCAGCAGATCATCCACCAGACGCTGCAACTTTCCGAGTTGTCGTTCGATGATATTTCGGGCCTGTTTCTGAGTCCTTGATTCAGTCTCCTGTTGCAGACTCATCAATTGAACAGCGTTGGCAATTGGAGCCAGCGGACTTCGCAGCTCGTGACTCAGCATCGCAAGAAACTCATCTTTGCGAAGATGCAGGTTCTCAAGCTCTCTGGACTGCGTCTGCAGGAGTTTCTCCAGTCGGCTACGTTCCGTGATGTCTCGGATATTGCACTGAATCACCTGATGATCGGCTTCCCGATAGGCGTTAGCGACGATTTCCACTTCCACAGCAACGCCATTTTTTGATTCCAAAGGCAAATGCTCGTAACGTAGATATCCGGTTTTCTGTAATCCCTTCACTGCGTCTTCATTCGCCGCGCGGTCCTTGAATAATCCGATTTCCCAAAGCTCTTTGCCCAAAAAACTCTCGTGTGAATACCCGAGCAAATCGCTCATATACGGATTGGCGTCGACGATTCGGCCATTGATAAAGTCGAGAATCAGAATGCCGTCCTTGGCGGCTTCGAACAGACGCCTGTACCTCACCTCGGAGATTTGCAGCGCGGCCTCGGCCTGTTTAATGTCATCGATATCGGTGTTCGACCCGACCCACATCACGATGGCCCCGGCCTGATCTCGCATGGGCAGCGCTCGGCTGAAATGCCAGCGATAGACCCCATCAAACCTACGAAAGCGACTTTCAAATTCGAAGGCTTCACCGTTCTCGATGCTCTTCTTCCAGGCGCGAACGTGCCCTTCCACATCGTCGGGGTGAATGAACTGCGTCCAGCCCCAGGTTTGTAGCTGGTCAAAAGAAAGTCCGGTGAATTCTGTGACCTGAGGATTAAAGTAGTCCACTTCCCCATTCGGATTTGTCGTGCCGATTTTCTGCGGCATTGAGTCCATGATGAATCTCAACTGAGCGTCGCTCTGTCGGAGCTGTTCTTCAACTTGTTTGCGAACAGTCACATCCCGAATCGCACTGGAAACCAGAACTCCCTGATTCGTCTCCAGAGGGCTGAGGCTCACTTCGATCGGGAACTGACTTCCGTCTTTCCGCAGCCCCAGAAGCTCCAGCCCACCACTCATTTCTCGTGGATGAGGATCTGTCGAGTAGACCAGGCGATGGTCTTCATGACTATCTCTCATTTGCAGCGGCATCAGGATTTCTACGTGTTGCCCAATAAGTTCCTCGGGCAAATACCCAAACATTCGTTTGGTTAATGCATTAACGAGCACAATGATGCCATGCTGATTGACAATCACCATCGCATCCGGAGCCGCTTCCAGCAGCGCACGAAATTTGGCATCGCTTGCCCGGAGTGCCTCTTTCGCATTGAGTCGTTCGGTCGACATTGCATGTCGCTCGAGAGCGTTCAACACTGCTCTGCTGAGAATCTCCCCTGTGAGTTGACTCCTCAGCAGGCAGTCCTGAGCACCGGTCCTGAGCAATGAGGCACCAACTGAGGGCGGAGCGTCACTTAGTACGATCACAGGACACGGCGGAAGTTTCCCATCTGCACAAAGAGCCGCCAGAAACTCCCTCGCGGTGATGTCTCCACGGGACTCATCGAACAGCACGCAGTCAAACGGAAAACTGTCGTTATGCTCGATCATGCTGAGCCCCACGACGCCCAGTTCCGTCTCAATGAAGATGTAATGATGCTCAGGATTATTCATCAGCAGTCGTTGAATGCGGTTCCGATCGTTTGGATCATGAGCCACTATCAGAATGTGCTTCATCGAACTGTTCATCGCTGTCCTTCAGGACTGAGCACTGTCTGGATCGGGTCTGGCCAGCGCGAAAAAAAAGGCCGACGTGAACGAACCCCGAAAGATTCGTTCACGTCGGCCTACTCTTTAACAAGCCCCCCGAATGATCGAGTTGCCCGTCAGCTAGTTGTCCAACCTCTGTTGTTTGTTTTTCGCCAGGACCTGCATTACGGAATCCCGACTGCCGGTGAGTCTATCACGTGATTGAGCAAAAAGCACGTCGCGTTCCGCATCTATGCTCCACCTCGGCTGAAAATAACAAAAGCCGCGCAGCATGAAGGCTCTTTGGCGTGGTCTCGGGCTTCCTGAGTTTCGACGTTCTGCGCCTGGCGATTCATCGTTTCGATCATTTTGGTTTCTTCCTCAAGAGTGTGTGAGATTCAATTCCTGCTACCAGCTTCTCGCGATTGCGTTGCTGAACTCTTCGCCGCAACTGCTGTCGATCACGCAGGACCGACATCTCGCGCGAACGTTCCCGGCTTCCGGATGCGTCGTCGTTTTCTGCGTTCGATTGATCAGCAGCCTTAGCCATGGCTCCTTCTTGCTCCCACGATCACAAGCAGGATTCCTCCGGCGATGATTGAACCAGTAACAATTGGAGGTACTTGTTTTGTCTTCTCTGTTTCGGCCGTGGCATTCAAGGCTCCGACTTTGAGTATCACTTCGCGACTCGTGTAAGGAATGCCTCGAAAGGCAACTAACAGAGTTCCAGCGGCGATCAGAACAATACCTGTTACAAACATGGCCGTGCTTCGCATGTGATCAGACTCCTTCGATTCAACGGCTGACCGAAAATACACAGCATGGCTGCGATGCATCGCGGCAAAGAAATACGAACGACACAGAACAACCCATTCGGGCTACACAACCGGCCGGCCCTGAATGATTCGAATCAGCACGACGGCAACGGCAATCAGCAGTAGCAGGTGAATAAATCCGCCCAGAGTGGTCGATGTCACCATGCCCAGTACCCAAAGAAAAAGAAGTATGACGAAGATAGTCCAAAGCATGAGCGTGCCCTTTTGTTGAAGACTTAAGTTGAATAGACAGCCAGAGGAAATCTCGTGGCTTCATCTGTGAGTGGTGCTATTGGGTTGTCGGCTTACCACGTTTTTCACAACCCGAAACGTCAGTGAGAGACCAGCTTACATCGCTTTTGTAATCTGGATCCCTCGCTTACGCCTTTTGAAGTTGCGCGTTTGTGTCTATCCCAACCCGCTGCGTCAGCGAGGGATTGCGTTTCGCGGTTGACGCAGGGTTGCCGGGAATCCCTCGCTGACGCCTCGGGTTGTGATAAATCCCAGTGTTTCTCCGCAAGTGAACAACCTCGGCGCCGAAACGCGCAACTTCAAAACTGACGCCTCGGGTTATGATTCGATCAACAGCCCGGTAACCACCGGTATTTCACTGTGCTTCCGGAAACACTCACCAGTGGCTAGCGCCGGTCCGCTCACCCAGTTGTTTGTCGTGAACCTACTCTTTGACGACCGTTACTTTCAGCTCTTTGGATGCATCAAGTCCGGTTGCAGAATGACCAGCCATCCTGATAGTAAAGTCGCCCAGAGCGGCATCGGCGGCGGCAGTCAGATTGACCTTTGCTTCGTCGGCTCCATGCATAATGATGAACTCCGAAGGTTCCATGGTGATTCCCGGAGGAAGCTCACCGAAACTCAGCGTCACATCGCTCGCGAAAGTCTTGTCGCGACTAATGCCGATCGAAACAGCCTTTGTCTCGTTCTGTTTGATCGAAGTTGACAGCAGCGGAACACTCAGTGAAAACGAATCCATCGCCTCGATATTGAGCTTGAACTCAATCTCAGCATCTGGCCCCTTTTGAGGATGCCCGAAAACTTTCACGTGATGTTCGCCCTTCGCGGCAGTGGCGTCGGCGGTAAATGTGATTTTTACATTTTCATCACCGTGCTTAATGATCGGACCGGATGGAGTCACCGTCACGCCCTTCGGCAGATCAGAGAACTTCAGTGAGACGTCTTCTCCAAAATTCTTCGCACGTTCAATTCCCACTTGGGTTTCAAGTGTTGCTCCCTGTTGAAGCGAAGTGGCCATCAACGGCACACTCAGATTGAAGGTGTCTTCCTTCTGGCCGTAAACCGGCTTCTTGACCGTGGTATCTGTCACGCCGGGTCCGCCGGGTTTGCTTTCACCGCAGCCCGTCAGAGCGACGACTGTGAACAATCCGGCAATACCGATAAAACGTTTCATGTTTTCTTCCTGCTTCGAGTTGACCGAACCCGAGAGAATTCTCTGGCTCCTCATTTGGACTTCTGCTTGTTTCGCGCATCGCAACGCGGACGAATTGATCTCCGGTTAGTAACTCGTCACGACAAAGTCACCAAAATGTGAAAGTCGAGTTGCTCCTCGTGACTTCGCGAGTTCCGCCGCGGCGTTTTCTGCTCCCGACTGGACGACGGCCGTGAAAACGATGAAGTCGCTTCTGACCGCGTCGAGGTAGTGCGACAACAGATCGGCTTCTCTCTGGCCCAGAAAGTAATGAGAGAAGTTTTCCTGCCAGGCCTGCAATTGCTGCAGCCCCTGACGTCCATCCAGAATCTCGACCTCGCGCACGTCAATGGCAGCGAGTGACTCACACAGTAATTTCAATTGATAGCGATATTTGACGACGCCGAAGATCTTGCCATAAGGCGTAACTTCAGGATCGATAGTCGTTGTTTGATAATCCGTATGCATGACTTTTCTCCTTAGTTGATTGAGACATTTGCGAGCGATCAGTCTCAGTGGAAACGGCAGAGATCGATCCAGCTGTCAGGTCGCTCAGGGAAGGTGCAGGCCACCGCGGAGAATCAGGATGACCAGAATCAACAGCAGCAGGCTGACACCACCACTCGGGTAGTAGCTCCAATGCCGGTTGTATGGCCATTTGGGGACGGTCCCCAGCAGCATGAGCACAAGCAGGATGATCAAAATCGTTCCGAGCATAGTTTCGCCTTTTTTCCGCCACTGGACGCCATTGTTGATCGATTTTCACGGCCCGCGTTTCTGCCGTCAGTAAAGAATGTTCACGATGGAAAGACCACGAACATTTCGTATCCGCCAGGGACACGAAATGTCGAGGCGTTTCAGAGCGGACTATGCAAAGTCCGTATTCCTGTCGATTGCTTCGATGACAGTCGCAGCGCCTTCGTCAGTCTTCTTTGTGGTTACTCTGATCTTCATTTTGGCTTTCAGATCAGAAGCCTTGCAGACCTTGCCGTCGCAGGTAATCTTCGTCTCTGAGGTGACTGAGTGAGAATGTTCCTTGCCTTCCTCATTCATCATCACAAGCTTCGTGCCGGTGCTCGTCACGACGGTTCCGTCGTGAGTATGAGCAAACGTCTTGTGGCTGCTGATGGCTTCGATATGGCTGACAGCTTTCTTGTCGGCCGCAATCGTTGTCACGCGAATCTTCAGCCCTGCTTTTAGATCCGCAGCTTTGACACTCCTGCCATCCAGAGTCATTGTCGTCTTGTCTGACAGCGTGTGAGTGTGTTCCTTGTTCTCTTTGGTGTTCATCACCAGTTCGCTCGAAGAAATCTTCACGACGGTCCCATCATGAGTGGCTTCTTTCGCGTCTTCCGCCGCAAATGCAGCAATGCTTCCCGCGAACAGTGCCAAAGCCATGGCTCCGGCTGAAATCGTTTGATAATTCATAGTTCTCGTCCCTCATCCTTAACACCTGAGAATCACTTCGTGACGGCAACATGCAATCACTGTCACTGTCTGATTCAGCCAGCGATGCGTACGACTCTCGTTCCTGCTGCGAGCGGCTGCCCGATCCTGAGCCACGCGGACTATTTCGCGGCCGCTGTTTTCAATGCTGGAAAGCTCGTATTCCTGTTGAGCCATTCGATCCCGATCACCATATTGGAGTTCCCTTTTTCCGCGGTGACTCGAATCCTGCGTCCGGCTTTCAGCGTCTCTTCTTTGCCAACTTTTCCATCGCATGTCATCAACGCGTTCGAGGCAAGTGCATAAGTGGTTTTGGCATCATGGTCGCTCTCCACAACCAGACGGCTGCCAGCGATGCTGACAAACTTTCCTTCAAAGGAGCACGTTGCCGAACCTGCGTCCGAGCAGACGGCGTTTGCTGATGACGCCTTTTTGTCGACGGTGATCTTTGACATTTTCAATTCCCTTCCCTGCGAGTTTTCCGGAACCTGTAATGATGGCAAAGTGCCGTCATCAATCTGCAACTCAGATGTTTTCAGACGAAACAGAATCCAGACGACGTTCCTCTGAGAGATGTTCTGCAGGAGGCGTGTGACGAAAATACTCCATCACCTGAGGCACCGAGCGAGCAACCAGATCCTGAGCAATTCCGCTGAAGGCTCCCATGGCAACTCGTCGCAATTCGCTTCCAATCGAACTTCCATTCGGGTGAGCAACTCCATTCTTCACCTCGCCGGCTGAAGCCATCGCTGCCTGCGCCGTGCCTGTCGCACCGTTCGCTTCGTGAGCCTTCTCGGGCTGATCCGACGTCTGTCCACACGCTCCGTTTGTGCCAGTGCTGCTCGTCGGCATAGTCACCACAGAGTGATTTGAGTTCCCGTTTCGCAGCAATTCCGTGGCCACATATCCGATCGCCATTGAACCACCCACGAACAGCCATGGATGCCGCCGAAACTGTCGCTCCATGTCGAATGCTTTGCCGACAGAATGCACGGCTTCCTGAACCGCTTCCGCTGTGGCGTTCACTGCTGTACCGGCGTGTTGGACTTTCTCCGTGACCTGAGTTTCCAGCGTCGCCAGCGACTGAGTCAGTCGGCGTTTGGTCTGTTCCATGCTTTGACGAATCATCGCGGCCCGATCGCTGCCGACCCTGTTACTGCTGACGGTGTTGTCCATTGTTTAGCTTCTCGGAAAAGTTGTGTGGCTGGATTCCGGCTGGAGATGACTTCACGAAATCGTCTGCGTCCACGTGTGATCAGCAATGCTCCGACAACGCACAGAACGCCTGCGACTCCCAATTGACATCCCCACAGAGGCAGCTCTCCGCTATGTTTGGGGTTCGGCAACATTGCCAGGTATATGCCGTTAGCGGCCGCCAGACTGGCCAGCATGAGACTGACCAGCCAATTCGCTAAACCAGCTCCGAAGATCGCCGCCGCGAAGACTCGCTGTCGGAATTCGTCCTCAATTTCACAGCGAGTCAACTGGAACTGTTGTTCAATGAGTAATTGCAGGTCGCTCAAAACATCCGTGACCAGTGACGCCGCAGTTTTCAGCGGCGGAGCTTTGGTTTCGACGCCCATAAGTCACTTCCACATCCTGCGAGCCACAAACCAGCCAATGCCGATGGAGATCAACACCGACGGAATTGGATTCCGGCGAATCAGGCAGGTGACATCTTTCGCCATGCCGCTCAACTTCTGGTCTTCCAGATACTCACCGCTGTGCTGCACAGCACCGGCCAGAGATTGCGACGCGTTTCCGACGATCCCCGAGTGCGGAAGGCTGCGTCCCATGCAATCCCCCATCTCATGGATGCCGGTCCCTGCACGAGCCGTCAGTTGATCAACTTTGTTTCCCACGTCGCAAGCGGCCTGCGATGCGATACCACCCGCTGCCGAAACAGCATGACTGGCCATCTCACCGACGGAAGCGACAACTTCCTTCGCCTTATCAGTTGCCTGAGTCCAATCTTCTCTTTTGACGCCCGGGATCACTGTAGAAGTCGACATGTTCTGGTCCTTATTTCATGTGTTTCAGTCGGCAAGCCAGCAAACTGCTGACTCGTTGCGTTGACGAGGCCACGATGGCGGGACAGCGTGATGTCCGTCCCACCATTTCGTTTGAGCCTCTTAAGGCTTCAGCCCGTGCGTGAAGTCGTTGACTTCTTTCTCTGCTCGGTCTCTTTCATAGCCATAGCGTTCCTGTAGAACTCCAACAAGCTGTTCTCGTTGGCCGGCAATAACCGTCAGTTCGTTATCAGTGAGCTTCCCCCACTTCTCTTTGACTTTACCGGTCATCTGTTTCCAGTCGCCTTTGATCTGATCCCAGTTCATCGATTCTTCTCCTGTAAAGACTCACAACCCTAGCCATGCTTCCGGCTTCGAACGTTCTACTTGCTGAAGTCCAGACCCTTGTCATCTTCCGCCGCTCCGAACAATCGGAAGTTGAATTTCCCGGCGTCAACAGGTGAGACTTCTGCAATCAGCGAACCGCCATCTTTTCGCTCCAGTACGATTACGTTGTCTTCGACCTTGTATGTTCCGCCAAACTCCTGAGCGGCCTGATCCTTTGGCGTAAAGCTCCAGGTGAATTTCGCATCGTTCGTCAGATCAAGCTTGAATTCCGAGCCGTCGGCTCGGGATGAAGCCCATTTGCCTACGAGCGTTTTGGGATCGATCGGCTTCGGTGCGACTTCGTCCGGCTGATCAGCCGGACGTGTTGAAGACGCGGTCGTGAGCGGATCAGCTGCAGACTCCGCCTTCGGTGGAGCCAGCATTCTCAGGAGATCGACAGCAACGCGATCATTCGGCATCAATGCAACAACCGTCTGCAACTGGCGAGCCGCCGCGTCGGGATGTCCACAAGTCATGTAGTGATAGGCCAGCAGAAACTGAGACGCTGCGTCCTGAGGATTAGATTTCGTAAAACTCTCGAGTGCTCTCAACTGGGCTGTGTACAGTTCGGCGTTTGAGTACATGCCGCTCATGGTCGTCCAGTCCCAGCCCGGACCAACAGCCAACACCGAATGGATCGTGGCCGCCGACTGCTGAAAGTCCTGCTTGGCGAAAAGCACCAAAGAACGAAACTCATGCAGGACCGCGTCGTCGGAATACTGAGCAATCCCTTTGTTGGTGATATCAAGTGACTGATCGTAATCTTTCTGACGAAAAGCCTCGACAGCCTCGTTCAGCACCGTATCGGCCGATGTCGAATCGGTCTCGTTGACGGCGACCTCAGTGTTGTACGAAACCGGAATCGGCTGCGTGTAGTTATAAACAGCAGTTCCGGAGTTTACATAATACGGATTTGAATAACCCAGATAACCACTGTTATAGATCAGCGAGCCAAGGCCCCATCCGCCAAGTCCCCATCCCAGAGGCCGATAACCATAGCCGCTGTAGCTTCGGTATCCGCGTCCTCCACGATACCCGTCACCAAACCCCCAACCCCAGCCATTCCCGTAGCCGTGGTAGTTGTTGTATCCACGGTAGTTTCCATAGCCGTAGTTTCCGAAGCCATAATTTCCATTACCGAGGCCACTACCCAAACCATAAGCCACGGCTGAGAGAACGTTATTCCTGGTACTCGCTCCTCGATTCCCATTCCAGTAGCCGTGGTAGCCACTATGGCGATAATGCGAAGGTTGATAGTGGCTGCTCCCAACGTTGAAAGCTCGATTATTGAAGTTGATCGAGTTCCCCTGAAACGGTCGGTTTCCAATCCGAGCATTATTGATCTGCCGACCCACGTTGTTGACTCGGGGAAGACGATTCAGCCCGATGCTTCGACCATTGAAAGAAGGAGCGGATCGCGCGGCTCCGGCTCCAGGCGACAGTACCGGCCCACGATGCTGGCGACCTGCAATCGAGTTTCTTATCGCATTTCCGCTTCCTGTGCGCACCGAAGGACGACTGAATGAGGGCGAGTGATTCGCCCCTGAAACTGAGCCACCTCGGCCATTTCCCGGACGAACACCTCCCAGTCGCGGTCCATTCATTGACGGTGCGTGAATTGCCCCGCGACCACTGAAACCATCGCCGGCATTGCCTCGACCAGAATTTGAGCCACTACCGGGGCGACCTCCACCCTGATGACCGCCGCCACCTCTCTGACCACCACCACCACCTTTTTGTCCTCCGCGGCCGGCTTGAGCCAGCAACGTGTCCGTATCATCAACTTCTGGATTTACTTCCGCTCCCGAAAGATTGGAACCAAGACAGAAAGCTAAGCCGCACGAGATTGCGGTCTTCCAAAAATTACTTTTCATTGAATGATCCTTGAGGTTTGAGGCTGCGCGAAGCGGAAGCCCAGACGGAGTTCGGGCCTCGTCGCAGTTCGAATCGCCATGAACACTGCTATGCTGATCAGCGTCCCGCTGGTGCATTTTGGTCGGCGGCAATGGCAGGTGCAGGACCTGCCGAATGTCGTACGATGGTGATGATGTCGCTGTCTGGCTGCTGAACTCCGGTGATCTCATGATCAACCGATTGCCATGTCATTGTGTGATCGTTGACGAATGTGTAAAGGCTTGTGCTCGAAGCAGTCTCTCCATCCGCTGTGACACCCGTTGTCTTCAGAACCCAGCGGTCATTCTCTTCATCGCGATGCCAAAGACCTTCACCATAACCGCCTTCGGAATCGAAAATCCAGGTCCGAAGTTTTCCGGTCAAAGGATCCCAGCCAATCCGCTGAGTTCCACTCATGGCCTCTTCACCACCGATGACGATCGTGAACTTCCGCATCAGGAAGTTGCCGTTATCCGCAGCTTCACACGAAAAGTTGACGATTGAGTCGTCTCCTTCATCGATCCAGTCGCCCTTCAGCCATCCCAATTGCTGCAAATGCACCGAATGTTCACGCAGGTCGCGTGGTGCACTGTCGCGGACACTTGCAATCAGCCACTTGCCGTCAACCTTGACATAAACTGTCGTGTACTGACACTCGCAAGGAGCTGACTCTTCACCTCGCGTGATCAGAGTCGAGCCATCCTGAACAACGACCCCCGGACTAATTGTGCGAATGGACTCGGCGCTAATCTGCAGCTTACAAGCTGGAGATTCCTCAAAGAATTCTTTCATCGATGCTTCTATAGCAGCTCTTCCTTCAAAAACAGTGCCTGTCTCATCGACGTATTCAGCATCTGTCGTGAAGTGCTCTGCGACGGCCATTGCGTTCCCAGCTTCATAGGCCTTCACAAAGCTGTCGTCGACCAGTCGTATCGCCTCCTCGTCCGGAGATATCCTGCGTTCCGCAGTCTCAGCACTCTCCGCCTCTTCCTCCGCAAGCTTCTGTGCATCGTCTGCCGGAGTTGCAGAGTGCTCCTTTGGCATCGCTGATGTCTTGATTTTCTGAAGTTGCTGTGGCGGGGCCACTTCATCGACCGCAGCGGCAAACAACACTCCGCCTACCAGAGCCGTGCCAGACAAAAACAATTTCGAGATCATGATCGGTTCTTTCCGGGATCGCGGGGCGCGATCTACACGGAGAAGGAAGTTGGAAGTCACTCTTCACATCAGTGAGAAGTCACCCAAAGGCAAAATGTGGTCGGCCTGCAGCAGCCCGGGATATTTCCCGACACGTGTTGTGCTCGCCGGAGAATCGTCCTCAAACAACTATTCTTCCCACCAGGTTTCTCCCGGTGGCGTAGCCTCGTCAGGAAATGGTGTGCCACAGAATCGAAGCTGCAAGCCTCGCGGACGGATCGCTCCGTTCTGCAAGACCTGCAGTCTGGAGATCTAGATTCCCGGTGTCGGAGCGACGACCTGACTGATCGCCGGTTGCGGAGGAGTCGTGACCGCCGGTACGCTGGTCACTGCAGGAGACGCTCCGGCAGAAGTCGCACCGTAAACTTCAGTGTTCTGATATCCGCCACCCTGCTGCCAGCTCACAGTCCCACAACACTGACCAGCATTTTCATGCTGCCCGTGATGCCCATGGTGTTGGCCGCTCCATCCCAAGTTCATGTTTCCGGAACAGGCATATCCGGATTGATGATGCCCTTGTGTGTATCCCTGATCACAACAGCCACGCTGTCCGTGGTGGCGATGGTGCCGCTGGTGTCGACAATGACGCGCTTCCGCTTCTGACGCTGTCGAACCCAGAACAAAAGCCGTACCAAGGACTGCCAGCGATAAACGAATTCCAAACATTCTTTAACTCCTCTAAATAGCTACAAAACTTCATCACAATTGAACAATCAAATATGCCAACGATCAGACAGCAGCGCGTTCCGGAGAATCATCGCCTGATAACTCTTCACGACGCCTTTAAGGCCGCGTGGGATTCTTTGATTCGTTCCCAAACTTCCATTCGATGAATAGAAACATCGGGAGGAGCTTCGATCCCCAGCTTTGCGATTCCCTTTGAGATCTCCAGCACAACAATTCTGATCCCGGAGTCGTGGCCGTCTGAACGAAAGACGACGATCGATTCCGCTTTCTTCCGTGTCAAAACTAACATCTCAACCTCCCTGTTTAAGTGAGCAACGCCCTAACCTCTGGTTTACAGTGAGCTGCATTGTTCAGCCCTGTTTCAACCAATTCCCTTGCGGCCTCATGCATGCTTCAGGAGCAAAATCTTCACGGTGTGGCCGGCCACGCATGAGCGAACAAGAGTCCTCGTCGCAGGCTCAGTACCATTGCTTTCTCTGATCCGCCTGAATTCCAGTGCCGTGCAGCTCATGCCTGGGGCACCCGGATTCATCAGCGTTGGATCCACTCGCAGGCGAAAAGCGAACGGCTGCGCGTTGCGTCTGGTCAATGTCTTTTCGGGCCAAGCCCACCAGCGACCAATCCACGTAGAAATCTGACTCACGAGAGAGTTCCTTTCATTCGATGGCCACGCTGATGCGAAGCGCAACGAAAAAAGCCGACATGAACTAAATCCTCAATTGAAGATTCAGTCCATGTCGGCTTACTCGTAAATTCGCCCGCCAGCAGAGAACTGGTTTGCGATTTATTTAGTCATCCGAAATTATTGCCCGCGATAAGTGGTACTCGCCACTCATCTCGGTCCTGCATAGTAACCGCCGTCGAAACATTAACAACCCGACTCTGCATTGTATTCTTCGACTTAATCATAATAAGTAATAGTGAAGCTTATTCTGATGATGAACAGCTTCATCTCCCGACCTAAATGTCTTTCATAACTACGCTTCATAAACACTGTTGAAAAATGGCGAGCGAGCTTGCCTGACTCTGACGATAATCCATTCGTCTACGGCTGGCCGAGAGTTGAAGTCTTACCGTTGCCACCGATCTGCTCGAGCAGAACCGATGCAGACCATTCGATCAGGTCATCTGACTGATAGACTTGCGGAACCGATTCAGGGCAATAAGAAAGCCCCGCCAATGAGCAGCAGCGCGACGAATGATGGCCAGACGACGGCAAACCCGGCTCCTCGAAAAAGAATGGCCTGACCGATCGCCACAAAATGCGTCGTTGGTGCGATGAGCATCAAATTCTGAATAAAGTCCGGCGTGCTTTCGCGACGTGTCGCGTTGCCTGACAATAGCTGGAGTGGCATCATCACGAGAACGGCGAGGATTCCGAACTGCGGCATGGAGTTCGCCTGCGTCGCCATAAAGATTCCCGGAGAGGTGGTCGCAAACAAATGCTGGGCCGTCCCGACAAGAAAAAGACTGACAGAGCCCTCGATCGGAACTCGGATGAGCCCCTGCACAACAAAGACCAGCGAAAGCCCGGCGGCCAGCAGCACCACCGTCCCCATCGACCAAACCTTCGCCAGCATGATTTCTGCAGGAGTGACCGGCATGACCAGCAGATGCTCAATGGTTCCGTGTTCGCGTTCCCGAATCAGCGCGGCTCCTGTCAGGATGATCGACAACATTGTTACGTTGATGATTTCCATGAGTGAGCCGAACCAGGCCTGCTCGAGATTGGGATTGAAGCGAGCCCGAAGTGCCAGCCCTATGGCGGCCGGTGTCGTACCTTTGCCTCGCTGAGTGAACTCATTGACTTCATCCATCGCCATTTGCTGGATGTCGCTGCTGCCGACAAAGGCCTGACTCATTCCTGTCGCATCCACGTTCAATGGAATCGCCGGGGACTTGCCCGCCAGAACATCACGTTGGAAGTCCCGGGGGAATGTCCACCACAAACGTAAAGTCTCCGGTATCCATTCCGCCATCAATCATGGCCTGAGTGATCATCCGGGGCGACTTGAATCGCGGCGGGCAGAATGCCGAAATCATAATGGCCGACAATGGTGAATCACCCTCATCCACGATCGCAATCGGCGCGTTATGCAGAGTTTCTGGTTTGGCGGTGGCGGAAATGCAAATCGAGAAGTTGAACGTGTAGACGATCAGACTAAGCAGGATCGGATCTCCTGTGAGGCTCCGTAGTTCTTTCGTGCCCAGTCGATCGATGTTGCTCGCGCGTGACATGAGGTTACGTCTCCTGTTTCTTCTGCAACAGAACAGACACACCAAGAATTACTGGCACGGCCAGCATCATGGGCCAGCATCATGGGCCGAAATGATGAGCTGAGACTGAAAAATCCGAGCGACTTGTTGAACACGCCACGACTGATGATCAGAAAATGAGACGCCGGATACATGCGACCAATGATCGCACCAACACCTTCAAGTGACGAAACAGGGTTGATCAGTCCGGCAAACTGAACGGTCGGAATCATCGTTCCGAAAATCGTTGCAAAGAGTGCCGCAATCCGGCTTTTTGTGAATGTCGAAGCGAACAGCCCAAAGCCCGTCGAGAACATCACAACGATCAACGTACCGACGGCGAGTGCCAAATAGCTGCCCTTGAGTCATGTCGTGAGATCTTTGAGGACGGCTATCATCGTTTAGCGATTCATCAGCCGCAGTGCGTTGGCCCCGATTTTTTTGCAGAATTTTTGCAGCGAAAACCGGACGCTAACGCGTTCCGGCTGATTTGCTCAACAAGGCGAGACACTGACGGCTTCAGCTTGCCGTTAAACCGAATCGCAGCCGACCACAACCTACTTCGTGGCCTGATGATGAGCTTCTACAAACCACAGCCACTTATCAATGCCCCGAGTTACCTCGGTAAACAGGTCGGCCGTCACGGCGTCTTCCAGTTCATCGGCTTCAGTAATCGTGTTGCGGGATTCATAAGCAAACGTTGACAACGCATGAGCCACCGCATCGACGTGAGCGGAACCATCGCCAATGCTCGAAGGATACTCGGTCAGCCTTGAACGATTCGCAGCGCCTCGAATCGTTCCTTCGGCTGTTCCTCCCAGCTGCACGATACGTTCGGCAATCATGTCCACATACGGTTCGATCGCTTCACTGACCTTGTCGAACAATTCATGCAGGCCGATAAAGTTTGGACCTTTGACATTCCAGTGAGCCTGCTTCAACTGCAATTGCAGATCGATAGCCGACGCCAATCGCTGGTTCATCAGCACGTTCAAAGCCGTACGACGCAAAAGCGGAATATCATTCTCCGTTTCGTACATCTGATTGGGATCAGCCACAATAGAGATAGATGTGTTCATACGAGAAAATTCTTTAAAGAGATGAAATGAACTTGTTTAACGGCAAGCCACAGGCGGCTCTATTTGGCGTAAACCCAATGAAATCCGGTTGCTGACTTGTGCTTCGTCAGCATTGGTCAGGATGGGCATTCCTGCCCGTCGCATGGACGTCGGACAAGAATGTCCAACGTACGATTCCTGTCCTGACAAAGTATCAGGCTACCGCCACGGCAGGTTCCTCAACCAGAAACAATTCCGCTTTGGTCGCCCCGGAAGTGCTCAGCAGTTCCTTTGCTCGTTCGACTTCTTCCGGAGTTCCATGAGCCACCATCAGAAACTGTCCGGACTTGATGCAGCCTTCGTACTGCACCATGCTGTTATTCGGAATCCCGACACTGACCAACGCCGCTCCGAGAGCACTCAATCCACCCACCACCGCCGCGCTTTCGAGGGCTCCGACGAGTGCAGCCACGAAGGGACCAGCCACAAGCAGCGGTCCAATTCCCGGCACAATAAAGAATCCTGACCCAAACAACAGCGCCCAGAATCCGCCCCAGAAGGCTCCCTGGGTGCCCCAGTACAACATGCGATCGCCGGCGTTGTAATAGCCCACGACGTTTTCTTCGGAGTGATATCCTTTGCCAATGATGGACAGCAGCTTCATATCAAAGCCGGCGTCTGCCAGATGTTTGACAGCATCCTCGGCCAACGTGTGAGTACTGAACGTCGCGATCACACTATTCATGTGGCGGTCGATCTTTACGTTTGGCTTTTTCATCAGAACACGTCTTTCTTTGGGGCATAAAAAAAGCCGACGTGACCGAATACTCGAAAGTATTCGATCACGTCGGCTTACCTGAAAACTGGCGGCTCACATTTGAACTGCCATTTCTGGGGTCGTCCGACGACCTGAGATATTGTCACCAAACACGATGTGCTGCTGTGACGGTCCGATCTTCACGATATGAGCAAGATTAGCAACACCAATGAGCACCATCTGCTGGAATTGTGGGTAATTCACAGATTGCCGTCGAGAGTTTCTCGAAAGGTTTAAACGCGTCGCAGTGACGGCAGTTGTGGTGTCAGCGAATCTCCAGGATTAGACAACCGATAATTAAGATCTCCTGTTCCGGTCTGTTTGAGGTTCAAATCCAGCTTCTCTTCAACAGCCACATTTTCAGCAACTGCGTGATCACGATGTAGGCAAGAAGTGATATGGCCAATAAAGGCCAGTAGAGCGTGGGAAGTTGAGTAAAACCGAGATAGTCGCCGAGCACGGTGAAGGGGATGGCAACTCCGATGGCCATAATGGTTGCGGACATGACAAGCAGCGGCCAGGAAGGCCAGCTCTGCAGGAACGGGATCTTGTTCGTCCGGATGATGTGAATGATCAACGTCTGAGTTAACAGGCTCTCAACAAACCAGCCGGTCTGAAACAGCCGAGTGCTGTGAACCGCAGCTTCGGGTGTGCTCGTATCCCAGCATTTGAAGACGTAGAGCATGATGAAGAACGTCGTGAAATCGAACAACGACGAACAAGGCCCGATGAACACGATGAATCGAGTCAGCTGCTGCATGTCCCACGGCCGTGGCTTCGTGATCTGCTCGGCATCCACGTTGTCAGTTGGGATCGCGGTCTGGCTGATGTCGTACAGCAAATTGTTCGCAAGAATCTGAATCGGAGACATCGGCAGGAACGGCACAAAAATACTCGCCCCGAGCACACTGAACATATTGCCGAAGTTGCTGCTGGCTCCCATGCGAACGTACTTCAGTATGTTGGCGAAGACTTTGCGACCTTCGACGACGCCAGCCTCCAGAACCATCAGGGATTTTTCCAGCAGGATCAGATCGGCCGATTCTTTGGCAATATCCACAGCGGTGTCGACACTGATCCCGACATCGGCCGTTCGCAGCGCCGGAGCATCGTTGATGCCATCTCCCATGAAGCCGACGATATGCTTCTGAGATTGCAGAGCCTTGATGATTCGCTGTTTGTGCGTCGGGGAAACACGAGCAAACAACGTTGTCTTCCACGCAACATCCGCAAGCTGCACGTCGGACATGGCTTCGACATCGCTGCCCAGCAGAACAAAATCGGTGGCCAGTCCAACCTCTTTGCAGATCTTCTTTGCAACGAGTTCATTGTCCCCGGTGACGACCTTCACCGAGATCCCGTGGGCCTGCAGAGCTTTGAGGGCCGCGTTGGCAGAATCTTTCGGCGGATCAAGAAACGCCACGTAACCCTTCAACGTCAGACTGGCTTCATCGTCTTTCGTGTAAGGCGTTGAATCCCCGGCGACGATACCTCGTGGAGCGATGTCTTTGCTGGCAATCGCGAGAACTCGGAATCCATCAGCCGAGAGTCGTTCGTACTCCTTCTTCAGCTCTTCGATATGAGCATGGTCCATCGGCAGCCGCTGCCCGGCCAGTTCGAACTCGGCACACCGAGGAAAGATGGCTTCCGGCGCGCCTTTGCTGATGATGCGGTCCTTGTTCTCAGGAGTTCGCACGACAACGGACATGATGCGACGCTGAAAGTCGAACGGGATCTCGTCGACCTTGGTGTATTCCGGAATTCTGGCATGATCGTGAGTTTCCACGTGGGCCAGCACAGCGCGGTCGAGGATGTTTTTCAGGCCGGTTTGAAAATGGCTGTTCATGTAGGCCAGAGCCAGGACATCATCACTCTCCTTCAGCACGATATCGCAGTGGCGTTCAAGAATCACCTGGTCCATGGTGAGTGTCCCGGTCTTGTCGGTGCACAACACATCCATCGCTCCAAGGTTCTGAATCGCATTGAGTCGCTTCACGATCACCTTCTGACGGCTCATGGCTAACGCACCCTGAGACAGGCAGACGGTAACGATCATCGGCAGCATTTCCGGCGTCAGGCCGACGGCTACTGCGATCGCGAAGAAGAAGGCCTCCGACCAGTTTCCTTTGGTAAATCCGTTGATGAAGAACACCAGCGGAACCATCACGAGAACAAATCGCAGTATCAGCCACGTGAATTTTGCAATGCCTTTGTCGAAGGCACTTTCTTCCGGCTGTTCCGACAATGTTTCGGCCATACCGCCGAGATACGTGTCTTTCCCGGTCGCGACAACGACACCGGTCGCCGAGCCACTTTCCACGCTGGTGCCAAGAAAGGCAACGCAAGTGAGTTCGACTGCGACATGACTTGCGATCGCCTTCTCCGTTTCGAATTTCTCGACCGGTAAACTTTCGCCCGTGAGAGAGCTCTGCATGACAAACAGATCTTTCGCGACCAGCAGGCGAAGATCGGCGGGAACCATATCTCCAGCGGCCAACTGCACGATGTCTCCGGGCACCAATTGAGAGATCGAAATCTCCTGCGGCTGCCCGTTTCGGACGACGGTCGCTGTGAGCGAAATCATGGCCTTCAGTTTTGCTGCGGCCTTGCTGGCTCGACCTTCCTGCAGCAGATTAAGACCGACACCGAGCACGATCATCGCCGACATCACTGTGGCGGCTCGAATATCGCCCGTGATAAACGAAACCAGCACCAGCGATGCCAGCAGCATCACGAGCGGATTGAAGACCGCGTGACGCAGAATCCTGCCAAATCCGCCCTGAGCGTCAGCCGCGAGGATATTGGGGCCATATTGCTTGAGCCTGAATCGCGCCGCATGTTCGCTGAGTCCACTGGTGCTGGTCTTCAGCAGCCGGCAGGTTCCTTCGGCATCCAGCGTCGCGGCTTCGATTAATCTCTGCGACGCGTCGACTTGCGGCTTCTCGCGACGGATCGAGGCAAATAATCTTTTCGGGAACAGTGTGGAGCCGGTCAATGTTTTGTCCCTGAAAAGAGCTGGTGAATTCGCAAACGCAGCAAGATACGGCCAACAAAAAAGCCGACGTGACGAAACGCCCTGCGGCGTCCATCATGTCGGCTTACTTATCAACGAACCCGCGGGCGGGTCCTGCAGGTTATCAGATCAGTCATCCGGAAATTGCCAGCACCGATCCCTGGAAAGAAACTCAGTGCCGACCCTGATTGAGGCTAACAGATTTCTTGTTCGGGAAACAGTTACCCTTGCACCACCACAAATCGAGAACTCTCGCCGGCCTGCACGAGCATCAGCACTCCATCTTCAGGTTTGAACTCCTTCACGGCATCACCAAACTCGGTGACCGACTTAACTGATGTCTTGCCAACCTTGCGGATTACCATGCCATCTTCGAGTCCAGCATTGGCGGCCGGACTACCTGGCTTAATACCGGTGATCACGACTCCATTGACATCGGACATTCCCAATTGACTTGCGACATCTGGCGTGAGATCAGACAACTGAAGTCCCAGTCCATTGAACTCTGAAGATGTTGATTTCTCAGCCTTCGTTGGTTCCGCAGCAGACACCGTTGTTGGCATTGCTTCGACTCGAACGTCAATCGACATCTTCTTGCCATCTCGCAGAACCACAACCTTGTGAACATCCTTCAGTGAAGCTCGTTCAACGCGTCCCTGAAGATCTGCTGGTTTCGTGATCGACGTCCCATCAAACTCCAGAATCACGTCTCCGCTAAGTAGTCCGGCATTGGCCGCAGGACTCCCGGCTCTGACATCCGTAACGACTGCTCCTCGGACGGTATCCAGTCCCAGTTGTTTTGACAGAGTACTGTCGATCGATTGAATTCCGACTCCGAGAAACGCTCGCTGAACGGTTCCGTGAGCCATCAATTCATCTCCCACCCAGCGAGCCAGGTTGACGGGAACAGCAAAACCAATGCCCTGATATCCGCCACTTGTACTGGAAATCGCTGTGTTGATACCGATCACCTGCCCATCCAGATTCACCAGCGGTCCACCACTGTTACCAGGATTGATCGCCGCATCGGTTTGCAGGAACTCTTCACGAGCCGTGATACCAATTCCACGAGCCTTCGCGCTGATGATGCCGGCGGTGACGGTTTCATCAAGTCCGAAAGGTGCTCCGACAGCAATCACCCAGTCGCCGACGTTGAGCTGATCACTGTTGCCAATAACGGCGGCTGGCAAACTGTCTTTGGTGTCGATTCGAACCACAGCGATGTCTGTCTTCGGATCTGTCTTCCATTCCGTCGCTTCGAATTCTCGCCCGTCATGCAATTTGATCAGGAGCTTGTCCGCATCTTTGACCACATGGTTATTGGTCAGAATGATGCCACTTGAATCGACGATGACTCCGGAGCCCATGCCAGTTCGCTGAGGTTCACTCTTCCCTTCCGACTGTTCTTGTGGCATGTTGTCGAAGAACTGTTTGAACAGCGGATTGTCTTTAAGTTCCTCCGGGATCCGGCCGTGTTGGCCCATCCCCGCAGGTTTCGACGACATCGACTGAATAGTGACAACCGATGGCATCACTGCTTCCGAGGCTTCTCGAAAGGCCCCCGAAAGTGACTTCGCGTAGTTGTGTGAAACTGCGTGATCGCCGACTTCTTTTTGTCTGGCCGTTGTATCCGTCCATTTGATCGTCGTTCCAGCAATGGCTGGCGATGATCCATAATGGATGCTGGCCCCAACTCCGGCTGCTGACAGCATTAAACCTGCTGCCATCCATTGAAATGATGTGAGTTTCATGCTGACTCTCCCTGTTCAGCGGAAAGCTCAGACAACAAACCGCACTGCAACTGCCGAGCGAAATCGTTTCCTGTCTGATGCTGAACACGGTGACCAGAAAAGCAAGTGGTGTGCCGCGTTGGTAAGATCGATTCGTGAGCTTTATCGCTGATTTTTTTCGTGTTTGCGACGAAAACTCGCGGGGCAAATTGCCCCACGGGGCGTTCTGCCCCATCAACTATTCTCATCCTGCTTCAGGCGACGATAAAGTGTTTTGCGATCAACGCCGAGGATCCTGGCGGCTTCGGTGCGATTCCCCTGCACACTCTCCATGACTCGTCGGATGTATTGCTGTTCAACGGCTTCCAGGGTTTGTAGTTCGGCAGGATTGGACGTGTCGATGCGAAACGTCGATTGGCGGTAGTTGCGGATTCGCTCGGGCAAATCATCCACGATCAACTTTTCAAACTCCGTCAAAGCGACGGCACGTTCCATGACGTTTCGCAGCTCACGAACATTCCCGGGCCAGTCATAGTTCAGCAGCCGCTCGGCCACAGATGGCAAAAAATCCGTCACGCGTTTGTTCATCTCGCGAGCAAACAAATCCAACAGCCGGCGAGCGATCAACAGCACATCGGTTCCTCGAGCCCGCAGGGGAGGCAGATCCAGCTGAATGACGTTAATCCGGAAATAGAAATCTTCTCGATACCGGCCTTCCTCGACAGCCGCCTCCAGATCTCGATTTGTGGCCGTGAGGATTCTTGCGTCGAACGGAATTTCTTTGTCACCACCAACGGGCCGAACGGTGCGTTGTTCCATCGCTCGCAGGAGTTTTGCCTGTAGCCCCAGCGGAAAATCACCAATTTCATCCAACAAAATTGTTCCGCCCTGCGCCTGTTGAAACAGTCCTTTCCGATCGGCCCGCGCATCAGTGAAGGCGCCTTTGGCATGACCGAACAGTTCGCTCTCCAGGAGGTTCTCCGGAATCGCCGCGCAGTTAATGGCGACGAATGGCCCCGCACTGCGACTGCTGTTCTTGTGGATGGCCCGCGCCACGAGTTCCTTGCCCGTTCCACTTTCACCAATGATCAGGACGTTGGCCGAGGTCGGCGCAATGCGGAGAATTTGGTCAAACAATTTCTGCATCACCGGACTTGAGCCAGTCAGTTCCTCAAAGTGATCCGCGACCGGATTCTTATCGCTCAGTCGACGGACTTCTTCCTGCAGATTGTGATGTTTGATAGCTCGATCCAAAACGACAGCCAGCAGTTCCATTTCGACCGGCTTCGTCACAAAATCCCAGGCCCCGGCACGGATTGCAGCGATGGCGGTTTCCATGCTGCCGAAGGCCGTCATCACCACGACCGGAATATCAGGCCGGTTCGCCACCACTCGTTCACACAACTGGAGTCCGTTGAACCCCGGCATGTTGAGATCGGTCAAGACGACCTGCACGTCGCTCGCCGGCAATGCCGCCAGAGCCTCCGCCGCCGACGTGAAACCAATGACTTTAAACCCGCGCAGAGCGAGATCAGCCTGCAGCAGTTCAACCATGCTGCGTTCATCATCAATAACCAGAACCGAACCGCTCACGACTGTTCCTCCAGCGGCAGTAAGAAGGCAAACGTGGTTCCTTTTCCAGGCGTACTCTGCACAGACATCCAGCCGCCATGCTCCGCAATAATTCCATGCACGATCGATAGCCCCAATCCGGTTCCCTGGCCAACATCACGTGTCGTAAAGAACGGCTCAAAGACATGCGGCAGGTTGGCCTCCGAGATCCCATCGCCGTCATCAATCACCGACACCTTGACGCACTTGATCGATCGTCGATCTGCCGAATCCGGGTGTGTGCCAGAACACTGTTCGGCACGGATCAGGATATGAACCGGCGCATCTTTCGCAAGCATCGAATTCATCAACAGATTCGAAAGCACCTGCTGGAGTTGAGCCGCGTCCGCTTGAACCATCACATCCGCAGTGGATTGCAGCTCAACCTGAACCACCGCGTCCTTTTTGCGGACCATCGATTCCATCAGGCTGACCGTTTGATCGATCACAGTATTCAGATGACAAGGGACTCGATTCGGAGGAGACCGCCGAGCAAAATTCAGCAGCTGTTGCACGATCGTTGTCATGCGAGTTGCTTCGGACTTGATCGTCTGAGCACTTTGAAGAACGTCTTCGCCGGACAGTTTTCCTCCAAGAATTAATCCCGCGCGGCCGCTGACAACATTGAGAGGAGTTCCGAGTTCATGAGCGAGCCCGGACGCAAGACGGCCGACCGTTCGCAATCGATCGCCATGCCGAAGCTGCTCCATCGCTTCAATTCGCTGAGACGATTCTTTCAGGATCGCTTTTTGCGACGAATCCAGCTTTTCACTCATCTCATTCAGTGCGGTGGCAAGTGTCGCCAGTTCGTCGGAGCCAGGCACAATCACCGGAGTCCGCAGGTCGCCCTCGGCAATCTGTTGAGTCTTCAACAACAAGGCCTGCAGCGGCTGACCAATCAATCTCAGCCCGAATATCGCAACGAGCAACAAAGCAGCCAACAACATTGCGACCAGCAACGCAGCCGTGCGCTGGATGGTATTGCGTGTGTATTGATCGCGCCGAGCCAGGGATTCGGCCATCTCCAGGGCACCACGTCGACCATCGCCGAGTTCAAATGGAAAATAGGAGCAGTACAGTCCGGCTCCGTCGGCTGTACGAACAGCGATGGACGATAGCTGCCCCATCGGAATTTTCGCCAAAGCCGCTTGCGAAGCGACGGGACTTGCCAGGTCGGCGGCGGAGACATCAAGCCAAACCCAACGGATTCGCACCTGACGCTCATCACCTTCGATGTTGGCGACAAACCTCAGAAGTCCACCCGGCCCCGCGGATCTCCATGCGTCCAGCAGCATTGGTTCGACGGCGGCCACAAGTCGCCCGTGGCGAGCCGTCATTTCCTCTTCAAAGAACGCGATTTCTCGCTGCACGGACAAATACCCACTGACCCCGATCAGCCCGCAGGAAACCACCAGAAACAGCAGTATGATCTTTAGAGTAAGTTTCATAAGAAGGCCACTGCCGACTGACTACGAATCACCGAAGTCCACCACTTTATCAATGGTGATACCATGCTGTCTGCACCTGGTACGCAGAGTTGCTCTGGAAACATCCAGCAATTATGCGGCCTGCAGTTGATTCCCGTTGGTGTACTGCAGCACGAGCGCAATTACGAGTCGTTCCATCAGTTTTTGCGAGTCATCATAGATGGATTCGGAACCAGCAAGCAGACGATCTGGTTTGCTCCCCGGGATTTGGTCCATGTGATATGAGATTCCAGAGCCTCAGTTCGAGGTGAGAGGACTTTCCCATGAGCAAAAAGCGTAAACGTCATAGCCCGGAGCAGATCGTTGCGAAGCTTCGGGATGCCGAGGTCATGTTGAATTCGGGCAAGGACTTGGCGGCCGTGTTACAGACCCTTGAGGTCTGCGAAGCCACCTATCACCGCTGGCGAAATCAGTTTGGTGGCATGAAGAGCGAAGAGGCCAAAAAACTCAGGGAGCTGGACATCGAGAATGCTCGCCTGAAGCGTCTGCTTGCAGAGGCGGAGCTTGATAAAGCGATCCTGAAAGAGACGCTTCGGGGAAACGGTTGAGCCCGACGGAGAAGCGAGAAACAGTTGCCCGAGTTCAGCAATCTTTTTCTGTTTCCGAACGTCGGGCGTGTCAGGCGCTGGAGTTCAGGCGAAGCACGCTTCGTTACAAGCGAAAGATTCGAGCTGATGAGTTATCGATTCGAAGTCGGATGCTGGAGCTGGCCCGTCAGCGTCCTCGATTCGGTTATCGCCGGATCGCGGTTTTACTTCAGCGAGAAGGCTACCGTGTGAATGTGAAACGGGTGTCTCGTCAGTGGTTAAGCGAAGGGCTGAGGTTGCCGAAAAGAATCAGGAAAAAGCGGGCTTTTGGCAACAGCAGCCATGCATGTCACGTTCGTCGTGCCGCCGGGCCGAACGACGTCTGGTGTTGGGATTTCATCTTTGATCGAACGGTTCATGGTCAGTCTTTGAAATGGCTGTCGATCGTCGATGAGTACACACGCCGTTGCATCTGCCTGGATGTCTCGCAGAGTATTCGCTCAGAGGACCTCATCAATCGGATGTCGGAGTTGTTTGTGATGTATGGAGCCCCGAAGCAGATTCGGAGCGACAACGGCCCCGAGTTCATCTCGAAGTCGCTTCCAACGTGGGTGTTGAAACTCGATGTGGGAACGCTTTACGTTGAGCCCGGTAGTCCGTGGGAGAATGGCTTCGCGGAAAGCTTCCCCAGCCGGTTCCGTGACGAGTTGCCAAGGGTAACGGAGTTTGAGAACCTCAGTCATGCCCGAGCGTGCGGCGCTGCATGGCGAGAAGATTACAACGACTATCGCCCGCACAGTTCTCTGGGCGGTCTGGCCCCATCGGAATTCGTGCGTCGCTGTGCTGCTTCCGGTCCGGCTGCGCCTGCCCTCCAGCAGCACAGCGACTCCTGACTACTTCCCTAACCATTACTCGCATAACACATGGACAGAAATTGGGGGCACGTCACATACGCTCGTGATCAAATCAGAGCCATGCCGGCCTGTTGCATGCAGAGAGCACTCGCGGCATGATGGTTCCTTCGAAGCGTCCTGGCAAGTATCATGCACGAGGACCACGTCACTTCATTGAGACCACCCGTTCGCATTCGCTGCTGAGCGCTCGCTTCCGAGATAATAGAAAGACACTTGCCAACTGACGCCTTCGTACGCAGCCTCCACTCATACTCATTCACAATCATCGACGCTGAACAATAACAACCATTCATTGCGTCGGCCGATGCGATCGGAGCAGCGGGCGGCTGACCGAAAAGTTGCGTCGATTTCACCAAAGCGGCCTGGAGCGTCGTGTTGCCACGGTGGAAACTCTCAAACGACTCCTTTTCAACTCCCGAAAGAACCCAACGATTGTAGTGTCGCTTACATACGGGAACTTATCCTCTGCCGCGGCTGCTTTCGCATGTCGTCGACTTTGCCTCAATTCATTCCGATGGCGCGGAGAAAGTATTTGATGGTTTGCATCGATGGCTGGGTAGCGATGCGGTGTCGCTAACCTCGTGATTACTCCACCAGAGTGATGCAGCCCCAGCTACGTACCTGTTCGAGGATACGGAAGTACGTCAACATGAATCCATTTGTAACGGCACTTCTGTTTCCGGTTACGTATTGATGGGTTTTGCTGATAGAGATCTTGAGGCGATGCCGCAAAACTGCAGAACTGTTACGCTTCAGTGACGCGTTTTCTGATCAGCTCAACCCTGAGCGATTCCCCCTAAGAGACAGCCCGCCGAGTAAATCATGCAAATCGCCACTTGTTCCGCCCGCCTTCTTTTTTATTGCACGATCGCTATCGTCGTCTGTGGCGGGCCTGAGAGAGCCGTTCGTGCTGAAAATGTTGCATTCTGGGAGTTTTCACATGACATGCAGGGATGGAAGGCAAATTCTCTCGTAGTTGATGCTCGACACTCCGGGGACGGTTTGATCATGAAGGTTGAGGCTCCCGATCCATTCCTGACAAGTCCCGGGGTGGACTGTCCGACCGGCCAGTTCGTCACTGTCTCAATGCGGATGAGATCGACCAGCAGCAAGACAGGCCAGATTTATTTTGGCCGGTCATTCACGGAAACAAATAGTCGCAGTTTCGAAGTCATCAACGATGACATGTGGCATGAGTACCAAATCACGTTTCCATCATCGGGGCCGGGGACGCGTCTGCGTTTTGATCCGGGCAGTACGGCCGGCAAAGTAACGCTGGCATGGATACGAGTCGATTCGCACATTGAGTTACCTCCGGAGAAATGGGCGGCTCCTCGAGAATTGCGACATAAAAAGATGATTGGTGGCGGTCTCTATACAGTCTACGGCGAAGAGACGGCCATAACTCCGGGGTTTATTGCGAGGCATCCCGAATTCGTTGACTCATACCCGTTCGACGGGATCGTCATCCCGGCATCTCTATCGTCCGAATGGGTGGAAAGTCTGGGGCTGACCAAAATGGGGATGCCGTGGCGACCTGCCTTTCTGAATGAGCTGCTGTGGAACTCAATACGCATTCCAGACAAAGCTGTTGAACAAACGCTGGCCGACTTGAAGTCGATGCGGCGTGGCAGTCTTACCGACAATTTTCTGATCTGTGGAATGGTCGATGGAGCGCGTGGCTTAAAAACTCCGGATCTCACAGATGATGACGACTGGGCCATTATCGAGCATAACGCGAAGCTGGTCGGCCGTATTTGCCGTGCAGGCAGGCTGAAAGGGATTTGGCTCGATACGGAGCAGTATGGTTATTATCGCTGGCGAACTGAATCCGGAATGCCAGAGTTTGATCCTGACAAGCCACAGGGGCTTCATTTCCCGTTGGGTAAGGATACGCCGGAAGTGCTGCAACACAGGGGCTCACAATGGATTAAGGCAATTCAATCCGAGTTTCCCGAAGTGATCATTATCACGACGTTTGCATGGTCGCCCGATTCCAATGGCTACGGTCCGCTCACAGGTGTCATTCCATTCCTTGATGGAGTTCTTGCCGGGATCGAGTCGCCAGCAAGGATTGTTCACGGTCACGAAAACACGTTTTATTTTGGTCATGCAAAAGGTACGACTCATACCTATGCGACTGAAAATGGATTTCCGGGCGACCGCAATCGATACGCTTCGGCACGATCAGACATTCTTGGATGGCGATCTCTAAGTGACGACCCGGAGAAGTACGACAGCTTTGTCGAGGTCGGGATGGCTGCGTGGGTCGAGGATCATCCATGGAACCTGCCTGATGGTTGGCCGAGTGGGGGCAAGGCCTCGCTTTGGTCCAATCTCTCTTTAGCTCTGGCCTATACAGACGAGTATGTCTGGGTTTGGTCGGAACATACGAAGTATGGACAGCCAAACCTGACGGAATTGAATCCGTTCCTGGCGTCGCTCAACAATCAAACATTCAATACCAAAAGCGACACCACAGCCAGCTTTGCAGAAACCTTCACAACAGATCCGATGCAGCGCGGGTGGCACTTTGATTTTGATATGCTGGCCATCGGACGCAAGGCAGATCCTGACCATGAAGCCGCTGTCATGAGTGTCGATTCGATTCCGTATCGCTGGGACAAGAGTGCTGCGGAACTTCACGTTTTGGGAGAGAACTCACCCCGTATGAGTGGCCAGCGAAGGCGATTTGTACGCCCGCTAAGTCGGGACGCAACGCAAGGTGACTTTCGGGCTATCATCGACTTTCGAATCGATCAATTTGGAACAAATGAAACGAATCCAATGGTTCTGGGTCTGTTTCACAGTGAACGGTCGATCAATGATCATTCGATTTCGCTACAAATCGAAGGCCAGGATGAAATCGCTCTCGTATGCCACGCAAACGGCAGGCCATCGAAGACTCCAGTCGAGCTCCCGGAGGGGCTCACTGCAAAACAAACCTATCGCATCTCTTTCGAATACGATGCCAAAAATCGAGCTTTGAATGCCATGCTTACTGAACTGAAACCAGGTTCCGACAATTTAAAGAGCGCAGCAATCGTAGTGTCGGAAACATTTGGCCGCGTCGGCGCTGATGAATTTGGTGTGGCACTTCCCGAAGGAGGCGGCCGTGAAATTTCTTCCGAGGCCCAATATCGTTATGCAGTCGTCGGGGTCGAGTTTACAAGTCGCTGATCAGGGACGGTGACTAACGGCTCTATCAAGTTCTACTGAGCAAGCTTGATTTGCTCGGACATATTGGATTTCATCACAGAAGGTTCCCTGAATGTTCAGCTGATTTCGGTCGTCACAATCCAGATGCGGATGTTGGCCAATTCCCATGATGCGTCTTGGAATCGATTTGCAGGCCGAATAAGATGAATTAGTGAAACACTGTTCAATGTCGATCCGGAAACTTTTCTGATCCTCGATCACTCCCGCCCCGATTTCCCGCCGACCTGTTTTGCTGCGACAAATCCTATGATCCCAAAACTGTTCATCATGATCGGGGGCTTTGTTGTTGCGATCGCGATCGGTGAAGTTGCTTCCGCGGTTGATGAGACTCCTGCCGTTGTAGATAAGCCAACATTTACAGCTGAGCAGATTGAATTCTTCGAAGCTGAGATTCGGCCAGTTCTGGTTCAGCATTGTTACGATTGCCACAGCACTGATGCGGCTGAATTACAGGCGGGGCTCTACGTGGACAGCCGCGAAGCCATGATCAAGGGTGGTGAATCGGGGACAGCAGTAATCGTTGGCAAGCCAGCGGAAAGTCTGCTGATCTCGGCGGTCAAATACAACGGCATTGAAATGCCGCCCGATCGAAAGCTTGAGCAACGCCAGATTGAGGCTCTTACGAAGTGGGTTGAGATGGGTGCGCCGTGGCCAGAAGCGACATCATCTCCCGGAGTTCCCGCAGCGGAATCGCGTAAGGATTGGTCGAAGTTCGACTGGGCGAAAGCTCAACAAAGTCATTGGGCATGGCAGCCAGTTCGGCGGCCGGAAGTGCCCGTAGTGAGTGCCGTACAATTTTCGAAAGAAGTGATTAACACCATCGACAACTTTGTGATGGATCATCGAACGCAGGCCGGGCTTCAGGCTGTTGAGCCAGCGGCCACGCATATCCTGGTGCGAAGGATCTTTATTGATCTGCTCGGAATCCCTCCAACTCCGGAACAAGTTCGATCGTTCGCTACGGCTGCTGCGATTGATCGACAGAAGGCGGTTGAGTCG
Source organism: Planctomycetales bacterium (assembly GCA_026400835.1). GTDB lineage: Bacteria > Planctomycetota > Planctomycetia > Planctomycetales > Planctomycetaceae > SXXK01. The sequence goes on along the minus strand of JAPLOA010000077.1, from coordinate 99,035 downwards.
CTTGTCGATGAATTGCTTAACTCACCCGAATACGGTCAGCGGTGGGCACGGCATTGGCTGGATGTGGCTCGGTTCAGCGATGGACGAGGTGGATTCCTGGAGGGCGACAAAGCTTTGGACGACGCCTGGCGATATCGGGACTGGGTCGTGGATGCCTTTAATCGCGATCTGCCGATCAATGAATTCATCCGCCAACAGATAGCCGGTGACTTAAGTGGAGATCCCTCGCAGGCCGTTGCGACCGGCTTCTTTGCGCTGGGGCCGACGTATCAGTCTGACGGAGGTGACCCGGACAGTATTGCACAGTCACGAGCAGAAACGCTTGATGATCGAGTCGACATTTTGACGCGGGGACTGCTGGGGATTACGGGCTCATGTGCTCGCTGCCATGATCACAAGTTCGATCCGATACCTCAGCAGGATTTTTATTCTCTGGCTGGCATCTTTAACAACTCAGCGACTCACGATTTGCCGCTGGCAGCAGTGGATGTCGTTAAGCGATTCCACGATCACCAACATGCGGTCGAGGAGTTGAGCAGGAGAATCAAGACGTTCCCTAAGCGGTCGAGGAATGAGAAGAATCCCGCAGCTGAAGAGGCCACTCAGGAAGAAGCGACTCCCGAAGAACAGACACAGCTGGACCAATGGAAAGCCGAGCTGGCTGAGCTGCAAAAGAATGCTCCGCCTGCTCTGGAGACTGCTCATACCCTGCACGAAACCGGTCACGACGACATGAAAGTCGCTCTCCGCGGCAATCTGTTGAAGACCGGTGACGTGGCTCCGCGTCGTTTTCTGCGAATCCTCTCGGGAGCTGAGCCGGCAGGTTATACGAAAGGCAGCGGTCGTGAAGAATTGGCGGCCTCGATCGTGGATCCTCAGAATCCGCTCACCGTTCGAGTGTTCGTGAATCGAATCTGGCAGCATCATTTTGGTGCCGGACTTGTGCGAACTCCGAGTAACTTCGGAACGCTGGGGGAGAGCCCGACTCATCCGGAATTACTGGACTGGCTGGCTAGTGAATTTATCGCCAACGGCTGGTCGCTGAAATCTTTGCATCGCCAAATCATGTGTTCGGCCACGTATCAATTAAGTGGAGACTACAACGAACAGTCTTACAAAACGGACGGTGACAATCGCCTGCTGTGGCGGATGAGTCCTCGCCGTATGGACGTGGAAGCCTGGCGAGACTCTTTGTTATTTGTGACGGGTGAGCTGGATTCATCGCTTGGCGGTCCTTCTCATCACAACATTACAGAAACAAAACGTCGGACGTTGTATGCGAAAGTGGGACGCAACGGAGATGCTTTCGGATCTGATGTGTTTCTGCGTCTGTTTGATTTTCCGCTGATGCGATCGACGGTTGAGCAACGCCCCAGCAGCATCGTGCCGCAGCAGTTTTTGTTCTTCATGAACAGTCCGTTTATGTTCGACCGAGCCAAAGCGCTGGTCGCTCGATTGCGTACGCTGAGTGATTCCAATGAAGACCGCATTAAACACGCGTATGAGCTGCTGTATGCTCGCGATCCGGAGCCAGCGGAGCTGGAGATTGGATTGAGTTTTGTCAGCACGGCCAGTGATGGGAGCGAGTTGTCCAGTTGGGACCGCTACGCTCAGGTGTTATTAAGTTCCAACGAATTCATGTTCGTGAGGTAATCGCCATGTTTCATCGAAATCCTCCGCGCCCGATTGATCGTCGTGACGCCCTGCGGCAACTTGGAGCCGGTTTTGGAACGCTGGGTCTCGCGAGTGTGCTGGCGCAGTCAGATACAAGTTCCGGCGTTGCTCATGCAGACATGGTGAGCAATTCAGACTCTCCCCTGGCTCCGCGACCTCCGCATTTCGCCCCGAAGGCGAAGCACGTGATTCAGTTGTTTATGCCGGGAGGGCCGTCGCAGGTCGACACGTTCGACTACAAACCGGAAATTGCAAAACACGCGGGTCAGCGACCGGAGTCTGTCGATCGTAAGTCTTTGCGAAACACAAAAATGGGACTGATGCCATCGCCGTATGCGTTTCGGCAACATGGTCAGTGCGGCCGATGGGTCAGCGAGATTTTTCCTCATGTAGCAGAAATGGTCGATGATCTCTGCCTCATCCATTCGATGCATACCGACACGCCGGAACATGCCAGTGCGATGATGATGATGAACGTCGGGCATCTGCAGCCGACTCGTCCCAGCATGGGATCGTGGTTGACTTATGGCCTGGGCACCGAGAACCAGGATTTGCCCGGCTTCATCGCTATGAGTCCTCGCGCGCAGCCTCGGAATAAGCTGGCCAACTGGGGTAACGCGTTTCTGCCCGGGGCTTATACCGGAACCTACGTGAATATTCACGAGATGAAGCCCGATCATATTATGCAGGACCTGAAGAACAATTGGTTGCCCAAAGTGGACCAGCGACAGCAGGCCAACCTGCTGACGCGACTCAACCAGCTGGATCTGCAAAGGCAGCAACATGATCCGCAACTGGAGGCCAGTATTGAGACCATGGAGATGGCCTTCCGCATGCAGTTCGCTGTTCCGGACGCGTTTGATACGAGCAAGGAATCGAAAGAGACGCTTGAGATGTACGGTGCCAGCGAATACGCCAAGGGGTGCCTGCTGGCTCGCCGACTTGTCGAACGCGGTGTCCGCATGGTTCAGCTGTCACTCTCCATCGATGGTTACGATATCGCGTGGGACACAGGCCATGAAAACATTGTTGACGGACATCGCCGATTGGCTTTGGCCTGCGATCAGGGCATCGCGGCTCTGATTCAAGACCTTAAACAGCGCGGCCTGTTTGAAGAGACGCTTGTGGTCTGGGGCGGTGAATTCGGAAGGGCTCCGACATCAGAAGGCCAGAAGGGACGTGATCACGATCACTACGGCTTCACCACGTGGATGGCTGGCGGCGGCGTGAAAGGCGGTATCAGTTACGGATCAACGGATGAGTTTGGTCTGACGGCTGTGGAGGACCGTGTGCATGTCCATGATCTGCACGCGACCATTCTTCATTTGATGGGACTCGACCACGAACGACTCACGTATCGTTACAGTGGTCGCGACTATCGACTGACGGACGTGCATGGGAAAGTGATCAGTCAGATTATCTCCTGAACCAGTTCCCTATGCGTGAACATTACCCGGAACAGAAGATCCCTTCGCTGCTCCCGGCCGTCGAAGCACGACGGCGCGGGCGGAAACGGCACGACCTGATGTGCGTCTACCGACAACACTAAAAACAAACGCAACATGAGGCTGACAACTGACCACAGTGGATTCTGAATCATGCTTGCGACTTTCGAACAAAGCCAGCCTGATCCAAATCCCCGTGTTCAATTTCCTGCGCGTAGCCAACGGCTGCCTCACAACACAGAAAGCTCTTGTCGAAGGCAGAGACGGACTTTTCCTGTTACGGAAGTTCGATCGTCACGCCCTCAATATCGCCTTCGAATCGGAATGGCACATCGTAGGTCAGATTGACCGGGGTTCCGCAATCCTCGCCGATGTCCAGTGTCTCGTCGAGCGTAATACGTATCGGGATCGTGCGTTCGACGCGACCTTTGGCGACGGGAGAACCGTCAACACTGACAGTCGCCACACCGCCCCGACCAATTCCACCGCCGTCGTAGGCAAACTGCATTTCGATCGTGTGTTTGCCCGGGGTCAGCGAGTCCTTTCCGGCGACATCAAAGTGAGCGACATCCACAAAGTTGTAATGAAACACGGGCTTACCCTGGTTCAGGTATAAACCCCAGCCGCCGAACAGCCCGCCCTGAGTGACGATGATCCCGGAGGCATTCTCTTTGACTTCTACATCAGCCTTGATCGACCAGGACTTGTTCTTGATGTCCGGGCTGGCTCCTTCCGGAATTCGAACCATTCCTTCTGTGTAACTGAAAGATTTGCGTCCTCGAGTCAGACTTGGTCGGATCGCCGGATCCAGTCGCTCCGTCTTGCTGTTATCAATCGGCAGTACGTTGTAGCTCGCCGCTTCCGAATAAAACAGCAGTTGCAGATCCTTCAGCTTGTCCGGCATCTCTGCAGCCAGATCATGCGCCTGTGAGAAGTCTTTATTCGTGTCATAAAGTTCCCACTTGTAGCCAGTGATTTCGTCCACCTTGGCGCCGGCGGAATCCCAGGGAGCACCGACCGGCGTCGTGCAGGCAACCCAACCGTCCGAGTAGATTGCTCGATTCGCCAGCAGTTCAAAGTACTGCTTTGTTCGTTGATCTTTTGCGTTCGCTTCAGCAAAAGTGTAAGCCAGACTGACGCCTTCGATTGGCTTTTGGGTAACACCGTTCACCGACGACGGCATCGTCACGTGGCAAGCTTCCAGAATTGTAGGCACGACATCAATGCAGTGATGGAACTGAGTTCTCAATTCTCCCCTGGCTGCTATGCCTTTTGGCCACGAAATCACCATACCATTGCGAGTTCCTCCAAAGTGGCTCGCGATCTGCTTCGTCCATTGGAACGGCGTACACATTGCGTGTGCCCAGCCGACGGGATAATGGTTGTACGTCTTCCAGGATCCAATCTCATCAGTGCGGGCGAGAACATCGTCGATGTTTTCCTTGACACCGTTGAAGAAGGTCATCTCATTGAGCAGTCCCTGACGGCTACCTTCCGCGCTGGCTCCGTTGTCGCCGGCGATAAAGATCACCATGGTGTTGTCTAGCTCGCCTCGTTTGCGAATGGAATCGATCACACGGCCGACGTTGTAGTCAGTCTGTTCAAGGAACCCTGCGTAGACCTCCATGAAACGCGCATACGCCTTTTTCTCGTTTGCCGAGCATGAATCCCAGGTTTGAATCCCCGGCGCGAGTGGTGTCAGTACAGCATCCTGTGGAATGATGCCCATCGTCTTCTGGCGAGCAAACGTCTCTTCGCGAATCTTGTCCCAGCCCTGATCAAACTTGCCTTTGTATTTCTCGACCCATTCCTTCTTCGGATGGTGCGGAGCGTGAGTGGCTCCTGGCGCGTAATAACAGAAGAACGGCTTTTCCGGAGCAACAGCTTTCTGCATGCCGATCCATTTAATGGCCTGATCGGCGATGTCGTAGTCAAAGTTATAGTCAGGATTTCCAAGATAAGGATCAATCGGCTTGGTTCCTTCGGTCACCGCTGGTCGCCATTGGCTCGTGTCTCCACCAAGAAAACCGTAAAAGTGATCGAAGCCAAGACCGGTCGGCCACAGATCAAACGGGCCAGCCTGGCTGGTCTGCCAGTCGGGAACATTGTGATTCTTCCCAAACCACGCCGTGCCGTAACCATTCTGCTTTAACACTTCAGCAACGGTTGCCGTATCCTTTTGCATTACGGAGTCGTATCCCGGGAAACCGGTAGCGGCTTCGGTGATGACGCCCGTATGCACCGAGTGATGATTCCGCCCGGTGATCAGGGCTGCTCGAGTTGGACTGCACAGCGCTGTGGTGTGGAAGTGGTTGAACTTCAGGCCGTTGTCAGCCAGCATCTGGAAGGTAGGCGTGTTACAGGGACCGCCAAAGGTACTCGTCGCGCCGAAGCCCACGTCATCGAGCAGAACCAGCAGAACATTCGGAGCTCCCACCGGTGCCTTGATCGGTTGAGGAAAGTCCGACTTTGACTCCTTCGCTCGAAGGTTCACCGTGCCCTTGAATGGCTGCGGAGGACGTGGCAGCACATCCTGAGCAAACGCTGCCGAACTTAAGTGAACGCTCAACATGATCGCGACAAAAGAAACAGAGCGGCCTCGGTTCAAGGTTAATCTCCAGAGAGTTTGAGAGCGTGTTAAATTCGGAGAGCAGTACAACAGATTTTTTGTTTGTGATTTTTTGCCAGGAGGGAACACAGTAAACAGAGTTCAACACAGAATCGCAGAAACTGACTGCGTTTTCTCCATTACCTATGTTTGCTCCTGTTCAATTTGGTTTCTTCCTCGAGACGTTAACTTCGAGTTAGCTCAAAAGCAACTTTTTCAATCGTTCCGGTAAACGGAAACGTCCCGTGATCCTTGTAAGCTGGATCAATAGGGGTGATCGAGTCACGGCCAACCTCAAAGGGTTCCAGACCATGACGAAAGCTTGAGCGTTTGATCTTTCCTTCGCCAGCCGCTTTTCCGTTCACAAACATCGTTAATGTACCGCTGCCGACAGGAGTTCCATCCGGCACGAACTCGGTTCGAAGAGTCACTTTGCCTTCCGGTAGTTCTTCTGTGCCATGAATTGTAACATCGGCGATATCAAAGTACGTGTAACGGAATGTTGGTTTGCTGTCCTTCACATAAAGCGACCAGCCGCAGGAGAATGCTCCCACGCAGGTTACAACACCTTCGGCTCCGCCTTTCGGAATCTCCAAATCCGCCGACACGGCATGAGCACGCGGAAACAGCTTTGGACCGATCGGTTCTGGCAACCAGACTTCGTTGCCAAAATAGTTCCAGCTCGTCACAGGTTTGCCCGAGACACGAAGCGAAGGATCCATTCTCTCAGAAAAACGTGGATCCAGAGGAAACACGTCATAGAGTTTCGCCTGCTCTGCAAATGTCTGCTGCAGCTCCTTCAGCTTGTCGGGAAACTGCTTCGCCAAATCATTCGCCTCACTGAAATCCTCATCGACGTTGTAGAGTTCCCACGGCGCGGTCATGAAGCCATCGCCTCGCCCGGCTGTTTCCCAGGGCAAACCATACTTGCTGCAAGCGACCCAGCCGTCATGATAGATGGCTCGATTAGTCGCCATCTCGAAGTACTGAGTCTTGCGGCGATCTTCAGCTTTGCCATCATCAAAGGAATATATCATGGAGACGCCTTCGATTGGCTTTTGAGGAATCCCGTTGACTGAAGTCGGCTCGGGAATTCCGGCGGCCTCCAGAATAGTTGGAACGACGTCGATGACATGATGGAACTGCTCACGCAGTTCCCCCTTGGCCTTAATGCCCTTGGGCCAATGAATCACCATGGGATTGCGAGTTCCCCCGAAGTGGGATGCAACCTGCTTCGTCCACTGAAACGGTGCGTTCATCGCCCAGGCCCAGCCCACAGGAACATGAGGTTCACTGGCTGGTCCACCGATCTCATCAATGCGTTCGATGGAACTCTGCAGTCCCAACTGAACGCCCAGCAAGCTGGCAATCTCACTGAACGTACCTTCCAGCCCACCCTCAGCGCTCGCACCGTTGTCGCCGACGATGTACATGACGAGAGTGTTGTCGAGTTCGCCTGACGATCGCAGGCTGTCGAGCAGTCGCCCAACTTCGTGATCCGTGTAAGCCATGTAGGCCGCGTAATTCTCCATCAGTCGGCAATACACCTTGCGTGCATCCGCCGGCTGACTGTCCCACGAGGGAACACTTTCAGGACGCGGCGTCAGTTTGGTCGACTTCGGGATGATGCCGATTTCCAGCTGCTTTACATGAGTGAGCTCACGTTGCTTATCCCAGCCGTGATCAAACATCCCGACAAACTTATCTCGCCAATCCTTCGGAGCATGATGCGGCGCATGGATGCCGGAGGTGCTGAAATAATTGAACCAGGGTTTGTCCGGGCTGGCCGCACGGATATTTCGAGTCCATGCGATGGCCTCATCAGTCATGTCAGCTGTGAAATGATACCCCGCTTCCGGGGACTTCGGCTGAGGAACCCACGTTGTATTGCGGTAGATTGTCGGATAGTACTGATGCGTTTCGCCCTGATTGAAGCCATAGAAATAGTCGAATCCAAGGCCAGTGGGCCATCGATCGAACGGACCAGCCGGACTAATGTCAGGCTCGGGCGTGTTGTGCCACTTGCCGAACATCGCAGTTGCGTAACCATTGTCACGCAGAGTCTCTGACACCAGCGCTGTGCTCTTCGGGATGATTCCAGTGTACCCGGGATAGCCGGTTCCCATCTCAATGATGACTCCGGTCGCGACGGAATGATGATTGCGTCCCGCCAACAGTGCTCCGCGAGTCGGACTACAAAGCGCCGTCGTATGGAAACGGTTGTACTTCAGTCCATTGTCGGCCAGCTGATCGAGATGTGGCGTGGCTACGGGACCACCAAAGGTCGAACACATCCCGAAGCCAACATCGTCCAGAAGAATCAACAGGACATTCGGACTCCCCTCGGGAGCTCTCAGAGGCTGCGGGAAGCTCGGGACAGAATCACGGAACGCCTCCCCGATCTTTCCTTTAAACGCAGGATCTGCGATCGGCAGGTTCACACGATTCGGCTGCTCAACCGACTGCCCAAAGGCGGGGACGGCAATAAAAAGTGCAATCGCTGTCAAACAGAAGAAACGCATAGACAACGCAACCCTTCCCAGAAAACGCGGCCATGAGGTCGAAAAATTCACCAGTGAAACGCCAGAGTAATGATGCCCGGGAGCATGTTCCAGTCACACCGTGAATTCTGTAAAGATTGTACGCCAGTTAGTCGGGAATACGCCACCGGGAGAATTCGATTGCTTCGAATTTCAAACTCGCAACGGTTCAATCCGCAGACTCGATCAGATTTCCAAGTCGCATAACCAGGACAGCACTTTTTCCGGACATGCTCGCAACAATCATCCACATGGGCAGCGTTGCTGTTCGACTCTTTCCGAGGTTTTCCAGATGAGGCGGGCCGATTAAAAGGAGTCAGCAGCCGTCAGGCCAGAAAACTCAACACTCACCGCGCGCTTATCATCAGCAATGACCAAAGATGCTCCTGGGTCCGCCGCCCGAATCGACAATTGGTCATTTCCGGAGTTTACTTGAAGGATAAATCAAAGGCTGGCGGTTATCGCGGCTGCAGAACAGGGGGCGATTGCAATGGCACATACGAATCCTCCATGGAGCAAACTGTCTCCTCAACATAACGCTTCACAAAATTGCATCGAGCCCAGGGAGACGATCCGATGCGCAGTTATTCATATCCGCGTACTCCTCCGATCACACCGGAAGAGGTGGCGTTCGATTCCATTTCTCGCCACCCCGGTGGTCACAACCGGAGTGAGAAACTGGCGAGTGCTTCACTGCTCCGATTCGACACACTCGCGCGACCTCAGGCGATATGACCAATGTAGGTTAAAGCAATCGCATGAGTCATCTGTTCTGGAGATGTGGCGAACAAACAGGTTCCTTTTTTGGAGGGGCTGGTGGGCTGTCTTGGTTGAAATTGCGCAGACGATTCGAGAATCTCACTGCCGACACAAGTCTTTCCACACTGTCTCCATGCCTGCGAAACCCATGAAATCTGACGAACACCCATTTGGCGCCCTGGCACCCAGAGACGCGCACAAGCGAGGACTCCACCGAACGATGACTCTGGGTGGAGAATACGCAACCCGCAACTACACGGTTAAACATCTTCAGGATTTGAAGGGCAAAACCATTCTCACTGAAACAATGCCCTTCACAACCAGGGAGGCCGTGGCCGCCGAAGAGGCGGGCATCGATACGCTGAAGGTTAAGTTCGATCCAGCGAATCCAGCCGACGCAATCGCGATGCGAAAAGCAGCACCCCATACGTTCATGACGTTCTGCATCGGGCTGACAAAGATTGCGACTGCGGACGAAGCGGTCCGAGCTGGCTACATCGCGATGGAGGCTGGTGCCGATGGAATCATGTGTCAATGGGGACCAAAACTGATTCGGGCTGTTTCTGATGCCGGCATTCCCGTGGAAGCTCACGCGGGTCTGGTACCTCGACTGAGCACCTGGACAGGAGGCCTCAGGGCAGTCGGCAAAACGATTGAAGAAGCGATGTGGATCTTCGAGCAGATTAAGTCATTCGAAGAAGCAGGAGCATGGGCCGTTGAAGTTGAAGTTGTGCCTGCTCAGTTGCTTGCGGAAATCTCCAAACGCACGCGACTTGTCACCTCGTCGATTGGTGCAGGCAGCGGCGGTGACATTCAGTTCATGTTCGCCGAAGACATCCTCGGCTGTCATGCTCCTCCCTATCCTCGACACACAAAACAGTATCGAAATCTCTATGCGATGGAGCAGGCGATCCAGGTAGAGCGAGTCAATGGTTTCCGGGACTATATCGACGATGTGAAGAGCGGTACGTTTCCAGGCCCACAACACATCGTCAACGCTCCGGAAGGATTGATCAATCAGTTCCTGTCCGCAGTGGATGGTAACGGGGTCGAGTAACTTCAGAACGACGCGAAACGCCAGAACGGTGAAAACGGAGGAGCAACCCTGTCCTCTCAAGCGAATACACGAAACCACTCACGAGATATTTGAGAAAAGTATGATCCGATATTCCTGCGTAATCATGTTGCTGTGTGTCACGGGATGTGCTGAAAGTTCCCCTGATCCTCAAGAAGTGATTGAGAAAAGCCGGAAGACCACGGCTGAGGTCGAGAAGAAACTTGAAGCGATTCAGAAATCCACCGATGAGAGCAAGGCGAAGATCGAAGCTATGAAGCAGAACCCACCAGACCCTGCCGATGTGAAGTAGAAGTTCGCGGGGGTGAAGAAGCGTTCATTCTTGCGCATTCAGTTCATCGAAATATTCCACGGTCTCCGGGGGTGCTTCCCCACTGCGTCAGTGTTATCAAAACCTGGTAAGGCCAGCATCATGTGGTGCAGATCATGCCCGCGGACTTTTCTCTCTAAAGCACGAGCACCCAGTTCGTCTGTAGAGCCGTTGGCCTGGCCACCTTTGACGCACGCCTCTGTCCGCAATGCGGCGGGCAGGCAGGCACATGCGCCAGAACCTGGCCGTCGGTTCTTTGTCGACGCCATGCAATTCCCGAGTCGCCGCAGCTTCATTGTCAATGCGAATCAGGTCCATCGCCGCCGTCTGCATGCGGAACGTCAGCTCGTAGTTCGCCAAATCAATGACCTCAGGCGAGGCATATCACAGATGAGAGCAGGCGCGGAGAGCTTTAGGGAACTGGCACTATGGAACTGGCACGACTTCAGAAGTCTCGGCCTCTGGTGATTCCGAGCTGCTTTCAGTCTTCGCAACCGTGACCTGTTCTCTAATGACGGGAACAACGCCGTCAAGGATGTGCAACTCGGTATAGCCCATGAGGCTGCCTTTTTCGAGATGCACATTCTTGAGTGCAACTGCGTACTCAGCTTTGGTCTGGTAGTAGCGTATCTCCGCCTCGACAACTCGACGCTGAGCATCCAACTGGCGGTCGATGTCAACATCCATATCGTTCTGTTCCTGTGTTTCGTAGGCTGTCAGAACATTGCTCGCGGCATTGAGCCGGTTCTCGGCATTCCTGACAGCCTCGTAAGCTCGCGCCGCATCGGCGATGGCGTTACTGAGGTCGTGAACTACCTCACGCTCCTGCGCCTGCAGAATTGCACGGTCTCGCGTCAGCAACATCTCAGCGTTTGAAACTGCCAGGTGACCTTTGCGATATCCCAGCGGAACGGTGTATTCGAGTCCAACATACCACTCCTGATTTTTTCCATCAGCCATATTCCCGACCGATGAAGACTGCCCGGACGAAGCCAGCAGGTCATCTCCAAAGCCACGAAACCGATAACGACCGACCGTGTCAAGCTGTGGATTCAGAAAGTTCCGAGCCGCCAGGAGTTCCATCTGACTTTTATGAATCGTCAACTGTTGGCGACGCAATTCAGGCCGCCGCATCAGAGCTTCCTGCATTACGGTATCCCAGTAGAAAATAACCTCTGCCTCGGAAGGTTCCTCGGCCGGGCGGATCAGTTCATCACCGTTGATTTGCATGCCAATCAGAAGTCGCAGACGACGTTCTGCGACCTGCACGCCGCTGGACCCACGCAGAGTTCCTCCGGTGCTTCCGTTTCTGTTCTGAGTCCCCTGAATCACCCGCCCCGTCAGGGCATCGTCGACTTCGGCTTTGAAGCGATAGTATTGCTCGCTGGCGAGCGCAACTCTTGCGTCGGACTCCAGATCGTTTTCTGCTCGGGCCTTAAGCTGATTCCAGGCAATCAGTGATCGCTTCATCGCCTCGCTGCGAGCATCGAGATCTCGATAGGCGAAGTAGAGATCCCAGTAAGCATTAACCACGTTGCTGACATAATCACGCACCGCGATTTCAAACTCTGTCTGAGAAATATCATTGTTGACACGAGCAATCAGGAGACCGTTATAGACGCCGGGAGTCGCCCCAGGGCCGGCAATTCGATTGAACTCCATGCCACCACCTTGGAGCAATGGTTGCCGGATTTCGCCTTCGACATAACTATCCCACGCACTCGGGAACGTATTGCTGGGTGCATTGTTGGCGTCGTAAGTGCTGATGCCTCGAAGCGCGAGACGGGAGCCAGTCACCGTCCGTTTGCTCAACTCCATTGAGTAATCATTTAAGTCCTGCTGAAACGTATTTGTTCCGCCGGAGAAGAATGGGTTGTTGAACGTCTGATCTTTATTGTTGAAATAAGCCGTCGCCGCCAGCTGTGCATCAAAGGCACTCAGAGCAGCCTCCCTACCGTAACGAGGATCAGTCTGCCAGAGCGCGCTATCGTATTTCGTTGAAATCGTGTCGGGGTTCTTCAGGGCGACACCACCAAGTTCGCGGAGAACCTGTGAGTTCTGCATCGCGATTTCGAGCGTCTGTCGGAGCGTTAACTCCATATAGACCAGCGACTCCAGGCGATCCCGATCTCGCATGGTGATCGGAGCGGATGTCAAAGCCGCCTGCATGATCTCCACCTGCGGCTCATCTACCTTCCTGGAGATGGAATTGACCACGGAAGTATCATTAGCCACCGTCTTTCGCCAGTGATAGTTTGAAGAGCAGCCAGGGCTCAACATCAACACGGCAAGCAACACCGCCAACTTTGCTCGGTGTGGGCAAGTCGTGCAGACTGCCACCCGGCGATCAAGTCGCCAGACGCAGCGTCGTATTGCGATGATGTTGAGCGACATCCGTGTGCTCTGAATCAGAGTGGGCAATGAACCTTGACCTGTCGAGTACGTACCGTGAATTGGCGGCATTAGAGACAGGTCTCCGTAGTGTCTTCGGCGATCGAGTCTCACGAGACGCCGCCTGCCGCCGAGCCGATGAGAAAAAGAGAATCATTCGGAAACAGCTTACGGAGCAACAAACAGAATTCGAATTCGTTGCTCAACCCGCAGATTCATTTCAGGCGTTGTCTGTGAATTTGCAGAGCGGCATAATCTGCCGGGAGCTGGACGCTGATGCTTCGGGCGTTCAGAATTCGTGTACACTCGGCGGCATTCTCCGACAAAAGTCTTCTCTGTGATAAACAACAATTCAGGCGGCGACAACCTGACTTCTCTGCGGCTGACTCTCGAATATTGTTAAACCGAACATTCAAATCATGATTTCTTTTGGCCTGTTGTGATTGGCTCGTTTTCTGATGTCTATGTTTCCAATCAATCCGGACTGCGATGACGAAGTCAATTCCGGAACTACGCAGCCAGAAGAGAACCCGTCAGCTCGACGCAATATCATGTTGACTATTGCTTACGACGGAACGGCCTATCGCGGCTGGCAGGTTCAACCCAACGGACTATCAGTTCAGGAATGTGTTGAACGAGCTGTCCAGCGTCTGACCGGGGAATCTCCTCGCGTCTACTGCGCGGGACGAACAGACTCTGGCGTTCATGCGATTGGACAGGTGGCCAATTTCCATACGGATTGCAACATTCCCATTGAGAATGTCCGACGAGGCCTGCAATGTTATCTGCCGGAAGATATCACGATCGTCAGTGTCGCAGACGTTGAGTCAGCATTTCATGCAACGTATTCAGCGGTCAGGAAACGCTACCGCTATGTTATCTGTGACAGTGATGTCGCGCCGCCGTTTCTGAACCGCTTCGTTCATCGATGCCGATTTCATCTGGACGTGGATCTGATGGCCGAGGCAACTCAATACCTTCTGGGCACTCATGATTTCCGCTGCTTTGAAACTCAATATCCGAACAAGTCGAGCAGTGTACGAAACATTATGGAGGCGACTATCCAGCGTGTCGAAGGCTGGCAACCATGGTCATCGCCTCATGACTGGAACCCTGTCCACGGCCGCCCCTATCAAAACTTTGATCGCCCGTTAATCGTGTTCGAAGTCATGGCTGATGGATTCCTGTACAACATGGTTCGAGCCATCGTGGGCACGCTGATGGAAGTCGGCCGCCGCAAGTATGAGCCGCAGTTTGTCGGGCAAATCATTCAGTCACAGAACCGTGCTCAGGCTGGAATCACGGCGCCAGCTGAAGGGCTGTATCTGGTCAAAGTGGATTACCCGGAATTGCTGCTACGGCGGGGGCTTTCGCCAGGCAAGTAATGGAGAGCGTGTAGTTCTGCGAAGAAAGGACTGCTCCGCCCATCAAATTATCGCCGCATGGTCCGGGAATGCCCTGTGTCGGTTGAACCAGGTCGCCTGATTTGACAGAGTGCGGGGCGTTCGGCATTCCTTTCAAGGAAGATCGAGCATCCTCTGCCCTGATTTCTGCGACCCCTGCACAAGCAGATGGCCTCTGGCCGTCTTCGGGAGACCGATCCTTGCACGCCGACATTCCTCCTTCCAACGATGAGCCTTCCTCAAAAGCCACTGGACCATGGTATAGGGAACTGAACAGTTATCACTGGTTCGTTTTTGTCGTCGCCGCCCTCGGGTGGCTGTTTGACACGATGGACCAGCAACTTTTTACGCTGGCTCGACCGCTGGCCATGATTGACTTGATTCAGCTTGAACCAGCCGACCCGCCAGCGGCTGAGCCCGGAGAAGCTGAAGACAAGCACAGAGAACGAATTGCGGCCTGGGAAAAGGCACGGAACGATGAACTCAGTGCGACGCGCAAAGAGCACGGCGGATACGCAACATCAATCTTTCTGATTGGATGGGCCACCGGTGGGCTGATCTTCGGTGTGCTTGGAGACCGCTGGGGACGTGTGAAAACGATGCTCATAACGATCATCGTGTACTCCGTGTTTACCGGAATCAGTGCGTTCTCCAGGGGATTCTGGGACTTTTGCTTCTGGAGATTTCTGACAGGACTCGGTGTGGGAGGTGAGTTTGCGGTCGGTGTTTCGCTGGTGGCGGAAGTGATGCCGTCGCGCGCCAGACCTCATGCGCTCGGTTTGCTGCAGGCTCTTTCGGCCGTGGGCAATATCACCGCAGCTCTGATCGGAATGGCCGGTACGTCCTGGCAAACGATGTTCCTGATCGGTACCGCTCCGGCATTGTTGTCTCTTGTTGTCCGGCGTCGTCTGAAAGAACCAGAACGCTGGCAGTCTGCATCGACAACGGATGGCGTCAAGAAACAACTGGGATCGTACAGTGAGCTGTTCGGAGATCCTGAACTGCGTTATCGAGCACTCATCGGTCTTTTGCTGGCCAGCGCCGGAGTAATTGGTTTGTGGGGCATCGGATTCTTTACTCCGGATCTGCAACGCGAGGTCTTTAAGCCTGTGTTTGAGGCTGAGGGCTTGAAAGGTCCGGAACTGGATGCAACTCTCAAAAAGTGGTCCGGCATTACATCGCTGGTTCTTAACTGTGGGGCATTTTTCGGTATCTACATGTTCAGCCACGTGAGCCAGTATCTTGGACGTCGCCCGACGTTTGCGCTCTGCCTGATCGGTGCCATGTTTGCCACGATGAACGTGTTCTGGAATCTCGGCAAGTTCAACGGCGTGTATGACATCTTCTGGATGGTTCCTCTGATGGGCTTCTTCCAGTTGTCGATCTTCGGAGGTTATGCGGTCTACTTCCCGGAATTGTTCCCGACGCGACTTCGCAGTACCGGAACCTCGTTCTGCTATAACGTCGGACGTTTCGTAGCCGCTCTCGGCCCGTTTACACTGGGCAAGCTGATTCGGAATGTGTACTCCGGTCCGGGCTTTGAAGGAGCTACCTCATTCCGCTATGCCGGTGTCACAATGTGTGCGATTTTTCTGATTGGCCTCATTGCTTTGCCGTTTGCACCGGAGACCAAGGATAAACCGCTGCCAGAGTAACCATCACGGGAACGGTTATGTCGCCACGATTCGACTACCCTGCCGATTGGCTTTGCAGCACACTTCGTGCAGTTCGAGACAGCGCCAGAATTCTGGCGCTGTTTCTCATTGCGCTGATGCCTGACCCCGGAGTCGTCAATTGCGGGATGATCTTCGCTGACGAATTCCGCCTGCCGGACGATCGTCCTGTGCTGGATCGAGACAAACTGGAATCCTGCGGACTCAGTGTGCTCGAATCGAAGCATTTGATTCTGGTCACGGATGCTCCATTGGCCGAAGTTCAGGATCTGCCAGTATTGGCCGACGCTCTTTTCGTTGAACTTCAGCGACAACTCGGTTCACTGAAACCGGACCTCAATCGCAGGGATTTTCAGCTGACGGGCTACGTGATTGGCGCCAAAGAGCGATTCGAAGAAGCCGACGTGTTGCCGCCGGAAAGCGTCGTCATCCGACATGGTCGCCATATTGGTTACCAATTCTGGATGAACAATCAGTCATCACCTTACTATCGAAGGCATCTGCTGCTGCATGAGTTCATTCATTGCTTCATGATGTGTGAACATGGCATGGCTGACATCCCTCCTCTGTGGTACACCGAAGGAATTGCGGAGTGCCTTGCGACGCATGAGCTGTCGGAGGACATCAAGTCCTCTCGCTTCGGCATTCTCCCGGCAACACTCAACGGCTTTGAGGGCTGGGGAAGAATCGCCGAGATCCAAACGAACATGACAGAGCTGACAAACAAACCGACTCAATGGCAGTCGCTGATGTCTCTCGAATGTGTTCGCAACCCCAAAGACCTCAACTTTGCCAGTGATCTGCAGTATGCTCAGGCGTGGGCTCTGGTCTGGCTGATTCGCAATCATCCGGAACTGAAGCCCCATTTTTCTCCGATGAGTAAGGCACGAACTCGCGGGGAATTCCGAGACGTCGAAAAGTCAGTGCCCGCAGAAGTCTGGCAAAGACTGGCAGTTCTCTGGCCATTGTTTCTCGCCAGCCTGACAGAAGGATTTGAAGTCGAACATTCATTTCCGCCGCTCAACGTCGCCGCGTCGAAATCACCAGCGTCAGAAAAGTTGGAGTTGCAGTCCGGCAAAGAATGGCAGGCCACCGGAGTATTGATCAAACGTGGTGCAACAGTCCGACTGAACTGCATGGGCCGCTATTCGGTCCACAATAAACCACGACCGTGGATCTCGGAGCCTCAGGGCATTACGATCGATTATGCCTACAGCAGACCGCTTGGTGAGATCACCGCCATGCTTGTCGCGCCGGGTGGCAGCGTTTGTTCCGGGCGGATTCCGATCGGCCGGGAAGGATCAATCAATGCGGAAGTGGATTCGGAGCTCTGGCTGCAGGTTAACGATTCTGCAAACAGCCGAAGTGATAACTCGGGGTCTGCAAGCGTCGAGATCCGGATACAGTAATCCCGTCGACGGAGCGACGGGCGTATCGTACACCCGTCGCTCCGCCGACGGGTTTTTTCTGTTCAGGAACTCACCGGACGGCTCGCGCCGTTCCGCAATAATTGAGGTAACCATCAGCCGTCTAACAGCCTCGCCTGAATCGTATCCGCAAAACGCCGGGGAGATTCATCGTCATACGACAAATAAAGCGAAGGCTCAATCAGCTCCAGTTCCATAATCGCGGGCTGCTGATTCTCAAGGAACACTAAGTCCACTCGAGCATACAACAGGTCTGACTGAACAGCCGCAAGGCTTCGTCGCGCAAAAGCAATGACCTCGGGATCCGGATCGATGGGCTGAATGATCCCGCCGTGCTCCTCCTGAACTCGAAAGTCGCCGGACTTCGGAGTCTTCAAAACCGTGTGACTGTACTCACCGCCAAAGAACGTCAGCGAAATCTCCCCATACGAAAGTACGCTTTCAATAAACGGCTGAGCAAGTGCCAGACGTCCCTGATAAAGTGTTTCGATCGACTGTAACAACTCCGGCGAGCTATCCAAATTCAACCAGAAGGTATCCGTCGCCCCAGCGCCGATGAATGGCTTTACAACGACCTGATCAGCTTTCAATTGTTGAAAGAGATTCGTCAGATCGGCCACCTGAGGACTCTGCAACCACGCCGTTGGAACAATCGTGACTCCGGAATCCTGCAGGTCTCGCAGATACGTTTTTTCCACATTCCACCGCACGACATTGAGCGGATTTTGAAGGTTCGCGCGGGACGCATCGATCCGGGCCAGCACATCAAGGAACTGAGAACATGACTGCTGATAGTCCCACGGAGACCGAATCACAACGAGCTCGTATTGATCCCAATCGGCACGCGGATCTCGCCACGAGACCTCATCCACACGAAGACCTCGCTGCTGCAGAATGTCGCGAACGAGATAGTCGTAGGAGACGAAGCCTTCCAGGCTGTCCATGGTCAGGAATGCAATGCGTGACATGTTGTCCTTCTTCAAAGCGGCATGGCGCAAGCCATCCGGTGAGTTAATCGCCATTCAGTCCGTAGTGCTGGCTTTAGCCAGCAACTCATTGGAGTGTCGAGCCCCAATGCCGACTGAAGTCGGCATTACGGGATGCACCAGAGACTAAAGCCCCCCGTGAAACCTGGCAACCCCCCGAATTTTCCCGGATCAGATAAGCGGCGGCAGGTTATAGAGTCCTCAAACACGTTTCCATTCTCAATTCGTTGATCCGCCGATCATCCAAGGTTGAAACAGCGGCAGAAGGGTTTACCCTGTACGGCTTCGTAATTTATAGCGCTCTTCAAAAAACTGTGCCGAAGAGCCGAAAACTGATTTCTGAGGCAGCTTTGGCTGTGGAGTTTTTCTGATGCATGCGACGATTGTTCTGCTTCCGGGTGACGGTATTGGGCCTGAAATTGTGGCTCAGGGCAAGCGAGTTCTTGAAGTCATTGCGAAGCGATTCGGCCATACATTCGACATGCCGGAACACGCCATCGGCGGCAATGCAATCGACTCCTGCGGCAATCCTCTGCCAGATGAGACTTTAAACGCCTGCAAAAAATCAAACGCCGTCTTGCTGGGTGCGGTCGGTGGACCGAAGTGGGATGACCCGAAGGCGAAAACTCGCCCGGAAGCCGGCCTGTTGCGAATTCGCAAAGAGTTGGGACTCTTCGCCAATCTGCGACCAACCAAGACCTGGGACGAACTGCTGGATGCTTCCCCGTTGAAGCGCGAGATCGTAGCGGGCACCGACATTCTGTTCGTTCGCGAACTCACGGGCGGGATTTATTTCGGTGAATCAGGCCGCAAACCTCATCCATCCGGCGAAGAAGCCTGGAACGTAATGATTTACTCCACGGGAGAAATCGAACGCGTGGTTCGAGTCGCTGCCGATGCCGCTCGCAAACGTCGCGGCAAGCTGACGATGGTCGATAAGGCGAACGTTCTGGAAGCTTCACGACTGTGGCGACAGGTTTCAGAGCGAGTCGTCAAGACAGAGTACCCGGATCTGCAGTACAACGTAGTGCTTGTTGATTCGATGGCGATGCATCTGATTTCGAAGCCTCGTGAGTTTGACGTTGTTGTCACAGAGAATCTCTTCGGCGACATTCTGACCGACGAAGCGTCGATGCTGCCGGGTTCACTCGGTCTGCTGCCTTCCGCATCGATTGGTTCCAGCGGCCCGGGGTTGTTTGAGCCGATCCATGGGTCAGCTCCAGACATCGCCGGCAAGAACATCGCGAATCCACTGGCAACAATTCTGGCTGCGGCCATGATGCTGCGTTATTCCATGAGCATGAACGCTGAAGCCGACGCCATCGAAGAAGCCGTTAGCCGAGTTCTCAAGGCTGGTCATCGGACCAAAGACATCGCTGGCACAGGCCCATCGATCAGCACGACGGAAATGGGCGACCTTGTGGTTGGGATGCTATAAGCAAAACAGGTCGTCAATTACCAGATCTCCAAACGTGAACTGTCAGGAACCAACTAATATTTTGATTCTCAGTAATTAGTCGACCTCCAGATCAAACACGCAGATTACATGAACTGGGTAATCAACGCCGCGCTTCCCGGGATAACCTTTCGGCATCTCGCCCACTTCCACGCGTGCTTGATATTGGCCTCTACGGCTGATTCCGGAGAACTTCTTCTGGCAATGCATGCATCCATCCGTACCAAGCTTAGGCTGCAACCAGCATTTTTCTTGCTCGATCTCGCCGAGGAAACCCCGCTCGTAGAATGCTAGTCGGACTTCCAACAGTGGCTTTTGATCTTTGTAGTCAGCGTTTGTGCGACGCGGCGTCAATCCGGAAATCTGCCAGCGATCAGCAATAATCTTGAGTTGTAACGCCACATCACACGGCTGCCCCACTCTTAACCGCGTGCTACCTGCAGCGACATTATTCCCATTGAAAACGAGGTTCTGCACGGTACAACTATTGTAATCAGCAGGCACTAATTCACCGGCTGTCGGCAGTTGCGGCCACAACCAACCGAGAGAAGACAACACCATTACTGACGATGTCACTCCGATGCTTCCGAAGAAAAACAACTGCGCTGCATTCCTTCGATTCATTATCAGAATTCCCCCACCAGATCTTGTTCAGACATCGTTCCGACCGCACGCCAGACACTTAGATCAATGCTGGAGGAGACTGTTTGGACACTACCATCACAAAACAATACCAATGCGCAACCAGCATGAAGGCTCGATGCGGAGACTGCAGAAAGTCTTGCCATGGAGTTATACGGCTCCCCGGGCTGCGGTGGCGGGCCATTGGCACAACTAATCGCATTTGGCGGCAAAACGTGATCGTAGCCTCGGTGCGCATTCTGATATAGTCCGATATGTGGCATAAGGAACGGCGGCCCGGCAGAAACTCTTTGCGTAGCATCCAGGCAACTCTGAGAGAACGCCTCCATTTCTGACTCACGAAATGTAGAAGCGGTATACCACGCAAATCGGCGAGGCGATTCTAGTGCCAGAGACTGGCCAGCAGCATGGGTCGTCCAGGAACTCGGAGGACTTGCATTCAGTAACGACTCGGCAACAAGTGCTGTTGACGACAATCCATCCCTGATGTCGCCGAATCGAGTGGGGGCAAACTGGCTACCATGCGCGTAGACGCCATTCCAGTCGGGTACATCTCCCTTGTACGTTCCTTTGCACTGTAGATATGAGCTGAGCCCCTGACTTGGATGATTTACCTCAACAAATGGGTCCGACGGACATTCGTAGAGCTTCACCCGTCTGCTGAACTGCGTTTTTGGCCGGGGTGCAAATGGTTTGATCTGTTCAAAGAGAGTCGCGTATCCCACGTGGGGCAGTAGGTCCACAAAGGGATAGGGCCCCGGTGGCAAGGATTGATGCACACTATGAAAATTGTGTATACCCAGGCCTATCTGGTGCATATTCGATTTGCATTGAACGGTTCTGGCCGATTCACGGGATTGCTGTATGGCGGGCAGAAGTATCGCAACTAGCAAACTAATTACGGCAAGGCACAGCAACAGTTCGACTACGGTAAACCCCATATTGTCAACGCGCGTCCCGGCACATCGAAAGAGTGTCGGGGATTCGTGACAGGCAGCGCCTTTAATAGTTCTCATCAAATAACCCCCCAGACCGTAGCTTTTACACGGAGCAAGAATGGAACCATGCCATTGCCCATTCCCTATGGCCCAAACTCTATTTCACCAAACGTATCTTCGGTTCGCCCATCAAACACAAATGCTTCAGTGGATACCGATCGAATGCTGTTCCATGGGTCTCCGTTTTCGGGGCACTCACTCAACACTGCGGTGTACTCATAGCCGGCGTACATCTGCAAATTAACGGAATAGATATACGTGCCTGAATCTCCTATTTGCCCTCCACGTTGTGCTTTAAAAGCCCCGCCCGTGACTCCTTCAGGCGAGCCAACTGGCGCCGTCGTAACCCACATTTCGTTATTGGGATTCTGTGGAGTCGCTCGAAAAGTTACGGTGCAACCACTTGGTTCCGTCGCTGGCTCAGCACAACCGAGCACCGCCACAATCAACAAGACTCGCAAGACATCAGAAACCACGGCCAGCGCACACTAAGCCCGTTTGATGCCAAGGACTTGCAACAGGAAGTTCCAGTTCCAACCGCAGGATTTGCGTTTCATGGCAAGGCTCATCTTGCCGGGATGCTGTTTGAGCAGTGACAAGGTGAAGCGTCTGAGCCATGCCATGTTCTCTGTTCCAAGTCGATTTCTGGACTTCAATGCATCCTCGTTGTAGGTAACATCCAGGCTCCAGTGGCAAGTGTTCTCGATGCACCAGTGATTACGAACGCACTTCGCGAACACGGCGACATTGAGGGGCAGGCTACTGATGTAATAGCGAATATCAGTATGCTCTTTGCCGCCCCTGATGAACGTGTAGACCACCAGCCCAATTGTTGTGAGTCCTGCCCAGAGACTGCGATTCGGAAAGTCTTTCGGAACTTCAAACTGAATATAGATGCGTGATTCACTTCTGCCGTGACCGGGCTTTGCTGGCGTGTCATCCAGTTGCTGATGCCGAGTCCCGGCAAAGTCGTTGTTGACATGTTCCTCGACGTAATTGATAACCGCTGCGTGGGTCGTCTCGTGATTCGCTTTCAGAGCTAGAATATAGTTGCCTTCTCCGTCCACGATCTGTTGAGCTATCTTCTTCTGGGTCCCCATGGCATCGATCGTGATGATCGATTTCTTCAAATCGATCAGCCGCAGCAATTCAGGAATCGCTGTGATTTCGTTGGATTTCTGATCGGTAGGCACCTGAGCCAGTGTGAGTCCTCTCTCAGAAGCCCACGCACTCACCAGATGAAGCGGCCCGATTCCCTTGTTGGAGTCACCACTTCCCCGAAGAGTCTTTCCGTCAACAGCAACATGACGCTGTGCGTTGTTGCTGCTTCCGATGAGTCGACTGATCCACTCACTAAAGCACTCCTGAAAGGCTTCCGGCTTGAGGGCACATAAAACTCTGCGAATCACATCACGTGACGGGATTCCGTTCGGCAAGTCCAGGAGCGACGGCAGTTGCTCTTCCAGACTCCCGGCCCAGCGATGGATCGAAGTTGGACCATCGGCTCCGGCAAGGACTGCCATCATACTGATCGCAACCACACTCACCAGCGGGTGCTTCCGATTGATCTCCGACCGTGGATCTTCGAGATCCTCAAAACACGCCACCAGTTCTTCAAGGGTCGCCAATTGCGTCTGACTTGCCATGACATTTCCTCCATGCAGAATCTAAGATCCCAACGAGGATGTCATAGCACATCAGAGACTAATGCGCAATATTACCAAAACACCTTGTCTTACCCATTGTGCGCGCTGGCCGTGCATCAGAAACCGTTCGGTCCGCAGAAATCATAAGTAGTACCCCTTCACTGAAATGCTACTAAGTAAACAGAATGACACGTATCAGGTTTACGAAAAATGCACCGAAAGTCAAACAACGCCCGAAACGATAACCAGGAGCATCGCTCGCGGCCGGATACCGTTCGAATTTCACGAACAGTCTGGCCGCTGTAAAAGTCTCAGGCTTCCGACATGAAGAACTCCAGCGCTTTGCGGTTGGATTCGAACGCCATGCGGTTGAGTTCTCGACGAGTCGGATGGCAGAAGTGCCAGTCATCGATCTCGCCATCCATCAATGAGATACTGTTGAACGACTCAACTTCGATCACGAAAAACATATCCGTGACTGGAAGAACAAAGCCCTTAAAGTTGTACTCGTTGGGATACGACACCAGATAGCGATAAGAGGTCACGTTCAACTGCACCTCTTCGAGCACCTCGCGCTGCAATGCTTCTTCAGCGGTTTCTCCCGCATCAACGAAACCTCCGGGCAAACCATACATGCCTTTGCCCGGATCTTTGGCTCGCACAAGCAGCAGCACCTGTCCATCAGGATCAGTTGCGATTGCTCCGACCGCAGAAACTGGCGCGAAGTAGTGAGTGAAGCCGCAGGCCGTACAGGAGAAAGGATTGCGCCCGGTCTTTGTCGCGGCGACTCCACAGCGAGGGCAGAACTTCCACGCTTTTCGAATAGGTTTTCCGGAAACCGTTCGACTGGCTGATTTTGCTTTACGTTTTGCCATAGGAATTTTCAGTCGGTCCTACGGTGTTGACGTACCCAACTGCACCAGTTGAATTGTGCGGGCGGTTTCGGCTTCCGCGAGATCACTGTGACATTCGGCCTTCGCACCTTCAGCGCCCATGGTGCGGCGAGTCTTACTGGCCAGACGATGGATTTCGGCCGGTGACAAGACACCGCGTTTTTCGAGGATTTCGCGCTGCTCCGGCGTCAGAGCTTCTGTGACCTTGGCTTTGTCCCACTGGAAAGCGTCAGCCTTGCCGCTCGCGAATTCCTGAATCTCCTTGCTGATGCGAACACTGCACCAGTCGTGGCCGCACATGGCACAGAAGTCCGTATCAACATCGAGGTCTTCGTCGTGATAAGCACGAGCGGTATCCGGGTCGAAGCTCAGTTCAAAGTGCTTCGGCCAGTTCAACGCCGCGCGAGCCCTTGTGAGTTCATCGTCGCGATCGCGAGTTCCAGGAATACCCAGAGCAACGTCCGCCGCATGAGCTGCGATCTTGTAGGCGACACAGCCCTGCTTCACGTCATCCTTCTTGGGAAGCCCCAGGTGTTCTTTCGGTGTGACGTAGCAAAGCATGCTGGCTCCGTGCCACGCCGCGTTGGTTGCACCGATGCAGCTGGTGATATGGTCATAGCCCGGAAACATATCCGTCACGAGCGGGCCAAGTACATAGAACGGAGCCCCGTGACACAGAGTTCGCTGGAGCTTCATGTTGAATTCGATCTGGTCCAGCGGCACGTGCCCCGGACCTTCGATCATTACCTGCACACCTTTGCGCCAGGCACGTTCAGTGAGTTCGCCCAGAGTTGACAGTTCAGATAACTGAGCAATATCGGTTGCGTCAGCCAGACCACCCGGGCGCAGTCCATCACCGATGCTGAAGGTTACATCGTGACGACGCAGAACGTCGCAGATCGCTTCCCAGTTTGTATACATCAGGTTCTGCTGGCGATGATGAATCATCCACTTGGCCAGCAACGAACCACCGCGGCTTACGATGCCGATCAAGCGGTCACGAACATAGTTCAGATGTTCGCTCAATACACCCGCATGGATCGTGAAATAATCCACGCCTTGCTGAGCCTGTTGTTCCAGAGATTCTAAAACATGTTCGATGTTCAAAGATTCGATTCGGCGACCGATGATCATCGAATAAATCGGCACGGTTCCGATTGGCACGGTACTGTTGCGAATGATGGCGTCGCGACACGCATCGAGATCCCCTCCGGTGGAGAGATCCATCACGGTGTCAGCACCCCAGCGCTCAGCCCAGCGAAGCTTTTCGACTTCTTCATCGGTTCCTGAAGAAACCGGGGATGCTCCCATGTTGGCATTGATCTTGGTCCGCGATGCGCGACCGATGCACATTGGCTCCAGTTGATATTTCAAATGCTGCTTGTTAGCCGGGATCACCATGCGGCCGGCGGCGACTTCATCACGAATCTGTTCGGCCGTCAGGTGCTGTTCAGCTTCCGCGACGCGATGCATCTCAGGAGTGATGTTACCAAGACGAGCAAACTCCAGCTGAGTGCTCGGTTCAAATCCAGCGGGCGTCTGCCAGGCAGCGGCTTGTTCGTAGTTGCTCTCAAAGCCCGGCTTCATCGTCCAATCCGACGGCATAAAGTCCCAGGCCGTCTTCTCAGAAGGCTGAGGCATTCCCGGGGTATCAGGCGACGAAAACGTCAACGCACCTTTACGTCCCGGAGCGATTTTGGGGGCTCGGGCAAAGCTTCCGGGAGTGGTTCCGGCATGGCTGCTGCTGGGGTCTGACGCTTCAATTTTCGGCAGAAACTCGGCAACTCGCTCGGCGTGATTCAGGCTCATTAGTCTTCCCTGGAGAGGCGCAGCGGGCCTCGTGCAAATGGTTTTTTCTGAGCGCGGCCACGATTGAGGCGATCCTCTGAAAGATATCCAGCGAATACGGCTTCAATTCACACCGTGCAGAGAATAGATGTTCCGGCGCAAATCGTAGTGGAGCACGGAGGATTTGCAACGGGCTGTTTCCGGATGAGCGAATTCTCAGGAGACATCGGGCTCCGCGATCGTCGCAGCGTTCTATTGTGATATGCTGTCCCACATATTGCGAACTC
Organism: Planctomycetales bacterium; assembly: GCA_026400835.1. Lineage (GTDB taxonomy): Bacteria > Planctomycetota > Planctomycetia > Planctomycetales > Planctomycetaceae > SXXK01. The sequence goes on along the minus strand of JAPLOA010000077.1, from coordinate 73,034 downwards.
CCTTCACTATCTCTGCTACCGATTTTACCAATGAAATATGACGTTTACGGCGTAGGCAACGCACTGGTCGACATTCAGGCTCGAGTTTCCGACAACTGGCTGGCCAGCACCGGATTTGACAAGGGCATCATGACCTTGGTCGATGATGCTCAGCAAAAGACCGTCCTGGATCGCCTGGCTGGAACGAACCTGAACCGCTGTGCGGGTGGCTCGGCGGCCAACACGATCGTTGGCGTCGCGGATTTTGGTGGCAAAGCCGCTTATGTCGGCAAAGTTGCGAATGACGAAGTCGGTGAGTTTTTCCTGCACGATATGCGAAAGATGGGCGTCACTATCGAAGTCGCTCCGGCCACCAGCGGACAGTCTGGAACTTGTGCCGTTCTGATCACCGAAGACGCACAGCGAACAATGCTGACAAATCTCGGTGTTTCTGCGACTCTGACAGAGGACGACATCAACGAAGAAGAAATCAAGCGAGCCAAATACGTTTACGTCGAAGGCTATTTGCTGACCAGCCCAAATCAGCGAGCAGCCGCGTACAAGGCGATGAACGTCGCCAAGCAGTATGGTTCCAAGGTGGCGTTTACAGCCTCTGATCCGTTCCTCTGCAACATGTGCCGAGACGAAATCTGGGAACTCCTGAGAGGACCTGTGGATCTCTTTTTCTGCAACGAGGAAGAAGCCAAGAGCCTGACTGGGGAAACTGACCCGATTGAGTGTGCGGCTGAACTGCATCGTCACTGCGAAAACGTTGCGATGACACTCGGAGCCAACGGATCGCTGTTAATGCATGAAGGCACCGCAATTCCGATTGAAGGCGTCACCATCGACGCTGTCGACACCACCGGTGCTGGTGATATGTATGCCGGAGCATTGTTGTACGGCATCACGAATGGAATGGGTTGGAAGCAGGCCGGACATCTGGCCTCTCACGCCGCCGCGCGAATTGTGAGTCAGTTGGGAGCTCGCATGAAGAACCGTTTCAGCGCCAAAGAAGTTGCCGCCCTGATGAAATAGAGGAGTCATCAGTCCGGTAACAGGCAATTCCAGCCTGTCGCCGGGCGGGATCGGCGAAGCGATCATGTTCCCGACTTCCACGAACCGGGAACGTGTGAGAGTCATTCAAAACTGAGGAAAAACTCGTTGTCCGGGATTGGCCGTTCGGGTACCAATTTCCCTGCGGGGCAATAGCCGGTGAGATCCAGTTCAAAAGAATCTTCTTTTGAATCGCCCTCATCATCCGGCCGCTGCAGAATGATGTCAGCGAAATCCTGATGGTGAGAGTCAGAACCCAGGCGAATCGAACGGTGTCCGTTCGATGACGAATTGCCCGCCCGTATCAGTGAAAGCTGATACAGGAAACGGATTGTCGCTGACTCACCTCTCTGGACTTCTGTCGCTCCCATGATCATGCAGGCTCGAACCGTTCCTCGCCGGAAAACGCTGAGGCGCAATCTCCGGGCGATGAACGCGGACGGTTTCTCGTTCAGCGTTATGGTAGGGATTGCCGAATCCTACCTGCCCGCCTTTGTGCTGGCGCGCGGACTTGGCGATCTGACCGCTGCGATGGTGGCCACGGTGCCCGTTCTGTTGGGAAGCATCCTGCAACTGTTCGCGCCGTTCCTGTTGCAAAAGCTGGGCTCGTATCGACGCTTCGTCGTCACCACAGCCACGATTCAGGCCTGCAGCATGTTGATGCTGATGGGCATGTCATTCATGCAACACTTGCCAGCGTGGCTGGTTTTCGTTCCGGCCACGTTGTATTGGGCGGCGGGACTTGCAACTGGACCTGCCTGGAATACGTGGGTTGAGCAACTCGTTCCGCAACGAATTCGCAGCGGCTTCTTTGCTCGCCGAAGTCGTATGTGTCACATTGGCGTTCTGCTCGGACTGATTTCAGGAGGTCTCCTGCTTCGCTGGTCGGTTGCTCGTGAACTGACCGTCGCGGTCTTCGCGATTCTTTTTGGTGTCGGAGCCATCGGACGCTTTGTGTCAGCCGCAATGCTCTCACGGCAAACAGAAGTCCTGCACTCTGTCAGAACCGCTGGCGCTAATGCTGATGATGTGAAACCTGACCGAGTCACTGCAGGGCAAAAGTTTGTCGCTGCTCTCAACGTCGTGCGTCGCCCCGGGACGGCCGGACGCCTTGTCTTATTTCTGATGGCTGTCCAGACAGCTGTCCATGTTTCAGGCCCTTACTTCAATCCCTTCATGCTGAAGGTCCTGAAGATGTCATGGGTCGACTACATGGGCCTGCTGTCGCTGGGATTCATCGGCAAGATGATGTCGCTGGCCTGGGCTGGACGCTTTGCCAATCGCTGGGGTGCTGACCGCCTGTTATGGGTGGGCAGCGCGGGGATTGTGCCAATCAGTGCGTTGTGGTTTTTCTCTCAGAATATTTGGTATTTGGCTGGCGTTCAGATCCTGAGCGGTCTCGTCTGGGGCTGCTATGAGCTGGCCATGCTGCTGCAGTTCTTCCGGCAGATTCCCGGTGAAAAGCGTGTGACTGTCCTGACGATGTATAACCTTGGAAACTCCGCCGCGATGGTTGCCGGAACATTTATTGGCGCGTGGATTCTGAATTCACTGGGGAGAGATCATCACGCCTACGTTACGGTCTTTGTCGCCTCCGGATTCTTTCGTTTCGCCGCGCTGCTGGCTTTGCCGGGTCGCCGCAATGCGGTCCGGACAACTCATAGCGCGGTACGTGGCTGGATCAGGACATCAGCCGTGGAAGTTGTCCGGTCAAAATCGGCGACCGCCATGGCTGGTGGAGCACGAGCAGTTGCTGCCAACAACTCTGGCCACCCTGATGATGAATCCGTCATCCTTGTTTCCGGACTCGTAAAAGAAGAATCCTCCGTGTCGTCTCGAATCATCGAAGGCGGCAGTGGTGGCAGTCGTCGCCGAGAAGGTCAGTCGACGGCTCGATTGCCCGCCCGAGTTAATTCCGTGGGGATGGAAGAACTGCGGCCGCGAGAGTGATCCGGTTGAAGCTAAAAAACAGGGTTCAGGTACGCCATGCGGAAGGAATCGTCTGCCAATGGACACTCGACTGCAGTTTGAATTTCTTCAGCAACCGGACAACACAACCTGCGGACCGACGTGCCTGCATGCTGTCTATAGTTATTACGGCGATGAACTCCCGCTGCAGGAAGTAATTGATGAAGTTCCCGTCTTTGCCGATGGTGGAACTCTGGCCGTAATGCTTGGCTGCCACGCTTTGCGACGAGGCTACGACGCACGGATCTTCACATTTAATCTGCAGGTCTTCGATCCTACCTGGTTCAATGCCGACGGACATCTGCTGGAAGGCCTGAACGTCGACGATAAGCTGCGGGCTCAGATGAAGGCCAAGCCCAAGGAAAAGCTGCGAGTCGCCTGCGAGACTTATATCGAATTCATGAAGCTGGGTGGTAAGATTCGCATGGAAGATCTCACCGGCAATCTGATTCGCCGGTACCTAAAGCAGTCGATTCCGGTGCTGACAGGGCTCAGCGCGACTTATCTGTATCGCGAACGAAGAGAAATCCCGGCGACCAGCACTCCCGACGATATCGCTGGGCTTCCCAGTGGACACTTTGCGGTCCTGTGCGGATATGATTCAATCGAACGATCTGTGCTTGTGGCGGACCCGTTTCATCCCAATCCGATTTCGACAAACTACAAGTACGAAGTGTCACTTGATCGAGTTGTGTGTTCGATCCTGCTGGGAATTCTGACCTACGATGCCAATCTGCTGATTGTTCGCCCCAGGGAGCGATAAGGTCCGGCTACTCACCGTCTTCTTCAACTTTGTTCGTCGCAAACAGCTCGTTCTGCATCGGAATCAGGCAGTCCAGAATTGACCGCAGCACCTCAGCCGGAGATCCATTCGCATCCACTTCGTGAATGATGGCCGGATCATACTGTTGCAGCACGGGTGCTGTGACTTCGCGGTAAATATCGAATCGCCTCCGAATAATGTCGTCGTTGGCATCGTCAGTGCGGTTTTCTCGAATTGCCCGGCGACGGATTCGATGCACCATATCCTCCTCATCCGAACACTTGAGATAAATCACGCGATCGATCTCCAGGTACTCCTGAATCAGTTGAACCTGATTTACGTTGCGAGGCATCCCGTCCAGAATCAGCAGGTCTTCGTGTGGTTTAAACCGCGACAGAGCTACGTAAGCTTCGACCGTCTTCCGCCAGATGCGAATGGTTAATTCATCCGGAACAAGTTCACCTCGCGAAATATGCTTGTAGACTTCGCGACCGTTGGGAGATCCGATATCGATTGATCGAAAAACATCACCGACGGACAAGTGAAAGAAGCCGGGGATATGTGCGAGGATTCCGCCCTGCGTCCCTTTTCCGACACCCGGAGGACCAAACAGTGGCACGCAACGGTATCTTGTCCTTGATGTCATTAAAGTTCCCTCACACCGTCAAACTGAATTTTGCAGGCACTGATCCGGCTTCTTTGCGTAAAAGTCACATCGACGCTTATCAGCACAGCAACTGAACTCCACTCAAAGTGGTGGGGAAGTATGACGGTCTGACTCAACCGTGAACAGTGGGATCAATCAGAGAAACGCGTTTCCGCCAGCGCTTCTCAGGCTCGCAAATCTGCAGCAATTGAAGCACGTCGCCAAAATTATCAATGGAAAACGCAATTCATTTCTTGCGGAATGTAATGGCGTATACAGCATAAGTACGCGGCCCCATCTGCCAGCGCCAGGGAGCGGTCATGACGGGAGAATCTACCGACGATGCAACGCCAGGAGCTGCTCCAAGGTCCTGCAGCATCACGCCCGGATGCAGCCCTGAGAAAAAGTTGCCCGTCGCGAGTGCCTGAGTCAGCAGATTGGGAAGACCGGCATCATCGATCGAAGCCAGCGCGGGAGTAGTTTCGGAAGAGACGAGGTCGCTGATCAGGATGCCTCGCCCGCCGGGCTTCAGCAATTGCAGCATGCGCACCAGATGACCTCGACGCAACGCCTGAATCAGCGGAAGGAACTGCGGATGATTTTCTGTAACAAGATGACTCAGGGCACTCAGTATCTGACTCAGAACACACGTGGAAACAACAACATCTGCCGGGACAACAGGCAGAGTTGCGAGCGGACTTGCAAGCTGCTGGCAGAGCTGTGCAATCGAACCAGCCTCCAACAAAGAGGCTGCCGTCGTTGTGGCCAGTGGCGTCGCGAGATCAACCGGGGCAACTATCTGCACGCGAGAAGTTCGAAGACCTTCCGAAGCGTTGACTCCGGATTCCACGGCATCACAGTCAATGTCCAGCAGGCTAACGTTGTGGAATAGAGTCGCCAGTTGCTGCAGATCCAGATCCATACAGTTTCCGGCTCCCAGAATGGACACGGTTTGTTCCGTGAGTGATCCGAATTCATCAGCCGCCAACGAAACAAGCTCCATGGTCTTCTGTCGATGCTGTTCATACGTCTCCAGAACTCTGGTCTGCGCGTTGAGCGTGGCCGCTCGTTTTGCAGCCGGCGATTCAAGCAATGAAGCGCAGGCCCCGGTCGCGATTTCGCCCGGCGAGTGTTCAAATTTGGACATCATCAAGAGCCTTTGCTGGGGTCGGTCGACCTTCGCTGCTAGAATTTGCTAACGCTTTCCCGGATCATGACAATCGGAGCCGTCTCTTGTCCACACTTCTCGAACATGCAGTCGCAGAACTGGAATCTATTCGCAGTCAGGGACTGTTTAAGTCGGAACGAACGATTGATTCACCACAGCAGGCCGACATCCGTCTGCTTGATCAGCGTTCGATGCTGAATCTTTGTGCAAACAATTATCTGGGGCTGGCCGATCATCCGGAGATTGTCCGTGCCGCCCACGAAGGTCTGGACCGCTGGGGCTACGGCATGGCCTCCGTTCGTTTTATCTGCGGTACTCAGACGATCCACAGAACACTGGAAGCAAAGCTTAGCGAATTTCTTGGAACCGAAGAAACCATTCTCTATGGATCCTGCTTTGATGCAAACGGCGGCCTCTTCGAGACTTTGCTCAGCGACCAGGACGCAATCATTTCAGACTCACTGAATCATGCCAGCATTATCGACGGCGTCAGACTCTGCAAAGCGCAGCGGTTTCGATATCGCAATAATGACATGGCCCATCTGGAGGAACAGCTTCAGGCTGCAGCGTCCTGTCGCTTCCGCATGATTGCGACCGATGGCGTGTTCTCCATGGACGGCTATCTGGCCAATCTACCGGAGATCTGTGCTCTGGCTGACAAGTACAACGCGATCGTCATGGTGGATGATTCACACGCGGTGGGTTTCATGGGACCAACGGGACGAGGCACCCCCGAACATTTTGGGGTCGCTGATCGCATCGATATTCTCACCGGAACTCTTGGGAAAGCTCTGGGAGGAGCAAGCGGCGGTTACACCAGTGGCCGCAAACCGCTGATCGACCTGCTGCGTCAGCGATCTCGCCCGTATCTGTTTTCGAATACTCTCGCACCGCCAATTGCAGCAGCATCCGTCAGAACATTGGAGTTGCTGAATGAGTCGCAAAGCCTGAGAACTCAACTTCAGGAGAACTCACGCTACTTCCGCAGCGCGATGACAGCCGCGGGCTTTCGGCTTCTGCCGGGCGAGCATCCGATCATTCCGGTCATGATCGGCGACGCCGCGCTGGCCGCTCGACTTGCCGACGAACTGCTGCAAGAGGGCATTTACGTCGTCGGATTTTCATTCCCCGTTGTTCCCAAAGGCGAAGCCCGCATCCGAACTCAGATGTCTGCCGCGCATACTCGCGAGCAATTAGAATTCGCCGTCAATGCCTTCCAGCGCGCCGGGCGAAAGGTGGGTGTCATTTCGTAATCTGCATGGCTTACGCAAAAGTGGTTGAAGCCGATTCGACTGGCCTAAGGCTTTGCCTGTCGCAAGCTACGGAGCGCAGTCGGCTCCGAGTTGTTCAATTGCAATTCGTTCGTACCCAGCAGCTTCGTCTGGAGTCAGAACATCAGCCCAGCGACCGTTGACGCCTTTGTTGATGAAGATTCCTGCCCCCGCATCCCAGATTAAACCGCCGAGCGGGACATTCTTCGTCGCATTCTTCTTCATCCACTCGAATGAGCAATGCCCGAGAATGGCCGTCCATCGCGACTCATTGATTCGGATCTGCAGAAACTCCGCAATCTGGCGAATCGTTCCTCGAAGATCTCGCTTAAGTTCCGAGAAGTTTACGAAACACACATTGGGAAGATCTCGAATCTGCCACCATGTGTGAACGTTGTCCCAGAATGACCATAACGGAAATCCATCGCGATTAAGCCAGTCGTGCCAGTACTGGCACAGATCTTCTGTTGGTCGCTCGATCGGCAGACCAACTCGGCCGGGAGTCTCATTCAGGGCGTCGTACCATAACTGATTCGCATTCGCGTGATGGCTGTAAAGGCTCCAGACAACATCACGACCATCTCGGCCGATATAGAGATATTTGGCTCGCGGCGAAAACACTAACGCATCGACCGGCAAATGAGTCTTCAGAAAACGCCGATGAGTCTGAGCCTCCACTTACGGAAGCTTTACTTCTTTGGGTGGAACATGGAGGTCGTGCCGGATTTGGCATACGTCGCGATAACGATGCATCATCTCGAAACTGAAATTCATTCCAGATCGTGGAATCAAAGTGATGATTGTGCAGCTCACGAGTTTTCACCGACCAAAGAGTATTTTCAGACATAGGCATTATCTGGTAAGGATTTTCCAGAGGAGAGATGAGAACTGACTTTAAGGTTTGCTAATCGGTTCAACAGAGTGTTGCCTTGAGGAGTCGCTTTGGGGATACTCAGTGCACTTCGCAAATTCGGCAACGAAAACGTCCGGACTGTTGACCCAATTACGCAATATCTCCACACCGTGTACGGCTCTTTCAATGACAAATGATGAACAAGCTGAGGTTCCTGGCCAGACAGAAGAGGTCGATAACCTCGCAGGCAGCGAACGCAACAAAGGCCCTCAGCCGATTGTCGAATTGATGCAACAGTACGATCTGAAACCAAAAGATCTCGTCGAAGCATCGGCCGAGCAACTGACCTTCAAACTGGTGGCTCGCGCGATGAAGGGTCGGGAATTGACGATTAACTCCAAAGGCATTGTGCAACGTGCGATGAATCGAGCAACCTCGAAGGTCTGGACTCAAAAGCAACTGTTCAATTATTGAAGTTATTGGCCCCGAAGAGACATAGCCCGTGACGCAGGCGACTGTTGATTTAATCACGCATACAGCGTTTTCATTTAACGGCGAGCTGAAGGCGAATCACAAAAACGAGGCCTATAGCTTGACGCTGAGCGATGAAGACACCAAACGCCCTGAGTTTCGCCTACAGCTTCATCCGCACAATGCGATTGTTGCCCATATCGACAACGTACAGAAAACCATCGTACCAGGTAACACCATGCGGATGGCTCAGGCGAATTCGAGCATCCCCGTGACCTTTGCCGAGGATCGTGGTGACTTCGCCGCTGTTCGCATCGACTCGACGAATCGCACCGTTCTCGTCGTCAGCGATATAAATGTTGTCGGCGTTGTCGATGCAAAGATGTTTGGGAGAGCCGAACTGAGCCTGCAGCCCGGGACCGTCAATGAAGCCTCGAACACCTGTTCCAGCCATTGTATGAATCGTACCATCCGGCCGGACAACTCGCAGCGCATGTCCGCCACGTTCGAGAATCCAGATGTTCTCCTTTGAGTCCTGAACAACTGCTCGAGGATCAACCAGAGGGCTGTCTACGGCGGCAGCACCATTCGTCGGAACATCCTTTTTACCATTACCTGCGATGGTGCTGACCATTCCGCTTTTCAGGTCGACAGCGCGAATGCGACGGTTATTCAGATCGGCCACATGAATCACATTCTTGTCCGGACTCAATGTGATGCACATCACGAAATCGAAAGTGGCTTCTGTTGCCGGTCCGCCATCTCCACTGAAGCCCTTTTTGCCATTGCCTGCAATTGTCGTAATCACTCCTGTTTTCGCATCAACCTTGCGAATGCAATGATTCCAACTGTCGCCGATCAAAAGATCTCCATTTGGCAAAGTGTCGCAGTTGTGCATCCCGTTGAAAGTTGCATCGGCAAGTTGTCCGCCATCACCTTTGTAGCTCTTTGAACCGTCACCGCCTGAATGGTGCAGTTTGCCGGTGCTGTCCAGTTTGTGAACTCTTCCGCCTTCGAGTTCGACAATCCACATGTCGCCGGCCGAATTAAAGGCCACGCCAAAAGGAGATGTCAGCAGGCTTTTTGCAGAGTCCCACTGGCCGCCTTCGGATTCCATAAAGTCGCCAATAACAAACTCAACCTCCTCTGCGCTCGTCGTCGCTGATGATGATGAGACAAAGAACGTAAAGACCAGAGCCGCTGAAAGGACACGTGTTGAAACAAGTTTTTGCACGGAAGAGTCCTCGAATTCAAAACAAGGTCGGACAGCCAGTTCAGCGGCAGGTTTTCCCGGAAACATTCAGCACGGAGCCCGACAGGGGCTCGAGGAGGGAGCAGAGCGAACGGAGCGGAAGCGCAATCTCCAGAGTCCCCGCAGTCAAATTGGGGTTTGCTGAGGTCGTTCATGGTCATTTTCCCGCCGAAGCCGGTGAAGTTCCGGAAACGGTGGTAGAAATTGTGCCGGACGACGTCAAAATAGGTCGGAACCATCCGTTAAACAAGCGGCTCAGGGCTCCCCATCGCAATGCAAGGACGTTCTTTACGACTAAATCTCCTTCAAGCCACGATATGCGTCGTGCTGCTGGCGGTTTGTCATGTCTTCATCACACGCCTCGCATTTGCTCAGGAGCCCCCATCAACGCCAACCGCCACGCCGCTGTTTGGCTTCGCTATTCGCAATGCTCTGATGGAAGAACGATTTCATCGCACGCGAAATGAGCAGGAAGCCGTTTCGAAGCTGCTGATGAATACGAATGTGACAGGGAGTCAGTCGACCGTTACGGAAACTCGCCTGCGCATTGTGCCCGATGAGAAAACCCTCCGTTTTGAACTGTTGAATTCCGGCGACGTCACTAGTCAGACGACGGGATTTAATTCTCAGGCCACTGTCGACAGTGTCGGCCAGCATCATTTTGAAATCACGAAACCTCTTTGGTTCGACGGCAAAACGTTTTTGACGCTTCCGGCCCACGGAACAATTCAGGCCTCGCAAACTCCGCAGCGAGTTTTAAGTACTGCCGGCGCGACCATGCCGTTGCTGGGACCGTTGAGTGATCGCGTTGCCTGGAATGAAGTCCTTCGTCGTACTCCGCAGATTAATCAGGCTGTGGCAGAAGATGTGTCTCGTGATGTCCTGCCCAAAATCAATCGACTGATCGACGAAGATTTTTCGCAACGTCAGAAAGATGTCACGATGGCACAACGGAAGATTGATACGATCTTCGGGAGTACTCGTCTTCGCTGGTGTTCGCGATCAACCAAAGATGTCGTTTCTGTCTGGACGGTTGATCAATCACGTCTCCGCGACGGTGCAGTAGCTGCGATCCCGGCGGAAGCGGGTGCATTTCGCAGTGATGAGTCCGTCGTTGCCTTTGTCTCGGAGGATTCGATTGAGTCCTTGCTGACTCAGTATTTTCCGGCGGGGTTGAAACTAACGGACAAGCAACTGCAGAAAATCGAGCTGCCTCAGGACGGCCCCGACGCTGGTCCGGCTTTTTCTTCCGATCGGCTGATGTCCATCGTTGCCGCACTGCGGTCTGCAGCCTCTGAGGAGGCCACCCTGTTTACTCTGGAATTGGCTCGAACCAACCCCTTTCAGGTGAAATTTGTCGATGGTGACATCCGGCTGATCACCACGTTTCAGATTCACCCAAAGGGCGGCGCGGCCAGCGGCTGGATGACGACCACATTCAATCTCCGTGGAAAACGACTGTCGGATGACGAGTGGACAATCGCCATCCGAAATGTGGATGTCGGAGAATCTGGCGGCAATCTGGCTTCGGAATCTTCAAATGAGCCATCCGAACAACTGATAATCCCTACTGCAGGCGAGGCGGAAGGAGAGCCGTCCGTTGATAACGCCGATGTGACGACAGTGCAGGCCGGTACAGTCTGGATCCCGATCATTCGCAATGCGACGCAGTCGCTTGCCGAAAAAATCCCGCCTGTCAAACTTCCCCTTGAATTTGACGGAGCGGTGATTGTTCCCGGAGCACCGAGGTTTCGACTTGCGAAAATCGATTCCGCCAACGGAATATTGCGAGTTGGCCTGAAGGCCCTGAACTCCGGCGCCATAGCCAGCGGTCGTCAGAATCAAAAATGAGCCGTTGCGGTCACAGTCTGATTCGCAGCAACGTCCTCATATTGTCCCGCATGATTTATCCGAATGACAATGGAGAGTTTTCGATGAAATGGTTCCTGAGTGCATGTGCTGTACTTTCCCTGCTGGCTGGCTCAAGCAACGCCAGCGTCGCCGCTGACGAGGCTCCGGCAAGCTATAAGGTGAAATTTGAAACCAGTTGCGGTGATTTCGTGATCGAAGTGACTCGCGAATGGGCTCCTCGGGGCGCTGATCAGTTTTATACATTGATCAATAAAGGCTTCTATGACGAATGCCGCTTCTTTCGAGTCGTCCCGGATTTCATGGTTCAGTTCGGCATCAATGGCGACCCAGCTGTGCAAAAGGACTGGAGAGAAGCAAAAATCAAGGACGACAAAGTGACTCAATCCAATCGCCGCGGATACATCACGTTCGCCACTTCCGGCCCGAACTCAAGAACCTCGCAGGTCTTCATTAATTTTAAGGACAACCGATTTCTCGACAGCATGGGCTTTGCGCCGTTCGGCAAAGTTGTTGAGGGAATGGATGTTGTTGACAAGATCAACTCCGAGTATGGCGAAGATCCGGACCAGGGTTCCATTCAGAACCGTGGCAATGAGTATCTGAAGAAGTCGTTTCCGAAGCTGGATTACATTAAGAAGGCCAGCATTGTTGAGGACGAGCCTGCAGCCGAGAAATCCGAGTCGAAGTAACGGCACGACGCTGGCGGTTTGTTGATGTCATGGTCTATCAAAACCGAAAATGTCAGCAAGGGATCAACTTTCCTGTGATCTGTACGGGACATCCCTCGCTGATGCCTCGGGCTGGGATTAACCCAACATCTGTCAGTTGCCGCCTGGTCCTGCAGATCACTGGATGGGTACAGCCTTTACTCTTCCATGATCAAGGTATCTGAGTTCGCTAGTCTACATGTCGGGGAATTCCGAAATGAGCATGTTTGTTCGATGTTTTTTGTCGATGCTGACTTTGGTCATCTGCATCGCGCCAGCCTTTTCCGACGAGACCGCAGAGAAGGCTGAGAAGTCCGGCGAGAAGCCTTCGAAGCGATACGAACGTCGACCGGATCATGACCCGAACGGCATCGGCAAGTTCTACATGGGGCGAGAGATTGCTCATGTGATGGGATTTGCCGGTGCCGACTGGCTGGAACGATCCAGTCGGGAAGAAGAAGAACGACTCACGCTTCTCGTCCGATCCTTGCATTTGAAGCCGGGTGATGTCGTTGCCGACATCGGCGCAGGCAGCGGCGTGATTTCCCTGCGGATGGCTGAACTGCTTCTTCCCGACGGAAAAGTCATGGCTGTTGATGTCCAGAAAGAAATGCTGGAACGTCTCAAGCAGAACTGCGAAAAGTTCGGTATCTCCAACGTTGAACCCGTCAAGGGGACTCAGAAAACCACCGGACTGAAGGACAACAGTGTTGATCTGGCCATCATGGTCGACGTCTATCACGAGTTCGAGTATCCCTACGAAATGCTGGCCGACATTTCCCGCAGCATGAAGCCGGGTGGTCGCGTTGTCTTTGTGGAATATCGAAAAGAAGACCCGACAGTTCCGATCAAGGAAGTTCACAAAATGTCGCAGGTGCAGGTTCGCCGCGAAGCCGAGCAGGAAGAGTTCGGTCTGAAGTGGACGGAAACTATTCATGTTCTGCCGCGCCAACACATTCTGGTCTTCCAGAAAAAATCTATCGATTGAGTACCACCGGTGACGCGTGACGATATTTATTCGCTCCCGATGAATCGAGTGGGTGAGTTTCAGTTTGACGACCAGGTCGTTCAGGTCTTCCCGGACATGATCGCTCGATCGGTGCCGGGGTATGCCTCGATTCTGTCCATGATCGAACAGCTTGCCGGCCGTTTTGTGCGCCCGGGAACGACCGTTTGGGATCTTGGCTGTTCATTGGGAGCCGCGACTCGGTTGATTCGCCGTCAGGCTCCGACAGATTGTGTGATTCATGCTGTGGACAATTCGTCGGCGATGATCGAGCGACTGCGAGTGCTGCTGCAGGAGTCCACCGAAACCGGCTGCCCCGTCGAGCTGCACGAGGCCGATCTGCGATCTGTAGAAATCCGAAATGCCTCATTCGTTGTGCTCAATCTCACGTTGCAGTTTCTGCATCCAGACCAACGAAGTCAGGTGATCCAGAAGATCGCCGGCGGAATGGAGCCTGGCGGAGCTTTGCTGCTTTCAGAGAAAATCTGTTTCACAGACCCACAGCAACAAGACCTGCTGACCAATCTCCATCACGACTTCAAGAGAGCACACGGATACAGCGATCTGGAGATCTCTCAAAAGCGCAGTGCGATCGAAAACTTGCTGATACCAGAGACGCTGGAGACTCATGTTCAGCGACTTCGCGACGCAGGATTTCGCACGGTCGCACCGTGGTTTCAGTGCTTTAACTTCGCGTCAATTCTGGCCGTCAAGTAGTTACGCTTTTCTCGCGAGTATCATCGCTCGCACAGGAGCCGGATGGCCCTCGATCGTGTGCATGGGATCGGCGGGATCCAGAAAATCGGCCAGGGATTCAAACGTCATCCAGTCTGTGCGACGCTGTTCCTCGAATGTTGTTCTCGCCACATCGATCACTCGAATGTCTTTGAAACCGCATCGGCGCAGCCAAAGCTGAAGCATGGGCACCGAGGGAATAAACCAGACGTTTCGCATTTTGGCGTAACGATCTTCCGGCACCAGAACTTCCTGTTGAGAACTCTCGATCACAATCGTTTCCAAAACCAGTTGGCCGCCGGGGGCCAGTGATTCCCACAATGAACGGAGATGATCGATCGGGCTGGTTCTGTGATACAGAACTCCCATGGATAACGTCACATCGAATAAGTTAAGACGTTCCGGGAGATCCGCGTCCGTGAGCGGCAGGACATAATGAGGGCAATTCGCCCCGGCATACTTTCGAACGGCTTCAAACTGCATCAGGAACAGGAGGAACGGATCCAGCCCCAGCACCAGACGGGCTCCGCTGTGAAGCATTCGCCAGCCGTAGTATCCGTTGCCGCAGCCCACATCAAGAACCATCCGATTTCGTAGTTCCAGATGCGGTGCCAGACGATCCCATTTCAGACATGATCGCCACTCGGTATCGATTGCCAGGCCGAAAAAATCAAACGGCCCTTTTCGCCATGGGTGCAAAGCACGCAGAGATGTCTCCAATGTGGTCTTCGATGTTTCCGGAAGTGTCCCCTCAATGGTCACCGCGTCATTCGCAGCATTCAGGGAGGCATTCTCCACCGAAGGCAGGGATTCCAGTGCAAGGATCCAGTCGGCCAGTTTTCCATGTCGCTCAGACGACAGCGCACCCTCGGTCTTCCGTTGCAGTTCACGAGCCCACTCGCCGCGCCCCAATGAAGTCAATTCGTCATACAGTCCCTGGCGATCAAAGTGAGACACAAAAGCATCCTGTCACAAACCGAACAATCAAGGCCGCATAGCAATCATCAATAATCAGACCGGCAGACGTCACTCAACAGAAAACGCTCCACACAGAAATGATTTCGATTCTGCGTCGAGCGTTTATTCTTCGAGCGGCACCAACGGAGGCCGGGTATTCGCGAGAGAGGGGCCCGGCTCAGCGGAGTCTTGGAACTTCCATAAGCTGTGGCTTCACATCGAACAGCCAGGAGTAATCCGGCAACTGGTTGGCCTTCGGAATTTTTGGCACGGTAAAGGTCTCACCAGTCAGGACATCTTCACCAGTTTTTGGATGGCGAATCATTTTGCCACCAAATTTGGTCGCAAGCGTGCGGATCTGCGGGTCATCTTTGCTGTCGAACGAGCCGACCAGAACTAAGGACTGGTACTTGTCGTGGTAGACCCATGCGTCAAAATTTGTGTCGTAACCATGCTTCCTGGCATTCCGCATTTTTTCTGTGAGGAGCATCGCATTCTCCGCACACTCATCCAGACTCTTGCCAAAGTTCTTCTCAAAGAAACCGAGGGCTTTGGATGACTTGTCGTTGCCGACCTGCATCACGCTGCTGCCCTTGAAGGTGGCTACAACCAGAGAGTATTTACCCTTGTTCTGCAACAGGGAGTACTTTTGCCCGGAGTTCAGTTCCACAATCATGTCATCTTCTTCAGCATCGCGAACAGTGCCCGCATAAAGAGGATTCACTGTCATGAATGCTCGACTGAAGGCAGAAGGCCGCCCGGGAGTCTGCGGAAGAATCCCGCCACTCTTCGGATCCGTCAGAAAGCCCGGGTTAAACTGTTTCTTGATGTAAGTCATCGCATCCTTAGCTTTCGGATCGTCGCTGGATGCAAAATTCCCGGCCATCACAGAGATATAGCCATGCTGCGCGACGTAGCGGCGACCATTGTTCTCACTGGTGCTCGGAGAACTGATCTCCGCAACCTGCTCGTCCTGAGAGAAGGTATAAGCCGGGATACCCTCCTTACGCAGCTCAAACACGATTGCGTCAGCCGCTTCCCACGCTGACATGCCGCCTTCGACACGCCGAGTTTCATCGTCAACATCGCGAATCGCAGCCACCATGATCATCCAGGGACCATGATTCTTCGCCAGTTTGTATCGCTTGCCTTTGACCGGCTTTTCGATTTCAGCGCTGAGACTTCCTGTGAAGCAGGCCAATGCCAACAGGCAAATCGTCAATGTTCGCAGCATTTTCATCCTGAGATCCTTTTCAAGATGCATAACTTCTCTGCCAGAACACACGTTCGAGGTTGATCGCGTTCTGACCATTCCAGCTTTTGCACAGAGCAACATGCGAGTCGCCCACGACGACGAGTATGCCATGAGCAGGATTCGTGGCATAAGCCAATTCCCGGGATTTCCAATACGGTACCGTTCCGAAGAGGGATCGTCCCACGTTTTCCCGGCAACAACTGCCGCAGACGTCAGAGCGTCCGTTAATCGAGCGGCAAAATCTGCCACCGAAACCGTTGTGAGGGGCGAAATTCGATCGTCTGAACAGGACATGCGGACACAAATCGCGGCCTCGATCAACGTCAAGGCCTTCGTTTTCATTTCAGCTGCAGAACTACGGAGCAATCCAGTCCGCAGAATCCAGCCGTCCCTCGATAAGCTCGAAACTTGCCCGAAGATGGCCGGACTGGGATAAGCGAAGCCACTCGGCGGATTGCACGAGAACCCGCGTTGCGCAGAAGTTCACTCGACCAGCCTCAATCTCGTGTCGCTCCGGAAGCCGTCCCAATAACGATTCTGTCATGTTGTGATTGAAAGAATTACATTGCGTGCCCGGGGACAAAGGAGCGCTGTACATCTTCAGGCTTGCAGGTGTGCCGGCGTCCCAAAGTAAATGAGCAAACTCGTCTGTCTGATGAATCGAAGCCACGCCTCGAATCTTCAACTGCACGGATCGATCATGGTCATAGAACAACAGTGAGACTCGGCCATCCTTTCGAATCTGCTCAACTTTGCTCGATCGGATATCCGTGTGAAAAAACAGTGCGCCATGATCACGATCCACGACTCGCAGAACCACCGTACGTTGCTCGCAACCGTCATCAGTCAACGTGGCCAGTACCGGTAAACGCCAACCGGGGGCATTCCCGGCTGAGGACGATTCCAGAAGGTCCCAAATGGACGTGTGAATTTCTGTCAGAGCCGTGCCAGCAGACAGATCCGCGGGAAGGGGAAAGTTGGCCATCAGATGTGTTCCGAATAATTAAAGGCCGAACAGCCGGTAGCGCCGACTGCGGTCGCAATTTGAGATCTCAGATTTCAAAAGAATGCTGACGGAGCCAGCCCTATGACCGGAACTGCAACATAGCTTTCTCGACATCAGTCCAGATCGGTGTTGCCTCATTCGTAATGATCTCAACGCGACTATCCCGACGGTAGGCCGATTCTCTGACAGTGATCGTCGATCCACTGCGATTGATCATCCACCAGTCATCATCACAGTGAAAAATCCCTTTGACACGCTGAACCGGATTGAGCGCGGCGAGATAGTCGAAGAGCTGCTCTCGATCAAAACATTCACTGGATGAAAAAATCCATCCGCATGCGCGCTGGCCTCCGCCTTCATTCTCCAGACGCATTGGACGTCCGGGCTCAATCGGAGATTTGAGAACAACCAGATCTTCCGAAGTCGGCGGGTAGAGCGACGCCAGAGCTGCGGTGTGCGCTTTGTCGTGATCATGATCTGCGGCATGAGCATGTGGAAACAATGGAGGTCGAACAACCGTGCCCGCGAGATCCAGCCATTCCGGATTCAAATGTCCGTGCTGCGTTTCCGCGATCAATAACTTCGGTGGATCAAACTGTTCTATCCATTTAAGACACCGATCAATCTGAGATCGCTCACGCTTGTCCGTCCAGTTGATGGCCACAACATCAGACATTTGAATCTGATCGTGAAATCCTTCGCTGTTGGTCACACGTGGATTCTCGTAGTCTTTCGGATCGACGAGGCAGATCGTTGCTCGCAGATCCAGAGCCTGTCGGAATCGTTCGCCGCGTAACGCATCGATCACTCGGGCAGGATGGCCGGCTCCGCTGGGTTCGATCAATAGTCGGTCCGGTTTGGTCCTGCGAATGAACTGCATCAGGACCGTGTCCATCATCGCCGATGTTGTGCAGCAAAAACATCCGCCAGCCAGTTCCTGAATCTGAACGTCCTGAGATTTACTCTCCATGAGAACATCATCAATCGACACCATTCCGTATTCATTGACGAAAACAGACCATCGCTCTCCGGCAGGGCGGCGTTTCAGTAGCTCCAGAATAGCCGTAGTCTTCCCGGTCCCCAGGAAGCCGGTAATGATGTTGGTGGGGATCGGTTGACCGGAATACCACACGATGTTTTGCTTCCAGCTGTGCGGGTTCTACCGAAATGTGGCAATTCGTTCAGGGAGGCGAACGCCGCGATAGCATAACGAGGACCATCCGGAAGCACCGCAATGTTGTACGGTTGGGTGACATTTGAGAAGGATTTTGAGTGTTGGCGCGACTTTGGGGCAAAATGATCTGGTTGTATCGTCGATTTTCTCAGAAGCTGGCGGAATCCTGTGTCGGGATTGTCCCCGTCAGAATTGGAGTGCTGCAGAAGCCTCAAAAACAGCCTGTTTTTCGGCTGGTTTTCATTTAGACCATCGTCTTCGTTTATTTGGAAGCATCCAGCACCAAAAGGCGAACACCTGGCCTGATCGCTTCTGAGCCTGTTCTGGACTGCGTCTGTGGGTCGCAGGGAGCTGGCGTGTGAATCTGAGTCGTCTACTTCAGATGTTGCAGGAGGAACGGGGAGGCCAATCTGGTCTTCGTCCGGTGTCCCTGCTTCGCGCGCTGAAGCAGATGATTAGCCAGGGGTCACGGACGCGTCGAAACAGCGGTGTGCAGGCTCTGGATCGCCCGGAGTCCCTCGAAGTTCGTCAGGTCCTGAGCGCGTTATCGCCCGTTGATGACTCCGCCCCACTCATTGCTGTCGAAGAATCCTTCATCGTTGACTGCTCGGAGAACCAGGGGCTGGTTGCCGCCGATCAGGCAGACGGCCTGCTCCCGATAAATGATGTTCCTTCCAGTCTTCTGCCCGACGGTCATGTCGTTCAGATGGTTCGTGAACAGCTTTCGAAGAGCCTGTCTCAGTCGAACCTGAACCCGGGAATGTCGATTCCTGAGGGGATCGTGCAGATTTCTGACAAGTCGAGCACCAATCGTGGACAACCTGGTGACGCAGTCCCGAGCGACAATGCTCTCATCAACGGTATTGAAGTCTCCACTCCGGAGATGATCAGTAGCGGCATGTCGGATCCGTTCTTTTCGACAGCCAGTGATCAGCTCAATCTCAGCATTGTCATCGAGTACAGCGACGGACCTCAGGAAGTCACTGTTGAGAATATCTCCAGCACGAGCTTGCAGATCAAAGTCTCCGGGCTGGCTGGCACCATTTATGAAGCCTCTGGGGCTGAATACACGGCTCAGGTTCTTTATCAGAATGCGATGGAAGTCCTGCAGCGAGTCCAACCAACTCGCCCGGTACAGATTCTGTTTCCTTCCAGTATGCTCGGCGGCCCAGATCGTATCCCGACTTTTCCGGGAACGTCGATCGATGACGGACTTCGTCCTGTTCCCTCAACAGGGCCGTCACCGGCGGTTTTAGAATCCGGGGCCGGGGCCGATGCTCAGGGACCACTTTCGAATTCGCTGGGACAGGACTCTGGTGCAAAGGTTTCTTCAGACGAAACGTCAATCGACTCATCGCTGATCGATGTGTTCTTTTCCGTATCTGATTTGGCGCTGGAAACCTCCATCCTTGTTAAGTCCGGCATCTCCGGACTACAGCAAAATCTGGCATGGCCGCAGGCAGATTCATCACCGACGATTCTCCGTCAACATGAAGAGATCTCTGTTCGGTCTGTAGAGCTTCGGTGTGAACAGGAATCGGTTCCGTCAGGAACCGTTGCCTCCAGCGCGCAAGGTGGGTTAGTCCGCCTCGCTCGCCGAGGACTCAGTTGGTTGCGACCAGGACGGCTTCCAGCGGCGAGTCTGGTAAGCGGCTCAGTGGCTTCGGAGTTTATTGTTGGGGTCGTGGCAGAACTGGCGGCTCGCCCGGAAACAACGCACGTCTCGCCTGATTCTCCGGGTGAGGGAGTTGAGTGGCTATCGTGGTTACTCAGACATTCGTCAGAAGCGAACCGACAGATTGGTACCGGCACCGACAACAGCATTACCCCCGGTAAGCTAACACCCGGTCAGGTGCCTGTATTTTCCGATTCGTTTGGTTCTTCGCGAGACGTGCGAGGGGCCTATAGTCCCCAGGCTCAGATCAGAAAATACCGTGAACAGCATCGCCATGCTGGCGGGTTGAACGGCGCGATTTGCATTGCATTGTATGAACATGATTCGTCGAGAGTTCCACGATCGACGAGTATCCCCGGAGAACTGAGATACGTTGCAAATCCACGTGGTCCGCCAGTCTATGGCCGAGACGCTGATGTTCCGTTGTTGGAAGTGGATGCTCCGGCAGATCTGCTGGAGAGATTGAGATACAGCATTGCCCCGAGAGGACCATCGCTGGCGACTGTGGAGACACAGTCACCCGATTTTACGTTCTCTTCGGGGCCGAGTATGAGCCCTGAAAAAGTGTCGACTGAACTGGCCATCTGATTTCTCAGGCTATTCTGTCACATCCGACCAGGGCAAGTCCCGGCTCCCATTTTTCACCATGGAGCCGATGCATGTCTCACCATTTTGACGACGCACGAATGCGGAGTCTTATTCGTTATCATTATCAGCGAAACAGACATCTCACCAACACTCATGATGTTGAGGATCTGTTTCAGGACGCGTGGATAGATTTAAATGGTTCGCAGCCGGAGTGTGATTGTCCGGAAGTGACTCCGTTAACACAGGAACAGGTTCTTCGACAGGCGGTTGGCCGAGCGGCCGAGCGAGCTTTTGGGAAACTGCGAAAACGAAGCCAGAGAGGTTCTGCTGCAGAAGTGCAGATGGAATACGAACCGGCGGAGTGTGTTCCGGATCACGGGTTGGTTCTGGATCTGAAACAGCAAATTGAATCACTTCCTTCCGATGAACGGTTGGTGATTGAAATGCTCAGGTCAGGTTACGACGGATCAGAAATCGCGACACAACTGAAGCTTTCGCCTCAGGCTGTGACGCGACGGAAACAGAGAGCCCTGGAACGACTGCGACAGATTCTGGGTGAATAACTATGAACAAAATCCCAGACATTCTCATCTCATCCAAAGCACCTGATGATTGTCATCAGGTGCTCAACGCCTTGTTTCTGCACTGGCCAGTGGAGTCGAATGAAGAATTGCCTTCGGCTCTGCTGGATCATCTCTGCCAATGCCGCAGTTGCCTTCGCAAGTGGATTGCCCTTGAAGCTGCTGCGGATCTGGCCACCTTTCCCGATGAACATTCCGGAGAAACCGACAACAATCTGTCCAGGGTTCGGCGCGCGGAGACCGCCTGAAGAAAAATCTCAGCGGTTGAAATCCGAAAAGTCGCCCACCATCACTCAGACTGACGTTTTCTGACAGCCATGGTCAGCATTGATGTCCTCTGGAGTCTTCGTTACTCCGAACAACGCGATTCGTCTGAGCAGTCAGTTCTGATTGACGTCAGCAGTTCCGTTCTCAATGATCACAGGGACCAGATTTGCACTGTTCGCCGTTCCGCTTTTGCGAGCGGACTGTGACTCTTTGGCGATACGAAAGCCGCTTGAAGTTCCGCTGAGTCGGAATCCCGATCCGTCTGAATCGCTGACAGTGCGCTCCAGATGCTGTGGGCGGCAATAAGGGCATTCGACCGTGTAAACAATTCGACCACAACGGGAACATTCATGCGGACCGGGACCACGCCGGGATTCTCGCATCGCCTGGAGGAAGGCAATACGAATCAGACCCAAAGTAACAAGCGTACTCAGAATCCATGACCACGGAGCACTCATGAGGTAGGCAAGAGCCCACGTGATCGCAAAAGAACTGGCCCCGCAAAGCAGGTAGGGCCAGAGCAGGCGGAATCTTCGATGCCGAGCGTCATCGCCCAGTTCTTTTATCCACAAACGATTCAGGCTCTCGATTCTCATGGAGCGTACAACCAGACTTTCCGCACTGTTAACGGCTTTCAGGAGTCGCTCGATATCGTCAAGGACTCGATAGACATCTGATTCTTCCAAATAGTCCTGGTGCGCCCAGCGATTGCGAAAATCTCGCAGCTCGCTGATCAGGCTGCGTTCAATAAATGACAGCTCGTTGCGGAACAAATCATTCCATCGATCCCACATGAAAACCATCAGGGCCTGAGCATCCCAGTTCAGAATCTCAGAAGCCAAATCTGCGTCACGATAGACGCAAGTCACCCGTGACTCTACGTAGGGACGCAGGCCAACAGCGAGCGAAAAAAGTCCTTCGGACACGGGATCTCTCATCGGTACCTCCCTGGGGACGGGGATGTTGAATCCCAGCATCCTCCGGAGCAAGAAGACATGAATCCCGAATTTTTCCCTTCAAACGCTGCGATACAGTGAGTCCCTCGAAAAATCGGCCGGTGATACCGGTTGTATCGTAGACGGCAACCATTCCAGTCCGAGAATCTCAGCGGTTTCGCCATAGATGGGAATCATCCACCTCGAGCACTCGAATCGCCTCTGCGATGTCATCACGAAATCGCTTCGCATCGACGGGGTACCCCTGAGTCGGTTTCAGGCCCGGGACATGCGTCGCCCAGAATTCATTGAATTGATGCATCAGCACTTCTCGAAGGTACTTCGAGACCATCGACGACAGAGCCACCGGCAGCAATTCTTCGGCCCGAGTCCTGAAGCAAAACTCAATCCGCCCCATCCGATAACGCGATCGTTCACGCCCCTCTTCCATCCGGAAAACAAACTGATCATCGAAGTGAGAGGCAATTAATTCATCGTATCGGTTCCGACCACCATGCTTATCACAAACCACGAAAACTGAAGCGTCATCGTCAGTAAACTGATCGACAAGCTCACGCACAAGTTCCATGGTCGCATTTGAAAGAACCACGCCTTTGGAATCCGATTCGGCAACCCGCTGATTGAACTCTTTGGGAAACATGATTCGACTGCGAATTCCCAGCAGACGAATCTGCTTCTGAAGCATCACGTCAGCCAGTGTCTGCTCCCATTCAAGAATATGATCTTCACTGGCATCACACGGCAGAGACTTTCCCGGTATCGAATTCCACGCTTCTCCCTGATAGAGAGTCGTGAAATCGGCTCCGGAGATCCCCTGACATAACTCGTCAATTGTCGACACAGGACAATCCAGAGTGCGAAGAAATGCGAGGACCGCAACCTCCAGATCTTCAAGCCCGTCACCGGAAGAATAGACCTGTTTCGAATCGGCAACGAACAGTCTCTGATCACCTCGAGTAGGGGCGTTCGTTACAACTTTGCCGAACTCTTCCCACAGTGAGGCTGGTTCGACACTTTCGGGGATCTCCCATGCGGTCGCTGTTACGGTGAGTGGTCCAAGATTGGGACCGTAGCCAGCTTCATCAGTTCCTATCAGCAGACGACGAGACATTCCGGCAAGGTTTCCAAAGGGAATCGTCGATGCGACTCAGGACAATGACTCAAGAAATGCGCTGACCTGCATTGATGCCTCTGCCTGCACCTGCCAGTGCAATAAATGTCCGGCTGTGGGGAAATCGATGCAGATGCCTTCCTTGACCTGCTTCAGGAGACCCGCCGCATCAGTATCCGACAACATTCCGCCTTTCGCAACATCGCCACGAAGAATCAGCAGGGGACACTGAATATCCCGCAAGCAAGCTTCAATATCGTAGTTCTTCGGCCATTGCCCTTCGAGGATGGCTTCCATCACCGCAGGATCCAGATCGTGCAGACAGCGAGCCGTAAACCTCAGGGAGACACCATCACGGACGTCGGAGATTTTCAAAATTCGACCGTCAGAAAATGTCTTCAGCGGTTCATTACCGAACTCAGCCGAAATATCAGCCACAGACAAATCTTTGCGGCCGGCCCAACGATGCATCGCCTGAAATGTGGGAAAATAATTCGTCGTCTGCAACTGGTGCCAGTATCCCGGAGAAGGAGGATCTTCCAGAATGACGGCTGAAACTAACTTCGGTCGACTCGCAGCCAGAGCGATGCTGACTAACGCTCCCAGAGAGTGCCCATAGACCACAAATGGTTTGCCGATGGCTTCAGCCGCGGCAATCGCATCTTCAACGTAGTCGACCACTCGATAGCGATTGCCTGCTCGCCCCGATTGTCCGTGTCCACGAAAATCGATGGCGCGGATACTAAAGCGATTCGGAAACAGCGTCGCATAGGATGAAAAGGTCCGGCCAGCACGGCCGACACCGTGAAGCATCAGCAGTGTTTCACTGCCACCGGGCCTAAGATCGAACATGTGAACTCTGACGCCGTCCACTGTCTCCACATGCTCTGAATTCCCGCTCACAGATGTCTCCTTACTTCTCCGTCACATCAATCTCATGAACTTCAATCATGCGATTCAGCTTCGTGATGGAAAGAACTTCGCGCACATCACGACTGGGGTTAAAGACCTGGATCTTCAGGGGCAGACCCGGGATGCGGGTCAAGGAGACCAGCAGTCCCAGCATGCCGCTGGGAACCAATCGAACCCCCGTCAGATCAAAGGCGACAATCGTTGAGTGATGGGCCTTCACGAGGTCTGAAATCGCCGCTCGATAATGAGCCGCATTAAATTCAGAGGGAACGTCACTGCCACCAAAACCAAGGACCGTGACTTCTCCGGCACTGTAGACTTTCAGCAAGCCGTCTTCTGTCAAAGCAAACTGTTGGGCCAGATCTTCGGCTGCCGTCAGGTCTGCATCACTATTTTCCATCGCTTTTACTCGCTGAATGGCTTGAGAATTGTAGTCCCACGCTTGTCACCCGAAGTAACTGGTGCCCACAGTCTACACAGAACGCCACGTTTGCTCCAGAATCAGGCCTGAAAACCTGAAACCACACGAACGACCGGTCCGTCAGTCGCAAAACAGCAGGCATCGAATACAGCTTATGGAAACAAATAGTTCGATCAACGAAAAGCATACGACGGGGTGCCTGATCGGAACCGCACTCGGAGATGCGCTCGGTTTGCCCTATGAAGGGCTGACCGCCGAACGAGCTGGGCGCATGCTGGGAGCCCCAGACCGATTTCGCTTCCTGCCTGGTCGAGGCATGATGTCTGATGACACAGAACATTCCTGCATGGTTGCGGAGTCACTGGTGGAGTCAGGCTTTGATCCAGAGCGGTTTGAAGCGTCATTTGCCAAACGCCTGCGTTGGTGGCTGTTGGGAATTCCGGCCGGTACGGGTCTCGCAACTCTTCGCGCCTGCATGCGATTGCTTTGCGGAATACCCTCTTCGCGCAGCGGCGTGTTCTCCGCGGGAAACGGCCCTGCAATGCGTGCTGCGATTCTGGGTGCTGCGGTAGACGATACCAGGAAGCTCGTGCAACTTGTGCATCGCTCAACTCGAATCACCCACACAGATCCTCGCGCGGAAGCTGGTGCTCTGGTGGTCGCAGCAGCCGCCCGAATTTCGACTCGCACAGAACTTCCAACAGCCGAGGCACTGCTCCAGTATCTCAGAGACCTTGATTTTGATTTCACTGGCAGTGCCGGGGAATTATTGAAGCTGCTTAACGCCGCAGCGGATTCGGTCACTCGACGCGAGAGTACCGCAGCGTTTGCAGCTTCGCGGGGAGTCGCAGGATTCGTGAGTGGATTCGTCAATCAAACTGTTCCGGTTGCAATCCATGCGTGGCTCAGTCATCCAGAAGACTGGGAGCAGGCTGTTCGGGCGGTCATTGAATGCGGCGGCGATGCCGACACAACCGCAGCCATCACAGGAGGCATCGTGGGATGTCGCGTTGGCATTGACGGGATTCCAATGCCCTTTCGTCAAAAGTTCGTCGACTGGCCCCGATCTTTAGAATGGATTGAACAACTGGGATATGCTCTGACCATTCCGCAAGAACAATCCCGGCAACATGTTATGCGGGCAGGATATTTCAAATTACTGCTGCGAAACATGGTGTTTGTCCCCACCGTCCTGTGGCACGGTTTCCGACGACTTCTGCCGCCGTATTAAGCCATGAGCCCACATCAAGCGATCAGCCAGTCGTCCGGAATTCCGGCAGATCTTGTATCGCATTCATCTGGCAGACTTCCGTGATGGCCGAAATCACTCAGAATCCTTGCAGGCGGCCTGATCCAAAGCCGTCGCCCGCGGCGTGGCGACAAACGAAGACGCTTTGCAGGTGACTCAATCAACGCCGTTCGAGGATCCCGGAACGACGAGGAACAATCCCGATGATTGCCAATCGCTATCGACACATTGAAGTTTCCGGCAGTCACTTCGAGATTGGTCGGCAGATCGGGGAATCCCTGAAGGAAGAGCTGAAAGGTTTTGTGGAAACCTCATGGGATCGCATCGCTCAGACTCTGAAGCTGCGCCGCGAAACCGTCTTATCTGTCATTCACCAAAGTACTCAATTTGTACGGAACTGGGCTCCTGACCTGCTCGATGAACTTTCAGGAACTGCTCAAAGTTCGGGCTTATCCGTTGATGATCTGATGTTTCTCCAGATCAGAAATCAGCTCACAGCGGACATGGACAGCGGCTGCACATCATTCTCTCTTCGAAAAGAACAGCAGCAGATTTCGCTGATCGGCCAAAACTGGGACAACGATCCCGCGCTCGATCCGTTTACAGTCGTGCTGACCAGAAGACCCAGCAACAAACCGGCCTTTATGACTGTAACACAGGCCGGACTGATCGCGTACATCGGAATGAGTGAAGCCGGGATGGCCGCCTGCCTGAATTCTCTGCCAGCCCCGGCGCGCGCTGTGGGCGTTCCGCACTACTTTACGCTGCGGCGAGTTTTTGAAGGGCAATCACTGAAGCATGCCGTCAGCGTTATCTCGGACGCAACAAGAGCCATCCCTGCCAACATAATGCTCAGCACTCCCGATGGCCCCGCGAACCTGGAAGTCACGATTGATGACGTGAAAGTGCTCAGACCGGAGGCAGAGGACGTATTGCTCCACACGAATCATTGTCTGCATCCGGATCTCGCTTCCATGAATAGTCAGTTTCCGGAGTTGATTCAGTCCCGGCCTCGACTGGAGCGGATGAGCCAGTTATTGAAGACCGGCGTTTCCTGCGCGAACATGGAAAGTCTGAAGTCCGCGTTAAAGGACCATACGGAGTTCCCGCGATCCGTGTGTCGTCACGCAAATGACGATCCGGGCCACGGCTATTGGAAGACTGTATTTTCGGTGATTATGTCCGTTGAAGCCGGAGAGATGCATATTGCACGAGGCAATCCGTGTGAAGCACCTTATGAGGTTTACGGGTTGTGAACCGCCCGCTTGCGGCAGATTCTGCGGGTCTGGAAGTCCGGAAGAATGGCGATCTGAGACACTCACGGGCAGCGTTATGGCAGGCATAAAGCGAAAACCCGGCACATCCGGAACAAACCCTACAGTTTCACAAATTGCCTGACCGATACTTCCGCTATGACCGTCCTGATGCGCAGATTCTGTCGGTGCCACCGCGCAGAAGCTGAACATCAGGAATCGGGAGAACATCAGCGAAGGCAGTGATTTACTGCAGCTTCTCCAAGGATGGATCAATGCGGATTCGGCACTCACTCAAGGCGTTCGTGCCCTTCATACTCATGCTGGCAGCCGGGCGCAGCGTCCAGGCACAGTATGGCCCTCCAGGTCCACAGCAGCCAATGCCGCAGGGGGCTTACCCGGATGGATACAATCCGTATCCGTCGCAGTCGCCGTATCAGAATCTCTTCGATCAGACGTACAACTCTGATGGACTGTGGTTCAACAACTCCAACAATGGCTTCGGACCATTCAATAGTCCTCGCAAGTGGACCTTTGGAGTCGACTACACCCACACCCGCACCCGGAAACTGGGCGGCCTCGTCGGTGCTGAGGGAGTGCAAACCTATCTGCAGCAAAACAGCAGTGGCGGCCCTTCGGTTGTCACTGGCATGGATTACTACAACTATTTCAATGCGGCCTCGGGATCAACAATCCCACAGCTTGACAATGATGGGATGCGCCTGACCAGCGGATTCACAAACGCAGACGGTTCAGGCATGTTGATCAATGCTCAGTTCAGTGGCGCAGCGACGGCAACGTTCGATGCCCGAGCGATCGCCCTTTCTCACCGTATGGACACGTTGACGGCTTTGAACATGCAGGCCTCCGGTGGTCACACCAGTGGCGTGGCCTTCAACGCTGGAGGAACTAATGATTATGACATCACTCAGAACCAAATTCTTCCCCCAGGCGTCGTGTTCGATTCCACTGACGTGGACGACTACGGAATCTACGGAACCACGTTCGACGTTCTTGATCGCACTGTGCTGAATCTTTATGGCATCCCGATTCTTTCGGGTGACCCATCCCCACCGACCAATGGTCTGAACGGCTCAACCGTTCCTTACGATCTGCAATTCATCCTGCAACATCAGCTGAACACTTACGGTGGATCAATCGACTGGGCCTTCGCACCAACGATTGATCGCGGCAATCTTGTTGTGAGACCAATCTTCGGCGGTCGCTACTATCGTGTTGACGAAACATTCGCCTTCCATGGCGAATCAACGCTGCTCGCCTACGGGACTGGAAATGGCACGTCGCCTGACAATGCCAAGATCTTCCCGGTCGGTGATGGTATAATCTCAGGCACGGGCGGGGGAACCAACTCGACCATCATCCCGGATACGCCAGGTGAAGGAGGAACCACGGACTTCAACGCTCTGACAGGAACGAATTCAACCCACCTGATCGTGAAGTCCTTCATTAATAGTCATGTGACCAGCAATCTGGCCGGCCCTGAATTTGGTTTCCAGTACGAACTGGGTGATAACAAAGGCGTCAGGTTCACGGGTTCGACCCGACTTGCCGCTATGTTCAACGAAGAAAAGATACATCTGAGCGGCGACAATATCGGCAACTTTATGGGGGTTCAGGTCACACCAGACCCCGTTACCGGAAACGATCTTGAAACCCAGATGTTTGACACGAACACAACGCAGGGCCCATCGCAGAATGCTTTTGCCGATCAGGACACAACGGTGCACTTGTCCCCATTGTTTGAGCAGGGATTGAATGTTCAGTTGCCAATCTTCGGGGCCGTGCCGGTGCTGAAAGATATTCAGTTGCTGGAAGAGGCGAATCTGAATCTGGGCTGGAACTGGTTGTGGGTCGGACAGATTGCTGATCCGAACGAGTCTATTCTCTATCAATCCAGTCCGCTCCTGAACGTCTTTCCGGAGATTCAGACAGAGCGTGGCAACCTGTTCCAGAATACTCTCAGCGTCGGTGTCAACTGGAATTACTAGAACTGCTGGAAAATCAGTAGCGCTGCACGGTCGGAACTGCCGTGCGGCGATTCTCATGAATTCAGGCCGACCAGCCACAATTGAAAGCAAGAAGTCTCCGCGTCGGTTCGAGACTCAGGATGTTGCATTTTGACAACAGCCTCCTGAAGGGCCTGAGGTATGATCGACGCTCCGCGCACGCGAACTGATCGCCGCTTTCGACTGGGTGGTTCCAGTGTTCTCCGCCATGTTGCCCCGAAACCGGTCGGCATTGTCAGCATCGGACTCAGGCAGCAGACGGTGACCATTCTTGGTGCCGTTGGAATTGATGTCCATGTCCTGTCTCAGTCACCTCTGGCCGTGGGACAGCATCTGACCTTTATCGTCAGCTCTTCTTCGCGCGGGCCGGAAATCGCAATCCCGGGAATTGTTCATTGGGCGAATCCCGAAGGAACAGGAACAGGCACAGAAGCCGGCATCGCGCTACAGGAACCAATTCCGAACGAAATTGCGTTGAAGCTGCCCGGTTGCGAACGCCAAAGTATCCGGTATGCCTGCCGAATCTATGGCAAGATGCTCTGGATTGACGGAGGCCCAAAGTCTCAGCCAGCAGTCGTGATCAATTACTCACGAGACGGAATGTGCATGCAGGTTGCCGCTGCTGCTCCCGTTGAGTGTGATGCGCAGTTTGTGTGGTGGACGGAAGAAGAAGAACATCGGATCGACGGTGTCGTTCGCTGGGTGATCGGTCAGGATGAGGGATTTCTTACCGGTTGTGAACTGGTCAAAAAAACGGGCTATCACCTTGCCGGTGTTCGACTCTGATCACGGCTGCAAGATCCCCGGGATCGCGTCCACACGCCGCCTCAGAGGAGCTTAGGCTGCTGCGTCCATTCCTCTCAGGAATAAACGAACGGACTTTCGAACTTCTTCAGCGGGCGGAATCTCAAGCGGCTGGAATCCAGCGCACATCATGGGCAACGGCGGCATGACAAGGCCAAGAAGCCGTGCGGCTGCCCAGTGCGGATCCGGAATGCGAAGGATGCCTCTCTGATCCAGTTGCGAGAGATAGCCCGCCATCTCTCGAAGCCCCCGACCAAAGCCTGTTTCGTAGATTAACCTCGCGTTGTCCGGGAATCTTCGTCCCTCCGACATCAGCAGAAAGCACATACACGCGCCGTCTTCTGACAACAGGATCTGCAACAGCGCGTGGAAATACTGTGTCAACATTTCCTCGGGATGAATGTGATCTGCATCCAGCTCCGGCAATGCTGCAAAAACTTCTTCGGCCCGTGTTTTCACCGCCTCTTCAAAGAGCTTCTCTTTGGAGGGGAAGTGATTGTAAACCGTTGCCTTGGAGACTCCGGATCTGGCAGTGACCTGATCCATGCTGGTGTCTGCAAAGCCCTGAGCCATAAACAGCTCACGCCCTGCGTCCAGGATTTGTCGCCGTTTCTGTTCTGATCGACTCAAAGGTTCTTCAGAAGGTAACGGCGGCGATGTCAGGTTCATTTTGAACTCCTTTCGCAGGGTGGTTTTCCGCAGATGAAGAACCTCGAGAACTGGCCGTCAGGTGGCCATCCTGCATCTCGATAATCCGATCCGCAATATCCAGAACTCGTACGTCATGCGTTACCATCAGAATGGGACGCTTCTGTTCTCGCGCAAGGCCTTGCAGCAAATTGACGATTTCGCGTCCCGAAGTCCCATCCAGCGCTGCGGTGGGTTCGTCGGCAAGAACCAGTTCCGGCCGCCCGACCAAAGCTCTTGCGATCGCAACACGTTGCTTTTGACCGCCGGACAGCCGCGACACATGATAATTCATCCGTTCTCCCAGGCCCACCTGCTGCAGAATACGAGTGGCCCGTTCACGCCCCTCTTCGATGGTGACGCCAGGCTGCAGGTCAAACATCACCTGCACATTCTGCAGGGCAGTCAGGTACGGTAGAAGATTGTGTGCCTGAAAAATGAAGCCAATCTTACGTCGCAGTTGCAGCAGATCAGTTTGAGACGCGTTGTGCAACGAATGGCCCAGCACATCCAGTCGCCCCTCCTGCAGTTTCCGCAACCCCGCGATCAGCGTCAACAGCGTCGTTTTGCCGGATCCGGATGGTCCGGTCAAGAGCACGATTTCACCCGGCTGAATGGCAAGTTCCACATCAAACAGAATCTGCTTGCGTAACTCGCCCTGACCAAAGGAAAAATTGATTCCTGCACCATTGATAACGGCATTTGCATCATCAGTCTTCATACACCACTCGACTTTCCGGATCAGAATACGTCTGCGGGGTCCGCAGATCGCAGTTTGCGAACAGCCAGCATTCCGGAAAAAGTACACATCAGGATCGTTGCGAAGATCAGAAAGACGCCTCGCATCGGCTCCATGTATAACGGCAACTGAGTGACTTTGCGCAA
Organism: Planctomycetales bacterium; assembly: GCA_026400835.1. GTDB lineage: Bacteria > Planctomycetota > Planctomycetia > Planctomycetales > Planctomycetaceae > SXXK01. Next base: position 41,479 of record JAPLOA010000077.1, on the reverse strand, counting down.
TCCGGCATACATGGCGGCTGCAATCAGTGATCCCGGAATAAATCCCATGGTGGCCAGTTGCACGGACTGTCCAAGAACCAATTGGTAAAGATAGCCGTCAGAGAATCCCATCGCCTTCATGGTGGCATACTGCGGCAGGTGATTCGTGACATCCGTATAAAGGATCTGATACACGACGATGAAGCCAATAAAAAATCCAACGACAGTGCCCGCAGTAAAGATGATTCCGATCGGTGTTGCGGATCGCCAGTAAATCAGTTCCAGCTCTTTGAACTGTTCCACAGTCAAAACCTGAACTTCTTTCCCCAACACCCTTTGAAACTGCTTCTGCGCAGAGACAACTGAAATTCCGGGCCTCAGCTTTACGACACCAACATCGATCTCCCCGGATTTCCGTTCCGGGAAGAGTCGCAGGAAGTTGGCATGACTGACGAGAACATTGCCGTCAACGCCGAATGAAGCTCCCAGATCAACAACTCCGGTCAGTGACATGCGACGTCGATTCAGCTCCAATTCCACGGGTTCGCGCCTTTCGACGGCCCCCACGACGTCACCAAAGCGGGGTCGCGCCATGCGATCATAAAGGAACACATCTGTATTTCGAAGTTGTTTCAAATGCTGTTCGATGCCGGGCAGTTTGAGTGACACGCTGTCGGTTTCAATTCCGTAACATTGAATCGAACGCATCTCGCCGTTCCACGGATTCTTCCATTCCCCGGGAGCAAGATAAACCGAATAGACGTCCTTGACATCAGGACTCCCACGGAGCCGATACAGCAACCGACTGGAAAAGACCTTGCTGTGCAGCAAATGTTCGTATTGGCTATGGACGATCACCAGCTCGCCGTTCATGGAACCATGAAAAACCACGGCACTGGCAAACAGGGCTTTCATCAATCCCAGTTGCATCCACATTAATACAACCGAAACCATAACTCCGGCAACGGCTGCAAACAGCTTCATCTTCTCGTGTTTCAGCTGCAGCCACGACAAAGGGATTCGCTGACTCATTGTGGCAGCCCCTCCGCTCCAGCCGGAGTCCTCGCATCACTCATGTCCGTCGAGGAGGAATGCGTGTTCGAAGTTTCAATCACGACCTCAACTTTAGCCCACGACAGTCCGGAAACTCGCTGACCGTCTTTGTCGTTCAGCCGAACTCGAACCTCCACAATACGAGCATCTGTATCATCAACCGGATCACTCGAAAGCACATCTTTGCGGCCAATCAGACGCCCGACTTCAATCACACGACCCTGTAATGACGTGTTGAGATTCCTCATCGAAATCGTCGCGGGCTGACCTGGTGCAACTTTCAGAATGTCTGACTCGTGAACCTCAGCGACTACGTCCATCTGTCGTGTATCACCCAGATCCAACACTCCTTCTGATCCGATGCGTTCTCCGACACGCGTATGAATCTTCAGGATCTCTCCGTCGATCGGACTTCGAATGATTGAGATCTCAAGATCCGCCTCAGCACGCTGTACTGTCGCCCGAGCCCGCGCGACTTCGGCCTCTGCTTTTTCAAGATCGACGACTCGGACTTCTGCCAACGCCACCAGCGCAGATTCATGCTGAGCCAGTTCGCGTCGAAGCACATCAACATCTGCAATTCGCGTGTCCAGATCATCCTCAGAAACGGCCCTGTTCTTTCGCAGTTCCTTAGCACGCTCCAGCTGCTTCTCGGCAAGCTTCAAACGTTCGAGAGTCCGTGCAATCAGCTCCTCCTGAGCGCGAAGATCACCGGCCTTTGCGCCGGCCTTGATCTGAGCCAGAGATTTCTCCGCAAGCAACACGGACGCTTTGGCCAAATCGACGTCGGCCTGCTCTCGACGATTGGAATCAAGAATTGCCAGCACTTGTCCGGCATAAACCTGGTCGCCAACGCGAACCATTATCTTCTCAACAACAGGTGGCTCCATCACTGACGGTGCGTTGACGTGGATCACTTCGCTTTGCGGTTCAATTCGTCCCAGTGCTCCCACACCGAATTCTGATAGGGATGCCACGGGGGCCGGGGTGTTCTGTTCCACAATGGGCAGGGAACGATTCGCCGCGAAGGCTCCTGCCATGACGACGGCTGAGCAGAACACAAAAATCAATGTTTTACGCATAGGCCACCAGAAATGAACGGTTCAGTTTAGATCTATTATCATAGACACTGAACCGTTCAGTTCAATTGTTTTTTCGGCAGTATTTTCGTCTTCGCGATCAGAACAACCCGTAAAGTCCTTGCAAACCACCAAATCTACTCAAGCGGAAAGGCCAGATCTCTCGATTAACCGAAGAGCGAGTGATGTGTCGTGCGACCATCGGATCGCAAGTTTGGAGTATGAGCGAGCTTTGTCGCTGGAGAATGCAAATGCCGATTCGACCGTCCGTCCTGAGTGCTTTTGGACTTCTGATTTTTGGAACCGCTGTACTCTACGGTCAGCAGAATGACCCATTTTCGGAATGGGACCGACAGAATCCGCGCCCAACCGCAAAGAAGGCGGCATCGAAAGCGCCGGTTGCTGGTGTGAAATATTTCTCTCCAAACTCTGCGGCAGAGGTCTCTTCCGAGAACGCACCGGCGGACACACCAGATAACAAAGCATTTGAGGCTTCTCGTCAGCGAATGCGTGAACGCATCGAGACGGGGTCAGCAAACAAGTCCGGGGCCTTGCAGAAACCCGTCGCCACGGCGAATGCAGCCAAGCCCGGGACAAAATCATCCTCTACTTCGGCCCGCAAAGAGAAACCTGCAGCAGAAGCCCATCTTCCCGTCGCCGAGTGGGATGTTTCCACGGCAACAGGGAAGCTGAAGAGCAATGGGACAGCCAAAACCTCCTCGGACCAGTCGTCGAGGCAGATATCTTCGGGAAAGGTTCAGCCAGCAGCTTTCGGGGAAACTGCTCGAAACTCCGGCAGGAAGATTGTTCAGGTGAGTCAGTCTGATTCTGATCTCGAGGCGGACTCCGAATCGCCAGAGCCAGCAGAAGAAGAGAATCCATTTGCGAGCTATCTTGAAAAATCTTCCAACTCGAAAAAATCTGTCGAGATGCCTCCGGAGTTCAGTGAGCAGGTCGCATCGGGAGACGAGGGGGAGAAGGCTGAAGCTCTGCTGAAATCCGCTCCTGCTTCTCGAAAAGCTGCGGCGATCGCCAAGCCCGCCGCACAACTCAATTCATCAAAAGCTCCCGTTCTAAACGCTCCCGCAGAAAAGCCTGTCGCAACAAAGCCTGTTCCGGCTAAGTCTGTCCCGGTGAGAGCCGTTTCCGCAACTCGATCTGCCGAAGCGTTTTCAGCAACGGGGTCAGCCACTACGGCTGCGGATTCAGGTCCACAGTCGCCGGGGGTGACCGTACAATGGGTTCGCCGTGGCGAGTTCAATGTGGGCCAGGAATGCGACATCGATCTTGTCGTGCAGAACACGAGTAAATCGGCTGTCCGAAGCGTGATGACAGAAGCCAGCATTCCGGCAGGGCTTGAACTTGTTGAAGCAAAGCCACCGGCCATGGAAGGCTCGGAAGCTCCCACATGGACTTTCGGCGAACTTAAGCCCGGGGAAACGCGCACTGTCGCTTTGAAGGTCATTCCACGTCAACGTGGCGACGTTCGCCTCGATGCCTTCGTGCGAATGACCGGCTTTTCCTCTTCAGAGTTTTCAGTACAGGAACCGCTGATCAGCGTAGAAGTGAGCGGACCTGAGACTGTGGAGGTGGGACAGCAGGCCGGTTACGTTGTGAAAGTGACAAACCCCGGAACAGGGCTCGCCAACAACGTCGTTATTCAGGCCGCAATTCCCGAGGGGCTGGAACATCGCAGCGGCAGCATTTTGTCGATTGATATCGGTACACTGAACGCGGGAGAGTCTCGTCAGGCGAAGCTTAGCCTGACCGCAGTCAAAGGCGGAGTTCAGGATGTCGCCGTGAGAGCCATCGCATCAGGCGATCTGACGGACGAAACCACGGCGACAGTCACCGTCGCTGAACCTAAGCTCAAGATCGCAATCAACGGACCAGAAGAACAACTGGCCGGACGAACAAGCGACTACACTATGACAGTTTCCAATGCTGGTGGAGTCCCATCTGAGAACGTACGAGCCAAGTATCGCATTCCTCAGGGATTCGATTTCGTCTCTGCCAATCGAGGCGGTAAATACAGCAAGACGGATCATTCGATCGAGTGGTTCGTGGGAACACTGCAGCCGGATGGATCGAGTGATTTCAGTCTGACTCTGCGGGCCACCGAGCCGGGTGAACTGCTACATCAGGCCGGAGTCATTTCAGAGCACGGTCAGGTCACGATGTGTGACTACAACACCGTTGTCGAAGGCATGGCCGCGCTGGACCTGAAGATTGTGTCCAGCAGCAAGGATCTCGCCAAGGGTGACGATGTCACCTGGGAAGTGCATATCCGCAACACCGGAAGCCGTGCAGCATCGAATGTGGGTATGTCCTGCGAATTGCCGTCAGGAATCCAGCTCGTTGATGCAGAAGGTCCATCCGAGCACATTGCTGAAAACGGAGTTATGGTTTTCCGCTCTCTGCCAACGATCGCTCCGGATCAGGAGATTGTCTACTCGATTCGAGCAACGTGCCTGCGAGAAGGCAACCATCGTCTGCGTCTGCGAGTGGCCAGCGAGTCGATCTCTGAACCGCTGATTGGTGAAGAATCAGCCACGGTCGTAGAACGCTGATTTCGAGTCACCTCAGAATCAGGCAACTCCAAAGTATTCACGAATGAACTGACGGCGGTCCGCGCTCTGCACATACTGCACGAGCGCGTACAGCTTTTTCTGATCTCGCAGAAGTTTGGCTGCACGACCTTCCTCGTCGGCCAGTGATTCGGGCAGGTCTCCCTCCACAATCAGGCTGGAAAGATCAACTTCGTCCTGAATCACGCCATGTCGTTGCAATAAAGACAGGACGGTCTCCACTCGTCGATCATGACGCTGGCGATCACACAAACGCTCTCGCAGCCATTCGATCCCAAACGCACGAATCTGTTCTGTGCTGTGCGTAAGATGGTGATAGACACGTTCGCAGAATTCGGCATCCGGATTCGTCCACCGAATAAACTCGATCTGAGTATTCAGATCGCGCTGGTCGTACAGCAGAGTACACTCGGACGGCTTGCCATCTCGCCCCGCCCGGCCGATTTCCTGGTAGTATGACTCCATCGAACCAGGGATGTCCGCATGAACCACAAAGCGGATATCTTCCTTGTCGACCCCCATCCCAAAAGCATTGGTCGCAAGGACAAGGCGAGATCGTCCCTTCATAAAATCGTCCTGAATATTGCGACGAACATGCCGATCCAGATCGCCGTGGTAGCAGACGTGATCGATGCCCGCAGCCTGGAGCCTTTCACTGAACTCCAGCAGAGTTCGAATCAGAGTGAAATAGACGATACCGCTTCCTTTTGACTCCGGGGTCAGCCAGCGATCGAAAACGGCCTCCATGGATTCTTCTTTTTCGTCAGCCTCCCAAACCTCTTCCACCCGCAGGTCCAGATTAGGGCGATCAATCCCTTCATGAAATGTGCGGACTTCGGCAACATCGAGTCCCAGTTGACGAACAATGTCCTGCTGCACATCAAGCGTGGCTGTCGCGGTCAGAGCCATCGTCACCGGATTGCCCAACATGGCCCTGAACTCTGCCACGCGAGTATAGTCGGGCCGAAAATCATGGCCCCATTCGCTGATGCAGTGAGCTTCATCGACGGCCAGCAGCTTCACTTCTCGCTGAGCAATGATTTCCAGAAACTCAGCTTTGCGAAAACGTTCCGGAGTCACATACAGCAAACAGTAATCGCCTCGCGCCACCGCAGCATAACGTTTTTCCCGATCTTTACGGCTCAGCGATGAATTCACAAACGTGGCAGAAATCCCTTTCGCCTGAAGCGCATCCACCTGATCCTTCATCAAGGCAATGAGCGGCGAAAGAACGAGTGTGATTGGCGGTCGTCCACCGTTATGACTGTGGTGCAGCATCAGAGCCGGAATCTGAAAGCACAGCGACTTGCCGCTTCCCGTTGGCATAATCACAAGACTGTGTCGACCAGCACTCACGTGTTCGATGATTTCCGCCTGTGCGACCCGGAACTCCGAATACCCGAAGTAGTGCTGGAGAAGTTCATTTGCAGATTTCATATAGCAGAGTCGATCCCACACATGTTGCCAAAAATCAACAGTCAAAACTGATCCGAACCAGCACTATAACTGACTTCGCTTTGTCAGCTTTACCTGCACATTTGTCAGAAACTTCCGGCCGAAATCCGCGGAAGAATCAATAGTCTAGAACACCTCGACGTAGCCGGACAGGATCCTGTTTCTTCTGCGGTGTTCGAGAAATAGTCCGGAAATCGCAAAAAATGATTTTGCACCAGACAATCATGCATTTTGCGGGTTCCGAACTGATTCTTGTGTAATCACAAGCGGCTTCCAAACCACAATCAGTTCCGTTCCAGCAATCAACAACAGCTTTATGTCGAATCCCAGAGTGTCAGTCGTCATTCCTGTCTTCAACGGCGCCGAGGATCTTTCCGGCGCGATTGAAAGCGCGTTGAATCAGCGGGACTGTGAAACCGAGGTGATTGTGGTCAACGATGGTTCTACAGATGGAACCAGGGACTTGATCGATCGGTATGGCAACAGAATCATCGCCATTCACCAGGAGAACCTTGGGGCTGCCGGTCTTTCGAGAACTCGAAACAACGGAGTTGCTGCATCATCTGGTGAGTGGATCGCGTTTCTTGATCACGATGATCTGTGGGAACCAGATAAGCTGGCTTCCCAGCTGAAGGCAGCACAAAGGACGTCGGCAGACATTGTCTATACGAATGCACGCAACTTTGGAGATGTCTCGCGCGTCAGTGACTTTCGGAGTGATCCGACCGCAATGCTCGAAGGCGATCTGTTCGAAGCTTTGCTGATGGACAACTTTATTGTGATGTCCAGCACGATGATGAAACGTGCTTTGTTCGACAGGATTCAGGGATTTACGGAATCACCTGTGCTGGCTGAGGACTGGGATCTGTGGCTCAAGGCCGCTTCAGCCGGGGGGCGATTTGCCGCGGTCTCAGAACCCGTCACAATGTATCGTTGGCGGCCAGGTTCGTTTTCAAAGAACCATGTCCGGATGCGCAGTCTGAGGCTGTTGGCTCTGCAGCGAGCACTTGACTCTGACCGTGGTCAGCAGGTGTCATGGTCTGTCCGTCGCAAAGCTCTCGCAAATGTTGAACGATGCTCGGCATGGTTTCTGGCTTCCTCGTCACCGCGACAGGCCATCAGTTGGTACGCGCGATCTTTGATCTACTGGCCGTTTGACGTCAACTGTTGGAAGGGTGTGGTCAAAGGGTGTGTCGGCCGATCCTGACGATTGCGTTCAGCAAGGATTCCGGACCACTTTTCGGGATCTGCGAAAAGCATTAGACTACGGCATAGTAATTCACGAACAGGCCGTATTCTCCGGGAAACGCGGTCTACTCACCCCTCTGAGATTCGCCGCGTGCTGGATTCCTACAACGATCGCTGGGCATTGATTACCGGAGCCTCATCCGGAATTGGCGCGGAGTTCGCTGTGCAGCTGGCCGGCCGCGGAATGCATCTGATCCTGGCAGCTCGTCGTAAAGACAAGATGACGGAACTCGCGACCGATCTGAATACTCGACATGGTACTCGATGCCATATCGTCGCAGTCGACCTCGCAGATCCTGAATCCGGTCGACGACTCCTGGAAGAAGTGAAACGTCTCGGCGTACAAATCGAGCTGCTTGTCAACAACGCAGGAGTGGGGCTCATCGGACAGATCGAAACGACAACTCCGGAAGAAGTCCGGAAGATGCTCAATCTGAATCTGATGACGCTGACCGATCTGACGTATCGAGTGCTCCCCGGAATGCTGTCTCAGGGGCATGGGGCGATCATTAATATGTCGTCTCAGGCGGCGTTTCAACCCGTGGCTTTCATGGCCGCCTATGCCGCCAGTAAATCCTACATCCTTCATTTCAGTGAAGCGTTGTGGGCGGAAGCTCGCAGTCGAGGAGTCACGGTCATGGCGTTGTGCCCGGGAGTCACCCGAACGGAATTCTTTGATCTTGCTGGCGTCCCCGGCTGGCTGGAGAAACACATATCGCATCCTCCGGGAAAGGTCGTGAAGACCGCGTTGAAAACTCTGGAGAAACGTCGACAGTACGTCGTGCCGGGCTGGAAGAACTATCTCATGACATTGCTCGTCCGCATGACGACTCGTCGCACGGCCGTGAACGAATCGAAGAGATTTTTTCGGCCCGCGAAACCTGAAAAACCTGCAGGCGAGCCATAGCCTGTGGCCTATGCGTGGAATCTCCTGATTCCCCTCTGAAAATTCCGCTCGTTGCGATGCTCGCGCCAGGCAGTTAGAATGGCGATCGAATGCATGACTTCGTGTTGATCCACGAAAATGTTTTAGTCACCTTCGCAGCAGAGCCCTATTCGAACACCCGAAGCCACTTTCAAAGGCACGCTGACTTTCGAAAGTTGACCGATACTAATTACTGCAACGCACCTGATGTCTATTCACCTTTTCTGCCGGGCTCCGTATGAATTCCGAGGACATTTCCACAAGCGACGACAAGAAGAACAACCCTGCTCGATTTATCGCTCGTGAAATTCTGAACGGGCTGGAAACACTCATTCAGGAAGCTCAGGCGAACACTCGGCCACTGGAAGTCGATCCTTATCGATCACGCATGTTTGAGTTTTTCGTGACCGCCGACGGTGCTGGACTGATCAAAGACGATCGAGACGTGGCGGCCTTCGAAGATCTGGATGAAGATTCCAATGAAATGGATCTCTCCGCAGACAGCCTGTGCCGACTTCTTGCACGCCGTTGGGGATTGGACATGGCGGCGCGAGAGGCCCAGGCCCTGCAGACGCGATTGCCTGCCGATCAACTGGAACGCATGAGATTACTCTGGTCGGTCATGCGAATGTGGATTGAATGGAGCTATGCGTGGCGACGCTGGAATGAGTTTCATTCGCCTCCGAGTGAAACATCTGTCTGAAGACCGACAGGAGACGTCGCATGAAGATACCACGTCGGCCAAAGCATCCGGGGTCGCAGGATGGGGATACAATGACTCCCATGATTGATGTTGTTTTCCTGCTGCTCGTGTTCTTTATTTGTGCATCCGCAGGAGGCACTGCGGATCGATTATTGCCTGCGGAACTCAAGGGAACGGCCGAGGCGGCGGATCCGCAGGAACCTGCAGAAGATCCCGACGAATGGCAGCATCCGGCGATCCAGATTCGGATTGAACCGGAACAGGAGTCTGTCGCTGTCTTTCTGGATGAACAAAGACTCGCTGGCCCGGATATGCTTCAGGATCGACTTCAGCGACTGGCGGCAGTCGATCCGGAATCCAGGATCATTTTAAACATCCACGATGATGTGCGAGTACAACCTTTTATCGATGTGTATGATTTGTGTCAGTCGCTGCAATTTAAGAACATTTCGTTCGCGGTCGGTAAGCCAGCCACGAACCAGTAAAGCCTGTCGACAGGATCTCGAAAATGCCTTTGTTTGAATTCTTCTGTGAGGAATGCTCACACCACGCTGAACTTCTTGTTGGACGCACTGAAAAACCGGCGTGCCCAAAATGTGGCTCAAAGAAGATGGATAAGCTGATGAGTGCTGCGGCGGGGCGAGTCGCATCAGGCAGTCTCTCCATGGCGTCCTCATGTCCTCCGCCCGAGGCTGGCCCCTGTAGTCCTCACTGCTGTCGATTGCCACAATAGACTTTATGATTCCGTCAACGAAGACTGGAACACAATACGCGAGCATTAATCCACGAAAGTGAGCCCCTGATGATCTGTCGACTCCACGCTCATTTGCTGCCGTCGCTTGTTGAAGCCGAAGCATTGAATGGTGGGACAGCAGTTATCATTGATATCCTCCGAGCGTCTTCAACAATGATCACCGCTCTGCAGAACGGTGCAGCCCGAGTGATCCCGTGCAGTACGACCGAGGAGGCATTTCGACTTCGAGGTCAGGCACCCTCAGAAGCGACAATTCTGGGCGGAGAGCGCGGCGGCGTGCGCATCCCCGGATTCGACCTTGGAAATTCACCTGCGGAGTATCGTTCGGAAACTGTCAAGGGACGTACCGTCGTTTTCACAACAACGAACGGTACAAAGGCAATCCTGAAGGCTTCCGCTGCTTCGAAGGTATTGATCGGAGCCTTCCTGAACCGACAGTCAATTGTACAACATCTGCAACAGGAACAACGAGACTGTCACCTGATCTGCGCTGGCACCGACGGAATCGTGACTGGGGAAGATGTCCTGTTTGCAGGCGCCGTTGTCGATGGATTGATGGGCGTCAACGCTTTGGACAACGGCGAGTTTCAATCTCCGCAATGGTGCCTCAATGACAGCGCTGACATGGCGTGGTCCTTTTGGAAAACGCAGGTCGGAGAGGCCGCCTGTCACGCGAGAGAAGAGAGCAGCCTCAATCAATGTTTGGCACTTGCCATGCTGAACACTCAGGGAGGAAGAAATCTGGTGGGATTGGGTTACGAATCAGACATTACTCTCTGCAGCCAAATAGATCAGTACACGACAACACCGACACTTGATCGGCACGAAAACTGCCTGTTTGCATCTTAAAGCCGAGGCCAGTTGGGAAGCCAAACCCGAAATGAGTGAGTGGCGATCATGGGAGGCATTGATCGTTCATGTCCGGGAAAAATGCATCGAATTACCGCAATCCTGGATGCACTGTAAGGCCAGTATGTGTGTGAACTGAATCTTCAGGCGTCCACGCTGGCGCCGAAATGGACCGCGTGGTTTGTTTCAACCTTGCGTCTCTCGAGAAGAGCCGCCTTCGGTTCAAACCGATGACAAGCAGAAGTCGACGTCGTGAGTTGAGCGACTCCGCTGAACATTCTGTTGAGGCTGTGTTGCAGAGCTTTGCGGGTTTCCGCCAACCTCAAAACCCCACCCTGAAATCGGAATTCCCGCATGCCGACGACGGTATTGATTGCACATTCTGCATACTTTGCGCCGGTCAGATAGATCGTGTATCGAAAAGTGAACAAATTGACCCTTCCTGACTTTTCCGACGTAGGATTTTTTCAACACGAAGGTTGGATCGCATGAAATCCTAGGGTGTCCCAAAAATCGTCTCGAGAGTCATTCGCATGATAACGGCAACTCCTTGTTCCACTGGGCGTCAAAGGCTTAGCTTTACGAGTCATGCCGGGCATGAACCCACCAATGATCTGCGCCGGGATATTCAGGATGCGAAGATCCTGATTGTCGATGATGAAATGCTGAACATCGAGGTTGTTCAGCGTTATCTTGACATCGGTGGATTCACAAACATTTTTTCGACAGATCATGCCGGACAGGCATTGCCCCTGATCGGATATCATCGTCCGGATCTGGTATTGTTGGATATTCAGATGCCTGAGATCGGCGGGCTCCAGATTCTGTCCGCGGTCCGGTCTGACCCTGATCTATCTCAAACACCAGTGATCATTCTGACAGGGTGCTCCGACCCCGAGACAAAACTGGTAGCACTGAGGGCCGGAGCGACGGATCTTCTTTCCAAGCCAGTTCACAGCGAAGAATTGCTCGCCCGCATCAGCAATGTTCTGAAGGTCAAAGCCTTTCAGGATCAGTTAAGCCTTCATTCGGAACGGCTTGAGGATGCCGTCCGCCACAGGACAGCGGAGCTGGAAGCGTCACGGCTGGAGGTCATTCACTGCCTTGCCCGCGCGGCCGAGTTTCGTGACGACGACACGGGGCAGCATGTGCTTCGCGTCGGTCGATACACGCGTATCATTGGCGAACAAATGGGATTCTCACCCCAGGAACTTGATATCCTGGAGCCAGCGGCTCAGCTGCACGACGTTGGCAAGATTGGCATCGCGGATTCAATACTTCTGAAGCCAGGTAAGCTCAGTCAGGAAGAATTTGAACAGATGCAGAGGCACTGTGGATTTGGAAAGCGTATTACGGATCCGATCTCTGAAGCCGATGCGAAGATCCTGCGACAGCACGCTGAGATCGGCGCAAAGATTATCGACTCATCACGCTCGCCGATTCTGGAACTGGCGAAGCTGATTGCACTGACTCATCACGAACGATGGGATGGCAGCGGTTATCCGCTTGGTCTGGCAGGCGAGGACATTCCTCTCTGTGGTCGTATCACAGCTGTTGCTGACGTATTCGACGCATTAAGCAGCAGACGACCTTACAAGCCTGCATTTTCACTGAAAAAATGTTTCGCAATCCTGGAGGAGGGACGAGGCACACATTTTGATCCTCAGGTCCTGGACGCATTCTTTGCCAAGCGGTCGGACATTATCGCCGTCCAGATCTCGGAAGCAGATACCGATTAAGTTCTCCCGGACAGGTGCCTCAACAAAAGTACTTTAATTGGCAAGCCCGATGCGCAAGAACTGGTCGAACTATCGAGATCAATCAACTCTGACTATCAACGCCGCGTGCCGTACGACTCTCGCTGCAAGTGAATCCGGCAATCGTGTGCTGATGCATCATGTGAGATTTGACGCAGACACTCCGGCAGCCGTTCGGATGCGGCTGGAATACGAAACAGCGCAGCTGGCGTTACTGCCAATCGAACGAATGACCGTTCCTCTGGACTTTGAGTTCAACAACGAGTCGGCCACAATCGTCTGTTCGTACGTTGAGGGGTCTACCCTCGCGGAAAAGATTCGGACCACAGGTCTGACACTCGAGGAAATCTTTTCGATTGCAGAGGACCTGCTTGAAGCATTGGTTGTTCTGCACAGCAAAGGGATTGTGCGTCGTTGCCTGCGCCCCGAAGAGATTTATCTGCAGGAATCCGACGGCCGATTGCGTGCTTTTGTCGGAGGGTATGGGCCTCTGCTGATCATGCAGGGAATGCTCAGCGATAAGGCCGCCCTGGAGATTGCAACGTATTCCTCGCCCGAAGCACTGGGTGCATTAGAGGAAGACGTCAGGTCTTCGTCAGATCTTTACTCGGCAGGTATCGTGCTCTTCGAGTGTTTGTCCGGACGGACGCCGTTTACGGCAACAACTTCCGGCGACATGATGTTTCATCACATGACTTCCCCGGTGCCGGACCTTGAATTGCTGAATTCTCGAATTCCGGCCGACGTTAATGACATCATCCTGCGGCTGCTTCAGAAGCATCCACGCGATCGCTACCAATCTGCTGGTGGAGTACTGTTCGACCTTCGTCAGGTGAAGATGTCTCTTTCTGCCGAATTTCCGCAGTGTTTAGTTCTCGGCACGATGGATCGTCGCGAGACCTTGATCGAACCGGCATTTGTGGGTCGGAGTGCTGATTTGGGGCTGTTGCAATCGGAACTGGATTCGGTCCGCGAAGGGGGCAGTTGTACGGTATTGGTGACAGGGGCCTCCGGTCTGGGGAAATCACGGCTGTTTCTGGAAATCTCTCGCACGGCTGTTGCTCAGGGATTTCGAATCCTCCGCGCGAATGGACAGAATCAGATTGGACTGGCACCAATTGCATCACTGCAGGGAACATTGAGTCAATGCCTTGATATCATTCGTCAGGATGATTCGCTAAGGCGGCGCCTTGCTGCAGAGCTCAGTGAACTCGGAAGAGAACTTCAGACAATCACTCCGGAGATTGTTGCAGAATTGAATCTGCAGATTCCACCGGAGCGAACTGACGAACTTTCAGACCGACGAATCTCCGTGGCACTGGCAACCCTGCTTGGGGCCATGGGCACTGAAGAGCGACCATTGCTGCTGCTGCTGGACGATATGCAGTGGGCCGACGATCTAACGCTGACAATGCTGGAATGCTGGCATCTTACAAATCCTCGCCGGGCGATGTTAGTGGTCGGTACCCGTCCACTGGATGCAACATCGGAGCGACTGCGAGATTCACTCGTTTGTTCTGCGCGGATTGCATTGGACGTGCTGAACCGAGCAAACCATGATCAATTGCTGAATTCTATGGCTGGCGGACTTCCGCAGCAGATTCTGGACACAGTCTGGGAGATGTCCAGGGGAAATCCGTTTGTGGCTTCTGCGGTTCTGCGTGGACTTGTGGAAGCCGAGATTCTTGCCGCCTCGTGCACCGGCTGGAAAGTCGATGACGGGCGACTCCGAAATCTTCAGCTCTGTGGCGAGGCGGCCGAGGTTCTGAAACAGCGACTTTTTCGCTTACCTGAGGAGTCTCAGCAATTGCTGGCCGTAGGGGCCGTGCTTGGCAAGGAATTCGCGATCGAGATGGCCGCGGAACTCGCTGAGATTCCCGGTGATCGCGTCCTCGAATTATTGACGGAACCCAGACGGAACTACCTCATCTGGGAACGTTCTTCCGGCAGCATTTGTGTGTTCATGCACGATCAGATCCGCGACGCAATTCTGAAAACACTGTCTCCCGATCGAACGGTCGACATTCACCGTCGGGCGGCTGTCTATTTGAGTCAGAACTCGCCGCACCGCATTTTTGACATTGCTCTGCATCATGACGCATCCGGCCGCTCTGATCTGGCGAAAGATTTTGCAATTGAAGCGGCCGAACAGGCCAGGGTCAGCCACGCTCTGGAAACGGCTGAGCAGCAGTACCGCATTGCATTAAGAAGTTGCATCGCTCGTCGCGAACAACCCGATTTTCGAGTGCTTTATGGACTTGGCGATGTTCTGATGCTTTGCGGCCGCTATCAGGAAGCAGAACCCTTTTTTGAAAAAGCCATCCAGTGCGCCGACTCCTCCGCAACTCGCGCACAAGTCACGCTGAAGCTGGGTGAGCTGGCGTTTAAGGAAGACAAAAAAGATCGTGCAATCGAACTCTGGGAATCGGCACTGATCAGCCTCGGAGGCAAACTTCCAACGGCATGGCGTCTGCCATTTTCGACCGTTCGTGAAGTTGCCGTTCAGGTGTTCCATTCATTGCTGCCTAAGTTCTTTTTGGCACGATTCAAGGCTGAGCCGTCGGCCGAGAATCGACTTATCTGGAGGCTTCATAGTCGTCTTGCCTATGCCTATTGGTTCGTGCGCAGCAAACTGGAAGTTCTTCACTCGCACCTGCGAGGCATGAATCTGGCGGAACGGCATATACCAACGGCCGAACTGGCGCAGGCCTATTCGGAACATGCCCCTGCGATGAGCCTGATTCCTCTGAGCCAGCGCGGGATTGCTTATGGAAGACGATCGTTGCAGATTCGAACGGAACAGAATGATATCTGGGGGCAGGGCCAATCGCTGCATTGCCTTGCGATTGCGCTCTATTCGGCCACCCAGTTTGAAGAATGCGTAGAAGTTGGCCGTCGGAGCGTCCGAATTCTTGAACGGGCTGGCGACTTCTGGGAAAAGCATATTGCTCAGTATCAGGTCGCGGCATCTTTGTATCGTCTGGGACGGTTTACAGAGGCTGTGCAGCTTTCGCGGGAAGCCTATGACTCAGGACTCGCAGTGGGCGATTACCAGGTATGTGGAAACATTATTGAGGTCTGGGCTCGCGCGAGCAATGGTGACGTACCTCCCGCAATCCTGCAATGTGAACTGGACCGTCCGCGGGCTGATGTGCAGGGACAGGCCCATGTCCTGCTGGCGAAAGGCATCTGTCTGATCTCAGAAGGACGGTTCGAAGACGCCTCTGAGATACTTGAGCAGGGCATTCTGGCAGCCGCAGGCGCAGGGATTTCCAATACATACACGTCGCCGCTATACGCGTGGAAAGCAACCGCGCTACGGTCTTATCTGGAAGGCAACTCACCATTGACGCGCCGCCCGCGTCGCGGGATTATCCGTGAGCATCGCCGGGCAGCATTGCGATCTGTGCTGATTGCTCTTCGATTCCGCAATGAACTCCCTCACGCTCTTAGGGAGTATGCGTGGTCTCAGATTTTTCGGAACCGAAATCGTCTGGCAGTTCTGCTTTTGAAAAAGAGTATTCGAATTGCACAACGACAAAAGGCGGAATACGAAGTCATTCAGAGCGAATTGCTCCTTCAGAAAATTCGAGTCGAACTGGGATATCGCCAGGCAGAATCAGCACTGGAGAATGCGGAACGACAACACGCGGCATTTCGTAGTGAACAACTTCCGCAACGAATGTTTTCCTCAGTATCGCTTGTGGATCGCTTCGACTCCTTGCTGGAATCCGGCCGTCAGATTGCGGTGGCCAATGATCCCGCAACAATCGCAGCGACAGCCGTGGAAGCTGCCAGGAGGCTGCTGCGGAGTATTCACTGTGAGGTCGTGCGACTGGACGATCTCGGTCAGCCAGTCACTAACAGCGAGTCTATAAAGTCCACTGCGTTGACGGCAATCAAGTCTTTGGATGCCGTGACGGCTAACTCAGGGATGGAATTTCGCTCTTTGCTTGTGTGCCCTATCATCGTGCGTTCGAGAGTGACCTCGTGCCTCGTGATAGGGAACTCAGAAGTGCGTGACTTGTTCGGCGCTAACGAGTTGCGCATTGCAAGGTACCTTACTGCGATTGCCGGCGCGGCTCTTGAAAACGCAGCGGGATTTCAAAATCTTCAGGAACTTAACGCCAACCTTGAAAACATTGTTGAAGAACGCACGGCCATTGTCGAGGCTCGTTCTGCCGAGCTGCTGGAAACGGCCGACAATCTGCGAAAAGCTCAGACCCAGCTGGCTGCCGCCCGCGATGCCGCCGAACAGGCGAGTCGAGCAAAGAGTGACTTTTTGGCACATATGAGTCACGAGATTCGCACACCTATCGGAGCGGTCCTCGGATTCACAGAGCTATTGCTGAACGGAGATATGCCGCTCCTGCCAGAGCAAAATGCTTATTTGAATCGCGTACTTAGCAATGGTAATCACCTGCATCGCCTGCTGAATGATCTGCTCGATCTGTCAAAAATTGAAGCCGGACAACTGACGACTGAATCAATTCAGGTCGCTCCCTATGCACTGTTGCATGACGTCCTCTCCTCACTTCAGTCACGAGCGATCGACAAGAATCTCAAGTTGACGCTGAGAGTCCTCAACCAGATTCCCGCAACGATTCTCACAGATCCCACCCGGCTGCGGCAGATCCTGACCAACCTTATTGGAAATGCCATCAAGTTTACGACGACAGGAAGTGTCGATCTGTTTGTTGAAATCGATGAGATGAACAGACAGTTAATAATCAAAATTCAGGATACCGGGCCGGGAATTGCTCCCTCCGCAATGAAGGATGTGTTTGAACCGTTCAAGCAGGCGGACGCTACTGTTGTCAGGAGATTCGGAGGCACAGGCCTGGGATTGCCTATTAGTCGCCAGCTGGCAGAGGCCCTTGGCGGTGGAATTGAATTGACCAGTGAACTGGGGGGCGGAAGCACCTTTACCGTGACAATTACTACAGGATCTCTGAGCGACGTTCGCATGCTCAATGCTGCAGAGGCGGAAGCTTCACTGACGTCTCCGATTTCAACGGGTCGCACCGTCGCGAATCTGAGAGGCTGCCGAATTCTCATTGTCGATGACGTTGAGGCAAACCGAGAATTATTCGCGATGGTCCTGCGCAGAGCTCATGCTGAGTGCAGCTTTGCGTGTGATGGACAGGAAGCCGTCGATCTCCTTCAACGTGAGAAATTTGATCTGGTGCTGATGGATATGCAGATGCCAGTGATGGATGGCTACACCGCGACTCGGGAATTGAGATCATCCGGGATAACATTGCCCATCGTCGCTATTACCGCCAACGGGATGGAGGAAGATCAGCGAAAGTGTCATCAGGCTGGATGCTCAGGCTATCTGACTAAGCCAATCTCGATGGCCAGCCTGCTGGAAAGCGTCGCCATGCAACTCGGGCGACCTGTCGATAAGATCGTTCCTTCAGTGAAGACGATGACTGAAAATAAAGTCGCCGCTTACCGCCACCCGGCCCCGGCCCCCGTCTGTGCTGCGATCGTGGAGGAGATAACTCCGCGCCCCGAGCCCCAATTGCCAACAGATCCCGTGTTTCGCGATTTTGCTTTGCGATTTTTGTCCAAGGTCGAAAGCACTCTCCCGGAGATTCATTCGGCCATCTCCGCTTTGGACTGGCAGCGATTGTCTCAGATCGGACACTGGATTAAGGGGACGGGAGGAACGGTCGGCCTGATGAACTACACCAATATGGGTATTGCCATTCAGGACTTTGCCAAAGAAAAGGATTCTGTTGGAGCCAGACTTGTTGCGACCGAGCTCACAGCAATCACCAGGGTACTGCGCCGCGGGGCTACTTCAGCAGTCCCGCCCGGTAATTGATTCAGGCTAACTTTAAAGAATCTGCCGAAGACGTGAAAACCAGAAAATACTACCGCGCCAACCCACACTCTACCGCACATTTTGCCTGCCCTTCGCGACTGCTCGCACGTAGGTGGAGGAAACCGAGCATACATCGCAAGCTGCTGCCAAGGCCGTATGAAAAGGCGTCCGACCTCCCCATTGAGATTCTGGAAATGCAGCACTATCGTGCGAGACGGTCCATTTCGTTCAACCGTCATCGCAGGATACAGCAATGGCTATGCAGCAGCTTGAAGTTTCATGGGAACAAGATTACCGCGATCGAATGAATCCCGAACTGATGACCAGCCTTCTGCGGACATCCATCCCGGTACTGGATCGATGTGACTGGCAGATTAAAAGTGTCAGAGAAGGATTCTGTGAGACTTTGCTGCCCCTCAATAAAGAAACAACTAATCAGCACGGCACACATCAGGCGGCGTTAATCTCACTTTCGGCCGACTATACCGGCGGCATGGCATTGGCAACTTTGCTGCGCGGAGTGCCACTTGCCGGCATTCACGCCTGCCGCAACGATGTTTCAGCTTCACTCTGGCTGGCGGGAATGAATGTCCGCTACAAATGCCCGAGCACTGGTCATCTCACTGGCATCTGTGAAATCGATCCTGTTCAGGCAGAGGAAGTGAAACAGCGGTACTTCCGGGGCAATCGCGTGCTGGTGACGTTGCAGGTACGGTGCTATTCCAACGGTGAATTGGCCGCTGAAGCTGAGATGAAATACTTCGCACAGCCTACGATCCAGTTAACGCCTGCCGCTCCGCAACCATCTCGCTCAACGCTGTTCAACCACAAACTCAAGGCATCAGCTCGAATGATCGCAGGCGTTCGAGGAAAATCGTCAGCACGCGCAAAACTCCGGTCACATTGTCCCCACGCCGGATTTGCAGCTGGACCGCACGGGCACCTTTTGGCAGACCATCTGAATTCGATTCTGCCGCAGCTGAACGATATGGTTCTGACGCGTTCCCAGCATATTGATGAAATGATTCAGCAGGTGCCAGGTCTCCGCCAGGTGGTGCTGGCCGGGGCTGGATTAGATATGCGATCTATTAAGCATGCATCCAGCCATCCGCACGTGACCTTTTTTGAAATCGATTTGCCCGAAATGATCGCCGAGCGGGAGCGTGTCACTAAGTTGCTGCAGGAGGATTACAGGCATCAAAGAGTGATGTTGACGGCGGACTTCAAGACGCAAGATCTGACAAAAATTATTGGTGAACATGAACGATTCGACCCCACAGTCCCAACGGCCATTATCTTCGAAGGCTGCTCGATGTATTTTTCGGAGGTCGAGAATCTGCGACTCTACAAGTCTTTTCGAGAACTCATGCAGCACCCGCTCAGCTGCTTGTGGACAGACTTCGTCGAGCCCAAAGTCGTCACTCGCCGAACAAACGATCAACGAATCCTTAGCTTTCTTGAGGGAATGGATTCTTTAGGCGAGTCTTTCATTTTTGGTACAGACAATCCCGCAGAACTGCTTGAATCTGCGGGATTCGGCATTGTGGAAACGATTTCCGCAGGTTCTTACCTTGATGATCCTGATCCGGTTCTGGAGACGTATTCATTCTCGATCGCCCGTCCGTGACGCAGATTGCGCAATAAGCGCATGTAAACACTCACATTGAGCGGGATCGTTTTCCCGAACTTGGCTAATTTTGGGTGTTGGCTAACTGATTGGCAAGCACGTATCCAGCGGATTTGTCGATATGACCGAATGCATGCAGACCTCGCCAGATACATGTTCTCCGTTCAACAGGTTCGTAGATCTCTGGATGCCTTCATCGACAGTCTGCACAGGGACGCAAAATGAGCAAACACTGCCTTCATGTCGTGGCCTCGCTGGTGCTTCTGCTGCTGAGCCAAAACGCAGTCCACGCCCAGTTTGGGGCAACACTGAATGGTGTCGGTCCTGTAAGCCGTTCAATGGCTGGCACGACAACGGCGGCCCCGGTCGATACGCTGGGCGCATTCCAATGGAATCCAGCAACGATTTCTGCCTTGCCATCGTCAATGGATTTCGGACTGGAATTGTTGTTTCCTCATTCAACTCTTGCATCGACTGTCAATGCAGGCAGTTTTGCGCCCGGATTTCCTGCAGCAACGGTCTCCGGCTCCACGGACAGTGATACAGGTGTGTTTCCATTGCCAGAGTTTGGTGTGGTTCTGAACCCAGAGGGCTCGGATTTCTCGTACGGTCTGGGAATGCTGGCCGTCGGAGGCTTCGGAGTAAACTACGCTGGCAGTGCTGACAATCCGATGTTGACTCCTCCGCTTCCAAATGGTTTGGGAGTCGGTCCCATTTTCACTCAGTATCAGATGATGCAGGTCATACCCACTGTTGCTTATCAGGCTTCGGATAATCTTTCGATTGGCTTTTCTCCGATTGTTAACCTGGCAGCTTTGACGGCCGATCCTGGTATTCTCGCTGCACCGGATAATGCCGGTGGAGGTCCATTCCCAACATACCCTCCAATGAACCATGGCGAATTTCAGTGGGGGGCTGGCTTTCAAATTGGTGCTTTTTACGTGACCGATTCGGACTGGCAATATGGAGCCTCATTTAAGAGTACACAATGGTTTAAGGACTTTGAGTACAACTCGCGCGACCAGATCGGAGCACCGCGTCAAATACAGTATGGGCTGGATGCTCCGATGATCATCTCTGTCGGAACAGCTTTTACAGGGTTTGAAAAATGGCTTCTGGCAGTCGATGGTCGCTATCTGAACTATTCGAATACGCGGGGCTACTCCAGTACAGGGTTTACACCGGCGGGTGCAATCTCCGGTCTTGGCTGGAATGACATTTATGCCATTTCGTTGGGATCTCAGTACCAGGTCACTGACGCCGCTTCGATGCGACTTGGCTATTCCTTCAACACCAATCCCATCGATGAAGAGAATACTTTCTACAATGTCGGGTCACCATTGATCATTCAACATGGTGCGTACCTTGGGGCTTCTTACGATGTAACATCCCGACTGACAATCTCGTTTGCCTATTCGCACTACTTCGAAAACACGATCAGTGGGCCGATTCAGTCGCCAGCCGGCCCGATTCCCGGCACCAACGTGACCTCCAGTGCATCGGCAGACTCACTTCTACTGGGTGCAACCGTGACGTTTTGAGAAGCTAACCCTCATCCTGGAGACGACCACCATTCGCAGCGAATGGAACGGTTCAGGATAACGAGGCATCGATTGCCCGAAGCGTTCTAATTCCCGTAGCCTGCATCGATGCCCCCAATGAATTGCCAGATTGTTCGGCTGGCGTTCGCCTGAAAATATTTGCGTCCGCCAACGTGCTGATCATTCGGCATGTTGGGTGAGAAAACCAGCACCAAATTCAGTAACGCACAAAGGTCTTTGCGTTGAATCTGCAGGAGATGGCTTTTCAGGGGGCCCTTGCGGAATCAGGACCGCCTAATTCGTCATAAAGTCTCTCATCTCAGGAAGTGCCCGGGACTCTCCGGACAGCGTGAAAGGTCGGCGGGCAACCTCATTGCCGGAGCTTTTCAGCACCATCCAGTATTCGCCAGCGACAAGCTTGTTGCCGGCATCGTAATTGAAGTTAGCGAAGAGCTGTTCGCGAGTCACATACTGTCCTGAACTGTCAACGATTCGACCATCCGAATCTTCGACAACGCAATCAACCCACATGTCTTCGTGAGGTGGATTAATGTTGCAATGAGCGATGATCGTATCGCCAAATTTAAACGTGTCTCGTCGATTACCAAGTTGCCCACCGACCATCATGTTTCCAATATCGAACGAGAAGAACTTATCCTTCTCGCGAAGTGGCTTCGGATTATTGATCATTGCCAGAGCTTCACGGCTGTCGATCTTTTGCAGAGCCAGCGGCCCATTGTTTCTGCGAATTCCGTAGATATCAATGCGATAATCCGCTTCTGCTGATGCAACCGCCACTACAACAGCGAGGCCAATCCACAGAATTGATGAGGGCACAGATTGCGGACGCAATTCAATCATTCGAGCGATCGCGAATCGAGGGAATCCAAGCAGTGATGTGGGAATACGAAGCCGGTGTGCAAAACGTCGAATGGCTACGATGTCATCTTCCATCAGAAACGACAAATAGCCACTGATACAGATCAGCGGAAAAATGTAGAGGCCTAAAGTGAGCCATGTCATTATATGAAACAGGATACCGACCCCCAGTGCAAAGTAGCGTCCTGCCGGACGCCAGGCGAGAAACGGGAAGGTGATCTCCCAGACAACGGTAAAGTATCCACAGGCCAAAAGCACCGGTCTCCACATGGCAAGCACTTCACCAAACGGATTGGAATAGTTCCAGTTGCTGAGCATCCAGTAACGCATCTGCTCACCGCTGAAAAATGCCTGAGTCTGAATCTTGGTAATGGCGGCGCCGAAGTAAACAAAGCAGAACAACATCTGAATCAGACGAGCTGGCCAGACGGGGAATCGCGGAGGGATCGCAGTCGCTGCCGGGCCTTCCTTCCAACGCCGCAGAATGGCATCAATGGACCAGACAGACCCGCAGTTGGAAAGAGTCAGCATCAGAAACATGTGCGAAGCCATGACCGAGTACTTCGTCATCGTGCTGACAGCATCCAGCAGGTTAAAATAGAGGTACAAAGGCGCTCCGATCAGGAATGCCATGCGAGTTCTGAATCCAAAGACCCCGCAAATCAGCGCGAAGATCATGACACCATAGAGAGCCGCCGCAAATGCCGGAGGAAGCTCAGGAAGTGGTCGTCCCTGTCCGAATAGCTCCGCCAACTGCTGCGGCGCGCCGTCGGAGGAGAACAGTTCACGCACGCGCGGAAACCTGCGAATCATCGGTACGAGCGCGACTGATGTCAGAAACATACGAACGAGGGCAAGACCATACGGTGACTGCTCTGCGAAGAAGAATGCCTTCAGACCGCCGAACCTTGAGGTCCCTGATGTTGTTGTTTTCATGCCCTAAGCCTCCTGCTGACAGAACAAAACCTGGTCGCCGTGTCTGAACTAATCTCTGAAAATCAATTCAGTTTGTGTTCAGCCCGTCGGCAGAACTCCGAAACGTCGATCGCTGTACCTTCAACTCACTCGGATTGAAAAACGTGTTGTAATATGGTGTTGCCCGTTCAGCGGCCCGCTGCAGTCGCGGATTGTCGGCGATGCAGTTTAGGGTCTGAGCATTAAACCAATCCGGATAACTTTCGACCGGCATCCCGCTGGCATCACAAATTGAACGCAGGTTGTAATAGGACGTTTTGTCTTTGGGTTCATGAAAATAATTGGACCACAGCTGGTCCGGAACATTGAACTGCTTGGGCCAGATTTCCTGGACCACATAGACACGATCAATCCCGGCATGTTGCGAATGGTCAAGCACATTCCTGATGTGTCGCGAGATCAGGTTATTGCTGACGTCATAGTGAACTCGCGCGACGTTGCCAAAAGGAGTGAAGGCCCCCCACGGCTCTTCAACGGCGTAGTAGTTTCCGTTGGAGTCTTCTCCGATGATGCGAGTCCGATTGTCATAGGCCTGCCAGCCACAGAACATATCCCAGACACAGAAATAGCTGGATGTATTGCCGGCCAAACCAACTTTCAGAGCGTGGGCGCCGACGCCCCAGGCAAGGCACATCAGATACGCGAGAATAAACAGGCCGGAGGCCATACGTCGAATCTGCATTTTTCACCATCCTTCCATGGCAGGTGAATCGGGGTCAGCATCCCATCAGTTTCCAGCGAAACAGGCAGGGCGGGGCTCAATCAACAACCAGACTGGACAGGCACTCCTTGCCGATCTCTGGCGCCCAGCGTTCTGGACTCTGCGTGTTTTGCGATTTTCGGTCAAGATCGAACCTGACGCTAATCCCGGAAGTGGTGACATATTTGCTGTGATTTTCCGCACACTTCCCTGTGCATAACGGCCTCAACAGGTCTTTTTCGGCATAGACAAAAAGAGACTGCCTCCGTGAGGAGCAGTCTCTGACTGGTCTTCAAGCGCTGAAATCCCGGGCGGTCCTATTTCTCACCAATTCTTGTCTTGCTGTTGGCTGAGGATCCGCTGAACCTGGCTCCCGGCGGTGGGTCCGGATTGGTCGGCTCTTCCGGCTGGCCACTTCCTCCACAACCACAGATGCTGCTGATCAGGCAGATCGCCAGAAGGATTCGAGACATAAAGAGACCACACTTTTCTGAATCAGAACTCGCCATTCACCCAGCTATTGGACATCGCGGAAATTGCCCAATAGGTGTTCTTGTCCATGTTTTCAGAGATGAATCGAACGGAACCATCACCCAGTGCAAATTGATAGCCGCCCGTATGAAAGCTGCTGAAACCATAAGCTGCATCAGTCGAGGTAAGATTGGCTGGATTCGGATTCGCAGGATCCGGAACCCCCGCGCTGTCAACATACTTGTTCCAGACAGAAGGGATGAAATTCGCCCCCATCCAGGAAAACCCCAGACTTTTTCCACCGGTGGCTTCGCCAAACATCAGCACGTTGCTGGTGCCTCTGGTCAAATCCTGAAAGCTGACCTTCAATCTGGAGACACTGAAGACGCCTTTCCAGTCATGGAGATCAGGAACGTCGACGGAACCATCACCATTCAGGTCCCATTGCACGTTGCATCGTCCACCACCGATCAATCCTCCAACACCGACATAGTTGGTTGCTTTCAGATTATCATCACTCGGATCGTCGATGCCAAAAACAACGAATCCATTGGTGCAGTAGATCTCTGACGCCGGAAAATACCCGGACCCATGCCACAACACGAAATCCCTGCCCGCCTGCGGATCAGAGGGACATTCGAACATCGGCATTCTGGTCTGCCCAAGGGCAAATGAAGCCGCGTCGTTGTACCAGGCCGCCCCCGGAGTCCTGTAGTTCCCAACAACACTCCCGGCGAGATAGTGGTCGTCAAACCCTTTAGTCGTCCCCATCTTTGCATAGAGATTCGACTGTTCAAGCTGGGGCAGCAACTGTGGCAAAACTCCGATTCCGGGTGATTTGTCTGGATCAGGATACCCCGCGGTTACCGGCTCAAAAACACCATCTCGACCAGTTTCGGTATGCCATTCCATGATATTTGCGGCAGGAAATCTCTGATACACGTCGTGAAAGTTGTGAGCGGCGAGAGCAATCTGCTTCAGATTGTTTTTGCACTGCGTTCGACGAGCGGCCTCACGGGCCTGCTGAACAGCTGGCAGAAGCAAGGCGATGAGAATGGCAATGATTGCAACGACAACCAATAATTCAATCAATGTGAACCCGGATGACGGGGATCGACGCAAGACAGGCGAACGTCGCTTCATTTCGAGTTTCCTTCAGTGTGTTTTCCACTCGAAAAACACTGTTTGAACTGGCAATAAGCATTAAGAATGATGAATCCGAAGAAACCAACATGGTGCGCTCAGCCGACCACAATCGTCCCAGAATCTATACGCAAGAACACCTCACTGAGTATTGCCACAGAATTGCTGGACTTTCAATCCGCAACTTTGGTTCCCGAGGGTCATTTTTACAAAAGCACGCAGTTATTGATGATTTTCCGGGGAAACTGCGGTCTTCTTTCTAGTCCTCTGCTGAGCAGAAAGAACTTCACGTTCAATTACAAAACAGATTTTCAACAACGTGTACGGTTCTGCAACTTGCCGGAAGATTCCTCGCCACTCGTGCCTTGACTCCTTAAGCCGAGATACCTGACACTCATGCCCGGCGGTTTTCGTTGCGTCTGTCGAGGAGTACGTATGAGCAATTTCAGTGATCGCGGATCATGGAACGTAATTCGATCCATGGTCAGATATTCGGCTGCGTTTGTCGCCGGTGCGATATTCTCCTCAGCGAGCGGAAATGCGGATGATGTTCCATGGCTCAAAGAAGTGACATCAGCTCCGGTGATCCCAGCGGTAGAGAATCTCGGCAAGCTTGAGACGCTGTTGCAGGACGCGGATGGAAAACCTGTCACGACGACTCCGGAGTGGGAAAAGCACCGCCGAACAATTCGCGATCGATGGATTAACTTCCTGGGCCCCATGCCGGAGCCTCGTCCCGCCGTTGCCCTTGAGATTCTCAGGACGGAGTCGCTTCCCACAATCGTTCGGCAACTGGTCCGCTATGAGGGCGAACCTGGAATCTTTGTCGAAGGCTACTTGTTGATGCCCAAAGCGGCGACCGAGAGTAAGTCGAAGTATCCAGCCGTACTGGCGATGCACCCCACGACGAACGCAACCATCGACGACATCGCGGGCATTAGTGGGCAGGATACAAAACAGTTCGGACTGGCACTTGCCCAACGAGGCTTCATCGTTTTCTGTCCTCGCTGCTTTCTTTGGCAGGATGTCAGCAGCCTGAATGAAGCCGTTGCAAGACACCGAGAGCGACATCCGAAAACAACCGGCATGGCCAAGATGCTGTACGATGCCATGCGTGGTGTCGATATTCTGGAATCTCTGCCAGAGGTCGATCGCGCACGAATTGGAGCGATTGGTCATTCGCTTGGTGCAAAGGAAGCTCTGTATCTTGCGGCCTTCGATGAACGAATTAAAGCGGCGGCAGCCAGCGAGGGTGGAATTGGATTTCGATCAACAAACTGGGATGCCTCCTGGTATCTCGGCGAAGCCATTCGAGATCCGGAGTTTCCGCTGAACCATCATCAGTTACTGGGTCTGATTGCTCCGCGCCCCTTTCTGATTCTGGGAGGCGAAACGGGGCCCGGAGCAGCCGACGGAGATCGCAGCTGGCCTTTGATTAATGCGGCGCTTCCCGTCTGGAACTTGTATGGCGAACCGACTCGACTTGGGCTTCTGAATCATCATGAAGGTCACAGCGTTTCGGAACAGTCGTTTGCACGCATGGCGGAGTGGCTGACGGTGTATCTCGGCCAATAAAGGTATCCCGGATCCTATTGGAGAGCACCTCCACTGCCGGTTAAAAAAGACGGATTTTTCGCCACCGCGTTCCGGAGATTCTTCATGCATCAGCTGCTGGCGTTAATGGCGATAGTGGGACTGGGTGCAGTCGCGGATGAACCACAACGCAACGACGACTTTCCCGTCACGGTCGTGGATCATCTTCAGAAGACCATCGTCAAGGCCATTGTCCTGTCTTCAACGAACACAAAGGACGAACTGAAAGTCTTTAAGACCGATATCAATGGCATCGCAAAACTGCCTTCACTGACAGCACCAAAATGCTCTCTTGAAGTCAGCGCGGAAGGATTTCGTACGACGCTTTGGAAAGGGATGCCGAACACTCCCCAGACAATCGTCATGCTCCCCGTGACGTCAGGGCGAACCTTGATTCGCGGCCACAAAACCGTGAGCGACACATGGCTGTCGTCAGAGCCCCTGGTTTTCAGCAAAAGCGGACTTCCGGAGTTTCCGGTTCGCACCGAAACGGATGCAGGGCAGGACTGGAGTAACAATCGAGGTGAGTTCCAGCTGAAGTCGCCTCATACATCGAGCACACTCCTTCAAAAGAATCCTGAGCCGACTTTGACACTGTTTGCCTTTGAGCGAAAGTATCAATATGGGTATTTTTCATTTGTGCCTCTGTCGAAACTCGGAGCACCGCTGGAGTTAGACCTGCAGCCGCTTGTTCATTTGAAGACATCGTACACCTTCAACAGCGAGAATCCTCCGCGATCATTTCGCTGGATCGTTGTTGACAAGGAACAGCGAACACTGGCTGAGACCAAAGCTGTTGTAGAAGCTGGTAAGTACGCAACGTTAGCCACGTTGAATTGTTTTTTACCGGCGGGCGAATATGAGTTGCATTGCGTTGACATGATTCCTGAACA
This sequence comes from Planctomycetales bacterium, assembly GCA_026400835.1. Lineage (GTDB taxonomy): Bacteria > Planctomycetota > Planctomycetia > Planctomycetales > Planctomycetaceae > SXXK01. The sequence continues at coordinate 13,434 of JAPLOA010000077.1, read as the reverse complement.
CGATCCGGTCGTGATTCCATTCAAGCTCAACGGAGATGTTCCATCTGTAAGCCTCGAGAAGCGGGACATGGCACCACGCATGATCGCCGCGACAAGTCCCCGCTTCGATGAAGTCGTTGAAGCCCCACTGTTCACAAGAGATGACATTGATGCCCCCGAAGGAAACTGGGGAACAATCTATGGCAGGATCACTGCCGACGACGCAACTTCACAGTATCGTCCCGAGCTTGTAGCCAAGGCGAATCCGGGGAAGGGAATCCCGCAGGGTGTTCCTGCCGAAGATCTCAAAGTAAACGCAATGACTGGCGGTGTTGAAAACATTTTCGTCTGGATGTCGAAACGTCCCGCCAGTATTCATCCAGATCTGATTGAACCTCCGACCGACCCTGTCGGCTTCGGCCAAAAGGGACTCCAGTTTGTCCCCCACACCCTTGTCGCTAGAACTGGTCAAACGATCTCGATCGCAAATGCTGACGCTGTTGTCAGCAATGTTCACACCTATCCCCTCAAAAACAATCCAATCAATCTTCATATTGCACCGGGTGTAATGGGGCCTCAAGCTCAAAAAATCAAACTCACCACCGCTGAATCATTGCCATTCAAAGTCGCCTGTGATTTCCAACCCTGGAGGTCAGCCTATTGGCTTATTGTGGATCATCCTTACGCAACAAAGACAAACTCCGAAGGGGACTTTGTCATCCCGAATCTGCCGCCAGGCGAACATGAGTTGAGAGTGTGGCATGAGCGAAAAGGTTACATCCACAGGAAGCTTCTGATTCGCGTCGAGGCCGGAAAGGTCACGAAAGTGGACTTTGAACCAGTGTCACTTGTTCTGCCGTAAATCGGTGGATTCCTGGTAACGCTCGTTACCCTGAGTTGGTCTTCTCAGAGAGAACGTGTCGGATACAACACGGCTGTTCTGGTGCAGAGCGACGTGGTTGATTCATGTCGTAATATGATCCCGTCGGCGGAGCGACGGGCGTACAGTACACCCGTCGCTCCGTCGACGGGAGCCGTCTCAGGTGTGAAGGGTTTGCTGTGGTCATGGATTTAGAAGTCGTCCCTTCATCGAAATGGGTTTCAGATTCTCCCACACTTGATGACATAGGTCGTATCAAGTCGTTCCTGACGGAAAAGGGGACATTCTGCTTTCCCACGCTGGAAAACGGATTGTTCTCAGCTGCCGCCGGCGAGGGCGGTGACTTTGAACTGACCGGCTATCGCAACATCTGGCTCCGCGACAATATTCAGATCGCATGGGCTCATCTGGCCGTGCAGAATGATCCTGACATCCCACTGCAATGCGTGAACTCGATTACTCAGTTCTATGCCAAACATCGCCATCGATTTGTCGACATTATTGAAGGACGAACTGACTTTACGGAGCCAATGAATCGGCCTCACATCCGTTTCAATGGCTCAGACCTGAGCGAACTGTCGGAAAAATGGTCGCATGCTCAGAACGACGCTTTGGGCTATCTGTTGTGGCTCATCTGCGAACTGGTTAAGCGGCAGCATCTGAGCATTGCTGAAGCCGACTGGCCCCTGATCGCTCAGTTAGTGCGGTATTGGATGGTGGTTGAAGTCTGGAAGGATGAAGACAGCGGTCACTGGGAAGAAGTCCGCAAAGTCGCAGCGTCCAGTATCGGCTGTGCTCTGGCGGGATTGGAATCGTTGCGCGAACTGATGAACCAGCAGGCAGTGAACTCACCGTTGGCGACAGCTTCGCATCCGATCTCTGTTCAGGATGTTGACGGCCTGATCTCGAAGTGTCGCAACGCCATTCAGACGATTTTGCCGTGCGAATGCATTCAGGATGACCCCACAAAAAATCGACAATACGACGCCGCACTTTTGTTCCTGATGTATCCACTGAATGTGATCAATGATCGAACACTGGAAGACCAGATCCTGTCGGACGTGAAAACACATCTTCAGGGACCGTATGGGATTCGCAGATATCCGGGCGATTCCTACTGGTGCGCGGATTATCGAGATCTGCTGGGGGCCGAACAGCGCACGGCGGATTTCAGTGACAACCTGGATGCTCGCGATTCACTGCTGAAGCCAGGCATGGAAGCTCAGTGGTGCATTTTTGATCCGATCGTGTCATGTATCCACGGGCAACGTTACCAGTCCGATCGAAATCCCGAGTCTCTGGAGTTGCAGCGTGAATCGCTTCGACGTTCACTGTCGCAACTGACTCCGGCGAATGCTCGATTCCCGCAGTACCGCTGTCCGGAATCATACTTCTGCGAGAAGGGCGTCTGGATTCCTAACGACATTACGCCACTGTTGTGGACTCAGGCCAACCTTTGGCAGGCACTGACGATGATGGAGCGAAGTCTTTCGATGGTGTGAGTGTAATACGTCAGAGAAAAACGTTTTCAAAACAATTCTTCGCGGTCGACTGCAACAAGACGGCGTCCTGCAAAGCAGGTTTCGTGACGGTTTTCGCCACTCGTGTCAGTTCTCATGTCATCAGATTCTCTGCAACAACTTCGAAACCCTGGCCCGGCATCTATCAGAATGCTGCCAGCCGCTGGAGTCAATACCGCTGTTGATCTCTGTCGGCTTGGTTCCATCAGTGCGTTTCTGGCGGTTCGAGAGGTTGATCAAAGACCAACGATGAATCTTCTGTGGGCTCTGGAGGGTGCTCTTCGAGAAGAACACTGAGCAAAACTGTCAGAGAATGTTCGGGCGAAGTTGCTGAGAGAGATGGATCGCCACAAATCTGACTCGTAAATTTGCGACAGCCGACGATTTGACTCAAACTCCGCGTCTCCGGATGTCTTTGTTGAAATCCAATCCATGCGGTCGTCGTGGCAAGGAATAGAATATGGTTCGTGCACTGTTGGTAATTGATGTTCAGCAGGAATACTTCAGTGGCGCACTGCCGATTTCATATCCGGCCGGACATCTGGGCCAGATTCTGGACGTGATGGATGCAGCGGCCAAAGCGGGAGTTCCAATCGCAGTGATTCGACATCATCAGCCGGATCCGGATTCTCCCATTTTTCGTCTCAACTCCGATGCCTGGCAACTTCACCCAGAGGTTGAAAAGCGACCTCGTAGTATCCTGATTGAAAAACAGTTGCCCGGTTCATTTACCGGAACGAACCTTGAATCCTGGCTGAAGTCGATCGAAGCAGACACGGTCACGATCGCGGGATACATGACTCATATGTGCTGCGACACGACAGCTCGTCAGGCCTGCCATCTGGGCTACAAGGTTGAGTTCCTGAGCGACGCGACAGGGACCTTAACAGTTGAGAACTCCGCCGGTGTGGCAACAGGCGAAGAACTTCAACGATCGATTCTGGTTGCTCAACAGATGTTTCTGAGCGAAGTACTTGACGCGGAAAAATGGATGGCCCGAATCGTCAACTAGCCCTCGTTGCGTGAATGAACTTACTCGTTCACTTCGAGCGACAGCCCCAGTGATAACTGCTGGTCGACGCGTTCCAGATTCATCCAGGCGCCTTTGAAACACCGTACGATTTCAAACAGCAGGCCGATGGCGGCTTCCGCTTCCTCACGTGAATGACCTTCTTCCAGCATGTTTTGTGAGATCAGTTGTTCGCGATTGTCTGCAAGCGATTCACTGATTGCAGGAACAAGCAATTTCAGGCTTGTGTTCACACCAGCCTGGCGAGTCTCGGTACTCGGTGCCTCAGCCAACTGCTGGGCCAACTCTGCTGTGCTGGAAAGTATAAATCGATCGCCTACAAAGCCCACTGATGGGGAGAAGTTGAAGATAACAGGAGCCGACGTCGAATCCTTGTCCTTCTTCTCCGGCAAATAGCGAGACGTAATCATGTCGACGTCTCCGTTCTTCTGCATATCCATTTCCAGTTGAGGATTTCCCTGTTGAGCTCCCACGATGTTAAAGAAGCCAATCGCACTTTGAAACGTACGCCGCAACTCTGACCGCATGGTTTCCGGATCTCGAAGCTTCATCACCAGAGCAAAGGCCGGCAACTTGATCGCAGGGACTGGTGTCTTGTTTTCAAATGACTGACGTACGACCATCAGCCCAATCTGTGGTTCCAGAGATCCCAGAATCTCTTCGCCAAAATCTCGCCCTGCAAACACTGTCGACAGATTGCTGTCGGCTTCGGCCAGATTGTCATTTGTCTGTTCATCGAATAGATCACCTGCCCGCAACCACATCTGTGAGATATCTCGATACGTCGAGAGTGTTATCAGAGTGCCTGGCACCTCAGGCAACGACGGAGCGGAACCTTTATTGTCGGGTCCAAAGTAATACGCTCGTTCTTCCGGAATCCAGTCGGCTTGCCACGGCGTAGAAAACTGCAGTTCGACACCACTGGATGCAAGCGTGAGGTCCGCCGTGATGTATGGCGAATGTTTGAGAGTACTCTGCAGGCCTCCGATCAGAAGCTCCGCCAATGGATTCTCGGCCTTGCCTTCAAACAACTTTTTCGCGCCGCCAGCCTCACGAACAGCATTCAGGTTGACGAATCCCCAGGCATCAGCTTCCTTTCCACGCATCTTTTGAGCGGCCAGAAAATCCGTGTTGCCGGCCAGCGTTGCGGCGTCATCCTGTGAAGCATTGCCTTCGCTGTAATCCAGCAGTCGATCGACAACACTCTTCCCAAGCTCTGATTTATTTGTGACAACCAGCCAGTCGCGCACGACGGCTGCTCCACCTTTCTCAAGACGATAAATCGGCAACTCACGGTATTCCATCGGCTCGCCTTTTTCGCCGCCGCTCAATCGAGTCATCTCAAGAATCTTCGCTCGGAAATTCTCCATCGTGGCTTCGTCCTTGCCACGAACCAGCAACACCGCTCCCTGAGTCGCAGCATCGTACCCCGCATAGATCCCTCGCGCTGTCAGAGCGTCAATTGCAGGACGCCAGTCGGCACCGATCTGAAGCTCAAAAAACTTTCGTCCAGTCAGAAATCCGCGAAAGCCCTCAGACATCTGAGCCTTCTTGTAAACATCCATCGCCTGCACTCGCTGACTCAGTGGATGATCCAGCACTGTGTTCAGGATCGTGACAGGCTGAGCAATCTCCAGATAGGCCACCGTCGTGTTCGGCAGAAGCTGACTGGCATGCGGTTCGTCGGCCAGAAGAATCAAAGACGGACACAGTGCTGTGACAACACCAAAGGCTGTAAAAAGCGAAACAAGAGCAGACCGCGTCATAGCATTTCTCAGCGACAAAGTACTGCAGAGCGATTGCAGGGATAATGAAAGCAGGCACGCCATTGTGGAGCGAACCCACCGAAAGTGCAAAGGTGCTCAGGAAAGATTGCTGCTCGCTTGCTGCCTACGAAACCAACAAGTTCAGGAGGCTGCCACGAAAATCACAGGATTAACGTCACACGCACGCTTCGGCTCAGAAAAAATCGCTCATGAGACTCCGCAACTCGGCACTCGCTTTGAGGCTGACCGTGGGCTAAATTGGCGAAGGTCCGAACGGGCTCTACGAAGACGCATGGCATCGTGCGTCTGATCCTCACCAGATCTTCAATTCTCGCCGTCGAGGCATCCCAATGTCACGAATCGTGTTCCTGCTAGTTCTTTGCGGGTTCGCCGCAAATGTTGTTGCTGACGAGAAGGTCACCTTCAATCGCGACATTCGACCAATTCTATCCGACAAATGTTTCTTTTGTCACGGTCCCGATAACGCCAAACGGGAAGCCGATATGCGTCTCGATGTTCGTGAGGCGGCAATCAGCAAAGGAGCCATTAATCTCGAAAATGTTTCCGAAAGCGAAGTGCTGAAAAGAATCACGACGGACGACCCGGACCTGCAAATGCCACCACCAGCCGCCAAACTCGGAAAGCTCACGGAGCAGGAAGCGGCAACTCTGAAGAAATGGATCGAGCAGGGCGCGATGTACGAGTCGCACTGGTCGTTTATTTCTCTTGATCAGCAGGCCGTGAAGATCAAAACGTCGCCACAGGAAACGGCTCGGAAGATTGATGAGCTTGTTAGCGATAGCCTGGTCGCTCGAGGATTGAAGCTGCAGCCTTCAGCAGATCGCCGAACTCTGATTCGACGACTCAGCTTTGATTTGACCGGGCTGCCGCCACGAGTCGAAGACGTTGAGGCTTTTGTCGCTGATCAATCTGCAGATGCCACTGAAAAACTCATCGACCGATTGCTCTCGGCGCCTCAATATGGCGAACGCATGACCGTCGATTGGCTCGACACCGCTCGGTACGCAGACAGCTATGGTTTTCAGGTGGATCGAGAACGTGAGATGTGGCCATGGCGGGACTGGGTTGCCAAATCGTTTAATGACAATATGCCGTTCGATCAGTTTATCACCTGGCAGATTGCAGGTGACTTGCTGCCGAATGCCAGCGATGAACAGATTCTTGCGACCGCTTTCAATCGTCTGCATCAGCAGGAGTCTGAGGGCGGCAGCGTCGAGGAAGAGTACCGAGTCGAATACGTGTGTGACCGAGTCCAAACGTTTGCCACAACATTCCTTGGGCTGACTTTTGAATGTGCTCGTTGCCATGATCACAAGTATGACCCGATCACTCAGAAGGAGTACTACCAGTTCTTTTCGATCTTTCAGAACGTGGACGAAGCGGGACTTTACTCCTATTTCACCAACTCCCCTCCAACACCGGCGTTAACGATGACCGATGCGGCCGGCAAGCAGCGTTTGAATGAGCTGCAGACTGCGGTTGCTGAGATCGAAACGAAGTCTGCGGAGTTTCGCGAATCTCGACGAGCCGCATTTGAGGCGTGGCTTATGAAGCCAGAGCGTTCGACAACGGAGTTAAATCTCCCGGAACTCGCACGCTATGAATTCGAAACTCAGGATGGTGACAAGCTCGCAAGTGCGATCACCGGCGGAAGTCCGGCCAACATTCGCGGCGAGAATAAGCTGACGCCGGGCCATCAGGGAAACGCGATTGAATTCACGGGTGATGATCCGGTTGATCTGCCCCTCGGCAACTTTCGGCGCGAAGAGCCGTTTTCTATTTCGCTGTGGTTGAAGACTCCGGATGTCAAAGAACGAGCCGTCGTGTTTCATCGATCAAGAGCGTGGACCGATGCGGCCAGTCGAGGCTACGAATTGCTGATCGAAGATGGCCGGCTGAAATGGTCGCTGATCCACTTCTGGCCAGGCAATGCAGTATCGATCGCCGCTGAGACTCCTCTGACTCCTGGCGAATGGACACACGTTGTTGTTTCGTCCGATGGCAGCAGCCGAGCGACGGGGCTTGCGATATTTGTAAACGGACAACCAGCCACCACAGTCATCATCAAAGACCAGTTGTCACGTGAAATCACAGGCGGTGGCGGCGACAACATCGCTCTGGGCGAACGATTCCGTGACCGGGGTTTCAAAGGCGGGATGATTGACGATTTTCGAGTCTTCAGTCGTAACCTCAGTCAACTGGAGGCTTTGAGTACTTTTGACGTCGCTAATGCGAAACTCAACTTGCAGGCTTCAGCGGATACACTTAACGAGTCACTTCGCAATCAGCTATTTGAGCATTTCCTGCTGGCACAGGATCCGGAATGGACCGCGCATCAGACGGCTTTGCAGACAGCTCGCAGTGAGCTTGCAAAGTTCAATGACGGGCTGAAAGAAATCATGGTGATGCGAGAGTTACCGGAGCCGAAAAAAGCCTACGTGCTGTTTCGCGGCGAGTATGCTCAGCGTCGAGATGAAGTGACAGCTGGCACTCCCGCGGCTCTGTCACCATTTCCTGAGGACGCTCCTGAGAATCGACTGGGATTGGCTCGCTGGTTGACTGATACGCGTCATCCGTTGACTGCTCGAGTCACCGTCAATCGTGTCTGGCAGAGCATTTTTGGGCGAGGACTGGTTCGAACATCCGAAGACTTCGGCAGTCAGGGCGCTCGACCTCTTTACCCGGAAGTACTGGATGCTCTTGCCGCCCAGTTGATCAGCAGTGGCTGGGATATGAAACAACTGGTTCGCACCATCGTGCTCACTAACGTCTATCAGCAGAACAGCATGGCCGATCAGCAGACGATGACCGACGATCCTGACAATGAGTGGCTGGCGCGGGGGCCTCGTTTTCGATTGTCAGCAGAGATGATTCGCGACAATGCACTGGCGGCCGCCGGACTTCTCAATCCCGCGATCGGCGGTGCGCCGGTAAATCCTTATGAGATGACGGAATCCTTCAAGCCCGCTGCGGCCAGTGGCGGAGATGGCGTTTATCGCCGGAGCCTCTACACAAATTGGCGTCGTACCGGGCCGCCACCGGCTATGGTGGCCTTTGATGCGCCTCGGCGAGCGGTCTGTACGGCGAAACGAGAACGCACGGATTCTCCGCTGCAGGCTCTGATTCTGTTGAACGGAATTCAGTATGTCGAAGCGGCTCGCGTCCTTGGTGAATCGCTGCACCGCGACACCGATGGCGACCCGGCCCGGATGGTCGATCAGGGCTGCCTGCGCTGCCTGAGTCGTCATCCTGACGCAAAAGAGCAGGAGATTCTGGTTCGACTTTATGAGGAACAGCTTAAGCATTTTGCAGCGAATCCAACAGAGGCCGACCAATTGATCAGGATCGGTCAGAAGCCGCCAGAGGCATCCATCAGTGCCGCCAAAATCGCAGCAGCCACTGTCCTTGCACAAGCCTTATTGAATCATGATGAGTGCGTCGTGAAGCGATGATTGCTTTAAAACTGTGCTGAATGGAACAATCTTTGCGCGGGTCAGCACAGTTTGCGAGTGTTCAGCTGCCGTGTTGCGAAAATGGCTCTCAGGGGCGAGATGCTGAGCCGCCGGCGCTTCCTGAATTGAGGGAATTCGGTAAGCTGCGGCTCAGTGTGAAGTTGCCGCTGCAAGTCGCTAATTGCCAACAGGGATGAGTTTATGCGTCATGTCGTCTGCCTGATTCTCGGGGGAGGCAAGGGAACTCGATTGCTGCCGCTAACGGAGTATCGTTCGAAGCCCGCCGTGCCGCTCGGGGGTAAGTACCGACTGATCGACGTCCCAATTTCTAACTGCATCAACAGCGACATCAATCGGATGTATGTTCTGACGCAGTTCAATTCCGTCAGTCTTCACCGACATATTCGCCAGACTTACAACTTTGACCTCTTCCACAACGGCTTTGTCGAAATCCTGGCGGCTCAGCAGACTCTTGACGGTTCAAACTGGTATCAGGGAACTGCCGATGCGGTCCGCCAGCAGGTTCGCTTCCTGAAAGAATACGGGATCAAGTATGTTCTGATTCTTTCCGGCGACCAGCTCTATCGCATGAACTTCAGGGAGATGCTGGCGACTCACGTAAATGCAAACGCGGATGTGACGATCTCGACGGTTCCAGTTCATGCGGACGCTGCTCGCGGTTTTGGAATCATGCAGCTCGACGGCACTGGCAAAGTGACTGGCTTCGTCGAAAAACCTAAAGATGATGCTTCGCTCGCCAGGGTCCGAACTCCGGCTGAGTGGATCGACAAGATGGGCATCGAAGCCAACGGTCGAGAATATCTGGCCAGCATGGGTATCTATCTGTGGAATCGCGATCTGCTTGTTGACCTCCTGGAATCAACAAACCACGAAGACTTCGGAAAAGATATCTTTCCGCTGGCGATCAAAAATCATCACGTGCAAACGCACCTGTTCGATGGGTACTGGGAGGACATCGGAACAATCAAAGCCTTCTACGATGCAAACCTCGCTCTGACCGATACAAATCCTCCATTCCAGTTCGCCGATCGACGCGCACCGATCTTTACGCGCCCGCGGTTTCTACCTTCAACACGCATGGGTTCCTGCACTGTTCGCGACAGCCTGATCGCGGACGGCTGCTTCATCGGAACGTCGACAATCATCGAAAAGTGCGTGGTCGGGATGAGAACTCACATCGGCAAGAATGTCACTCTGAAGAACACCGTGGTCATGGGAGCCGACTTTTACCCAACGACCGACGATCAGCTCTTTGCGGTTGGTGATGCAACACCGGTTTGGGGCATCGGTGATGGAGCCTTCATTGACGGCGCGATGCTGGACAAGAACGTCTGCATCGGCCGCAATGCCAGAATCGTCGCCAGTGAAGCGCCGGGACCGGAATGTGACTGTGGCGAGGTCGTGGTGCGCGACGGGATCGTTGTGGTCCGCAAAGGAGCCAGGATTCCTGACGGCTGGCGCTTCCCTGCGAAGTAGTCGCGGAGTGTTGCTGTGGACGTGACCGCAGTCGGATCGGAGTGAAGTTTCTTTGTAGCCGGATTCGTGAGAATTCGGCTACTCCCACATATTCCGCTCGCCGTAGAGATCACTGAGGAAAGCACATCGGACTGGCTCCGACCAGCCAGTCCCGGTTTTCCGAGGCAACTTATACCGTGCAGATACTTCGTGTCCGGAACACCATACCGGACGCCAGCCAAAGTACTGTCGATGAAACCAGGAGTACGCTGACATCACTCCACGGAAACACGCCAGTCTGAATGATGATCGCCGGGCGATAGTATTCCATCACGGACAACCACGGCGAAATGGACTTTGCCCAGTCCTGAAACTGCGCGAGGAAGTTCAGCAGAAACGAAGCCAACAACACAGTAAAGACCACTCCAATCGCTCGCCCTCGCCGATCGCTGAACGCAGAAATCAGAAACGCAAAACTCCCGACCGCCAGATAGACGGCGGCCAGATTCGCCATCACCATCAAAGTGTGCAACATCGATAGTCGCATGCCCGGCTGAACAAACTGTGATGCCACCATATGGCCAAGATAACCCAGCGACAGGATTGCCACGCCGCTGATCAGCCAGCCGATTGTTTCGGAGATGAAAACACTCCATCGCGAAACTGGCAGACACAACAGAAAGTCGGCAGTACCTCGATCAATTTCACCGGCCGGCATGCGCGAACAGTACATGACTTCATGAGCCCACAACAGCGTCAACACCGTCGGATGCACCCACAGGAACGCCTGAGAGAGTTGAGCCGAAACCTGATCGCCCGGATCAACTCCCAGTAATGCCGTCAGCAGAGGTTTGACCATCGGCATCTTGTCGAACATCTGATGAATATTGCCCAGAACCTTGGGAAGCAACGCGGTCAGCAGGCCCATGATGGCACAGAGCCCAAGACTCAGCCACAGAACCGGCCAGCGAACTTCCATCCAGATTTTTTGCAGGAGCCCCAACATTATACGGCCTCCGTTGATGTTTCGTAGTACTTGCGAAACAGGACTTCCAGTGAGGGTGGTCCAATCATAATGTCAGCAAATCCCTGAGCAGCCGCCCATGACATAAAGGAAACAGACGAACCGATAAGTTCCAACATGCAGATCTGCTCACGATTCACTCCGAGTTCCGCAGTGCTCTCGGCAATGATTTGCTGAGACGATGAGTCTGGAACGCTCTTCACGACAACGCTCTCGGGCCATTTCAGGTTTCGATGATCCTGCCCGTCGTGAAGTGTCACCACAATCTGTCGAGGAGCCTGAGCCTTCAGGCGACTCACCGTAGAGTCTTCCACAATCTGCCCATCACGAACGATCGCGATCCGATCACAAAGAGTCTCGACTTCACTTAAGGTGTGACTGGAAAACATCACAGTGCGCCCGCTCACCGCCATTTCGCGAAGGCAACTCATCAGCGTATCCTGCATCAACGGATCAAGCCCGGATGTTGGCTCATCCAGAATCACCAGTTTCGGCTCATGCACCAGCGCCAGAACAAGAGCCACTTTTTGTCGATTGCCACGCGACATTTTTCGCACGGGCAGGTCAGGCTCCAGTCGAAACCTCTCTGCCAACTCGAAGCCTTTCCGGGTCAGGCTGCGACCATGAATTCTGGAAAGCATCGCGAGGGCTCGGCGAGTCGTCAGCCAGGGATACAATCGAACATCACCCGCGACGTAACCGACTTCACGGCGAATCTCCGTGCCTTCACTCCAGCAATCGCGACCAAAGATGTTTGCAACTCCGGAACCAGCCCGCAGGAGTCCCATCAGAACACGAATCGTCGTCGACTTCCCGGCACCATTCGGCCCAAGAAAACCGAAGATCTCTCCAGCTGAGATCGTCAGATTGATGTCCGTAATGCCTCGACGCGAACCATAGCTGCGGCACAACTGCCGTGTCTCAATAACCTGCATAAAGACCTCTCGAAAACCCTGCTCGCTGTGTTCCGGGTGCGAGAGTTGTAAGGGTTCGTAGTCACAACAGCACGCAATTTCAACAGCTTATAGAGAACCATTTCCTCAACGACCGCTCCCGGGACTGAGAATTAACGTTTGAACGTCAATCCGGATCCAATCCGGGATCCCGGGAGAGCTAGTATATGCGTCGTGGAGAGCGAGCCGGCTGTGACTATCAGACCATGGGTTTAACCCCATAAAGCTTTGATGAGAACTCCGTACCGCAAGTTATCGAACCCGATGTACCGCTGGCTGAGCTGCCTGTCGGTCGCGTTCGTGTTCTGTGCGGTGCTCCTGCCAATGCCTGTCAGCCTGTGGCCATCAGACGGGGTTGAGAAGGACCTGTCTCAACCGTTCCCATGTCAGAATCGTCCCTGCGGCTGTCGCTCTGCGGAGCAATGCTGGAAGAAATGCTGCTGCTTTACGAACTCCCAAAAAGTTGCCTGGGCGAAGGCTAACGGAGTCAGCCTGCCGGACCATGTGATGGCTGCTGCAGAAAAGGAAACAGCAACCGTAAAGAAGCCGTGTGCTCTGTGCTCAAAGACGAAAAAAAATGGCTCCGGGGTAAAGTGTGATGAGTCAATCACAGCGGCCCGCAATGAGCAACAGACAGCAACGCCTCAAATTCCGAAAGTGACTGCCCGCACCAAAACTTCGAAGTGGGTTTTGACAGTTTACGCTTCAGAGTGTCAGGGACAGCCTTCTTTCTCCATGTGCTTTCCGACCACGATTGTTCCTGCTCGAGTTGTTCCTGTCACGAACTCTGTCGAGATCACAGAAATCGTGCGCGAAATTTCAGAACGGTTGAGCCCAACAACTCTTCGGCCGCCGCTCCCTCCTCCGAAGATCGTCTGAGCACTCTTGCCGCCTCTTTGGTCTTCACTTTGCTCGAGTTTTGATTCGAGTCGCTGTTGAAGATCCTCGTCCCTGCATGTGCCGCACCGTACGCGCACGTTTCGCTTCAGTTCCCACGTTCTGTTCAGCTCGCGTTCGCGCGCTCAACCAAACTTTCGGTTCGCTCTCCACAAGCGTGTTCCGTTCGGTTTGTGTTGAGCGTGCGAACCGGGGCTGCCGGGCGGTGGGGGGACTTGATAGCACACGACGATTCTCAGACTCATCCTCAGATCTAATCAAATTCGCTTTGGAGTGTTTCCATCATGATCTCTCGTTCCCGCATTCAATCTCGCGGATTTACGCTGATTGAGTTACTCGTTGTCATTGCCATTATCGCCATTCTTATCGCGCTGCTGCTTCCGGCTGTTCAACAGGCCCGCGAGGCGGCTCGCCGAACTCAATGCAAGAACAACCT
>JAPLOA010000071.1 GCA_026400835.1 Planctomycetales bacterium | reverse complement strand
GTGTGTATACTCATCCGTGGCCTCGCTGTGTTTCCGTAAGTTGTTCGTTGACATCAACTTCTACGCAGCGATGGCCCTTTCATTTGAACCAGTTATGAATAATCCGGGTTTAACGGCGAGCCGCAGGCGTAGGCGAATTCGCAACGACGCCTGCGGCTTGCCGTTAAACGATTCAATCAACAGCCTGCCTTGCCCAAGAAGTTCATAGATCAACTTCCCATCAGCGACCCTTACGCCGATACGAGAGAAATGCGGCCAGCGAGTCCGCATGAGACTGATCGGTGGTCAGTGGAACCAAACTAATGCGATGCCGATTGCAGCCGTTGGTCAGTTGCTCTCGGAACTGAGCCAGTTTCTCAAGATAAGCTCGACGGATCTGGGCCGGGTCTACCAAATGCCGATTCGTTGCTGATTCGAGCGAAGCAAACTGCGTCCATTGCCGGAACGGAAAATCGAGTTCATCCGGGTCCCAGATCTGGAAGATCAGGATCTCATGATTTGAGTGGCGAAAATGAGCCAGTGCCTTCATAAGCTGATCGACGTCACCGAACAGGTCCGAGATGATCACAACAAGGCCTCGGCGGTGAAGCTTTGAGACCATCTCGTGAAATACAGTGCCCAATTCCGTTTCGAACTCGGGCTTTTGAGCTGTCAGTTCATTGATGATCACTTGCAAATGTTTGGGTCGTGCTCGCGGAGGAATGTAGCGACGCACCTGCTTGTCAAAAGTCACAAGTCCGACACTGTCCTGTTGCTGCAACAGAAGATAAGTCAGACAAGCGGCCGTACGAACAGCGTAAGCGTGTTTGCTGAGTCCGTTGCTGCGTGATCCGGTGTAAGCCATTGAGCCACTGGAATCCAGCAGGATCGTGCAACGTAGGTTCGTTTCTTCTTCGTATTCACGAATATACAGTCGATCTGTTTTCCCGAACAACTTCCAGTCGATCGTGCGGATATCGTCGCCGGGAACATACGACCGATGCTCCTTGAACTCCACGCTGAAGCCTTTATGAGGCGAACGATGGAGCCCTGAACAGAAGCCTTCGACAACTCCCTTGGCGAGAATCTGCAGGCTGGAGAATCGAGCGATATCGCCGCCTGACAGTAAGTCTGATACGTGTGCCATGAGATCTTTCCGGCTGATCGCTTAGAGCAATTGCTTTGAGGCTTTTGGCAATTCACGCAATAGTCGCCGAATGATGTCGTCGACACTGACACCTTCTGCTTCGGCGTTGAACGTCGGCACGATGCGATGTCGCAGAACAGGGAACGCCAGGGCTTCCGCGTCATCTCGAGTCACATGGTGGCGACCATGCAGCAGCGCGCGAGCTTTAGCCGCCAGCACAAGTTGCTGACAGGCTCGCGGTCCTGGTCCCCAGTCAATCAAATCACGAACCCATGATGCTGTTGTGGGATCTTTTGGTCTGGCCGATCGCACAAGATCCAGCACGAAATTCTTGACGTGTTCCGGCAAAGGAACGAGCCGCACAGTTTGCTGGTACTCAATAATCTCAGCACCTGAAACCACCGGCTGTGGTTTGGCCGACATCGTCGAGGTTGTGCGATCGATGATCTCGCCTTCTTCATCTCGGCTGGGATAGTCCACAATCACATTGAATAGAAATCGGTCACGCTGCGCTTCTGGCAGCGGGTAAGTGCCTTCCTGTTCGATCGGGTTCTGAGTCGCCAGTACGAAGAACGGTTCATCGAGACGATAGGTTGTTCCGCCAACGGTGACTTCATGCTCCTGCATAGCTTCCAGCAGCGCGGCCTGGGTCTTGGGCGGCGTTCGGTTGATCTCATCCGCCAGCAGCATCTGTGTAAAGATCGGACCCTTGTCGAAGACCAGATCCCGATGGCCGGTTTCTCGATTCTCCTGAATGATGTCTGTACCAGTGATGTCCGCCGGCATCAGGTCGGGAGTAAACTGGATGCGATGAAACGAAAGACTCATCGATTCCGCCAGGGATTTCACCATGAGTGTCTTAGCCAGCCCCGGGACACCTTCCAGCAGACAGTGTCCACGTGCCAGAATCGCGATCAGCAGCTGTTCGACGACATCTTCCTGTCCGACAACAATGCGTCCCACCTGTTCACGGATTCTTCGACACGCTTCCACAAGCCGCGCCGCGCGCTCCTGATGGTCAACTGGAATTGTCTCAGCCTTTGGAGACATAACTTAATCCTCTAAAGATATGCACAGGGTCGTCAGCCCGGATTCTGACGCAATGGCGGTCGGAATGTCTATTCATGCAGGGTTCGATGTGACCAGGAGACGGAACTCCTTACTGAATTTGAGTCAGCTCAGCACGTCCTTGAGCACGACACCATGGACGTCGGTCAGACGCATGTCACGGCCGCCAAAACGGTAGGTCACTCGCTCGTGATCCATTCCCATCAAATGCAGCATCGTGGCATGCATGTCGTGGATCTCGGCCTTGTTTTCGACGACTTTGTAACCGAATTCATCAGTGGCTCCGTAAATCGTTCCACCTTTGATTCCGCCACCGGCCATCCACATGGAAAAACCGTATTGATTGTGGTCACGTCCGTCAGAACCCTGAGCGAATGGCGTGCGGCCAAATTCTCCCGACCATACGACAAGAGTTCTCTGCAGAAGACCTCGCTGTTTGAGGTCCGTTAAAAGACCGCTGATTGGCTTGTCGACGGATTTTGCATTCTTGGTGTGTCCGTCAACCAGATTGCTATGCTGATCCCAGCGGTCGCCGTTTCCACCTGGGCAGGTTAGTTCGATAAATCGCACTCCACGTTCGACAAGCCGACGGGCCAGCAGGCATTCACGTCCGAAAGACTGTGTATTCGGGAATTCATCAAAGATGCCATACATCTCCTGGGTCTCTCGCGTTTCACCGCTGAGATCCATCAAGTCGGGCACGGCCAACTGCATTTTGGCGGCCAGCTCATAGTTAACGATTGCCGATTCAACCTGATCATCGTGGCCGTACTGTTCGGCTGTCGCCAGGTCCAGCTTGCGAATCAGCTCCAGTTTACGTCGTTGCAACTGAGCACTCGACTCACGAGGCTTGATGTCGGAGACAGGAGAATCGCCCAGCCCGAAGACTGAACCCTGATAACTGGCGGGAAGAAAGCCGCTGCCGAAATTGTCGAGTCCTCCGGGAGGAATCAGGCCACCGTTGAGCACAACAAAATGTGGCAGATCTTCACACTCTGTTCCCAGACCGTATCCGAACCATGCTCCCATGGATGGACGTCCCTGCAGACCTGAACCTGTATGCAGGAAGTAATTCGCATTGGTGTGTTCCGGAAATCCGCTGGTCATGGAGCGAACCACGGCCATGTCATCGACGTGTTTAGCTGTCTCAGGAAACAAATCACTGACCGGGATTCCACTTTGACCGTACTGCTTAAACTTCCATGGGCTGGCCAGAGTATTCCCGATGTTATTGAATTGAGTGGGCTCAATTTTTGTTGGGAACGGTTTGCCGTGTTCTTCGTTCAGGCGAGGTTTCGGGTCGAAGGAATCAACCTGCGAGACACCTCCGTCCATGTACAGGAAGATGACACTCATGGCCTTGGGAGGAAAATGAGTCGGTTTCGAGCCCAGTTCTCCGTTGTGTATTTTTTCTGTTTCGTTGCCCGCCAGCGTCTGGTTCATCAAAAAACTGGCCGCGACCGAGCCAAACCCGCAAGCTGCCGCCTGCAGCAGTTCTCGTCGAGATCCGTCCAGGCGTCGAAAACGTCCGCAATGAGATCGTGTCATTTGTCCGGCTCCTTTTGAGGAGTTAGCTTTTGAGCTCGAATTTTATTCCCAGGATTGTCCCCGGTTGGAGCTCCGAACTCAATCGTTGTTAATGCCCCGAATAGATTTTGGCACTTTCCCTGGATATTTCCGGAACGAAGGTTGTGGTGATCCAACGAACACAGATCAACAGCAGATTCATTCGCGCAACAAAAAACCCTCGTCGGGTGAGTGACGAGGGCTTGAGATAGCAGTTGTGTTGGCGGCTGCCTTTAAGGGCTAGCCGAATTCTGGTCGGCGACGATCCAGTTGTTCTTTCAGACGGGCCACGATGCTGGAATGCATCTGACTGACGCGTGATTCTGAAAGTCCCAGTGTATTGCCGATTTCTTTCATCGTCAGTTCTTCATAGTAATAAAGAATGATGATGAGGCGTTCGTTGCGATTCAGGCCCTTGGTGACCAGCTTCATCACATCCATTTTCTGGATGCCTTCAGTCGGGTCTTCGCAACGGACATCTTCAACAACGTCAACTTCACGGACGTCTTTATAGCTGTCGGTTTCGTACCATTTCTTTTCGAGGCTCACCAGATTGATCGCGCTGGCTTCTGCTTTGAGGCGTTCGAATTCCTGAATCGAAAGACTCATCTGCTCCGCGATTTCGGCTTCAGTTGGTGGGCGTCCAACTCGAGCTTCGACCACTTTGCGGGCTGCTTCAACCTTGCTCGCTTTGCTGCGAACCAGACGAGGAACCCAGTCCATGGTACGGAGTTCGTCGAGCATCGCTCCACGAATTCGCGGTACGCAATAGGTTTCGAACTTGACCCCGCGGTCCATGTCGAAAGCTTCAATTGCGTCCATCAGCCCGAAAACTCCGGCTGACATCAAATCGTTCAGGTCAACGCCTTCGGGTAGTTTGGCCCATACCCGTTCCGCGTTGTATCTGACCAGCGGCAGATACCGCTCCATGAGACGGTTCCGCAGTTCCTGATTCGTCTGGTCCTGCTTGTAGGTAACCCAGACTTCAGAAACATCTTCACTGACCTTGGTAGCCATTCAATCCTCCATGACGAACAGCAGGTGCATCTGCAGCAATATTGACTCGTATCAGTCAGTATCGACAGTCACAGCCCCGAAGATCACCCGATCCTGTGCAACAGTCAGATTCGATACACGAACAATGAATTGTTTGTTCCCCTACGGAGAATTCTTCAATGTTGTGTTTCGGCAAAGACTGCCGTTGTGTTCGAGTGAACCTCAGACTGCAGATGCAGCATCGTTCGGTTCTTCCATTTTGTTTGGACAACCACTTTGTTCCGAATCGCGTCAGGCAGTTCTCATTCACTCCGGCAGCTTAAGCCGAATCCCGCAGAATGAAGAACCCACTGTCTGCCGAGTTGTTTTGTCGCAGAACAAAGCACACTTCCCGGGACAGTAGCTGCCATCCATGGCGGCCACTGCCGGGTTGCTCGATGAAGCGAAACCGAATCTCGATGGTTCGAAGTTTCGGTCTCGCTTCACAGGGCGGGCGGGTTGATATCGCAGGCTATTCCGTGCTGTCCAGAGCGATGGAAGAAGGATTTCAAAGGTTTCGTATGAGTTTGCCTGCCTTCGGCATTTTCAACCGGACACACAATCATGAGTCGGCAGAAAGAATCACTCGGACCATTTCGTGATCGCCGAATGTGCCAGTGATGTGCAGTTTCTGCAGAAGTGAAGCACTTGCGGCCTTCGATGGACCGGTGGCGTTTGTAAGCATGAATGGCTGATGCGCTGAACGGTTGATGGTTCAATCGTTCACCGCCGAGCAGCAGTCGACGTTTCATGCAAAAGCCGAAACTTTACTGAGGCTTTGTTACTTCCGGAGAGGCGAGCGGCTCAGGGATGGCTGGTTGTGCTTCCGGGGCGGCTGCCTGACGAGACATCCATTCCTTTCCGATCTCTGAGGCGGCAAATTCTGCGTATTCGGGGACTGATGTCAGGTCGTTGAAGGCCATGCCGAATTTTTCTCCTATTTCATCCAGCAACGCGGCGGTTGCCGCATGGTCTTTGGACTTGAGCTGCATTGAGACCTCAACCCAATAGACATCGATCCGATCCGGAGCCGCAGTTCGGGCTTCCGCGATGGCTTTGCGAGCTTCGTCCATGCGATTCAGAGTCAAGAGGCTATCGACCTTGAGCGTATTCAGGTACGGATCCTGAATCATCTGCAATAATCGATCGACGGTTTTCAGCAGTTCTTCGTGTTTCCCCTGCATAATCAGGAGATCCATAGCGCGAAAGTCTCGAGAAGTATCATTGGGGAAGTAGCGTTCAAGATCCTCGATGACCTTCGAATACTCTGTATCGCTGACGTTCTGAGCCACAACCAGCTTTGACAGCAAAACGGTCTTGTCTTTTTGCACCGATTCCGGAAGAGATGCGAACAACGCCATGGCTTCCTGATACTTTTCAGCTTTCGAAAGGTTGTTGATCTCCTTCATCTTCTCCATCTGATTCATGTACTCAGACTCCGCTCCTGACAACCGGGCCAGGATTCCGGCGTTTTCTGCGGCGACGGCCGGCAACACGAGACGTCGGATGCTCTGCGACAGCATTTCTCCGCTCAGATGGACATGGATGTCTGCGATTCGTGGTTGCTTACTATCATCAACACTGACAACCAGTTCGTGATAGTTGATGCCGGCTGATTCCGCGAGGACAAGGCGGAACAGGGGACGCACTTCTTCTTCATGCTGGACCATTCGGACGAAGGTGTAGTCGCCGCCATTCTGAACAGTGCCGATGATTTCATTCGAGAGGCTGGAGAGGCCACCGCCCTCTTTCATGCCCTGCATGAAACCATTGCGAAAACCCTGCTTCAGATCAAGCCCCGCCAGAATCCGGTCAACCATGCGGTTCTCGTCGATAATCGCATTGAACGCATTGACGTCCTGGTGAGCAACAGCCTTCTCGACGGCCTTCACGAGTGCCTCTGCATCGGCTGGAGAGGCCGCGACAAATTGAGTGACCTGATTCAGATCCTGAGTCGACATTTCTCCGTCAGGTGCTGTCGGAGTGTTGGAGCCTCCACAGCCGACAAGGGCGGCAGCCACAAACGACAGAGCCAGGCCCTTGATGTTGTAAGCAGGATTGCAGTGCATAGGTCAGTTTCCAGAATTCAGGCTGCTGTACTGAGTGAGGCTGAAAGAGGTCCGCGGAAGAAATAGTGTTCTTCAGGATGTGATGGGTTTCGGCAAGGAAGACAACCGTGCCGCAGAAGTGCGGCTCAGGAATTCGGTGAGTCTTCGCGGTGAACCGTGTCCGGAGAAAATGCCGGCAGACAGACGGCGATGTATTCTGCCCCTCCCGCGGCTGGTGAGCTGTAACGCACCCATTCACCGCGCGGTACCATGATCGCCTGACCTGCAGCCACGTCGTACACGGTTTCCCGTGTTTCCACACGCAGTTGGCCTCGAAGCACCACGGTGTATTCGGCGAATTCCGGAGTCTGCCCGGGTTCGCTCCAGCCACACGGACTCACCATTCGAGCGATGCTGACGTCTTTTGTTCCGGAGTTTACTCGACCGATGTATTCTTCGATCGTCTTTGGCGGATGACCGGGAGCTTCGATGCGAGTCGGCGATGGAACCAGAATGGCCATGGAGTTCACCTCATGGGAGTTGTGAAGCAGATCTGTGTGACGGATTCTTTAATCAACAGGGCCGCGACAAACTGATGTTGTCGCGGCCCTTGTAGAAGTCTGTTTGGTCCTGAATCACCAACCGAGCTTATCAGGCCCAGTTTCGAGCTGGTCGTGATCGCAGGCCGTTGGCTTCTTCGTCGCCAATAAACTCCTGCTTCACCGGATCGAATGTCAGCTTGCGTTTCAGGATCCAGGACAATGCGGCGGCATGGCAGGCGATATGAGAGTTCCTCATAACTTCTGCATTCGCCACGGTCGGCTTACGAGTCTTGATGGAGTCAAAGAAGTTGCGGGCGTGTGCTGTGACGTCCAGGCCCTTGACCTTGCCTGCGGACTCCTGCAATTCCTTGCGAAGTGCAGCAGAAGAGACTTCCGTCTCGCCGCTGTCACCGGTTTCAATCGAACCTTCGTCGCCCACAAACTTAACTGGGCAAGTGCCCAGTTGTGTGTGCCAGTTTGGACTGCGATCGCCAAATGGAGTGGCGAGAAAATCCAGAAACAGAGTCACGCCGTTTTCATACTTGCAGGTAATCCCTGCATCCGACGGCTCATAGGAAATCGGAGCTGTGCCATCAGCCTGATTGGCCCACTGGCAGAGGTCGACTGTATGCGCGCCCCAGTCAAGAATTCGAGCACCGGAGTCAAAGTCGTAGTAGCCACGCCATTTGCCAACGACATACTGGCTGTTGTAAGGACGCCAGACGGCTGGGCCGAGCCACATGTTCCAATCGCAAACGCTCTTGGCCGGAGTTGGCTCGCCAGGCAGCCAGCTGATGTCCAAAGTTGGCACATAGACGGATGCATACATCGTCTGCAGTTTGCCAAGTTTTCCGGTCTGGGCGAGCTGCACAGCCTGCTGGAAGTTCGGCACGCTTCGGCGCTGAGTACCAGCCTGGAAAATTCGGCCGGTGGCCTTCATCGTGTCGGCCAGCTGCTGGCAAAGTTCAATCGTCAGACCGCACGGCTTTTCGCTGTAAACGTCTTTGCCGGCCTGAGCCGCCAACATGGAGGCCGTCGCATGCCAGCGATCGCCGGTGGCAATCAGGACAGCGTCGATATCTTTGCGATCGAGCAGTTCACGGAAATCCCCGTAGAGCTTGCAGTCAGTGCTGCCATAATGCTTGTCGACAAGTGCCTTTCCGGCATCACGACGGCTGGCCTGCACGTCGGCGATCGCAACGCACTGGACATCGGGAAGTCCCAGCATCGCTTGAAGGTCATAAGTACATCGTGGGCCGATACCGATGACGCCCAAAGTGATTTTTTCACTGGGCGCAACGGCTCCGTCTCGACCGAGCACATGGGCTGGCAGAATCCACGGCGCGGAAAGCGCGGCGGCTGAACGTCCCAGGAATTGTCTGCGAGACTGAGAATTTCTATTGCTCATGGCTACACCAGATCTGTGGAGAAGAAGTCATTGATTCAGGAATTCGAATGAGGCGTTTACGTTCTACGCCGTGCCAAAAATTGTACCGACCGCGATCCGAGGAAAACACTCTGGCGGCTCGTCGTGACAATAATGTCGGTCGAAAAAGCGTCCCCCAAATTCGAACTCCTGGACGATTTCAGATTCCTGTTTGGGCACGGCTTTTAGTAGCCACTCCTCGATATGAGTGTTCTATAAGGATGGTCAAGTGGTGAAACCTCCGGAAATTCCGCCTCAAAAAACTGGCTCCCCGATTGGATTTCAATGCCGGAAATCCCAAGAATGCTTAACGAATCGTGAGCATTGCGACGTACGACACTGCGTTCGATTGATCGTTCCAGGTCTCTCCTATTCTTCAGGCCGCAAATTCTCATGGCGAAGTCAGACAGCGAACGGCGAACAGACGCTGTCATTGACGTGCGAGAACTCGTCAAACGATTTCCTACTGCGGCCGGAGATGTCTTAGCGGTCAATGGCGTCACGATGCAGGTCCGTGCTGGGGAGGTCTACGGACTTCTCGGTGCGAACGGAGCTGGCAAGACAACAACGCTCCGCATGATGCTGGGATTGCTCAAGCCGACATCCGGGACAGCTCGGATTGCTGGCTTTGATGTCGCGAAGTTTCCTGAAGACGTCAAGCGCAACATGGCGCTGGTCTCAGCCAGTGCGGGGTTGTATCAGTGGCTAACGCCGAGAGAACTGATGCACTACTTTGCGGACTTGTACGATGTTCCGGCTGCTGCTGCTGCCGCTCGAGTGGAGCAACTGGCTGAGCTGTTCGAGCTGCGAAAATTCATGGACCGTCAATGTGCAGGGATGAGTACTGGTCAGCAGCAGCGAGTCAATCTGGCACGATCTCTGATGCATGATCCTCCCGTTGTGCTGATGGATGAACCGACCCGTGGACTTGATATCGTCGGAAGCAAACGCATCTTTGATTTTACGTCTCACCTGAAGGATATCGGCAAAGCCGTGATCTTTTGTACTCATCGACTGGATGAGGCGCAGCGCCTGTGCAATCGTTTTGGTCTGATGTTTCGTGGTCGACTCCAGCTTGAAGGGACACTCGATGAACTGCGGAGCGTGATGGGGCGTGAATCTCTGACGGACATGTTTCTCGACCTGATGGCGCGCGAACAGCAGATCGACCGTGACTCATCATCGCTGCTGGCTCCTGAAACATCTGCCGGAAAGCTGTAGACGCGTGAAAGAGGAATCAGTCGAATCTCAGAAGTCTCCCATCCCGTCGGCCCCGATATCGGCGCCCGTGTCAGGTTTTTCAAACACGCTGCGGAAGATCTCCAGGCTTGCGCGGAAAGAACTTCGAGAATCTCTGCGAGATCGTAGAACGCTCGCAACGCTTATTGTGATGCCTCTGATCGTTTATCCGTTGTTGGGTTCTGTTGTTCAGAAGTTTGCTGTTTCGCGAATCGATCTGAATGCTCCAGCGGCCGCAGTCGTTGTTGATCAGACGCTTTCTCCCGGACTGCAATCATTGTTTGCGGATCCGGAAGCTGAGCAGAATGCTGGCGGAACAGTCGTTAAGACAAGCACTGATGACGCGACAAAGTCGGGAGATTCAGAAGACCCCGCGAAGAATCAGAAATCCGATAGTTCCCAGGCTCGTCTTGAAGATCTGACAAAGCAACTGTTGGAAGGAAAACTTCCCGACGGGCAGAACTCGATTGATGGCGTTGAGACTGCAATCCGGTTGGAGAAGTATATTCAGCCACCGGGAACAGATCTAGAAGCGATCGTCAGAAACGGAATCGCTGACATCGCTATTCTGGAAACGCTGCCCCAACAGGATTCTGCAACGGGCCTTGTCACACAGGGCGAAATCCGAATCATCGCTCGGCAGGGCGATGCGTTCAGCACAAAGGCCGCCGCTGAGGCAGTTCGTCGCATCTCTGCGTTTCGAGATGAATACGTTCGCGCGGTACTGGACCAGACTCGCTTTGGCCGACAGGTCATGCCAGCCATATCGAGAGTTTCATTGCAGTCGAGCGGTCCGAAAGAGTCACCGCTCAGCGCGTTTGTGCCGTTGATGCTGGTGTTGATGACGATGACTGGTGCCGTCTATCCGGCGATTGATCTAACGGCCGGCGAACGCGAACGGGGAACTCTGGAGATGCTGATAGCCGCTCCGGTTTCTCGTCGAAACTTACTGACCGGTAAATTCATCGCGGTCTTCACGGTAGCGGTGCTTACTGCCATCATCAATCTGACGGCTATGATTCTGACTCTGTATGGGACTGGCTTTGATCGAGTCATCCTGGGAGAAGGCGCATCGATCGGGATGTTCCTTCAGGTCCTGTCGCTGCTGGTTGTCTTCGCTTCATTTTTCTCTGCAGTGTTGTTGAGCATTACCAGCTTTGCCAGAAGTTTCCGGGAAGCTCAGGCGTGGTTGATTCCGCTGATGCTGGTTTCATTGGCTCCGGGCATCCTAAGTTTAATGCCGGGTGTCCGTCTGACGATTGGTCTGGCATTGCTTCCTCTGGTCAACATTGTCCTGCTGGGAAAAGAACTGTTTCAGGGGATTGCGGCGCCGCATCTGTTTGTCATCACGCTGGCGGCTACTTTGACTTACACCGTTTTGGCGCTTCGGCTTGCAGCGAATGTCTTTGGAAGTGACTCGGTTCTGTTTGCTAACAACAGTGGTGGAGGTAGTCTGAGCAAGCGACCGGTTGAACTGACCAATGAAGTGTCTCGGGCGATGGGGATCGGCTATCTGGTGGTCCTGCTTCCCGCATTTATTGTGCTCGCCGGAATGCGTGGTCGTCTGGTTGATCCCCTGAATCTTTCCGGCCAGCTGGTACTTTCTGGTCTGATGACTCTGTTGCTTTTCACAATCTTCCCTGTGCTGCTGACGACGTGGAATCGAGTTCGAGCCACATCCGCCTATGCCATCCGCAGCTTTTCGCCTCTTGCGTTGTTCGGGGCAGTTCTGCTGGGTGCGACTCTGTGGACGTTAAGCTACGAGGCACTGCTGTTGGGGAAGGGGACCGCGGCCTGGACCAGGTTGTTGAGCAATCCCAAGTTGCAGGAGCTGGCACAGCGGTTGACTCAGGAGACGCCTCTTCTGTTACGACTGCTTACGTTGGCGGTGATTCCTGCAATCTGTGAAGAGTTGTTCTTTCGCGGGTTTCTGATGAGTGCTTTAATTGGTCGCTCCGAGAGATGGAAGTCGGCCTTATTCACCAGCACATTTTTGTTTGCAGCGTTTCATGTGGTTGTCGATCAGTCGCTGACGCTGGAGCGATTTCCTGCGACGTTTATGCTGGGGTTTGTTCTGGGCTGGATCAGACTTTCCACGGGCAGCATCTTTCCGGGCATTGTGATGCATGCGGTCAGCAATGGTCTGTTGCTGTCGCTGACGGAATTGCAGCCGTTGCTGGCTCGTCTGGGTCTGGATCTGGCAGTAAAGAACGAAACACATCTGCCCGCCTGGTTTCTGGCAATATCGACGGGCCTATCGCTCATCGGGGCGATGTTGATTCATCGCTCGTCGCGACAAGCAAAGATGGCTTGAGGTCTATTTGGTCGCGTGAACAATTTGTTTAACGGCAAGCCGCATGCGTCGCTGCTCAATGTCGCCTCCGCCTGTGGCTCGCCGTTAAACAACAACACTCAATATGTGAATGAGTCCATCGACTGCTGCACCTGGCCCAGATTGTATATCATCGCGAATCATCTTTTGGATCGTTCGCATTTGCTCGAGTTGAAGGAAACAGCACCATGAAAAATTTGATCCGAAAGACGACCAAGCGTGCAGATGATCCCAGCCCTCTTCTCAGCGACGAGCAGAATGAATGGCTGATGCGGCAGTTGACTCGAGAACGCAAGCGCAGATGTCGAATTGT
The DNA here is from genome assembly GCA_026400835.1 of Planctomycetales bacterium. Classification (GTDB taxonomy): domain Bacteria; phylum Planctomycetota; class Planctomycetia; order Planctomycetales; family Planctomycetaceae; genus SXXK01. The sequence goes on along the minus strand of JAPLOA010000071.1, from coordinate 111,964 downwards.
TTTGACTGGTGGTCCCGGCGGAGGCAAGACAACCGCGGCCGATCTGTTTCGACGAGAGATCGGTGAAAAAGTCGTGGTTGTTCCGGAGTCCGCAACGCTTCTGTTCTCCGGTGGGTTTCCTCGCAGTACTCAACCCGAGGCCGCCGCTGCCGCGCAGCAGGCCATCTTTCATGTGCAGCGACAACTGGAAGATGTTCAATCGTTTCTTTATCCCGATCGAATTCTGTTATGTGATCGTGGTACAGTGGATGGCGCAGCATATTGTCCGGAACCGCCGGAGGGATTTTTCGCTTCCCTGAATACCACGTTTGAAGCTGAGTTGGCTCGCTATGACGGCGTCATCTTCTTCGAAAGCGCGGCGGTGGGTGGGTTGACCATTGAAGGTGGGAATCCGATCCGCAACGAATCGCTGGAACAGGCGATTGAAGTCGACCGCCGCTTACGAGAACTCTGGATTCATCATCCACGCTTCATTCTCGTCCGGCACGATGCTTCCTTCTTTAAGAAGATCGCACTGGGGCTTGCTGAGCTGGACAATATGGTGAATGAACATTCCAAAGATCGAGCCAAGTCACAAAAGTCTGCGCCCAGGAAGAAACGCTGAGAGTGTTCTAAAGCGATCCTGCGAAGATCTGCAGAGCAGGGCTGTTGTGAGGCAGAAGGCCAATCTTCTGAGCTCTTCGTGACAGTTCATTCAGCGCGTTCTCTCCGACTGTGCCCAGCTCAACCGTCCAGTCGTTGACGTAGAGATCGACATGCTTCATCAGGACGTCATCGTCGAACTCCTGGGCGTACCTTCGCATCGTCGGCAGGGCCACGCTGGGATTTGCGAGAGCCAGCTTCAGAGAATCGTGAATGATGGCCTGAACTGTGGCGATAGTGTCGGCACCAAGACTGCGTCGAGCGACGATGCCTCCGAGGGGCAGGGGGCAGGCTGTTTCTTTTTCCCAGCGAGTGCCCAGATCTTCGACCAGCCCGAGCCCCTCGTTTTGCCATGTGAAGCGGCCTTCGTGAATACAAACTCCGAAGTCCGCCTTCTTGTTCTTCAGGTCCGGCATGATCTCAGAAAATACCACGTGTCGGATCTGAGTCGTTGACGGATAGAACAACTGAAACAGCAGCGACGCCGTCGTGTCTTTTCCCGGACACAGCGTCACCTGATTCGAATTCGTCGGTTGGTCACCTTCACGAGCCGACAGCAACAGCGGGCCGACGCCAAATCCCAGAGCAGATCCTGATGGCAGCACGACGGTTTCTTTAGCCAACATCAGAGCTGCGTGAAAGCTTGTCTTTGCGACATCAAATTCGCCTGCAAACAGCCGATCATTGAGCTGCTGGATATCGATGAGTTCAACGTCAAAGTTGAGACCTCGCCAATCTACGCTGCGAGTCAGCAGGCCATGGAATGCAAATGTGTCGTTTGGGCACGTTGAGATGCCCAGATGAATTGTCGTCATAAAAGATTATCCGGTGTGAACCACGTTGAGACCGCTTTGAGGGCCGCATCAACATCCCAGTGAGCTTTGTTACGATCGCCTGCGATATTTGAGATGCCTCGAATCACGGTCAGAGGAACATTCGCCATGCGGCACGCCACTGCCACGGCATAGGCTTCCATATCCTCCGCAGCGGCCTGCGGAAATTTTTTGAGTCGATCCGCAACATCTGTCGAATTCGCCGACGCAGCACAAACAGTGAGCAGAAGAGGTTCGTCGATGAAGTCGTTGGAAGCTTCTCCGGAGTCTGCTATTGAATCGCTGCGCCATGATCGAAACGAAGCCTGATTGCTGTGCAACTGAAGAATATCCTGCGATCCGTGAGTTGCCGTTGCTTCATTCCAGCGAGTCCAGCCGAGTTCACTCGCCGTCTGAAATTCCGAACCGCTGCCCGCCCCGATACCGTAACAGGCCACCTGAGAAAAACTGGCGGCTGTTCCGACTGAGAATCGCGGCCCGACCGCTCCTGAAATTCCAGCCAGCACAACTTTTGTCGGGGTAACTCTAGCCAGTAATTGAGCTGTCGTGACCCCGGCGACAATTGGGCCAAACCCACACGTCATGATAATGCCGTTTGCTTCAGCCACGGAGTCAGCAATTAAAGGCTGCAGTTTCCGTAGTTCAAACTCGGTTGGAACCAGCACCAGCACATGGGTCATCAGAATTCTCGGCAGAGGCAAATTGTCGCTCGGCTGCACATCTTAGCAACAGGGCGATAGCTGTCCTCTGTTACTAAACCATAATACTCCTCCTCAAATTGTGATTTTCATCGATCGGACACGTCATGCATCTCCACGCGCAGGACTGAGTAAACAGGCTGTAAGCAAGATTGCGGAGTCCCGTTTTCGTCCATCAATGGTCGTCCATCAATGGATTGTCAAAATCCTGAGGCATCCTGTTCCAGTGAGCAGTTGATTCGTTTTGACATAGTTTGGGCTCTGCGAAAGAAATGCTTGTAGTTCTACCTTTGGTTTGTTCGGACGCGAGGTGGTGAGATCTACGAATCGGCTGGATAATTCACAGTTGGGAAAGGTTCAACTGTTATAGGCCTGCCACTACGATTCAGCTTGAACCTTCCTCCCACCTCTTCAAGAAGGCCGACCGTAATGTCCCACCGCGTCTCTCGTCGACGATTTTCTCAAACTGCAATGGCAGGACTTGGGCTGCCGATGATTCTGCCGTCCGGACTTCCGGCGGTGCAGTCACCCAATGAAAAACTCTCGTTTGCGTGCATCGGGATGGGTGGGCAGATGCGGGGTTACCTGGTTCCGGAACTTAACAAGCTGGATCAATCGGTCGTTGCCATTTGCGATGTGGACCAGAGACAGCTCGACAGCGTGTTGCAGGTGAATGAGCTGAAGGAGGCTCGACCATATCGTGACTATCGTGATCTGCTCGACAAAGAATCGGGAGTCGATGCCGTCATCATCGGAACTCCCGATCACTGGCATGTGCCCATCTGTGAAGCTGCTCTGAAGGCTGGCAAACATGTTTACTGCGAAAAGCCGCTGGCTCATTCCGTGGCCGAATGTCGAGCTCTGGAGAAGCTGGCACTGAGTCATCCGAAGCTGGCGACTCAGACGGGCAATCAGGGATGTTCGACGGAAGGATTTCGGCGCAGTTTCGAAGTCATTCAGTCGGGGCTACTGGGCAACATCACCGAAGTTCACGTCTGGCATCCGGCGCATGGCTGGCCCAATGGAGTTGATCGGCCGACGTCAAGCGATCCGATTCCAGAGGGACTCGACTGGAACTTCTGGCTCGGCACCGCACCGGCACGGCCTTACAACAATGAGATCTATCATCCGGGCAAGTGGCGAGGCTGGTACGACTTGGGCGGCGGCTCACTGGCGGACTTTTGCTGCCACGGTTTTCAGCTCGCCTATCGTGCTCTGGAATTGGATGCACCGACGCGGATCGACGCGACGGGCAACGACCTGGGACACGAATCCTTCCCGACTCGTTGCACTGTGAAATTTGAATTCGCGGCGAAAGGTAAGCGAGGCCCAGTAAAGCTCATCTTCTATTCCGGCGAAAACAACCTGCCGCCCAACGAGGTGACTCAGGGACCAGTCGGCACAACGGGATGCCTGATCGTAGGCAGCGAAGGGACGTTGTCCGCCGGGCTCTGGAACACCGACTGCAATGTTCGACTCAAGGGTGCAAAGGAGTTTCGCGGGGCCGATCAACCGGAAGTGGCAAAGATCCCCAGAACACAACCTCGCATCGATACCGAAACTTTGAAATGGGATCCGGCCAAGGCTGCCAAAGGTGAGCGACCGCGATGGAGCAAAGTGAACAACTCACACATGTTCGAATGGGTGCTGGCCTGCGCGGGCGATTCGAAGACCTATTCACCGTTTGAGATCGGTTCCCGGATCACGGAGATTGGCATGTTGGGGGTTCTCGCGTTACGCCTACAGAAACCGATTCTGTGGGATGCGGAAAACCGTCGAGCCACCGGACTGCCGGAAGCAGATGCGATCATCGATCCAACACCTTCGACGAATGCATATTCGCCACGGTGACGACGACACTGCTTTCTGATTCAAACCGTTATGCCTCAATCCGTCATTGACCGGCAATTCGAAGTGATGGTCCGGTGAGTCTGTTCATTGCCTGTCTCAGGCACGGAAGCATTTATGCGCGCAGTCGTCCTTGTGCACGTTCTTGTCATGTATGGCTTCGCGCTAACCTTACCTGCTTTTGGCGAAGCAACTCCGGCAGACGCGATTGAGATTCGTGATGGCTTTGTCGTGGAGCGTGTCTACGCAGTTCCGCGCGAACAGGGTTCCTGGGTGGCCATGTGCTTTGATGACAAAGGACGAATCTATGCGTCGGATCAGGGGATGAGGCTTTTCCGGATCACTCCGCGGGCGCCAGGTCAGACGTCCGAGAGCAGCGTTGAACTTGTTTCAGACCAATGGGGCTTCTCCCACGGTATGACGTTTCTGCATGGAGCACTGTATGTAATCCAGCACGGTGATCATTCGGAATCGAGTTTCCAGCCCGATGTGTTGTTGAGAATCAAAGATACCAACGCCGACGGCAAGCTGGATACCGCGGAGCAGCTCATTGAGTTTCCTCGCGTGACGGGCGATGCCGCGAATTGGGTGGAGCATAGTCTGCATGCCGTCGTGCCGGGGCCGGATGGACAATCGCTCTACATTGTCAGCGGTGATCGCAACGGGCTGCCGTGCGAAAATGGTCGAACGCCGAAGCACTGGAATCGAGACGGCTGGGACTTTCAGTTCACACCGCAGTCGTATTCCGGTGGCTGGGTGATGCGCACGGATCTGAACGGGAAAAATCCTGAATACCTTTGCATGGGATTAAGAAACAGTTACGACCTCGCCTTCAACCGCAGCGGTGATCTGTTCACGTACGATAGTGACCTGGAGAATGATATTGGTCTGCCCAACTATCGACCAACGGCGATTCGGCAGGTGTTGAGCGGTACCGACAGCGGATGGCATGGTCGTGCCGGTGAAATGCTCTGGAGCTGGACGTCTGCCTGGGAAGACATCCAGCCTCCGCTCAGAAACATCGGACCAGGATCACCGACCGGAATTTGTTTTGGATATGGTGCGAAGTTTCCCGCTCGATATCAGAACGCTCTGTTCGCGTGCGACTGGAGCTACGGCCGCATTTTTGCCGTTGCTCTGTCGCCGTCGGGGGCATCGTATTCCGCAGAGCCTGAGCCTTTCCTCAGTGCTCAGGGACTTCCAATCGCGGATGTCGCAGTATCAGCACTGGATGGGGCTTTGTATTTTCTGACTGGCGGACGTGGCACACAATCGGCCGTCTATCGAGTCACCTACGCAGGGACAGAAAGCACGGCCGCTGCATCGGAATCTTTACCGGATTCCGCCACAACTGCGGCTCAGCAGCTGCGACGACAGCTGGAAACATTTCACGGGCACGCAGACTCACAGGCCATTGAAACTCTGTGGCCATATCTCGCCGACTATGACCGAGCGATCCGAAGTGCCGCGCGAGTGGCTCTGGAGTGGCAGCCCATCAGCGAATGGAAATACCGCGCGATGCAGGAGCCTAATCCTCGCATTTCGCTACAGGCTATGCTGGCTCTGGCCCGATCGACTGATGGCGACACTTCCATCCAGTCAGAGCTTCTGGCAGCGCTGGATCGGATGGACTTTGCGAAGCTGAGTACTGACGAACAAAGCTGGTACCTTCGAATCATCACCGTCTCCGCAATTCGACATGGTCGATACGACGAAGCCACATCTGCCAGGCTCGTTGCAAAGCTCGAACCTTCACTTCCTTCGCCAGATCGGCGAGTTAACGAAGAGCTTGTGGCGATGTGTGCAGCGTTGAAGAGTCCCACGATGATTGTGCCGACGCTGGACCTGCTCGAACAAACCCGAACACAGGAAGAGCAAGTGCTTTACGTTCAGGCATTGACCAGCTTGCATCAAAGTCCGGCGTGGACGCCCGAGCTGCGTGAGCGATTTCTGAAGCTTGCAATGGAACGCGTCCCCAACTGGAAGGGTGGATTCACTGCTCGAGCACGGCGCGACCAGATGATTCACGCAGTGACTCAAATGATGACGGAGCCGGAGCGTCAGAAGTTTGCGGAACTGATCGCATTCGCGCGGAAGCCGGCAGCAGTAATCCCTGCCACATCGCGAACCTTCGTTCAAAAATGGACCATGGAGGATCTCTTGCCAACTCTGGAAGCTCGTCTGGCAGAGCCACGGGATTCTGAGAACGGTCGCAAACTGTTCTCTGCGGTCTCCTGCATAGTTTGTCACAGTTTTCGAGGGGAAGGTGGTCTGGGCGGGCCGGACCTGACAAGTGTCGGTGGCCGGTACAGTGCTCAGGATCTGCTGGACAACATGATCAACCCCAGCCGAGTCATTAACGAGCAATTCGGGCTGCAGACCTACCTTTTGAAAGATGGTCGGCCACACACGGGCCGCACGGTCAACATGGCTGGAGACACAATCATGATTGCCACCAATCCGAATGATCCCGGCGGCAGTGAAGTTCGCTTCAGCATCAATGACCTGGAAAGCACAACACCTTCGCGAGTATCGTTTATGCCGGAAGGTCTGCTGAACACTCTGTCACACGAGGACATTCTGGACCTGGTTGCATATCTCAGGCGACGAGGACTCGACGGTCCATAGACACCGCCTGACGCAGCAGCGACGTGAAACTCGGCGGAACGGAAAGAGCGTCGAAAGACTGCACCGACAGTGTAAGTTCGCACAGGTTCATTTTTACCGAATCAACAAGGATGATCGGCGACGTTTTCAGCCAAGCAAACTCCCTTCACAGCTGGAAGGTCACCACAATTGGGATATTTCGACGCGCCTGTTGGAAACGGACACATGACTTGCCGTCGTTATGCTGGCAATACAAGATACCCCAAAGGCCACGCTGATTGTTTCAACGAATTTCGCTGACTGGATGAAGATACAGGGGACACAAAAATGGTGACTCGACGAAATTTCCTGGAAGCCTCCAGTGCAGGACTGCTTTCGGCCTTCATACTTCAGCCAACCGCGTCCGCTACGACATCGTTGCAGAGCACAGCTCGCAAGCGTTTGGCCGTTGTTACGACGGAGTGGCGGTATCATTCGCATGCGTGGCACATGGCCGAACGCTTCCTTGTTGGATACCCGATTCAGGGTGAATGGCATAAGCCTGAGCTGGATGTTGTTTCGGCCTATGTGGATCAGTTTCCCGAGAACGATCTCAGCCGTAAACGCTCGGAGGAGTTTGGCTTCCCAATCTACAAGACTGTCGCCGAGGCGCTGCGATGTGGTGGGAGTGAGCTGGCTGTTGACGCGGTATTGCTGATTGGTGAGCACGGTAAGTATGAGCTGAGTGAATATGGCCAGACTAAGTATCCTCGTTATGAGCTGTTCAAGCAGGTCACCGATGTCTTTCGCAAGGATGGCCGATCTGTACCCGTCTTCAACGACAAGCACCTGTCATGGAAGTGGGACTGGGCGAAGGAGATGTACGATCTTTCGAAGGAGTTGAATTTCGCGTTCTCCGCCGGGTCTTCTCTGCCCGGTACGTGGCGGATGCCTTCGATTGACATGCCTTATGGTGCCGAAGTTGAAGAATTGATGTGTCTCGCGATGGGCGGCATGGACAGTTATGACTTCCATGCCCTGGAAGTCATTCAATGCATGGCCGAGCGGCGAAAAGGCGGCGAGACGGGTGTAGCGGCAGTTCATGGACTGAAGGGCGATGAGTTCTGGAAGGCGATGGATTCCGGATCATGGTTGGCCGGAGGCTGGGACTCGTCGTTGTTTCACGCGTGTTTGTCGCGATGTCAGACGCTGGCTCAGCCTGAATCGTTTAGTCATCGCTATCCGACTCGGCAGCAAATGCAGGAATGGGTCAAGGAACCCGTGGCTTATCGCATCGAATATGTCGACGGTACAAAAGCGACGATGCTGCTGATGAATGGGCTCGTCGGTGACTTTACGTTTGCCGCGAAATTGAAGAATGAGTCCAAGCCGCTCTCGACGCTGTTTTATCTGCCGCCCGTACCGAACGTCACGTATTCCGCAGAACTCATGGCGAAAGCCGAAGCCACGTTTATCAAGGGAAAATCGCCATGTCCCCTTGAGCGAACTCTCCTGACAACGGGACTTGTGGAAGCCGGGGTCCAATCGGTTGGCAAAGGGCATGTACGTTTGGAAACTCCGCATCTCGCAATTCGCTATACGGCTCCGAAGGAATCACTCTTCGCGCAGCAATAAGTGTGGATGTGTGAGGTTGCGAGAGAGTTTTCGCGAAACCAACATCGGGATTCGGACGAGGACACCGAGTCTGTCGGATGAAATAACAAATTGTGCAATGGAACAATCAGCATGACGAACGGCAATCCTGCTTTACCATCAGACTATTTGCAGTGGCTGAGAAAGCTCCCGGAGTTGCATGTTGTCCGATTCCAAAAGAATGAATGGCAGTTCTGGACAGAAGAAGAACTGCAGGAGACGACGCGAGCCAACAAGATCACGTCGACTCATATTGGCATGATGGTTGGCTTTGTGGCCATGTATCGGTCGATGGGGCTCGCCGCCGCAAAGGGGCCTGCCGGCAAGCCGTTCCCGTATGAGAAGCTCGAGCGCTGTTTGGTCCTCGCAACTGACAACGAGGACTTCTTGGTTGTGAATCCGGACGAAGGATACTCAGTCTGGAAATTTTGCCCGGACTATTCGAAGTCCGGAGAAGTCAAAGTCGTTGCCGCGAGCCTGACGGAATTCATGGAGAAAGCCGTCATTGAAGATGCGGATGAAGATGACCTTGACTACTGAGAAGTCAGAAACCCGACAGGGATCATGTTCTCTCCCGGCGACATTACTTTGTTAACGTGCTTTTGAGTACCAGCATCGTTTCTGACTGACGCTGCATGACAAACTCGCGAGCTTTCTGAGTGCGTGCGCGGGCGGCTGCGGGATCTTTCGCCATTGCCAGAACTGCGGCCGGAAGTTTGCTGCAGTCTTCTTCTTTGTCGAAGTCAAACAGCCACTCTCCCAGTCCAATATCACGCCACATGAAGCCCTTGCTGGTCTGCTCTTCGAATCGACAAACGATGGCCGGGATGCCGTTTCCAACCGCCATGATTGGTGAATGCATCTCACTCCCAAAGAGTCCAGCGCTGCGAACGTAGACGCTGAGAGCCATGTCGGTGAGCCAGAATTTCTCTTTCCAGACGACTCGCGATTTCACATCATCCGGCAGTTTGTCGAAAAGCATTTCTTTGCCGACAGCCATTTGCGTCATGTCTTCCGGGCACAACAGAATCTTCAGATCTGTTTCGCGAATGACTGAGATAATCGCTTCTCGGATTGGAGCGTGATCGTGTTCCTTCATGGCTTCATTGCGGGCGTGACGTTTTTCGTCATACGGACGTTTGCTGCCGGGGATGCTCCAGTAGGGCGTGTATCTCAGGCGAGACAGGCAGCAGAGAAATTTTCCCTCTTCGAGTTGATTGGCCTGAAGGAATTCTGTGGCCTGTGCGTCATCTCTCAGATCGCACGCGAATGCTCCGTCCGGTGCAAACTCCATAACCGGGCAGGCTACGCCTTCTTCTTTTGCTCGCGCGAGCGATACCGAGTCTCGAAAGTAGACGAACTGTGCTTTGCTGAGCAGTGACTTGTCATCACCGGACAGAAACGAGCCGTGTGTAATGCCATAGACACCGAAAGGCTTGCCGGTATGTTTAACGTATGCGGCCACATCTTTTGCGGCGACAAGTGAAGGGCCGGAACCGTGCAGCAAAAAATCCGACCAGGCAATGGCTTCGGCAAGTTCGGGGTTGGAAGCAGAGCCGTCAGCCTTGATGGTCCCTTTGACGATCTTCAGTTTCGGAAAACGGTGATGTTCCATCGCCGCGACTTCAGCGCTGAGATCACCTGAGGCCCACAGGATCACTTCGGCTTCCGGTATATACTTTTCAATCAGTGCCAATACTCCTGGCGTATGCGCGATATCGCCGATATTCACGACCTGCCACGAAGACCTCAGCAGGATATGAGGTGCCTGAGATTCCTGAGCCGACAAGCACCGGCTTCCGGTGATCGTGAAGAGTCCTGCGGCGGAAGAGCGAAGGAATTGTCGGCGTAGCATGTTCCACTTCCGAAAGTACAGAGCGGCAAATTGAATCAGTGAGCGTGTGAATAAACTTTTGACACGGACGGCATCGAAACTCATCGTCTGACGCCCATGTTGACTAGAGTATGTAAGTCAGAGCGTGTCGACGAGTGTTACGGTCCGTGAAAAATCGAACGGATCGTTTTCGCCAGGTTCAGTTCGTCATAAACGCTGTGGCTACCTTCATGACTTAATCGTTGGCCAACGAACTATTGATAGCGAAAGAGTTTCCATGCGTCGATTTCTGTTGTTTGCGTTTCTTTCGTTAATCTTGTGTCAGCCCACGATTGCTCAACAGCCAGCAAGCGTTCAGGAACTGTGGGCCGACTTTGACCCTCGACAGGATCCTCTTGAGACGGAAATTATTCGTGAATGGCAGGAAGACGAAGGTGTCTTTCGCCATGTCAGATTTCTCGTCGGGACGTTCAAGGGCCAGCCGGCTCGAATGACGGCGATCTATGGGTTTCCGAAGACGTCAGGGCAGAAATTTCCTGGAGTGATGCATATTCATGGAGGTGGTCAGCGTGGATCGCTCAGCGAAGTCAAGCTCCTGGTTGCTCGTGGGTACGCAGGGCTGTCGGTGAACTGGGGCGGCTCGGGAAATGGCCAGGCTCCGATCAACTCCGTGGAAGGGGCAAAGGAAAACGAACCAAACACAGATTGGGGAGCGGTCGATCCGACGCAGCTCAACGTTGCGGGTTACTTCAGCATGTTGCCTGGCCCAAAACAATACTTCGAAGACGTTGAGCATCCGAAGAACAACAATTGGTATCTGTTGACCCTGGGATGCCGTCGAGGCCTGACGTTTCTGGAACAGCAGCCGGACGTTGATCCTGAGCGGCTGGGAGTGCATGGCTTCTCTATGGGCGGTAATCTCACAATGTATGTGGCAGGCGCGGATAATCGAGTCAAAGTCGCCGTCCCTGCGGTCGGAGGTCAGGGATGGCGCTGGGAGAAACATTCGTTTCTTGATGGAGGCGCAGGGCAGCAGGAACATATTCATGGTGATCTGGACGTCTTTCGTCGAACGCTCAGCTTTGAAAGTTACGCCCCATTGATTCGGTGTCCTGTTCTGCATCGCAGTGCGACGAATGATTTTCATGGATGGATGGACGATGTTTATCGAACCAGCGAGTTGATTCAGAATCAGCCGATTCGTTACGCCTGGACACCGCATCACAATCATCGACTCTCGCCCGAAGTCGCCGTGACCATGCTGTTGTGGCTGGACCATTATCTGAAAGATGCCCCTTCGCTTCCGGAGACTCCGGAAACCGAATTGACACTGCGGGCTCGGGAGGTTCCTTCGATCCAGGTGATTCCTGATCACTTATGGCCGGTTGAACGATGCGAGATTTTCTATAGTGTGGATCCGGATCCTCGTGCACGGTTCTGGCGAAGTGCCGATGTGATTCGCAATGGCGACGCCTTTGAAGCAAAGTTGCCTTTACACTCGCTGGATCTTCCGCTGTTTGCCTTCAGTAATGTGTACTACAGATTACCGAAGGACGAGTCGATGAAGCAGATTCCGGGGATGAGTGAGCCCATCCCACAGTTCTGCCTGAGCAGTAAGTTCCAGACAATCACATCGCAGACGCTGCAGCATGAGAAGCCCTTGATCAGTGTCGCAGCCGGGAACGTCATCGACGATTTCTCAAACGGACTCAGAGATTGGTATGAGCTCAATGGCGGGCATGTCAGTCTACGTGAACTTTGGACGCGTAAAGTGAGTGATCCAGTCTGGAGGGGAGCTGAAGGTGATCGGTTGCGTTTAACTTTAACGATGCCAGAGACGAATCATTTTTCTGTCGTGCTGGTCGAGAATGAATGGAGAAACTACCGAGGTCCCCGGAGAACATTCGCGTGTACTCGAGAAATTCAGGGCAGTGCAGGGGAGCAGGAAATCCTTTTCGAGTTGAGTGACTTTCGAGGTCTGAAGGAAGGTGACGGTCCACTGAAGTCGTGGTCTCAACTGGATCTGCTCGGGATGTGCGCCGGCTTCAATGATGGCCTTGGGAAGCAATCCTCTCCGTGGCGCGGTCCTGCTCCCGAGTTTGTGCGTCTGGAGTGGCATCGGCCTCAATGATGTGATGGGTTTCACTGTGAGGGATCACGATGGAGTTCCTTCAAACACTTTGAACAGAAGTCATTGGCGTCTGACTCTTGCTCCTGTGTGACATTCTGAGACCATCCCTGTTCGTTTGGCAGATGGCATTGGCCTTCTGTGACGATTCAGAATGGAACTCAACCCACACAGGACCACTCATGATTCGATCAGTTGTTTTAGCCAGTCTTTTTCTGGCATCGTCCGCTGCCTTGGCAGCCGGAGCGGATTTCGAAGGCGCGAAGGTCATCACTTACTTCGGATATGCCTCGGCCATCGAACTGACAAACTCGTCGGTCAAGGTCGTGCTGTGTCCAGAGGTTGGTGGTCGAGTACTTGAGTACTCGTTGAAGGGCAAGAACAGTCTGTATCTTTCGGATGCGGAGAAATCGTGGAAGCCCGGCGATCCGCCTCAGGGGTCGGCTGGTCGCTTTGATATCGGGCCGGAGTTGGTGATTCCACAGAGAAAAATGCTGTGGAGTGGAGCATGGAAAGGCGAGATCATCGGACCTCGTCATGCCCGTTTGACAAGTCCTGATGATTCTTCAACCGGGACAAGACTTGTTCGTGATTTCGTGCTGGATGCGTCGACCACAAAACTCTCGTGTACTCAGACGATTCATAACATTTCGAACAGCACAACCGAATGGTGTCATTGGAGTCGCACGTTTGCCGTGGGAAGGGGAATCTGTCTGATTCCACTAACGCAGCCCAGTCGATTTCCCAACAGCTACGTGATGTATGAAGAAGGCTCGCTGATCAATATGAAACCCGAGGATCCCAGCATTCGCGTGCGTGAAGGATTTGTTGAGATCCTGAAGGCTCCTCGAAAACCGAAGCTGGGCTTCGACAGTTATGCCGGGACGATTGCGTATCTGGCCCCCAACGATCTGCTGTTCCTGAAGCGGTTCAGGACGTTCCCTGATCGCGTTTACAACGAAGCCGCCGGACTGACCGTTTCCGTTTGGTATCCGGACGGCGACATGATTGAACTGGAGCCGATTGGACCACGTGAGCGATTGCAGCCCGGGGAGTCAGCGAGTTTCACCGAAGATTGGTGGCTGGCCGATATGAAGTATCCGGAAAACAGTGAGGCGGATCTGAATGATCTGAAAGCAGCCATGGAGCGGTTCAAGTAGTTGAATCAGCGGCTTTCAGTCGAAATGGCAAACATCGTGCCATTCAAGAATAACGGAGTTGGCGGCAATCTTCCTGTAGGAACGAATAACGATCGCCGATTAAACTGCGTAAGGAAGCTTGGCCGTCGAAAGACGACCCGGTCATTTCAGACCTGTCCTCTGTAACCCCGACGGAGATCTCAAACCAACCGCGTAGACCCGGATCAATAAGAGTGCATGTTTAACATGACTCGATCCTCGACTGTCTCGCACAGCATCCACCGTTCGCAGTTCAGGACAACTCTGAAGCCCTCATGGCCGTGGTCAGGTCAAACTGATCACGGCCATTTTTTGTTGACTGCTTTGGGCGTCGAAACATAGGCCTGCAGTTACCGGCGGCTGATCTGCTTTTCCCAGTTGCTTGCTCTGAGCGGCTGGCCGTTTCCCGGGGGTTTGCTGATCCAATAGTTTAACGGCAAGCTGGCGACGTCATTGTTTACTTTCGCCTCCGCCTGCGGCTTGCCGTTAAACGAAATGCTCAATCGACACTACTTCCAGCGATAAACAATCAACGCATCCAGAGCACGCACAAAGACCTGATCATCTGCGACGGCCAGATGAGCCCACGTAGATGCATCGCTGACGTGTCGAGACGACAGTTGGGAATACTCTGTGGGGTTGGCATTTATCAAAATCAGATCACCGGCTGAATCCAGCACGAGGAGTTTCGGTCCATTGGCGACGATGCTCCAGTAATCGCCGAAGGGAGTCGTTCGCCACAGCGACTCACCGCTCTGAGGATCAATGCAGCTGAATCGTTTGTTTCGCAGATGAAGATAGATCTTTTCGTCGATGACAACCGGAGAAGACATGTAGGCTTCGGTGGTATTCTTCCAGACTTGCGTGGCTTCAAACTCGGTGGCAGAACCTGGAGCGGCTTTCTTGATCTCATAAAGTGTCGCACCGCCGCCGTAGCTGCTGGTGAAGATGCGATTGCCAATCACGGTTGGGGTGAGAATGTTCATGTCGCGAAATGACGGGATATCGATGGTCCAAAGCTCCGTGCCTTTTTCAGCATCAACACCGCACAATCGTGCACGTGTCTGAACGACCAGTTGTCGAGTGCCTGCAACGTCGGAAAGTACCGGCGATGAAAAGGCTCCACCCATCATTCCGCCTTCCTCTTTGAGACTTCTCCAGACGATGGCCCCGGAAGAACAGTCGATCTTCACCAGTCCACCCGATGTCTGCACAAACAGGAAGCCACCGTCGATCAAAGGCGAACAAACGGAGCCGAATGTCTGACCATTCGTTCCGAATTCCTTCTTAAAGTCGATTCGCCAGGCCTCTTTTCCAGTCGCTCCATCCAGTGCGACCAGTTCGTCAACCATTCCTGCGACATAGAGCTTTTGTCCGTCGTAAATCGGTGTCGAACGAATCCAGCTCCCGTTGGAGGCTGCGAAAAACGGTACAGTCATAGCGCCGGGCCATTCGACGCTCCAGAGTTCTTTACCGGTCTCTCGGTCCAGCGCTTTGACGACTTCCTTTTCTTTGTCGACCGTTTCCGTGACGAACACTTTGTCAGCCGTCACGATCGGGCCGGAGTAGCTTGACTGCAAAGGAATGCGGTACATCTCAACGAGCGAATTTTCATCCAGCGTTTCAGGCCATGGGGCTGCTGTAATGGCACATGTGCGTGAAGGTCCTCTCCACTGAGTCCATTCTGCTCGATCCGCCGCACAAAGAACGGCTGGGATCGTGATGATGAGAGAACAAAACAGGGCTGACAGGATTCGCATGAACATTGTTCCTATTTGCATCTAATAATGAAAATCAGCTCGGGATTCTTTATAACGGAGCCAACAACTGGGGCGTTAAACAGCAGACGAACTCAGCGAGTCGGGATTCCTGAGCGTCGAGGTTACTGCAATTCACTGTTTTGACTTTTCCGACCACCACGGACGTCGCTCAACCCATGATGAACGTTTTAGACACTTACTCGATTCTGTCCAACTTCCCACTACTTCTTTCTGCGGCGCTTTGTTGCTGACGTTTTGGCGATTGCCATCGCAGGCTGCAACGTTTGAAGTACTGCAATTACGAATTCTTTGGCTCTGGGGTACATGTCCTCGGAAGAACTTCCTCGTGGTCCGGCGATGTTCAGTATGCGGATTTTTTCGCGATGAATCCATTCGCCGACCGACGTTATCTTTTCCGAAAGAGACGCATCGGCCGTCAGCAGACCCTGTGATTTTTGTGCCGCAAGATATTCAATCTTCAGCGGTTTGCCATGTGACTTTGCGGCATCAACCGTGAGTCGAGTGCCGCTGGAGATTTCGTTGAGTACGAGGATCAGAGTGCCGTCCGAATCTCGCACGTTCCACTCGGTCCGAACGGCGTAAGAGCGAGCCGCTGTCTCTCGGAGTGGATACTTCGTCGGCACCGCCCCATCTTCCGAACGGCGATCTCGAGGACACCAGCCTCCAACTTCGAACCCCAGCTCCATGGCAGCATCAAGCGCAGCGCGGTCGACGCCGGTCTGGCCTCCTGAGACGACCTTGAGCGAACTGGGGCTGGAATCGGCCGAAGTAATGGTTGCAATCCTTTGTGCAGGTCGGATCGATTTGCGGTGATCAGGGCAGGGCAATGGAGATAGTCTTCCAGCCGCGTGATTCATGACGTCGAGTTCGAGCGTTGTTCGAGGCGGCGGCAAGAAAACGCGGAAACTAATGCCAGCCCTTCAGAGTGACCTCGACACTTCGCGAACCGCCTTCATCCTGAAGCCCACTGCTTCGAATGTGGAGCATGATCTTGTCGCCGACATCGAAACTTCGAAGCTGAGTCACGAGCTGATCAAAGTCCGTCAGCTTCTTGCCATTCATCGCGACAATTAAATCTCCTGAACTAATCCCGGCTGCGTCGGCGGAAGAACCCTTCTGAACGCTTCCCACCAGAATTCCTTCTTCAACGCCAAATCGTGGTTCGTTCAGAACACCGAGACAAACTCGTCCGCGTTCTGCAATTTGAGTGTCCCCGAAAGTGCCCTTGAGAATCGCGACCTGTTCGATCGCCAGAGGATGGCCATCGATCAGGTAAATGGAAACCAAACGAGGCTGAGTCATAAACGATTCTGTCTGAAGCGAGTCCAATCGCCTCAGCAGTTCAAAGGCTCGATCGTTGCCGGGCCAGTTCTTATCGATATAGATCTTCAGATGTCGCGATGATGTTGGATCAGCCTGTCCGAACATCTGCGGCGGAGCATCGGGACTCTGTCTCCAAAGTTCTGACGGATCTTTGGGAGAAAGCGGCACGTTCATCGACACCAGTTCGACCACGGCAATTTCAGTCCGGCGCTGCCAATGGCGGTCAAGAACGTCGCGGGACGTTTCGGAAACAAACCATCGCTCTGAATGCGCTGATTTTTCAAGGGCCTCTGACGTAATGCGGACATCGTCGGTATTCAAAGCGGCTTGTTCGTAGCGAAGTTCAAGGACTTCGATGATCCTCCGAGTCGACTCGCTCTCTGTTCCTGTTTCCAGAACCTGGCAGATCTCCTGCAGTTGTCGATCTTTGGCATCACGAAGCGTGGCGACGGCAGCCTGTCGGCGACCAAACTCCGGAGAACCAAGATCAGCGATCAGTTGCGCGACTTCCTCCGAAACACGGGTTTCCGCTAACGTCTCGGGCGAACGGCCGCTGCTAGCAGGTGTCTCCTCGACTTGAGGTGGGTCGCCGACTACGGTTGCTGCTGTGAAAGGCAGCAACATGGAGAGAAGGAAGAACCGCAGCATGCGGGAAAACACTCGGCAGGATTTCATGGAACGTAAACTCCTGTTGAGAAACAGTATGTCCTGCATTGTTTCCGGATAGCTCTCGTTCCGCAAGACCGGGGATTCCATAAGACAGGTTGTCGAAAGGATTGTACAGTGGTTGCAGAGTTGATCCCGGATGCTCGGTCGTCTGACCAGACTGAAAACGTGACTTATGCTGCAAGTAGTCCTGCTTTTGTTTATCGTCCTGGATCCTTTCGGGAATCTGGTCACGATCAATTCACTGCTTCACAATCTGGACGGGAAGAAACGCCGAAATGTGATGCTGCGCGAGAGTCTTATCGCGATACTGATCCTGTTGGCCTCTGTTTTCGCGGGCGGCCCAATCATGTCCGCGCTGGGGTTGAAGCCCTATGCATTGGGCATAGCGGGCGGAATTGTGCTCTTCATGATTGCCATGGGGATGGTGTTTCCGGCTCGGCGCATTGTTGATGAAGAGGACGTGGGCGATCCCGTCATTGTTCCGATTGCGATGCCGTTTATTGCCGGCCCCAGCACGATCTCACTGATTCTGCTGCTTGCGGAAAAGCATGATCGTTGGACGGTCGCGATGGCGGTCCTGATCGCTGGAACAATCTCGGCTCTGATCCTGACACTCTCACCGGCGATCTACGCGTTTCTTGGCCATCGCGGTTCGCGAGCCATGGAGCGGCTGATGGGAATGCTGCTGGTCATGATGTCCGTGCAAATGGTGTTGGACGGAATTCAGGCTTACCTGCTGACCAACGCCCGGTGAAATGTTTGCGGACCCTGCGACTTCCGGGAAATCTCAACGCGCATGAAGCTGATGGATGAGACTGGCTTCATCCCATTCTGAAGGCGGCCAGCACGTCGTCCGGGATCTCATATCCGATGCCTGGTCTGGTTGGGATATTGATCGCCCCGTTGATGACCGGAAATCCAGCGATCTGGAGTTCTCGACGAAGCGGCGATTCAAACACTTCCGCCGGAGCGAACTCGATGAAGGGTGTAATCGGCGAGTATGTTGCCAGGTGCACGGAGGCGGCGCCGAGAATCTGTGTGGACCAGTTACCCGGGCACACCTGGGCTCCGCGTGGGAGAGCCAGTTCCACGATGCGTTTGGCTTCCGTGAGTCCTCCGCAGGTTGTCATGTAGGGTTGCACGACTGTCACGCTGCCGCGGTCCATCATGTCCAAAAACTCCCAACGCGTGACGCCATGCTCGCCCATCGCAAGTGGAATGCAGGTCTTGGCCGCCAGTTTTGCATAAGGCTCAGGGTTGTCGACCGGAAAAGGGGTCTCAAAGAATGAGAGGTTGAGTTCTTCAAGTTCTCGACAAATACGAACCGCCGTAGGAACATCATTGAACAGATAGCCCACATCAACCATCAACGCGAGGTCGTCTCCGATGGCTTTGCGGCAGCGACGAGCGAGTTCGACGACATCACCGGGGGATGACATCATGGGTTCAACTTTGAACGCTCTGTAGCCCATGGAAGCCAGCGATTCGGCTCGGGCTACCTGCTGCGAGAACATAGCCTCGCCGCCCCACACGTCCGAGACCAGTGTGCAGTACGGAATCACTTCGACGGTTGAGCCGACTGTTGACTGAAATGGCCCTCGTTGAACTCCGCCCAGCAATTTCCAGACAGGCTGGTTGAGCATCTGGCCATAGATGTCCCAGATTGCGACATCAAGTGCTCCCAGGATGATGATCTCCCAGCCACGCCGATTCGTATGCATCAGCGCATTCCACATGTGTTGCCACAGGCGTTCGGGATGAGTGATCTCCTGGCCAATCAGAAGTCGTCCAAAATGGGTTTGTGAGTCACCCACAGCGGCCTGCACAACGCCCGGAGGAACGCGGAAAACTTCCGATAGTCCTGTTATCCCTTCGTCGGTATGAACACGAAGACATGCCAGAGGCTCGATGCCGCCTTTATCAGGGTCAATCTCGGGGCCATCACCGATCACGAAGACTTCGAGCTGCGAGATTTTCACGGTTGCTTTTCCTTCCGGCAGTGACGGAATCAACGGCTATCGTCACCAGGATAACCTATCGACGGCTGGGACCCAAATGCTGATTGGGAACGCTTATTCGCAGTTTTGCAGCCGACAGCGGCGATGTTTTGCTGTGTGATCGGCAGAGAATAACGCCCGATTATTTTCGCAGAAAGCGATAACCGATGCCTCGCACCGTTTCGATCAGGTCCGGAGTATCACCCAGCTTTTTGCGGAGTGACCGCACATGGACATCGATCGTGCGTTCCAGAGAGTTCGCATCTTCGCCACGAGACGTCTCCATCAATTCGTTGCGAGAGAATGGACGGCCCGGCTGAGACATGAGTGTCCAGAGCATCCGGAATTCAGTCGGCGTCAGATCGAGTTCTACTCCATTGAATTTGGCAGAGTGAGTCGAACGATCGATCTCAACGCCATGCAGGCTTAGATAGTTCTTTCCGGCTTCGGCCGTTTCTGTTCTGCGGAGCAGGGCTTTGATACGGTGAATCAGCGGCTGGACTCGAAACGGCTTCGTCACATAATCATCAGCGCCCATGTTAAAGCCGACGATCTCGTCGGTCTCGGCACTGCGAGCGGTCAGCATCATGACGGGGATAGACTTTGTCCGAGAGTCGGCCTTAAGCAACCGACAGATCTGCAGCCCGTCAATGCCCGGCAGCATCAGATCCAGAACACAAAGATCGGGCAGCAGAGACTGACAACGAGCGAGTCCGCTGCGTCCCTCACGTTCCCAATGAACGCTGTAACCCTCTTTTTGCAGGTTGTAGATGACCACGTCGGCAATCGACTGTTCATCTTCAATCACAAGAATGGTCGGCGACATAGAGAGGGATATACCTTCGAGCGCTGGCGGACGATTGTTAGGCTTTGAAGAGCCCTCGCAAGTCCTGATTCGTTACGCTCCCCCAGTGGCGCTCGCACCGGATCGGCGGTGAAGTCTTGGATGCCGAATGATGGCACCCTCAACCAGATAAACTACATCCTCGGAAATATTGGTCGCATGGTCAGCAACACGCTCCACGTGACGAATCACGGAAAACAGATGCAGACCGGGTTCGACCAGATCCGGTCTTTGTTTCATCATCACAACGACTTCGTCGATCAACTGACTGTTCAGATTGTCAACATGTTCATCGCGTTGACAGACTTTTCTGGCTGCCGCTGCATTCTGTTCGACAAACGCATCGATACTGTCATGCAGCATGCTGAGAGCTTCGCGGGTCATTTCAGCCAGCCGAGCAGGCATTGGAAATTCCCCGTAAAGCGCGATCCCGGCGGAGCGTTCTGCAATGCTGACCGCAAGGTCAGCCACACGCTCCAGTTCCGCCGTAATCTTCATCACCACCGCGACGCGACGCAGATCGTTTGCGACAGGGTGGTAGAGAGCCAGAATCTTCAAACACTCTTCTTCAATTCGAACATCCCACTCATCCACTTCGCGATCGCGGCCGGAGACTTCCTGGGCGAGTTCACTGCGCCCATGCTTCAATCCATCGACAGCATCGTTGATCAGTTCTTCTACTGCAGAACACATCGAAAGAATGTCCCGATGCAGATGCTCCATCTCGCGAACAAAGTGAATCGTCATGGAACCCGTTACTCTGAATGATGCGTATTAATGAATTGTTAAGGCGGCTGCAGATTCTGCGTGGCAGGAAATTTATTGTTAAGACAGGGGCTGCTGCCCTTGATCTGTGGCACCCAGATCATATCTCAAAAGGTGGTTTCCGACCGCTGCCGCTAAGTTGTAGGTGCCGTTGCTGCCGTCGGTTAAGATCCTTTTCAACGGATTTCAGCTCTTGCCTTAACCGAATCGACCCGTAATGTAGTCCTCCGTCTTTTTCTCGGAAGGATGTGTGAAGATTTTCATGGTTGGGCCTGACTCAATCAGTTTGCCCTTATAAAAAAAGGCCGTTTGATGACTGACTCGTGAGGCCTGCTGCATATTGTGAGTGACAATCACGATCGTGTAATTGGCACACAATTCTCCGATCAGGTTTTCAATCCGGTCGGTGCTGGCCGGGTCGAGGGCCGAGGCCGGTTCGTCCATCAGAATGATTCGAGGATCTGTTGCCAGTGTTCTGGCAATGCACAGACGCTGTTGCTGACCGCCCGAGAGCGACATGGCGGAAGTCGTCAGGCGATCCTTCACCTCTTCCCAGAGAGCCGCCTTCCGGAGGCAGGATTCTACTAAGTCGGCCAGTACCGCACGGTTCTTTTCACCGGCGACGCGAGGGCCATAGGCCACGTTGTCAAAAATTGACTTAGGAAACGGGGTTGATTTCTGAAAGACCATGCCGACATGTTTTCGCAGCAAAACAACGTCGACTGCCGGGTCCATGATGTTCTGGCCTTCCACCAGGATTTCTCCCTGGCAGCGAGAGCCTTCTATCAGGTCATTCATCCGGTTCATTGTCCGCAGGAAAGTACTCTTTCCGCAACCGGATGGACCAATCAACGCGGTCACGGACCGCTCTGGAACTGTCAGGGAGACATCAAACAGAACCTGATGCTCTCCATAATAGAAATCCAGATGCCTGGCCTCGATCGCAGCAGGATGTGCTGACATATCGAGATCCCGATCAACGCCGGCGACAGATGGCGGAACGTTACCTGAAGAGAGAGTTGGCATGATGAAAAAGCATCAGTTAACCGGAACCGTGTTAGGTTGTTCCGGGGAGGAGATGAGCCGGGACAATTCGATCCGGAGTAGTTTTGCAACATTCCAGAACGAAACAATTACCATTTCAGCCGTCTGCTGGCAAAGTGTCGAACGACCATGGCCACAGAGTTAATTGACAGTAGAACCACAAGCAAGACCACAATTCCGGAGGCCGCCACGGCTGTGAACCGAGCGTCAGGTTGTTTGGACCAGTCGTAGATCTCAATTGGCATCGCTGTAAATTGATCGAGTGGAGCTTGCAACAACTGTGCAGGCTTGGTCAGCAGTTCCAGGGGAGACTCAATCCCGCCGGGGCACATGGATGTATAAGTGAGGGCTCCCAGCATGATCAACGGAGCTGCTTCACCAATGGCACGTGATGTTGAAAGAATAACGCCGGTCGAGATCCCCGGAAGGGCCGCCGGAATCACCTGACGCCAGATCGTTTGCCATCGTGTCGCACCAAGGGCCAGCGAAGCAACTCGAATGGAACCAGGCACAGATCGAAGCGCCTCCTGAGAAGCGGCAATCACTGTAGGAAGAATAACTAGTGTCAGAGTCAGGGCTCCGACAAGGATATTGTCTTCATACATCGGTAGTTTGGAGAGACGGACCTTGAACAGCCCAAGGACTCCGATCACATGCTTTCCATCAAAAAGTTCTGCAATCGCTGCGGCTGAAGTTCTGAAGACGGTATATCCCAGAATTCCATACACGATCGACGGCACCCCGGCCAGATTTGCAAGGTTGACCTTGATGATTCGGATCAGCATACTGTCTTTGGCGATCTCTTCCAGGTAGACAGCTGACCCGACCCCTACCGGAACAGAGAACATCGCAGTAAACAGAATCAGCCAGAACGAACCCCACAGCCCAGCCAGAATTCCGGCCTTTACAGGGCTTGTTGAATTTGTGTTCGTTACAAAGTCCGGCGAAAGCCGACCGATGCTGCTGTAGAAGATCGCAGCCAACAGCACCACAAGGACAGCAAGTGCCGCGTAGGTGGAAAAGCGGCACAGCCAGGCGAAGACTCTTGAAAGCATCAGCCGGCTGCGAATATGTCGATCACCACCTGAGACAAAACTAACGGCCGGTCGTCTCTTTGCTGACTCACCATTGACAGGCGCGCCGTTGATGAAACCAGCATTGGTGCGAGCCGATTTCCCGGAAGGATCCTGTTCGCTCATTGATAGACCTCACGATAGCGACGAAGAATCCAGCCGGAGATCAGGTTGATGGTCAGCGTTATCGCAAACAGGGCAATTCCGATCGCATAAATACTCATGCGACTAATCGAGTCGGCTGCACTGTCGCCAGTACTCGCATGCACCATGAATGACGTCATCGTTTGAGCACCGCGGAGCGGATTCAGGGTCGCGATTGGCTGCTGACCTCCCGCGATGACAACGGCCATCGTTTCGCCGATCGCTCGAGAGAATGCCAGCAGGAAGGCCGCAAGGATCCCCGACAATGCTGCTGGAACAACAACTCGTACCGACACATCAAATCGAGTGCTGCCAAGTGCATAAGCCGCTTCACGAAGGCTTCGAGGTACCGAGCGAATTACGTCTTCGCTAAGGGAAGCAATCAATGGCGTGACCATGATGCCGACAACAATTCCAGCACTGAGCGCATTAAATGTGCCCAATTCCAGCCCGAAAAACCCAAGGGCTGGCTTGAGAATCCACGGAGTGATGAACTTCAGTGCGAAGAAGCCGTAAACCACAGATGGAATTCCTGCCAGGATCTCGAGGACCGGCTTCAGGAATTCTCTCTCTCGCGGAGCCGCGTACTCACTCATGTAAATCGCAGCGCCAAGCCCGGCAGGAACACTCACCAGCGACGCAATTACGGCAACCATGATTGTGCCGGACAGCAATGGAATGATTCCAAAACGTCCTGCCGGGCCTTCAACGGGCTTCCAGTGAGTACCTGTCAGGAATTCCCATAAGGAAACCTGTTCGAAAAAAGCATTTCTCGCCCCAGGGGCGTAAACTGCGTTTCCCAACAGAACCAGGATAATTGCCGCGGTTGTCAACACCGAAAGGGCCGCACAAAGGAACAACGCCGCCTGAATCAATTTCTCGTGGCGGCGCGAAACCCTTTGAACGGCCCACGCGGGTAATTTGCCCATAGTCATAGGGGATCAGTCCAGTAATCGCGTTGATCTCTGACTCCAATGGACCCGCGACAACACATACTCTGAATTCTGCCGATAGTTCTTTCTCAAGGGATCCAGAGACCGAAAACGAACGGGCCGGATCCCTATGAGCGGCAGACTATTCTTTCTTGACCGCGGCTTCAAATGCTTCGCGGCTGCCCTTTATTTGTTCATCTGACACATCAACATAACCAACCTTGCTGACCTGAGCTGCCCCCTCATTCAGATAAAAGCGAACAAAATCCTGAACTTCCTGTCGTTCCAGTGAGGACTTCTTCACATAAATGAACAGAGGACGAGAAAGTGGCTTGTAGTCACCTGCTTTCACCGCTTCAGGTGTTGGAGCGACCCCAGCGGCTGGATCTTCTGTTGGTGAAATCTTCAGCGCTTTGACCTTATCCTTGTTCGCAAAGTAGTAGGCACAGCCAAAGAAACCCATGGCCCCTTTGTCGCCGGATACTCCGGTGATGGTGACATTGTCATCCGAGCTGGGGCTGTAGTTTTCGGTAATCTCGTCTTCTTTACCGTTGATGGCTTCTGTGAAGTAGTCGAACGTTCCCGATTCTTCACCGGCTCCAAAAAGCACGAGGGGGACATCCGGCCATGCGGCATCGACGTCTTTCCAGCTCTTAACCGTGCTGCCTGGCTCCCAGATCTTCTTCAACTGGGCAACGGTGATGGAATCGACCCAGGTGTTCTCGTTGTTAACGCAGACGGTAAGCCCGTCGAGAGCCACCAGCAGCTCCAGCAGCTCGATGTTATTCTTTTCGCAATCTGCCTTCTCAGAGTCCTTGACGGCTCGCGACGCGTTTGCGATGTCGATTCGCCCCGCGATCATCTCTTTGAATCCCGTTCCAGTCCCGGTGACTTTCAGGGCAACCTTAACGTCCGAAAACTTGCTTTCGAATTCCTCCGCAACTGCTGCGGTGATGACCTTGACAGTGCTGGAGCCGTCAATCTGAATTCGTGTGGGTTCGCTGCTTGTCGAAGGTGAAGTTGCCTCTTCGCTTCCTGCACCCGTTCCTGCATTTGGGGTCACGTCGTTTTCAACTGTGCAGCCAGAAACTCCGGCTACAAGGACTGCAAGAAGCATCACGGGAAAGGACTGACCACTGAATCGCATACTCAAGGATCCTTACAACAAGAACAGATGTGCACAACAAAATATCTTCGACAAATCGATTTGACCCATGAACTGTTAAGATGCCGTTAAACTGAATCCTGGTGGGTGTCGATTTTAAATGGAATTGTTAATTTTCTGGATGTCTTCAAAAAACGTGTGGTTTGTGCCACGTAACTGAAAGAGTTCGACTGCTGAACTGGGCTGGGGCATCCTGTTCAAGCTACGCATACAACATCGATTTGTAGCTGATGTGATGCGATGATCCAAACGCTATTGAAATGCTCAAGGGCGGAACTCTACGCGAAATTCACTCCCGAGACCCACTTCGCTCTTCACCGAAATCTCTGCTCCGATGGCATGACAAAGATGCTTAACGATCGCCAGGCCCAGGCCTGAGCCGCCACGTTCTCGCGACCGATCTTTCTCGACTCGGTAAAAGCGTTCAAAGATTCGCCCTAGTAACTCCTCCGGTATACCTATTCCGGTATCCCGTACGACGATGGCCGGCCCGGTTGTCTGCTCAGAAAGTTCAATGACGACCGTTCCACCCGCGTTTGTATGTTTCAACGCGTTGTCCACTAAATTGCTGAGAATGGTCTGGAGTGCCTGAGCATCTGCTCGAACGATGAGTTCCGGGGCGCCGGTCTGCAGGAGACTCACGGACTTACTGGCCGCCACGGTCTGGAATCCCCGCAAAACGTCATCAACAATGGCACGGACTTCGACTTCTTCGATATGAAGAACCTGTTGCCCGGATTCGACCCTGGCCAATTGAAGCATGCTCAAAATCAGTTGAAGCAAGCGTTCAGACTGTTCATCAATCTGCCGGAGAAATCGCTCCGCCGCAGATCTGTCATCCAGAGCTCCGCCGAGCAAAGTGTCGGTGCAAGCCTGGATAACCGTGAGCGGCGTCTTCAGCTCATGAGAAACTCCGCTGACAAAATCTCGCCTCATTGCTTCCAGTCGTCGCATCTCGGAGATGTCTCTGACAACCGCGACCGCTCCGGCATGAGGTCCGCGGAGTATGGGGATAGCGACCAGAACCAGATCCGCCTTTTCTCTGCTTGTGCGGTACTCGAGGCTTTGGTTCTGTCGCAGCGAAATTGCCTCGCTGATGGTCTCCAGAAATGCGGGAACTCGAACTGCTTCGTAGAGCCGATGTCCAACTCCGATCGCTTCGCTGATCCCCAGCAGATTACGGGCTCCGGTGTTCAGAAACACGATTCTCTGATCGAGGTCAATTGCGATGACACCTTCGACCATAGAGTCTAACACAGTGGTCAGCAGGTCAGCGGAAGATCGTGCCATCCGTTCTGTATTCTGCAGGCGACTAATCTGATCCTGACGCTCCTCCTCAAGGTCATGCAATGAGTTTGCGACTTCTCCCAGCTCATCATGACGATCAGAGATCGTCAGAAGCATGTCTTCGCGACGATTTCGATCAATCGACTGGTGCAGATTGATCGACATGGTTTGCAGCGGCCCGACAATTCCCGCAGCGACAAACGCCATGCACAGAATACCGATCATCCACGTAAAAACTGCTGAACGAGTCGCCGCCGATTTGACCAGCGCAATGCCCTGATGTGCGGCTGATTTCGGTGTTAATGAAACAAGGATCAGAACACGCTCTGATTGTGGTTTCGGCTTTACTGTCCGAGCGACAGCCAGGAAATCTTCTTTCTGGTCACCCAAACGAATTTGGCGGAGTGAGTAATCGCTGCTCGCGGCTGACCGAATGACGGACCGGATGGTGAACTCAGCCGGAAGCGGGGGGCCCCCTGAAACGACAGCGGTCAAGTCCGGAGTCACCAGCCAAAGCTGTACAGAGTCTGTTGTCAGCACAGATCTCCAGGCAGTGATGACTGTCTGGGCGTCCTTGCCTGCAATCAGTTCCTCACAAATGCTCTCCAGTGCATTCTCAACGGTAGATTGCTGTCGAGCGTCTGCACCAGCCTCCAGCCGCCGTGTGACCATCAACAGAAGTCCGACCAGCGCAAAAGCCGAAAGCAGCGCGTAAAGCCCTGATATCTTCCAGAAGAGCCGTGATCGGATCCAACTCACCCAGCACCCGTTCGATGAACCCTCGCTCCTTCGCTGAAATGTGTAAGACGATTCCGTCGCCTCGGGCGCATCATACCAGCAGACCCCATGGTTTCAGGTACTTGATCGCTAGAGTTTGGGATCTTAACAATTCTCTGGTTTACCAGAACTTCCAGCCGTTACTTCTTGATTCTCCGTCAGCTTGTTGGCGGTCTGAGGTCAATTGGGCATGTTTTGCCTTGAGCAAGCTGGCGGCTAAGCGTGCACGGCTCAGCCGCTGGCCACGGTTTTTTGCATGGGGGCCGCCCCTCGGCTCGACGATCAGCGAAATTGCTGAATCGGC
Source organism: Planctomycetales bacterium (assembly GCA_026400835.1). Taxonomy (GTDB): domain Bacteria; phylum Planctomycetota; class Planctomycetia; order Planctomycetales; family Planctomycetaceae; genus SXXK01. Next base: position 84,459 of record JAPLOA010000071.1, on the reverse strand, counting down.
CAGTCAGCCAACAGTCGAGAACCGAATCGATGTTGGGTCGTCAGGCCGCTCGAGGAATTGCGAGCGGTTGTGCCCCGGCGGGCAACGCGACCAGTTTATGCACTGATCCCAACACAGGAACCGTAATGGGGGTCCTGTCTGCCGGCAGCAGCAGGGATTGAATTGACGATGTTGGTCCCAGCATCGTCGAGATTACGTGCCCATTGACGGTGCTCATGGGCTGAATCTGGAAGTTGAATCGTTTGAGCATGATCGTAAGTGCCGTGCGAATCTCAACCATGGCCAGCGGAGCGCCGATGCACATGCGTGGTCCTGCACCAAACGGCAGGTAGGCGTAAGCGGAAGGCGCGATCGTCTGCCAGCGTTCCGGAATAAACTGGTCGGGGTTTTCGTAGATGTCCGGTCGGTGATGGGTGATGTATTGACTGAAAATGACCGGTGTCCCCGGATTCAGCCGTACAGGTCCGATACTTGTGGGTTGAACTGCAATCCGCTGCGAGTATGACGAAGCTGGCAAGATACGCATACTTTCCTTAATGACACTGTCCAGATACGGCAGCTTCTCAAGTTCTTCCAGAGTTGGAATGTCGCCAGCGACGTGTTTCGCCAGCTCGTTACGAAGCTTGCCCAGAACATCGGGATGTTGTGAGAGAAGGAATAACGTCCAGCTGAATGTGTGCGCGGTCGTCAGGTGTGCCGCGGCGAACAAAAGTGTGGAATGCCCGATGAGCTGATCGTCGGTCAAGTGCTGTTCTGATTCCTGAGCCTGAAACAACAGGCTGAGGATGTTGACTTGTGCGTGCTGCGTACTCCGATGTCGGGCAAACATATCGCGAACTGTTTCCTCAAGCTCTTCCGCCTGAGACAGGAGATCATCGTATCCCTCCGCAAACTGCGGCGCAGAGACGAGGGCTCCCATGCCAATTTCATGGTTTCGGTGCGCCCAGCGATCTATGAGCCGACCCAGCTTCTGCGCGAACCCGGCGTCGTCAAAGCCGAAAAGCAGGGCGCTGGTCATTCTGAGCATGAACTGAACCATTTCGGCGTTCAGGTCACAACTGTTGCCTGCTTGCCAGCTCTCTGTCAAATCGCTTGAGAGCCTGCAGATGGTTTCATGATAGGCAGGCAGAATCTTCTTCGCGAAAACCTCTTTCATCATTCGCCGACTGTCGCGATGCTCGGCACCATTTTGGCTCAGCAGACCAGAGGTGACTCGTCGCTGTGCTGATTTTCGATTGCCGCGCACGGCGAAGAAGCGAGATTCAAACGTCTGAGTGTCCGAAAGGACATGGCGATTCAATTCGGGTGAGAAGACAAAGACCAGCCTCTGATCACCATCAGCCAGAACAGCCAGATCGCCGTGATCACGATGCAGTTCTTTCATGCATGCGATGGGATCATCAGAGAATCTCAGCAACGAGCCTCTCGTTACCGGGAGGTCTGGTTCGTGCAAAGACAAAACCGGAGTTTCGGACATCGTTATCTTCCGTGACTGATTCCGACAACCATAACGCACTGCAGATCGGTTTTGAGCGAGCAAGCCGACGCCAACTCTGCTTTTTCAATCTGCGATGCGAACCATGAGCGACATTGAACAAACAAGCTGTGGGGCAATCTCGAATCGTCCTGACCGATTGCCGACGGAGGAAACATGTGACGTCGACCGTCCAATGCTTCCTTCCCCCCCTGCTGCACTTTCTATCAGATTAGTTCGTCTCAGGCGAACATCAAAGCATAGTAGTCCAGAATTCTGTGTGGCAAACATCCTGAATTCAGGAAGCCCGATTTCTGGCAGCGTGCGGGTGTGCTTTTTCGTAAGTTTCTCGAAGACGCCGAGTACTTACATGGGTGTAAATCTGGGTCGTTGTCAGGCTTTTGTGGCCCAACAGTTCCTGCACACTTCGTAAATCCGCGCCGCCGTCCAGCAGATGAGTCGCAAAACTGTGTCGAAGTGTGTGCGGTGTTGTTTGAGTCGATAAACCAGCGCTCAGGATATGTCCCTCCAGCATTCGTCCGATGCTGCGAGTCGTAAGTCGGCGGCCAAAGCGGTTGAGGAAAATCGCCGAACGCTGTTTTTCTGGAGCCTTCAGATCGGGATGTCGTACGGTCATCCACTGATCCAGAGCTTTGGTGGCAAAACTACCAACGGGGGCCAATCGCTCTTTTCTTCCTTTGCCCAGAACTCGCAAAATGCCAGCAGGGCGGTCCCAATCGGACACACTGAGGCCGACAAGTTCAGAAACTCGCAAACCCGCCGAGTACATAGTTTCCAGAATCGCTCGGTCTCGAATTCCCGCATCGGAATTGGCTGGTGGGGTGGTGAGCAGCGTTCCAACCTGGTCCGTGGTCAGGAAGTGTGGAAGTTTACGTCCGGCGCGGGGTGTTCTGAGGGGCTTCGCAGGGTTGGTTTCGCAAATTCCTTCGCGATTGCAGTAGCGGAAGAAGCTGCGTAGGCACGCGAGCCGTCGAGCGACTGTGGTGCGTGCGTAGCCACATTCGTGGAGGTATGAAACGTAGGAACGCAGAATGCCAACATCCACGTTGCGAGGATCCGGAATTGCTCCAGTCTGTTCCTGAAAGAATTCGCAGATATGGGCCAGGTCGTCCGCGTAGGATTTGGTGGTCAGTTCCGACGCATTGCGTTCAATCTTCAGATAGTTAAGAAATGCTCTGGTGGCGGATTGCATACAGTGGCCCCTGAAAGCACTCTCAGAAAAACGAAGGATAATCTTCGGCCTGAGCTTCTTCCTCTGTTTCCTGCAAATGGCGCACTCGCTGCGACAGCATTGCGGCATCGTACCATGTAAAATCGAGTTCGGGATCGCTGGCGAATTCCGCAAGTTTTGAGAGGACTGTTTCTACGCTATTGTCGTCGTAAAGAAAGACATAGCGTTGTCCGTCACGAACAAGTGCCAGCACGTTGACCGCTCTGCTCATCAGTTCCCCCTCCCTGTCTGAACTGAAACTCGGATTCTGGTTTCGAAAGTATCGGTCAGAGCGCTGAACGGTTTCGAAACAATCCCGGAACGAGTAAAAGTCGGTGAAGAGACACAGTGCTTGCGCGTTACGTCTTTCGCAGACTGAAATCTGTCAGGCAGTTCCTGCTGGTATTCAGAAAAAGAAGGTCGAGGAACAGTCAGATGAGTATCAGCAAACATGATGGCCCGGGCCGAAGACTCCCGGCCGATACACCGTCCGGAATCATGCGTCTTCCGGCCGCTTTGACTGCTGCAGCCGCGGGACGATTATTCGATCCCGTTGGCAAGGAATCCGAAGCCGACGCGATCACCGTCCGAATTCGCTGGTTCGGACTTTGTATCGGCTATCTGTATGTGAATCTGATCGAGCGTGCGTCGGGTCGGATCGAACTGAATTCCATGCTGACACTGGCTGCCATCTATGCCTTGCTGGATACAGTGGCAACTCGCAAGGGAAAAGTGCTCCTGTCGAACTACCGGATTGGTGTTTCGCTGATGGAGGCATTGTTTATTGGTCTCTTGTGCCACTTCGATGACGGAGTCAGCAGCCCGTTCCGGTTCTACTATTTTCTGTCATTGCTGGTGTGTGCTATTCGGCATACGCCTTCGTTGACGTTCGCCACATTCGGACTTCACGCAATCAGCTATATCCTGCTTGGGCTCTATGCGGCGCAGGGCAGAAGCTTAAACCTTCGAGGACCAGGTTACGAAGAAGGTCCGCCAGCCGGTTCGAACATCATTACCGTGATCCTGACCCTCGTGTTTCTGGGTTGGGCCGCCTGGGCCATTATCGCACTGACAGGCCTGCTGAAAACTGCCGGACAGCGTCTGGCGATTCTGAACGAACAATTGCAGTCGAACCAACAATTGCTGGAACGCCGAATCGCTGCTCGTACCAAAGAACTCCAGGAATCTCAGGCGATGCTGGTTCAGCAGGAGAAACAGGCGGCGTTTGGTCTGCTTGCAGCGGGCATTGCTCATGAAGTAGGAAATCCGTTGGCTTCCATTAGCTCAATTGTGCAGATGCTCAGCCGAAAGAACTCCGATGATTACGTCAAAGAGCGACTGGATATGGTCGATGGGCAGCTCACCCGAATTCAGCGTACTTTGCGAGAGCTGACAAGTTTTAGCCGTCCAACGAACCAACAGGAATCGACCGTTGATGTTCATGCCGCGATTAATGATGCACTGAATATCGCGAAGTACTACAAACGATGGAAGGGTAAGACCGCCAACACCCATTTCGCGTCGGATGTGCCCCATATCCGTACGATCTACGACCAATTGGTTCAGGTTATGTTGAATCTGATTCTGAACGCGCTTGACGCCATGAACGAAGGTGCCGCCGTGGAAATCAGCACTGAGCGAATACCTTCCGAAAACGGCCGTCAGGAACGCATCGGAATTCGAGTTCGAGATGAAGGACACGGGATCAGTCCTGAAGCACAACAGCAGATCTTTCAACCCTACTTTACCACGAAGGATCACGGGACAGGGCTGGGGCTTTTTGTATGCCGCCAGCTGACTCGGCAAACCCTTGGTGGGGAAATTGAACTGGTTCGCTCGTCGTCTCAGGGAACCGAATTCCTCGTGACCTTGCCCATGAGGACAGTTGGTTGATCTGTGCTGGGGGGCGCTGAATGGAAACTTCCCCAACCTACCCCTGTCCCGCCATCATGTTTGGTCCTGGCTCTCAATGACCTTGACTTTTGAAGTCAGACGCACTGATCGTCAGGTCATTTGAATGCGGTTTCATGGAGTGGTCCTGCTGACGTCGTAATTCATCAATGGCTTCCTGAAGTGCAGCTCTGGTCTGTCGATTACGACGGATCGATTGCTGCATATGGACTCGACTGGCAAAAGCATCACCAATTGCCAGGAGCACAAGCCACATTGAAAGCAACAGAAGTGTCGCGATGTAGCCAGCAGCAAAGCCCAGAGAGGCTCTGAACTGTGGAAGATAGTCGCACATGGCGATCAACGCCCCAAGCGTAATCGTCAAGGCAGAAGTCTGCATTCGACGACGATACTGGGATTCGTGAAACTTGAAGTCCGACGGAGAGAGGCCGGCATCATTCATAACGGTTCGATGCTGGCGGATATGCCAAGCCACCATCGCAATGCCGAAGAGCCATACGAATGATCCGAAGGCGATGAAGATGTAGGTTGTTCCCATGTTCGATCATCCTGGGGTTAAGAACGTGCTCGAAACAGGAAGGAAATCCATCGCCTTGTCTTCGAAATGCAGAGCCTGCATTAAATCCCTGAAGCTCGGGAAGAATAAATAGGCAACTGCCGTTCCGGCTTTTGCTGCTAATGCTAACATCCTTGCAGCCAAAAGTTTGCGGAGCACCGTGGAGCTCTCATCCGGGAATTTAATCCTTTGGGATGATGCAGTTTTCTTTTGTATGTGTGCGATCCGCAGCAGAATGGTCTTAACTCCCTGAACTTCTGAGATGTGAGCAAAGACAAGAATGGCTCTCCAGAAGGCCAGCAGCTTTAAACCAGAAGCATTTTCCCCTGGCAACCGCCAGAATGAAAAAAATTTGCCTCAAAGCCATCTAGGGTGGTCGTTGTGTCGAGCAGAAAACACGGCGCTCGATTTGGAATATGACAACATGTTGTATTCACAATGATAACGGGCCGTCCCAGCGAACATAATTGTAATCTTGGCGTCTCTGATTTACGCAATTACAAAGAAGCAAGGACAAGCTGGTCAACGCGGAGCCGTAGGTTTGTTTGAGTATTTCCCATTTGGGGGTTCTTTTGTTCACTATTTTGTCCGGAACTTGCTTGAATACTCGTGGAAACATCAGCGGTTAACGTGATTTTTCTAACCATTCGACGATTTACGCTCGTGCAGGCAACTACTGAAGCGGTCAAACGGCCTGAGCCCGGGTGTTAGTGCAAGCTGGCAAATTGACCGGAGAGTGTTGGTCCGCCATTTGCTGCACAGAGTATGAGCGACGTCTTCGCAAAACAATCCGCTCCAGTGTCAGCAGACGGTATCGAGACAGATCGCAAGGAACTTCCCGGAAACCTTTCATTGTCCAGAACGTTTCACCGCCCCAGGTGTTCAGCAGACAAGGGAGTCAGCCATGGTTAGCGCAGTAAATCCAAATGAGCCGAATGTCGTTGAGTCATTGGCGAGAGTTAACAGCTGGGGTTCAAGATCCACCAGCGGTTTCTCATGCGAGGCTCAGGGCAGTCTGTCCTTGAGCAGGGAAGAGCTGCATCTCTCCACAGATAGGCCGGAATCCCCTGAAACTATTGGGGAAAGGATCCTTGCAAAGGCAGAGCAGGGGCAAAGCGTTGAGCGTCTGGCGCAAAGTTTCCACGTCAGTCGAACGGCAGTCCATACCGCCTTGGTACAGGCGCGGGCTCGGAGGGTGCTTGCGGAAGTTGTTGAGTTTATAGACAACAATCAGTTCCGAAGTCCCTCAGCGGAGTCAGTCATTTGTGGAAAGCCGCCAGAGGTTTCCGAAGAACAACGCCCTGCACGGGTACCGTCAGGCTTGCCAGCCTACCTCGGAGAACTGTATCGCGTCAGGCTGTTAACTAAGGCGGAGGAGCAGCACTACTTTCGGAAGATGAACTTCAGGAAGTTTCAATTTCTGCAACTGAGAGCCGGCTTGGATTCCTCGAAACCTTCCGCTCGGCTGATTTCTCGTCTTGAGCGGCTTCTGGGGGAGATCTCGGGAATCAAGAATCTGCTGATTCAGTCGAACCTGCGCCTGGTTGTTTCCATTGCCAAGCGATACCTCAAGTCAAACACAGGCTTCTTTGAGCTGGTCAGTGATGGAAATATTTCATTAATTCGGGCCGTTGAAAAGTTTGACTACTCCCGGGGGAACAAGTTTTCAACTTATGCCACATGGGCAATTTTGAAGAACTTCACTCGCTCAGTTCCTGCCGAGCACCAACGGCTAACCCGGTTTCAGACAGGGCAGGAGGATGTTTTCACTCAGTCAGCCGAACAGCGAGGCGCATTCTTTAGTGATGAACATGCGAACCGTTCTCAGCGAGCTGTCATTCAGGAACTACTCGGCGAACTCGATGGGCGTGAACAAAAGGTCATATCCTGTCGGTTTGGGCTCGGGGACAGTGTTGAGCCAGAAACGCTCGAAGAGGTTGGCACGCGACTAGGAGTTACGAAGGAGCGAGTGCGGCAGATTGAGGTGAGGACTTTGGAGAAGCTGCGGCGAATTGCGGAGCGTCGATCATTTGAGATTCCCGGCTTCTGAGAAAAACTGTAGAGAACGGCGGTTCGCCTGTCGACAACATGGGGATCCATCGGACGGGCGATGAGTTAAGGGGTTGAAAGCACGGTTCTGTCAGGATCGATCGGAGCCAATTCTGGGGAAATTTCGCCGCGAGGAGCGGGAGTTGCCCCGTTGTTGGGAGCTTTCCGGGATCTGCCTTGCCTGACGAGATCCGATTGCTATACTCCGCGACTCGCCACCGCATCCGGTCCGCGCTAGTGTAGCTCAATTGGCAGAGCTCCGGTTTTGTAAACCGGTGGTTGTGGGTTCAAGTCCCTCCGCTAGCTTCCGCGAACCTTCGAGCCTGGACCTCTCATGGTGCTGTGCATTCGCAGGTGCTGGCTAAGTCAGAGAGAGTTCGTGTTTAGGGTGTGTAAAAGGGGGAATACCTAAGCGGCCAAAAGGGTCAGACTGTAAATCTGATGGCGTTAGCCTTCACAGGTTCGAATCCTGTTTCCCCCATTTCTCGCGACTGAAGTGTGAGCTTTGGGTTTTGCGAGATGCTGTGTTGGGGCTGTCCAGGTGTTCCAGCGACGCGGGCGTAGTTCAATGGTAGAATTCCAGCCTTCCAAGCTGGTTGTGTGGGTTCGATTCCCATCGCCCGCTCTTTGCGTTCTGGGGACAGCTTGATCGCGGAGATTGCTGCTGTAGCTCAGTTGGTAGAGTACGTCCTTGGTAAGGACGGGGTCAAGGGTTCAAGTCCCTTCAGCAGCTTTTCTGCTAGGGTGAGTCGTTGTTTCGTTGAGTGTGCTGGTGCCTCGCGGTGAGGTGCTGTTGGGTTCTTTTCGTGGTTAATTTGCCGGGCTTCGTTTGGTGTCCTGGCACAGTTTGATCTGGAGTTGGGGTAATGGCAAAGGGTACGTTTGAGCGAACGAAGCCGCACGTTAACGTGGGAACCATCGGTCACATCGACCACGGCAAGACGACAACAACGGCGGCAATCCTTGCGGTTCAGGCTGCTAAGGGTCTTGCGACGATTAAGGCTTATGCGGATATTGCTAAGGGTGGTACGGTTCGTGACGCTACCAAGACTGTGACCATTGCGGCGAGCCATGTTGAGTACGAAACGCCAAATCGGCACTACGCTCACATCGATTGCCCGGGTCACGCTGACTACATCAAGAACATGATTACCGGTGCTGCTCAGATGGACGGTGCCATTCTTGTGGTTTCGGCAGCCGATGGCCCGATGCCGCAGACTCGCGAGCACATCCTGTTGGCTCGTCAGGTAGACGTGCCGGCTCTCGTTGTGTTTCTGAACAAGTGCGATCTTGTTGACGACCAGGAGCTGCTGGATCTTGTTGAAATGGAAGTCCGCGAACTTCTCACGAAGTACGGCTTCCCTGGAGACGACATTCCTCTCGTTCGTGGCAATGCTCGCGGTGCACTTGATAATCCCGCTGATGATAAGTTCAGCCAGTGCATTACCAATCTGATGGAGGCATTGGATAGCTATATTCCTGAGCCAAAGCGCGCCGCTGACAAGGCGTTTATGATGGCTGTTGAAGATGTGTTCTCGATTGAAGGTCGCGGTACTGTTGCGACTGGTCGAATTGAGTCTGGTGTTGTGAAGGTCGGTGAGAAGATTCAGGTTATTGGTCTTCGTGACACTCAGGAAACGACTGTTACCGGCGTTGAGATGTTCCAGAAGACTCTGGATCAGGGGATTGCCGGGGACAACGTTGGTATTCTTCTGCGTGGGTTGAAGAAGGAAGATATTCAGCGAGGTCAGGTTCTTGCTGCAATTAACTCCATCAAGCCGCACACTCAGTTTGAGGCCGAAGTGTACGTTCTGAGCAAAGAAGAAGGTGGCCGTCACACTCCTTTCTTTAGTGGTTACCGCCCTCAGTTTTACTTCCGTACAACTGACGTGACTGGTTCAACGACGTTGCTGGGTGGCGCTGAGATGTGCATGCCTGGTGACAATGTGAAGGTGGAAGTCGAGTTGGGTAAGCCGATTGCCTTGGTTGAGCAGAGTCGCTTCGCTATTCGGGAAGGCGGAAAGACTGTTGGATCAGGCGTTGTGACAAAGATCATTAAGTAATATTCGGTAATGTGGATTTGGGCTGCCTGCTGGCGGTTGTCAGCAGGCAGTTTCGCTTTTTGGCTTCGAGGTTTTGTCATGCGAGAGTATGTTTGGCTTGAGTGCACGGAGAGCGGGCAGCGCAATTACCGTGTAATCAAAGAGACTCGAGGAACGGAGCGTCTTGAGCTGATGAAGTATTGTCCGAGACTTCGTCGGCACACGCTGCATAAAGAGTCTCGAAAGAAATAGAGACCCTTGTGGTCTGCATCGAACGGGTGTAGCTCAATTGGCAGAGCAGCGGATTCCAAATTCGCAGGTTGCGGGTTCAAGTCCCTCCGCCCGTGCTTGTTGCTGGTTTTGTTGGGTTCTGGTTTGCTGATTGGTTCTGTTTAACCGTTGTTGGGCGTCAAATGTCGAGCAAAAGTGCGGGTACTTCTCTGGTGCCGGAATTGTTTCGCTTTGGGGTGTACAAGTCCAGCCAAGGTCGAATGGTTCGTCAGTTCACTTTCTTTGCCATAGTGGTCATCGCCGCCTTCGGGTGTTTGACGCTGGCAAATGGGATGCTCGGCACCTCGGCGAAGGCTGTAAGAATCGGTGTTCCCGCGTTGATTTGGGCGGTGAGCAGCTGGTTTGCGTTTCGCGCTGTAAACATACCGAAGTTTGCTGATTTTTTGGTTTCGGTTGAGTCAGAACTCGAGAAAGTCACATGGCCAACGCGTCACGAGGTGATTCAGGCTACGATCGTTGTGCTTGTCGCGATGTTCTCTCTGGGTGTATTTCTGTTTCTCATTGATTTGCTTTGGACTTGGCTGTTCAGCTTTATTGGCTTTACTGAATACAAGTCTTAGTTGTGCGTAAGTGCTGTGCAAGTTTGCAATCGGTTGGCATTCGTGGTTGCAATTTGGGGTTTTCAGCATCAACATACGCGGCCCATTTTGGCGATGCAATTTTTAGGAGTATGTCTCGATGGCAAAAGACGCAGCGGTCGGAAGTTCTGCGGCCAGTGACATGCTTTGGTATGTGTTGAAGGTTCAAACGAATCGCGAGAGGACTATTCGTGATGCGCTCCTGAAAAAGATTAAGCTGGAGGGTCTTGAGGAGTTCTTCGGTGATATTGTTATTCCCTCTGAGAAGGTCGTTGATACTCGGGGTGGTTCGCCGAAAGAGCAGGATCGTAAGCTGTTTCCGGGCTATATCATGATTCAGATGGTTCTGAATGATGACACTTGGTACCTCGTGAGAGATACTGGTGGCGTTGGTGACTTTGCTGGTGCCGCAGGGAAGCCGCTTCCGATGGAGCAGCACGAAGTAGATCGCATGCTCGGTAGGGCTGAGCAGCAGGTGGGTGCGGCGCCGAAAGTGAAGATACAGTTTGCTGTCGGGGATGTGGTGAAGATACGTGAAGGTACCTTCGAGAATTTTGAAGGTGCAGTCGAGGGTATTGACGAGCATAATGGTAAGGTTTCGGTGTTGATCGAGATTTTCGGTCGGTCGACGCCTGTTGAGTTGGATCACTGGCAGATCGAGTCGGTTTGACTTTTTGCATTTTGTATTGATGGGTTGGTTCGGTCATGGGTAAAGCGCGTGCGGTTACTGCTCAGATTAAGGTTCAGGTGACGGGTGGTCAGGCTACTCCGGCGCCGCCGGTTGGTACAGCGCTTGGTCCTCATGGGGTCAATATTGGCCAGTTCGTGTCGCAGTTCAATGAGAAGACCCGCGACATGATGGGGGTAACGATTCCGTGTGTGATTACGGTCTACAATGACCGAACGTTCGAGTTTGTTTTGAAGAGCCCCCCTGCGGCGGTCTTGTTGAAGAAGGCTGCTGGTGTTGCGAAGGGCTCGGGAAGTCCGCTAAAGAGTAAGGTGGGTAGTGTGACCACAGCTCAGTTGGATCAGATTGCAAAACAGAAGTATGAGGACCTGAATGCTTCATCTCCTGAGCAGGCTCGGAAGATGATTGCCGGGACCGCGCGAAGCATGGGTCTGGAAGTGATTGACTAGTTGATGTTTCTGGTTTTGTAAACAGTTTTTTTGGTTTCGGCGTAGGTGCTCGACATGGCTGCTCAGTCAAAGCGAATGAAGACTCTCTCAAAAAAGGCGAGCGATCTTGGCGTGTTGTCGCTGCCTGACGCGGTCAAGGCGTTGAAGGGCTTGGAGGATACGCTGCCGAAGGCCATCAAGCGTGTTGCGTTCGACCAGACTGTTGAGATTGCCCTTCGTTTGGGTGTCGATCCGCGTCAGGCGGATCAGATCGTGCGTGGTTCGATCGTGCTGCCGCATGGTATCGGTAAGTCTCAGCGAGTGCTGGTGTTCGCACAGGGTGAGAATGTCAAGGTTGCTCAAACAGCCGGGGCGGATTTCGTCGGGGCTAAAGAACTGGCGGACAAGATCAAAGAAGGTTGGCTCGACTTCGACGTTGCCATTGCGACGCCTGACATGATGGGCGTTGTTGGCCCGTTGGGGCGTGTGCTTGGTCCTCGTGGTTTGATGCCAAGTCCTCGAGCGGGCACTGTGACCCAGGATGTTGCTACCGCGGTGCGTGAATACAAAGCGGGTAAAGTTGAGTTTCGCGTTGACAACGGGTCGAATTTGCATTGCGTGGTCGGCAAGATGTCGTTTGATGTCGTGAAGTTGCAGGAGAACATTGAGTCATTGCTCAGTTATATCCGCAGTCTTAAGCCGAGTGCCTCAAAGGGCGTTTATCTGCGTGGTGTTGTTGTGTCAGCGACAATGCTGCCCTCGATTGTTGTTGCTGTTTGATTTTGGCCGACGTGTTCGATTTTATGTGAGTGAAGACAATGGGTCGTGAAGTCAAAGACATGGTTATCGCTGATATCCAGTCGCGCATCGGTGATGTGAAGGATTTCATTGTTGTTGACTGTTCTAAGGTCGATGCCATCACGGCTAATCGCTGGCGGTTGGCGTTACGGAAGCAGCAGATTTCGGCGTTGACGGTCAAGAATTCGGTGGCCAACAATGCTTTGAAACGCAAGGGCATTGACGGTCTCTCCTCTGTTCTTAGCGGGCCGTCAACTCTTGTGTGGGGCGGCGATGACATTGTCGCATTGTCTCGGTCTGTGGCGAAGTGGGCCAAAGAGATCAAGAATTTCGAGATTAAAGGTGGTACTGTCGAGGGTGAGTCTCTCGACGCAGCCGCCGTGGATGCACTGAGTAAGAGTGCCGGTCGGCTAGAGACGATTGGCGAGATTGCCGGGTTGATGCTCGCTCCTGGGCGTCAACTGGCTGGGTGTCTGCAGGGTCCGGGTGGTCGCTTGGCTGGCCAGTTGAAGACTTTGTCGGAAGAAAAGCAGGCCTAGGGAAGTACCAGGTCCGCTGAGAGTTGATTAACGAAAAGCAAGTGTACGAAAGAGAAAGGTACTGGCAATGTCTGCGGAAGCGACCACTGAGTTTGATGACAAGACCAAAGAACTCGGCGATAAGATCGTTGGTCTCACTTTGCTTGAAGCAAAGCGCGTTGTGGATTACCTGAAGCAGGTTCATGGTATTGAGCCAGCGGGTGGTGGCGCCATCATGATGGCGGGTCCAGCAGGCGCTCCAGCGGAAGCAAAGGTCGAGCAGACTGAATTCACTGTCATGTTGACAGGTTTCGGCGAGAACAAGATCGGCGTGATCAAGGTCGTACGAGCCGTGACTGGTTTGGGCCTGAAGGAAGCTAAGGATCTGACCGAAGGCGTTCCAAAGGCGCTGAAGGAAGGTTTGTCGAAGGAAGATGCCGAGAAGCTGAAGGCGGAAGTCGTCGCGGCTGGCGGTACTTGCGAGATTAAGTAAATGAGCTGTTGAGCTTTTCGTTTGCACCGACCGGGGCGGCTTCGTCCCGGCGGTGGAAGACGAGATTGTCGTGTCGAATTTCCTGTGTGTTGACCCGTTCGTGAATGAAGGCTCGGCACTTCGTGTCCAGCGAGCGTCTGACGGTGCAAAGAAGTAAAAAGGCGGGTTCTATTGCAGGCAGCTGTTGAGCGATCAGCAGGTGCCTTTCGTCGCGCGCTGTTCTGGGTGAATAGGGTCGATTCACACGATCATCGTTTATTTTCAATGATTATCTGAACACGGGCTGGACTTTCAGGCTCGTTTTTTCCGTTCAAGAGCGAAGGCAGGGGATCGTATGCCCATTCCGTCTGTTCGTACAATCGACCAGGACGCAGTAAGAAGCTTCGGGAAAATCAACGCGGAGTATGAGATTTCCGGTCTGACCCTGATTCAGACAGCTTCCTATGCCCGTTTTCTGCAGGCTGATCGGTCATCCCGGGATCGGCTTGATATTGGCCTTGAGGCGATTCTTCGCGAAGTGTTCCCCATCGAGAGCTACGATGGGCAATTTCGTTTGGAGTACATTCGGTACGAGTTAGGAAAGCCTCGGTACACTCCAGAAGAATGCCGGCAGTTGCGGCTGACGTACGGAATGCCTTTCCGTGTGTGGTTGCGGTTGGTCAAAGAGCAGCCGGTGGAGGAAGAAGTGTATCTTGGCGACATCCCGATTATGATCGGCGGTGGCGAGTTCATAATCAACGGTGCTGAGCGCGTTGTCGTGAGTCAGTTGCATCGTTCGCCGGGTGTGGACTTTGTGATGGCGGAAGAGACCGCCAGCAGTGATCGTAAAACTCATTCCTGCCGAATTATTCCGGAGCGCGGCAGTTGGATCGAGTTGCTGGTCAGCAAACGGGACGCTATTGGCGTGCGGATTGACCAAAGTGGAAAATTCTCTGCGTTGACTTTGTTGCGTGCGATGGCGAAGGACTATTCGTCAGACGCTGATATCATTCGAATTTTCTACCCGACTGATAAGGTGAAGATCACGGCGAAAACGGTTGCCGCTGAACTGGAAGGGAAATACTCCGTTGAAGATGTCGTGTTCCCAGCGAAGCATGAGCGGGCCGGGGAATTGATCGTGGATGCTGGTTATGAAATCAGCGATACGGTTGCGGAGGAGTTGATTGCTTCGGGCGTTAAGGCGGTCGAGATTGTCACAGAAGTGCGCGATCCACTGATTCTGAAGACACTGGCCGAAGACGGGACGTCAACTCACGAAGAAGCGTTGCTGAAGATCTACCAGCGGTTGCGCCCTGGCAATCCGCCAAATCTGGATAAAGCGAACGACTTGTTCCGCGAGAAGTTCTTCGACGTTAATCGTTATCGGTTGGGTCGGGTTGGGCGTTTCCGTATCAATCGGAAGTTCCAGCAGGATATCTCTGACGACGAGATGACGTTGAATCCGCAGGACTTCATCAACTCGATGAAGTACATTGTGCGGCTCAGGATTGGTGACGATACCGCGCAGATTGACGACATCGATAATCTCGGCAATCGTCGACTGAGAACGATTGATGAGCTTGCAGCTGATGAAATCCGTAAGGGATTTCTGAAGTTGCGACGGACCGTTCAGGAGCGAATGAGTCTGAAGGAAGTCGATGCTATGACTCCTCGGACATTGATCAATCCAAAGAGCGTTTCGGCGGCCATCGATTACTTTTATGGTCGAAGTGAGCTTTCGCAGGTCGTGGACCAGACGAACCCGTTGTCGATGTTGACGCACGAGCGACGCTTGTCCGCTTTGGGCCCGGGTGGTTTGAATCGTAAGCGAGCGGGCTTCGAGGTTCGCGACGTTCACATCTCCCATTACGGCCGTATTTGCCCGGTAGAAACTCCGGAAGGAACTAATATCGGTTTGATTTCCAGCTTGAGCATCTATGCCAAGGTGGATGATTACGGATTCCTGATCTCTCCGTACCGCGTTGTTAAGAACGCTAAGGTTACGGATGAAGTCGTTTGGCTTCGAGCCGACGAAGAAGCTTCGGGCATGGTCTGTCCGGCCGATACTTTGGTCGCTGATGGAATGATCGCTGAAGAGAGAGTATTGGCGAGAACGAAAAGCGACGTAGTCTGGATTGACCGAAGCGAGGTTCAGTACATCGATGTCGCTCCATGTCAGATGGTTGGTGTTTCTGCCGGTCTGATTCCGTTCCTCGAGCATGACGATGCGAATCGAGCGTTGATGGGCTCGAACATGCAGCGTCAGGCGGTGCCTCTGTTAATTTCAGAACGCCCTGTCGTTGGGACCGGGATGGAGCAGTTCGTTGCTCAGAACTCCGGTATGGTTCTGCGAGCGGAGAAATCTGGCAAGGTCACGTATGTCGATGCGAACAACATCGAGATCGACGGACGCAGATACCCTTTGCGTAAGTACACTCGTTTGAACGAGCGAACGTGTCTGAATCAGAAGCCCATTGTATCGGTGGGTGAGAAGGTTAAGGCCGGGCAGGTGCTGTGCGACAGTGCGGCTACCAAGAACGGTGTGCTGGCCCTTGGCCGGAACGTGCTGGTCGCGTTTATGTCGTGGGAAGGGTACAACTTCGAAGATGCCATTATTCTTTCTGAGCGACTCGTGAAAGAGGATGTGTACACGTCGATTCATCTTGATGAATTCGATGTCGAGATCCGTGAAACAAAGCTTGGACGAGAAGAGTTTACTCGAGACATTCCGAACGTCAGTGAGAAGGCCTTGCGGCACCTGGACGATACGGGGGTTGTTAAAGTCGGGACACGTGTCAATCCGGGAGACATCCTGGTCGGTAAAGTGTCACCGAAAGCCAAGTCCGAATTGACGCCGGAAGAAAAACTTCTGCATGCGATCTTTGGTCGAGCTGGGGAAGACGTAAAGAACGAGAGCCTCGAAGTACCGAGCGGTGTGGGCGGTATCGTCATTCACACTGAGAAGTTTTCACGTCGGATGAGTTTGTCCGAAATTGAACGTAAGCGGTTCGAAGATGACTTGAAGAAGGTTGAGAAGGAAGGTGAGACGGCAATCGCTGCTGCCTTTAAGACATTCCTCCTTGAACTTGAGGCAGCTCTTGAGCAGCCGGTCGTTGACGAAGACGGTCGTCCTCTGTCAAAGCAGGAGGATTCCAAGATCGTCGCTGACTACGCCAGAAGATTCCATAATCACTTCGAGGAGATGGATCTTCGAAGTCCGCAGAAGAAGACAGCTGCTCGCAAAGTCGTGCGTGAAAGCTGGATTCTTGTCGAAGACGTCATTGATCGGGAAGATCACCGTCTGAACAGCATGAAGCGTGGCGACGAATTGCCAAGCGGCGTCCTGCAGATGGTGAAGGTCTATGTTGCGTCAAAGCGTCAGATTTCAGTCGGGGACAAGATGGCCGGTCGGCACGGGAACAAGGGGGTTATCTCCAAGGTTCTGCCGATCGAAGATATGCCGTTCCTTGCTGACGGAACTCCGGTGGACATCATCCTGAATCCACTGGGTGTACCGAGCCGTATGAATGTCGGGCAGATCCTCGAGACTCACCTTGGCTGGGCAGCCGGCAAGCTGGGCTATCGAGCAATCTGTCCCGTGTTTGATGGTGCTGGCGAAGACGAAGTCAAGGAAGCTTTGCGAGAAGCCGGGCTTCCGGAAGACGGCAAGGCGTTTCTGCATGACGGTCGTACCGGTGAAAAACAGGAACAGCGAACCACCGTCGGTTATATCTACATGCTGAAGCTTCATCACCTCGTTGATGACAAGGTGCATGCTCGAGCCACTGGTCCTTACTCGCTTATTACGCAGCAGCCTCTGGGTGGTAAGGCTCGCTTCGGCGGTCAGCGATTCGGGGAAATGGAAGTCTGGGCACTGGAAGCCTACGGAGCGGCCTACATTCTTCAGGAGTTGCTCACTGTGAAGAGCGACGACGTCGAAGGGCGTACGAAGATTTATGAAAGCATGGTCAAGGGCGAGAATACTCTGGAAGCAGGGACTCCGGCTAGCTTTGACGTGTTGAACAACGAAATTCGTGGTCTGTGTCTTAACCTGCAGCTTGAAAAGGCTGTCCACTGATTCTCGAGGGAATCAGTGGGTCTGGCTGAGTGTGGCTTGCAGGACAATCGCAAGCATTTCTGATTACAGATGGCGATCTCTGTCCCGGGTTTTCCGGGGCAGAAGCTGTTTTGAACCTCCACTTTAGAGGAGATTCTGGCGTGAGTGTCAGCGAAGGTACATTTGATCGAGTCAATGACTATGCGTCTGTGAAAATCAGTCTCGCAAGTCCCCACGACATTCGCAGCTGGTCATTCGGCGAAGTCAAAAAGCCTGAGACGATCAACTATCGAACCTATCGCCCCGAGCGCGATGGTCTGTTCTGCGAGCGTATTTTTGGACCTGAAAAGGACTGGGAATGCGCCTGCGGCAAGTATCGTGGCATGAAGTACAAGGGGATGATTTGCGATCGTTGCGGCGTGAAGGTGACTCACAGCCGTGTTCGCCGCAAGCGTATGGGGCATATCGAGCTGGCTGCACCAGTTGTGCACATCTGGTTCTTCAAGTCCATGCCGAGCCGCCTTGGCGCGCTGCTGAATATGAAGACCACGTCCCTGGAGAAGGTGATCTACTTCCAGGACTATGTGGTGATTGAGCCGGGCGACACGCCGCTCAAGAAGTGCCAGATGCTGACCGAAGAGGAAGCGCGGCAGGCCCGACGTGACTACGGTGATGGTAATTTCGAAATCGGCATGGGTGCAGAAGCCGTCAAGAAGCTTTTGGCGTCAATGCGTCTGGCTGAATTGTCAGGTGAATTGCGCACTGAGCTGGCGAAGACCGGAAGCCAGCAGAAGAGCAAGGATCTGATCAAGCGACTGAAGATTGTTGAAGCGTTGCGAGACAGCGAGAACAAGCCGGAGTGGATGGTGCTGGATGTGATTCCAGTGATTCCTCCGGACCTGCGACCGCTCGTACTGCTCGATTCAGGCAACTTTGCGACAAGCGACCTGAACGATCTTTATCGCCGTATCATCAACCGTAACAACCGTCTGAAGAAGCTGGTTGACCTGAACGCTCCTGAAGTGATCGTTCGCAACGAAAAGCGAATGCTTCAGCAGTCGGTTGATGCGTTGTTTGACAACAACCGCTGCAAGCGTCCGGTGCTGGGATCATCAAATCGTCCGTTGAAATCGCTGACGGATATGATCAAGGGCAAGCAGGGCCGATTCCGCGAGAACCTTCTTGGTAAACGCGTGGACTATTCGGCACGAAGCGTGATCGTGGTTGGTCCGGAACTTAAGCTGCATCAGTGCGGTCTTCCGAAGAAGATCGCTCTGGAGCTTTTCCAGCCGTTCGTGATTCGTCGACTGAAAGATCTGGGTCATGCAGACACCATCAAGAGCGCGAAGCGTATGCTTGAGCGTCGCGATGAGGACGTGTGGGATATTCTTGACGAGGTGATTCGCAATCATCCGGTTCTTTTGAACCGAGCACCAACGCTGCACCGAATCGGTATTCAGGCGTTTGAGCCAACGCTGGTGGAGGGTAACGCGATCCGTCTGCATCCTCTGGTGTGCAAGGGATTCAATGCGGACTTCGACGGCGACCAGATGGCGGTGCATCTGCCGTTATCCATGGAAGCTCAGATTGAAGCGACGACATTGATGATGTCGACGCATAACATTTTCAGTCCTGCCAACGGTGCGCCGATCATCAGCGCGTCGCAGGACATCGTGATGGGTTGCTACTACCTCACGATGAAGCGGCTGGATCGTCCCGGGCAGGGAATGGTCTTCGCTTCGGCTGAAGAAGTGTTTATGGCGTTTGCTCAGGGCAAGGTGAACCGTCACGCAACAATTCGTTTGCGATTGCCACGGGGCAAGCGGGTGAAGGGCGAAGGCGCTGAGACTTTCCGTCCGGGTGGCCTTGTTGAAACGTCGCCAGGCCGTGTCATGTTCAATGACATCCTGCCGAAGAAGATGTCTTATTACAACCAGACGCTGGGCAGCAAGGATCTTGCTCGCGTGATTTCAGACTGCTACCTGGAGCTTGGTCGCCGCGAAACGATTGAACTGCTGGACCGCATGAAGAGCGCTGGGTTCCGTGCCTCGACGGAAAGCGGTCTATCCTTCGGCGTTAGTGACCTGAGAACAGCTCCGAACAAGGAGAAGGTAATTGGTGAGTCTGAAAAGGCTGTTCTGAAGCTGATGAAGAACTACGAGCGAGGGATCATCACCAATCAGGAACGCTACAACAAAGTGCTCGACATCTGGACTCATGCTCGTGAAGAGATTACGAAGTCCATGATGGAGCAGCTGAAGGACGACGTGCGTGAAGAAGGCGCATACGTCAACCCGATTTACCTTATGGCGCACTCTGGTGCTCGAGGTGGTGTCGGGCAGATTCAGCAGTTGGCTGGTATGCGTGGTTTGATGGCCAAGCCAAGCGGCGAAATCATTGAGACGCCGATTAAGTCAAACTTCCGAGAAGGTTTGTCGGTGCTGGAGTACTTCAGCTCGACTCACGGTGCTCGTAAAGGTCTGGCTGACACGGCTCTGAAGACGGCGGACAGCGGTTACCTGACACGTAAACTGGCCGATATCTGCCAGAATATGGTCATAACAATGCATGACTGCAAGACGACAAAGGGCCTGACACGCGGGGTTGTCTATCGCGGTGAAAAGGTCGAAGTCGGGCTGGCTGATGCAATTCGCGGTCGCGTGAGTCGAACGAATATCGTGAATCTGATTACTGAAGAGCCGATCGTTCGGGAAGGTGATCTGATTACCGTAGAGAAAGCTCGTAAGATTGAAGAAATGGGTCTGGAGCGAATTCAGGTTCGCAGCCCGATGACTTGCGAGTGTACGCTGGGTCTTTGCCAGCAGTGCTACGGCATGGACCTTTCGACAGGCGATCTTGTTGAAATGGGTATGGCTGTTGGGATCATCGCTGCACAGAGTATCGGTGAGCCTGGTACTCAGTTGACAATGCGAACATTCCACATCGGTGGTGTGGCGTCCAAGGACGTCGAGACCAGCGAACTGTTCGCGAAGCGAGCTGGTCAGGTTCGGTTTACTCGTATTCGCAGCGTTATCAACGCAGAAGGCCGTCAGGTTGTTCTGGGTCGAAACGGCGAAATCAGCATCGTGGACGATCGAGGTCGCGAAGTTGAAAAGCAGCGTGTACCGAATGGTGCTGTGCTGTCGGTAACAGAGAACCAGCAGGTCAAACCGAACGACGTGCTGTGCACCTGGGATCCGCACTCCATCCCGATTATTGCTCAGGTTGGCGGTCGTGTACGTCTCGAGGATCTGGTTGAGGGCCAGTCGATGCGGACCGAGAGGGAGCAATCCGGAACGATGCGTCGTACGATCATGGAGCACAAAGCAGGACTGCATCCGCAGGTGATCGTGGAAGATGGGAATGGCAAGATTCTCGACTTCTATTACCTCCCGGAAGGTGCGAGTCTGGACGCCGAAGAAGGTGGCCATATTTCCGCCGGCACGGTGGTCGCGAAGACGCCTCGCGAATCAACGGGTACTCAGGACATCACTGGAGGTCTGCCGCGAGTGACCGAACTCTTTGAAGTTCGTAAGCCGAAGGATCCGGCGGTTGTTGCGGAGATTGACGGCGAAGTTGAGTTCCCAGCCGAGAAGAAGCGTGGGAAGCGAATTGTTCTCGTGAAGGGAGCAGACGGAACTGAGGTTGAGCACGTGATCCCTCACGGCAAAGACCTGCAGGTTCATCCTGGTGACATGGTCAAGGCCGGCGATGCTCTTGTTCGCGGTCCGCTCGTTCCGCAGGATATTCTTCGGGTCAGCGGCCCGGAAGAAGTTCAGCAGTACCTGCTTCACGAAGTTCAGAACGTTTATCGTGCTCAGCGTGTGGAAATCGACGACAAGCACATTGAGATTGTCATCGCCCAGATGCTTCGCAAAGTTCGAATCGACAGCGTCGGTGATACCGATCTTCTGCCTGGTTTACTGATTGATAAGTTTGAACTGAAAAAGATTAACGACTCGCTGGAATCCATGGGTAAAGTCACGGATCCGGGCGGATCGGACTTTGAAATTGGTGATCGCGTGCTGTTGACCGACATCGAAGCGGTCAACTCCGAAGTCAGCAAGCCGATCAAGTACACTTCGCTGAAGCGTGCCAAGGCAAGTCCTCAGTTATTGGGGATTACTAAGGCGGCGGTTTCCAGCGAGAGCTTTATCTCTGCAGCCAGCTTCCAGGAGACTACCAAGGTCCTGACCGAAGCGGCTCTTGGTGGAAAAGTGGATAATCTGGTTGGATTGAAGGAAAACGTGATTTTGGGTCACCTGATTCCCGCTGGAACAGGGTTCCATCTTCATCAGGATGCTCAGGTTCGGATACACGATTCCGCTTTGCGAGAACAGGAAGAGCAAAAAGCTCGGATGGCTGCGGCTCGTAAGGATTTGATGGGGAATTCGGAGTTGCAGGCTCGCCGTGTTGATCCGGACCGTCCTTCGGCACCTTCACTGGCGGATTTGACACCCGATGATCCTCTGTGATCAGCGAATTAGAGTGATCGAAGACATGCAAGGTTGACGATCAGGGGAATCGTGGATAAAGTGCCGCGTTTTCCGCGTTTCACGGTATGAGTGGTTTCAGCGTCTTCAGTTTTTGGTTCTTCTGCTTTTGTCTGGCGATATATGCCCACCATTAATCAATTAATTCGGAAGCCCCGAACTCAGCAGTCCACGAAGTCAAAGACCCCAGTTCTTGAGGGCTGTCCTCAGAAGCGCGGTGTGTGTCTTCAGGTAAAGACTGTCACTCCGAAGAAGCCGAACTCCGCGCTCCGAAAGGTTGCCCGTGTTCGTTTGTCAAATGGCAAAGAAGTCACGGCTTACATTCCTGGTGAAGGCCACAATCTTCAGGAACACTCGATCGTATTGATCCGCGGCGGTCGTGTACGCGACCTCCCAGGGGTTCGATATAAGATCATCCGTGGTGTTCTGGATACCTTGGGCGTATCAGATCGCCGACAGGCGCGTAGTTGTTACGGTGCCAAGCGTCCGAAGGGTGGCGGGGCCGCTGCTGCTGCTGGTGCCAAGAAGAAGAAATAGCGGTTGGCTGGTCTGGTTGGCTGTGTTCAGCGGTCAGGCTGTTCAATTGCTTTGAGTCATCGTGTGGTTCGTAGGTGCTTTCTGAAGTTGTGTAATTGAGAGTTTGTTTCGATGGTTAAGAAGTTTACGGCTAGTCGCAAGCAACTGAAGCATGACACTCGCTTTAACAGCCTGCTTGTCTCCAAGTTCATCAATTGCCTGATGTATGATGGCAAGAAGAGCGTTGCGACCGGAGCTTTCTACCGAGCGATGGAGCTCGTCAAGAAGCAGCTTCCGAATGAAGACCCATTGAATGTCTTTCTGTCAGCCGTTGACAATGTCAAGCCGGCGATCGAAGTGCGGTCCAAGCGAGTTGGTGGTGCAACTTATCAGGTTCCGACTCCTGTTAATCCTCGTCGTCAGCAAGCGCTGTCAATTCGATGGATTCTGGAAGCCGTTCGTGGCCGTAAGGGACGTCCCGTTGACAAATCTTTGGCTGAAGAACTTGTTGCTGCGTTCCGCCGTGAAGGTGCCGCGATGAACAAGCGGGAAAACGTACACCGTATGGCCGATGCGAACAAGGCATTCTCCCACTTCGCGTGGTAGCCCAAATTGCTGTCAACTTGAAAAACGAAGCCAGCCTGACGAATGTCAGCTGGCTCTTTTGTTGCGCGGCGGTTTGTTCCCGTGGATTGAGTTGGCGTGAGGCGAACCGTGTGCAGAGGATCTGGTCTGTTTTGTCAGACAGCAGTGAAACCGCAATAGATCTAAAGGCGTGGTTTCGTTACAGCTTTGGGCGCGGGACTACTGAGCTGAGTCCGCCGTCGACTCCGATTGTTTGTCCTGTGATCCATTTGTTTTCAGGGTCCAGCAGCCACGTGATCACGCTTGCGACTTCCTCTGGTGTACCCGGCCGGCCGATTGCGTGCATTTGCGACGAAGCCGCCAGCGATGCTTCAGATTCGCAGATCTTTCGAGTCAATTTTGATTTGATCAGGCCGGGGGCTACGGCGTTCACCCGGACTCCCCGGGCTGCGTACGTCGATGCCGCAGAACGCATGAGCCCCAGGATGCCTGCCTTCGCGGCTGCGATTGCTTCATGATTGGCGAGGCCGATTGAAGCAGCCGCGGAGGAGATCAGAACGATGGATCCTCCCTGTTTGTTCATGGCCTTTGTGGCGGCCCGCACGATGTAGAATGAGGATGTCAGGTTCGTCGTGAGGGTGTCGTGCCAGTCACTGTCAGAAGTGATGTGAGCAGGTTTGAGGAGAAGAGAACCCATGCAGTTCACGACTCCGTCCACAGATCCGAATCGCTCTTCAGCCTTCTTCATGCAGGCGTCGATTGTGCCCGAGTCGGCAGCGATGGCAATGCCTGTTTCACATTGAAACTCTCTTTGCAGCTCTTCTGCAGCGTGTTCGTTTCGCGCGGTGAGAAACAGGTTGGTTCCGGTACTCAGAAGGCGGTGTGCGGTCGCTCTGGCAATGTCTGAAGTTCCGCCAAAGATAACGATCGTTTGCGAAGTATTCATTTGGTGCTCTTGATCAATTCTCTGTGAGTGAGAGTATCGAGTTCTGCTGCTGACAAATCAGTTTGCTGTCAGCCCCTCAAGGAAAACCAGAGGATGGTCGAGCATCCATCGCTGCATCTGGAGGGCGTTCGCGATGGCGCTGTGAGATGGAACGGAATGTTTAGAACCTGAGAGTGGTTTCAGAATCATTACGGTCGTTCCGAGCGGGTGTCCCTCCGGCCTCGCGCCGATGGTCACTTCGCAAACGCCGTGAGAATGCTCGACAAGCAGCGAAATCTGAATGGAGTTGTCGGGCTCATCGGACATAGCTTTGGGCACCTTGCTGAATCTCAGCTTAGGGATGATGGTCTGTTAAACGGGCTGTTTGTCACAAACGCGGCGGCTTTCGTGGATTGAAGCAAAGCCACCTGGAAGAAACACTTATTCGCCGCGTGCGTCAACAGCAAACTCTCCAGCGAAACTGATCCGGACCAATTGTTCCACGATTCTTGACATGACTTGCGTTCTGCGCTCTCTGGGAGCTGAGTTCTCAACTGACGGCCACAGGCTAAGCCCGTAAACGTAGCGGCATTCGAAGTGCCGATCAGAGACCCGTCGTCACTAGTCCGCTTTGAGGTGCGGCGATTAACTGATGATGACGTCCGGGCTTCGATTGTTTGCGGTGAGTGCCAGGTCTTGCGGTTTGGTTCGAAAGGCTCTCAGGTGGGCGCTTTGCTTACGCGGGGGATCGTTCTGTGGTTGTCCCTCAATGTGAGGTTGAGTGAACGTTTTGGCTTCGTCGAACAAAAAAGGTTGCAAGTTCTGTTACACATGTGGTTGTTCTGCGGAGAGAGTAATGAACGATATGAACGTTTAGCGATCAGGAAGTTCAGTTTGCTTGGCCGTGGTAGGGAAGATTACTATGAAGAAATTGATTTGTGCTGTTGTTGGTGGTTTGCTGATCTCATCGTCCGTGCAGGCAGGATCGAAATGCAAGTCGGCTCCTGTTGTTCACCGGGGAGTTGTCAGAAATCATGTTCTTACCTCCACTGTGGTGAAGCCTCAGCAGAAGGATGTTTTTGATACTGCAGTCTCCGCTGGTTCTTTCAAGACGCTGGTTGCGGCTGTAAAGGCTGCTGGGTTGGTGGAAACTCTGAAGGGAACAGGTCCCTTTACTGTTTTCGCACCGACAGACGAAGCATTTGCGAAACTTCCAGCGGGTACGGTCGAGTCACTGTTGAAGCCTGAGAATAAGGCCAGGCTGCAGGCGATCCTGACGTATCACGTTGTGCCTGGCAAAGTGATGGCTGCTGACGTTGTAAAGTTGAGTGGTGCAGTCACAGTCCAGGGCCAGCAGGTCGACATTGCTGTCACGGATGGGACCGTCACAGTCGACAAGGCTAAGGTTCTTAAAACGGACATTGCATGCTCTAACGGTGTTATCCATGTGATTGACAGCGTCATCCTGCCAGCGGAGTCAGACATTGTCGACACTGCTGTCGCAGCCGGCTCTTTCAAGACTCTGGCCGCAGCACTCACAGCAGCAGGCCTCATTGACACTCTCAGGGGAGAAGGTCCTTTCACTGTTTTTGCTCCAACCGATGAGGCCTTTGCGAAACTGCCAGCCGGTACGGTTGAGTCGTTGTTGAAGCCTGAGAATCGCGAGAAGCTTGTTGCGATCCTCACCTATCATGTAGTTCCCGGGAAAGTACTCGCCAGGGACGTCGTAAAGCTGAAGTCCGCGAAGACAGTCAACGGGAAAGAAGTCACCGTGAAGGTTGGAGATGCAGGCGTCATGGTCGATGGTGCAAAGGTCGTCGCCACCGACATTGAGACATCAAATGGCGTGATCCATGTCATCGACAGTGTGATTCTGCCGTAGTCATCGAGAGTGCAAATGTTTGATCCGCCTGGGCTGTACGTTGCTCAATCTCGTTCAGCCGGGGCGTTTTTTCTGCAGCATGTGCTGTGATTCGAATGCTGCGTGCCGACTTTTGAGCCCTGTTAAGTGGTTAGAACAGGGCGGACGTTGAAGTTCGGGTTTTGAACAGGAGTGAGAAAAAGTGTCCGTTACATTCAGTGATTTGTGCGAAGAGACATCCGTAGAAGATAACTGCTGTGTTCGCAGCAGCGGTAGTAACGCTGGCCGTATTGCATCTGCGACAGACAACCCTGTCGACCTCGCGGCAATCAAGTCAGCTGTTCGAATCATTCTTCGTGCCGTGGGAGAAGATCCCGACCGAGATGGCTTACTTGAGACACCTCGACGGGTCGCGAAGATGTATGCGGAGATGTTTTCGGGATTGTCACTCGACCCGGGCCGTCATCTGGAGGTGACGTTTCAGGAAAGCTATGACGAAATTGTGCTTGTTCGGGATATACCGTTTACGAGCATGTGTGAGCACCATCTGCTTCCATTCCGAGGGGTCGCTCATGTTGCTTATATTCCCGATGGTAGAGTCACCGGACTCAGCAAGCTTGCCCGCGTCGTCGAGGAGGTTTCTCGTCGTCCTCAGGTCCAGGAACGGATGACTCAGACTATTGCTGATCTCATCGAGGGTCGTCTCGGAAGCAAAGCTGTTGGCGTGATTGTTCGCGCGGAGCACTCCTGCATGTCGATTCGAGGAATTCGAAAGACAGGCAGTTCTACTGTGACCAGCACCATGAGAGGTTCGTTCCGAACAGATCCTGCGAGCCGTGCCGAACTGATGTCTCTGATCAATATGCCGGAGTGAAGGCTGTTGAGGGATTGGGCACGCCTGCGAATGGAGAAACTGAAATGATTATTCAAAAGCAGTACAAGTTCTACGCCGCGCATCGTAACGAAACGCTTCAGGACAAATGCCGGAATCTGCATGGCCACCGATATGGTCTCAAGTGCTTTTTTGAAGTCGAACGAGATGGAGACATCAGTACTCTCTTCGGCGACTTTGATGCACAGATCGAACCGTGGTTAAAGCAACATTATGATCACGCGATGCTGATCAATGTGCATGACACGCTGTTTGAATCGCTGCAGCAGCACATGCTCCGGACCGGGGAAGACTTGCGGCTCAAGGTGATGGAACGGCCAACCAGTGTAGAGAATCTCTGCCATCTGTTGTTCAGCGAGATTACGCAAATGGGGTTTCGCCTGTCTCACATTGAAGTGCAGGAAACAGACACTTCGACGGTGGCATACTGTCGTGAAGACTGGATTCGGGACAACCGGACGCTGACACGCACGACCCCGATGAGAATGCCGGAAATTGCCAGCAGCATTTGATGATGACTGCGGTAGCTGCGCGCACCATGTCTTAATCGCACGGGCAGTTGAAATGATGGCCAGTCTTCAAGGAGTCAGCCTGCGAATGGAAGCCACGCCGGTTGAGGTGGTATAGGTTTCGTAACCGCCAGCATTCACAACGGCAACAGATGCGCCGCTGGAAAGTCGGAGTGTAACTGGCAGGCTTGTGCCCGTTAGAGTGACCCATCTTGTTTGATAACTGGCTGAAGTGTTGGCGGATGTCAAAGAGAATGAGCCGAGGTTACTGGTGCCAACAAGTAATGTGATTGATTGAGTCGAGGTCCTGTTGTTCGAGAGTGAGAACTTCGTCTGTCCGCTACGATTGATCCTCGTCTTTGGGCGGTAGATCCTGAGGTAACCAGAAACGAGCTTGGTCAGATCGATGGAGTCCCTTCGTACATGCCTGATCCCATTAAAGTTTTGCTGATACACAAATGTCGCACTGCCCGCTGTGTTCACTGTTGCAATTACAGAGGTGTGCTGACTGGCTGTAGCAGTGGATGTTGGGTAAACGAACTTTGTGTTTCTGTACTGCATAATGTCACCGGGCAAAAGTTTTGATGCCGGGTTTGAATCGGTCCGTTTGCCATTCACGACGGAGATGCTCTTCACGAGCGTGCCCCAGACGTAATCGCCTGCGGCTGGAGAATCCGCTCCGAGGTCCGTATTTGTGAACTCCGCACCCGATGATCTCAATGCCTCGCTGGCTGCATGAGCACACTCCCCGCCGCCGACTCGAACGCCAACTTTTCCCGCAAGGAACGTGGCGACTTTTGAATTCAGTGTTTGACCGTGACAGGTGGGAGAAAAGCTCGCGACAGTCAGCAGAATTGCGATCAATGACAGACGCATTTGGACTGGCTCATTCTTGTAAGTTGCGACGATTGGCTTTTCGGAACACGTTTGCGCGGCCCCTGACCGTTTGAGAATTCGAGACTATAGCCTTGAAGAATCAGAATTGTCGATGGCAACAGGGTCTGCAATTTTCCAGTTGTTCTTCTGTACCTGTACAAGAGGCGACAATGGACACGATCAAAGATGTTGGTGTTTCCTGCTCGCCTCATCCTGAATCTCATAGCGATCTGAGTTCGCAGGAGTTCAAGCTTGGCGTTAGCGAAGTCTATCCCGCCCACAGCTCTGAAAGCCCTTCGCCAGGCGGAACTAACAATGGGAACTGTTTGCTGATCGGGTGCTCTGCGATTCCCGCGAGGCGGCGCAGGGCGTCATGAATATGTTCGGGGCGGATACGAACACCGGTCTGATCGTTGGTGGTCAGTGTCTTTGCGTCAACTGGCGTCAACTGCTGCTTTTCGTCAGTGGCGCCAATGACTCGATTACCGCCAATTCCGGGTCCCAGAAACATGATCGAATTGATCGACCAGTGATCTTTTCCATTTCCGTTGTTGTACGTCGGTGTACGGCCCATTTCGCTCTGCATCACCACGACAAGTTTCTCTCGGATCTGCAACTCCTCGGCCCGTTTCAGAACGTAGTCGATGCCCGCCAGGAACTCCGGAATCAACTTCATCTGGTCGGTGTCATTGTTGTTATGACTGTCGAATTGTCCGATCGAAAGATTGGCCGAGATGCAGACGCCAGCCTTGAATGAAGCCAGCGCAATATCGGCCTGCTGAGCCAGTCTTTCTTTGGCCTGTTGTTTCGGAATGAACGGGACAACACGCTGCAATGCCTTTGAGTTCACTTGCGCCGAGTACAGCATGCTTTGACTTCGTTCAACTCGCGGAAGCCGCACGGAGGAGACTCGTGCATCGAATTGTTCCTGAAGAGCCTTCTCAATCCGGGCTGAAACAAACGGATCGTGATACGGGGCTCGTTCGTTTCCTTCCACAAAGTCGGCTTTTGCCAGCAGGTTTAAAGACTGCAGATAAGGTACGCGCGACATCGGCACCAGGTTTCCCGTGGCCGAGTAATTGCCGAACGTCAGGAATGCGAGCGGCGCGTCGGCTCCATGGCAAGCGGCTACCAGCGCGGGGAAGGTAGGGAAGTTTGTGCTGTCAAGTTTTCCCGTTGCCATGTACCGCGCGCACGGTGTGTGATTGTTGACAGACAAATCCAGTCCGTTCAATGTGCGAAGCTCGTTGCCATACTTCGTGAAGAAGTCTTCGTTGCTCATCCCCTTTTCGATGTGCTTCGCCGTTGGAGCAAATCGATGAGCACCCTCTGTGAGAATTTCGCCCTGTTGATAGAGTCGATTGATCCCGTCAACTCCTTTGGGATCCATCAGATACGTTGTGTCCCAGCCTCCGGAAGCGTTGAAGACGACATAATAGGGGCCCGGATAGCCAGCGGCTTCGGTCTTCTTCAACTCGTCCGCGCGAAGCACGGAATCGATATCAATCGGTGCCGCAAGGCCAAGCCCGACGGCATTGCAAAGATGCAGAAAGTTTCGGCGGAGCATGGAAATTCTTCCAATCAGGGTTCAGACCGAACATGGTTCGCGTTGGCCTATAGTTCCGCATTTGCAGCAGACATAGGATCGAGATGCAGAGTACGATTTCGGAAGTCCAGGGAGATCCACCCGGACATTTCATCGGGCGGCAGAATCGTGTCCCATCGGATCAGTTCGGCCGAATCCCATCGCTCCGGAAGAAGCAGTTTGAACTTCCACTCTTTCTGCTCCGATCCACGGCAGATAAATGTGCGTCCGCCAATCAATGGTTCTGAATTCGCTGTTTCGTAGCGTTCGGCGATGAAACCGTCGCACCAAAGACACTGAAGTTGTGGATTGTCCATAAGACGAAGCTCATGGCTCACGCGATATTCCAAAGCGTCCCAGAATTCTTCCTCAGTCATGATCCCCTCGTTGAGAAAAGCAGAAGCAAGCGAGCCGTACCTCGATTATTCATACAAGAAACTATGTTGCCGCAACAGATACGTCACAACGCCTCGCCACGCACGAATGGTGTAGAGGGGGTCTTCGGTGCGAAACTCTTCACGACCGCCGCAAAAATAGGTTTCGCGAGGTTCGAATCGGCCCTGTGCGTTTGCATCTTCAACGATGCCCGTAAAGAGTTGAAATGTCCTTTCGATCTCCGGATCCTCTGCAACAAGGTCCTGTCCAAGCACGCGTTGGTGAAGCGAAACAATCGTCTGGCGAATTCGTTGATTCGACATGTCATCACCGGGCACGACACTCGGCTCAATTGTTGAGAACAGAAGTCGCTCTGAGGTCTCTCTTCGAAAGTCACGAGCAACGTGATAACAGGCCACATCGTTGGCAAGGATTCTCTGAATCGCCCCCATCGCGCCGCTGGGATCAGCGTTGCGTTCGGTAATGGAAATAAAATCGATGCCGCCGTACAGAATCTTTGTTTCTCCGTCGAGTCGTCCCCATGCCTTGCCGAAGATCGCTTTGAGCTTACGCTCCAGTTGTTCAGGACTGAGCAATCTCACGATACCGATGTCATCCAGTTCGGCCCCTCGATCCGGATTCATCGCGACGGCCTGCAATCCGTCGACTTGATAAAAATCGGCGGCAATCAGGCTGCGGAAAGCCGTCTTCAGGTTGAAGCCGCTGTCTGCCAATTCGCGAGCTGTTGATTCAATCTGCCTTCGTTGAGCCAGGTACGCTCGACGACGAGCTGCGAAGTGCCGGTCATCGATGTCATCGGGTGGTTGAAGCGTTTTTCGTCCGAACAGGATGTAATAAACGTGTTCGACCATCGCGATCGCAAAACGCGGATCTTTAACCGTGCGTTCAGCCAGCCACTGGGGTGCTCGCCAGCGTTCTGAGGGCGGCATATCTTCGCCTTCGAAGCCCGCCTGGAACATATCCTTGTACCAGCCATCTTTGCGAGGAATCACGTGGCCTTCAAAATCGAAGTCCTGAAAAATGCTGGAGACGGGATCGATGGTGCGATGGCATACGACACAGTCAGGAGCCTGCATCGTGGGGATCTCGTACTTTGCCGCCACGGCTGACGCATCCGTCGAACGCGGCGCGAGCTGCATGATGTCGATGCCCAGAAAATGCTGGTAGAACATGCGAGCACGCAGGCGATTGCGATTGGTCTCCGTGGACGGATATCGTCGCAGGTAATGAAACATGCTGAGAAATCCGGCATGCGGATAAAGCCCGGTTGCCGATTCCTGAGTCTTCCCGTCACGGCCAGTCAATGCCGGGAGCTTTGCGGGGATGTATTCGAACGGGTCTTCGGGATTCTTAAACTGGTCCTTGATGCTTTCGAAGATCCCATAGCCGCGCGCCGAATGCGGCGAGACCATGATATAGTCGGCCGTCGCGATTTCTGTAAACGGTCGATCATTGCGAACGATGTATTCGATCATCCGTAACGGTTCCTGCAGAAGTGCATCTCGATAGACGTCCGCCAGCTTCCATCCCGCGCGTTCCCGTTCAGCTTCCGGCAGGTTGCTGAAGTCCCAATGCTGATACCAGAGTCTTGTCTTTTCAAAGTGGTGATACGACAGCAATGTCTCCGCGTTGTCTTCAATGCCGATGGTCAGGAAGATGTCATTGAAGCCTTCTTTGAGACGTTCGTAAAAGGCATCTTCCTGAAACACTCGTTCGAGAATCGCTGCAACGGCCGCATCGCCATTCTGACGGACCTCATCGAGTTCAGTCGTGGTAGGCAGTCTTCCCGACAATGAAAGCGTAATGCGTCGCAGTCTTCGATCCGGAGTAAGCATCGTCAGATCGTTGAAGAAAGCTGCTGCGGCGGACTCTTTCGACATGTCATCTTCAGGTTGCCGGGTGTCCTGCTGATTGAGTTGCCGAACAAATCGCTGGAGTATCCTGAGTCCGGTGGAATCGGCCTTCAGCACTTCTCCGCCGCCGTGGTCGAGCTGCCCCGTAGCCTTTAACAGGAGTCGAGAATCATCGCCTTCAGCCGACCTGGCCATGGTTTCGAATGCCGATTTGTTTTGAGCCAGCCACGTTGAATCTGAGGCAGTCAAATCGGGTTTGAGCAAACGAAAAGCACTTTCAGCGGCTTCCCCTTTTTCATTATGGCATCGCAGGCAAGTGCGTTCTCCCACCTTGGCCCAGACCTCGTCTTCAAAGAAGCGATCTTCCAGGAGGCAGCCGGGAATTGACTGCGCAGAGTTTTGCTGCACTGATGGTGTTTGTGCCGTGATCGTGTCTGCAACGAAGATCAGGCCGAACACAGTGCCAAGGATTTGAGCCGTCTTCATGTCACTTCCCAGCAAAGAAGGTGCAGCGCATCCTACCGTTGGTTGGAATGTCGGATTACCATTGCGAATGATTCAGACCGAACAGTCTACAGAGTTTTCCGGAGGATTCGAAGATGCGATCGTTGCAAACGGCCAGGTGGATGACTTCGATGATGATTGGCGTCATCGCGCTCCTCTCGCCGGTCGATGCTCAGGAGACCGTACCAGCAGGTGTTTTGTTCGAGAAGAATATTGAGTATTCAAATCCCGACGACCAACATCTACAGCTTAACATGGCTCGCCCCAAAGACGGAACAGGACCGTTTCCTGCCGTGATTTGTATTCACGGTGGCGGATTTCGCGCGGGCACGCGGGAAAGTTTCAATGGACTTTGTTTGCAGTTGGCGGAAAGAGGCTATGTCGCTGTGACAGTGTCTTATCGCCTGGCTCCGAAGTACCAGTTCCCGGCCGCTGTATATGACGTCAAAGCTGCTGTGCGCTGGATGCGAGCCAACACGGAGAAGTACCAGATTGATCCGGATCGAATTGGAACGACTGGTGGTTCGGCCGGCGGCCACCTGGCGCAGTTTCTGGGAGTGACCAGTGGAGTCAAGAAATTCGAAGGCGATGGGGGAAACGCGGAGTATTCAAGCAGCGTGAAGTGCGTGGTGAATTTTTATGGACCGAGCGACTTCACAAAATCATACGATGCCAGTGTGGATGCGAAAGACGTTCTGCCGCTCTTTCTTGGTGGTAATCTACAGCAGGAACGTCATCGCCATATTGAATCGAGCCCACTGTATTGGGTCACGCCCGAGGCCGTGCCGACTCTCTTTGTCCATGGGACGAAAGATGCCTACGTCGCGCATGAGCAGGCGGAATGGATCGTGGAACGCATGAAGGCGGCCGACGTTGAGGCAATCTTGATGACCATTGAAGACGGTGATCATGGTTTCCGGACTTCAAGCCCGGAGGTCAAAGCGAAAATCGAGAATGCTCGCTTCGAATTCTTTGAGAAGCACTTAAAGAAAGCCGCGATTCATGGTCAGTGAGATTATTCATTTGACCTGATGCAGTAGATCGACTCGAGACCACGAAAGTAGATTGCGCCATCGGCAACGGCTGGTGTCGCCCAGAAGGTATCAGACAGTTGCCCGGAGCCGATGACTTCAAACGTGGGGCCGTCAGCAACCAGACACGCGGCGCCTTTCTCATCGAGAATCAGGAGCTTGTTCCCGATCAGCAGTGGGCTGGCGGCAACGAGATCAAGTCCCGGGAGACGCTGCTGATAAAGTCGTTCACCCGTTTCCGCGTTAAAGCACTTCAGGATATTGCTTTCTAGAGTGTAGACGAATTTCCCAGATGACACCGACGACGCCATTCCGGGGCCTTGTCGTTCCTGCAGCCATTGGCAGGTCGTGAACTGAGCATTCTTCTTTTCAGGTGAAAGCTCTCCGCTGCCTCCCGGTTGAATGGCGAACAACGGACCCTTCGAGAAAGGATCGCTGCCTCCAAAGTACAGACGGTTTTCATCCGCACAGGGAGTGTTGGCAGTCGAGGCTTTGACGTTCTTTACGGTCCAGAGTGTTTGGCCCGTTTCCGGATTGAGGCTGTCGATCTGTTCGCCGCCGGAGACGATCAGTTCTGGGCGTTGAGAGTTTGACCAGAGCAGGGGAGTGCTCCACGAAGTTCCTTTATCCGTGCGAGTCACCTTCCATCTTTCTTCTCCGCTTTGAGTGTCGAAGCAGAAGGTTGTGGCGTTGTCTTCATTGAAATTCTGAGCGAAGACCTTGCCTTTATGGAGAGCCAAAGAACTGCCGGTTCCAAACCCATTAGACGTCTTGAAGGTCCCAATATCCTTGGTCCAGCGAAGTTTTCCGGCGTGATCGACAGCAGCGACAACCCCAGGAGCGCCGAACGAAACATAGATGCCGTCTTCGTCAGCCACCGGAGACTCCGTTGCCCACGAATTCGAAGGATGAATCGGAAACTTCGGCTTGGCGGAGACAATTGTCTGTGCCCAAAGAATGCTGCCGTCTTTAGTGCTCAGACAGAATAGTTTCCAGTCGATTGGAAAACTCGGGGCCTTCGCGAATAACGAAACGCCCATGCTCTGCGGCGATTTGACTCCATCAGCAAAGTTCGAAGGTTTCAGATCTTTCTCCGCGACGGCTCCGGTCACATAGATGCGGTCCTCCCAGACGATTGGTTGCGACCAGCCAGCTCCGGGATTGGTCACTTTCCATCCGAGATTCTGCTCGGCCGACCAGGTCAGCGAGATTGGTTGATCGGCCACGATCCCTGTACCGTTGCTGCCGCGGAATTGTGAGAACTCCCCGGCCAGACATTGGTCAGCGGCGATCGTGAATGTGAAGACAATCGCGAGAGTACGAAACATGCCTGAGCCTGTTGTGGGGAAGGGATGTGGTTATGATCTCTGTCAGCGCGACGCTGGAGGCGTTCGCAGATGACCGCCGCGTTGGCGCAGTCGAATAGCGTAGTTTTAGTCTCTTCATGACTTTTGGCCATGCCGGATGAGGGCACTTACGGCCTCCGATTCATTTTGACGGCGAAAGAGTTCCGATGCGAAGTGTTTGGCAGTTTCATACGTCGAGCCAACTGGTGTTTGGATGGGGAGCTGCCGGGCAACTTCAGGGACTCATTCAGCGACAAGGTTATGGGCGCATTCTGGTCGTGACAGATCGAGTGCTTGCGGCGAACGGAATCGTCGACAGGATCCGTATGCCTCTCATCAAAGCTGGATTTGATGTTAATGTGTTTGATGGTGGTGAACCAGAACCATCGGTCGACAGTGCGATGCGAACTCTGGAGGATGCTCGCAGGTACAAGCCCGACGCGATTGTGGGGCTTGGAGGTGGCAGCAACATGGATCTGGCAAAAGTCACGGCAGCCGCTTATTCTCACGAGGGAACTCCGAGCGACTATTTCGGTTGGGATAAAGTTCCTGGTCCGGTGACGCCGCTTATTTGTGTCCCGACAACTTCGGGGACAGGCAGCGAGGTTTCTCACGCGGCCGTGCTGACCGATACGCGAAACGCCATCAAGGTCAGTACGCTCAGCAATTACCTGCGTCCGGCCATTGCTCTCGTCGATCCGGAACTCACGTTGTCCTGTCCTGCAAAAGTGACGGCCGATAGTGGCATTGACGCGTTGACTCATGCGATCGAAGCCTGCACAGCCGTTGATTTTCAGCAAATGCCGCTGAAGGCAAACGAAACCGCGGCCTATGAAGGGCGGACTCCGCTGGGCGAGTGCCTTGCCGAAAAGGCGATTTCACTGATTGGACGGCATCTTGAGACGGCGGTGCGTGAACCCGGTCATCGTGAGGCTCGGGAAGGGATGAGTCTTGCGGCGACGCTCGCCGGCATGGCATTCTCAAATTGCGCCGTCGCGGTGGTGCATGCTTTGGAGTATCCGATGGGCGGCGAACTGCATGTATCACACGGTGCGGGAAACGGTTTGTTACTGCCATTCGTGATGCGATTCAATCTGCCGGAACGTGTCTCGACGTTTGCTCGGATTGCGACCTTGTTGGGTGAAGACACGGCCGGCCAGAGTGCTGCGGATGCCGCGGAGCTGGCGATATCCGCAGTTCAAAAGTTAAAGCGGGCCGTCGGAATTCCTGAGCGAATTCGTGATATCGGAGGTCGAGAAGAGCAATTGCCACGGTTTGCAGCGAAGGCGTTTGCGATTAAGCGGCTGATGATGGTCAATCCTCGTCAGCCAACCGAGGCGGACCTGTTGGAGATTCTTCGAGCTGCGTATTGATGGGGTAAAGCGTGGACCTCGGCGCGCAGGCGACGATTGTAACTCAAACCACTCAATTGGCGGCGGGCCTCGGTGGTTGCTGGTGCCGTTCAGCGGTTCCCTGATCGGAACGGACGTGCATTATGGCCTCGATCGAAGCTCTCAAACGTTTCACGTCTGTTATTCAAATCGTCTCATTTAACCGAAGACGCAAAGTCCACCCTTCTCAAGCGAAAGGATTCGGACTGAGATTGAATATCGGACTCGTGCGAGGATTCAATCCGTTTGCAGTCAAATGCAAGGTCTTCGCTGAACCACCTGGGTCTAATCTCAGTTGTTTCTGAGACCGCCGAAGTCATAATCCCCGGTTCTGTTCGGCTAAGGGACAGAACTCCAGTGTTTCGGATGAAGCCGGGTGAACGAGTTGTCGTTTGCTGTGTCGCCTCGAAACTCCTTCGTTTTCAGTGTTTCGGGCTCTCCTTTTGTAGTTGCCCGGCTTTTTACGGTGACCCGATCATGGCTCGCTCGATAGAGACAATTCGCAACATTGGCATCATCGCCCATATTGATGCTGGCAAGACGACAACCACCGAACGCATCCTTTACTACACGGGTGCGTCCCACCGGATGGGAAATGTTGATGATGGCACGACGACAACGGACTTTGATCCGGAAGAGGCTCAGCGCGGAATCACGATTTATTCTGCGGCCGTTACCTGTCAGTGGAAGGGCTGCACGATCAACATCATTGACACGCCAGGACACGTCGACTTCACGGCGGAAGTCGAACGCAGCCTTAGAGTTCTGGACGGAGCGGTGGTGATCTTCAGTGCTGTTGAGGGGGTCGAAGCTCAAAGTGAGACGGTTTGGCGGCAGGCCAACAAGTACAGAGTTCCTCGAATTTGCATGATCAACAAGATGGACCGCATCGGTGCGGGATTCCATCGCGTACTTGAGCAGATTCGCGACCGACTGAACGCAAAGCCAGTACCATTACAGATTCCGATTGGATCAGGCCAATCGACCAATGCGGATGGATTCTGCGGTGTGATCGATCTTCTGACGATGAAGGCGATCTACTGGGATTCAGAGTCAAAAGGCCAGGTTTTTCGGGAGGAACCGATTCCTGATCAGTACCGCGATGACGCAGAACTCTGGAGAACAGAGTTGTTTGATGTGCTCTCCGCGATAGATGATGACATCATGATGGTCTGCATGGAGGGCCAGGAAGTCCCGACTGAGTTGGCAGTCTCTGCGATTCGGAAGGCGACGTTAAGCGGCTCGATCCAGCCCGTATTCTGCGGCGCATCGCTGGATTACATTGGGGTTCAGCCCGTTCTGGATGCTGTCAACAACTTCCTTCCCAGTCCTCTTGATCGTCCGCCCGTGGAAGGGGTGATCCCGTCCGGAAAACAAGAAGGGCAAACTACGGTCCGGAAAGCGGCCGTCAAGGACCCGGTGTGTGCTCTGATTTTCAAGGTACAGGCCGAGCCCCATGGAGACTTATTTTTTGCTCGAGTCTACTCCGGGGTACTCACCGGAAATTCAAAGCTGCTGAATCCACGACTTGGCAAGAAGGAGATGGTCACCCAGTTGTGGCACATCCAGTCAGATTCGCGGGAAAAAGTTGAAAGCGTGGAAGCTGGAGACATCTGCGGGATCATTGGCCCGAAAGATTCGTCTACAGGAGATACTCTTTGCGACGCCAGTTCCCCGGTCGCACTTGAGTCCATTGTTTTCCCGGAAACGGTGATCTCGATGGCGATCGAACCGGAGTCCAGCAATGACCGCAAAAAGCTCGATGACACATTGAAGCGACTTGAGCGCCAGGATCCGACGTTCCGAGTGAAATCGAACCCGGAGACAGGCCAGACGATCATCAGCGGGATGGGTGAATTACATCTGGAAGTGATTCGGCACCGGATGGAGCGGGATTTCAAACTTAAAGTCAAATTCCACAAGCCGCGAGTCAGCTATCGTGAGAAGCTGGTCGGCGAAGTCACGGTTAATGTGGACTTCTCGCGGCAAATGCCATCGGGAACGATCGGATTCGGAATGACCTTAATGGCAAAGGAGGTTCCCGAATCCATGATCAATGTCAGCGTTGGCCATCGGTTGCCTCCAGAGGCATTGCCAAAGCAGTTGTTCCAGATTCTGCTTGACGCGATCAAAAATCAGGCGGACGGAGGCGGCATTTATGGAAACCCATTGATGGGACTCAGCCTGACGATCACTGAAGTCAGCTACCGTGAGGGAGAAACAAACGAAGTCGCGATCCAGACGGCTGCCAGTGAGGCTTTTAACAAAGTGCTTAGGGAAGGAAAGATGGCGATTCTGGAGCCGATCATGTCAGTCGAGGTGGTGACTCCGGAAGATTTCCTCGGAAATGTTCAGTCGGACCTGAATTCCCGGAGAGCAGTCATTATCAATTCCGACAGACGGGGTGACCTGTGTGTCCTTCAGTGCGAAGTCCCGCTGGTTGAAATGTTCGGGTACTCAAATCAGATTCGTAGCCTTTCTCAAGGTCGAGCATCGTACTCGATGGAGCCTTGTCGCTATGAAATTGCACCTCCGAACGTGGTTGAACAGATGATGTAGCTGAAGTTTGACGGCACTTCTGTCGAAGATATGGATTTCTCAGGCGTCGTTGATTGACATAAACTGCAATCAACTCTAGAATCCCCGATTCCCCGTTTTTCGGGTTGTTGGTTTCGTTTTGCGTAACCTGTTTGCTGAAGGTGGTTTACGGTGGCTGGTGCTGGCGAAGAATGTATCCGGATTCGGATGGAAGCTTATGACCACTCCGTGCTGGATCAGTCCGCGGCGGAGATCGTAGACACTGCGAAGCGTACCGGGGCGATCGTTCACGGTCCGGTTCCGTTGCCGACAAGGATTGAGCGGTATACGGTCCTTCGAAGTCCTCACATTGACAAAAAGTCGCGTGAGCAGTTCGAGATTCGGACTCATAAGCGGCTGATCGACATCATTCAGCCTACTGGCAAGACGGTAGATGCTCTGAATAAGCTCTCGTTGCCGGCTGGGGTTGATATTAAGATTAAAGCTACGGCAACTGCCTAGGTTTGGTCTGTCGCGTTTGGTGTCGTTTAATCACGGCGGGCAGTCTCTGTTCGCGTTTTTCAATTTTCTGCGCGCGGGTGCGGAGCTATGTCTGTCGGGTTGCTTGGTCGAAAAATTGGAATGACTCAGGTCTATGACGCCGACGGCGTTATTGTTCCTGTGACTGTCATTGAGGCGGGCCCGTGCGTTGTGCTGCAGGTCCGTTCGAAAGAAAAAGACGGCTACGATGCTGTTCAGGTTGGTTTTGATGACCGGCCTCGCGGCAAGGCGTCGCGTGCTCAGCGTGGTCATGTGGCTGCATTAGGTGGACGTCGTCAGCAGTCTGGTGCTGCGGTAGCAAAAGCTGAGTGTGAGCCGAAGCGTTTCATTCGAGAGTTTCGGTGTGCTGATTCTTCTCATGGGTTGCAGGTTGGTCAGGTTCTGGGTCCTGCCGCGCTTGAAGGGGTTAAGTTCCTGGATGTGATCGGTACGACTCGCGGTCACGGCTTCACCGGGGTTATGGTTCGTCATAATTTCGGTGGTCTTGGTGCGAGTCATGGGGTGAAGCGAGTTCATCGTTCGCCTGGTTCGATTGGTCAGAGTGCTGACCCGAGTCGCGTTTTCCCCGGGACTAAGATGGCTGGTCAGTACGGCAATGAGCGTGTGACCGTTAAGAATCTGCGTCTGGTTCGTGTTGACAATGATTCGAACGTGCTGTTGGTTCGCGGGGCAGTGCCGGGACCGAA
Organism: Planctomycetales bacterium; assembly: GCA_026400835.1. Classification (GTDB taxonomy): domain Bacteria; phylum Planctomycetota; class Planctomycetia; order Planctomycetales; family Planctomycetaceae; genus SXXK01. The sequence goes on along the minus strand of JAPLOA010000071.1, from coordinate 44,839 downwards.
TGGTGGTTACGTTGTTGTTCGTCGTTCCGCTAAGAATCGTTCTTGATGCTTGCTGGTGGTGCCATGATTTCGGTTCCTGTAAAAGATATGTTGGGTGCGGACTGCGGGACGTTTGCGTTTGAGCCGTCGGAGATTTCCGACGTGATCTGCAAGCAGTTGTTGCATGATGCTGTGATTATGTACCGCGCTAACTGTCGAGTTGGTTCGGTGCAGACTAAGTCTCGCGGGATGGTTGCGGGTAGTACCCGTAAGTTATTCAAGCAAAAGGGTACAGGTCGTGCTCGAGCAGGGGGGATTCGTACCCCGGTTCGACGCGGTGGTGGGCATGCGTTTGGCAAGAAGCCGCGTGACTATTACTATCGATTGCCGAAAAAGGCGGTTCAGAAGGCGACGCGAATGGCGCTTCTGAGTAAGTTTCAGGATTCACAGGCTGTTGTTCTGAAGGCGTGGGATTGCTCTGCTCCTAAGACTAAGGTTGTAGCTGGATTTCTGAAGGCTGTTGGTCTGCAGGGGAAGAGTGTTCTGCTTGCAACTGAAGGCGTCAATCAGAACGTTTGGCGATCATCGCGAAATATTGATGGTGTGCAAGTCCTGCCCGGCAGTGACTTGAATGCCTATACCTTGCTGCGTCAGCGGCATCTGGTGATTACGGTTGGTGAAATGAATCGGATTCTTGGTCGTCAGGCCTGATTTGAGATATTGGGGTCGGTGTAGTAATGGCTTCTTCTTTTTCGACCGGTATTGTTCTTGAGGCTCACCAGGTGATCCGTCGTCCGTTGGTTACGGAGAAGGGCACTCATCTTTCTGAGAAGCAGAACGCGTACTCATTTGAGGTTCATCCTTTAGCGACGAAGTCGGACATCAAGGCCGCTGTTCAGCAGCTGTGGGATGTAAGAGTTGTTGCTGTGCGGACCCAGACTCGTCTTGGAAAGCCTCGCCGGCATAAAATGGTTGTCGGGTTGACTCGGTCCTGGAAGAAGGCCATCGTGAAGCTTCACGATGAGGATCGAATTGCGTTCTTCTAGGATTAGGCGTCGTCGCTGAAGATTCTTGTCGTGTGGATGTGAGCTGTAATCATGGGGATTCGATTTTACAAGCCGGTGACTCCTGGTCGTCGTGGTGCGTCTGTCAGTGATTTTGCTGAAATCACGGATAAGAAGAAGCGCCCAGAGAAGGAGTTGACTTCCCGTTTTAAGAAAAAGGGCGGGCGAAATAATCAGGGGAAGATCACCGCTCTGCATCGTGGCGGTGGTCATAAGCGATTGTATCGACAGATCGACTTTCGACGTGACAAGGATGGCGTCGTTGGTACTGTCACTCATATCGAGTATGACCCGAATCGCTCAAGCCGAATTGCGTTGATAGAATACGCTGATGGCGAGAAGCGGTATATCCTTGCACCTGAGGGATTAAAGGCCGGGAACAAGGTTGAGAGCGGCGCGCAGCTGGAGCCAAACGTGGGAAATTGCATGCCATTGGGTGTGATTCCTCCTGGCACAGTGATTCACAATATTGAGATGCAGCCCGGGCGTGGTGGTCAGTTGTGTCGGAGTGCTGGCGTTGGTGCTACACTCAACGCCCGCGAAGGTCGTTGGGCTCAGGTGACTTTGCCTAGCGGTGAAGTGCGGCGTCTGCCAAGCAGTTGCCGTGCAACTATTGGCGTGTTGGGTAACTCTGAGCACAGCAGTATCATTATTGGTAAGGCGGGACGTAATCGCTGGAAGGGTATTCGGCCTCGCGTTCGCGGTACCGCGATGAATCCAATCGCTCACCCGATGGGCGGTGGAGAAGGTCGAAATTCCGGAGGTCGGCATCCTTGCAGCCCAACCGGCAAGCTTGCGAAGGGCGGTCGTACGCGGAGCAAGAAAAAGGCTTCGTCAAAGGCAATCATTCGTCGGCGTCGTTCAGTTCGTTACGGTCAGGTCAAGTAGGCTTCGGATCTTGGAAGGGTGTTTGAATGGGTCGCTCGCTGAAGAAGGGTCCTTATGTTGACCCTCGAGTGCTTGAAAAGGTTGAGAAGCTGAACGAGGCAGGGCGCAAGGAACCTGTTAAGACTTGGGCTCGACGTTGTACGATTTCGCCTGAGTTTGTTGGTCACACATTTTTGGTACACAATGGTCGGGCCCACATTAGCGTCTACGTGACTGAAGATATGGTCGGTCACAAGCTTGGTGAGTTTTCATCAACGCGGACGTTCCGAGGGCACGGTTCAAAGGGTAAGAAGTAGTCATGGCGTCTATACGTGCTGTCCACCGCTTTGCTCGTATTTCACCTACTAAGATTCGACCGTTTGCGGACATGATTCGCGGGATGTCGGCTGAGCAGGGGTTGAATGCGCTCGCTTATGAGCCTAACAGGGGCGCTCGTTTTATTGAGCGAGTTCTGAAGAGCGCCATTGCGAACGCGGAAGATCGCGGGGTCCGGAGTCCGGATCGTCTGAAGATCTCAGAAGCTCGCGTGGACGGTGGGCCGATGTTTAAGCGAGTTCATGCCAGAGCTCGAGGAATGGCGAATTTGATTCGACGTCGCACGGCGCACATCCATGTCGCAATAGACGCACCGGAGTTGAGCTAATCTTTTTGCAGTCAGATCAGGATCACGGTTATGGGTCAAAAAGTCAGGCCAACAGGGTTTCGCGTCGGAGTCATGGAGACTTGGCGTAGTCGTTGGTACGCGTCAAAGAAGGAATTCGGGGACTTGCTTCTTGAGGATCAGAAGATCCGCAAGTTCGTAGCCACGAAGTATGAGTTCGCTGAGATCGCTCGCGTTGAGATCGAGCGTACACGCGATCAGGTCGTGGTTCATATGCATACTGCCCGGCCTGGTGTGATTATCGGGCGGAAGGGGCAGGAAGTCGATAAGCTTAAGGCGGAACTCGAAGATCTGACTGGGCGTCGTATGGACGTCAAGATCGTCGAGATTACTAATCCGAATCGTAATTCGCGACTCGTGGCGATGAAGATTGCTCAGCAACTTCAGAAGCGCGGGAGTTTTCGGCGTGCGATTAAGAAGACGCTTGATGAAGTGATGAGTGCTGGGGTCGAGGGTGTGAAGATCCAGATGTCGGGGCGACTTGGCGGTGCCGAGATGTCCCGGCAGGAGAAGGCGAGTCGAGGTTCGATTCCCTTGTCAACTCTTCGCCGACACATTGACTACGGTTTTGCCGAGTCGAAGACGGCGATGGGTATTATTGGTGTGAAAGTGTGGATTGATTTGGGCGATTATTCGAACGAGGAGACTGCAGATGGCACTAATGCCAAAGCGGGTCAAGCATCGAAAAAGCCAAAGAGGGCGTATAAGAGGTAAGGCGACTCGCGGCAACACTGTTGTCTTTGGCGAATGGGCACTGCAGTCATTGGATCCAGGTCACATCACTGGGCAGACGATTGAAGCGTGCCGTATCGCGGCGACACAGTATGTTCGCGGCGAGGGTCGAGTCTTTATCCGCATATTCCCTCAGAAGTCTGTGACTTCTCGGCCGCTTGAAACCCGAATGGGTAAGGGCAAAGGGGAACCGGACCGGTGGGTCGCTGTTGTTAAACCCGGTACTGTTCTGTTTGAGCTTGGTGGTGTGTCTCATGACACAGCGCGAAGTTGTTTTAATCGTGTTGCTCACAAGCTGCCCGTGCGTGTCCGGCTTGTGGGGCGACGACCAGAGATATAGTTGAGGTTGCCATGGCAAAGTCGAACGCAATACGAGAAATGTCTGACGAGCAACTGCAGCACGAGCTGCGGGAGGCGCAGCAATCGCTATTCCGCTTGCGTGTTCAGGCAGCGACTGAGCGTAATGATGTTCCTAGCAATGTGAAGAAGTTGCGAAGAGACATCGCGAGGATGTTCACTGTCCAGCGTGAGCGAGAACTTTCTAAGGTTTGATTGGGCGAGCGATGAGAAAGACATTAGTTGGTGTTGTAGCTCGAGATCCTCGGCCCAATACGGTGCGAGTTGAGATCGATCGCAGAATGAAGCACCCGAAGTACGGGAAGATCATTCGAGGTCGGACTGTTTGTCACGTACATGATGAGCAGTGCGTCGCAAAGAAGGGTGACACGGTTGAGATCGTGGAGTGCCCGCCGAAGTCGAAACTCAAGCGTTGGGAACTTGTACGGGTCGTCAGTACATCGGCGATACCCACAATTGGTGAGTGAGAGCGTGGCTTGATGCCAGGAACCGTGAGATTGAACCATGATACAGATGCAGACACTCCTAGATGTTGCTGACAATTCCGGCGCAAAGACTGCTCGGTGCATTAAGGTGCTGGGCGGTACTCGTCGGCGTTATGCTGGGCTTGGCGATATCGTCGTTGTGAGCGTGCAGAAAGCCCTCGCTGGCAGTGCGATCAAGTCGGGTTCGGTCGTGAAGGGTGTGGTTGTTCGCACTCGAAAGGCCGCTCGGCGTGCTGACGGTTCGTACGTCAAGTTCGACCGCAATGCGATCGTGATCGTCGATAATGACGGGAACCCTAAGGGGACTCGCATTTTTGGGGCGGTGGCCCGTGAGTTGCGAGAGCGACGTTACATGAAGATTGTGAGTCTCGCGAGCGAAGTTGTTTAGAGTTTTACGGCGGTTGTTTTTAAGAGTGATCAGACATGACCCGGTTGCACGAAGAGTATCGTAGCCGAATTATCCCTGAGCTGAAGGCTTCGCTCGGGAAGACTAACATCCACGCTGTTCCACGACTTCAGAAGATCGTGGTCAGTATGGGGGTCGGCGAAGCCGTGAACGACCGCAAGCGGTTGGATCAAGCGGTGGATCAGTTAACACAGTTGGCTGGCCAGAAGGCTCAGATCACCCGGGCCCGCAAGTCGGTCTCCGGGTTTCGTTTGCGTGAAGGGCAGCCGATCGGTTGTCGCGTGACTCTACGAAGCAAGAGGATGTACGACTTCCTTGAGCGTTTGATTACGTTGGCTTTACCTCGAGTTCGGGACTTTCGTGGTGTGAGCCCGAAGGGTTTCGATGGGAATGGTAACTACAACTGTGGTCTGACGGAACAGCTGGTGTTTCCGGAGATTGACCCGGAGACGGTCACGGCAACACAGGGTATGAATATTACTTTCGTTACTACAGCGGTAACTGATGACGATGGTCGTGCATTGTTGAAGGCATTTGGGATGCCATTCAAGACAGAAGAGTAGATTGACGTTTCGCGTTAAATGGGTCTCGAGATCAGGCAATGGCAAGCAAAGCAAAAATTGAAAAGGCAAATCGAACACCTAAGTTCAGCAGCCGTCAGGAGCATCGTTGCATGCTTTGTGGCAGGCCGCGTGCGGTTTACCGCAAGTTCAAAGTGTGCCGAATATGCTTCAGGAATCTGGCGTTGGATGGTTTGATCCCGGGTGTGAAGAAGGCCAGTTGGTAGAAGTGGGTTGGTGTATTATGATGACAGATCCGATTGCAGACTTGCTGACGCGAATCCGAAATGGCGTACAGGTTGAACGTCCTTTTGTGGATGTTCCGTGTTCAAAAATTAAGGTGAGCATCGTCGAAGCTTTACAGCGAGAAGGGTTCGTTTGGGACTATGAAGTGTTGGATGCCGACTGCGGCAAAACGCTTCGAGTCAACCTGAAGTATGGTCCCGCCGGCGAGCACGTTATACAGCACATCGAGCGCGTGTCGAAGCCTGGTTGCCGCGTGTATTGTGCAGTATCGGAGATGAAGGACATTCGCCAGGGGACGGGCATCGCTGTGTTGTCAACCTCCAAGGGCGTATTGAGTAATCGGGAAGCCAGAAAGTTGGGCGTTGGTGGCGAGCTTGTCTGTCAGGTTTGGTAGAATTGCCGGTTGTTTTTGCTTTTGGATGATGCGTCATGTCGAGAATTGGTAAAAAGCCGGTCGTCATTCCTGGCGGTGTAAAGGTGGAGGTGAGCGGGAACAGTGTGACCGCCAAGGGTCCAGCTGGGGAGTTGTTGTTGGCGGTTCACCCGCTGATGGCGGTTTCAGTGGATGGTGCCGTTGTGCAGGTGACGCGCCCCGATGATAAGCGCAGCAGTCGCGCGTTGCATGGGCTCACTCGCAGCCTCATTCAGAATATGGTTTCGGGAGTTGTGAAGCCGTTTGAGAAAAAACTGGAGATTCAGGGTGTTGGGTACAACGCCAGCATTTCGGGAACAAAGCTGACGTTGCAAGTAGGGTTCGCGAACAAGATTGTTCTGGAAGTGCCTGCCGGTGTTAAGTGCGAAGTGCCCGATGCGACTCACGTGATTATCAAGAGTTCCAACAAGCAGGCCTGTGGACAGTTCGCTGCAGAGATTCGTTCTGTGCGCCCACCCGAGCCTTACAAAGGTAAGGGAATTCGGTACCAGGACGAGTTTGTTCGACGTAAAGCCGGTAAGGCTTTTGGTTCCAAGTGATTTTTGTATACTAACAGTCGAGTTTAGCGATGAGTGTTCGTTCCCGCCTTGCGTTGCAGCAGAAGCGTCGACAGTATCGAGTGCGAAATCGGGTCGTCAGGGATTCCCATGGTCGACTCAGGTTGAGCGTTTTTCGCAGCAACCGTCATATGTACGCGCAAATTATCGATGATTCAGCTGGGAAGACCCTTGTGTCTGCCAGCACTGTTGAGTCGGAGATTGCTGGTCCGGGCGGCGTCGGCGGTGATCAGGACGCTGCTCGCAAGGTTGGGCAATTGCTGGCGGAGCGAGCCGTGAAGGCTGGTATTTGTCAGGTTGTTTTCGATCGCGGACGTTTCGCATATCATGGCCGAGTTGCGGCACTTGCTGATGCCGCGCGAGAGTCAGGGCTCGATTTCTAAGATTAAATTATTAGTTTTGTCTGTGCTGTTTGGCGAGGTGTGCCGTGTCGTCCGCAGAAGTAAAAAATGATTCCGGAGAGCGAGTCGTTCAGATTCGCCGGTGCGCTTGCGTGGTCAAGGGCGGTCGCCGTTTTAGTTTTGCCGCCTTGGTCGTAACAGGCGATGGTCATGGCCGCGTAGGCTACGGCTACGGGAAAGCCATTGAAGTGCCGTTGGCAGTCGATAAGGCGACAAAGCAGTCGAATAGAAGTCAAATGAGCGTGGCTGTTGTCGGGACGACTATTCCGCACCAGGTGATTGGAGAGTTTCGGTCTTCGCGTGTTCTGCTGCTGCCGGCAAAGCCTGGTACTGGAATCATTGCCGGGGACTGTGTGCGCTCTGTCGTCGAAGCAGTTGGCATTACTGACATTTTGACAAAAGCTTACGGTTCGACGAATCCGCTGAATCTGGTGAAGGCTACGATGGAAGCCTTGAAGAAGCTTCGGACGCGTGAGCAGATTGAACGACTGCGAGGGGTGTCGCTGTGATTTTGAACGACGTGCAGAGTGGGAATGAGCCTCGAAAAGCTCGCAAGCGTATTGGTCGTGGAACAGGCTCCGGTCATGGTAAGACGGCCGGGCGTGGTCACAAGGGTTTCTTCAGCCGGTCTGGCTCCTCCCGACGCGTTGGATTCCAGGGCGGACAGATGCCGCTGTTCCGTCGCGTGGCTAAGCGTGGCTTCAGTAACAACTTTTTCGCCGCTGACGTTGCGGTGATTAATGTTGGGGAGCTGAATGAAGCTTTCGATGCTGGCAGTGAGATCACTCCCGAGATGCTTGTTGAGAAAGGGCTCGTCAGGAGTTCATTCGAAGAGCTGAAGGTGCTCGGAGACGGTGAGCTTAGTAAGAATCTTAAGATTTCGGCACACCGATTCTCTGCGTCGGCCGAGGCGAAGATCAGTGCGGCTGGTGGTACATACAGCCTGATCGCGGTGGGTAGCTTCTAGTTTATTGGTTGATTGAGACACGAAAGGGGAGCGGAGTGTTTGCAAAACTGCTAACGGTTTTTCGCATCCCTGAGCTGCGTCGGAAGATCGTGTTGACGGTCGTGCTGCTAGCTGTCTATCGGCTTGGGTTTCACATCACACTGCCATTCATGGACCATGATGCCATCAAGAATGTGATGGAGAATGCTCAGAGTGGTACCACTGGGGTTGCTGGTCTGCTTCAGGTGGTTTCTGTGTTTTCTGCTTCGTCGCTGCAGAGCGGTTCGGTGTTTGGTTTGGGCATCATGCCCTACATCACAGCTTCGATTGTGTTTCAGCTTTTGGGGACGGTCTATCCGCCTCTCGAAGCCATGCAGAAGGAAGGCGAGTCCGGTCGGCGAAGGTTAAACGAGTATACCAGGTATGCGACCGTATTTGTTTGCGTGTTGCAGAGCTTTGGTTTGCTTTGGTCGATGAGGGGCGGTGCGCCGGGGCAGGCTGCGATCCTGCAGGAGTATGATACCGTTGGTTGGCTGGTCTTTGGCACGATTTTGATGACTGCGGGCACTGTGTTCCTGATGTGGATCGGGGAGCAGATTGACGCCTATGGTATCGGGAACGGTATCAGTCTTCTGATTATGGCGGGGATTTTGGCGAGGATGCCGGAGATCGCCAGCAAGTGGATCGCTGGTATCCAGTCCAACGGCTTGCAGATTGGGAGCCAGTACGGGATTGAGCGGTTACTGGTCATGGCTGCCTTGTTTGTTTGCGTTATTGCTGTTGTTGTTTTTATTACACAAGGTCAGCGGCGTATTCCCATTCAGAGTGCGAAGCATGTGCGTGGCCGGAGAGTGATGGGTGGTAATCGACAGTGGTTGCCTCTGCGGGTGAACCAGTCTGGTGTGATGCCCATCATCTTCTCAAGCAGTCTGTTAATGATCCCGTACTTTGTGTTCACGCAGGTGGGTTCGATGTTTGGCCCGGACTCTGGTGTCGGCGGAGTGTTCGCATCGATCGGCGCCGCGTTTGCTCCCGGGCAGGGTTTCGTGTATAGTCTGGCTTACATTGTGCTGATTTACTTCTTTTGTTATTTCTGGACGGCGATCACTTTCAATCCCAAGGAAATGGCGGAAAATTTGAAGGATAACGGCAGCTTCATTCCTGGTTACCGTCCTGGCTCACGGACTGCGAGTCACCTTGAGCAGGTGATGTTGCGTATTACGTACGTTGGTGCTGCGTTTCTGGCAGTGATAGCGGTGATCCCGACGATTGTGTCAAATACGGTTACTCAGGACTTTGTTACTGCCAGTTTTTTTGGTGGCACAGGTCTGTTGATTATTGTGTCAGTGGCGTTGGACCTTGTGCAGAAGATTGACTCTCACTTGGTGATGCGAAATTATCCTGGTTTGCTTGATTCAGACAAGTAGCGTGACTTCTACTTGGAGAGTGGTGATGCGATGAAGGTTCGTTCAAGCGTTAAGCGCATTTGTGATGCCTGTAAGTTGGTGCGACGTCAGGGCAAGATTTTTGTCATTTGTTCGTCGAACCCGCGACATAAGCAGCGTCAGGGCTGATTGATTGATTTATAGAGTGGTTGTGGAGATTTGAAATGCCCCGCGTGCTTGGTGTCGACATTCCTAACAATAAGCCGACGTATATTTCGTTGAGCTACTTGTACGGTATTGGTCCGTTCTTGGCGATTCAGATCTGTTACGAACTGGGTGTTGATCCCCACGTTCGGGCAGGTGAGTTGAGTGAAGACGAAGTGAGTCGGATTACGACTCACCTGGACAAGAATTACACGGTTGAAGGTCCTCTTCGGCGCAAGATTCAGCAGGATATCGGTCGCCTTCGTGAGATCCAGTGTTATCGTGGGGTTCGGCATCGTAAGGGGCTTCCTGTTCGCGGTCAGCGAACCAAGACGAATGCCAGAACTCGCAAGGGCCGTAAGAAGACGGTTGCGGGGAAAAAGGGCGTTAAGGATATGAAGCACTAAGCTTTTTGCGGTCAATGGTTCGTTTGTTAGTGAGATAAAAGCGTGGCGAAAGTTAAGAAGAAAAAAGTCCGTCGTAATGTGAACAAGGGCGTCGTCTACATTAAGGCGACGTTCAACAACACGATCGTTACGATGACAGACGCTGCGGGCGATGTGCTTTGCTGGGCGACTGCCGGAACCGTTGGGTTTAAGGGCTCGCGGAAAAGTACTCCCTTTGCGGCCCAGCGAGCGGCCGAGATCGTGGCTGAAAAGGCTTCGAAGGTAGGCGTTCGCGAAGTTGAGGTTCGAGTCAAGGGCCCCGGTGCTGGCCGTGAAAGTGCAATTACCGGTCTTCAGGCTTCCGGAATGGCTATCAGGTCAATCGAAGACATAACTCCTCTGCCTCACAACGGGTGCAGGCCGCCAAAGCGCCGACGCGTTTGATTGGCAGTGTTTGGTTTCGGTGTTAAGAGTTTTGGGGGCGGTTATGAGAATTCGTTGGCGTGGTCTTGAGTTGCCGAGTCGGGTTGCAGTTGATCGCGAGACGCGCACCGGGTATTACGGCAAGTTTGTCGCGGAGCCGTTTGAGCGTGGCTTCGGTTCGACTGTCGGTACCAGCTTGCGTCGGATTTTGCTGTCGAGCCTCGAGGGCTCAGCAGTCACGCGGGCTAAGATTCAGGGGATTCAGCACGAGTTTACAACGATCCCCGGTGTCGTTGAGGATGTGACTGACATCTGTTTGAATTTGAAGTCGTTGGTTGTGAAGAATCACAGTGCATCGAGCAAGACGCTTCGGATTGAGAAGCATACTCGAGGCGTCGTGACTGGTGCGGATGTTATTTGCGACGATCAGGTTGAAGTGATCAACAAGGATCTTGTGATCGCGACGATGACGGATGATGTTCCGTTCCACGTTGAGATGACCGTCGAGAATGGTCGTGGCTACGTGCCAGCGTATGAGCAGTATCAACACGAGCCGGAGGTTGGCATCATACCGTTGGACGCGGCGTTTTCGCCGGTGTCGCGTGTTCGCCATCTGATTGAAGAGACTCGAGTTGGTCAGCGTACCAACTATGACAAGCTGAATTTGGAGATTTGGACGAACGGCACCATCACTCCTGATATGGCTTTAGTAGAAGCTGCCAAGATTTTGCGTAAGCATTTGAATTGCTTTATCACGTTTCGTGAACCTGGTCCGGAGGCTGGTCCTGAAGGCGGGTTGCGAGGGATGATGGAAGCAACCGGTTATTCTCCGGTCGATATGGAACTGGAAGAGAAGCTGAACAAGAGTTTGGCCGAACTGAATTTGTCAGTACGTGCGACGAATTGTCTTGAGTCTGTTGGGATCAACACTGTCCGCGACCTTGTCGTCAGGACAGAGGATGAACTGCTTCAGGTGAGAAACTTCGGCGAGACGACACTTGAAGAAGTTCGGGAACGTCTGGGTGGTATCGATTTGCGGTTGGGTATGCGATTGCCGAATCAGCAGTTGAAGTAGTGTGAGATTGAGTGGGTTGGTTCGGGGCGCCTCGGACAGCGTTTAGTTCATAGTGCTATTTTTGGGTGAGTGTCTGATATGAGACACCTTGTAGCGGGTCGAAAGCTTGGTCGTAATGCGTCTCATCGCAAGGCGATGTTTCGTAATATGGCTGTAAGTCTGATTAAGACGTGTCGTATCCTGGAAGGCGAGCCTGGGCAGCCCAAGGTGTCGGGACGGATCGTGACGACAGTTCCGAAGGCTAAGGAACTGCGTCCGATGATCGAGAAGCTGGTAACACTGGCGCGAAAGGCGCGGAAGATTTCTCAGGAAGCCGTGCAGTTCCAGACAGACGCTGAGCGTGGGTCGGATGCGTGGAAGGCTTGGCGTGATTCCGATAAGGGCAAGAATTGGGTTATCGCGACAGCTCCGGCGTTGACGATGCGCCGCCGTGCGTTCGCAGATCTTCGCGATGATTCTGCCGTTGAGATTCTGTTCGACGATCTCGCAGCTCGGTTCCAGGATCGTACGGGTGGTTACACTCGGGTGGTTCGGTTAGCCCGCGTCCGCCTCGGTGATGCTGGCGAACAGGCACTCATCGAGTTTGTTGGCACGAATGACCGTGTTAAATCCCGGAAACGCAAGGCTCCTGTTGTGGAAGCCGCTGCGAAGTAGTTGGTTCGTAAGCAGACAGTCAGATATGAACCCTCGCTCTTTGAGCGAGGGTTTTTTATTGGTTGTGGGTTGATATTGCCTGTCTCGAGTTTCCGACGTAATCTCATCAGATACCCGTTCCGTGAAGCGTTGATCGATTGGATCATGATTTGGTTATTGATGTAGTCGCTTGAGTGCGTTGGAAGTTGAAGAGCTTGGTTCGAGTGTTTCAGGGGCAATGATTGCATGCCTGGATATCCGAAGGATCGGACTTGTGGCGCGGTACTTTGATTTTTGTCGGGCGATGACTCTGCTGTGCGAGGATATTTGCCTTCGGCATCCAGAGTTCCTGCATGTGAGGATGTCCCATGTTCCTGTGACGTTCGCACAGACTCGTTCGCCTGTTGAATGGGGTGTTCAGGCCCGGTTGACACCGCTGCGTTTTGAGGGAGGTTCACCTGTCGAACGCCGCAAGGGGCGACTTTGGACCGTTCAGCGGGTTCACCATATGGGTAATGAAGCGCTGTACATTCTGACTTTTCTCTTGCCTCGTTTCCTGAACCTGTCGTTTGACGAAAAGTTGATCACGATTTTTCATGAGCTCTACCACATTAGTCCGGACTTCAATGGGGACATTCGGCGGTTCAGTGGATCGTGTTATATGCATACGGGTAGTCAGAAGAGTTACGACCGTCAGATGGCGGTTTACTCGAAGGAGTACCTGCAGATGGGTGTTTCCGAAGAGTTGATCAGATTTTTGCGGCTTGATTTTGGGACACTCCAGAAGCAATGTGGCGACGTCGTAGGCCTCCGGATCGCGATACCGCGGTTGATCCCTTTGGAGAAGGTCGCCTGATGGAACTGAACTGCGGTGTCCTGTGTGCGAGCGTACTTTGAGCGAGAGTAACCTGCTATGGAGATTGATACGGCAACTACTCGCGCGTCTTCGATCTACCAGCATTTGATCCGAGTGATTGCACCAAGACCAATTGCGTGGGTTTCAACAATCTCTTTGTCCGGAACAACGAACCTCGCGCCGTTCAGCTTCTTTACCGGTGTTGGATCCCGGCCACCCAGTGTCTTGTTTTGTCCGGCCAATCGACGCGATGGCAGTGCAAAAGATACTCTGCTGAATATCCTCGATACTCGCGAGTTTGTGGTCAATGTCGTTCCCTTTCGGCTGGCCGAGGCGATGAATCTGAGTTCGACGGAGCTTCCTCCCGGAGAGTCGGAGTTCGAGCTGACGGGGCTTCAGATCTCTGAATCAAAGGTTGTTAAGCCGCCCGGAGTGAGCCTGTCACCAGTTCGAATCGAGTGTCAGCTTATGCATCATCTGGCACTGGATGGTGGACCGGGTGGCGCCAACATTGTCGTTGGGCGGATTGTGCATCTCCATCTTGATGAGAGTGTGCTTGATTCTGCGGGCTATGCAGATCCGGAGTTGCTGGATCTGGTCGGTCGGCTTGGTGGAGCGTCCTATTGTCGCACGACCGACCTGTTTGACCTGCTTCGGCCATCACCTTGATTCGTGTCGGCTTATGTGTCCGGTTTCTTATCGGGCTTCGCGCGGCTTCATCAACTGTTGTCCGTGATCCATAGCATCAGACACTGGTCCCTCGCACGCAGCTCTATAGTTGCGGACGTATGGCCTGTCGACGAACAATTCGACGAATGCGTTGGGGTTTGCGATCATTTGCGACACTTGCTGACACGCCAGCTTCGCGATCGCTTGTGAAATCGCACTGTTTTCGTCGATACACAGTCAGATACTGATAACTGTGATCGCTTGAAACGCAGGATTGCAAAGCCTGAAAACGGCGTCATTCGAGTTCGCGGGAATAGCGGCTTAGGGAATCAGGATCGTGATGACAATAGACGGGAAATCCGTACGACAAATCAGCAAGTTCCTTAGTCTTATGCTGCGACATCAGCCAGCCAGGATTGGCATTGAACTCGACGATGCCGGTTGGGCTGGCATAGACGTACTTTTGGAAGCATTGCGAAGAAAAGGCCAGAAGACCTCACGCGACCTGGTTGAACATGTTGTCCGGACGACCGACAAACAGCGAGTCACGATTAATGAAACCAGTCAGCGAATTCGAGGGCACCAGGGTCATGCGGTTGATGTGGATTTAGTCTACGAGCTGGCTGATCCGTCAGCCATTCTGCTTCACGGGACGCCTCTCAACGCAGTCGCGGCGATTCGTGAAGGCGGTCTCCGAAAAATGAGTGGCCATCATGTGCATCGTCACTGCGACAGCAGCACTGCTCCGCCGTCGGGGCTCGAAGAGGAACGCCGGGCCTGCTGAAAGTACGGGCCTGTGAAATGGTCCAGGAAGGATTGGTCTTTTTTGTGACCGCCTTCTTTGTGACCGCCAACGAAGTCTGGCTTACCGATGTTGTACCGCCACATTTCATTGAGTTCCCTGAAGATCGAACCCGTCCGAATGACAGACTCGTGACCGGTGGAGGGGAACCCCGGGGCGCTACGGTTCAACCCAATGTGGCTTACGTGATTAGCCGGTCATCAGGCTTTGCGTGAAACTGCTCTCTTGCCGCCTGCGACGCCAGCAGTTCCCGGCTGTGTCGCAGGTCGCTGAGAACGCGAGGCATGTAAAGCGTCTGAGTGATCAGAGGTTCGTCCGGCATAAAGCCCGGAAGTGAATCGGCATACTGAGAAAGATCCTGGGGGGAAATCGCCCAGCCTTCGACAGTGGCCCAGCCGAAGACAATGGTCAGGTAGCGTCCTTCGCGATGCACGTGCAGCCAGCGCGTGTATTCGTCGGAAAAATCAAAGGGCAGGAACAGCGTATGCCCGTCGTTGAGGGCCGTCAGCATGCGAATCCACTCGGTCACAAGCTGCATCGTCCCGGTCGCCGGACGAAATTCGTGGTTCTCGCTGTTCGGCTGCAGGCCAAGATAATAGCTTTCCCCCGCGCGGGATTCAGAACCGACCTGAACGGCAATCTGATTGTCGGCATTTAAACTGACTGATACGTTCCGCATTGAGATATCCGATTTGTTCCGCATTGGCTGGAAGCAGTCGCCTGCGGCCACCATCAATTGAGTTAATTTTTACTGACCAGGGAACCCACATGGTACGCGTTTTGTGTACGGCGTTGAATGGAGAGAGCGGCCCCCACTTTCAGATGTTGGCAGATGCCGGTCACGAGTGTCACGTTCCGGACCGGTCGCGTGATCTCTGGAACAACGATGTTCTGATCGACACGCTCAGGGGATATGACGCCGTTATCGCTGGTTCTGAACCTTATCCTCCGAATGTTATCGCTGCAATTCCTCATGTTCGAGTCCTGGCTCGAGCTGGTGTCGGTTTCGATGCGATTAATCTCAAGGCCTGCGATGAGGCCGGGATTGTTGTCGCCACGACGCCCGGGTGTAACCATCATTCCGTAGCTGAGCATGCGATCGCCATGCTGATGGCGCTGGGACGCGGTTTTCCGGCACTCGATCAGGAAGTGCGGCGTGGTGAATGGAAGCGAATTCCTTATCCGCGAATTTCCGAATGCACTCTCGGCCTCGTGGGTCTGGGCCGCATTGGTCAGGCTACTGCAACTCGCGCAATTGGGCTGGGAATGAAAGTAGTCAGCTACGATCCCTACGCGCCGGCTGACTTCGTGAAGAAGCATGGGATTACCATGGTTTCTCTGGAAGATCTGTTCCGGCAGTCAGATTTTATTTCGCTGCATTCTCCGGCGACTCCGGAGACAAAACACATGATCAACGAGAAGTCGATTGCTTTAATGAAGCCATCCGTCGTGATCATCAACACGGCTCGCGGTCCGCTCATTGATGAGCCGGCCCTCATCAAAGCCCTGCAGACAGGAAGAGTTCGTGCTGCTGGTCTGGATGTGTTTGAAACAGAACCATTGCCACTCAGCAGTCCATTGATCGGAATGTCGAATGTGTTGCTGGCCGGTCATGTGGCCGGGCTCGACAACGAATCACACGATGCCACCTGGGCTCTGGGTGCGGAGATCATTCTGAAGCTGCATCAAGGCGAATGGCCGGCTGACTGTATTCAGAATCTGAAGGGCAAGACCGGCTGGAAGTGGTAGGCTCTTGTTGAGGCGGAAGCCTTTAATCAGGATTAAGCTGCAGCCCTGCGGCGGGCGAATTTGCTGCGGATATCCAGGACGGCGTCGATCACATCGGCGACGTCCTGATCCGACATCGCAGGCGACAGCGGCAGGCTGAGCATATTCTGAAATGCCCCGTGTGCTACCGGGAAATCGTCCGGACGGTAGTTGTACTTGTCGCGATAGTATGAGTGCATGTGGATTGGGATGAAATGAACTGAGGTGCCGATTCTTCGCGCGGTCATCTCTTCGATAAACTGATTGCGGTGAATGGTCAGTTCGGAAGATCTCAGTCGCAGCACATACAGGTGCCATGCGTTCGTGACATGGTCGCGAGTCGTCGGCGTCAAAAATGGGGCATGGTTCCGGAACGCCGAGTTGTAAGCCTGCACAATGTCCCGACGACGGGCCTGCATCTGATCGAAACGCCGAAGCTGCTGCAGTCCCAATGCCGCCTGCAGATCCGTCATGTTATATTTGAATCCTGGCTCCACGATGTCGTAGGCCCATTTGCCACCGGCCGAGTATCGGCTCCAGGCTTCACGATTCATTCCATGCAGGCTCAGGATGCGAGCCCTCTCGAGAAGCTCAGCAGATCCTGTCAGCATTCCTCCTTCACCCGTTGTCAGATTCTTTGTCGCATAGAAGCTGAACGCGGTAAGGTTTGAGCCAGCGCCGATGGGTTGGCCATCGAACGCGGCACCAATGGCGTGTGCCGCATCTTCAATCAGATGCAGGCCGTACTGATCGCAGATGGATCTCAGGGCGTGCAGTTCAACAGGGTGCCCCGCATAGTGGACTGCGATAACAGCTTTGGTCTTCGGAGTGATGGCCTGCTCAACCGCGTCCGGCTGAAGATTCAATGTATCGGGTTCTACGTCCACGAGCACTGGCGTGGCTCCGACGTGTTCAATCACGTTTACAGAAGCCGCAAATGTCATGGGCGTTGTGATCACTTCGTCGCCCGGGCCGATATTGAGGACCTTGAGAGCGATATGCAGTCCGGCGGTGCAGGAGTTCAATGACAGCGCGGCAGGGGATCCGAATGCCTGGCAAAAGTCCTGCTCGAATTGCCGAGTTCTTGGCCCGGACGTGAGCCAACCCGACTTCAATGCTTCGACAACTTCGTCAATTTCTTCTGCGCCAATAAGCGGAAGTGAAAAGGAAAGAAATGTGTCACGCATTGGTGACCTCCGGTTGTCGGGATTCTGGAAGCGAATTGGATTCGGAAAAGGTGTCAGAATTCGGAAAAGGTGTCAGGAACCAATAGTGCGAAGCACCCTGCGGGCCATTTGGCTATTGGTTCCTGACACCTTTTCCGATCCTGAATTGAAAAGCTCCGTGTAGTTGTTTTGGGGAATTGCCGCCAGAGGAATGCTCGAGAAGTCTCAGGGTGGCAGAGCTTGCTTGGGCCTTCCGACCTGTGGCCTGAGTCCTGTATCGCCAGACGCGGGTGGTGTGAGCACTGAGGATCGTCGCAGTCGGAGTGGCAGTAAGCATGAACAATCGGCAAAAACTGCCGAAGTCTGGACATCCTCGGCTTTTTGCGCAGATTGCCGTGGCTTCCTTGTGTGCACAAACGGTGTCGTCGTATCTCTAAGTTGAGCTTGGCTGGGATTGGGTGTTGTCTTCTGAGTTCGGGACGAAATCATGTGATGACTTCTGCTGCGCGGTTCATGGAAGAGCTGACGTCAGTTGGTTTGGGATGTCTGAAGAAGATCATGAGCGACCAGCGGGTCAGATGTTTTGACCCACCGACGAAGACCGTCGCCAGCTCGATCTCAACGGATGTCTCCTGATCAGTGACCGAAACCATGAGACGAATAATCTGTTGTAAAGCGATCTTTTGCTGTCTGTCGTTTTTCGCGCTGGTGCCTGCTGATGTCATGTCGCAGGAACCGGCACGACCAGTGACTCCGGCGACAGAAACCAGTCGACGAAACACAGCGGTGACGCTCAACTACTGTCGTGCCGCGCTGCATCGAATTCGCCGCGCGCCTTCAAAGCAGGTTCTGCTGGAAGAGCAGCAGCGCATTCTGAACAACCTGGACCTTAACCAGATTGATGATCCGGAAGTGATTAGTCTCTATCGCTCCATCCTTGATGAAATCGGTCAGGTGGAGATTAGTGATCGCGAGCGAGTCGTCATCGGTGAACAATTCCATCGAGGCGTCCAGCGCAAATTAGGGACGGACTTCTTCGTGATCGGAGCGCAGGCGGCGACGGGGCAGGTTGGTTCCGTCATCCAGTCCGGCGCCAACAGCTGGTGGGACTATCGCTCAACTCAGATCAAACGTGACTCTGATCTTTGGCAGGTCGAGAAAACTCAGTTCACGACCTTGATGACGCGATCGTCCACGTTCCTGGATAGTTTCTGGAAGCTCAGCCGAAAGAATGAGATTCCCGACAAATGGTTGCTGCGCGATCAGGATCTGGATCAACTGACGGAGACGCTGGAGGAGCAGGATCCGGAGCGTCGGCTCCGCATGCTGGCGCGGTCTGAGCGATTTATGGAATGCTATCCTCCATACTGGTACTACGTCGCCAGAACGCAGCAGCAACTTGGCCGTAATCAGGATGCGGTGCGAACCTTTGAACGTCTGACGGAAATTGGTCACGGCCATTTTCGACAGGACGATATGCTCGCCAGCAGTATGGCCAACATGGCGCTGATTCAGGAGAGCGAACGAGATCCCGAGGCTCCTCGGACCGCCGCCAGAGCCTTCGATTATTCGACACGCAACTGGGAAGCCAACCTCGTCTGTGCTTGGGTTTTGGGCCGGCATGGCGAGTATCGCGACGCAGAAGATCTGATTTTGTGCAACATGGATGATGAACTGGAGACGGATCAAAGCAGCGTGGCGTTGGTTTCGCTGTACTTCCATTCTGCCGACAAAGGCAAGCTGAAGAATCTGCTGGAAGACGAAAGAGTTGTTCGCCGCATTCCGATTCCGGGGCTGTTGCTTTGTGCGCGACTGCTGGGTCCGGATGATCTGCCGCGTGGGGCGGAGACTTATCTGGCTTCCACGTTAACGGCTGTTCCACGGTCTTCCGGACGGATGAATGCCATTTCGGTCGCGGCGGCTCGAGGATGGAAGCTGAATGATGCGGAAGCTCTGATCTCCGATGGTTCGCATACGTTTCAATATGCCGGACATCGTGCGATTGAGGAGGGGCTGGAAGTCAGCTTTACGCCTTCGCTCGATTCGAAGTCATCGGGTGAGCTTGGCACAACACTGAAGATGACGCTGCGTTATCCTGCAACGCCTCCGATTCAGATCGTGTTGACTCGAGAGACCCGGGATGAAGTCGCTGTGAACGACCAGCGAGGTTCTGGTCGGTTTCCTCTGTTTGGAGGTTCTCTGACGGGTTCATCACGATCACGGGAAGGGCAGGGGATGTATCGCATTCAGGAGATTGAGGTTGATGGGCTGCGATTGTCATTGCGACCATCAACATCTTCATCCGACGAAATTCGTGTTCTGCGGCCGGAGTTTCCTGACGCTGAACAAACGACCCGCGGGTGATGGTTCATTGCTGGCAAAATGCAGGTTGGACATTCTTGTCCGACAGAGAATTGACGGGCAGGAATGCCCATCCTACAAAAATGTCGCCGCAGGAAGTGAAGTCTTTACAGCGTCCTGGCCGGAGTGTTTTCCGCGAGATCCCGGATCATATCTCGCGTGGCCGCTTCGATGGCGTCCTGCCATCGTGCTTCGCCGAATTGCTCAGCGTATGGCTTACGCTGCCAGGCGAAATTGATCCCGCGTGAGCTGTTCACCACGGCGCCAAGGCCGTCAGAGTTAAATGCTCCGGCGGTGTCGGCCGATGTTCCTCCCTGCGCCCCGTAGCCGGGGATCAGAAGCGGTACGGCTGGCATTTGCTGACGCAGTTCCTGCAGTTGTGTCGGCCAGGTTGCTCCGACGACAGCACCCACGCACCCGAATGTCTGGTCCTGAGATCGAGTTGACTCGCTGAGCTTTTGCACGGTGGCTGCGACGGTGCAGTACAACGGTTGACCTTCGGACGCGCGATCCTGAAACTCGGCAGCTCCGGGATTGCTGGTTCGTACCAGCACGTACAGGCCGGCACCTCGTTTTGCGGCCAGCTTGACGAACGGCTCCAGTGAGTCGGTGCCGAGATAGGGGTTGATCGTCAACGCATCGGCCGACCATGGAGCGGCGTCTGGATCTTCGCCAGCCAGCCATGCGTCAGCGTAGGCTTCCGCTGTTGTTCCGATGTCTCCGCGTTTCGCATCCGCAATTACGATCAGACCTGACTTTCGTGCATAACGAATGACAGAATGCAGAGCCTGAAATCCGGCCACCCCCAATTGTTCAAAGAAAGCGACTTGAGGTTTAACGGCTGGAACCAGAGGACTGACGATGTCGATCAGTTGTTTTGAGAAAGCTTCGAATCCCAAAGCCGTTCGTTCGAGAATATTCGAGGATCTGGCCTCTGCAGCAGAACGAACGTCGGCTGGCAGCCAGTCCCATCGTGGGTCAATTCCGACCAGAGCTGGTGTGCGGCAGGACAGGATTCGGTCGTTCAGACGTTGGGAATAGCCGGGCATCGTGATCTCAAAACGTGGGCAGAGTACTCAGTGACAAAAGCAAACGATATGGTCCGCTGCGGAGCTGGTCTGGTGATTCATCTCCCTGTGAGCATGCTGACTGTTAATTTAATCGTTTAACGGCGAGCCGCAGGCGTCGTTGCTGCATTTCGCCTACGCCTGCGGCTCGCCGTTAAACGAAAACGCTCAGCACTGAACTAAATCAACAGCCCGCCCGCCTCAACGGCGAATAAATCTATCGACCGCAACGTTGGTATGTTCGCTAACTGATTCCTGTTTGCAACTCGAACGGATCGCGCGGTTGCAGAGCTTACGTTTTTGAGAAACTCGGAACCCGATTAGGAACTCCGCATGACACAATGCCTGATCGCTCTTGGGGGGAACATTAATGCTTCCCAGGCTGTTTTCCTGGAAGCCATGCGGCGTCTGGAACGGCCGGAGATTGTCGTCAAGCAATTGAGTCAGCCGTTCGTCACGCGTCCTGTGGGATCTGCAGCCGGTCAGGAGTACGTGAATGCAGCGGCCGTGCTGGAATGTTCTCTGGAATCGGTAACGCTTTTGAACACGCTCCACGAGGTCGAAAATTCCTTTGGTCGCGAACGCACAGTTCATTGGGGGCCGCGGACATTGGATCTGGATCTGTGCCTGTTCGGGGACAAGGTCATTGAAAGTCCAACGCTGGTCGTGCCTCACCCGGCCATGTGGTATCGGCGATTTGTTCTTGACCCCGCAGTGCAGATCGCAGCTCAGATGAGACATCCGATCCTGAGGCAGTCGATTGAAGAACTCAGAGAAGCGGCGATCGTACGACCAATCAGGATTGAAGTATCGTCCGGCACACTGTCAGATTCCGAGATGGCCTCCATGGTCGAACGGCTGAAGGCGAAAGGCGATGTTATTCGCGAAGTTCAAATCGTCGTTGTCGCGGAATCATCGTCGGTTGATGCGAACGTATTTGCACGGCTTCTGATTTCGCATGGCAAAGAAGATCGCAGAACACGCCGACAGCCGCCGAATGAAGCGTACCGTCAGATTCGATTTCACCGTGATTCAGTGGGTCTCCTTGAGCAGGATGTGGATCAATTCTTTGTAGCAGTCCTGGGGTAGAAATCATCGTCGACGCGGACTGAAACAACATGCAGGATGGATCAATTGCCCCGGGACTCAGGGAGCTCTGGAATCCTGGAGAACAATGACAGGAGGCTCCTGAGCCCTGATAAGATTTCTGACTGTGATGATGTCCTGAATCGTTTCTTCAAAGTTCTGATTGGCTTCGCCGAGTGCATTCTGGACGACGGCCCCCATTTGCAGGGCATTGGAGAATTGACCTCCTCCCAGTCCGAGTCTTTCCACAAGGCCCGCTATTTCCTTGACCTGCGGATCATTCTCAATGGCTTCAACCTGACCCGGCTTGACGTCGGCTGTGGTGGACGTTTCGCGGCTGGAGAGCAGAAGCCTCCATTGATCGTTGTCGCCCTTCCGAAACAAACGACGAGTTACCGTGGCTGAGCCCGTCGCTATGTCAAAATCGAAACCGGAAAGTACGACAGTTGCGTGTTTCTTCGTATCCGCGGCCCTGCGCGCGGCGTCGGGAAGCGTGTCATTTGGCGGGGCGTCAGGCTGTCGTGGCTGTCCCTCGTTCAGAAGTTCACCGAGCAGACTCTGAACATTTCCTCCCAACATAGAATTGAGTAGCAGGCTTAGATCCGGCTCGGCTGATTCGTCAATAACTGTCGAACCTGTCTGAATCAATCGGGAGGCCGCGTTCATTCTCAAGTCAACAGCGGCAAGGATCAGTTCAAGATTCTTCTGATCGTCGTTAGTCGCTTGAGGAGGCGTTAGTTTTCTTTCCGCTTCCGGGATCGCCTGAAGTTGTTCGGCGATCGACTTCCAATGCGTCTCTTCAATATCCTGAATATTGTTCAGGAGTGCGAGGCGACATAATTCCCGGCGAGCTTCTGTTTGAGATTCCACATTGGTCACGCGGGATTTTGGAAGCTCAAGAATGAAGAATAATGGCTCAGCGGTTTCGTCGGGCATCAGACGGTCGAGGATTTCTTTCAGCAGACCGGCTCTTTGGGGACTTTCAGGTTCTGCAGTTTTGGCGAGATCGATTTCCTTTTGAAGGAGCTCTGCGAGGGAGGCATTCGCTGCGGTCTGGCTGGCATGGATTTGAGGCGCCACATTTTTCTCGTGAAACTCGGCACAGTTTGTCCTTATCCATGATGTACTCACCAGAACTCTTGTTGGCCTCTTGTTCAGCAACATGCCCCAGACCTGCGTCTTGTCATTCAGGCTGATTCGATCGACGACACGATCCCGAAAAGATCGAGCCTTGAGCGGGGCCATTTGGGCTTGTGTTTCTGCCGACAGGCTGGCGGTTAGCATCAGCAAAAAGAGACGACTGAGGACTGATTCACCTATGCTGGCCCTCACCCGGAGGATGGCCAGCTGTAAGCCGTGGAAACACATTGTGGTTATCCTTCAGGTGTGATGGACGACGTAAGGTTTTGTTGTCAAAACGGATAAACACTTTGTAAAGATCGTGTGTCGAATCAGGATGAATGAATAGAAGTTATTCTCTTAAGCGTTGAGGAACTACACCATCAACGGGTAACGGCGCGGGGTTTGCATTTCTTGTCGCACTGACGAATCACGAATCCGCTGATTCTTCATAGCCAATGATATCGCTACTGTTCTGATCCTCGATCAGCTTGAGATCCCCTCCTCCCGCCTCATGATACCTGCAATTCCTTACTCGACCAATCCACCGTCCTGGCTGCGATGGTTTGTCAATGACGCGGTTCGCGGTGTGGTGGATCGCCATGTTACTGCGCCCATTGGCTGCCACTTCTTTCACGATACCGAATTAGATGCCTGGGAGGTGTCGTTATTCGTTTCGCGAACAGAAGTTTGCGGCGGTTCAGCCGATGGTCGACAAGTACCATCAGGACTTCAGATTGACATTCTTGCTGTCTGTGCAGCATTTGATTCACCTCCCGCCATTTACTGGCAGGCCGAAAAGATTGCTCATGATGATGAGTTAGGAAATCATCTGTCCTTTGAGGGAGTGGCTCGAGGTTCGAACGTCTGGCTTAGAATTCTGCAAAATGCTCCTGACTGGGCGGGGCCGGGTCGGCTTGTGCATGCAAATACGGGCAACATTGAAGACGTTTGGTAACGACGACAGATTGATCACTCTGCTGTAAACGGGATCAGTCGGTTCGCATCGTCTATTTTTGGCACCGGGAACAGAAAAAAGTGGCCCGTTGTGCCTGAATGATCCTCTGGATCTCCGCTTCGCCGCAGTTTAAACATCGAACACCAGCTTTCTGGTACACGTGATGGTGATTCTGGTAGCTGCCATCCTTGTTCAAGGCATTCCGATACGTCCCGTCGCTCAGTGTTGAACCTTCATATCGAATAGCCTCATTCAGAATATGGTGGGTCGCTTCGTTCAGCTTCGCAATTTGCTTTACGGACAAAGTTGCAGCGCTGCGAAGCGGACTGATTCCTGAGCGATGCAGGATCTCACTGGCGTAAAGGTTCCCAATTCCAGCGACCAGAGATTGATCCAGTAAAGCGACTTTGATTTCGCGCGCTGTTCTTGAAAGTCGACTTTGCCATTGCTGTTCGGTAATTGCTAACGCGTCGGGACCGAGTTTAAGTTGCAGGTCCACGAGTTGATCGGGCGTAAGCAGTGACAGAGTCCCCAATCCTCGACGGTCCCAGAATTCCATCTGGCTGGCACGATCTGGCGAAGGTTCAAAATGCCACACGACTCGGCGATGTTCGGCAGTCGGAGGCTCTGAAACCAAAAGCAGACCTGTCATGCGAGGTTCGACGACGACAGTTTCTCGCGAATCAAGTTCCAGCAGAATTCTTTTGGCCAGTCTGCTGACGTTTTCGATGCGACGGCCCTTGAGTCGCTGCACGACGGTTTTGCGCTCTGGTGATACGGAGATCGGCTTTCGCTGGCACCGGACGAACTCTACGGAAGAAATGATTCGACCGCTACAATCGTTGCGGACGCCTCGAACCATCGTTTCGACTTCCGGGAGTTCGGGCATCGCTTGATCCTTGTTGACAGGAATCGAGATTCACCAGCAGTTGGCAACGAGTAAACATTTGACGGGTCAGGACTGCGGCTTTGTTTTGGATGAGAGACGGGAATGGTCTCCTGCCGCCGCATCGGGTGCAAGGAGCACCGTTTGGGATCCTTAAAATCCTGCAACCTGGTTATGGGCTGGCGACGGATGGTCTGCACCACATCGACAGGAGCCTGCTGGCCGATTTCCGCGTGTCGAATTGGCCAGCACCTCAACTCGCTGCTGATTGAATCAAGTGTGGCGTGTTTTCTTTGAACGGCGAGCCGGAGGCGGAGACGAAATCGGGTGAAGACGCCTGCGGATTGCCGTTAAACGGTTCAGTCAAGAGCCCGTTAACGTCATGGAGAAGAATGAAAGTCAGGAAATGCTGCGTCCATTTGGTACAGCCGGTTCGATTGGAACGGCCATGGGATACGGGAGAACTGGTACGTTGCGGAATTAGAGGAATCTTCTTGACGCTGAGTGTCCGCACGACGATCCTAGTGAAAGGTTTTTCATGCCGTGTGCGGGCGTGTGCGCAGTTTTTGCTGTCATCCGGGAATCTCCTGGATTTCTGTCCGTACTTCGTTCGGTTCTTTATGAGGTCATCCAGATGCCACTGTTTGATTCCGTCTTCTCCGGTTCAAGTCCTCGACTCCGACGGTTCCTGCGAGGAGGCGTGACGTTCGCCTTTGGTTGTGCGGTCCTTGCGTCGAGCGGTGTGGCTGCAGCGGGTGAAAGGGATAAGCCAGTCACTGC
The DNA here is from genome assembly GCA_026400835.1 of Planctomycetales bacterium. Lineage (GTDB taxonomy): Bacteria > Planctomycetota > Planctomycetia > Planctomycetales > Planctomycetaceae > SXXK01. Next base: position 19,501 of record JAPLOA010000071.1, on the reverse strand, counting down.
CGGAATGGAGTCCTCCCGATTGAGGATAGAAGCACGACTGGCCGCGGAGGAGGGTGATTTCCGGAAAGCAGCCGACAATCTTGAAGCAGCCGCTTTGAAAGCCGGGGACAGAAAAACAGCCGACCGCGCTCGCATCAGTCGAGAAAAGCTGGAAGCTGGCGGTGGCGCCCAAACTGACTTCCAGACGTTGATCAATCTGATTGTTGAGCAAACCAGCCCACCGGCCACCTGGGAACAGGATGGGGGAGACTTCGGAACTATTACTCAGTTTGATCAGGGTGTATTTTTTGGCACGCCGCTCATGGCCACGGCCCTGATGATGAGATACGACAACTCTCGATTGCTGGCTGCAGCAGAGCTGGCTCGAACTGCGAATCCTAACGACGATGTGCAGGAGTCATCCGAGCTGCGTCTTGTTTCCCTGCCTCGACTTGAGCAGCACGTAAAGAGTTTGATGGCCGCTGGGCAGCCCATTCCAGACGATGTCGCCTGCCTGGCTGGTTTGACAGAAGTCCAGTTCCTGTTTGTGTTTCCAGACTCACAGGATGTTGTCATTGGTGGTCCCGCAGGTGCGTGGAAGAATGCCGATGATCAGCGGACCGTCAGTGTGTCAAATGGTCGTCCGACGCTTCGATTTGATGACCTTGTCACATTGAGCCGCACGTTCGAGCAAGGTGGCTCTGGCTTCTTCAGGTGTTCGATTGATCCAAAGCCCGAACAGGTCAAAGCCGTCCGTGACTATGCTGCGAAGATGAAGCTGACTGCCGGTAATGCTGCCACTGAGACCGCCAAACTCGAAGAAATGCTCGGTTTGCAGAACGTCATCGTACAGGGGATCCCTCAGGATTCTCGCGTGGCCAGTGTCATCGTTGAAGCCGACTATCAGATGAAGCTGATCGGAATTGGTGAACGCGAAGGCGCGGCCGGTATGAAGAGCTACTTCGATCTGCTCAGCCGAGCAGAACGCAAGGGATCTGCGATGGATGCCCTGCGATGGTGGATGACCGTAGGTCACGATTCGATCCAGGTTTCGCCTGACCGTCATTCGTTTGAGTTCTCCGGCAAAGAAATCCAGTGCCAGTCTGAAAATCAGTTGGTGGCGGCAGACGGAAGTCGGCAGGCCACGGGCAAAGCCGACAACGCGAATATGGAGTTTGCTCGTTTGTTTACAGAGCATCTGCCAGAATTGTCCAGTCAGGACGTCGTGTTTGCTGACTTACAGAACGTTTTCGATTTGGGCATGGCAACAGCTCTGGTTCATACGATGGGCTTGAATCGCCAGGTTGGCTGGCAGCCGGAAGTTCTCAGTGCATCTGGCAGTTATTCACCGGCTCCTGTCGAAGTGCCAGCCGAATTGATGACAGCAGCCAGCAGCCGAGTTTATAACGGCCGCGAGATCGTGGTCCAGGTGGCTGGTGGCGTACGGGGCGACCTGCGAAGCGTGGTAAAGAACCCGGAAAACTTCGAGGTTTCAGCCGACGTTGCAAAGAAGGCCATCGAATCCAATCCCGTGGGCCAGTCCGGTCGTTGGTGGTGGGATGCGGCTGCCCGTTAATTCGGGGCAAAAATACTCCAACGCGACCCCGGCAACCCCTTTGGGTGATCTGCTTGTTCGCTTAAAAATGAAGAAGAGCGAAGGTCTATGGCCTTCGCTCTTTTTGTTTCTCTGGCCGAAGACTCCCTATTCGTGAGTTTCCGGGTAATCCGCAGTTTCCACGGCTGAAGCCGGAACACCGCTTTTCCAGTTTTCCAAACCCGCTACTATTCGCACCGGATTGCGTTCGGTGCTTCTGACGCCCTGTATTTCTCGGGGCAGCAGCGATCGTGGACGTTTGTAACTCCTGGGTTGCCCGGGGGGAACTCGGATTGGAATCATGGCTCGCCTCACTCAGGCCGATCTCGTGGCGTTGAATCGCGCGTTTGACGACCGCTCTCCCCAGGAACTGATTCTTTGGGCGAAGGAAACATTTGGCGAACGAGTCGCGGCAATGTCTTCGATGCAGGAATCGGGCAATGTGATTTGTCACATGCTGTATTCAATTCCCGCTAAGCTTCCGGTTGTGTTTGTCGACACGGGTGTGCTTTTTCAGGAAACGCTGGATACTCGCGATCGCCTGATGCAGCAGTATGGGTTGGAGATTGAAACTCTGACGCCGACGCTCACAATGGAGGAGCAGACAGAGAAGCACGGGATTCTGTATCTGACACCGGAAGGCCAGAAACAGTGTTGTGAAATGCGGAAATCTGAGCCGCTGGATGTCGTGAAAGGCCGCTACGATGCCCTGATTGGCAGTCTCCGCCGTGCTGACGGTGGCCGACGCGGCGTTTGTCCAATCCTGGCAATTGATTCGCGTTTGAACTGCCTGAGAGTGAATCCTTTGGCGAATTTCAGTGACGAGCAGTTGGAAGGCTACATTCACGAGCACAAAGTGATTCTGAATCCGCTTCACAAGCAGGGTTTTTCCACAATCGGATGTAATCGCTGCACAACTCCTGTTTTGCCGGGGGAGCCCAAACGGGCTGGTCGGTGGCGGCATCTTGGACCATGGAGTGTGTATTGCGGAATCAACCCGACGGACCTGGATCCTGAACGGTCACCCGCCGTAGATTTCCCCCAGGATCTGGTGGACAGAATTCTGGGCCGTCAGACAGACTTTATGATCTGAATCGTTGCAGTGCGGACTGATTTTTGGGCATGTCTCCGCACGAGATCGGTGGCTCGGCGGTCGCTGCTTACCGATTGCCAGACAGATGTACCCCCGTTAGTTGACCTCGTGGGCTTACGTGACCCCTCAGCCAACGAAACCTCTGTGTTTTTGAGGGTTTAGCGGCTATGTGCCCCCAAATGGTGATTCAGGGGCGATTGCATCAGCAACTGCCCCGAGGAGGCTGACTTGCCGTGTTAGGTGGTCTGCACAGATTGGCTTCGAGGTCCGAATGATGCCGTTTGTGAACATTGAATGAGTTTTTTGCGATTCAATGTTTGCATGCTTGCAACAGGTTGTCCGGCGACACCATCATCTCAGAATGTGAAAGTGGGCCGCGGGTAGAGACCCTGCTTTGACCTTCGTTACTGATTCAGCAAACAGGGCAGAGTCGTCATTTCTGCCGCGTTTTTGCACAGTTCCATTAAGATTTTCAGCGGTCTCTCGTGCTGCAAACGTTGGTGGGACCTGAATTTAGCCTCTTGCCATTGACCACTTTGGCAACGGTGTTTTCGTCAATGGCAGGGAATTTGCTGCTAATGGTTTCTCAGAGGTTAACGCTTCGGGAACTTTTGGATTGTCGTCTGCAGGATGGTTTGAGTTTCGGAAGACAGCTCTCAGATTGACGCGCACTTTATGAACTCTTCAGTGTTGGCAATTATCTCTGCGTGCCTTTCGGCGCTGATAATGGCGCCCCTTTTGGCCAGTGTCTGCCGGTGGCTCGGAGTCGTGGACAAGCCTGACGGACACCGCAAGCTCCATAGTTTTGCGGTTCCGCTCACTGGCGGTCCAACGGTTTTCCTTTCCATTGTGCTGGCGATCGTTTTCACAGGTTACGCGTTCCCCGGAGTCCTGAGTGCGAATGAAGGCGATATTCGTTTTTTGGTGTCGCTTGCCTGTGCATCGCTGCTCATTGTTGTTGTCGGCATTCTTGACGATCGGTTCGGCTTGCGTGGTCGGCAAAAACTGGCAGGTCAGTTTCTGGCCGCCCTCATCATGGTTCCGTCCGGAATTCTGATCCAGCGGATCGAGCTTTTTGGCTTTCCAATCGAGTTTGGTGACGTTGCTCCTTTCGTCACGGTGTTCTGGATTCTCGGGGCTGTTAATGCACTCAACCTGATCGATGGTGTGGATGGTTTGGCCAGCACCACAGGGATTATTCTCAGCTTGTCCGTGGCTGCGGTGACATATATCCTGGGAGGGCGTCCGGACGGTCTTTTGATTTCTCTGGCTCTGGCTGGCGCTCTGATCGGTTTCCTGTTTTATAACTTTCCACCGGCAAGAATGTTCCTCGGTGATTCCGGCAGTATGTTGATAGGGCTGGTCCTGGGCAGTGTGGCTTTGAAGTGTTCATTGAAGCAATACGCGGCTGTCGCACTGATCATGCCAACTGCTATCTGGGCCATTCCTATCTTTGATGTGGCGATGGCAATTCTGCGTCGTCGTCTTACTGGTCGCAGTATCTATACGACTGACCGAGGTCATCTGCATCATTGTCTCGCACGACACGGTCACACAGGCGGCCGTTTGCTGCTGGTCGTGGGTTCACTTTGCAGTCTGACTGGTTTGGGTGCGATTGCTGCGGCGGCCTTTAACAGTGAGATCCTTGCTGTTGTGGCTGTGGCAACAGCTCTGACTTTGCTCGTCGTGACGCGGTCGTTCGGTCATGCAGAACTCAACTTGCTAACCAATCGTGTGCGCCGTTTTGCAGGGTCGCTTGTCAAGAAAGGGACCGAACCCAACCCCGTCTTGCACGATGAGCAGGTGCGTCTGCATGGAAGGCACAAATGGGAGCACCTTTGGGAAACACTGACTCAATTTGCTGAGAAGCACGAATTGGTCGGCGTGGAATTGATGGTGAACATGCCAAGTATGGGTGAAGCCTATCATGCCACCTGGAGAACTCGAGTTCGTGTCGAGCAGCACGATGCATGGCGCTCTGATATTCCCCTCGTGATTGAAGGCATTCGAGCTGGCCACGTAAGGGTTGTCGGTGTGGCGCCGGATGAGTCCTTCTGCGACTGGATGAATTGGGTGACGGACGGCATGAAGCCCTTTGAGCAGCAACTTCGCGAGATCGTTCTCCATCTTCGTACTCAGCGAAGCAATGCGAATGGCGTGCTCAGAGATTCTAACGGACCCTTCAGATTGCCTGTTGCCTCTGAAGAGGTGCCTGCTTGAGGATAGATGTTTCGCAGAGAGTTCTGTGAGTTTTTCCTCGATGAGTTTTCGGACCGGATTTCGAAAAATGAACTGAAATATGCTCCGCGAATCGTCCCAGTTCCACGAAAGCCCCAACAATCGAGGGCGTGCTGTCAAAGTCGGGAGTCTGCTGCGATCGTGTTCGGTGTGGATCGTTGCGTTGACGTTGGCGGTGGTTCCGTGGATCCTCGGAGGAGCCATTCCACAGGCCCGATTTGTGTTGCTGGCAGGTTCGATTACTGCCGCCATCCTGGCGCTGTGTGCTTGTCTTGTTCGGAAAGAGGCTCCGCTAGCCCTGACGCTGACGGCTCTTCCTTTGTTGGGTTTTTGCCTGATTGCCCTCGTCCAGTTGATGCCAATTTTTGAGCATCCTGCTCTGCAAATGAAGCATGCGGTTCAACAGAAGTTTGCTGCTGATCTGCCGGTTTTTCAAAGGGGTGCGGAAGTCCAGAGTGATTTTCCGAGAACTGTTCTGCCTGCAGACACTCGCCAGGGGCTGGCTCAATTTCTTGCTCTCGCGCTGATCGCGATGGTGGTGAGAGAAACGGCCGCGACTCAGCGCGCGGTGGCGATCATCATGGTCAGTCTGGCTTTGAGTGGTTGCTCCATGACGGTTCTGGCCCTGTCTCAGCAGTACGGTGTTGTAGAGACGGTGCTCGGAAACCATTGGAAGGTGAGCAATTCGACCCCGTTTGGGTGTTTTGTAAACCCAAACAACGCAGCGGGCTGGTTGATCGTTTGTCTGGGAGCGGCCTTTTATTTGGGTGGTCGCAGTTTCAGAAACAATGATCATGGTGGATTTCATGCGTCTCAGCGTTGGACGACACTGCTTGACCGAATCTGGATGACATGGGCCGGATTCGTGGGTCGCCTGGCGAATTTGAATACATCACAAATCCTGGCTTCTGCGGCGATCATCCTCTTGACGGGTGGAATTGCGGCAACGCTGTCCAGAGCTGGAATTCTTGCTGGTATCCTCGGACTTTTTGCGTTCGGTGTAAGTCGATTTCATACAGGTAAGTGGCTGGCTGCCCTTAGCGGTTTGGTTGCTGTTCTCATCCTCAGTTGCCTGTTTCTGAGTTTAATGGACTTGGATACGATCGTTGTCTCTGAACTGCAGACACTGAAGGATCCGGTTTCTGACTCGACCGGGCGCTTGCTGCACTGGACTGATTCCCTGCAGTCCGTTCGCGACTTTCCGTGGATTGGATCTGGTTTGTCAGCCTATCGGTGTGCCTCAATGCCGTATCAACGGCACTACACCGGAAAGTGGTTTCAACGCGCGGACAATCAATATGTGGAAGTTCTTGTCGAATGTGGTCTGGCAGGCCTGACACTCTTTGCCTGCGCCGGGTTGTTGTTCGCCGGCTTTGCCTTAAAAACCCGGGCGATAACCCGTGGGCGTTCTGCATCAGAGACGAATGTGGCGGAATGTCTAAGTGGAAGTGCCTTTGTTTGTATTGTCGGTTTGGGAGCGGCCGCGTTCTTTGATTTTGGTATTTCCCAGTCTTCGGTGTCGGCGGCGTTGGTCGCCATGATGGCAATGCTGGAACGCTGGTCTGAGCGGAAAACGAAACGTCCGTCTGCGGAGCTTTCCGAGCATGGCTCAGGTTCCGGGTTGTCGGGAGTTGCCGCCGGACTCGTCTGGGTCTTAGTCATCGCAGCCAGTGTTGCCCTCCTGCCTGATACCCTGGCGGCGGCTCGGGTTTTTGATGCCTCGGTCCAGGTGGAGAGGCTCGAATTAAAGCCGGACGTTGTGTCCCTGATTGAATCCGGCGACTCTTTGCGGCACGAACTTGAACAGGCGCTGGCTGTTCGTTCGGACGACATTCTCGGGCACCGCGTCAGAGTGATTCTGCTGGAGCTGCTTTGTCGACGGGATCTCCTTCTGAACATGACAGCCGGGCGGGATCTGTCCCCGCAGCAGCAGAACAATTTGTTCAATGAGCTGGATCCGGGGGTTCTCGCGTTTCGAATGATCGACTCCACAACAACGGATGATCTGCGGCAGCAGGTGCGGACAGAGATTGAAGCCAGTCTTAAACAATACCCCTGGCGTGCAGCCTGCAGTACCCTGTTGGCCAGATCTGTCGGGCTCCCATCGTTAGGGCTGATGCAAATCGAATCAGACTTCGTTTACGAGGAGTCTGTTTCCGGGGCTGCGAACATCGCGTATTTGCGATTTTCTGAACCTCATGTGGCCGACGGGCTTTTCGAATTGGGGTTACTTCTGTTGCGTGTTGGTCGTGCAGAAGAATCACGTGATTGCTGGAGTCAGTCACTGGCCGCCTCGGAAACAATGCGTCCTTTAATGCTCACGGAGATGGTCAGGAGTTCCGGCCCTGACGCTACGATCGAGTGGTTAATGCCGGACTCCTATGAATCCTGCGTGAACTTTGCGCTGGCCTGCAGAGCCAGTCCACCAATGCAACAAAAACTCTTCGATCGTGCAGAGCAACTTTGGGTGAAGCACAGCCCGCCAGTTACAGAATCGCTGATCCTGTTGCGTGTGGCCCATCTGTCTGAGTGCAATCGAGTTGATGACGCCCTGAGTCTATTGGACGAATATCTCGGTTCCGACCCCACCAGTTTTCGCGTGCGAAAATCAAGAGCCGATGTCCTCGAACGAACGGGACGTATTGACGAATCGTACGATGAATGGCTGCGAATTGGCACTTTTCATCCGGACGAACCGGCGATCGAAGCCGCTTTGGACAGGCTAATCAGAATGACATCAAAGCCAGATCCCTGAATGGAGGGAAGGTTGGATATTGCGGAGATCGCTCAAATTCCGTGGTGAATCTGTCTGCATGTTCAGTTCAGATTATTACAAACAGTTGAATGTTAATTTACTGCCACATTCGCTTGGTGAATTTGTGCATCAGGCTTCTCCATATCCCCCAGGTTTTTCCGGTGGCAGGGGATGCTCCTGGAGTTCCTGAAATATCGACTCTGTTGTGGATTACTGACTGAAAACGTCGCACAATATCAAAGTAGACGCAAGCGTTGCGGTTCAGCGAGGAACCCAGCGTCGACGGCCCATGAAAACGCGAGGAGTTTGTGACTGTGCCCAGCATGCCCTATGAAAACCAGCTTGTTCAGCCAGCCCCTGTTGAAGACCAGTCAGAGGGTTTGGACCTGATGGGCTTTCTGCGACGTCGCAAGTCGTTCGTCATTATGCTTGGAATATTAGGTGTAGGCGTGGGCTACATGATGTTCCAGCGGCAGATTCCCCAATATCGATCGAATGCCTGGGTGCAGGTGATTCACAGGAACTCTGATCCGCGTTTGAAGTCTATGTTGGCGGAGAAGGATCTTTCCGATTCGGACTATGTGATCAAGAGTCCCAAGACCTTGACGGCTGCCTATCAGAATCATCGGCTGGGTGAACTTGCCACCCTTCGCGGTCTGTCGGAAGAAGATGCCGTCGCTCTGTTGGCCGGTATTATTTCAACCAGAAGTCTCTCTGCGAATGTGCTGGACCTCTCTGCCACAGGTGGTGATCCCGGGGATATGCGTCAGATAGTTCAGGCGGTGTCAGAGGAGTATGTTGCAGCGCAGAGGGGCAATTACCGTGATGCGTCAGAGGAGCTGAAAGAGTTGCTGACGAAGGCCCGAAAGGAGTTTCTTGAAAAGTTGAACCAGGCGGAGCAGGACTATGCAAAGTTTCGCGAAACTTCCAACCTGAATACTGATGGTGATAACCCTTTTCGGACGCGAGCGAAATCAGCCGAGCAACAGGTTTCTGTGTTGGAGTTGAAGAAAACTGAGCTGAAAGCTCAGTTGAGCCAGTTGGAGGAGGCGGTGAGTCGTGGTGGGGCGCGTGAGGCGATCATGCTGATGGTGGGGAAGGGGATTGCTGCTGATGCTGTGTCTGGTCAAACGGTTGCGGAGGCTTCTTCTTCACCTCGTAATATCGCCGAGGCTTTGTATCCGCTGATCGAAAAGGCTGCTCTTCTGGAGTTGGAATTGGGGGCCGATCATCCGCGACTCAAGACTATTCGGCTTCAAATCGAAATGACACGGGAGCACCTTCAGAAGCTTGCCGGACTTGACTCTGGCGTGCAAAAAGATGGTGAGGAGGCTCCAGTTGATTTTCTTTCAGTTTATCTGCAGTCGCTCAGAGAGGAGCTTTTGGTTCTCGATCGCCAGTTGCGCGATTTGCAGTTAATGGCAGAACAGGAGGACGTGAAAGCTCGCGAATTGATGCAGGAGGAGATCGAAGACTCCAATCGGAAAAACGAGATGGAACGACTTTCCAAGCTCTTCAATGAAACCACCATGCAGATCAGTGAAGTGCAGGTCAATGCTGGCATGGGCGGAGTGACGGCACAGGTACTGTCCTCTGCTCGGCATGGCGTTTTAGTTTACCCTGTTATTACGCAGTTCATTGGTATGGGTGGTTTTCTTGGGGCATTCGTTGGACTGATTCTTGGCTACCTGGTGGAGGTGGCCGATCGAAGCTTCCGAAAACCAGAAGAGATGATTCGGGAGTTTGGCGTTCCGATCGTTGGCCACGTGCCATTTATCACTGAGAACCGGATGAAATCTATCTCAGCGGAGAGTCCATTTGATAAGACCGCAATCTCTATTCATCTTCCTCGGTCGCGACCTGCAGAGGCGTTTCGCGCAGTGCGAACCGCATTATGTTATAGTGCTTGGGGGGTCTCCCACCGGGTGTTGTCTGTGACCAGCCCAGCTGCTGGTGATGGCAAGTCGACCTTATCGCTCAATCTGGCGATTTCCCTGGCACAGTCCGGCAAGCGAACGATTCTCGTTGAGGCCGATCTTCGTCGTCCGAAGGTGCATAAGCTTACGGGTGTGTCAAATGCAGTCGGTCTTGTTGATGTGCTTCGAGGTGATTCTGAACTGTCAGATGCAGTGCAGCCAACAACCCTTCCCGAGTTCTATGTTCTGCCTTGTGGCAAGCGTCCCAAAGATCCTGCGGAACTTTTGGCCCGTCCTCAGTTTGAGCAACTCCTCCAAGTAATGCGTGAGCAGTACGAATACGTGATTGTGGATACTCCGCCAGTTCTGGCGGTGACGGATCCTTGTGGCGTGGCAGCCCGTGTTGACGGTGTAATTGTCTGCATGAGGCTCAGTCGCCATACTCGCGACCTCGGTCGACGTACGATTGAACAATTGCGAGATGTTGGGGCGACTCTTGTGGGGATTGTGGTTAACGGCGTCGAAGAGCGAGATGCCTATGGCTACGGAAACTACCGTTACTCGGACTATCAATACTACTACAAGAACTATAATTATAAATATGGTCATGGTAACTATGGCAGTAAAGATGGACGAGAGTATTACGCCGACGACCATGCCGGTGACCTTGCGAGTTCCGCATCAGAGAATCTTAGTGATTCCTCGGTGTCTTGAGTTCCTTCATTGTGAGTAAGTAATCAGGGAGCTTCCCGTTGTGGATGCGGGTGGCCGGAACTGGCGACCAGTCCCAAAGTAAGTTCCCCAAATCCACAACCCGAAACGTAAGTGATGGCTTGAGCTGCAGCGTTTTACAGGTGTTGCCGTAAACCCCTCACTGACCCGTTTTGAAGTTGTACGTTCTGCGTACTATCCCAACCCGCTGCGTGAGCGAGGGATTGTGTTTTTGCGTTTTAGGCAGTGTTTGCGTAAATCCCTCGCTGACGCGTCGGGTTGTGATAAATCATTGAATTCTGCAGTCTGTTCCTGTTTGCTTTGTAATACTCTTTCTGACCATGTTTTTCCCAAAACGCAATGATCCCTCGCTTGAATTGGCGCGGGATCTGCTTGTTTGAGCCCTGTGCTGAAGTGAAGAATTTGGCGTGGGCCAATAGAGCTTGTGTCGCTGATGTGTGGCGTTTCAGTGATGTCACCCAGAGGCACGAAGTGCATTCTTGGCCTTAGAGATCTCATGCTGGCTCTCTCTCTGAAAATGATGTTTCAACTGCGTCATAAGCTGCAGATTGATGGATAGCCGCCCCAAAGTTCTTTTCCTGAATCGATCTTACTGGCCGGACGTGGAGGCGACCGGTCAGTTACTGACGGAACTCTGCGAGTCCCTGCAGTTATCGTTCGACGTCAGTGTTGTTGCCGGTCAGCCCAATCAGATTCGGGATACAACGGGTGGAGCTTCCTGGCAGGAAGAACCTGTTCGCAAGGGTGTCCGAATACACCGCATTGCTCATGCGCAGTTCCCCAAGAGTCGCATGCTGTTGAAGGCACTGAATTATGTTTCGTTTGTGAGAGCCACTCGTCGGTTCCTGCGATCCTGTGAAGCTCCTGATGTTGTTGTGTTTGAGACAGACCCGTTTCTTCTGCCATTTGAAGCGCTGCGGTTACAGAGGCGAACCGGATGCAGGATGGTGGGGTATCTGCAGGACATCTATCCCGATGTCGCCGTTGCTCTGGGGAAGGTTCCGGACAACTGGATGATTCGGCGGCTGCGGAAATCACTGTTCTCAGTTTATCGTTCGTGTGACCGAATGGTTGTTCTCAGCGAGGACATGAAGCGTCTGCTTATTTCAGGCGGCGTTGATGGTGACAAAGTCGATATTGTGCCGAACTGGGCTGATCCTGAATTGGTCAGGCCGCTTGAACACAGCCGCTTTCGCATCAGCAACGGGCTCGAAGAGAAGTTTGTTGTGATGTATTCCGGCAATCTTGGGCTGACTCAGAGGCTTGAAGAATTCGTGCTCGCAGCAGAACTGCTGCACGACCTGCCTCGCGTCGTCTTTGTGTTTGTCGGACAAGGGTCGCAGCGAGAAAGTCTTGTCAATCTTGTTCGTCAGAAGAATCTGACCAACGTGCGATTCTTTGACTACCAGCCCAAATCAGAACTCGCTCAGAGTCTAAATGCGGCCGACCTGCACCTTGTACCTCTCACTCGCGAACTCAGCCAATGTCTTATGCCCAGCAAGTTGTACGGGATCCTGGCAGCCGGCCGGCCCTACCTGACAAATGCGCCGGCAGACAGTGAACTGGCAAGGCTGACGAACGAATATCAGGTGGGAATCACCGTCGCCCCTGGTTCGCCAAAAGCCATTGCTGACGGGATTCGCAGGGCTGCAAATAATGCCTCCGGAATCAGCGACATGGGCAAAAATGCTCGAAAACTGGCTCTTTCGGAATTCACGCGAGAGAAGTCGGCCGAAAAATTCTGTGCCGTCCTGAAAACTGCTCTTATCCGCAATTAACGCTATTTGTCGGATTGCCTCAATTTGTATACTCCGGCCCCCAAATCGCAGTTTATGGAATTTCTGGGTTGTTGGGTGAAGGTCGCGACCAACCAATCTGGGTGGGTGTACTGCCCGGATCAGACTGTCGAAGAACGTTAGTCCCTTTTTGTATTGTCAGTGATTGGCAGGCTTCGGTTTCCGAGGGATTCTTTTGAGTCAAGTGCGGGCTTAATGACTGTTTCGTCAACTTCCAGAATCTTTGTGGCCGGTCATCGCGGTATGGTGGGTGCCGCTGTTGTGCGCCGACTTCAACAGCGAGGGTTCAATAATCTGTTGCTGGCTTCGCGATCTGAATTGGATTTGACTTGCCAGGCGTCGGTCCATCAATGGTTTTCGGCCAATCGGCCGGATGTCGTTGTGTTTGCGGCGGCGAAAGTGGGCGGGATTCATGCCAACAGTACTTATCCCGCCGAGTTCCTCTATCAGAACCTCGCGATGGCTTCTAATGCCGTCCATTCCGCGTGGCAGACAGGAACTCAGAGATTTCTGTTTCTTGGCAGTACCTGCATTTATCCGCGACTCGCGCCGCAGCCTATTGCCGAAGACAGTCTGCTGACATCCCCTCTGGAACAAACGAATGAAGCGTATGCGATTGCCAAGATCGCCGGGCTGAAGTTGTGCCAGTATTATCGTCGCCAGTACGGCGTGTTGTACCATTCTGCCATGCCGACCAATCTTTACGGGCCGGGGGATAACTATCATCCGGACAACAGTCATGTGCTTCCGGCTTTGATTCGTCGCTTTCATGAAGCGAAGGTCGCCGATGTTCCCTGCGTCAAAATTTGGGGCTCCGGAACTCCGTTGCGAGAATTCCTGCATGTCGATGATCTGGCGGCGGGAATTCTTCACTTGCTGGAACTTGCTGAGCCTCCTGATCTGGTCAACATCGGCAGCGGCCAGGAAATCACCATTCGAGGCGTTGCGGAGCTGGTTGCTGAAGTCATCGGTTACACCGGACGAATTGAAAACGATCTTTCCAAGCCGGACGGAACTCCACGTAAGCTCAGCGATATCAGCTTAATCAAATCAACGGGCTGGGCTCCGCAGATTTCGTTGAAGACTGGTCTGGCCGACGCCTATCAGGACTTTCTGAAAGCAACCAGCTCCCAGCAGTTGCGTTCCGCGTAAGTTTTTTCTTTCGCGCGTACGGCCAGGTATTGTTCAATATCTTCAGCAGTTCGACTGCTTTCTTTTCTTCACTCAACATCCCGAACCATAATCTCTCCCATGTCAAAAACTGCTCTTATCACTGGAATCACAGGTCAGGACGGCTCTTATCTTGCGGAATTGCTCCTTGAGAAAGGCTACAACGTCCATGGATTGGTTCGACGAGCCAGCACATTCACGACAGGTCGAATTAACCATATCTATCAGGATCCTCACCAGAGTGGCCTGCGGCTTTCATTGCACTATGGCGATCTGACGGATGGGCAAAGTCTGACCAATCTGATTCTGGATATCGAGCCGGATGAGATCTACAACCTCGGGGCTCAGAGCCATGTTCGTGTGTCCTTTGATCAGCCTGTCTACACGCTGCATGCGACCGGCGGTGGTGCTCTGAACGTGCTGGAAGCGGCTCGTCAGTTGAATAAGAAAAAGCTGGTGAAGGTTTATCAGGCCTCATCGAGCGAAATGTATGGCGAAGTGCTCGAGACGCCGCAGACGGAGAAGACACCGTTTCAGCCTCAGAGTCCTTATGGTTGTGCCAAGGTTTTTGCCTTCCATCAGACCGTGAATTATCGCAAGTCGTACGACATGTTTGCGGTCAACGGTATTCTCTTCAATCACGAAAGTCCGCGACGTGGTGAGACGTTCGTCACTCGCAAGATTACCCGTGCGGCCACTCGAATTAAGATGGGGTTGCAGGAAAAGCTTTACCTCGGAAATCTGGAAGCCAAACGCGACTGGGGTTACGCTAAGGACTATGTCGAAGGCATGTGGATGATGCTGCAGCATTCCGAGCCGGACGATTTCGTACTGGCGACCGGGAAGACTCAGACGGTTCAGGAGTTTGCAGATTTAGTCTTTGCTCAGCTCGAGCTTGATCCAAAGAAATACATCGAAATCGACCCACGCTATTTCCGGCCGGCCGAAGTGGATCTGCTTCTCGGTGACTGCACCAAGGCCACGGAAAAGCTGGGCTGGACAGCCTCCACGACTCTGGCACAACTGGCCAAACTGATGGTCGACCATGACCTCGAGTTGGCCAAACAGGAAGCTGTTCTCGCCAAACTGTAGGCCGATTTATCCTCAGATCGGAAACGCAGCTTTTTGTTAAATCGCAGGTTCTTGGTTCTTGGTGCTTCGTTCGAACTAAGCACTAAGCACCTGCGACTCAGCCGGCGTTTCCCGGCGATTTAACCTATGCTCCCTACGGACACCAACAGCCCCGAATACCTCGCTGCCCGCAATGCGGCGATGTCGCGGGTGGATTTACGAGCATTAGATGCGGGCGATCCGACAAGTCCTTGTGGACACGAGTACGGACTGCGCGTCAGCACGCGCCTGACCACAGACTATCGCACCACATGGAGGCCTCAGTCGATGGACATCAAGCCTGCAGAAGTGATGAGCTGTCTTCGAGCCGCTGGCGTTGAGAACTGGTGTCTGATGGGCCTGCACGGTTATGTGGGCTATCTGCCCATGCCACGAGCGACCCAGGATGTGGGTATCATGGTGCCTCACAATCAGAAACGAAAAGCCGTCAATGCGATCATTGGGCGATGGCCAGATTTGATCAAAGATGAAGCATGAAGATCGAACGCTTCGAGGACATCGAAGGCTGGAAGTTGGCCCGCGAGTTAACTCGAATGGTTTATTCGGCCACGAAGCAGGCGGAGTTCAGTAAGGACTATGGGCTGAAGGATCAGATTCAGCGAGCGGCTGGTTCGGCAATGCACAACATCGCCGAAGGATTTGACGGGGGAAGTAACCCTGAATTTGTCAGGTTTCTGCGTTATGCGCAACGTTCCTGCACCGAAGTCAAAAGTCAGCTCTACGCAGCACTCGACCAGGAGTATATCAGTAAAGAACAATTCGACCGGATTTACGACCAAGCCACCGTAACTCATCAGCGAATAGGCGGCTTCATCCGCTACTTAACAAAAAACGGTTCCTAATTTTTGGTTCTTGGTTCTTGGTTCTTGGTTCTTGGTTTGAACGAAGCACCAAGCACTAAGCACCTGCTTTTTCAACCTGCGACTCAACTAAGCACCTGCTTTTTCAACCTGCGACTCAACCAAGCACCTGCTTTTTCAACCTGCGATTAACCAGGCACCTGCTTTTTCAATAACCCCCAGCGATTTATTCAATGGCAGTTGAACTCAAACCATTTTCATGGCAAGGGATGATCGACGCCGTGGAAGCAGTTCGTGAACGCGCTTTACGCGCCACAGCGGCTCTGAAAGCCGCGCAGATTCCTTATGCGGTTGCAGGTGGCAATGCCGTTGCCGCATGGGTCGCCCGAGTGGACCGCGCGGCAGTGCGAAATACGAGAGATGTGAATATCCTCGTGCGTCGATCGGATTTTGATCGAGTGAGGTTGGCCCTTGAAGCGGTCGGCTTTATTCACCATGAACTGATGGGAGTCGACTGCTTCATCGATGGTCCAGACGGAAGTCCTCGCGATGGCGTGCATCTTTTGTATGCTGCGGAGAAAGTCCGTCCCGAATATGTCGTTGCGTCAGCCGACGTGACAGAAATTGAATCGGCCGACGATTACGACGTGGTCAACCTGCTGGCCCTGTTGACAATGAAACTGAATTCGTTTCGCGACAAAGACCGGACACACATCCGCGACATGCTCAGCGTCGGTCTCATCGACTCAACCTGGATGCCTCAACTCCCACCACTTCACGCGGAACGTCTCCAACAACTCATCGACGACCCCGAAGGATAACACACAGTTCTTGGTGCTTTGTGCTTGGTTGAGTCGCAGGTTCTGGGTCAAAAAACAGGTTCTTGGTTCCTTGTTCAACCAAGCACCAGGAACTACGCACTAAGCACCTGCGTTTGCACCCTGCGATTTAACCGGCGTTTGTAACCCGCGATTCAACCAAGCACCAGGAACCTGCTTTTTCAACCACGCACCTGCTTCTTCAACCACGCACCAAGAACCCGCGATTCAACCAAGCACCAAGAACCAAGAACCAAGCACCCGCGATTCAACAAAGCACCAAGAACGAAGAACCAAGCACCCCCTATGCGTTCTCTCATCACCGGAATCACAGGTCAGGACGGTTCCTACCTGACCGAACTTCTGCTCGAAAAAGGCTACGAAGTTCATGGCATCGTCCGCCGCAGCAGTACGCTGGAACGATCTCGTCTGCAGTCGTTTTATGGCGACGATAACGTCTATGAGAAGAAGCTGTTCCTGCACTATGCAGATCTCTCCGACACGACCACGATTCGCCGCATCATCAACAAAGTGCGGCCCACGGAGTTCTATCACCTCGCCGGGCAGTCTCATGTGGGCCTCAGTTTTGAGATCCCCGAAAGCACGTGTGATCTGACCGCGATGGGCAGTCTCAGGATTATGGAAATCCTGCGAGATCTCCCGAGTCCCCCAAAGTTTTTGCATGCCAGCAGTCGCGAAATCTTCGGAACGCCAACGGTGAGTCCTCAGGATGAATCAACGCCTATCAATCCGAATTCACCGTACGGCTGTGCCAAGGCATTCGCCACGCAGATGACAAAGATTTATCGCGAAGCACACGGGCTCTTTTTCTGCAACGCAATTTGTTACAACCATGAAAGTCCTCGGCGAGGTGAGAACTTCGTGACTCGCAAAGTAACGCTGGCCGCTGCCCGGATTAAGGCCGGCTTGCAGAAGTCGGTCAGCCTCGGAGATCTCGACTCTGCCCGCGACTGGGGTTATGCCAAAGATTTTGTCCACGCGATGTGGCTGATGCTGCAGCAGGACAAGGCGGACGATTATGTGCTGGCCACCGGCGAATCGCACACGATCCGCGAACTGTTGCAGATCGCATTTTCTCACGTCGGCCTGAACTGGCAGGAACACGTGAAAATTGACAAGCGATTTATGAGACCTGCTGACGCTGAGGAATTGCTTGGCAATCCGTCCAAAGCAAAATCCTGTTTGGGGTGGCAGCCCTCCGTGAGGTTTGACGAATTGGTCCATCTGATGGTTGATGCGGATCTGCATGCAGCAATGGGGTCGATTCGTTGACCACCCATGGGGATACGACTGCTCGCTTGTATAGGCATCGCCTGCGGCTCGCCGTCAAGCGAAGCTCGGGAAAACCAGAATCAAACATCAGTCTGTGCCCATTCCTATCCGGTAAATTCGAGCTAACTGGAAGCAATCCCGGGAATTTTCACGACGGACGATGGGCTGCTATCATTTCTTGGAAATTGCCTGGCTTCGGCAGTCTAATTGCTACAGGCTGAATGGTTGCATCGAGATCACGATTTTGGTTGCTTGCAGGTAAACGCCGATGTCTTTCTGCGACATCAAGGAACTACGCTCAGGAGTGATACCCCGATCGTTCAATTGGCTTAACATCGATTTGACACTCGCTCTGTTCAATTCAGACTTTGTAGGTGCTTTCAGGATACGCTGTCACCCACAGGGACGAAGTGCGCGCTGAGATGAGCAATTCTGAGCGGTCAAGCAGACAACCCAAGGTGTGGCTTTGGCTTCTTGCCGCTGTTTTGGGCGTCGGTGTGCTTCAGTGGCTGGGTGGCAAGCCCGAACATCGTAAGAAGCCCGGCCCGGCCCGTGGCGACGTTGTTCTTTCGCAGAATGATCTGCCAGAGCAAATTCAGGAGTGGAAGCGGGCTGAATTTCGCCCTGCTATGCCAGCTGAGGCGATCCCTGACGGGATCTACTGGTGGGTTCATCAGTGGACATATCGTACCCATGATTTGGTCGCAGTGGTGTCATTCGACCAATTGGGAGAAGATCAGTGGCACGAGCTGACTTACTGTTACCGAAATCAGAACAGAACAATTGAACAGAGAGAAATTTATCAGGATTCCGATGACGGTGGTCAGTATGTGGTCGCGACTTTGAAGGATAGTCAGCAGCAGCTTGCAGTTCTTGTTTTCTCTGTCTTCTTTGAAGACGGTCAGTGGGGACAGCCACCGGCAGTAAATGTCAGCAATCTTAATGTGAAAAATCGAAATCCGGGAATCGCCGGCCGGATACAGGAACGTGTAGACCCAACCATTTCATTTGAGAATCTGAGCGGCAGCCATGATCGAGCGCTGCAATGCCAGGTGCTCGTTCCCTGTACTCAGGAGAACGCGTCAGAAACCATTGACCGAGCCATCTCACTCCATCTCGAAACCCGCCGCCACTTTCGCAATTGCTGGCTGACCCACGCTCTGACCCCTGACCCCTGACTCCTGAAAACTGCCCAATGACAACTGCCCAATGACAACTGACTCTTCTCCCACCGCCCTAAACTCGTCGTCTGTCTCCGACAGTGACTGGGACCTGATCATCCGTCCCAAGCGGCATTTGCTGGACGTGAACCTGAAGGAGATTTGGGACTACCGCGATCTGCTGTACATGTTCGTCAAGCGAGATATCGTGACGGTTTATCAGCAGACGATTCTGGGGCCAATCTGGTTCTTCGTGCAGCCCATCATGACGATGCTGACCTATGTGATTGTCTTTGGAAACATAGCAAAAATCAGCACAGATGGCATTCCGGCCCCATTGTTTTATCTGTCGGGTATCACGCTCTGGAATTACTTTGCGGAGTCTTTCAACAAGACCTCCACAACCTTTGTCAGCAATGCCAACATCTTCGGCAAGGTGTATTTTCCGAGACTCATTGTGCCGCTGTCCGTGGTCATCAGTAACGTGATAAAGTTCTTCATTCAGTTCGGACTGTTCCTGATCATGTGGGTCTGGTATCTGGCAACCTCGGACTCAATTCACCCCAATTTCTGGATACTGTCAACCGTCTACTGTTTACTTCTCATGGCCGGCCTTGGTCTGGGATTTGGGATCATCTTCAGTTCGCTGACCACCAAGTATCGAGATCTCACGTTTCTCATAGGATTTGGTGTTCAATTGGCGATGTATGCGACGCCCATTATTTATCCGATGAGCACTCTCAGTGAAAAATATCAGCGAGTGCTCTGGTGGAACCCTATTTCGCACATCATTGAAGCGTTTAAATATGGCTTCCTTGGTTCTGGTCAGGCATCTATTGCAGGCCTCGCCTATGCATCAGTCTTTACTCTCCTCACTCTGATCTTCGGCGTCATCATCTTCAATCGCACTGAACAGACTTTTATGGATACCGTCTAGCGGCGAAGCCGCTGTCATTTGTCATTTGTCATTTGTCATTTGTCATTTGTCATTTGTCATTTGTCATTTGTCATTTGTCATTTGTCATT
>JAPLOA010000053.1 GCA_026400835.1 Planctomycetales bacterium | reverse complement strand
GGTTCCGTTCGAGCGTAGGTCGCCCGAAATCAATGGAAGCATCCGCCGAAGCCAGAGGCCACAACCGAGCCATCAGCATCACCTCCGCCCGCCGAGCGTTTTCCGCCACATCACTGAAATGAAAATCCCGTCAATATGCCCTTAGCTCGCCTGAAATATAAACAATAGATGGCTGGCCCCGTTATCCCGTTATAAATGGCTGGCCCCGTTATCATCCATCGCTGGTCCGCTGCCGGAGTACACAGTGCGCGATTTCTTAAGTGTCATGGCCGTCATCCTGATGGTGCTCGGAACCATCTGGTTCTTTCAGGGTATTAACTTTCTACCCGGTAGTTTCATGACCGGGCAGCCAAAATGGGCGGCCTATGGCGCCACTGCATTCGTGCTGGGCGGCGGCGTCATGTTCTTCCTTCGTCGCAAGCAATAGGCTCTTGATTGCTCGGGCGAGGAAATCGAGAACCATGGAGACACAGACTTCCAAAAGCAGCATCTTGTCTGGTCACAAGAAAACTGCGATTCAGGTGCCTTTCAACTCGGCTGAGCAGCGGAATACGAAGACAATCCAAATCGAGCATCGCCGTCTCGGCAGGCCGGACGCAAGCTTCGATTGGTGGTTCGTCGTTCAGCAGCCCCGTTGCGTGCAACGACGCCGAAGTCCTCGGTCAACCAGAGCACCAACGGCGGACTACCAACGCCCGGGCGTTGGTGACCGGTGATTGCAAACGCTATACTCCAGTGTCAGTACGCTGAACCCTGAAGCTGGACTCCCCGCAATGAACGATAACGCAATTCGAGAAGTGAAGCTGTTAGCTCGCGACCTGGACAGCGCCATTGCGTTTGGAAATAGATTGTGGATTCTCTTCTATGTCGGTGTTGGTATGGCAATCAGTCATGCCCTGTTCGGATTCCCTGATTTCAATGTGTCCGTGAATCATCTGGGGCTCGCCATTGCTTTAGTCATGTTCATCAGTATTTCCTGGGCTGTTGTCCGTTCGGTTCTCCGTCAACGCAAGGCGGTAAAGGCTCGAGGAGACGATAGCGACGACACGTTTTCTGGCTAGACGGCGGCATTTTCACGAATCAAGCTTACGTTGATTGGAAGACACTCGAAACAACGCACTGTCGAGTGAAACGCGGAAGTCTGCATTCGCACTCAGACGCTTCGCCGGCACCGATAATCGAATATAAATGCATTGCACCGGAGCTGGCGAACATCCAGTTTTAACTTGGACAAACACTCGCGCCAGTCATATCTGGTTGCGTGGAGCTGAACCGTGGCGATCGTTCTGCCTATCTTCCATTCACCGGCGCAGCGTTGCTCATCTTCGGGCACTTTCGCTACGGCCCCATCCGGCCCGCTTTCCTTGCTCTTCAGCGAGGCCAGTTCGATACTGCACGTAAACTCGTGGAGTCGATAAGGTACCCAAATCTTCTGAGCGCTCAGTCCAGGGCCTATTTCCACTGGTTGCGCGGAGCTCTTGCTACCTTAGAGCCGGTGGACCTCTCAGTTGCTGAACGTGAACTGCAACTAGCGGTTGATGGGAAGCTACGTACCTCGAATGATCGGTGCGTTGCTACGGCTGCTTTGGCTGAAATTGTTTCACTGTCCAAAGACCTTGATCGGGCCAGTTCATTATTAGACAAGGCTTTCCAGATTCCGCACAATGCTGGTACGGCTCAACACCTGGAGAAGATTCGTAGTAGAATTCGGGAAGCCAACTTACGATAAAATGCACCCGAGCTGCATTGTTTACACTTCACCAAATCATTCGCCGCAGCCCGGTGAAGGCCGCTGTTATCCCAGTCGCAAGTAGAGCTGATTTTTTGGCCCACAAAGCAGGTTTACCGTGTTTGATATCACCATCAAGATTGAGCGTCCCCGTGTTGAAGAGTTGTTCGCACCGTACCGGACTCTGATTGGCCATGACTTTGATGGCTATCGAAACCATGTGTACCGTTGCGTCACATACGCGATGCACTTTCTGGGCAACGCAGCTGAATACGAGCAGATTGTGGAAACCGCGTTCGTTTACCACGACATCGGACTTTGGACAGATAAGGAATTGGCTTATCTGGAGCCCTCAGAAGCTGTCGCTCTCCGGGACAATGAAAAATACGGCTGGGGCTTGGATCCTGACGCCCTGCGTGGCGCGATCCATTGGCACCACAAGCTGTTCAAGTACAAAGGAATGCATGCGGAGGTCATCGAGGCATGCCGCAAAGCCGACTGGATAGACGCAACGCAAGGTTGGTGCCGCAAGGGAATACCAGGATCGGCCATCGCCAAGGTCGAATCCACATTTCCGAATTGCGGGTTTCATAAAACCCTCCTGCGTTTGGCCGGGGAATATGGAGGTTCAACGCTTTTGGGCGGCCTCAAAGTCATGCGAGGAATTGTAAAGTGGTGACGCGTTTGGGAGTTCGTGGGATGACAATCCGTTCCACGCGGACTCGGGGATCTCGCGTTCTTTGAAATCAATGTCGCTTGCCGCGGCCCGGCGAACGGTGCCATGAGCCGAAAAAAACTACTTAACCTCCTCCACGTTGAAGCATTACAAAGTCGGATCCTATCAGTGCTTTCCGGAACGGCCTTTTCGGCCTTCTAACAACACTCTGTGCTTTGATTGGGAGATGCGGGATTACTTCTCAACGACAAGTCGATAGTGAAGCGCCACTTGTTCTTCCGTGAGACTCATCGGGTAAAGGGCCACTTCGTCCATCGCACCGGAGTACTGTCGCCAGTTGGACGCTGGATTGAGCTGACCAGCCAGAAGCCGATAAGAACCGGGGCCATTCGCATCGCTGAGATCCACACGTCTGGCCAGTTGGCCGTTGTAGTACAGGGCCATGCTGGCAGACTGTTTCACGGCGACAATATGCTGCCACTGATGGGGCGTGCAAATGCCTTTCGAGAACGCATTGGTTCCCAGCTTCCATTGTTGTTCCGGAGGATTCCGGTGAAGAAACCTGATGGCCCCTGGCTCATGGATCAGAAATGTCTCTGTGGCGATTTCGATCACATTCAGATGAGTGCGAGCGTCCGGTTCACTTTCCGGAAAGATCCCCAGGCACGTGGAATGTGACAGGTCATCCGGTCGAATCCACAGCTCGATGGAATAGTCGCCGGCGTTGAGATTCGGAAGGCTTTCTTCGGTGCGAAAGAATCGCGAAGCGGTCGTTCGGCGGAATCGTGCGCAGCCCTCGGCAATGCGGAGCCCTTCAGGTTCGGATTCGGCTGCATACACGATCGCATGCCACTGATCGCTGACTTCGTTCCGAATTCGATTCTGGTCTGATTGTTCGAAACGCCAATAAATGAGTGGGCGAAAGTCGAGGACGGATTGAACATACTTGTCTGATACTGTCAGAGGCGTTTCCGGGATGGCACGCAGTTGTGACATTGGCTCGGACACCCGGCCCATCTCCGTGAGTTTCAGCTCATCCCTGTCGACACGCACGACTCTGGGATCGTTAACACGTTCGCTGAGAAGCGTGCTGCCGTCATCGCCAAGTAGTGAGAGCTCCACTTCCCCGCTGATCACTTCCACTTCTGTATTGCCGGAACTATCAATCTCCACAGCGAACTCAGTGCCCAGATCGACGACCGCCGCGCTGGGCGTATTCAGCACAAATCCTCGCGCGCGTTCGGGAACATTTGCGGCCGCCTGACCGGAGAAAATGGTCGCCGCGCTGCTGGATTCTATTCGGAACTCCGCTGGCCCCGTCAGCCCGACCACAGCGCCGCTGATGAATTCAATCTGCATGTATCCCCGGTCCAGCTTCAGCATACCTGGTCTGAAGCGAAACCCGGCCACAAGAGGACCTGCCGTCTGCCCATCCGTCATCACCAGCACAGCCGCATCCTGCGCATTTGCACTTTCGTCGGCAAGAAAACGCGTGCCCGCTTCATCAGCACCCGATGGAGCAGCGTTCGGCGAGGGACCACTGTTGACTGCAGTTGTGACGGGAACGACATCTGTCTGACTTCCGGATGGCCAGATCGCTACGAGGATCGCGGCCACAGTGGCGGCGAGACAGCTCCAGATCATGGTACGAGAGGTCCATGCGGTTCGGCTCGTGGCCTCCGCAGCCGTGAGCCGCATGGGGACTTCGGAGAGCTCATCGTAGAGGCATGCATTAAGGTCGGCCATTCGGACATAATGCTGTCGAAACGCTGCGTCAGAACGCAGCCGCCGTTCGAAGGCGGCAAACTCAGCTTCTGTCAGTCGTTCATCGAAGCGACGCAGAATCAGATCCTCGCTTTCAGGATCCGGCACCCATGGCTCAGGCATTAGTCAGCTCCATTTCACAAGTTACTCGAGTGTCGCGTCAGAAGCGATCCTGCTGTCCACACATTCATAAATCAGTTGTCGCAGCCGATCCAGTCGACGATAAAGTGCTTTCACGGTTCGCCCGGTCTCCTCGGCCAGCGACTTAACACTGGAAGAATCGCTGTAGCGTCGTTCCAACAGTGAACGATCGTGAGCATTCAGCTTTGTGAGACAATGTTTCAGAGCCAGACGTCGGCGGTTGAGCTCTTCGGCCAGATCATCCCGCGTTTCGGCTAGTGCGAGCAGTGTTTCTTCGCTGTGCTGAAAGCGGCGTCGAGCGATCTGTTTGCGGAAGTTGAGTATTTCAAAGTAGGCAAACCGAATCGCCCACGGAAGAAACTCTCGCTGCGGATCGTACCCCGCAAATTTCTCCCAAAGCATGATCGCGGTCTGCTGCAGGACTTCTTCGACGTCGTCCCGCCGCGACACAAACAGTGAAATGTAACGGCGCAGCTCGCGGTCATGGATCGTCAGAAGCCTCGCGAATTCTTTGTCAGGATCGGCCATCTTGAAATCGTTCCTGAGTTTCGAAACGGGGATAAACACCGCAGGGGATCACTAGTCGGCTGGCATTCACGGATTCGGTCGGATGCCTGGCCAATGGCACGCACTTTCTGGCGGAACGCGGCAGGCGTTTCGGCATTCTGGCTGAAGATCTCAGCCTGCCAAAAGCGTCCGCAGCGTCCGGTACGACACATTGTCTGCAAAGTGATTGCCCTTGGGCGCACGTCTTTGTTCAGGAAGCACATGTCCAGATACTCTCCCGGACGAGCGAAAATTCCCCGGAGAAATGCCACAAAGCGTTCAGGGTTCTCCGGCATTTAGAAATCATGAAGATTCCAGTGGGAAGATTAAAAAATTCCCAGGGGAATTTTGACTGGAGAAGGAGAAGAGTCCAGAGAGTGTACGGAATTCTCCTTCTCTTTGTGATTTTGCTTATTTTTTGGAGCCAGATGATGAAAAAACGCTCGCGTGGGTTCACGCTCATTGAGTTGTTGGTCGTAATTGCGATCATTGCGATCCTGATCGCGTTGCTGTTACCTGCGGTCCAGCAGGCCCGCGAGGCGGCTCGTCGGACGCAGTGTAAGAATAATCTGAAGCAGCTCGGTTTGGCGCTTCACAATTATCATGACGTATTCAATCGGTTCGCGCCGGGCGCTGTGCATTCTTCAGTGCCTCGATCGGGCACGGGAAACACCAGCTTTGGCCCCAGCTTTTATTGCATGTTGCTGCCGTATGTTGAGCAGGCCGCGCTGTATCAGTCGCTGCGGCTGAGCGGCAATTCGCCGGGCTATATCAATGAGGTTGCCGGCAGTGCGGGTGCGGCCAACCAGGCAGTTGTGCTTGCTGCGGGGCCGATGGCATTCTTTCGCTGCCCATCGTCTGCGGGTCCGATCAGTGATCCGACCTTTGTCGGTCGTGATCCGTTCGCCCACTACGCAGGAATTTCCGGAGCGATTGATCCCGTTTCGTTTACAGAGACTCGAGTCTACGACGATGGAATTCTGGGTCTGATCTCTGGTGGCGGGATGATGATTGCCAATCAGGGAATGAACCTTCGAGACTGCACGGACGGATCCAGCAACACAATGCAGCTTGGAGAAATGTCGGGGCGGCTCCGACGACTGGATGGTACCTTTTCGTGGCCGGCACCATCGGGCACGGTTCATGGGTGGCTGATGGGAACTCGTAATCGTGGCGTGGTGCCGAATTTGAATCCTGGCAATACGGCCCAGAACGATGAACGCTGCTTCAATATGGTTTCCATTCGCTACAGTCCAAATCAGGAACCGTTTGCGAATCAACTTTTTCCGGGAATGGGAAGCAACCAGGGAGCCAACAATCCCCTGAGCTCACTTCATACAGGCGGTGTGCAGATCTTGTTGAGCGATGGTTCTGTTCGATTCATCTCCAACAACATGCATCTTGAGACGCTCAAGCAACTCGCCACACGGGATGACGGTCGGGTCATGGGTGAGTACTAGTGCTCTTTGAAGATGTGCAGATGAAAGCAGGCTGGGCCACAAAACACGAGCCCTCGATACAGGACTGAAAAAGTTTGAGTGTCGCGTCTCGTGTTTCCGTTCGTGGTTCAGGTCTTTTCAGTGCCTTGAAAACAATTTATCGATACGGGATTGGAAGAAATGTCTGTCAGAATGGTGTCGTTCGTTGGGTGTCTGCTTTTGCTGACGTCGCTGCCCGGCTGTGGAGGAACTGATTTTGGTGAGATCGGAAAAATCAGCGGAACGATTACGCTGAATGGAGAGAAGATTGCCACCGGAACCAAGGTCATCTTTATGAAGATGGACACAGGTTATGCTGGCTTCGGATTTACCAAAGAAGATGGAAAGTATTCCATTGAATGGCATCGGGAGGGAAAGGTGTTTGATGGACTTCCGATTGGTACGTATAAAGTGCTGGTGGAACCGCCGGGCACCGTCGATGTCGAATCGCTCAGCGCGGATGAAATGCTTGCCGGAGTCAGCAACGAGGCTGCTCCCGTACAGACCTTCGACAAGAAGTACACTCAGACTGCTACAAGCGGGCTGGAGTTTACGATTGTTGCCGGTGATAACGTGTGTGACATTCCGCTGAAGTAGCTTCCGGATCTCATTCGCGGGATCTCCTGCCGGTGAGATTTGAGTTTGGCGTTTTCATGTCTTGCAGATGTTTGTCTCGCAGATGTTTGTCTTGCAGATGTTTGTCTC
This sequence comes from Planctomycetales bacterium, assembly GCA_026400835.1. Classification (GTDB taxonomy): domain Bacteria; phylum Planctomycetota; class Planctomycetia; order Planctomycetales; family Planctomycetaceae; genus SXXK01. Next base: position 47,568 of record JAPLOA010000053.1, on the reverse strand, counting down.
GCAGATGTTTGTCAGTCGGAGGCTTGAGCCGGAATAATGTTCCGGCTCGGTTCATTTCCGGCATTGTGCGTGTCGGTGATGTTCCTGTTAACCCTGTTACCGTTCATGGGGTTGTTCCATGTGGCGAAGTGATCTGATGCTCTGCCCTCCACCACAAGTTGCTGCGGTGGCCGCTCTGATTTTTCTGACATGCGGGCCAACTGTCTGCGCGGAAGAGATTTTGTACAACCGGGATGTGCGACCCATTCTTTCGGAGAACTGCTTCGCCTGTCACGGTTTTGACCATGCCACTCGCGAAGCGGGGCTCAGGCTCGATACTCCGGAAGGTGCCGCTGCGAAGCTCGAATCGGGCATGGTGGCGATTAAGCCCGGCAGTCCTGAAGAAAGTGAGCTCATACGTCGGATCCTGTCATCGGATCATGGCGAAATGATGCCTCCCGAAGGAACTGGTAAACGGCTGACGAAGGAACAGATTCGCATTCTGTCTTCGTGGATTGAGCAGGGAGCCGAATACGAAAAGCACTGGGCCTTTCTGAAGCCGGTTAAGGCTGACCTGCCTGCGTCACCTCCAAATCGAACAGACATTCAGCAGAGTGTGGAATCTGTTGAGACCTCGATTGATCTGTTCATTCAGACGCTGCTGTCAGAGAAAAATCTTCAGCCATCGCCGGAGGCCGATCGGATCACGCTGCTGCGGCGAGTCAGTCTGGACCTGACGGGTCTTCCGCCGTCGATTTCAGAAGTCGAAGAGTTTCTTACGGATTCGGAATCGAACGCCGAAGCGGCCTATGAAAAGGTCGTGGATCGGCTTCTGCGAAGTCCGGCTCACGGAGAACGCTGGGGACGCTGGTGGCTGGATCAGGCGCGCTATGCGGACAGCAATGGCTATTCGGTCGATGCTCCGCGACAGATCTGGAAGTACCGTGACTGGGTTGTGAATGCTCTGAATCGCGATATGCCTTTTGATCAGTTTACGATTGAACAACTGGCGGGCGACCTGTTGCCGGAACCCACCGATGATCAGCGTATTGCGACCGGCTTTCATCGCAACACTCAAATCAATCAGGAAGGCGGTATTGATCCGGAGCAGTTCCGAATCGACAGCGTCTTCGATCGTGTTGCCACTACGGGCACGGTCTGGCTGGGACTCACGATCGGATGTGCTCAGTGCCATGATCACAAGTTTGATCCGATTTTGCAGAAGGAGTACTACCAGCTCTTTGCGTTCTTCAACAATCAGGACGAGCCGACGCTGACGGTTTACGATTCCGGAATCGATGCCTCAGCGCTGACGAAAGAAAAGAAGAGTCTCGAACAGATCATGGATGAGCAGGTCACTGCGTCTTCAGAATCGCTTGCGATGTGGGAAAGTGGGCTCACTGACGACCAGCGGCGTGGACTATCGAAAGACGTCGTCAAGATTCTGGAGACCGATAAGTCAAAACGAAACGCCGTTCAGAGCAGAAATTTGTTCGCAGCGGGGCCGGGGGGTTCGGATGAGGCTTTTCAGAAATCCTTTACGCGAGCTCAGCAGATTGAGCGTGTACTGTCCGGGGGCGTGACGACTTTGGTGATGAAGGAAATGGCCAGTCCCCGGAAATCGACCGTCTTTACGCAGGGCGACTTTACGAGGCCAGCGGACGAAGTCTCCTGCGGTACTCCATCGGCCCTGCCTCCGCTGCAGGCGTCCGCTGGTTCTGTCAATCGCCTTGATCTGGCTCGCTGGATCGTGTCTCCGGAGAATCCGCTGACAGCCCGAGTGATCGTGAATCGAGTTTGGCAGCAGTACTTCGGTCGGGGAATTGTGGAGACAGACAACGACTTCGGGCTGCAGGGCTCTATGCCGACTCATCCCGAGCTGCTGGACTGGCTGGCCGTCGACTTTATGGAGAAGGGCTGGAGTCTGAAGCAACTGCATCGGCAGATCGTGATGTCCGGAACGTACCGTCAGAGTTCCCGTGCGCGTGCGGATCTTGCAGAAAAGGATCCGGACAATTATCTGCTGGCGCGACAGAGGCGGCTGCGACTGGACGCCGAGATTGTTCGTGACGTCAGTTTATCCGCAAGCGGATTGCTGTCCGGAAAGATGGGTGGTCCACCCGTGTATCCGCCGATTCCTCAGGGTGTGATGTCGCTGGGGCAGGCGAATCGGGAATGGAAAGTCAGTGCAGGCGAAGATCGTTATCGGCGGGGATTTTATACGTTCGTGTATCGTGCCACGCCGCCTCCTTCTATGAGCGTATTTGATGCGCCGGATGGCTACAGCACGTGTACTCGTCGCGTTCGCAGCAATACACCGCTTCAGGCTTTAGCTTTGATGAATGACACAGCGTTTGTTGAGTTTGCGGAAGCTCTGGCAAAGATCATTCAGCAGGATGGGCTTGAGACTGCGTTCCGACGCTGCACGAGTCGACTTCCGTCTTTGGAAGAGGTTGCTGTTTTGAAGACGCTGGACAGTCTGAGTGCAGCAAGAGTGTTGCTGAATCTGGACGAAACGGTAACACGCGAGTGACTGGGAGGGTGAGATCATGCAGACCGAGAATGAGCTGAAGAATCAAACTCGCCGTCATTTTTTCGGCGAATGCGGCATGGGCGTTGGTTCGATGGCCCTGGCCAGTCTGATGGCTGGATCGTCCACCGCTGCGGCGACGGAGCAACAGTCAGGAGCGATGGCTGCGAAGGCACCACCGTTTCCAGCGCGGGCGAAGCGAGTGATTTTTCTGTTTATGGCGGGCGGGCCCTCGCAGCTGGATATGTTCGATTACAAGCCCATGCTGAATAAGCTGAGTGGCGAACCGATGCCTCAGAGTTTTCTGGAAGGCAAACGGTTTGCCTTCATGAACAGCAGCCATCGAACCAATCTGCTGGGAACTCGTCGGCAGTTCCGACAGCATGGTGACTGTGGTGCATGGGTCAGTGATGTCTTGCCTCACACGGCCAGCATTGTGGACAAGCTGACGTTTATCAAAACCTGCAAAACTGATCTGTTCAATCACGCCCCGGCGAAGCTGTTCATGAACACGGGCAGCGGACAATTCGGTCGGCCCAGTCTGGGTTCATGGCTGACTTATGGGCTGGGCAGTGAAAGCACAGACCTGCCAGGCTTCGTCGTGCTGCAAAGCGGACCTCGCGGACCGCGCGGAGGTTCTGTGTTGTGGAGCAGCGGGATGCTGCCGACGACTTATCAGGGCGTTCCGTTGCGAAACAAGGGGGAGCCGATTCTGAATCTGACCACACCGAGCTTGGTTACGACCGAGCAGCAGGAGGATGTCTTCCGAGCGGTTCGGGAACTGAACGCTCAGCGACTGGCTCTGACCGGTGATGGCGAGATCGCGACACGGATCAACGCCTATGAGATGGCCTATCGAATGCAGACCAGTGCGCCGGAACTGATGGATACGGCCGGGGAAACCAAAGAGACTCTGGATCTGTACGGTATCAAAGATCCCGGGGAATCCAGCTTCGCCCGTAATTGTCTGCTGGCTCGCAGACTGGCCGAACGCGGCGTACGGTTCGTGCAGCTTTATCATACGAACTGGGATCATCACGGCGGACCCACAGAAAATCTCGAAGAGCACCTGCCGTCGGTAAGCCGTGACATTGATCAACCCTGCATGGCGCTGATTCGCGATCTGGAGCAACGCGGGCTGCTGGAAGATACCATCGTGATCTGGGGCGGTGAGTTTGGGCGAACGCCAATGGGCGAAGTCCGCGAATCCACGGGCCGGAATCATCACATCGATGCATTTACGATGTGGTTTGCCGGCGGTGGCTTCAAGCCGGGCGTCTCATTTGGCGAAACGGATGAGTTCGGATTTGGCCCGGTCGATCAGGCCGTGCCTGTGCGGGATATCCATGCCACCCTGTTGCATCAACTGGGAATTTCCCACGAAAGACTGACCGTGCGAACTCAGGGTCTCGATTTTCGACTCACAGGAGTACTGCCGGCGCGAGTTGTAAACGAAGTGTTGAGCTGACAGGCCCGGTTCCATGCACTTAGTTGACTGCTCCTGAAGAACCGCTGCAGCGGCCAGTCTCGAGATGACTTCGTGACAATCGCCGCTGCGATTCCATCATGGGGCACTCCGGATTCCGTGATGTTCGGCCCCATCGTCACAATCGAATCACCGCATGCTCGCGGATGCCGGGTGACAACCAAATCAGCCACTGCAAGGCTGATCTCAGCCCCAAGTGCCCGTGATTGTTTCCGCATACGGGCTCGGTTTTCTGTGTTCTTCCGAAAACAGAACACTGACGACTGAAAACTCGCCTGCCCAAAACTACAAAGCGGAAGAGTTCAACGCACCATCTCTGCGTCGGCTAATCGCCTGACGAGGGGCTGTCGGCACGCCGCGGCTCCGCAGCGAATCGCAGAAAACATCCCGAGCTTCGTTCAGTTCTGATTGTTCACGTTGCAGGCAACAGAGTTCTGTGAGCCCCGTACATATGGCGACCGAGCAGCCGCGTCACGATAGCGTCTGGTGTCACTCCAGAGATTGCCTTCATTTCTCTGCCGCCTGCACCCCGAGCACTCTAAGCTGCTGCCCGTTGTTTCCGTTCCACAAGTACACGTTTCCGCCAGCCTCGCCAGCCGCCGCGACAGCATTGTCAGGGGTTGCCGAGACGGTATGCAGCCAGGAAGTCGGAGTATTGAAAATTCTCACCTGGCCACCGTTTGCAGCGTTGTGAATCCGCATCTGCTTATCACCGCATGAGGTCACAATGTTGTCGGTCTCACCGATGAACTGCACAGCGGTCACATGACGTCGGAACGTTTCGATTGTTCGTTGCTGATCACCAGTCTCGGCATTCCAGACTTTAACCGTGTTATCAGCACCGGCGGAGGCCAGCAGTTGCCCGTCTCGCTTCCACGCCACGCCCAGCACATAACTGGTATGCCCCTCGAAACGTCGAATCTGCTGGCTACTGGCGACATCAAATGTTCGGAGATACTTGTCTGCACCGCCCGACGCAATACGCTTGCCGTCCGGAGAAAATCGGGCCGCATACACCACATCATCATGCGCCTGTGGCAAAGAGAACGTGCGACTTCCGTCCACGGTGTTGAAGACCTGCAGCTCACCTCGTCGAGAAGGGATTCCGCCAGCAACCAGTAACTGCGAAGAGTCCGCTGAAAAGTCCACCGCGGTGACTCGATGAGCAATCGTGGTTGAATCATCCTGACTGCCAATCGTCCGCTCCAGAATCCAGCCCGGATTTGCGTCCCAGATTCGAATTGACTGATCATCCGATGCCGACGCCAGCGTCTTGTCATCCAGAAACATCACGGACTTCACCGGACCCGTGTGCCCGGCGAATGAACCGATGGCTCCACCAGTTTTGCCGTCCCACGTGTGCACGCTTCCAAAGTCACCACTCGTCACGAGCACGCTGCCATCCGGAGAAAACGCCACGCTGCGCTGCGGCAGATCAGATTCCTGCAGCGACTTATTCGCCGCTTCGACAGCCACTTTGGCTTCGGCCAGCAACGCTTCCCCGCGAGTCACGGCTTCCTTTCGGATCGGAACCAACTCCGTCGCCGCCTGCAGTTCTTTCGCCGCCAACGCCTGCTGTTGCGACAACAGCTTCTGAGCAGCCTCGGCAGTCTTCAATGCGGCGACAGCGTCGTTGTAAGGTTTCTGGACAGTTTCCAGTTTCTTTGCCGCTTCATTCGCCAGCGTTGCCATCTGAGTGGCTGCATCCGTCGGGGCCTGCACGGCCGCCGCCATTTGAGTCGACTTTGTGGTGGCCGCTTCCATTTCCGCCTGAGCTGCCCCGACCTTTTGTTTCAAACTCTCATTCAACGGCTCCGCGTTCGAGGCCTGAGTTAACCGTGTCAGCCTCGCCTGAATCACGGTTAATGCCACCGCAGCATCCTTCGCTGATTGTTCAGCCATGGTCTTTGCGGTCATCGCGGTCTTGGCGGCGGAGGATGCATCAATCGCAGCTTTCTCCGCCACAGTCTTCTCATTAAACGTTGTTTCCATCGCCGTCTTTTTCGTCTGCACGTCGGCCGTTGCTGTCGCCAACATGTCGGCGAGTGCTTTCTCCGCCGCCGTCTTCACTGGCAGATCTTTCTCCGCCACATCAGCCTGTTGCTTCGCGACATTCAGACGAGTATTCGAGGCGGCTTCGAACTGTTGAGCTCGCGTCAGAGCAATCTTTCGGCGGATATCACTGCGGAGTTCCGCGATCTGTTGCCCGTTGATGTTGAACAACTTGGCCGTGCGATTATCACTGGCCGAAGCAATCCGATCGACCTCCGGAGACACCGCGATCGCATGGACCGCTCCACCATGGTTGTACTGCTGCACGGCCTGACCATTGTCGAGGTTCCAGCGTCGAATCGTGTTGTCGAGACTTCCCGAGAACACCTGGCGAGCCGTCTTCGGCACTTGAACCAGCGAAGTGATGATTCCGTTGTGACCTGCAATCTGTTTCCATGGCGCGACATTCCACTGATAAATTCCGCCGGGTGATGCCGTCAGCGCCATCGTTCCCGGGACTTGTGAAACAGCATCCATCACTGGTGGAAACAGCACACATCCTGCCGCAGTTCCCACATGACCCGAGAATTTTTGCAACAAGTTTCCCGTCGGCAAGTCGTGCAGTTGAGCCGTCGGCTTATTACCATCGGCGACGGCCAGAATCTGCCTGGCATCTGCAGAGAAGGCAACTCGCCGAACAGGCCCATTGAATCCGGCCAGTTGTTGCGGGGCGACGGCCGCTCCGGACGCGTTCCACAGCCTCACCACATTGTTGTCGCCGGCCGTAGCCAGAACCTGCCCGTCCATGGAAATCGCCAGATCATTGATCGCCGCCCCGTGACTGGTCGAAAAAGTCGCCTGACCATTTTGCACAGAATGACCTCGAAGAGTGCCATCAGCGACCGCCACATAAACCGTTTGATTGTTCGGATGAAACGCCGTTGCTCGAATCGGCTGCGTGCTTCCGTCGAGGTGCTGCATGAATCGCATCGGCTCAACAGTCATTCCATCCACCGCTCGGGCAACGAAAACGCTCGCCGCATTGGCATTGAACAAAGCCGACTTCACTTTGGAGTCAACAAAGGCTTCTCGAAGCCGCCCCGTCGCGGCATTGAAGATTGAGACTCGGCCATCAGCATTAACGACCGACAGCAATTGAGCATCCACAGAGAAGTTGAGCCCTGTCGCCGCCGCCGCAAAACCTTGCAGAGTTTGCAACACTCCGCCATTGTCGGTCTGATAAATCCGCACCTGATTATCCGCGGCACCAAATGCCATCCGCTGCCCATCATTGGACACATTAACAGCCGTCGGTGGAGTTGGCAGATTAAATGCGCGAGTTTGTGCCCCATCCGCGGCATTCCAGAAACGAACGGTGGAATCGAGACTAACCGAATACGGCTGATTGTTCCAGAACCCCGTCGCAACAATGCCAGCCGAATGACCAGCGAACTCTTTCAACACCATTCCATCGGCTGTGCTGAACAGCTTAAGACTGTTATCCCCAAAGCCTGACAGAATCTGACTTCCATCAGCGTTACTTCCCACTGCCGTAACATTGGTCGCCAGCCCTTCGATCTTCTTCAGTTCCGGCGTCGCTGCGTTCCGCAGGTCCCAGATTCGCAGCGTGCGGTCATCTCCGCCCGACACAAGTCGAGCATCATCGTTTGAAAAGGCCAGTGACAAGATCGAGCCCGCATGTCCGGTTAACACGTGAGTAATCTTGTTGGTCTCCGTGCTGCGAATCACGATCGCAGGCTGACCGTCTTTCAGTCCCGTGCTGGCGATCTGTTTTCGAGATGGACTTGTGATTGTCACCGCAAAAGTTTCTCCCGCGGATGTTTCCAAAGGCACCGCGGCGGGCTGATTCATCTTCCACAAGTACGTCGAGCCGTCCTCCGCACCGGAAACGGCCATGGTCCCGTCCACGCTGCCGGACACGGATCGAATTGGCGAGCCACCGGCCTTCCACGCGTTCAGCATCTTCTGCTCAGCCAAACTCCATAACTGCACGAAACCATCAGGAGTTCCAATCAGCACGTTGTAGCTGTCTTTCAGGTTGTCCGCATTCGGCTCGGCCGTCCCCGCGCGACGGACAAACGCCAGTGAGGAGATTCCTCCTTCAACTTTCCACGCGGCCACGTCTTTCTCGACGACATTCATCGGTGTCGGCTGCACCGCAATGATGCGAACGTTCCCGACATTGTCCAGCATTGCCAGCAAACGGGTATCGCGACTGGATATGGTGCGTTCCAGATTTGCGATGGAAGACGGCGAGCGATGCGTCGCGGCCGGCATTTCCCAAACCCTCATCACATTATCACCGCCGCCCGAGACGATCCAGAACCGCGGTGCGGGGTTCTGTTCTGTGGCCTCTGCCATCCTGACCAGTTCAACAACACTGATCGGTGTCGGCGTTTCAATTTTGCCCAACATCGCACCGTCAGTAACGTTCCAGACGCAAATCGACTGATCCAGAGATCCTGAAATCAATTTGCTTCCATCCTCGGTGAACCGCAACGACGTCACGACATCGGTGTGACCACTCATCACCGGCCCGGCGGCTCCATCGACCGTGCGTCGCAGTTGAATCGTGTTGTTCGGTCCATTGGCAGCGATCAAACTGCGATCCGGACTGATCGCCATCACCGAAGCGGTAGCTCCAGCCGCGATGCTGAGCTTCTGCACGTCCTTTGGTCGCCGCCACAACTTGACTTCTCGAAAACCGCCCGACGCCAGCAAGTCACCGTCAACGTTGAAAGTCAACGATTGCACAAGATCCCGATGAGCTCCTCCGGACGAATCTGCCAGCACGGGGTCCGTCAGTTGAGTCAACAACTGACCGGTCGGAACATGATGCAGCAGAATCTCGTTGCCTCGACTGAACGCCACGTACTGGCCATCCTGAGTCAACGCCAGGCTCTGTACCGCAACCAATCTGCGCGGCAGGCGATTCATCTGTTTTGGCGACAACGAATCGATTCCGCCAGAGCCAATCGCTCCCTGATCAATCCAGAGCTTGAGCAATCCAAGTTCTTTCGGAGTCAGATTGCTCGCTGCGACATCATTTCCTTCCGGCGGCATCACGGGTTCAACCTGATGCGCCGCGACCTTCAGCAGTAAACTCTCGACGCCTTTCCCCGGAACTGCAGCAACTCCCGTGTCGCCTCCTTTGAGAATTCCCTGAGCAGACTCCAGAATCAAGCCGCCCTGTCTCTCACCGGCCGAGTGGCAGGCCAGACAGTTCTTCTGCAGGATCGGCAGAATCTCCTTCGCAAAGTTCACCGGCTCCGCGCGCTGGATCGTCTCAATCGTAATCGGCGGCCCGGCCAGACTTAAGTCAGAGTGCGTCGAGCCAACAACCAGCATCCCCAGCAGCACAATCATTTTTCGCATGACGTCAAATTCTCCGCACCATAAACCGAATGCTGCCAGCAGTCTGTTTTGAAACTCGTTTAACGGCAAGCCGCAGGCGACGGCGAACTTAAGTCGGCTCCGTCGAAACTCTACTAACCAAAGAACCGGCGTCCCGCGAATTCTTCCACCACAAATTGCACACTCCCAGCCGGTCTGAAGTCAAGCCTCACAGCGAACTAACGTCCACCAACTTTGGGCTTAGCCGCTGTTGGATTTCATCTTAACCCTTTGCGTCAGCGAGGAATCGCTTTTGAAAACGCGGCGATTTTGATCCCTCACTGACGTGTCGGGTTGTGAAAAGCCACTGATTCAACAGCCTGTCAGCAGTCCGAGGGTCGCCGTAAATTCGGCACGGCTGCAGCCAACCACAGTCTGCGCTCAGTCAGAATTCAACGATTGAGCAAACGCCGAGAAACCCGCCCCGATTGAGCAGTCGCTGCGTATTTGGCGGATTTTGACGGCACCGTATCACCAAAACTGGCACGATTCTGGACGACTTTTCAGGCTGACTTGAAAACGTCCCCCGAACCGTCGATACTTCCGGCTGTCTGAAAAGCAGACACCGGGCGCTTAGCTCAGTTGGTTAGAGCACCTCGTTTACACCGAGGGGGTCGGGGGTTCGAGTCCCTCAGCGCCCATTGGCCTTAAAGGCACGATGACGAATCCTGGAAAAAGCCGCGAATTTCGCGGCTTTTTTCGTTTGTGGATTGAAATTGGGCTGGGAAGAATGGGAATTGAGGGGAAGCATGGGATGCTGGCTTCATTCCTCCCATGGCCTTTATCCCTTGGGTTGCTGATTGCGATAGTTCAACCGGGCTTTGGTCATCCGCTCGCGCAGGCCGCCTTGTTCGATGAATTCTTTCTCCAGCGTCTTCAATTGCTGATCCAGCAAATAATTGGTCTGGTGAATCAGACAGATTGCAATATTGGCGATCACATCCGCCGGGCGAGTTTCGACAAACTCCCGATATAACTCAAAGGTCTGCGGAGTCCGGCGGCCCAGATCACGAACGTAGCGGGCCTCTCTCGAATCCTTGTCCCATACCTGATGATCTCGGACTCGCAGATAGTCACGGTAGTCGGCCAGTAGTTCTTCCAGGCTGGCTCGGCCAACATTCGTCAGCTTGATCTCGGTCTCTTTGGAAGTCGTGGCCGCCTTGCTGCCCTCAAGAATGTTTTGCTTTCCCGATCGTGCTGACTGAATCATTTGATCAACGGTTCTGTCACCCTTTGACAAGAACTTCTGTGCGAAGCGAAATGTAATGTCATAGACAACTTCAGCCTTTCGAAAGGACAGCAGTTTTTGATAGTCGCCACGAGGCGGGATGATGGGGCGTTGAATAGGCTGATGAGATTCATGAGAAGAATGTGAAGTATGCCTCCCATCACTCCCCTTCTTCCCATCATTCCCATGCGAGTCACTATTCACAGCAATCCCCTGACCGTTGCCAGCACTTAGCAACATTAAACCATCACCTAATATAGCACTACAGGCCTGCGTATTGTAACACCCTCACAACATCATATTAGCGGACTGGTGTCTGAGAACTGTGAGTGATAGGAATTGACGGGAATCATGAGATGTGGGAGGCGTTAATTCTTTCCATGGCTCCCCTGTCTCCCAAAGCTTCGCCTCGTCCGGCAAATTCTGCAGCTCCGCTGGATCACCGAACCGCCGTTTCTGCCCACGATAAGGCGGCATCGGCAGTTTTTGCTCCTTGACAATGCGACGTTGTTTCGTGCATAGAGTTCTCATTATCGATCTCGCGGTCTATGCTGCCGACTCCACCGCTTTGGATCGCCAAACACTTGGAGTTGTCCCCATGGTCGTGCGTCATTTCGTCGCGTTTCTGATCGTTCTTATTGGGCCGCTCAGTAATCCAGCATTGATCGCACAGTCACCAGCGACAACTGACACCTCTGATGGCGTGCGAGCAGACATCGTGCTGACGAACGGGATCATTCATACGGGCGATGGGTCCGAACCGGTCATCGGCAACGTGGCGATCCGCGAGGGAATGATCGTCATCGCTGGCCCCGAGAAGCCTCCCGAAGCGGATATCAGTATTGACTGCTCAGGCCTTGTGATCTGCCCGGGCTTTATTGATCTGCATAACCATAGTGACGATCCGATCCTGGACCGAGATACTCGTGCAAATATTAATTACCTGCTGCAGGGATGCACGACGGTCGTCACCGGCAACTGTGGTAGCGGTCCGGTGGATGCCGCAAAGTATTTCGACACCATCGACAAACAACGCGCCGGCACTCATATTGCTCATCTACTGCCGCAAGGAAGTCTGCGCAGTGAAGTCATGGGCAAGAGTGGAGGAAAGCCCACCGACGAGCAACTGAATCAGATGCGATCGCTTGCCGACAAGGCCATGCAGGATGGTGTCTTTGGTATGTCCACCGGACTGATTTATATCCCGGGAACGCTGACGGAGACCGAGGAACTCATTGAGATCGCGAAGGTCGTCGCAAAACATCACGGAATTTATGCAAGTCATATTCGCAGCGAAGGCTCAGAACTAATCCCAAGTATTCTCGAAGCAATTCGCATCGGCAAAGAAGCTGGACTGCCGGTGCATGTATCGCACTTCAAAGCCACTGGTAAAACTAACTGGGGTACGCTGCGACTGGCTGTGGATCAGATTGAGAAGGCACGCGAGGATGGTATCAAAGTGACGGCCGATCAGTATCCATACACGGCTTCGAGTACCTCTCTGGAGGCGACGCTTCTGCCAGCGTGGTGTCGTGAAGGCGGTCGCGAGGAACTGAAGAAGCGACTAAATGATGCCGAGACCGCCAGTCGCATTCGAGCCGAGGTGTCGAAGACTCTGGAAGCTTCGTCACGCATTCAGCTTGCTTCCTGCAGTCTGAATCGAAGCTGGATCGGGCAGTCGATTGATGACATCGCCACCGCTCAGAAACGTGAGGTTGTTGATGTGGTATTGGAGATTGAACGCAACGGCGGCGCTTCAGTCATCAACTTCGGCATGCATGAAGACGATCTGCAAATGGCGATGCCTCTGCCATGGGTCGCAACCGCCAGCGACGGAGGAGCCAAGGTGCCAACGTCCAGCCAGCCTCATCCACGATCGTTCGGCACTTTCCCGCGCAAGATTGGCAGATATGCAATTGAGCAAGGCGTCCTTTCTCTGGCGGCCGCGATTCGAAGTGCGACAGGGTTACCGGCTGAGATCATGGGGTTGAAAGATCGAGGACTCCTGAAGAAAGATCTCGTCGCCGATATTGCGATCTTTGATCCGGCAACGTTTCGCGACCGAGCCACTTTTGACCAGCCCTATCTGACGCCATCGGGAATCCGCTACGTGTTGGTGGCCGGAAAGTTTGCCGTGTACGACGGTCAGGCGACAGGAGTGCTCAACGGGAAATCAATCCGCAAGACGGCAAAGTAATGAGCGTTAATTCGTTTATTGGCAATCCACAGGCGACGGCGCGATTCTCTTTCTTCCGTGGATTAATTTTGGCGTTGGCTTCAGCCAACGAACTTCTTTCGTCGTAGCGTTGGCTTCAGCCAACGAGCCCACCAGCAACAGCCCTGCGCGCAAAGCGGACTGAAGTCCGCACTACGAAGAAGACAAAAAAGATTTTTCAAGAAACCGCGAACCATTTCACACAAAGCAGCGTCTTCCCCGTGTTACACATTTGCTCCTGTCGCTGCAGGACAACTTTCAAAGGGATGTTCGTGCTTACATGTTGATTTCACGATCGAGTTTTAAAGGACAAGAAGCTGAACAGGAACAGAATGGCGTCGCTGCCGCCTATTCTTTTTCCAATCAGCACTTGCGCCTGTGACTCTCGGTCGTGTTCGGAATCCCTTTCGAAGCCCGGTGTCACAATCACCGGGCTTTTTTTGTGCCCGGAGTGCGTCACTGAAGCTAAACGCGGGGCAGTAGCTTAGACGGCAAAGCATCTGGCTGAAGACCAGAGGAGATGGATTCGAGCACCATCTGCCCCACTGCTATTCGGCTCGTGCCATTCAGTTCTCATCGGCGCGTTCGACTTCTGGTGAGGTTACCAGACTTTCACTCTGGTCAGGTTGGGTTCGAATCCCACACGCGTCACTCGTGCCCCATCACAGCTCGGTGGTGTATCGGCAGCATGTCGCTCTGATAAGGCGGCGGTGATGGTTCAATTCCGTCCCGAGCTATTTACATCTATCCCGTTCAGCATTGTTACTTCACAGGTGATCTCATGTTCGCAATTCGTCCACGATTGAAACGGGCTCCACAACTCATTCGGGGTTGTGGTGTAACGGCAGCACGTCCGACTTTTAATCGGAATGGAGACAGTTCGAATCTGTCCGACCCCAATTGTTCGTTATTCGCTCACCGTCGTCAGTCATCACAACCCGACGCGTTAGTGAGGGATTGTGCATCCTGATCCTGTTAACTGAATTGGTGATCCCTCGCTGACGTTTTCTGAAGTTGCATTTTTCGGTTAGGGCTGGAAGCCCGGCACATCCTCTGCCGGTGGCGTGAGCCACCGGATTTTAGAAAAACACTGCGATTCAGGCCTGAAGGGCCGGCACATCCGTCCTTGTGTCGGCCCTCCGAGAATGTGAGTTTTTCAACCTACGATCCATTTATCATCCCAGCCTCAAAAAAACGACCTGATAGGATCGCTCAGGATCGACGATTGATGGCCAAGACGACAAAAAGGTCGTCCCCAAAATGTCCCGTTTTGAAAAAATCACAGCCTCTCCGGGCCTCAGATTCCTCTTGTTCGCATACCGGTGGCTCACGCCACCGGCATTGGATTTGTCGACCCTCCGGGCCTGAAAACGCGCAACTTGTTCTGGCGATCCCTCGCTGATGCTTCGGGTTGTGATGAAAGCAATACGACAGTCAGCAAACCTTGTATCGTGAGCCATGGAAATTGATCCGGTAATTTTCATTGGACAACATTGCGGTGTGGCCTAACTGGTAAGGCACCTCCCTGTTAAGGAGTTGCATGCAGGTTCGAATCCTGCCTCCGCAGTTATTCATTCTTTACGCGGCCGTAATGAGCACCACGTGAAGAATCATTCGGAAGGGCAAGCCAATTGGCGATGGCAACCGTCTTGAAAACGGATGAGCTGCAAGGCCTTGAGGGTTCAACACCCTCTCCTTCCGCTGACTTCGAACTCAGCAATCGATCTCGTGACATGATTGATTGCTGATGACGAATGACATGTGTCTCTGGCCGAGAGGCAAAGGCATCGGGCTTCCACCCCGAACAGGCGGGTTCAATTCCCGCGAGACACTTCAAGCTGACATCTCCCCGATGACAGCTGTTTACTGCGGGGTAGTTTCTGTTGGTAGAAATTCGTGACTTTGAACCACGAGTCCGCAGGTTCGAATCCTGCCCCCGCAACTGACAGATTCAAAATCTCAAATCTATTCAACACGGGCTGCTGGTCCAATGGGAAGATATCCGGTTTGCATCCGGAAGATCGCGGTTCAAATCCGCGGCGGTCCATTAAGTATTCATGAGCCTGAGGCGCTAGCCGAGCAAGAACATTCGGCTAGCGCCTCAGGCTCAAGATGGCACAATTCGCGTTGGCCGGGCATAGGTGAGCCCAGTTGCCTGTAAAGCAACCGCCAGACGGCTGTGCAGGTTCAATTCCTGCCCAACGCACTGACACCACTCGGAAGGCAGCCAGATATGGTTCGCTGGGCCGCATTGCTAATGCGTGCCTCTACCCGGAGATAAGGGTTCGAATCCCTTGCCTTCCGCTTATTCCACGACTGAATCGTTCCACGACTGTGTGTGACTTCGCATCTCGCCAAAATAGGCCGCCCGCATCGTGAACTGAATAGAAAATAGTTGGAGCTTACTCAATTCCAGGTTTTCCGACGTCAATTTGATGCGATCTCCCCCGCTGGTTATGATTCACCCATTGAAATATGCCCTCTTGACTGAGGACCTCACGGGATCGCGGCGATAATCCGCAAAGTGGCTGGAGTAACCAATGGCGATTGATTCGTCAGAATGTCTGACGCGATATGAAGGACACGGTGTTCTGTTTGACTACCCGGGTTTCTGGGAACTGACGGAAGAAGTCGACGGCGAGGATGTCCTGCTAACCGTATCCGCAGACGGAGCATGCTTCTGGGCGCTCCGAATCCTGCGTGAATGTCCGCGAGCCGAAGAAGTCGTGACCTCCTGCGTTGAAGCGTTTCAGGAAGAGTACGAGGACACGGAAGTTCAGATCACCAAGGGTACTCTGGCAACAATGCCGGCGGTCTGTCGAGAACTCCAGTTTTACTGCTTCGAACTGCTGAACTGCGTCGCGTTGAGCAGTGTCCGAGCATCCGACATGAGTCTGCTGACGTGGTGGCAGGGAACGGACCATGAACTGACTGATGTTCGCTCGGTGTTTGAACAGATCTCGCAATCTGTCAGAATACTGTCTTTGCACGGCTAATCTTCGAGCGGCAAAAATTGAGGCTGCGCACAGAATCACTGTACCGGAACTCTTCCGGATCGTATCTCCAGGACATTGCATTTTCATGAAGTCACCGACCTCACTGCCGACATCCGCCGAATTTCAAAAGCTTGCCAGCCACGCGCGGTTTGTTCCGGTCTACCGACAACTGACGGCCGACACGTTGACCCCCGTGACAGCCTACCAGCGAATCGCTACCGGGCCGTGGTCATTTCTGTTTGAGAGCGTCGTTGGGGGTGAGCGAGTTGGTCGCTATAGCTTTGCGGGCAGTGATCCGTTTCTGATTCTCTCGGCAACCGGCAAACAGATTACGATCGATCACATCGGCGTGGAGAAACGCGAGTTCTCCTGTGACGATCCACTAAAAGTGCTCGACGCCGAAGTCGCCAGGTATCATGCGGCCACGCTGCCAGCGCTGCCTCGCTTCTGTGGCGGAGCCGTCGGCTTCGCAGGCTATGATGTCATCCGCTACACCGAGAATCTGCCGAACGTTCCTGCTGATGATCGCCATCTTCCGGACATGACGTTCGCATTCTACAGTTCGATGGTTGTGTTTGACCACATCCGCAAAGTAGTTCTGGTCGTCGTGCTGGCAGATACAGCGAACGGCAAACTCGATGAATCCCGCGCGAAGGCCGAAGGGCGACTCGATGTGATCTGTCAGCAACTTTCAATAAGTACTGGCGATGTTCAACTCACTGATATCGACCTGACTGTGGAACCGACTCCGGAGGTTCGCTCCAACTTTACTCAGCCTCAGTTTCATGATGCGATCGCTAAGTGCAAGGAGTTCATCAAGGCCGGCGATATTTTTCAGGTCGTGATCAGTCAACGATTTGAGTACCCCAGCAAAGCTCAGCCGCTGGATGTTTACCGTTCACTGCGGATGGTGAACCCAAGCCCGTTTATGTTTCTGCTGCGAACGCCGGAAGTCGATTTGGTCGGCAGCTCGCCGGAAATCATGGTGCGGGTTGAGGACGGAGAAACCACGATTCGACCTCTCGCAGGAACTCGCCCACGTGGCAAGACGCCTCAGGAAGATCGTGATCTCGCCGAAGAGCTGCTCGCGGATCCCAAAGAACGGGCCGAGCATGTTATGCTGATTGACCTTGCTCGCAACGATGTGGGACGAGTCGCAGAATACGGCTCAGTGAAACTCACCGACGCCATGGTTGTGGAACGCTACAGTCACGTCATGCACATCACCTCGAATGTCTCGGGTCAGCTTCGAAAAGGACTCTCGGCGATCGAAGCCTTACGAGCAGGCCTTCCTGCCGGTACCGTTTCCGGCGCGCCAAAAGTACGAGCGATGGAGATCATCGACGCCGTCGAACCGCAAAAGCGAGGTCCTTACGGCGGAGCAGTTGGTTACATCGACTTCACCGGCAACATGGACACCTGCATTGCCCTTAGAACTCTGGTGATGAAGGACGGCATGATCTACATCCAGGCCGGAGCCGGGATCGTGGCCGACAGTGTTCCCGAGATGGAATACAGGGAAACCCAGAACAAAGCCCGCGCGATGTTGAAGGCCATTCATATCGCGGAAACCCAGTTGATGTAACGTGGACATTTCGTGTCTATTTGCACGAGCCGTCCGGAGCGCGTTCAAGCACTGCCGCCGGTGAGTTGTTCCAACGCCCCGAATCCGCGAACATGCTCCGCATAGACTGGCAGAATTCGTTGGCCATCCCTGCGGAGAGACTCGTGTATTACCGAAAGGTGCTCGCGATCCTTTGGATCACTATAGTTGCTGCAGCTGACTTCACAGAAGCTGTTGCGGCGGGTGACGCTCCGTCATTTGAGAAAGACGTCGCTCCACTTCTGATCCGACGATGTCTCGAATGTCATCAGTCGGCAAATCCTTCAGGCGGGTTCAGTTTGCAATCCGCGTCGGATCTCGCCAAGGGCGGAGATTCCGGAGCTGTGGTGGTGCCGAAGGAGTCAGCAGAAAGTCGACTGCTCGAACGAGTCGTCGCGGGAGAAATGCCACCGCTGAAACATGGCGAAAGCCAGAAGCTGCCGGACAGAGAAATTGAGATCCTGCGACGCTGGGCTGCTGATGGTGCCACATTTCCCGCCGACCGCCAACTCGATCTCTACGAACAGACCACGGATGTTCGAGGCGGGCGCGACTGGTGGTCGTTTCAACCTCTGAAAGAATTTACGCCGCCTGTTGTGGAAGGCATGCCAAACGATGCACACCCGATCGACCGATTTATTGCCGTCGAACTTCGTAAGCAGGGACTCACCGCAGCGCCGAAAGCTGATGCTCGCACATTGCTTCAGCGGCTGTATTGGGACGTAACCGGACTGCCTCCGTCTGCGAAAGAGATACAAGATTTCGTGAACACCCCGCAGAACGCGGAAACCACCACAAAGCTGATAGACCAGCTTCTGGCCAGTCCGCATTTCGGGGAACGCTGGGCTCGACATTGGCTGGATGTTGTTCGGTTCGCGGAGACGTGTGGTTACGAACGCGATCAGGTCAAGCCATTCGCGTGGAAGTATCGCGACTGGGTGGTTAACGCGTTCAACAGTGACATGCCTTACGATCAATTCGTGCGCGAGCAATTGGCGGGCGATGAGCTTCCCGATCGCAATGAACAGTCCGTGATCGCAACCGGCTTCTTGTGTCTCGGCACGTGGAACGACGAACCCAACGATGCGGAAGACTATAAATATGAGCGACTGGAAGATCTGGTTCACACGACGTCATCAGCATTCCTTGGAATGACCACCAAGTGTGCTCGTTGCCATGATCACAAGTTCGATCCGATTCCACAGACGGACTACTATCGGATGGCGGCGGCTTTTTGGCCCGGCCCGATCCAGCCTCGCGGAAGAGAACTGCTCGGTGGCGTCTCAGGCGACGAACTGGGTTACCACGAAGTGCTCGGCTGGACTGACGTTTCGAAGAGTCCGGCTCCGTTGCACAAGCTGAGAAACGGCGAACGCAATCAGCCTCTGGAACCTGTTTCAGCCGGATCGTTGACTGTTGTTCCGGATCAGTTCCATGAATTCACGATAGCCTCAGAATCTGTTGGCTCCACTGGCCTGCGTCTCCAGTTGGCGGAGTGGATTGCCAGCGAGAAAAATCCATTGACGGCTCGAGTCATCGTGAACCGGATTTGGCAGCATCACTTTGGCGATGGGCTCGTTCGTTCGTCCAACAACTTTGGATACACTGGCGACAAGCCGACTCATCCTGACTTGCTGGACTGGCTGGCGTCCGAGTTAATCCGGAATCGCTGGAGTCTGAAGCATATTCATCGCCTGATTCTGACCTCGCAAACGTGGCAGCAGTCATCGCTGCATCCGCGGCAGGACGATTATTCCCAGAAGGATTCCGCCAACCGTTTTCTGTGGCGAGCCAATCGACGACGCAAAGATGCAGAATCTTTGCGGGATGCCTTCCTGGCGGCGACTCAGGAACTGCAACTCTCACTCGGCGGCCCCAGCTTCTACCCCACCATCAGCGCGGATGCGTTGGAAGGATTGTCGCGAAAGACATCAGCCTGGACGGCATCGCCCGAAGCCGATCAGCATCGCCGAAGTCTGTACATCTTTACTCAACGCAGTCTGCTGCCACCGATGATGACGACGTTTGATATGTGTGAATCCACCATGTCCTGCGGGCAGCGCGATGTAACGATCGTCGCTCCTCAGGCTTTGACGTTGATGAATAACGAATTCGTTCACAAGCGTGCCGCGGCCATTGCGATATCCTGCGTCAAGAATGAAGAACTAATTTCGGAGAGCAACGTTCGACAAGTTTGGGAGAAGATTCTTGGTCGAGTGCCGACGGATCAGGAACGGGATCTGGGGATGGCGCATATCGAGAATCAATTGCGGCGTTTTCGTGAACCGCCAACAGCTTCAGTGGCAGCAGAGCAGTCAGCAAATCAGCAAAGCCTCGAGAAACTGCTGCACATAGCGACTCTCAACCTGGATGCCAAGGCGGGAGTCGAGACCGACAATGATGGACGCGTGAAGCGATGGCTCGACCAGAGCCACGCAAAGCATCACGCTTCACAGGAGATCATTGAACAACAACCGTTACTGGTGAAGAGCGCCATCAATGGTCTTCCCGCGCTTCGATTCGACGGCACGAGCGACTTTCTGCATGTCGCGGGGAAACTGATCGACGGCGATGAATCGACGGTGTTTGCTGTAGTCACGGACCACGCTTCGGACGGTCATCGCGAGCTCATATCGAACTGGAGCGGTCGCGATGGCAATTCGGGGACTTCGTACTTTGTCGGCATGACGAACAAGAACGCGATTCGACTGAGCGATGCCTTGTCCGGGATTGGTGAAATCCTTGACCGTCAGAATCCGTTTCTGATCACAGCCACCAACGGTCAACAAGGCGCGGCGGTTTATCAACAGAAGCGAGCCGTCATCGAACAGCCAAGTGCAATTCCCGCCAGGCGACTGGACACGCCCTGGGTCATCGGCCAACAAGGCAACATCAACGGGGAATACTGGAAAGGCGATATCGCCTGCGTGCTGGTGTTTAATGAACAATTGTCCCCTGAAAATCGCGAGCTGATTCAGGACTATTTGATTGAGCGATATCAGTTGCCTTCATTGAGCGAACCCGTTGCTCCGGCCATGACACCCGAGCAGCTCGCGATTGCTTCGTTGAGTGTCGTGCTATTCAATTCGAATGAGTTTGCCTACGTCGATTAGCTCGCCCAATCACTATGCCACCGGGTTTACCAGAATGTTGATTCAGTCGCATCTTGCGGGGCTCTGTTTACCGCCCAGCCGGAGGCGCCGGCCAGCATAAAATGCCGGCGCCTCCGGCTGGGCGGTAAACGATTAAATCAACAGCTTGTTCATCCCGGCGGCTCCATGGCTTTTGCACCACTCCCCTGTGTTCGTTCGCTTTTCTCAAATCGCAAAGGCATAATCGCCTCGCGCGAAACCAGGAGTGGTTGCGTCTCTGCCATTGATATCAGCAGCCCACAACCTTTTGCCACGAACATCGCACCTGACCGACGCACTTTTCTCCCACTTGTTCTAAGGAGCATCCGCATGTCTGCAGTCACGGAACCTCGTCAGTTTACGATCCCCAAAATTCGCCAGACAGGGATTTTGATCGGGGATGAGTTTCGTCCGTCGGTCAGTGGCAAGACATTTGCGACCATCAATCCGGCGACAGAAGAAGTGATCTGCGAAGTGGCGGAAGGTGATGCGGCCGACGTCGATCTCGCCGTGCATGCCGCGCGAGCTGCGTTCGAGACCGGGCCATGGTCTCGCATGGATGCTCGTGAGCGAGGTCGCCTGATGAACAAACTGGCGGACCTTGCAGAACGACAACTCGATGAACTCGCCGGACTTGAGTCGCTCGACAACGGCAAACCCATCAATGATGCGCGTGCTGCCGACCTGCCGCTGGCAATCGACTGCCTGCGATACTATGCCGGCTGGGCCGACAAGATCAAGGGCGACACTGTACCGATCCGCGGCGACTACTTCTGCTACACACGTCGCGAGCCGATTGGTGTTTGCGGACAGATTATCCCATGGAACTTTCCACTGCTGATGGTCGCGTGGAAATGGGGCCCTGCTCTGGCAACTGGAAACACGATCGTCATGAAGCCCGCCGAGCAGACTCCGCTGAGCTGTCTGCGTCTGGCTGAACTGGCACTGGAAGCCGGCTTCCCTCCCGGAGTTATCAACGTCGTTCCGGGTTACGGACCAACTGCTGGCGCATCACTGGTGAAGCATCCACAGGTGGACAAGATTGCCTTCACGGGCGAAGGCAGTACGGCAAAGATCATCATGCGAGAAGCCGCGGAGACTCTGAAGCGGCTGACTTTTGAACTCGGCGGCAAGAGCCCCAACATTGTCTTCGCTGATGCTGATCTCGATGCCGCTGTCGCCGGTGCCGAGTTCGGGTTGTTCTTCAATCAGGGACAATGTTGCTGCGCGGGAAGTCGACTGTTTGTGGAAGAATCGGTTCACGACGAGTTCGTCGCAAAGCTCGTCAAACGCGCGAGCCAGCGAGTGCTTGGGAATCCGTTTGACACCGAAACTCAACAGGGGCCACAGATCGACCAGGCTCAGTTCGACAAGATCATGAGCTACATCGATCGCGGTCAGGCGCAGGGAGCAAACTGCCAGACGGGTGGTGCTCGTTATGGCAATCGTGGCTACTTCATTCAGCCGACAGTGTTTACCGACGTCCAGGACCAGATGGATATTGCTCGCGAAGAAATCTTCGGGCCTGTCCTGAGTATCCTGAAGTTCAAGGACATCGCCGAGGTGACTCGTCGAGCGAACAACACCTGCTATGGATTGGCCGCAGCGGTCTGGACACGCGACGTTCATAAGGCGCACCAGATGGCTCATAATTTGCGAGCCGGTACGGTGTGGGTCAACTGCTACGATGTGTTCGACGCGGCTGCTCCGTTTGGTGGTTTCAAGATGAGCGGCATCGGTCGAGAACTGGGAGAAGCTGGCCTGGCCAACTACACGGAGTTGAAGACGGTCACGATGGCAATGGGATCGAGGTAGGTTTGATTCAGTAGGTCCTTTCTGCCGGAAAGGACTTTCGCCGAAAAGGCGAACCAAGTTTGCAATTGGTTGGCTACTCAACCAGTTTCGATAACCTGCGTGCACACTGGTCGCGGCCAGCCGCGAAACCCTCTTCGGCAAGGTGGACCTACCGAAATATGCAACTGCTCTACGATGATCGCCAAAACGCATGGGCGTTGACACCGCCTTGGTAAGACAGTATCTTACCAAGCATGAAAACCACGGTTTCCAGCAAGGGTCAAATCGTACTGCCGGCTGAATTGCGGGAGCAGGATCACATCATGCCCGGTCAGCAGTTTCAACTGGAACGACTTGAAGAAGGGCAATACCTCCTGAAACGACAGCCTTTGGAGGACAATGCTGGTGTTGTAGATTGGCTTCTCTCCTGTCCGTCAGGCGACTGGTTTCAGCCACTGCCTTCCGAATCGACTGAAGATTTATGAAGTTCCTGGTGGATGCGAATGTGCTGAGTGAAGTTACTCGACCTGAGCCTTCTGCCAAGGTTGTGGAGTGGTTACGAAAGCACGAAAGAGACCTGACCGTGACCCCCATCGTGCTTGGTGAAATCGAATATGGAATTGGACTGACGATTTCTCCCCGCAAGCGCAAAGAGCTTGAACACTGGTTTGCCGAAGGCATGAAGCGACTACGCGTGATTGATCTGGATTCGGGCACAGCTTCCGCATGGGCTGCACTCCTTGTTCGCCTCAAGAAGAAGGGTCGAGCCATGCCAGTGAAAGACAGCCTGATTGCGGCATCCGCGATCCAACATCAGTTGACCATCGTGACACGGAACGTGAGCGACTTCCAACATACCGGAGTATCGCTAATCAATCCATTCGAGTAACGAATCACGACCGAGCCTGGAGTTCTCGCTCACATTGAGTCAGCTCAACTCAGCCCCCAATTCAAGCGGTCTCCGCGCTGACGGGGAAACCGCTGCATAACATCGTAATGCTTGATGGGAATTTATCTGGGGAACACGCCTTCTACATCGCGCGGCCTTTGAGGTGTTTCGCGCGGAAGCTTTCGGCCCATTTGGTGAAGCGATCTTCTTCAATTGCCAGGCGGATTGCTCGCATCAGATCCTGATAGAATTGCAGGTTGTGAAGTGTTGCCAGGGTTCCGTACAGCGGTTCGTCGGCGAAAAGAAGGTGCCGCAGATACGCTCGACTGAAACCACCCGCACACGCGACGCACTCACAGGCCGTATCGATCGGGTAACGATCCTTGCGATAGGTCTTGTCCTGCAGTCGCATCTTACCGTCCCAGGTAAAGACGGTGCCTTCTCGCGCGTAGCGAGTCGGGATGATGCAGTCAAAAATATCCATGCCGCATTCCACGGCTGCCACGATGTCTTCAGGTAACCCAACTCCCATCAGATAGCGAACCTGATCAGACGGCATCAATGGCGCGGTATGCTTCACGATGCGAACCATCGCTTCATGACCTTCACCGACGGAAACTCCACCGATCGCATACCCCGGAAGATTCAGCGACGTCACCTGACGCACAGCCTTTGATCGCAGATCAAACTCCATCCCGCCCTGAATGATTCCGAACAGATGCTGATGCTCCTGAATCGGCGCGGCCGCGCATCGTTTCAACCAGCGAAAAGTTCGGTCCAGTGAATCGGACATGTACTTGGGCGGCATGCGATGATCCACACATTCGTCGAAAGCCATCACGATATCGGCGCCGAGTCTGCGTTGGATGTCCATGGCGCTTTCGGGGGAGAGCATCATCGGAGTGCTCTCGCCTTCTTTCTTGCCCGAGCGAAACTGAAAGCTCACGCCCTCTTCGGTGATCTTGCGTTCGGGCAGACTGAAGACCTGAAATCCTCCCGAGTCCGTCAGAATCGTCTGGTTCCATCTCATCATCGTGTGGAGACCACCGAGACGTTCGACGATCTGCGTTCGGTCAAGGATCCCCAGGTGGTATGTATTGGCAAGCACAACCTGCGCGCCGGTGGCTGCGACCTGATCGGGCAGAACGCACTTGACCGTTGCCTGAGTTCCCACAGGCATGAACGATGGCGTTTCGACCTGACCGTGCGCGGTCACAAACCGACCACGCCGCGCGCGGCCGCTGGTGGCCAGGAGTTGGTAATGCAGGCCGCCGCCGGGCGTCCAGGCGGGGAGAGAATTCGTCATAGAAGAAGCAGAGTGACTGTTAAGAACGGGGAACTGTCGTACGATTCGCGGCGTAGCGTAACTCTCGCGGGGACCATAGCGAAGCAGAACCGTTCACGAGCTTTCTGTTTTCGCACGACTTTTTCCGTTTAGGCCTGATCGTGCCACTGCATTTGCTGTTTCCTCTGTTCTCAAGCATCGTCTTCGTGATTGGGATGATCTACGCCAAGAACGCGATCGCTCGCGGATCCAGCCCGTGGACCGGCACGTTTCTGGCAAACTTCTGGCTGGCGATTTCCTGGGGAAGCTTTGCGATCCTCACCGGACGATTTCTGCCCGTCTCCGTTTGGTGGCAGGCGGCTTTGGTAGCCGGTTCTTTTGTGCTCGGTCAGGTCCTGACTTATCTGGCTTACAAGCACGGCGATGTATCGGTGGCGACGCCAATCTTCGGCGTGAAGGTCATCATGGTTGCTCTGATGGTGTCGGCCTGGGCGAACGAAGAGATTCCAGGCCGAGTCTGGATCGGTGCGGTTCTCGCGACGGTCGGAGTCGGATTTGTGCAATCGGGAACTCGAGTTCCCAAGGCGTCCACTCACCACAATCCCCAGAAAACAGTCCTTACTATCGTGCTCGCGCTGGGAGCTGCGATCTGCATGTCGCTGTTCGACGTCGGACTTCAGGCGTGGGTCTTTCGACAACCGAACCCGGCAGTTCTTGCGACGAAGTTCTTGCCCACCGTGTTCGTAGCGACCGGACTCTTTTCCTGCGCAGTGTTGCCCTGGGCTGACCGTCCTTCTCGTCTGGCATCGCTTGGCACGACGAAGCCTATCGTGATTGGGACTCTGCTGATGGCAGCCAATGCGCTGAGCATGTCATGGTCTTTGTCAGCCTACGGCGATGCGACTCGGATCAACATCGTGTATGCCCTGCGAGGACTCTGGGCCGTGGCTTTGGCCTGGGCGCTGGCTCGATTCTTTGGCGGCCAGGAATCTCATCACTCCGCCCGAGTCATGCTGCTGCGTCTCTTCGGTGCGGCGCTGTTGACGGCTTCGGTGCTGGTGGCGTTAATGGGAAAGTAAGTGGCCAAGCCGCGAGATACCAGATGCTGGAAATGAGCGACGATAACGGAGATTGTGGCCCTTCAGAGCTCACCTGCTTTCGTCGCCTTGCGGTTCCCTGTTCCTTCGCGCCTTCGCGTGATTTGAAATAGTTTCGCGCAAAGACGCTAAGGCGCCAAGACAATCGCAGTTTGCTGGGAGCGTTGTCAGTCTGGCAACTTCAGGAGATATCTTCGCGGGGAATCAAGAGGGGGACTTCGGGGTTAACGGATTACCCCGGCAATTCGATTCATACCGAGTCTCATTGGGTCACACCAGAAATCCATCAATTGGTCGAGACGCTGGATCTGCGATTGGCATTTCCCGGCCGTCGATGTCGAAGTTGCCCGTTGAGTCAACTCCGACCGCCTGCAGATAAGTGTGAAACAGGTTGCCGTGGTCGACCTGCTTGTCGATCACTTCAGTGCCCTTGTCGTTGGTCGCCCCGAACACATGACCGCGCGGAACTTTGGTTCCGGCCATGCAGACGGACCACGCTCGCGACCAGTGATCACGGCCGTAGTACAGATTCACATTCGGCGTGCGTCCGAACTCGCTGAGTACCACAATCAACGTGCTGTCCAGCATGCCGCGTTGCGCGAGGTCCGCGACGAACGTAGAGAAGGCAAAGTCGAATTCGCCGAGTTGCTCGATGTGGAAATTGAAGTTCTCATTGTGAGTATCATAGTTTGAATGCGACAACTGCACGAACGACACACCGCTCTCCAGCAAGCGTCGAGCCAGCAGGCAGTGTCGTCCGAGATCGTGCTTGCCGTAGCGTTCGATTTCACTTGCAGGTTCTTTCGAGACGTCAAACACATCGCGCTGACTCATCAGCTTCTCAGCCTGCTCGAAAGAGTAAGTAAACGCTTCGGTCACGGCCGTGCGACGACGGTTCAGGAATCGTTCGCTGACCTGACGGCGGAAGTCGTTGCGAGCCTTATCAGAGTCCTCGGTGATGGAATCCGGTCGAACGGTGTTCGGTGGAGGATTGCCGTTTCCTAGTTGAACGCTGGAGTACTTTGGTCCCAGCCATGCCGAATCGTTGCCACGTCCCCCACCACCGCCAGGAGTAATCAGAATGTGACCAGGCAGCGAGCTGTCCTGAGGATTCAAAGTCTTTGAAGCGACCGCACCGATCTGAGGGAACTCACCAGCCGGGGTCTGACGCCGACCGGTCATCATCAAGTAAGCGCCTTTGCCATGATCGTCTTCGGACGTGTTGACGCCGCGCACCAGACACAGATGATGCATCTGCA
The DNA here is from genome assembly GCA_026400835.1 of Planctomycetales bacterium. GTDB lineage: Bacteria > Planctomycetota > Planctomycetia > Planctomycetales > Planctomycetaceae > SXXK01. The sequence goes on along the minus strand of JAPLOA010000053.1, from coordinate 20,670 downwards.
TGGCCGTGAGCGGCAACAGTTCGCTGATGTGAATGCCCGGGACGGAGGTTGGAATCGCAAGGAACGGTCCACCGGTTTCGGTGCCGGGTTTTGGGTCCCAGCTCTCAAGCTGACTCAGACCGCCGTGCATATTGAACACGACGATTCGTTTCTGGTCTGACTTCAGATGTGCGGCCATCGCCTGCGAGGTGAAAGCACCGAGTCCACCGACCATGGCTCCGGCACCTGCGGCCAGAGTTCCCAGGAACTGTCGGCGAGCCAATCCGTGTGCGACGGTGTTGCAGGGGTAATTGAGTTTCATGGCTGGTCTGCTCCCAAAGAAAATCCATCAACTGGCCGCTCACACAATGAGCGGCATATCGTCCACAACACAATCCATTATCTGTTGAATCGAAACTCCGCGCTGCTGATCAGGCCCCATACAAGTTCCTGCGCGGCTTTCGCTCGGTCCGGCCGAGCGGCCAGGAATGACGCGACTTCGGCGGATTCCTGTTCGGTGGGCATGCGAGTCAGAATGCCCAGGTAGAGTTCCTCGGCAGCGACTTTCGCATCCATCGTCTTCACGATTCTCTCGGCCGCGTTGTCACTGGCTGGAACAACCCAACTGTTGATCGCCCCGCCGTTGGCTGTGAACAGAGCCTGGTCGGGGCTTGCGTAGAAATCATTCTGAGGCTGTCCCGGTGCTCCACCATAGATCTGAACGTAGCTTGCAATGTTTCCCTTGAGTTTGTCATACGCCAACTGCTCAACCTCGGCGGCTCGGGCGGCAAGCACGACGGGATCCTGTTTTTCCTGTTCGCTGAGCGGGCTGGCCTTTTCGCGTTCGGCTGCTTCCTGAGCGACGTAGCGATCATAGACCGTTGTGACTTTGAAGATGGTCCAGCACATTTGCTCAGGGCTGAGCGGCTTCAATTGTGACAAGGCAAAGGTTGATGAGAGGTCAGTTGGAACAGCGTCCATGGCCTTTTCGAAGGAGACAGTCGTCGTCTGCAGTGACTCCTTTGACTGGGCCAGTGTTGTGCTTGCCAGAGACGCGACCTGCTGTCTTCGCTCAAGCTCTGCGTTGGTTTCGTCCATCGCGGACTTTGCAGTCTTCATTGCTTCGGCGGCGGCTGACGACAATTCACTGGCAACGACCAGAGTCGTCTCAGCAGCCTTCAACTGTGACTCTAATCTCGTCACCTTAGTGTTGATGGTCGCGAGGCCCGTCGTCAATGCTTCATCAGCTGGTAGCGCGGCCTGAGCACGCTTCATAGCGTCAGCCGCTTCGGCAAGAGTTTTGGAGATAGCTCGATCGCGAGTGATTTGTTCCTCGATCACCTTCACTCCTGATTCGGCGGAGGCCTTTGACTGCGTGGCCTCTGCCATGGCAGCAGTTCGTGCGGCCACGGTCGGCATGTACTCAGCGACCTGCTGAGTCGCCGTCGTCATCGCCGCTTCTGCAGCGACTGTGGTTTGAGTTAAGTTGGCGAGCGATGCGTTCAGATCCGATGCTGAACCAACTCGTTCCAGAACGGCAATCCGACTGGCCACGGACGCGGCCTTCTGTTGAGCTTCCTGCATGACGACTCGAGTCGCCACAACCTTTGCCTCTTCCACTCTGACAGCGTCCTGAAGCGGCTGCAACTTTTGGACAGCGGCATCGAGTGTCGTACGCGAAGCGGCCAATGCTTCATTGAGTGGCGTCATTGCTGCTGTCTTGTCGGCGACTGCCTTTTCGAGAGGAGGCAACTCCGCTGAAACCGCGTTCGCTTTCTCGGTCAGCTTAGCGGCCGAAGCAGCCAGCTCTGTGTCAGACGGCAAAGATGCAGCAGCAGCCTGAAGTGGAGCTGCGGCCTGTTGAAGCGTGTCAGCGAAGCTCTTCTTCGTATTGAAGGCGGTAGTGGCATCATTGATAGCCTTCTGTGCCTCGTCGACCTTCTTCTTCGCTTCAGTGTACTGAGTTCGCACTCCGTCAACTTCAGCGGCGACAGGAAGCATTGAGGTCTCGGCGGCAGCAAACGCGGTGTCGGCATCGCTGAATGCGGAACCAGCGTCTCGGGCAAGAACCTCAAGCGAGTCCTTCTGAGCCACCAACTGCAGATGCTCGGCCTTGGCAGCGGCGAGTGAAGGAACGGCGTCCGGTGTGAGGTCGAACGGTCGTTGATAGACATCACTCAGGGCGATCTCACGGAGGAACATCTTCATGTCGAAGTTTATTGAAGCGAAGCGACTACCCAACTGAGTCAGCAAAGCGGGACTGGCGGCCGGGTTATCCGGATGGATCATGTCCAGCGGATGCACGATACCGCGACCCAGCATCATGGCCCAAAGACGATTAGCGATGTTCTCGTTGAAGGCCCGATTGGACCCGTTGGTCGCCAGCTCTGCCATCATCGCTCGGCGACTGAATTTCGGGACAGCTCGCACGCCATCGGCGGGAGCAACCGTGTAATCTTCGCCGGGATACAGTACGGGTTCGGTGAAAGAAGGAGCACCGGGAAGGCGAGCGATCGTGCGGTGCATGTTGCCTTTTTCGAAGACGGATTCGAAAGAAAGATCAGTCGGGGAACGCTCGGCAAATACGGTCACGTCTTTCTCTGCGACCTTCCTTGTCACGGCATAGCCCACTGAGGCAATCGCCAGAAGACCGTGATAGTCCCGCTGCAGGAAGTCTGCAACAAGCGGAGAATCATGGCACTGATTGCACTGCATGTCGCGACCAAAGAAAATGCGACCCAGGTCGCGAGTGATCACGTGGGGTTCGGAGTTTCGATCCAGATAGAACCGCGCGGCGGCTCGGTTTTCAGGTGTGTCGCCGTCGGCCGTCATGATCTCGCGAGCCAGCACGTTCCATGGCTTGTTGTCGCGGACAGACTTCAGCAGGAAGGCCTGCCACTGATCCTGCGGCACGTGAGTGTTCGCGCGACGCTCCATGAGCATGACGTCGAGCGTCGTGGAAATATGCCGGGCGTAAAGCGGCGATGCCAGAAGTCGATCAACCAGCTTCTCTCGCTTGGCCGGATCAGCATCGTTGATGAATGCTCGAGCCTCATCCGCGCTCGGCGGCATGCCGTTGAGATCCAGCGAAACGCGTCGCAGGAATTCGGCGTCATTGGCTTTGGGCCAGGCGGTTCCTGAAGGCGGAGCAAGTTCGCGATTGATGAGTTCTCTCAGCGGCTCATCCGCATGGAGTGCTGCGGCCGGGATCACAAGCCACGCGAGCAGAAGGCGAACCATCATCCCGCGTTCCACATGGAACGCTGCAGAGGCAGCAGATCGGAGTCTCGCGATCATCGCGGCTTCTCCGTAGGTCTTCGTCTGATTCGCCTGAGGAAGGATGACCTTGATGACTCAGGGCTGAGTCAGGTCACAGTGGCAATCGTCGGAAGAAGGTGAGGAAGGAAGAATCTCGAAAACCAAGAGGTTCAGTAATCGAGCCAATCGAATTTCAGATGGGATTTCAGAACCAACGAGTTGGTTCAATTATTAGCCATCTGTACGTGGTCTAACCGGGCCAACCTGAACCCGTCAAGTAAAACCCGATCAAGTAAACCACGCCGTCTCATCCTGGGGAATCGTTTTCTGGCAGAATCCCGGATTCGGCGAGGCCTGCGGGCTATTTTTCCGGAATTCTCCTGTAACGCGAATCGCCCGTCAGTGCGTCAATGCGACGAGGGCTGTTGCCTTTCGGAAACATCACCCGAGACACCCATCACCCCAGACAGGAAATAAGATGCCCACAAATTGATCGGCCACCGAAACGGGCTGCAATTGATTTCCAGCGAGCTAGCATAAGGGTCTCACTGACCCTCAGAACGCATTGGAACGGGGAGTTCCGATCAACCGGTCAGGTCACCGAGTGGGGCAGGCTTCTAAACTGCCGTGGAAACAGATTTCCTGAGTCACTGCTGGTCGTCTCTGGAGAGTCGTCAGGTCAAGGACCTGTCCCGAGGGACCGCTACTCCCAAAGACTGGTGACGAACTCCCTATCGAGCATTCTTTCACAAGGGCCCAACCAGTACGGAGGCGACGTGGATCTAAGGTGTCTGCGACCTGGCGGTAAACGACGAGATCAGCGCCGCATCAGAGCGTCCTGAGTCAGCGGACTCGGTAGAGCTCAAAGACTTGCGTTGATACCTCAGGGTGCAGGGACAACCACTTCGGAGTAAACAAATCCAGCAGTGTGACATCGCCCGGTTCATAAAGGACTTCTGTCACGAGTTCGAAATGGCGATCCTGCAGAAACCAGTCTTCCCAGAAGCCAGGCGTCCGTTTCGCGTTGGGACCGATCACAAGGAACGTCGGCACCGCGGGCGAACTTCCGTCCGGCTCAGCAAGATTGAGATGACTCACGGGACCAACCGCCAGACCAGACTGCGCCAAATGAAGCAGCAGAGCCGGCTCGCCATAACCGTAAACGACCAATTTCTGCTGAGCACGCTCTTCAATAGTAAACTCGCGATTCTGAGTCGTAGCGACGCGCGATTCGAGAACGTTCCCTGGACTGATCGTCTCACCGTTCGACAGTGGCAGACGAAACGGTTTCCATTCTCCAAGAGAACTCAGCACGCAGACATCCGCAAGCTGCTGAGCCGCCCGATCGATCGAAGTACGATCCTTGTAGAGCTCAGAACGGAACAGCTCCGCAGGAGAAACGACGACAATCTCATCAGCCTCATCACGCTGTAGCACGGCCGTGAGCACTGCAACGATCAGCAACGACTGCAGCAGGCGTTGTCCCCACGTCCCGCCTGCATTCACCTGCGGGGTACTCGATTCGGGATGTCTGGCAACACTCAGGTTCGATTCCAGCCACCAACTGACTCCTCCAGCGGCAGCCAACCAGACTGAAGCCAGTAGCGGAAAGAAAAGTCGGGCATAGGGATGATAAAGCGGCGTCACCAGCAGCATTCCGCAGAACCAGGCCAAAGTAGTGCAGTAGCCAAGTGCCGGGTCGATGATCGGAGCCGCCAACAGGTCGCCTCGTGACAACGGCAACGCGCCCTCTGATGTGGGCGACAGGTCGCGGGTTGTTCGGCGCAGCCACGCTCGCCCCAAAACTGGCCACAAGAAGATCCCCCCAAAGCCCCCCAACGCCAGGCTGAAAAGCATCAGCGGCGTCCAGACTCTCAGTGCAAACACCATCATTCCGACTGATGCTACCGCGAAGCGCAACATCAGCCAGCGAGGCGGAAATCTAACAGCGGCGGATTCTCCGGTATCTTTTTCCTTATTGATGCTCCATGCGTTCCCGTTCCCCGTGGAACGACCGGCCAGGCTCCAACGATACCATGCAGCCGCCAACATCCCGATTCCCAGTGATATCGCGCCAGCCATTCCGTCGTGCCAAAACTGACTGGCAAGGTGCTGCCCAAGATGACTTGTCCACGCATCGATGCTCGCCCAGGACAACGCTCGTGCATATCCAGCATGATTTCTTGTCACGGCCGCGTATCCCCCGACCGCCTGCAATCGCCACAACCACGGGGCGAAAGTTGCAAACGCTGAGACGATGATTGTGGCCAGAATCGAAAAGACTCGAATGGCGCTGATGACTTTCCGCCCCCGCCAGACCCACCATAGGGTCGTGCCGCTGGTTATGATCGCCAATGGCAGCCAACCTGTATATTTGGTCCACCAGGCAAGCCCGCAGGCCACTCCGCTGAAGACAGCCGTTCGAAACGAGGAATTTGCAATAGCGACAGTTCCGAGGTAGACCGATGCCGCAAGCCAAAACAGGCAGGTGACGTCCGTCAGTGCCATTCGCGAATAGATGATGTGGAAGTCGCTCATCGACACCACGGAGGCCGTAAAAATTCCAGCAGCCACTCCGAACCACGCCCGTGCCAATCGCCAGAAGACAATGATCGAAAGTGATCCGAACAACAGGGATGGCAGAAACGGGGCAAAACGACTCACCCCGGGAACGTCATGAAAGAAGTCAATCATTCCCGACAGCATCGGTGGAGCATAGAACTCACGGGCCGGATAGGGCGATCCAGCCATTCCATCGTGCCACAGCACCGACGCATAAATGCCCTCATCGAAGTGCTCGACCGATTCACGATCCAGGTGCCAGCATCGCAGCAGCAGACCGAGCACAAAGAATCCCGAAACGAGAGCGATTTCAGTCTTTGGTGTGGGCTGGGTCATCAAAAAAAAATCCATCGGTCAGCTTTTGCGCGTGAATACACAAGGTAAAGGGTTCGATGCCCCTGGGCGAGTCACACATCAGAGATTACCTCGCAAATTGGCGATCAGTGAATTCGTCCACGCTCCGGTTCGGAATTTTGAAGTGGGAATCAGGTGTAGGTTGGTTGAGTCCACCGGATCCCGGTTTACCATACGACGCAAAGAACTTCACACGGCTGACCATTTACCGAATGAGCAATCCTATGTCCGAGCAGACTCCCGGAAAACTATACGATGCGGCCATGAAGCTTAAGGCGGAAGGAAACCTCGAAGGCTGCGTGGACGCATTGAAGAACATCCTGACGATTGATCCAAACCATGTGCAGACCCACATGGCTCTGGGAGTCCATCAGCAGAAGCTTGGGCGATTCGACGAAGCCATCTTTCACGCCAGGAAGGTGTCTGAACTGGAACCGACGGATGCTTTCTCTTTCACGCAATTGTCCGTGATTTACCAGCGATGCGGAAAGATCTTCGAAGCCGAAGAAGCCATGGCCCGAGCACGCGAGATCCAGGGAACTCCGCAACGCCATTAGTCGGGGCATCGGCTGGTATCTTTCCCGGCATGCTCCCAACGCTTACCACCACGGCGACGGCCTTCGCTGTTGGCTGACGGCTATTGCGACTCACCCGGCAGGCCGAGTGCCCTGGCGGAACCCCGGGGGCCAAGTCAACAAGCTTCACAGCGGAAGCCACCACGTTTCCTGAAACGCTGAGTACTTAAAGCACCTGCCAACAATCTGGTCACGTTCCGGCACGTAGTGGGTGCCACTCGGCGGTCGGCTTCGGCCGGGCTGTAAGTGCGGCTAGCCACCAGCCGCCAGCCGTTCGATAAACTCCGCGACGAGCGTCTCGCTTACTTCCGCCGTTCGTTCACCCGACTCACAAACAGCTCCGCGGACAGCGATGATGTCAGGCTGCAGAGGCAACAGCAAGGGTAAATCCATCAGCGTAACGCGGCCCGCCAGGGCAAGCTGCAGGCCGTGAGCAGCGGTCGTTTTTCGCAGCGAGGTGATTTCCTCTACTGGCAACCAGTCGAGCAGATTGGTTCCGTCCTTGACGAAAGTGTCAATCAGCAGGACGGAGCAATTCGTTTCGAGAGCCGCTTCAAGCACATCATCCGGAGTTGGTGCCTCGGCTCGCTGGTAATCTGCGTATGCAACCGCAACCCATTCATGATTGCCGGAGAAACGACAACGCACATCGATCCAGGAGTTCCGCCAGCGATCCACGCCCTGCCGACTCACTGCCACGATCTGCGATAGCCCAAGCTTCATGTAGGTGGGTTGCAATTCTGAAATCGCACGACAAATCCCGTCATTGGCATCACTGGATAATGACGTTGATCCACCACGGAAGTCGCCTCCAAAGAGCGATGACGACTCACTCCACTCCTGCACTTCCCCCAACGCAACGCTCAGAGGAACCGGCTCGGTCCTCACACGATCAGCATGCTGTTGCTGCTGTTTCAGTGCGTCAGCGATCGCCAGTAGATTCTCCAACGATGCGCGACCGAGTGAGCCTTTGGACGGCTCCTTGACGTCGATGATATCTGCCCCACCACGAGCGGCCATCAGGGCTTCATCTGCGTTGCGAACGGAAACTAACAGGCGTGGAATCCCGGAGAACACTGAGCACCTGTTCGCGAGTGACGTCGAAAATTGCATGCAATACAGAAAGAAGCCCGTGTCCTGGAAGAACCCGGGCTTCGTTCATTTGTTCATCGTTGTCAGAGACAAGGACTAGAGTTCCGGAGCAGCTTCTTCAGCCTCTTCCGTTTCGCCCTCTTCGACCTCGTCTTCGATCTCAATATCTGCATCGATATCGATGTCTTCAGCGACTTCGACCTCCGGATCGATCTTTACTTCGTCATCAACATCTTCATCCGGTGGAGGCACGACCACACTGATCATTGGAGTGCCGTCTGGATTCAATGCTTCTTTCACCGGTTGCATGAAGTAGCGACGCTTGCCCCGCCCAAGCAGAGTTGCCAGCAACTCGTCAGCCTTTTCCTTTTCGTGAAACAGGAATCGGCCTTCTTCTCGCATCGTGCTGCTGTAAACGACCCAAACCAGCCGGCGACGCTGCATCGCTTCTTTGGCTCGGCGAGTACGTGGTTTTGCAGCTTTCTTCTTTTTTGGAGCCCCGTCTTTGACTGCCTTGGAGGCTCGTTTCTTTGGGGTACCCTCGCCCTTCTCTTCAGAAGTCTTGCGAGATGCCTTTTTCTTGACGCCGGTTTCAGCTTCTGCGGCTTCCGCAGCTTCAACCTCGCGACGCATTGAGAGACGACTCTTAGCCATTTTTCCTGCCAAACACGCGGACTGGAGAACCTTCGCTTTTCCGACGACGTCAGGAAAACGACGGCTCAATGTGAATCAGAAATGTATCCCGGACACGTCAAAACATCCTTTCGACGCGCGAAATCGGGGACTTTGAAGCGGGGAAGAATAGCAGGGTTCCGTCCGGGAATCCACCCTTGATGAAGAAAAGATCGTTTGATCGTTCGAGCCGGTTATTGCCGGGCTGATCCCTCGGAAATCGAACCCACACGGTCAACGACGGCCTGAATCGCTTCTTTCATGCGAGCCCTGTCGACCTGATGAACATCAATCGGCCGCCCAATCTCGGAGAGCATTGTCACGGTCAGTCGTCCTCCAAGATGCTGACGGAACTCTTCCAAACCCTGAAAAAGCTCGTCCGTTCGCCTCAACGTGGGGTGATCATTCAGCAGCTTAAGTCGCTCCAGCGATTGCAGGACCCGATCCGTCTGAGATTCGGGAAGACCATGAACAAGACTCGAATAGACCGTGTCGACTGCCACACCGATCGCCACAGCTTCTCCATGCCGCAACTCGAACTGGCTCATGGCTTCCAGTTTATGAGCGGACCAGTGCCCAAAATCCAATGGTCGAGCTTCCAGCATCTCGAAGGGATCGCCGCCGGCCGTGATGTGTTTCAAGTGCCAGTTGGCCGAATCCTGGATCACGGACCAGCAGGCATCACCACGAGCCACAATCGAATCCGCATTGCTCAGGATTCGATCGAAGAAGTCAGGATCCTTCAGAAGTGACACTTTGACGGCTTCGGAAAACCCGCAGCGGAAGTCGCGATCGCTGAGTGTTGTCAGCAGCGAGCGATCGTTTATCACTCCCCAGGGAACAGCGAAGGACCCGAGCCAGTTCTTCTTTTCAAAAAGATTGACGCTGTTCTTGACGCCAATCCCCGAATCAGCCTGAGCCAGTGTCGTCGTGGGAATACGGATCAGCCGCAGGCCTCGATGAGCGATCGCGGCCGCAAAACCTACCGCATCCAAAACCGCGCCGCCCCCAATAACCACGACGTAACTTCGCCGATCCAGATCGGCTTCGTGAAACACCTTCAGCATTCGTTCCAGGATATGCACATCGTTCTTGACGGCTTCACCACCGGGAACAACTTGAACATTCCCGACCACCTGAAACTTGTCAGTGTTGCGTCGAGCAATGGAGTGGAGTCGCTGCCGCAGGTCGGGATTGGCATTCCCGACATGCTCATCCAGCCAGAACTGAACGCGCGGAATGCGGCCTTCCGAAGACTCCAGCAATTGGACCAGCACTTCAGAATCAGCACCAAGCACATCGTGCGTGAACCTCAGACGATGTCGAAACGAAACCGTGAAATCAACGTCAGCGATGGCGCGTGCCTGTTGCTCTGCAGATGGGGAAGTTGTGGGCATTGAGGTTCAGCGGCAGGAATTGTGGGAGGCGATTCACCATGGTCGGCTTCCCTTCCCCCATGCTCAGTTCTATACAGCATACCCCGCTCCGCGCCATTTTGCCAATCGATTCGGGCATAGCGTCGGACTGGCTTCACTCTGCCGGCCCCGCTGCTACTGGCGATCGGATTGCAGAAAACAAAGGGGTTATGCCAGTTTCGCTGGCTAGCGCGACTGCGGTTCTGGGGCGTCCAACTGCATAATCGATACAGCCGTCACATTCGGGCGCAGAACGTAGACTGACCGGCAATCGTTGCGCTTTGCCTCGACCGCCCATTCTTTGCAGTCCGAAAACATTGGCAGTGTTACCCAAGAGAGCGAGTCAAAGACTCACCAGAAATTCTGAATGCGGCGTGTGCATTCAAGGTGTTTCCCCGACTCACTCAGCAAGAACGATGTGTAGGAGAATTGAGATGAAGGCGATGAAATTGTTTGCGGCTCTGGTAGTGTGTTCAATGGCGAGCAGCGCTCAGGCTGGGCTGTTCGGCGTATTCAAGAGCAATCACGGCTGCGGATGCAGCGTTGAGCCAACGTGCTGTGCTCCAGTTGAAGCTTCATGCTGTGCTCCAGTTGAAGCCAGCTGCTCTGCTCCAGCTGCTTGTGGCAATGGCTGTGCTCCAGTTGAAGCAACTTGCTGTGCTCCAGTGGAAGCTAGCTGCTGTGCTCCAGCCGCTTGCGGAACTGGTTGTGCTCCAGTTGAAGCGACTTGCTGTGCACCAGCTGACTGCTGCAACGACGGTTGTGGAAACGGTTGTGGCGACTCTTGCTTCAAGATGCCTAAGTTCAAGATGCCAAAGCTTCACTTGCCAAAGCTGAAGTTCCCTAAGCTGAAGTTCCCTAAGCTGGGCTGCGGTTCATCTTGCGGCAACAGCTGCAGCGAGCCAAGCTGCTGTGCTCCAGTCGAAGCTTCTTGCTGTGCACCAGTCGCAGTTGACCCAACCTGTGCAGCTCCATGCGGTGGCTGTAACTGAGATCAGGTTGGCGTAAGGTGCGGTGATTAGCCAACGTGATTTTCAGAGTCTGGCGGTCAAAGAGAGCGAACGTCGTGATTCGCTCTCTACCGTCCCTGAAAGTTTCGATCGTGCGGATTGAGGAGTTCAAGTGGACGCCGGCAGATGAGCCTGAGTCACGGTTAATAGCCCAGCCTTCCGCCCCGACGATGCTGAGGATCGTGAGGAAACTCACTTGGGGAACACGCTCAACGGGATGTACACCCGAAACAGCGGTTCCACCAGAATGGATCAGCAACAGGGTGGAACCGTTGGAAAAACAACAGAACGGCGATGAATCACTTCCTGATTCATCGCCGTTTCTGCGTTGATACCCGCGAAATTCGCCCTTCACTTGCACTCCGCGTCGTTGACTGACGCAGTCTGAAGACGATCACTGAGTGGTCTGCGAATCCGGATGTGGCTTGATCCACCACGACGACACCTTATATATACACGTTTTCTGTTGCTTCGAATCGCCGGAAAATAGATGAGGTGACTCCGTGGACGTCAGCATGAACTATGCAGGACGCAGTCAGTTGAAGCTGCTGTCCGGCGGAGAACGAATTCTTGACCTCGCACCAAATCTGGCGCGCGACAAGGTCGACTTCAACGCCAGTCTGGCCGATCCCATTCGCTTTCGAGAAGCCATCAGCGCGCTGCATGATGTGGTGATCAATGATCTGACGTTCACTCCTCGCGACAAGACCGGATACGAAGACTGGAAGAAACAGCAAGTCGCCCGCGAATCGGCATTGCGAAAGCAGGCCCGGGATTCGGCTCGCGAAACTGTGAGAACTGGTAACGTTCCTCGTGCAACGGCCGAACAGAAGACACAATATCAGTCCGCGTTGGCGCGATACTGGCAGGCTCGCAGCCAGTGGACTACTCGCCTTCGTGAGGAGAACAAGACTCTGTGGCGTCGACTGATGCCATACGATCCCGTCATCACAGTGGCTGAAGATGTCGTTTTCTTTGAATGTTTTTCAACTGATGAGTCCAGCTATGGCTGCCTGACAGTTGATCGTGAGTCGGGATTCAGCGGAACTCAACACGCCGCACCGGGAACCACGAATGTGGACTATTCCTGGGATCTCTATCACAACTTTCAGTCGCTGCGAACCTATCGTGAAACTCGATTTAGCCTCAACCCCGAGGGCTTCACCGTTCAGACGGCTGACCGTCCGGATTACCACGAAGAGAAGATCGCGCTTCCTGATGGCTGGCTGAGAGGATTCATGCAACTCCAGGCCGCGATGGCTCTGCCGATGAAGAAGGTGACGCTTAGCATCGATGCCGTCTATTCACTGCTGGCCTGGTTGAAGCGTCATCGGGAGAAGAGCGGACCACGAGCCATCAGGTTTGAGCTGCAGGATGGCCATGCTCCACGACTGGTTCTTGAGCCATGGAACGTTCCGATTGAGAATGCCGGCCCAGCTTATCGGGGATCATCGACGGAACCAATTCGCATCTGGGGACGACGACGGCTGCTGAGTCTGGCGCGATTGCTGCCGATCGCTTCTCATGTGGATGTCTATTTGACCGGGACTGGCCTGCCCAGCTTTTGGGTAGTTCAGATGGGAACTATGCGACTGACGCTTGGCTTGAGCGGCTGGACAGCGAACGACTGGACTCGCGGCAGCGCGGTGCAGATGTTGTTGCCACCATCGGCCGCGGACCTGTCCAAAGTGTCGGCGGCAGCAGAACGACTGAGCCAGCTTCGATCCATCACCCCGGAACGTTTGTCCGCGGAACTCAATACTTCATCAGTGGAATCCATGGCCATCATGAACCAGCTGGCGTTGCGAGGTCAGGCCATCTACGACCTGCATGCAGGATTCTTCCGCTGGCGTCAGATACTTCCCATGGCCTTGTCAGATCGGGAACTTGGCCCGGCGCATCCGGAAATCGAAGCAGCAGCACGGATGTCGATTGGCGGCGGCGTAAACGTCGAGACCCAGATTCCAGCTCCGCGAGGAGGATGGATTGTTACCGGCAAAGTGGAGAATCAGTCCTGCGAATTACTGATCGACAGCGATGGAATGGTCCGGAAGGGAAAGTGCCGGTGCAGTTGGCATTTTAAATCCGGGATCCGAAATGGTCCCTGTCGTCACCTTCAGGCGTTACGCAATCAAGCCTGGAAACTCAACGCCGCAGCGGAACTATCGCCACATCGCTAGTTCCGATTGGCTGTGGAAACCAGACTCGAAACACTTTGGGCCGCGCACGAAAAGAGCGACGCACTTCTGCGTCGCTCTTTGTCTATTGTCTCGAATTCTCAGCCGGCTCAATGAGTAAGCGAACTGAAATCGCGATTAGCGATTGAAGAGGAATCCCGGGCTGTTAATCAAAGCCCACATCAGGTCTTCACCGGCCGCTTTTGGCTCGCCAGCGGTCGCAAAATATTCAGCAGCTCGAGCTGACTCCTCAGCCGATGGCTTACGAGACAGAGCTGACAGATAGATCGTCTCAATCAGCTTCTCGTTCGTCGCACCAGCGGCGACTGTCTTTGCGATGACTCCCTGTGGATGAGCGATTGCATCACCGATTGTCGGCCCGTTCACCATGTTCAAAGTCTGGCCAAGGCTGACGTCGCTGGTTCGTTCGCACTCACATGGTGATTCGCGAGGAGCACGACCGAACATATCCAGAAACGCCACTTCGACGTCCGAATCCGGCAACTCGGAAGCACGGAATCCGGCGGGAACCCCCGGCAATGCTCGCGGAGCACCCGTCGCCTGAATGATGGCGTCATAGAGTTGTTCTGCAGAGAGTCGTCGCGGCAATGCGTGGGAGAAGTTGATTGTGTCATCTTCGTTCCACTGCCCCGCTTCCAGACTTCTCTGGTATGTCGCCGAATTACAAATCGTGCGAACCAGCTTCTTGAGATCGTATCCACTGTCCACAAAATCCTTCGTCAACGCATCCAGCAGTTCGGGGTTCGAAGCAGGATTTCCCGCGCGGATGTCGTCGACAGGGTCGATGATCCCTCGACCGAAGAAGTAGCTCCAGTACCGATTGACGATACTGCGGGCAAAGTAAGGGTTCTCTTTTGCCGTCAGCCACTGAGCCAGCTGCTCACGACGAGTTGAGGCGGCATCGACCGCTCCGGCATGAGCGAACGGAAACTTCGGATCAGCCGGTTGATTGGTGTCCGGATTCACAACGGCCGTGGGTGATGCCATGGTGAAGATGAACTCATCACCTTCCGGCAGCGGTCGTCGCCCAACGTCAGCGAAATAGGCGGACAGCTCATAGTACTGCCGCTGTGTCCAGCGTTCGAAAGGATGGTCGTGGCACTGATTGCAGTTGAAGCGAGTTCCCAGGAACACCTGTGTCATGTTCTCCATGACGAGCTTCGGTTCGCGAGCAATCCGGAAGTAATTCGCCGCAGGATTCTCATAGGCACTCCCATTCGCCGTGATCAGCTCTTTCGCGAACTTATCGAAAGGCTTATTGGCGGCAACTGATTGACGAATCCAGTTGCGGAACGCCCAGACTCCTCGCTCGGTCACCGTTTTGCGGCGATTCAGCAGAAGGTCGCTCCACTTGAGTGTCCAGTGTTCGACATACATCGGGCTGGACAACAGCTTCTCGATCATCGCAGTTCGCTTCGCCACGGGATCAGTCGCATCCGCGACGAACGCCAAAACCTCTTCGCTGGTCGGCGGAACTCCGGCTATGTCCAGAGAAATTCTGCGAAGAAATTCCGCATCATCCGCAGTGGCTGACGGCAGGATTTTCATCCGCTGCAGTTTCCCATTCACCAGCGAATCGATGTAATTGTATTCCGGCTGAGGAACCCATTCGTAACCATCACGGTTGCCCAGAATAGAAATCGGTGCCGCCGCATAATTGCCCTCGAAGCGCACCAGAGCTGCCGCTTCGCCTCGCTGAACGGCGGTGATCAGGCCCTGCCTGGAGACTGTCGCGACTTCGAAGTTGCTCGCATCAAAGACGGCTTCGCGCGTCACATCGCGAGTCGTCCCGTCGGCATACTTTGCAATCACAATCAACTGTTGCTGATCATGACGAAGCTGCAGCAGTGGTGTCGGCGGGTAGACTTCAATTCCGGTTACGCGAGCCGCGTCCGGTTTGTATTGGCACCCTTCAGCAATCCACTGCTCGAGAACTTTGTAGTAGCGCGATTCTTCGTCGAATAGAAATCCGCCTTCATGAGGCACGCCCTGCGTGGGCTTCAGCAACATCAGGCTCTGAGAAGGCTCCGAACGATTAAACCTCCGGCCGGAAATGTCGTCCACGAGTACTCGATAGTCGTAGACCGAATCATATCCGCGAAGCGACAACTTAAAGCCATTCTTGCCAGCCTGAGATCCATGGCAGGTTCCCTGGTTGCATCCAACTTTGCTCAGGATCGGATTCACTTCCCTGATGAAGTCGACATTCATAGGATCGGCCGACGTCACATGAACTTTGACTTCTGCCTTCTGTCCTTCGGCTTCAACCGTAATCACCCCTTCACCGGCAGCAACAGGAGCCACAAAGCCATTGGCGTCAACCTGACAAACCGGGGACTGAGTCGAAACCGTCGCCTTGGAACTTAGATCAATCCGCTGCCCGTCGCTCATCACGCCCGTCACGAGAACTCGGCGAGAATCTCGTATCGATGTCAGCGTCAACTCCGGCGGATAGACTTCAATCGCAGTAAACGTGCGAGCAGGCCCGGTGGATTCCGGCGCTGGCTGCTCCTGAGCAAGCACAGACGACGCCAACAGAAGTCCGATCCCGCAGGCCGATGTGACCGAGCGAAGTGCTTTTGGTATCTTGATCATGAGTATGGTCTCTTTTTAATCAGCCACAAATACTTCTGCCGACCCACGCAAGTCCGTTACGAAGAAGGCACAGTCTCAAATCAACTTCGATTGTTTCACTGACTTAGAATCCCAACCCGAAACGTCAGTGAGGAATTTTGTACAGAAACTCTGATCCCTTGTTAACGCTACGGGTCGTGATCAAGGCACCCCAATTTCGGCACTATCCTTAACCGCCGGCCGCAGGCGTTGCAGCGGGCGGAGTAGCCGGGGTCACCGGCGCGGCCGGGAGCGTATTTTCAACGGCCCCCGTTTCTGCATTGCACAGGCGGATCATGCCGTCGAAACCGGAAACTGCAACCTGAAGTTCGTCAGGCCGGAAACTTACCGCAAACACCGGGGATGTCAGGCCCGGAATATCCACAATCTTTGCGGGATCCTCAGTCAGATAAACGCGAGCCGCCCCGCCCACCGCCGTGCTGGAACCCACGATAAACTTGTTTCCGGACGTTGAAATATCCACGTCGCACAATCGCCCCGGAAGCTTTTGAAAGGCTCGGACGAGGTTGAAGTCGTCGCCAATCTGGCGAGCCTGCTCACGAAAAATCTTGTACATGCGAGGTTCCCCATCAGCCCCCACGGAGATTACCATTTCCTGAGTTGGATGACGCTGCACATCCACCAATCCGCCCTTGAGCGCTCCTGGGGTAATGCTGGTGATGTTGTCCACAAACTGACCACTGGCCACGATCGCCAGCTTCATCGAACGATCGCGACTGACACTGATCAAGTGATCGTTCTTCAGAGAAAACGTGGTACCCTGAACCCAATCCGAATGAGCATCCATTCGCATCACGATTTCAGCAGTTTCCACCCTGGCGACTCGCACTCGATTATCCGCGCCACCGAAGGCAACCAGCGTCCCATCATTATTGAAAGACAACCCGAACATGGTGTCATAGGAAAGAATGATCGAATGCAGAAGCTTGCCTTCGGCCACGTTCCAGAGTTGCACTTCGCCAAAAAGTGATGGCGTGCCACCGGCTACAGCCAGAACTTGCCCGTTGGGGGAAAAGACGACGGACTCAATTCGCTGAGATCGCCCGACCAGTCGTTTCGGCGGCGCACTTCCGTCAAGAGTGTGAACCAAAACTTCGTGATATCCCGAAACGGCCAGTAGCTTTCCGTCGGGAGAATAATCCATCGAGGTGACAACGGGCGGCGACGAATAAACCGGCGGATGCTCGGCGGTGATCGCCTGAACAACATCAGCCGGAGTGTCATCTTCGGCACCTTGTTCAATCCACGTACGCAGAGTCAAAACCTGCTCGGCAGTGAGTGGTTCGCTATTCAACGGCATGTCAGGTTTCTCCCCGGAGATGCGTTGAATCAGAGGACTCTCATCGGGCTTTCCAGCAGTCAGCGAAGCGCCTGCTTCACCACCCTTTAGCAACTCAGTAACGGCCACGACGGACAGCCCGCCTTCCCGTTTGCCATCAAAGTGACACCCGGAACATCGCCGCTGCAGAATCGGGCGAACGGTGCGGTAATAGCTGATTTTCTTCTGAGTTGCAGCGGCATCCTGGGGAGCCGCCTGAGCAGACTCAACACCACCAGCCGTAAGCACAAAGCCAGCAGCCATACTCAGAGCAAAAACAATGGGCAGCCTGATTCTCATGAGGATCACACTGATGAAAATGGGAAGGAAGGTTTCGGGCGGGATTCGATAGAGTAATGTGATTCCCGACAAAACGCAAAGATTCCGTCCAACTTCAAGCCAGGCGGGTGCAGTCGCGGATTTCGGTAGCCCACAACGAAGTGCAATTGCGGGAGGGCGAGGCTCCTGCCGAGCCGTGCGTTTCCGCAGTGCAGTGGCTCGGCGGGAGCCTCGCCCTCCCAAGTGAGGAGAACTTCGTGGCTTGCCGCGACAGGTGTGCACGTTGACCACCAAATTGGGCGGATATCGTGCATCGAATTGCATATTTGAAATTGGCAGTTGGCTTTGGCGGCGACATATGCACAGTTTAAGGCTCATCTGGACGAGACATTGCCGGGTGCTCGTGGTTGAGGCATCACCGGGCCGATTCTCAATAACATCGCAAGGACGCTGCTTGAATATGGCAGTCAGTTCGGGCTATGTCACGCTGATCGCAAAAGGCTCATCTCGGCGGAGCGAGATAGGGAGCTGGGGCAATCGGCCGCTGTCCAGTCGAGACAACTCAACGCTCGCGTTGACTTCTGTTCTGCATTAAATTGTCAGGCAGGAGCTTCGACAGACCGGACCGTGTCCTCATGACAAAGCTCGCTTCTTCGCGAGTAAACCCATTCCAGAACCTACGTCGGAGAATTTGAATCTCCCGACTGTTCTCCGCCCGCTGAAATTCCTGAAGGTGTTTGATGAGCCACTTGCGCACGTTTGTCCTTCTGCTTGTCTCCGGACTTTTCCTGGCGATCCCAGGACTGCGAGCTCAGGAAGCTCCGACCGGCCCCAATATCGTGATGATCCTGTCCGATGACCAGGCATGGACCGATTATGGCCTGATGGGACATCCTGACGTTAAGACTCCTCATCTGGATCGCCTGGCTTCTCGCAGCGCCGTGTTTAAGCGAGGCTATACGCCAGTTCCGCTTTGTCGCCCATCGCTATTATCGATGATTACCGGGAAGTATCCGCATCAACATGGCGTCACCGGCAATGATCCGAAGCCCGATAAGTCCCTCAGCGATGGTCAATACGGAGTGTTGCGAGAACAGCTGATTTCAAAGATTGATCAGCAAGCGACGCTGCCGAAGCTGCTGGCCGGGAAGAGCTATCTCAGCATGCAGTCGGGCAAGTGGTGGGAAGGAAATTTTTCGCGAGGCGGTTTTACTCACGGGATGACTCGCGGGTTTCCTCAAAAAGGCGGACGGCATGGCGACGATGGGCTCGAGATTGGTCGTAAAGGAATGCAGCCGATCTTTGATTTTGTCCAGCATGCGACGGATGAAAAGAAGCCGTTCTTTCTGTGGTATGCTCCGATGTTGCCGCACACGCCGCATAATCCTCCGGAGCGATTGCTATCCAAATACCAGAAGCCCGGACGACCGGAAGCACTTGCAAAATACTACGCGATGTGTGAGTTCTTTGATGAGACGTGCGGGGATCTGTTGAATCATCTGGATGAAAAGAAGCTGACTGAAAACACGATCGTGGTCTATGTCACCGACAACGGCTGGATCCAGGCGACTCCGGAAATGAAACTGGGGCCGGAATGGAATCATGGATTTGCTCCAAGATCAAAACAGACCGTTTACGAAGGCGGGATTCGCACGCCAATCATGATTTCATGGCCCGGGCAGATTGATCCCGGAGATCATCCGGAACTGGCCAGCACGATCGATGTGTTTCCAACTGTACTGGCGGCTACAGGGCTGGATGTTCCAGCGGACTTACCCGGTGTGAATCTGCTCCCGCTGCTGAAGGACAAGACTCCTTTAGATCGCACCTTCATATGTGGCGAAAGCTTTTCGCATGACATTATCGATATGGATCAGCACGAGGCCACGCTTCAATATCGCTGGTGTATCGAAGGAAAATGGAAGCTGATTCTGAGCTATGACAGTCCACCGGATCGCTATGCGTTCGTGTACTCGGTGAATGAGCGAACTCCGCAGTTATTTGATCTGGAAGCGGATCCTCATGAGAAGCAGAATCTGGCGTCCAGCCATCCGGAGATTGTACAGAAGCTGGCAAAACATCTGCAGGACACCTGGTCGGTGAGTAAGCAGCCTGTCGGTCTTTGAGTGTTCTCGTTTACCGCCCAGCCGGAGGCGCCGGCTTAGAAGTTGCGATGTATAAGACTTCCGAAGATCAACGGGACGAGAATAAAGGGAATCATCACAACCCGAGGCGTAAGCGAGGGATTTTCCGCACCACTCGTAAAACGCTACAGCTCGATCCCTCACTGACGTTTCGGGTTGTGATGGCTGCAGACTCGCAACTTAGAAAGGCGCCGGCCAGCACAAAAGCCGGCGCCTCCGGCTGGGCGGTAAATAACGAAGTATGCAGCCTTGCTCTCTGACCGAAGGTCTCCATTCCCCCACTTGCCTTCACTTTTTCATACGAAGACGATCACCATGGCCAACATCTGCGTCTTCTGTGGTTCGCGTTCCGGAGATCGCCCGGAGTACGCTCAGGCGGCGCACGCTCTTGGGCAGTATCTTGCGAACTCCGGCCATCGTCTGATCTATGGCGGAGGCAGCACCGGCATCATGGGAGCAGTCGCCGATGCTGTGCTGGAAAAGAACGGTCAAATCACCGGAGTCATCCCGACCCATCTGGCTCGCGTTGAACTTATGCATGCCACAGTTCAGGACATGCGAGTCACCGCGGATATGCACGAACGCAAAGCTCTCATGCATTCACTGTCCGATATTTACGTCGTATTGCCCGGCGGCTTCGGAACGATGGAGGAATTCTTCGAAGCTGTCACGTGGGCTCAACTGGATCTTCACACTCGGCCCATCGCAGTGCTTAATCTTTTTGGCATCTACGATGGCCTGATTCAGCTCATGGACACGATGATGAACACCGGCTTCCTGTCAGCAAAGTGCCGTGCTCATGTGACCGAGTTTCGAGATCCGCTTGCGATGATGAAATGGCTGCAGAGCAAAACGGCATAGCGAAGTACATGGGCAAATGAAAAGGCCGGACTCAACGATGTTGAAGCCTGGCCTCTTGTATTTTGAACAGCTGCCCAGCCGGTGCTTGAGAACCGGACGCTAACGGCCTGTTGATTTAGCCGCGTACAACGCATTTTCGTTTAACGGCAAGCCGGAGCCGAAAGCGTAACGAGTCGCAGTCGCCTGCGGCTTGCCGTTAAACCCGGATTATTCACGCTCGTCGCATCGTCGTCGAGTGCTGACGAGTTCCTTTCAATGCGAGGTTTGATTTGTCGGAGTTTCGGAGTCAGCGCGGAATGCCCCTCCCCCCGAAGTGAAA
>JAPLOA010000014.1 GCA_026400835.1 Planctomycetales bacterium | reverse complement strand
GAGAGTGATCATGACGACCAGAGTCAAAGTTGACGACAGACCAACCAGCCGATTCAACCTTCCGTCACCGTGGAAGGATGCGGCCAAAAAGGTGGTTGAGAAACAGGAGATGATTGCTGCGGTCCTGTCGAAATCACCTATGGTTTCGGCCGAACAGTTCCTTGTCGCGGCCATTGCTGAGGTAAATAGTCTGGAGCTGGTAAACCCAGGGGGCGTTGACCCTGTCTCAGTCGTAAAGGCCGTCTTCAATGCAGCGACGCTGGGGCTGATGTTCGGAAGCACGCGAGGGCACGCGTATTTGGTTCCGTTCCGAAAATCCGGATCCGATGTGAAACTCGTGAATCTGATCGTCGGGTATCGCGGATACATCGAGCTGGCGTACCGAAGTCATTTTCTGAAGGACGTTGACACGGAAGTCATTCTGAAAGATGAAGTCTTTCGGCATCGCATGACAGAGGTCGGTCGTCGAATCAAGCACGAACTTCCGATCGGGCGAGTTGCCGACAAAGGCGGAGCAAACCTTATCGGTGCGTATTGCCTGTACCACACGCGGCAAGGTGGCTACGGAATCTCGGTTGTTACGAAGAGTGAGATTGATGCCGTCAAAAAAGATTCGGACACCTGGCGTTACTCGTTTCCGGCGATGGCCAGGAAAACTGCCATCCGTCGTGCTGCGAAGAACTGGTCGCTGACCGAGCAGCTGTCTGCGGCAATCCACCTGGATGACATTGCGGATACTGGCGGCGAGCAGCCGCTGCTGACAGCAGTCCCGGGAAAGAACACGATAATCATTGCGACGGATGAACAGAATCCACAATCAAGTCTTCCTCCATCAGCGACAGATGAGCCGGACCGTGAACCAGAAGCGGACGGTGATCTGAATGAGTATTTCAGGAAGTTGGGCGGCGACGTCCCTGCAAATAGCTGGCTGTTGCGACTGATCCAGAGTCGCTCGTCAATTCCCGCTGCAGATTTCAGCAGCATTGTGCTTGATTGCCTTTCGATGACGGATCCACGGTGCTGTGTTATTCGTGCGTTGGAATCAGCAGTGACACAGGGATACGTTCGAGATTCGCTCTCAGACCTTGAAGCCTTGCGTCAGGGGGGATTGATCACGTCGGACCTGTATAGCGCTATCAAGGTCTTTGGAGAGACTCGGTTGCAGGAGCTTGTCGGATGAGATCTGTGGTCATCTCCGGTGGGGATTGCAGGGGCACGCACAACTGCGATTCGTTCCCTGCCACACCCTGTCGGTCTGCCCCGAAACGTTGGTGGTAAACATTGATGTAATTTTTGATCCGATTCGGATTAACCGCGTTTGAATCAAAAGCGGATCATCAACCATTGGAAACGGACAAGTGGATTCAACGAGTTGACAGCACGTCGTTCGTTAGGCGACTGGCTGAGAAGAATGCGTCGAAAGCGTAATTTGGCGCGATGAGTTGGTCCGCAGAGCGGGCCGTTTTAAGGACGCGGAGTTTCCGCGAATTATGGAGAGAGTGATGAGAAGTTTTGGGTTCGTATCAGTGTTCGTTCTGGCTGTGATGTTGATCTTTGGAGATGTGGCGGAAGCTGCAAAGAAACAGCGATGCCGCTCTTTATCCCGGTGCTCAATGCAGTACCAGATTGTTTCCCCAGGCGTATCGGCTGAAGTGAAGTCCAGTCATGTGGAAAAGTCGCGAATTGTTTGCGAGGGAAACTCATGCCGAATCGTCACGACAACAAGTCACCGCGAGAAAGTTGAGGCAAGCCCTGTCAGCTCATGGGATGCTGAAGCGCAACGTCAGGCGGAGTTGATGGCCGATCGAAATATCCACGGCCATGTCGCGTCGACTGAACAAACAGCCACGAATGCCGTTGGACATGTGGTGCCTGTCTTTGTCGGCGTTGGGATTGATGGCATCACGTGCCATGGGTCAGGTGTGTTGGTTGCGGATGCGGTCGCGTTCCGGAATGGTCATTCGTATCACTGCCGGATTTGGTTGAGATAGTGAAAAGTGCCTGATGGCGGAGTGGTGAACGCTGAAAGTGGCGAAAGCTGCAAACCACAGGGGTGACAGTCGCTCTGTCATGTCGTTGTGGGCACCGCGGGTTCGAATCCAGCTCAGGCACCTTGTGTAGTTGCATTCTTCAAGGGAAGGCACGAATTGCCCCAACCGGACCAGGGGAATCGTGCGGCAGAACGAAGCCCGGAATCCGGAGTACCGGGCTCATTTTCTCGGATAAAAGTCATGACAGAAGCAGATTCAGAAAAGCCCAGGAATGAAAAGGTCTCGCATCTCGGAGACATCTCATTCTTTCGGCGCGGTCCCACAATCTGTGTCAATAATCAGCTGCTGCCGGTTGAGTTGATGGATCGCGAGGCAATTGCTGAGTCCTTGCGTTCGCTGGCCGATATGGTTTCTTCTGCCCCGAATGCTCATTGGCAGCTGACGAAAGCCGGCGTGGACTGCTGG
>JAPLOA010000107.1 GCA_026400835.1 Planctomycetales bacterium | reverse complement strand
ACTGCACCCGAGCCTGACCACGCTGCTGAGATTTTGTCTTTGTGCTCATAAAATCCTTATAGCGCACCGAAACCATCACCACCAGGCCAAAATCTGAACTGAAAACTACGTTTGCAAAAATTCACAGCCTCTCCGGGCCTGAGTCAAATAGCAGTTAAGGCGATGTTACTTTTTAACGCGATATTGCCGCCATGTCGGCGGCATCCAACCATGCAATTGGCGAATCGGCAGCCAGTCGATGGGGACTCCATCGAGCCCGGACATCCTGTCGCGGTGCGATGAGCGTGGAAAGCTGCAGCAGGCCGCAAGCAGTCCAAAGTCCTAAGTGAGCAAGTGCATTTGAGACATTTATTGTTCTGAATCTGGCGCGGGCCAATTGAGATGTTTATGCAGGAAATCGAATGTTCCCTCGCCATTGATGCTGTGACCGCCCTGAAAGAATTCAATGTCAACTCGATCCGACATTCCGAACTGTGCATACAGGTAACGGACCTTGGCGAACTCATGAGCCACCCATTGATCACGACCAACGCCATCATGATGTCCACGTTCGACCATGAAGGGACGCGGAAACATCAGGTACGTCATTTCTGCATAGTCAAACGTATATCCGAGATTCCAATAGGGCATTTCCCATTCAATCGTTCGCATAAACGAAAATGGCTGGTCGGTTGATGCCACCTTGCGAGTCCATTGATTGAAGTCGCCGGAGCAAATTGAGAGGCAGTATTTCTCCAGTATCGGGGGCACTCGAACAGCCGTCTCACCACCATAGCTCAGACCATAAAACGCAATCCGATCACCATCGACGAATGGCAGAGTACTCAGCCAGGTCAACGTCTGATCATGTTGTGCGATGATGAAGCTGAACAACGTGCAGCCAATTGCGTTGGCCT
This sequence comes from Planctomycetales bacterium, assembly GCA_026400835.1. Taxonomy (GTDB): domain Bacteria; phylum Planctomycetota; class Planctomycetia; order Planctomycetales; family Planctomycetaceae; genus SXXK01. Next base: position 24,237 of record JAPLOA010000107.1, on the reverse strand, counting down.
TGCGGTCCAGCCAGCGATATTGATCCTCACCCCGATACAGATTATGCGGCGCGTAAGTGACAAATCCGCGTTCAGCCAGCTTTGCCGCGAAGTCATTGTAAGCCGTTGTGTGATTGTCGATCGTGTCACGCGGCACACCGTTGCGGCCGTGTTGGCAAACAACCACGGGCCTGCGTTCCTCTGGCTTCATGTTTTTCGGGATGACCAATGTTCCCCAGGCAAACAGTGAGTCATGCACATCCAGCACAACATCGTAGGCTGTCCACAACTCTGTTTCCGCGACCTTGCGAGTTCTGGCGTTCGGCGATGCGAGGGACAGATCGAACCGCCCCATCGCCTCCGTTGCGAACTTCCTGCGATAGTCCGCGGCCGCAGCGATGAACGTCTCTGGCTTCTCGATGGCGTGCGATTTGTCTGTGCTCCAAGGACGTTCCTGCCATTCCGGCTTCACATTGTACAGAAAGAATTTGTCCCGGACGTGTTCCGATTGTTGGACAAGTGACTGCACATGCTCTTCGGCCTGACGTACACACCGTGCCTTACGTTCGGCGATACGAGCGACAGCGTCGGCTCGCCGATCACTGTCAAACGCAACGGTCCCTTCTGACGGCTTCAGATCAAATCGATTCAGAAATGCTGTGAAAGTCTCGTCTGACCAGCGAGTTGTTGGTTCATCATTTTTCTCCACGAACAACTGTCGTGGTGCGTCGTTTTGTTCGTAACGAATTCGCTCGAACTCAGCCCTGACACTCTCCTTGGCCGGTGTGCTGAGATCACCTTTGTGGCCCGTGACCAGAGGAAACTCGCTGTGCTCAATTAACAGTGTGCGGGGCATTACCAGGGCCGCGACTTCAGCGTTGCCCAGTGACAGAGAACGTCGCCAGACATTGCGATAGATCGGTTCTGACCAGATGGCTTCGCTGCTGTTGAAATAGCCACTGATCAGCGTGACATCGATTCGGGGATCGATAGCCGCCGCATGCAGAGCCAGCAAGCCACCTTCGCCATAGCCGACCATCCCGATCTTCGCGGTGGCAGGCTTGTTTTGAGCGAACCAGTCAACGGCACCGAGAATTCGCTGCACATCGTATCCAATGACGTGCCGTCCCATGTGAAACGCCTGCCGATAGATCCATTCGCGCTGCGTCATATCCGCTTGCTGAGTTCGAGCGTCCTCTGTTTCCAGTTTGTCTCGGCTAATGATGGCCGGTATCAGCAGATCAAATCCCTGAGCAGCGAGTCGAGCGGCAATCTGCTGCTCCGGTGGCAGTCCTGCGGCGAGTCCCAGAAGTTGTTCCGGCGATTGATCAGCATCAGGCACGATAATACAACATCCTCGAGCCATCTCTTTCTGCTGAACCCAGAGTCCTTCGCCAAACACATTCGCAAACACCGGCCAACGCACCTGAATGACTCGAACAGTTGCGGATTCTGAAACAATTGCCGGATTGTTGGGTTCGCCGAATTGCTCCAGCCTCGCCGGTAATCGTTGTTCGACCACACCCAACACGTTCTGCAATTCTTTACGAAGTTCAGAGCGTCGTGCGTCATCAATCTGCATTTCTCGACGTCGCCCGTCTGCGACTTTGATGCGAGATTCGATAAAGCGATGGGCTCCAATCATCATACGACCTGACAGATCCGCTTCGGGCCATTCCAGTGGTTGTGTTCCCGTCAGCGTTTCGATTACTGGCGGGGTCTTTTCCGGCATCGCATGCAGCAGTGCCAGAGTTGCCCAGCAGGCCGTCGTCATCGAGATGAATTGATCTTTGCCATGCGGATACCCTGTTTCGAAATAAAGTTGAAACGGCTTGCTGCGTGATTTTACGTGCCATGATCCATCGGACTGCTGCTCCTTAACCAGAAATTCCAATCCGCGACGATAGGCTGGATCCGAGGCTGACATACCGGACTCCGCAAGAGCATAGAGAACCGTCGCTGTGGCATAGGCGTCGCTGCTGAGTTCCGGCAGTTGGGCCCATCCTCCATCGACTCGCTGCTGTCGCTGCAAGTGATCAGCCAGTTCGGCCGTGCGTTGATCAAGTTCAACGTACGGCAGAGTCAGGAGTTGAAACACGAAGTCTTCCGTCTCCAATGGCTTGGCGCTCTCAAGCCATTTCTTCGCATTAGATTTGGCAGCCGCGATCTCTTCGGTATGGCTTTCATTTCCGAAGACATCCAGTGCGCGCAGTGCGAGGTAACTGGTGGCGAAATCACTCTTCTCCGATGGCGGACGACTGCTGGCACATTTCCAGACTCCAGTCGGATCCTGTTTGCCTTTGAGATAGCCAATCACGGCATCCGTGACTTCATCCGCGTCGCGTTTTCCCGCCTCAAGACCCCACAAAGCCCAGCCCGCAGTGTCGACCTGACCGCCGGTCCCCTTGCCTTCCTGATAGAGTTTCTTCGAACGATCCAGATGAGCATACGTGTGGTCCAGTTGCCGCTGCAGATTCTGCGAGTCAATCACAAAACCATGTCGCTTCGCTTCGATCAACGCCACGATCGGCATCGCCTGTCCATGACACGTGAAGCATTGTCGCTGACGAGCGGTCTCGGCTGAAGAAATTTCCAGCAACGGCAGTGCGCGTTCGACGGCCTGCTCGAGCTGCTCCGGAGACAACTGTTGATCCTGCGCATTGGCGGTTCGATTATCAAACACCGGCCATATGAGTGCCAGCCACACAGTCGCAGTCAGTCGAATCGTAAAGCGAATCATAAAGTCCTGATCCTTTAACGCATTGGTGGTGCGAGCTTGTTGACGCCAACCTGATACGTAACCAGGTTTTCCTGGATTTCGCGAGTGAATGGGCGGGGGACATGGAGACACCGGACACGGGGACACAGCACTTTGTAGACAAACGGCATTGATTCTGCACACTCCAGCCAAAGTCAGTTCCGGTTTGCGGCCGTTTCCTGCGGCGTCTTGAGGTGATGGATGTCTCGGTTGGCTCGTGTTGAAGTTTTTTCAGCAGATGAGATTGCGTAAGGACTGCGCCGCGTTTTCGGTTTTCAGTTTTCAGACAGTCGCAATTGGGCATCAATGTCTCTACTCGCTGGACTGTCATTCATCGAAGGCCTGTAAGTCAGCTCATCGCTTCAGAAGTCGTCGAGTGGCCCGGGAATTGATGACGAGTGGCTCAGCAGCAGGCTGCTGAAGGTGGAAAGCTGCAGCAGGCTGCAAGCAGTCCAAGGTCTCGGGTGACTACGTGCGTTTGAGAGCCTAATAGAAACGCCCGCCATGGTGTTGGCGGGCGTTTCGAAATAGGCCATCTACTTTGACCACCATCCGCGACTATCGCCTCCGCATGTGTCAGACGGTCGCCGACGCTGATGACGTTGTCGGCAGCAGTCGTCGAAGAATTGGCGTCGTGGCAACGGTTGTCGCCAGGGCCATCAGGACCATCATCGCAAACAAGGTCGGCGAGATCACTCCGAGATCCAGGCCGATGTTCAGAACAATCAGTTCCATCAGTCCGCGAGTATTCATCAGAATTCCGAGCGAAGCCGACGTGCGTGAATCCAGGCCTGTGAACTTCGCCGCAACAAACGTGCCTCCAAACTTTCCAACGGTCGCGACGATAATAATCAACAGGCAGAACCACCAGTCCGGCCATTCCGAAAGCAGACCGATTTGGGTTCGAGTACCCGTGTAGGCGAAGAATGCCGGTAGCAGCAGAATCGAGACAACATCTTCCAGTTTGTTGCGGAAGGATCGAGCCAGGAGACTGTCGTGAGGAATCACGGCTCCCAGCAGAAACGCACCGAAAATGGCGTGGATGCCAATCGCTTCCGTGATCAGTGCAGAGGCTAAAACCGCGATCAGAACCCAAGCCGTGACGCCAACGGGCAGTTCAGATTCCTTTGAATCCGGAAGCAGCCGATTCAGTAACGGACGCGACACACCAAACATCAGTCCGATATAGGCACCGGTCAGCACGATCGTCAAAATGGCTCCATAAAGGTCGGCCTGAGTCACACCGACAACAAACGCCAGCAGGCACCATGCAGTCACATCATCAGCGGCCGCACAACTCAGTGCGATGACTCCCAGTTCCGTTTGGTTCAGTTGCAGATCTGTCAGGATCCTCGCCAGGATAGGAAAGGCGGTGATCGACATGGCCACGCCAAGGAACATTGCAAAGCTGGTAAAGGAAACGCCGGCGGGAGCATACTTTTCGAATACGAACAACGCGAGAAATGATCCCAGCAGAAACGGAGCCACGATGCTGGCGTGCGAAATCGCCACGGTCACATGGGCTTTCGATTTCAGCAGTCCGGAGTTGAGTTCCAGGCCGATCAGAAACATGTACAGAATCACGCCGATCTGCGCCAGAATCCCCAGCACAGGCGAGACAGAAGACGGAAACAAAGAGACCATAACATCCGGGGCGACTCGACCAAGCAACGAAGGACCAAGAGCAATCCCGGCGCAGACTTCCCCGATGACCCGAGGCTGTCCTAAACGCAGACAGATCGCTCCAAGAATCCTTGCGGTCGTAATAATCGTGATCAGAGCGACCAGCACCTGCGGCAGCAAATGAGAGGCATCGCTGGTCGTCGCCGCTTTTGCAGAGACAGCCGTTACGGCTCCCGCAGCCGGTCGGATAGTCAAACCCTCTCCGTAGAAACGGATCAGGAAGAAGACCACAATCGCGGCGATAAACAACAGGACATAAACAGAAGTCACCTGCCCCGGATTCGCGAAGCGTTTGTCTGTCGAAAAGTTAGGAACATCACTCACCGAATAGGTCCCGAATGCATCATGTTGGCTGGTTGAAACTCGTTAATCGACATTCTGGCCAGAGAACAAGGGCCGAAACGCCAGCTTACTTCCAGCATCCTAGACGCAAACCATACAGCCGTCCAGACAATAGTTGTTTCGACAGGTTTTCAGTAATTCTATGGCCGAAATCGTCCAAATCCTTTGGCGAACGACCCGGCCACGAGACACCACACCCGCCTGTGCTATTTGACCGTCAGCTTTCGCTTGAACAGCCTGGTGCCATTAGCGATATACAAAGTATTGAAGTCAGACCCAGCGAGAATGCAGGTCGTCAGTGGCTGAGTGATGTCGACCGTTGGCAGAACTCCACATGGCCGCCCGGTCGGGTCAAAAATCTGGACACCAAGCGAACTGGTGACATACCACCGACCGATACTGTCGACCGACATCCCGTCGCCCTTCGATGCCGTCACATAAGGCGGAGCTTCGTTGAAGCGGAACTCGCCCTTGGGATCAATTGCGAGACGCATTGGCATCGTTGGCATTTTTGCATCCAGAGATCCGTCGGCATTGATCCGGAACGTCCATGTGAACTCACCACCATAATCCGACACGGACAACGTGCCGCCGTCGTTGGATACAGCGATGCCATTTGGTCGACTGATACCCACATCAGCCGCCGATACTTCTCCGGATTTCAGATTGATGCGAGTCACCTGCTGAGCGCCAGTTTCTGTGAAGAACAGAAAACCATCGCTGGTAATGGCCAGGTCATTCGGAGCCACATTGCTGGCAACGGCTTTAACTTCGCCGGACTTCAGATCGATCGAAATGATGCGTTTCTGTGAACCCTGGCAGGCGTAAAGCAATCCATCCGGACCAAACTCCAGACCGCTCACAGATTCTTTGGCAATCTCGGTTCGAGTGCCATCAGCCGCACTAATGCGATAGATCGCCGGAGCTTTCATGTCACAGAAATACAGATTACCCTCGGCATCGGTGCATAACGCATCCGCGAAACCAAACCCTTCCGCAACGACTTCCCAGGACTGATCCGGGATCAGCAGTTTCAGCAGAGTTAAGTCTCCACCCAGATCGCCTTTGGTATCGAGCACAGGCTGATGCTTCTCTTTTCGCCACAGCCATTTCATCGCATCTGGAAAATGAGCACCGCCAAAGTCCGCGTTGTGAGCGTATCCTTCGGCCCAGTCAAAGCGGACATCATATCCCATATACTTCAGAGCAGCCGCCATAAGCTGATTCGACCATGGCCAGCTTCCGAAAGCATTGTCGATGTCTCCGCTGGTGTCCGCCATGTAAACTCGAATCGGCTTTGGCTCTGTTTTTCGCACCAGCGAAGGATAGACGTTGCCGCCTCGCAAATTCGTAAAGCTGCCGACGCTGGAGTAAACCTTGCGGAATGCATCTGTCCGTTCCCAGGCCACCGTGAACGCACAAATTGCTCCCGAGCTGGAACCACCGATGGCTCGCATCTCCGGATCATCGGAGATGTTGTACTGCTTTTTGACTTCGGGAATGATCTCTTCCAACAGAAAGCGTGCATAGCGATCGCCGAGCCCGTCGTATTCGAAACTTCGATTGGACGATTTGTTGTCCGTCATCGGTTTCGATTTATCGTGTCCCGGATTGATGAACACAGCAATCGTCGGAGGCATGTCACCACGAGCGATCAGGTTGTCAAAGACCACGGGAACTCGCCAGCGTCCTTTGATGTTTCGCATGCCTTCGCCATCCTGAAAAATCATCAGAGCGGCTGGTTGTTCCTTCTGATACTGAGCCGGCACATAGATGGCCCATTTGCGAGTCGTTCCTTCGAAGACTTTGGATTCCCACGGAGACATTTCTTCGACTTTTCCCTGAGGAACTCCTTCTTTGACCACGGCATCAGGATGCGGCGCCCACTCGGGTTTTGTTTCGACGATTGGGATGTTGGTTGATTCGGCATCGGCCGCCCACAACCAGCGCAGTGCATCCGGAAGAATTTCACCCGCCCACTTGCCGCTGTGTCCGCCTTCCGTCATCACAAGCTTGTACTGATAACCAGCGAACTGCAACGCGGCAGCAAGGTCCTGGTTTCCCAGCGGCCAGCTTCCGTGCAGATTGTTGACGTCATCTTTACCTTCCTGGAGATAAACCTTAAGTGCTTTCGGCTTGTCTTTCGTTTTGCGCACAAGTCCTGGATAAGCCCAGCCGCCACGAATATTCGTGTAGCTGCCGATATGACTCAGAACTTTGCCAAACTGATCGGGACGTTCCCACGCAACGGTAAAGGCACAGATGGCTCCGGAGGAAATTCCGCTCACGGCTCGATTGGCCGGATCCCGTGAGACATTCATTCCCTTCAACGCAACGGGAAGGAATTCATCGATCAGAAATTTCGAATAGCGGTCACCCATCGAATCGTATTCAAACGAGCGATTACTGCGATCCGCCGCACCGGGCTTGGTAGCGGCAATCGTGCCGGGGTTGACGAACACGGCGATGGTCACGGGCATCGCCTTTTGATGAATCAGATTGTCAAACACGATGGGTACTCGAAACGCACCATCCAGTTTGGAATACCCGGCACCGTCCATAAAGACCATCAGATTGGCTGGCTGATCTTCACGATACTGCGCGGGCACATAGACGCTGTAATCGCGCCGAGTGCCTGGGAAGATCTGGCTCTCAGTAAACTGCCCCGAGGTCACCTTTCCTTGTGGAACCCCCGGCTGCGCGATGCGATCCGGATGATCCTGAGCATCTGCAGGAATAACAAACAGTGTCGCGACGGAGAGCAAAGCAGCCAGCGTCAGAAGTATCGAAGCGCGGGATGGAAAGAGTGAGCCGATCGTCATAAGGCGTGATCTCATTGAGCGAATAGTGGGAGTACGAAAGCCGACAGCCTCCTGCCGCACGGATTAACTTCTGGTTACGGTATGCAACGAGTCCGGTTTTGAACAGGAGACGCGGACCGAAACATCATGCGATGCCATCTGTCGGTGGCTTCTCATCCTGACGTTTGCCGTTCGTCGATTCCTGGGGAAATCAAGTTCCGCAGCCTGTGAATGACGCGGCCATCAGGATGACGGCGTTGATTGGCGGAACCGAAAACCGGTCGATGCAGCCCGGGCGGAAAGTTATGGGAACTCCCGATTCAATTCGCGGTCGACTGCAAACCGAGATGTTTGTAAAGGTGGACGGCAACGCTCATGAGAAAATGAGCTGTATCTTCGCTGGACATGGCTTCGCTGGAAGCGATCGCAAACGGAAGTCCACCCATATCGTTGAAGGACTTAATCCGATCGATCGGAACCGTGATCAACACAGCACACTTGCCGCGATCATCGAGGCTGTCGACAATCTGACGAGGCGTTGCCTGAGAAATTCGCGGATCGTCGGCAGACTCTCTGCCGTAAACAGTCGCGGGCGTCGGAGTCACGGGAGCTTCATCGCGATGCTGCTTCGGCTGAATCGCAGACCATTGTGCGGCCCGCTGATTCTCTTCGGCGATCTCGATCAGTTCACTGATTTCACACCGAGTAATCGAATCATGAAACTGACAACCGAGCGAACGAGCCAGTACCTTCTGCTGCTCTGTGGCAAGCAGATCAGAATTTCCCGACGGTCGCTCAGAGGGATTCGCAGGAAGGGAAAGCTCAGAAGCCAGACAGATGAGACGCTGGCAACTTGGGCAGTGAGCGATGCCGCCCAACTTTTCTGGCTTAACCTTAAGCTTCGCATCACAGTGCGGGCAAGCCGTTGAAACACTATCAGCCACGACCCACCCCCGTTCGTCAGGAGAACGAATGTAACTGTCGCCGCCATCATGGCAGAAAATGCACTCGAATGGGTTCGAACCATTAACCTTCGGTTCCGTAGACCGATGCTCTATCCAATTGAGCTACGAGTGCTCGGATTCAATCCGTGCTCATGGACGGCGCGACGCCGAACCATGACCGCAGCCCGATTCGAAAACCAACTGCGGGAGGAGAAGTTTAGCTATGAAGTGCCATTTCGCAAGTCGATTCGCCCGTTTGATCGCTTGTAGTCGCAAATGAAAAAGAGACAACAGATCGATTATGCGGATTTCGTGGACTCGGTACACTGCTTAAATTCGACGCAAAAGGGGCTTTCGTGCCAGCGTCACCTGAGCTGCCACCCCCGGAAGGCGATTTTGTGACCAAGAATCTTGTTTCCATTGAAAACTACAAGGTTGGTGACGGTCAGCCGTTACTGTTTATTCTTGGTCCCTGCGTCATGGAGTCTGAAGATCTGGTTCTGCAGGTCTCAGGAAGACTGGCCGAAATGCGTGATCGCCTGAATCTTCAGATCGTCTTCAAATCCAGTTTTGACAAAGCCAACCGCACCAGCGTTGACAGTTATCGTGGTCCGGGCCTGGAAGAAGGACTCCGAATGCTGGAACTGGTTCGCCAGAAAACCGGGCTGCCTACGACCACAGACATTCATGAGGCGGCACAGGCGGCTCCGTGTGCTGAAGTTTGCTCAATCCTGCAGATTCCCGCCTTTCTGGCCCGGCAAACCGACCTGATTGTGGCGGCCGCAGATGCCGCTGTGGCCAGAAATATCTGCGTTAACGTTAAGAAACCGCAGTTTGTTGCCCCCGAAGACACGATTCACGCCGTAAAGAAGTGCCGAGCGCGTGGTCTGAACAGTGTGATGTTGTCTGAACGTGGTTCAACCTTTGGCTACGGTCGGCTTGTGAATGATTTTCGCTGCGTGCCCATCATGAAATCCTTCGGAGTGCCGGTGGTGTATGATGCGACTCACAGTGTCCAGTTACCCGGAGGAGCCACAACGGGTGGTCAGCGTGAGATGGTTTCAGTGCTGTCTCGTGCTGCGGTGGCCGTCGGTTGTGATGCCGTATTTATGGAAACTCACCCGGATCCGGACAAGGGACTCAGTGATGGTCCGAACATGGTTGTGCTCGATCGATTGGAAGCCATGCTAAGACAGTTAACAATTCTTCGCGAAACGGTGCTGGCGTTTGAGAACTAATGCGGCTGCAATCTGAATGTGGATTGTGCGATATTCCTGCAATTGTGACGGTCCTGTCGTTGTCCTGATTATTTTGAGGTGTTCCTTGTTTCTGAGTCATCTCCTGCTGGCGGACTCCAGCCGTTCTGCTCTTCAATTCCGGATTGTTCCCGGACTGCTCAGCACATTACTGCTGGCGGCTGGCTTGACGGGATGTGGCGAAACTCCGGCTCCGGTGAAAGTCGAAGATCCTGCGCAGCAGCAGGTGAATACCGAAGAAGAGTCTCGTCGCAAACTAAGCTCTGCAATTCAAAGAATTCAGCCAGAAACCATGGCGACTCAGACTCGCCGCGAGATGGTCGTGAATTCCCTGAATTCCTGGCTGGCCACTAGTGCTGAAAGCGACGTCGAAAAGATCAAGATCAGCGAACAAAACTCTGCCGCGTTATCGCCTGCTGCCTTGAGGACCGCGACTGCGGTGCGATACACAGAGAACGATATTGTTTACATTCGCGACTGCCTGCTGATGAAAAAACTGACAGAATCAGTCTGGAAACAGGCGGATTCCATCAGTACCTCCGGGCAGGCCAGTGAGCAGGAACGCATTGTCGCTCTATTCCGCCATTTGATGCGGAATATGTCATTGCTGCAAGCCGACTCGACGCGAATTCCAGTGGGTCTCTATGAAGCAATGCTGACGGGCATCGGAAGCGTTGATGATCGAGTCCGGGCGTTCGCTGAGGCCCTTCGTCAACGGTCGCTGGATTCGATTGTACTGCAGGCAGCGACGCCCGGAGATCCGGCCTCTCCAGATATCACATTGGCTGCAGATCTGCTGATCGGAGTCGTGGTTGACGATCGACTGCTGCTGTTTGATCCGTTGCGTGCGACCGCTGTTCCGAAGCCCGGAGATGCCGGCGCTATTGTTACTGACCCCGCAGGACTGGAAGCCATTTCGAATCAGGATCGGTGGAAGACAGGTTCGGCTTTCGTTGTCTGCCATCCCTCAGCGTTTGCACCAAGAATGCTGATTCTGCAGGAGCGACTTGAAGCATCCGACTCCGCCATTCTGTACGAAGAACTGGTTGGTGGCACCAGTGAAATTCGCCCGCTCACAGAACGCTTATGCACGGTCGTCGGCTCGGTCTGGAAGCCTGACGCGCTGAAGGTCTGGAGCGTTCCAGAACAACGAATCGCAGCGGCCGCGGCCCTGAGTGAAGAACAAAAACAGGCATACACGCTGCTGATGCGTCCGCTCGACAGTCCATTCGAACGAGAATCGCTGAACATCGGAAACCTCCTTGCTGACCCCACTGTGAACGAGGCTGAACTGACGCTGGAGAAAAAAATGGAGGCCAAAATGCTGGCCCTCGAAAAACTCCTGGAACGCAGTGATGACTTGTTTGGAAAACCATCACGCGGCCTGCTGACTGCTCGTGTTCAGCAGATTATGGGCAACTTTGACATTGAAATGATTCAGGACCTGCAGGGAATTCGCATCGCCTGCATGCAGGAAAAGATTGAACTGGAGGTCCCAATCGACGACAAGAAAGCCGCCGTCGTCCCATTCGTGCTTCCCAAAACCATTCTTGATGTTCAGCGGAGCGCCGTGGGTGATACGTTGTACTGGACTTCAATGAGCCAGTTGTCTCGTAATGACATGGGGGCAGCGGTTGCGACATTAAGAAGCTACCGTCGACAATACCCGGATGAGAAGTCGTTCTATGCGTCGCTGATTAATGAAGCTGAGGCGTTGATTACACTGGGCGATCTCAAAAGTGCGGCCGTTGCTCTGAAGGAAGCGGATGTCGACAAGAGTCCTGATCGTGCCCGCGCTCAATGGATGCTGAATCGATTGGGTGCCGCTGCGGTTCCTGCAGAAGCTCCTCCGGCAGAGAATCCAGCTTCCCCCGAGAAACCGAGCGAACCAACGCCAGCAGAACCAAAACCTGCAGAGCCACCAGCAGAAAAGCCTGAGGCCGATAAGCCAGTTTCCGAGCCTGCCACTCCTGCCGAATCGAAGTCTGAAACGCCTGCGGCTGAATCTCCCGGGCCAGCGGAAACCGATCCTGCTGCCACCTCCAACTGACACTCCAGGACCCACAGAGCCACCAGCTGGCGATGCTCCAGCCGAAAAGCAGCAGACCATCATGAAGATTGGAATTCTGGCCGACATTCACGACAACGTGGATAATTTGCGGCATGCGATCAGACTGTTCAATGCCCTCGAGTGCAAGGCTGTGTTGCTGGCCGGAGATTTTGTCTCTCCGCTGGTCGTGCCCTGCATGCGAAAGCTGACTTGCCACGTGATTGCCTGCTATGGCGACAATGATGGCAATCAGACCGGGATCGCCGGCGGCATGAAAATCGTCGGAACCCTGGGCTATGCTCCGATGTGCTGGAAGTCACGCGATGGAGTTCGCTTCCTGATGGCTCATCATCTGGATTCTATGCGTGACTGCCTGGGCGACGCTGATGTTGTGATCTTTGCGCACACACATCGACCGAGTTGTGTGAAGGATCGAAACGGTCGTATGTTTCTGAATCCAGGCGAAGTGGGCGGATGGATGTTCCGCAAACCGACAGTCGCGATCTATGACACGGAAACGCGGGAGGCCGAAATCATCGCCCTGCCACCAATGCCTCCAGGCGTTCATATCGACGAGGTCTGACAGGCCGATCGTCTCATACGCCGAAACCGAGCACAACACCGTGCCCAACGCTGAAACAAAAAAGGCCGCTGATGCGAAGCGCATCGAAGCAGCCCTTTTGTTGAATCTACGGTCAATTACGAAGCCAGTTCTTTCAACGCTTCGATGACCTGTTCATCGTGGCCGTCGACGGACACCTTCTTCCAGACCTTCGCTATTTTCCCGTCCGCATCAATCAGGAACGTCGATCGCTGAACGCCCATGGAGACTTTCCCGTACATATTCTTTTCACGCCATGCGCCGAACTTTTCGGCCAGAGCATGATCGGCGTCGGCAAGCAGGGGGAAGTTCAAGCTGAACTTGTCAGAAAACTTTTTGTGGCTGGCCACATCATCCGGACTCACGCCCAGCACCACGGCTCCCAACTCTGCCAGTTCAGCGTGACGATCCCGAAACGCACATGCTTCTTTGGTACACCCCGGAGTGTCGTCTTTGGGGTAAAAGTAGAGTACGACCGGCTTACCCTTCAGGTCTGACAATTTGACGGTGGAACCGTCTGTGGACTTCAGGGAAAACGCGGGAGCCTTGGCGGGTGGTTCGAGCCAGTCAGTCATGAGTTCTCGTGTTTCTGCGTTAAGGATGTAATCTGAAATAACAGCCGTGATTGGCGTGCCTGCGAATTCGCTCAACACACCCAACAAATTCCAAAGTTTTCCCGGAGGGTGTGACCAGTAAACCCCGGCAAACGGAGCCCAACCGGTTAAATCTCCACTTGATTCAAACCGGAGGTCACGAGGGACTGCTCCTGCGAGTAAACGGGCCTTTTCAGCAGGATTGTGTGAAAAGCGTTCGTCGCTCGTTATAGAAACGAAGCACAGGTTTTCCACCGCATCCGCAAAGAATTGATGACGGAGCCACCGAAACAACAAGTTCGCCCGGGCAATCCGGTTCAGCGACTGTTCGAGCGGCCGTCCTGCGAGACTTCACCAGCCGGTTTGCCTAAGGATTCCTTCAGGCTGATAAAATCTGACAGCAGAAAGATCACGGTTATGAAGGCCAGCAGGATTTCCGTCATCGTAATGAACTTAGCCGGGACCGTCTGAGGTGTCACATCGCCGTAACCAAAAAACGTGAAGTTCAGAGTACTGTAGTAGGAAAACTCGAACACAGTTTCGAAAGACGTCGCTTCTGAAAGCTCGACGCTGAAGCTGGCTGGGTTTATGCAATGCAGGCAGTGAAAATCGAGACCAAACGACAGGATGATCTGGGTCATGTTGATCAGCATTAACAGCATAAAGCGGTGGTAAGGCTGATTGGATCGAGTCGCCTCGAATAGCTGGCGAATGTTCTCGACACCGAAGAATGTCGTCTTAGCCAGACTCAGTAGAATCAACACAGGCAGAGCCAGGGCTGGCAAAGGATTACGATCCAGAAGCTGCTGGAATCCGCCCCAGACGGCGATAATTGCAAAAAACTCTAACACGTTCCGAACGATCATCAGCGCCATTCCAAAAACAAAAAAGCCCGGAACGTCAACAAAGATTCACGACGAGAACCTTCATTGGCGTTCAGAGCTTTCGATGCTATCAGAATTTCTTACTGATTGGAGCCTGGAGTTGTCGATTGCGGACGAGCAGATTCCCCGGAGTCAGCGATCTCCTTGCGGAGCACTCGCACTTCCGGCGGAGCCTGAATCGACAGTCGGACTCGACCGCCCTTGACTTCTGATACCGTGACACGAATGCCGCCGGCTATTTCAATTGACTCACCAACTTTGCGACTGAGAACAAGCATCTTGCGCGCTCCCTTGCGAGTGCAGAAAAGAATCTCCGAAAGCGAGTTGAACCGTTCTTCCTTGCGTCCGGTGGAATCTGACAGTGGACATCGATCTAGTTGCCGTAGTTCGCATTAGTCCTGCAAATCTCATGCAAAAACCGGCAAAATCGGCAGAACTGCTGTAGCGATGTCTCTTATGAGACAGTTCCTACGTGTTTTGTCGTTGAATTTCGCGACATTTTTCTGAAATTCACAAAATTCACCTTCCGAGTTCCCTCGAGTCGAAGCCTGCGACAATCGTTTCTCAACTCCGGCACACTGTGGCAGTTTTGTTTCCATGTGGTCCAAACTGGTACAGCGAAAGTGTGCCACTGCAAGAACTCGTACTCGAACCGACGAACTGAGAACATGGCGGGCCAACCCGGACCGAACCTGAGATAAAGGTCTGCCAAAACGACGGCAAAAGATCGCTGCCACTCCATTCGGAATGCCCTCTGATTCCATAAGTCAAATATCAACAATACCTTACGACCACAGTTTTCCCGGCGGCACAGGGTTTGCAAACTTCGCGAGCCATTCTGAATTCTCTGCCACTCTCGTCATCGGTGCCATTTTGCCCGTGCGGAAGTGAGTTTTGACTGAAGAGCTTTGATTCGTGATTGCGTTGACAAATTTGAGGAGAAGCCGTGGCTAAGTTACTAACGTTCGACGAAGAGGCTCGTAAAAGCCTGCTTTCCGGCGTTTCGAAGCTGTCGAAGGCAGTTTCCAGCACCTTGGGTCCTCGTGGACGGAATGCGGTCCTTGACAAGGGTTGGGGCGCACCGAAGGTGACGAAGGACGGTGTTACCGTCGCTGAAGACATCGAACTGGAAGATCCATACGAGAACGTTGCAGTTCAGTTGGTGAAGGAAGCTGCATCCAAGACCAACGATGTGGCCGGTGACGGAACCACAACAGCAACCGTACTGTCAGAGGCGATTTACCGCGCTTCCCTGAAGTATCTTGCGGCCGGTGCTGACGCGATGGCTCTCAGCCGTGGTGCTCAGAAGGCTGTTGCGGCTGTGATCGAAGCTCTGCAGAAGATGGCCAAGCCCGTCAAAGCAACTGACCGTGAGTCCATCGCGAAAGTTGCAACGATTGCTGGAAACAACAATCCGGATATTGGGGAGTTCCTTGCGGACGCTCTGATGAAGGTTGGCAAGGACGGCGTCATTACCATTGAAGAAGGTCGGCACGTTACGACGGAAGTTGACCTGGTTGAAGGTATGCAGTTCGATCGTGGCTACTTGTCTCCACACTTCATCACCGATGAAGATGAGCAGGAAGTTGTGATGGAGAACTGCCGCATTCTGTTGCACGAAGAAAAGATCAGCAGCGCAAAGCAGTTGGTTCCGTTGTTGGAAGCAATCTCCAAGGGCAATGTGCCATTGCTGATCATTGCAGAAGATATCGAAGGCGAAGCACTGGCAACTTTGGTTGTCAACAAGATGCGCGGCATCGTGAAGGTCGCTGCGGTCAAGGCTCCGGGTTACGGCGATCGTCGCAAGGCGATGATGGAAGACCTCGCAATCCTGACTGGTGGCAAGGCCTTCTTCAAAGATCTCGGTATCAAGCTGGAAAACATCCAGTTGTCGGATCTGGGCAAAGCGAAGAAAGTTCACATCGACGCGAACAAGACTGTTATCGTCGAAGGTGGCGGCAAGAAGGGCGATATCGCCGGTCGTGCTGAACAGATTCGTCGCGAAATCGAAACGACGGACAGCGAATACGATCGAGAGAAGCTCCAGGAGCGACTGGCGAAGTTGGCGGGCGGAGTCGCTCAGATCAACGTCGGAGCTGCTACCGAGACCGAGATGAAAGAACGCAAGGATCTGTTTGTTGACGCTCTGGCGGCAACTCGTGCAGCGATCGAAGAGGGCATCGTGCCAGGCGGCGGCGTGGCTCTGCTGCGTTGTGCATCTGCTCTTGATGAGCTGAACACAAAGGGCGACGAAGACTTCGGCGTCGAGCTGATTCGCAGCATTCTTGAAATGCCTTTGCGAACGATTGCCGAAAACGCAGGTCTCGATGGTGCAGTTGTTGCCAATCGCGTCAAGAAAGAGAAGAAGGTCAGCTACGGCTATGACGCTCTGAATGACAAGTACGGCGATATGCTGCAGTTCGGCGTGATCGACCCCACGAAGGTTGTTCGAACTTCACTGCAGAATGCTTTCAGCGTCGCATCATTGCTGATGACGACTGACTGCATCGTTGTCAACGAGCCGAAGAAGGCCGAAGACGGTCACCATGACGACCACCACCACGACGGAGGCATGGGCGGAATGGGTGGCATGGGCGGCGGAATGCCGGGCATGGGCGGAATGGGCATGCCTGGGATGATGTAGTCCCGATTGAGTTTCGATAGCGTCCCCGGTCGCTAAGGCCGGGGACACTGAATCGATTCATTCTTCGGTTCGACTCGCTCTTCGTACTACGCAGATTCAAATTCCTTTAATCAAACTAAATTCAATAACAGTCTGAGCCGGTCTCAGACTCTCATGGAGTTGTCGCATATGAAAATTAATCCACTTGACGATCGCGTTGTTGTTCGCCCGAACGAAGCTGAAGAAACCACCGCTGGCGGGATCGTGCTGCCAGACGCTGCCAAGGAAAAGCAGCAGCGTGGGACTGTTCTTGCTGTCGGTCCAGGCCGACTTCTGGAGAGTGGTGAGCGTTCTCCGATCAGCGTTAAGGTTGGCGATCAGGTTCTCTTCGGCAAGTACGGCGGGACAGAGATCGAGATCGACGGCGAAGAAGTCAAGATTCTGCGAGAGAGCGATATCCTGGCGAAGCTGGTCTGATCGTTTTTGCACGCTGTTGAATGCCCGACCTGTTTTTCCAGGTCGGGCGGCAGTATCGAGTCCTGATAACCGAGCCCTCAGAGTGGTTCGCATCGCCTGTTTTGAACACATTTTTAATTATCGCAGCGTCTGATCGCTGGAGGAGCCTTCGAAGTGGCAAAGCAACTTTTATTTGACGATCGAGCCCGCATCAAGCTGCTGCGCGGCGTGGAGACACTGGCCAAAGCTGTTGCGGTGACAATGGGACCTACTGGTCGCAATGTGATCATCGACAAGAGTTTCGGCAATCCGGTCGTTACCAAAGACGGCGTGACCGTGAGCAAGGAAGTCGAACTGGAAGATCCCTATGAGCACATGGGTGCCAAGCTGGTGAATGAAGTCGCCAGCAAGACCAGCGACACAGCAGGTGACGGAACCACGACCGCAACTGTTCTTGCTCGAGCGATCTACAGCGAAGGTCTTCGCAGCATTTCTCTTGGAGCAAACCCGACTGTTGTCCGCAAGGGCATCGAGATTGCGGTTGAGGCGGCTCTGAAGAGCATCGAAAAGCTGGCTCGCCCTGTCGAATCGAAGCAGCAGATTGCTCAGGTTGGCGCGATTTCTGCCAACAACGACAAAGCGATTGGTGAGATGATTGCCAATGCGATGGAACGAGTTGGCCGTGACGGCGTGATCACTGTGGAAGAAGGCAAGGGCAACAGCACGACTCTGGAATTCTCTGAAGGCATGCAGTTCGATAAGGGTTATATCAGCCCCTACTTCGTGACTCAGGCTGAAGACATGAAGTGCGTTCTGGAAGACTGCCTGATTCTGCTGTTTGAAAAGAAGGTCTCCAGCCTACGCGACTTCGTGCCATTGCTCGAAAAAGTCGCTCGTTCAGGCAAGCAGCTTTTGGTTGTGGCGGAAGATGTTGACGGCGAAGCTTTGACAGCTCTGGTTGTCAATAAGCTGCGTGGCATCCTGAAGATCTGTGCTGTGAAGGCTCCGGGTTTCGGTGATCGTCGTAAGGCGATGCTGGGCGACATGGCTGTTCTGACCGGCGGAACGATGATCTCCGAAGATCTCGGGATCAAGCTGGAATCTGTTGAACTGTCACATCTCGGAAGTGCTCGTCGCGTTGAAGTGACCAAGGACAACTGCACCATCATTGAAGGTGCAGGCAAGGCCTCTGTGATCAAGACTCGCGTTCAGCAGATCCGCGATCACATCGAGAAGACGGACAGCGATTACGACCGTGAAAAGTTCCAGGAACGCCTGGCGAAGCTGACCGGCGGCGTGGCTGTAATTTCTGTCGGTGCATCCACCGAAGCAGAAATGAAGCAGACCAAGGCTCGCATGGAAGACGCTCTGCACGCAACTCGCGCGGCTGTCGAAGAAGGAATTCTTCCTGGTGGTGGCGTCGCATTGCTGCGAGCGATTGACGACGTTAACAAGGTCAAAGTCAGCGGCGACGAAGCGATCGGCGTGGGCATCGTGGCACGAGCCCTCGAAGCTCCTGCTCGCATGATCGCGACGAACTGTGGCAAGGATGGCGCTGTCATCGTTGACGAAGTGCGTCAGTTGAAGGGTCCTATGGGCTACGATGCCGCAAAGGATGCCTATGTTGATATGCTTGCGGCCGGGATCCTTGATCCAACCAAGGTCGTTCGCAACGCTCTGTCAAACGCAGCGTCAATCGCGGGGCTGATGCTGACGACTCAGGTGCTGGTTACCAAGTCAGAAGATGCAGAAGGCGGAAAGAAGCCAGCGTCAGAAGGCGTGATCCGATAGTCACAAGCTGTGAGTCGCCCCGAAGATCTCGGGGCTGCTCCGGCAGTGTCGAGTTATCGCAGGATTTTTGCACGGCAGCTCGCAGGCGACTGATTCGCTGTCCCGGTTTTGTTAGGTTCTCCTCGAGTCGCCTGCGGGCTGCCGTGAAACGAAAAATCAGACCGGGGCACCAGCAATGGTGTCCCGTCTTCATTTAAACATTACTACTGTCGGGGCCTGGCGCCCTCTCTGCAAAAACCTTCTTCGGCTCATCATGATGGCGGCGCAGCGTGATTATTATGAAGTTCTCGGAGTGGCGCGGAATGCGTCGCCGGAAGAACTGAAGAAGGCCTACAAAAAACTGGCTCTGAAGTATCATCCGGACCGCAATCCGGATGATGAAGAGGCTGTTGATAAGTTCAAACAAGCATCGGAGGCGTTTGAAGTCCTGAACGATGCCGACAAGCGTTCTCGCTACGATCGCCATGGCCATGCTGGCGTCAAAGGCGCTAGCGGGGGCGGCGGTTTTAATGATGTCAACGACATCTTCAGCGCGTTCGGAGATCTGTTCGAAGGCTTTGGATTTGGCGGAAGTGGTGGCGGCGGTCGTCGCGGAGGCGGCGCCCGTTCAGGAGCTTCTCGCGGCGAATCACTTCAGGCGACGGTGCGAATTGATTTGCCGGAAGCGTTTAACGGCTGCAAACGAGAACTCCGAATTTCGCGTCATGAAGGCTGTGATACCTGCCAGGGTTCAGGATGTAAACCGGGGTCGTCTCCGACCAAGTGCTCGACATGTGGTGGTCACGGCCAGGTGATTCAATCACAGGGCTTCTTTCGATTTCAGACCAGTTGCCCGGCCTGTCGTGGTCGTGGCACGGTTGTGAAGGATTCCTGTGTGTCCTGCAATGGACAGGGCAGAATCATGAAGGAGGTCGTGCGAGAGGTCAACATCCCGGCGGGGGTCGATTCGGGCATGCAGCTTTGTCTTCGTGGCGAAGGTGAAGCCGGTCTGAATGGTGGTCCGCGTGGCGATCTCTACGTTGATATCGAAGTCAAAAAGCACCCGTTGTTTAAGCGAGATGGCCAGGACCTGACATATCGCTTGCCGGTCACGATCGCTCAGGCATCGCTGGGTGCTGAGATTGAAATACCGACCTTAAAGGGTCCGGAAACATTGAAGATCAAACCGGGCACTCAGCCTGGCGAAATCAATCGCCTGCGAGGCATGGGCATGCCCGATCCTCGTGGTGCGAATGGTCGAACTGGAGATCTGCTGGTCGAAGTGCAGGTCGAGATTCCTCGCAAGCTGTCTGCGGAGCAGGAAGAACTTCTCCGCAAGCTGGCCGAATTGGACCATAAGAATGTGATGCCGCAAAGAAAATCATTCTTCGAGCAAGTGAAGACGTTCTTCTCAGGTCAGAATTCAGAAGAAGAAACTTAGAGGCCGCTCAGCTTGTAGTGCTGGCTTTAGCCGGCATCCGTCTGGGAATTTGATCAATAATGCCGACTGAAGTCGGCACTACGCCTTGAATTAACAAGTCGCAAGGGCCATGCCCTTCAACAAGTATTTTACAGAGGTTTGCTATGAGTCAGCCAGACCCGGCCAACAACGCGGGCGTACCAGAAAATTCCGGCGTTGAGGCTTTCGCGGACGCGATGGCCGAAGACACGTCGTCGCCGCTGGTGAATACGACAGAACTGCAGGCAAAGATTGACGACCTGCAGAACAAACTGCTGCGAACGCAGGCCGAGATGGAAAACTTCCGACGCCGGACTTATCGCGAACAGGAAGATGCTCGAAAGTTTGAAGCCCTGCGTCTACTGCGTGATATCCTGCCAGGGCTGGACGGACTCAATCGAGCCATTCTATCGGCCGAACAAACCGGCGACCTTCCGAACATGCTGAATGGTATTCGCATGGTGGCCAATCAGTTCCGCGACATTCTGAAGTCTCATGCCGCTGAGCCGATTGATGCACTTGGAAAACCATTTGACCCCAATCTGCACGAAGCACTGACGCAGATTCCGTCAAAGGATCATGAACCAATGACTGTGCTTCAGGTGGTCGAAATGGGTTACCGCCTGCACGATCGAGTAGTCCGCCCGGCTCGAGTCATTGTTTCTTCAGCCCCGCCGGAAGCGTGATCTGGGTGTTTGTCGCCCGTGTGCTCTGCATCTTTAATACACTTACCGCATCACATTGTTACGAGTCACAGAGTCATGCCAACTTACGAATACCGCTGCCACGCCTGCGATAACAAGTGGGAAGAGTTCCAGTCGATCAAGGCCGAGCCGACAAAGAAGTGCCCTAAATGCAAGAAGGCCAAAGCCGAACGCATCATCAGCGCAGGCGGAGGCATCCTGTTCAAAGGCACGGGCTTCTACCAGACCGATTATCGCAGTGAGTCGTACAAAAAAGGTGCCGACGCTGCCAGGAAGGCCAGCGAAGGGTCGTCTGATTCAGGTAAGTCATCAAGCGGGGATTCCGGCAAGTCGTCCGGTGGCTCAAAGGAATAGTCCGAAGACGATTCCTTTCGCTTCCCCACGGGCTTTAAACGGTTGGAAAGAGTATTCAGCACCTCGTTCGCGCGGGCAGGTTACGAAACTCACAGTGGTGCAACGGCCGTTAAACCACCGGATTAAACCCCAATGACGTGGACTTAAGGGAATTCCGGGTTGATCATCGCCCAGCGGAGTTGGGATTGCGCATGCTTTGGTCCGATGTTTCGGACTGTGTTTCGCAGCGTAGTTGCGGCAGCATTTAGCCCTTGGCTTCAGCGTGGGGTGGGAGGCGAAATACGATCCATCAGCCGTGAAACGGCGTCAGCGATGTTTTTCCAACGATATCAACACATTGCTGTCGTGTCACGGCTTAATGTTCATTTTGAAACGTCTTCCCCTACCTGCTGCCGCCTCTACGAGGCGAAATCATAACGATAGTTGCCCGACTGAATCTCGTTGCAATACAAAATGATTGACACCTCAGGACAAGCCCAATTGTGCAAAGTCGAACTTAAGTCAACACCCCGGGGGGTAAACCTCGTAGCGGCGGGAAGATTTACGCCCTAAGAGCCTGGGGGCAAGGTTTATCACAGAGCGGCATTCTTCACCGTGAATTCGTTTAACGCTGCATCGGTGAACTTCACGCTGTAACCGGCTGCGTTCGGTGGCATGTAGCGGCCGTGTTTCATGATAACCGGATCGCAGACATGTTCATGCAGGTGATCGGAGTACTCGGTCACCCGATCTTCCATCGTGCCAGAAACGCAGACGTAGTCGATAATGCTGGCGTGCTGCACGTATTCGCAAAGTCCCACGCCACCAGCATGAGGACAAACCGGAATATTAAACCGCGCGGCCAGTAACATGACGGCCATGATTTCATTCACGCCACCCAGACGACAACAATCAAGCTGACAAACCTGTAGCCCGCCGCACTGCATAAATTGCTTAAACATGACTCGGTTGTGACACATCTCACCGGTGGCCACTCGAATTGGTGCAATGGCCTGAGCAATCGCGCGGTGACCAAGGATGTCGTCAGGAGAAGTCGGTTCTTCGACAAACCACGGACGGAATGGAGCCAGATGCTGAATCCATTCGATCGCCTGTGGCACATCCCAGACCTGATTGGCATCAATCATCATGTGTGCATCATCACCCATTTCACGACGCAGCACGCTGCAACGTCGCAGGTCGTCGTTGAGGTCTCTTCCAACTTTGATCTTGAAGTGACTCCATCCGCGATTCTTGAGGTCCGCACATTTTTCGCGAAGGGCTTCATCAGAGTAACCAAGCCAGCCGGCTGATGTCGTGTAGCTGGGATAACCGACCGCATGCAATTCTTCGATGCGATGACGACGAGTTGCTGAGAAGCGATCCAGCAATTCGATCGCCTGTCCCTTCGTCAATGCATCTGTGAGGTACCGGAAGTCCACGCATGACGCGAACTGTTCCGGAGACATATCACAGACAACCTGCCACACCGGCTTCTTCTGAATTCGCGCCCACAGATCCCACACGGCGTTGATCACAGCCGCCGCAGCCAGATGGATCACGCCTTTCTCCGGACCCACCCAGCGCAGTTGACTGTCGCCGGTCAGCTTGCGATAGAGCGTGACAGGTTCAGCCATCAGCGATTCAACGGTGACGCCTTTGAGCAATGCTGACAGTGCTCGAATCGCCGCGACGCACAGTTCATTGCCGCGTCCAATCGTGAATGTCATTCCGTGTCCGGAGAACTCCGATGAATTCGTCCGCAGGATCACATACGCAGCCGAATAGTCCGGATCCGGATTCATCGCATCGGATCCGTCCAGATGCTGTGATGTTGGGAAGCGAACGTCGTAGGTCTCAAAAGACGTGATCGTGGTCGGCATTGTTGAGTGGGTTCCGAAGTGATGACATAAAGTGTTTGATCAGCTGCGGTTCAAGAGTCGTGATCCGCAGAAGCTTCAGCAGGATACAGGAATTCATCCGGGTCCAGAAACGGCGGCTCCGACTTTTACTTTTGGGACTTTGCACCCTTCTGGCCGGACATTGATCGCTGGTACATGCGAAACTTCTCTTCCATGCTTTTAGGGACTGCTGATTGCCGACCGGTTGTATCCTGCTGATCACGATCCTTGTCGGTGCGGCCCTGGCGAGTATTCCCTGTCGACTTAACGTCCAGGCTTTTTAACATTTCGTCAAAGCTTTTCTGAGCGAGATCCTTCTCACGCTGCTGTTGAGCCGTCAGCTTTCGCTCGGCCAGTTGCTTCTGAAGCCGTTCATGGAAGTCACGAAGGTCGTTTTCGGTCCAGCCCAGTTCTTCCAATAGCTTCGGATCGATTTCGCCTCGGTCCAATTCCTTGTCCAGACGCTTCAGTGCGAGATCAGCTGCGTCAGCCGCTTCTTCGACGACAGGGTCACTTGCTTCGTTGGACTTCTCAACGGGCTCACTATTGCCAGTTCTTGTTCCGGACTGACCGGTCGGTTTGCCAGCACCCTTACTTGCAGGCCCACCGGGAGGCCCGCTCGATCCACTTCCCTGACCACCTTTGCCTTCACCTGACTTGGATTCACCGGACTTGGATTCACCAGACTTGGATTCACCAGACTTGGATTCACCAGACTTGGATTCGCCGGACTTGGATTCACCGGACTTGGATTCACCGGACTTGGATTCACCGGACTTGGATTCACCGGACTTGGATTCACCGGACTTGGATTCACCTGACTTGGATTCGCCGGACTTCGATTCACCGGACTTGGATTCACCGGACTTGGATTCACCTGACTTGGAGTCGCCGGACTTGGATTCACCTGACTTGGATTCACCTGACTTGGATTCACCTGACTTGGATTCACCAGACTTGGGTTCACCAGACTTGGGTTCACCAGACTTGGGTTCACCAGACTTGGGTTCACCAGACTTGGATTCACCGGACTTGGATTCACCGGACTTGGATTCACCGGACTTGGATTCACCGGACTTGGATTCACCGGACTTGGATTC
>JAPLOA010000031.1 GCA_026400835.1 Planctomycetales bacterium | reverse complement strand
CCAAACGCCCCATCGGAGTATCAATGATCGCCGGTAACGGCCGAGCCGACGCCTGCGACAACCCCCACAAAACGCTGATCGCAAAGATCTGTTTTTCGCCTTCGCTGAGCCGTTCCTTGGGCAACACAGCTCCCGATTGGTCCACAAGCGTGATCGAAAAGTCCACTGGATCAATCACGACGCGTTCCACCAGCTGCTGTTTCCGCAGCAGATACCGAAACGACGTTGTGACCAGATCAGACAGACGAGCAATCTTGCGTTCGGTCGCTCGCCGCAGGAATTCTCGCATGGTGTCCTGAGTCCTCCGCACCAACGCACCGACGCGAGCATTCTGGTCGTGAGACATCTGCTCATCGATGCTCTTATGCCGCAGCTTAGCAATCTGCTTTTCTAACTCCGACACTTCAAACTCCGCCGGCTTCAGTTCCGCGTCGATGCGATTAAGCTGCTGAAGAAGCTGAGCCGCCTCGGACGTTGCCGCTTTCAGCTCCGCAGCCACATCTTTGATGGCATCCTCTTTAGGAGCCGCCGCCAGACTTCGCTCGACATTTTCCAGATCACGCTGAGCATCCTCAAGCCGCGTAAGCAGCTCGACGGATTCCTCCAGCCGCTTCGTCAGGCCGCTTTCCAGCAACTCATCCAGCCGACGGGCGGACACATCTGGGAGATCCAGCCAGGCTTCCACGTCATCCGCAGACGTTCGTTTTTGTCGATCTTTATCCAGAAACTCTGACGCGACTTTCACCACATCATCACTGGCCTTTGCCGATCTCAGAGTCTTCAGCAGATCCTTGTCCCGCTTAGACAGCAACGATGTCAGAAACCCCGACTCGGCTGCTGAACGTTCTCGCTGAGCCTGATCGGCGACCTGTCCCAGCAGATCATCGACCAATGCCAGCGGCAATGCTCCCGACGCCAGATTCACCAGGGACTCTTCGCAATGCTGCACGGTCGTTTGCAATTCGGCCTTCTGCTGAGTCCGCTGTTCGCGTTGTTCCCAGTGCTTGCCACCGACTTTCGCAAAGTTCGCTTCCGCCTTATGAGCCCTCGACTGCGCTCGTTCAAGCTGCGGCACGATGCCGGCACGATCCTGTTTCAACCGCTCAACGTTGGCCTTCTTCTCTCGCCAGGATTCTTCCAGCTTCGTCAATGCTTCCAGGTCGTCCGACTTTTTGATCTTCTTCGCCAGTCGTCCTTCCAGCACAGTCGAATCGGCCACCAGACGCTCGGCCAGATCGAGTCCCAGCAGAGCTTTGATGGCATCACCCAAGGCCACATTGCTGGTTTCATCTTCGGCGAGGAATCGAATTTTCTCCGCATCGAAGAAGCATAACTGAGCAACTCCGAAAGGAATCAGATCATCGACCAGTTGATTCCAGTTCTCCGCCATCCAGTGATCGGGGTTACCGTCTTTCAGGATGAGCACCCGTTCCCGAATCGCACCGCCAGATCCAGCCGCCCACATGCGTTGCACTTCGTAGACGTTTAAGCCGCCGAACTGATGGATCGGGATTTCGGCGAAGTCTTCACCGGCCCTGGCGAGGCTGCTGGCGATGGGTCTTTGATGGCATCGAGCCATTGTTGCTGCGCGGCGGTGAAACGGACTCGCGCGGTCTGCTGGACGTCCAGGGTCTGGATCCCATCCTTCTGCGGGTCGAAGCTATGCGTCGCATCCAGATGGAATCGAACTTTTTTGGCGTAGGAGGCATGGATCCGTCGAAACAGCTCGGATTTCCCATCACCGCTGGAGCCACAGACGAAAATCACGCGAGGAGTCTTGAGATTCTTGTCGATCTCGGCTCGCAACGCCTTCTCGACAGGAATCTGCAGACGGGCAGCAAAAGCGGGACAGGCACCCTTGCCGGGATTGGTGGTCGTGGGTTCGATTCGGTGATGACGGGAGCCAGTCCCGGTTCTGCTGCCACAGATTCGGTATTCCTTCAGAGCCTTCAACTCCACGGCGTTGCTTTCCAGCGTCGTGACCGCAGTGGCGGAGCCTTTCGATAGGGTTGCTATCAGTTCTTCAAAATTCATGTCGGCCGTTCGTTGAGGGAGTCCCGATCGGTGGTTTTTCGTTTCGCATTTGTGCATATCAAAACCCGCTGCGTGAGCGAGGGATTTTCTTATCGCTGGCGACACACAGGAATCGCAATCCCTCGCTCACGCATTTTGAAGCTGCGCTGTTCAAGACTGGGGACGATCAACGGGGCGAAAACAAGGGGGAATAATCACAACCCGACGCGTCAGCGAGGGATTTACGGAAACATTGGTAAGACGAGAAATGGCAATCCCTCGCTTACGCAGCGGGTTGGGATGGCGCAAACTCGCAATTTCAAAACTTACGCAGCGGGGTGGGAGAGAAAGAGACACGTCACTTCGAAACTGACGCGCACTGGGAGAGATGGATCTTGTTTCGGGACTCGCCCTGCGGAGAAGTCTCTCGTGGCTTCTACACTCCGGCCGGCATAGGCTGGTGGTTCAGGACTCTCAAATGACGGCAGGGGGAATCCGCCACTTTCATAGTGAATCGCCGCTGTCCTGGGGCTGATCTTCTATCGAGGTTTTGCTCTCCCGTCGCAATGGCTCTATTCGGCGTAAACAGGCTGTTGATTGATTCGTTTGAACGGCAAGCCGCAGGCGTCGTCGACTGAATTCGCCTACGCCTGCGGCTCGCCGTTAAACGAAAACGCTCAATATGCGACTAAATCAACAACCCGGTTAAGCCAATAGGGGGCCGGATTGTGTCTTGCGTTTGTTGGTCGTTCACAAACCTGGGCTCCGCCGACTCAAGGGCTGTCGGGGCACTGATTGGCGAGTGCACGGGCGATCCGTGTTTGCAGTGGGCTGCACCATGGATGTAAAAAAAATCCAGCGATTGTTCATCGCTGGATTTCCTGGATTAATCAACATTAATCTGCGTCAGGATTACTCTGCTTCTGGTGACAGAGAGAACGATTCCATCAGCACGCCGTTCTCATCACCAATCCAGTAACTACCGGCTGGTGCGAGATACTTTTCGACCACTTCGAACGGAGGCAACTTTGCGAAGTCGATCCTGGAGAACAGTTCATCCATGCCAGGGAACTGCTCTGCAGCCTTGCCGTCACGAAGCATGTCGTACAGGCGACGGTAGCCTTCGGCCGGCTGTGAGTAGACGACAGCAAGAGCACCCTCTTCGAAGTTCTCTGCCACAGCCTTGAATTCATCAGTCTCGGCCAGAGGTCGAATGTCATCGTCGTTGCGAACAGCCTGTTCAAGCTGAGCACCACCGACGCCGACCAAAAACTGATTGTTGGCCACAGTGAACGCAAACTTCGCTCCGTTGCCTGGATCCATTTCGTAGATCGTGGCACCTTCCAGCTCACGAGTTTCGCCAGGGAAACCCTGAGATGTCAGCTTTGTCAGCAGTTCCGAGAACTTCTCGCTGTCCTTCACGCCGAGAGAAATCACCACGTCGTCGGTTGCGGCTTCAGATTCTGAACTGCCCGGAGCAACGACAAAATGCATCTTGCCATCGAGCTGGTCGATCACATCGTTCTTAATGTGAACGCCTGGACCTTTTTCGGCGAGGTCGTCGATGATTCGAGCAAACGCGCCGGCACCCTGGAACATGTCCACGAGAGTCTCGACCGCGGTGTAAGCTTCTTCAACCTTCCACGTTGTTGCCATCCACGCACTGGCATTCTCTTTGACCCATGCCGGTGGAACGGGATCTACAGGAGCAAGCTGGAAGATCTGCATAGCTCCCTGAGGAGGCTGTTCGGTATAGATGAAGGAAGTGCTGGTACCGTCGAAACCTTCGCCACCCGCTTCAGCCACAGAGCCGATGCCCTTCATCTGATTCACACCCAGCATCGGGAATACGCTGATCGCCATGCCAGCAGGCAGTCCGGCTTCGCCAAGAGACCCCGTCTGCACGAGCTGAGTAAACAAGCCAACCGGGTCGAAATAAGTCGTCGCCAGGCTTGCACCTTCTTCAGACTCGCACTGATCCATGATGTAAGCAAACACTTCGTTGTTGGCCAGAGTTTTCTCGGAAGCGCCATCCCAGTTGTCCAGGGTCAGCTTCAGCAGAGCACCGCTGTTGCTGATGACGAGACGCTGGTCTTTCAGGAACCATCCGAACTCTTTTGCAAGAGGAGTCTTCTTGGCGACTTCATGCAACACTGTGTACATCACGATTTCTGTGCCATCGTGTTCAATGTTGGCAGATTCGAGTTCAGGAACGCTCTGAAGAGCGCCAGTTGCCTTTTCGAGCAAACCGGCCACCTGTTCTTCATGATCACCATAGTCCATGAAGAACACGGCGCCCATTTTGTTCGGCGGAGCTTTGGAGAAAGCCATCGTGACTTCACCGGTTGGAATCGCAGCCAACTCTTCAACAGTCAGCCCGAGAGTTTCCTGAATGTTTGCGAACGCTTCAGATGTCTCTGTCGCGAAGGCGGTTTCGACTTCGGCTTTGAATTCATCAAACGCTGGATCGGCCATCAGGCGACCAAGTGATGATTCGCCGACCGTGACCTTCAGTTCCTCAACGCTGGGAACCGAGAAGTACAGGAAGGTGTCTTTGGGGAGAATTTGACTGCTGAGCACCTTAGTGTCAGCGGTTTGAGCTTCTGCAACTCCGCAAAGACCACCGGCCAACAAGGCAGAGGCCAGCAGCGTTCGCTTCATTCGGGCCAGATACATCGAAAATCCTTCGTCATGGAAATGAAAATGGGAAGATCCCTCGCCGGGGGGATTCTTTCTGACAATTGATTGAATGGTCAAGGTCACAATGATTCCTTAGGCCAGGATTTGCGACTGCCAGAGACTGTTGAGCCAATGGGCTTTCACAACCCGAAACGTGAGTGAGGGATAGAATCTGCCGACTTTTTCGAAAACAATCCCTCGCTTATGCTTCGGGTTGCGATCAAATCAGCAGTGTGACAACCGAGTTGATTCGCCGGGGCATGTCACAAATTAGAGGAAAATTGGCAGAACCTTGATTCGCGGGAAGATTCCAATTCTCGAATGCCAGATACTGCCTTCGAACGCGGAATTGGACTGATTGTGATCCGCGACGCTTGTACGTGCGGGAACAATCTTTTCCGCTCCCTCATTGTTTTTGCGATCTCACGGCGACTCTCGATTCATGTTGTTCAATACGAAAATCCTGGAGGCCAACGGTCCTGCCGCGATCTCGGTGGCAGCCTCCGCACTACGCCGAGGGCAACTGGTGGCGTTTCCCACGGAGACGGTTTACGGTCTTGGTGCGATCGCGACGTCCGCAAAAGCTGTGGCGGGAATCTTCGAAGCCAAACAGCGTCCCACCTTCGATCCTCTGATTGTCCACATTGCAGAGCGTGCGCAATTGAGCGATGTTGTGACACATATTCCGCCTCTGGCGATGGCTCTGGCGGACGCCTTCTGGCCTGGTCCGCTGACGCTGGTGCTTCCGAAGCAGCCCACGATTCCCGATCTGGTGACAGCGGGTTTGCCCGGCGTTGGGGTTCGCATACCGGCGCATCCGGTGGCTTTGGAATTACTCAGAGCGGTGGGGCTTCCCGTGGCGGCTCCGAGTGCAAACCCGTTCGGTGGAATCAGCCCCACGACTGCTCAGCATGTGATGGATGGACTGAATACGAAACTGCCCTGCATTCTGGATGGCGGCCCTTGTCAGGTCGGTGTTGAATCCACGGTGGTGTCACTCATGGGAGATCGCCCGGTTGTCCTTCGTCCGGGTGGATGTGCGGTAGAGGAACTGGAAGCGGTGATCGGGCCGATCGATCGAGCAGCTCCCAATGCTGCTCTGGATGACGCCGCGCAGCCTGCCCCGGGAATGCTCAGCCGACATTACGCGCCGGCCACGACGTTAATGGTTGTGGCCCGCAATTCCGACGCCAGCTCGATCGAAGGGCTGAAGTGCGGGCTGCTGACTTATGGAAAACAGCTATTTTCCGGCAGCTTTGTGCGGATTGAGCGCCTCGAAGCGTCCGAAGACCTGCAAACTTGCGCCTCGAGGTTCTTTGCGGCCCTGAGAAGCCTCGACTCCTGCGGTCTGGACGTTATCATCGCTCATACGTTTCCCGATCATGGACTGGGAATCGCCCTGAATGATCGCTTGCAGCGAGCTGCCTGTCGGTCATGATGATGAGTGAGTGATATTGAAGTAGTTCTCCGGGTTTGCCTCTCCCGGTTCTCAATGAGTCAGAAAATTCTGTGACGGAATTCAGCAGGATTATGAAGAAGTCGACCATTTTCCTCGTGACAGTAGCAGCCGTGCTGGCCATTGGACTTCGCTTGATCGAAGGGCCGATGCACAACTTTTCCGCTATGGGAGCCCTGGCTGTTCTGTGTGGTGCTGTAATTCGACCCACATGGCTCGGTCTTCTGATTCCATTGGCTGCCAGATTGCTGACGGACAGTGTGCTTGAGCTACGAACCGGGCACGGCTGGTATGGTTCGATTCTGTTCGACTATGCGGCCTACGTGTTCAGCTTTGGAATCGGCCGAATGATTCGCCCCCAGCGAGCAGTCTCTGCACTTGGAGCCGGCCTGCTGGCCGCGATTTCATTCTTCGTCGTCAGCAACGTAGGTGTCTGGTGCCTGCCTCACGAAGGAATGTACTTGTATCCTCGAACCATCGCCGGGTTGATGGACTGCTTTACTCAGGCCTTGCCATTTGCTCAAGGAACATTCCTTGGTGACATTGGATTTACGCTGGCCTTCTTCGGGGCCATGAATCTGCTGCCTGGAATCCTGACCAACACCGAAAGTGCCAACGTCAAGCGCAACAACGCGGGACTGCAGGCGCTGCCAAAGTCTCCAGAAGCACACTAGTGTCGTGTCAGCCGTGAATTGAGGAGTTGTATTTCGTAGCCCGGACCGAGCGACAGCGAGTTCCGGCAATTCGGAAGCATCCCGGTAACTTCCGAAGATCAACGGGGCGAAAGCAAAGGGAATCATCACAACCCGACGCGTGACTTTTGAAGTTGCGTGTTTTCAGGCCCGGAGGGTCGACAAATCCAATGCCGGTGGCGTGACGGGGTGTTGACTTAATCGCCTATTGATCGATTTCGTATAACGGCGAGCCGCAGGCGTAGGCGAACTCCGGCAGCAACGCCTGCGGCTTGCCGTTAAACGAGTAAATCAACAGCCTCTCACGCCACCGGCAGAGGATGTGCCGGGCTTCCAGCCCTAACGACAGTGCGCAACTTCAAAACTGACGCGTCGGGTTAGGATTCAAACTACATTATTCACAGACTATTCCCGTCACTGCTATTCCGGTTATTGAATCGCCATGCCTGAAAAATCCAACGTCTTTTGTGGTTGTATCCCGGCCTTGATGACTCCATGTTCTCAGGACGGAATCCCCAACTTCGATGCTCTGGTCGCAACCGGAAAAAGCTTGATTGCGGCTGGCATGCGAGCAGTGGTCTATTGTGGTTCAATGGGCGACTGGCCACTGCTGACCGATCATCAGCGTCAGGAAGGTGTCAGGCGCCTGACGGAAGCGGGAGTACCTGTGGTTGTTGGCACAGGGGCCCAGAATCCTCGTATCGCAGCGGAGCATGCGGCTCATGCAAAGAAGGTTGGAGCAGCCGGGCTGATGGTGATTCCGCGAGTGCTGTCGCGAGGCACCTCAGCAGCCGCGCAGCGACATCACTTCGCAGGAGTTTTGAAGGCCGCCGATGGCTTGCCTGCCGTGATTTACAACAGTCCCTATTACGGCTTTGAAACTCGGGCTGAGTTGTTCTTCGACTTACAGCGAGAGTTCCCGAATCTGGTCGGCTTCAAGGAATTTGGCGGGGCGGCGTCACTAAGTTATGCGGCTGAGCACATCACGAATCGTGATCCCGGTCTGACATTGATGGTCGGTGTGGATACTCAGGTTTACCATGGCTTTGTTCACTGTGGAGCGGCCGGAGCAATCACAGGTGTTGGAAACGCGTTGCCAAAAGAAGTACTGCGCCTGGTTGCGTTGTGCGAAAAAGCAGCTTCGGGATGCCCGGATTCACGTCGCCTCGCTCTCGAATTGAGTGAAGCATTGACGGTGCTTTCAACTTATGATGAAGGTCCGGATCTGGTGCTGTACTACAAGTATCTGATGGTGCTTGAAGGACACTCGGCGTATACCCATCACTTCAATCCCACAGATGCGCTGAGTGCGAGTCAGAAGGAGTTCATTCGAACTCAATGGCAGCTCTTCCGCACATGGTGGAGTCAGTGGGCAGGAGGCCGATAAGGCCATTGCTTTGTCAGGATTTGGTGTCGTGGATCTTGCTGAAGATCCTGCGGCGAGGGGATCTTTAGCAAGATCCACTACCTCACAACTGAATGCTTTATCTTGATGGAACACCAGCATGATGCTCACGGAGCGATTTTTGGTTCAACGCGAAGTCATGTGCGCGAGTGTCAGAGGCAGAACTCAATGCGATTAATCCTGAAAGGATTTCAGAGAGTAGCCGGCGGTCGCCGCCAGGCGCACCGCCGGTGACTGAACAGGAAGAATATTCATCCTGAAGGGATGACAGAAACCGCGGTTCTGGCACCCGTTTCAGGGTGCAATCGCAGGTTTTGACACGAACCGGTGGTTGCGCTCCGCTGACCAACCGGCTACCTTCTTGAACCGCTTCGCGGTGAATCGCAGCAAGCTTCAGCGGAGTTCGAACACTGCCGCGCCACCATGCCAGGCGAAGTCGCGGACTTCATTTCGCGCAGAGCCCGACTTTTACGCGAACGTCAGCCAGAGTCATGCACGTATCCGCACGCAGCATAGGGCTAAATCCTGCGAGCAATTCGGCCAACGCGAGTCTGACATTTTTTTTCGAAACCGCGAAAACTCCAATCCGCCTTATGGCTTCGCGATCATGGCTTCGTGACTACAGCTTCGCGGGGAGACGCGGCGGATCTGCCGGGAGTCCTCAATCTTCGTCCGCGTTGGTTTCGCCATCGGACTCAATCACATACTCTTCGCCGTGGACAAAAACGACGTCACCGGGGCGAAGTTTGCGACCTCGGCGAGTTTCCACGGCTCCGTTCACCTGCACTTCGCCTGAACGAATGAGATTCTTGGCCTCGCCACCGGACTGTACCACCAAAGCCAGCTTAAGAAATCGGTCCAGTTCGATTGTTTCGACAGGCTCTTCAGGGGATTGTGGTTCGGTCATTGGTTGGCTCAAAAGAAGGTGTTTGGTGGCGTTCTGACTTTTGCTGGCAGTTTTTGAAACAGACAGTGTAGCAATCCACAGGTCACATTTTTATGCCCTATGCAAAAGAACAAGACGACGATAACTGGGATGACCGGGACGACTGGGATGATAGCGACTCTGATGATGAGCAGTACTCCGATGATGACACGGACGACCTTGAATCGGAACCCACAATTGATTGTCCCTACTGTGGTCGTGAAATGCTGGAGGTCTGCGTTCAATGTCCGAGGTGTGGCATGTTCCTTTCCAAAGAGGATCTCGGTCGTGAGAAACATCCGTGGTGGATTACATTGGCCATTATTCTGAGCCTTGTGGCAGTGACGACCTGGTTTCTATTCCCGTGATTTGCGGATGCGTTTGCCCCCACTTTGTTCGGATCGAGTTTCATGACGATAACCACTGTTCTGGGTGCAGGTGCGATGGGAACTGCCTGCGCATGGATTCTGGCACGGCAGGCTTCCACCGAAGTGCGACTGTGGGCGAGGAACGAAACGTTTGCGCGACATATTCATGAGACTCGCGAGAACAGTCGCCTGCTGCCCCACGTAAAGCTGCCGGCCGGAATTCAAGTGACCGCCGACGCCGCCAAGGCGCTTCACGATGCGGATGTTGTTGTCGTCTGCATCCCGACACGTGGGCTGCGAGAAGCGATCAGCCAGCTTACGCCTCTGATTCCGTCGTCGGCATTGATTGTGAGTGCAATCAAGGGAATTGAGAATGGGACTCTGCTGCGTCCGAGTCAGATGATTCAGCAGATTGTTGGTCCGCGTCCTGTTGTTGTTCTGGGCGGCCCGTGTCATGCCGAAGAGATTACGCAAAAGAAACCCGCCAGTATTGTTGCCGCCTGCGAATCGCTTGCGGCGGCGGAGCACATTCAATCTTTGATGTCGACGGATTTCCTGCGAGTCTACGCGAATGCAGATCAGACCGGCGTTGAGCTCGGCGGTGCTCTGAAGAACGTGATTGCCATCGCAGCGGGGATTTGTGATGGCCTTGAGTTCGGCGACAATGCGAAGGCCGCGCTGATTACTCGGGGACTCGCCGAGATGGTCCGATTCGGCTCAGCCCTCGGCGCGGACCGCAGCACATTTTATGGGCTCGCGGGATTGGGCGATCTGGTCACAACCTGCAATAGTCCACACAGTCGCAATCGATCGGTCGGCGAAGGATTGGGACGAGGTCGCTCCCTGACAAGCATCCAGGATTCCATGAGTGCTGTGGCGGAGGGCGTGCTGACTGCTCGAAGTGTGCATCAGATCGCTGTTGAGCAGTCGATTGATATGCCGATTGCCACCCAGGTTTACCATGTGTTGTTTGAGAACCGTTCTCCACGAGAAGCCACTGTGGAGTTAATGCAGCGGCCGCTGAAGGTGGAGTAGCAACGTTTTCGATTGGGGCAAAAGCAGCAGACCGCAGTCATTGTGATTTCGCGCAACGGTAAGGTTTTGGGTGACCTGTTCGGGAACGATGCCGAGAGAAGTGATGTCGATCCAGACCCGACGCGTGAGTTTTGATGCTGCGAGTTTACAGGCCCGGAGAGGCTGTGAATTTTTGCAAACGTAGTTTTCAGTTCAGATTTTGGCCTGGTGGTGATGGTTTCGGTGCGCTATAAGGATTTTATGAGCACAAAGACAAAATCTCAGCAGCGTGGTCAGGCTCGGGTGCAGT
>JAPLOA010000012.1 GCA_026400835.1 Planctomycetales bacterium | reverse complement strand
GGGTCATCCAGCTCCACCAATTCGTCGTCGGTCAAGCCAATGAGATCATGCTCATGCCGCCAATGGCAGCCGTTGAGATAACCCCACCGTCGCGACGCCCGGAACAGTCCCGGAACGGGCGACGAAACTACCCAGATCGAATCAACGACGTTTCCGATGGAATCCGTTTTGACAACATTCGGTTCAGTCGTGGGGATATTCCTCGACTCAAACATGGCGACAGTGCTGTTGCTCCAGTTCGTCTCATCAACACGCTTCGACTCGAGCACAACATGGTGCAGAATTTGCCCGAAAACGAAGTGTTTCTTCTCCTCCTGGGACACTCGCCTCAGTTTGTGCCGGAGTTCGAATTTTCGCTCAGACTCCATTAACGTCTTTAGACGAGACGCGGAAAGGCTGTTATAGGGCTTTCCGTGGTATTCCTCCGATGACATGTTTGGAACTGCGAGTCCGATGACATGTTTGGAACTGCGAGAACATCCCTGAATCGTAGCCGCATATCTTACGCCCAACGAAAAAATCCAATAGAAAAAGGTGATCGGCTGAAAGAACGCTTATCGTCTCTCCGCGGATCACCCAAATCAGAGGTAATCTTTCCGAAATTTCAACATCCCCTGAGGAATGCTGGGGCTCGTACCGGTTGGCCACGGCCACTTGCAGAGTTCTCCGTAAACGGCCAGCTTGACATACGTCGACCGCTTGTTCGGATAACGCTCGGACATGAAATCGTTCCAGTCCTGTGGAATTACAAGATGCCCAATGGAGGCTTGGCGATCCGGCCTCTTCGCCGGTGGCCTACTGGCAATCTGAATTTGCTTGCGATTGCGCAAATTTGGAATTCCCGATGGGAAAAAACCCTGTCGGTTTGGATCCTTCATCATGAAATCGCGGAGGAGTTTTCGCACGTTTGTCGGGATTTTATTCTCCCCCCAAACCCTGAGCATCATCTTGTACCAGTCCAGCGGCCACGAAACCCCCAACTCAATCATCGGGATGCTTCTTCGGCGACCATCTGACGTATATCCGTTGAGCAAATTGACTGTCACTTCCTTCCTCAATTGTCAGATTCGTCAACGTCTCGATTTCTTTGGCGACTCCTTCGTCGATCGAGACGGTAATCGTTCGTTTGGCCATCGTTCGCTCCCGCAAAACCAGCATGATAAACGGTTTGAAAAACTGTTTCAAACCGTTGGCATTTGCGGTAACGGAAACGTTGATCAGTGGATCAAATATGTTTCGAATGATACGGAAGAATTATGAATTTGCTTTGATGATGCCGTCCAAGATGGTGACGCAAGGCCGCCACGGCTCTGTCACTCGAATATCTCCGCTGGCTTTGACAAATTTGAGTCCAGCATACTTCTGTCCGCAAGGAAGATTGATCGTCGCTGCCGACTTCACGAGCACGTAACCTGTGCCGGCTGTTTCATCGGTCACGATGATAGACGCGTTTGCTGGCGTACCGTATGCGGATCCATTGACGAATTTCAGGCCGGTTGTTGTATCGACCAGAATCAGAGATGCCGAATCTGTGTCGTTGCTTCGGTTCATGACTGCAAAGATGAGATTCGTACGTTCGGTCAGCTGGCCAATACTTGTGAACTCAATTCGCCAATCGCTTCCGGAAACAACTGGAATGCAGGTTACAGAATCCAGTGTGCCATCTTCATAGGCCGCAGTCAGAGCGGCACTCAGTTGGGCGCGTCCGTCTGGGGTAAATCCTGAGACGATGTTTGATCCTCCGCCAACAGCAATGATGACGACCCGATCACCAACGGAGATCGAGAACGCCGGGTCCCGATCGACCGTCAATAATCTCGTTCCAGCGAGATATTCAGAGGCAATGACGCGTGCCTTCTGATTCGCCGTTGCTACGTCCGAAATGATGACCAATTGATCCAGATAACAGTCGTCATCGGGACTCCCCTGACTCAGCGTGAAGGTTCTTAAACTATTGACAGCCGCGACATATGTGTCCAGCAACACATCTGGAGCCGATACACTCGCTGCAGTGCCTTCGATGTAGCCGTCGGCAATAATCGTGGATCCAACATTCAGAATTCCGGAGCGTGGCACAAGGCCCGCTTGATCAAGAATCGCGGCACCAAGCCGTTCAAACCACGGTTCTGCAACCGTGCCGCTGAACCAGCCGCTCGTTCCATTTTCGGCCAGAGCATCACCAGCTCCGTTGAGTGCCGAGAAATCACTGCTCTTTGTGAGTTTCAAAGACAGTGAGTTTCCTGGGATCAAAAGGTAGCCCGAGAGATCGGGCATGTAGACGGACACGATCGTCATTCGCTCGCCTTCGCGTCATTGAGGATCTCAAGACATTGAGCTTTTAGTAACAACGGCAGTCTCGGAAGCAATTCCACAAACGCTTTCAGCGACGACATGTCCTCGCTGTCCAGCTCTATCGATTCCCCGGCCGCCATTCGGCACGCCCAGCCGTAGAGCTTGATAACGTTTCTTTCCGCAGCGGCACCCGCGATATGATCAGCCAGAAACTTGCCGAGTTTCAATTCCTGCTCATTCTCATCAACCATTGCTCTACCGCTGATGAGCTTTGCTGGAGCCTCAAAACTAACCTGAAACTTCTTCGCCACGTTGACCTTCCTCCAAGGCGTGTTTTTCAGCGTCGCGGAGTGCCTTAATCTCCGTCGCTGCTGTAATCATTCCAACCATCACCTGATCGATAGCGGCTGCAAGAACCGGTG
>JAPLOA010000080.1 GCA_026400835.1 Planctomycetales bacterium | reverse complement strand
TTCAGAGACGAACTTCTGATTACTGTTCTTCACGGGTGGCGTTCCTTTCGGGGAGAATTGGTCTTTGTTTGGTAACCAACTCATCTCGAAAAACGCCGCCTCTTTCAACCCTCACTCAAACACAACTTTCGACAGTAACTCCTGGCCAACAGACCAATCGACTTCCATAACGACATCGCCAAACAGCCCTGCTCCGCTCTTTCCTTTGAAACGTTCGGAAACATAGAGCGGAACGTGGACCATAGAATGCGGGACGTAGAGGAAGAACGGCTTTTGGGCGTTTCGATCAATAAACGAAACGGCTCGCTCTGTGTACCACGTTGTGAGTTGTATCTGCTCGGTCTCAGTAACTTCGCTCGTGATAACATCATTTCCATCAATTAATGGCAGGTGCGGCCAATGCCTGAGACGCTGTTCCATCGGCAGGTGGCGAACTTCAGGATGAAATGGCCACATGTCATTGCTGTAAGGCAGTCCGAAGTATTCGTCAAAGCCATTCTGCTGCGGGAGAAACTGGTGATGATGTCCCAGATGCCACTTGCCAAAACAGGCGGTGGCGTATCCTTTCTGTTGACAAAGTTCTCCCAGAGTTATCTCGTCCGGATGAATGCCCTGATTGGAATTTGGCCCCAGCGCGCCAAGGATTCCGAGTCGCACGTTGTAGCAACCTGTCAACAAACTGGCGCGAGATGCAGAGCAAACGGCCTGCGAAACGTAGAAGTTCGTAAACTTCCGGCCCTCTGCAGCCATTTGATTCAGGTGCGGAGTTAACGCCGGGTTTCCTCCAAATGGACCAATGTCTGCGTACCCCATATCGTCGATGTAGATCACCACAACGTTGGGTGGCTTTGGCTCTGCATTGACCTTCGGCTGACACAAAATCAGCAGTGCGAACAGCACGGCATGAATCGCTAATGACCTCATCGCGAAGAACTCCGAAAACTCAGGGTGGACCGATGTTTTGCGGGCGTTGTTCTAATCGCGTGTCGAGTCAGAAACAATTGGGGCGGAGTCTCAACGGCACTATTCGTTCGTAAGATGCGATGGCTTCCAGCCACTATCCATCTGGAATGTGGAATCCAGTGACTTCGAAGATTCTTTGTTAGACCTTGAAGACTGCGTTGTCGTACGTTTCGTGGGTGGAGTTGCTTTGACTTCCTCATCGTCGAAGGGGTTCGCGAACGGGTTTGATGTTCCGGTGCTTCGCTTGGAAGGAGCTTGCTCAAACTCGAACTCCGGTTCTTCTTCTTCCGAAGTTGCCGGAGCTGGAGAGTGTCGTTTGAGAAGTGGTCGAGCCGTAGCTGCTTCGTCGAATTCAGGCGTTTCGAATTCCGTCACGACGTCATCGGCGGCCTTGCGAATTTGCCCTGCCGCTGATTTTACCTGTTTTTTTGTCGCTGCCGGTGCCGTTGAGACCGCGGCTGCGGCATTGCTGCCTTCCTGGGTCCACTTCTGCTTTTCCTGAGAAGCCCATGAGTTGAAATCTTCGGCTGATTGTTCTGTCTCCTGAACCTTGCTCGCAGCCTGCTTCGCCTTTGAGTTGACAGTGTCAGTACCCTTCTGAAGAAAGTTATCGAATCCTGCCGCCTCTTCACTCAGGTCTGGAATCGCAGCAGCTCTGGCGGCCGGAGAAATCGCACTTGCCGGGTTCCTGACAACTTCTGTCGCTGTTCGAGTTGCCGCATTGGCTTTGTCGGCCGCAGCAGTCACCGACTCTGTTTGTTTGCGGCTGAGGAAATCAGACAACGCTGGTCCCTGGTAGGAACGCACGGCCGGAGTTGTTGTGGTCCCACCTGGCTGTGTGGGTGATCCGGCTGCTGCAGTTTTCTCCGGATAGGAAGCATTGGCAACACGGCCAACTCTTGCAACCCCGTCTTCGGAGGCTCCGGTTTGAAGAACCGATCTTGGTGGTGAGCCCGGTGACGACTCAGATTTGGCGACAGAACCAGTGGAACTTGCTGTTCCGCCCAGCTTGGCGCGTCCCGCGCTGTCCCGGGATCCTTCTGACGCTGGCGATTCATCTTTTGACGCAACCGCTTCAGTTTCCATGAACGGATCCTGAATTTCCGAATAATCTTTTCGCGAGAACCAGCGATTCTTTGCGGCGCAACCCGTTGAAAACAACAGGCCACAGGCCAAAGTCAGAAGGATTGGTTTCTTGATCATCGTATGATCCTCCGCCAATGACTCTCTGGGGAAACTGAGAGTCTGGTGGTGTCGCAGAATTTGAAATTGAATTGCAAGTTTTCCGAATTGCTGATCAATCACGGACATGACCTGTGGAACTCAGCACTTGTTCCACAAATCCGGGCTGTACCCCTGAAAGTTTTCAATCCAGGCTTAAACCGTCATTGGTTTCGCTGGGCGTCGTTTGTGTGTCTTTCAGTGTTTGGTCAGAGTTTTCAGTTCTTTTGGACTTCTGAAACTGTTGATTGAATTTTGAAGGGTCGAAAGCATCACGAGCATTCGCGCGGGAGGCTTTCTGGAGAAATCGAACATCTGTTTCTGTCGTGGTCAGCACTCGCCCGTGAGGTGCCATCGTACTCTCATTGGTTGCAGAGTCGGATTCAGGTTCCACAGTCTTTAACATTGAGGCAAGCTGGATCTGCTCCTGTCGCTCACGTACCTCTTCGTTTAACTCGGGAGCGATGTCATTGGAGACCGCTCCGACCCAATCTCGAAGAGTTTTCATCGGGATTGCACCACTGCGACCACGAAAAATTGGCGTTGTCGAATCTGCATGATTGCCCTCCAGTGTCGTCAACAGCGGGCTGGATGATGGCCGATTCAGATCGATTTGTTTCATGACGGATGCGAGGTTTCTCTCGGCGATCGAAACACTCGTCCCGCGATGAGATGGTGTCAGTTGAAACGACGAAATGGAGCGGACTCCATGGCAACCTGCGTTAGCGCACTTGTTCATTAAGATTGGCTGAACGTGACGAGTGAAATCCTGTGCGACGGAACGAGACAATCCCGCCAGAGAACGTGCTTCCGGGACAGTCCCGGATGGTCTCGCCAGCGAAGGGAACTCAGTGAGACCACTTCCGCCGGGAGCTTTCGATGCCGCTTCGTTCTGCATTACCAGACTTTGGAGAAGCCGTTGCGCATCAACTCGATTCGGATCTTTGTGGAGAGCGTCGAGCACTTCTCGGCGAGCCAGATCCGTGCGTTTGTTGGTCAGGCACCAGCGTGCCAGCTCCATATGACTTTGCGGTGTTAGTTCGGAAAACGAGGATCGCATTCTTTGGTGAGCGTCATCGAGATTCTTAGCGATGAATCGCACCCGTTCCGATTCGATAAACATGCGTCCGCCCTGCACTTCGACCTCATATCCGTCGGGTCTCGGGAGGAACCGTCCATTCATGACTGTGCCATCAGCCAGAATCAATACACCGGGGGAATTATCATTCGGCGTCGCGCGCAGTTCCGTGCCCCCACCCTGAGCGATACAGAGTCCCTGCATCAGCCCGGAGAGAAACATCGAAAGAAATATGCAGCGCCCATCCATGAGCAATTTGTTTCCAAGGCCAACCAATTGGGCTCTTGGGCAGACTTCTACGCAGGAGTGCGCCCATTGAAAATGCCATCGCGCAGTATCCGACGGGCGGTTTTTGGGGTCAATACGAGGTCTCAGTCAGAATGCCACATATGGCGAGTCAAACGCCGAAATAGCGTGAATCTCCGCAACTTTTCGACCGTCTGAGCCTCGCATCGGCGAAATCTGCCGATGTTTGAGTAGAGGAAACTGGAGGGGTAAGGATGTTGAATTCGGGGCGATTGGTAGTCTGGTCAGTTGTTACCCTTTGCCCGAATCTCTCTCCAGCAAATAAAACGCACTGTCAGCTCGCAGATTAGAACCCCAAAGCTGATCAACAGAGCGACCCTTGATGATCGGGCTTTCCTTAACAATTCGAAGTCCAATCCCATCCATCAGATCGCGAAAGTCACGCATCGACATAAAGTGGACGTTTGGCGTCTCATACCATTCGTAGGGCAACGCCTGAGTGATGGGCGTTCTGCCGCGTCGCAGGACTTCCATACGCACACGCCAGTGCCCAAAGTTCGGCACGACTACAAGAGCTCTGCGAGCAACACGCAGCATCTCCAGCAGCAGACGTTTAGGGTTTCGTACCTGCTGCAAAGTTTGACTGAGAACTGCAAAGTCAAAACTATCGTTCGGTATGTCGACCAGACCTTCGTTGAGATCAGCGGAAATCGCCGGAAGTCCGCGCTGAATAATGGCGACGATGTTGGACTGTTCCACTTCGACCCCCATCACCTCGCAGCCCATTTCATCGTGAAGTCGCTGCATTAGACGACCATCACCACATCCGAGGTCGATGACTCGGCTATTGCGATCAATATGGTGCATGATCAGCTCATCGGTGAGCTGAATCGACGGGTCCGGCATCTGATAGCGATTGGAGTTTGGCATTTCGACGAAGTCACGATCCGAAAGATCTGCTAAGGACTGGTAGATTCAAATGTCCGTTCAAGAAATGGAGACACTAACGCCGCGAGAGGATCAATATCGATCAGAAATGAATCATGTCCAAACGGACATCGCAGCTCGATAAAGGACACATGACGCCGCACATGCAGCAGAGCCGATACAAGCTCTCGACTTTGACTTGTCGGAAACAGCCAGTCCGTATCGTAGGACGCGACCAGGAATCGAGCCTTTGTTTGAGCGAGTGCTGCTTCAAGCGAAGGGAATCCCTCGGACAGGTCAAAGTAGTCCATCATGCGAGTCAGGTACAGATAGCTGTTCGCATCGAATCGCTGCACAAATCGTTTTCCCTGATAATGCAGGTAGCTTTCGATCTGAAATTCAGTTTCTTTCTGCATGCTGTAGGCGAAGCGATCGCTGTCCTGAAGTCGGCGGCCAAACTTCAGCTCGATGGAGTCCTCAGACAGATAGGTAATATGAGCCACCATGCGAGCCAGTGCGAGTCCGTAACGCGGACCTTCGGAGTCGTAGTAATCTCCATTCGCAAAACCCGGATCGGCATAGATTGCTCGACGGCCAACTGCGTTGAAGGCAATTCCCTGTGCCGACAGCTTTGGTGCTGATGCCAGGACAACGGCCGCCTTCAGTTGATCAGGAAATAGAATAGCCCATTCCAGAACTTGCATCCCACCAAGGCTGCCGCCCACAACGGCCAGGAGCTGTTTAATTCCAAGATGGCGGACAAGTTCAGAATGAACCGTGACCACGTCTCTGACTGTCAGGAATGGAAAGTTCAGGCAGAAGCGACTTCCCGTGACAGGGTTCACGCATCCGGGGCCAGTGGTTCCCTGGCATCCTCCGAGAACATTTGCGCAGATGACAAAGTACTTATTGGTATCAATGCCTTTGCCAGGACCGATAAAGCCATCCCACCAGCCTGGTTTGCGGTCTGAAGTGGAATGAACTCCGGCCGCATGAGCATCGCCGGTCAGAGCATGGCAGATGAAGATGGCGTTCGAGGCATCTTTGTTGAGAACGCCATAGGTCTCGTACGCGACTCTTACCGGCCCCAATGTTTCACCGCTGGCGAACGTCAGCAGATGTGGTGGCTGGAAGAGATCCACATACTGCGTCTGCACGATTTCGTCAGATCGGTCGTTTGAACTGTCCTGATCTGTATCTTGAGCTGACATTCCGAAGTTGCAGTCTGAGAAGTCTTAAACAGGGACGAGGGCGATATCAACGCTTGCAATGTCGTTAGGACACTCTTGTCCAAAAGTGTTTCAATGAGCAGAAATGAGCACCCTGCCGGCCAAAAAAATCAAGCGTTACCAAAGTACGACGGGTCCGCGACTTTTGACGTCGCGACAACGCTGGCAGTGTAGCATCGTAGACAAGTACTGACGAGTATCAGCCGTGTCTTTGGGGAGAGTGAGTTATCACCAGATTCTTGGCAGAATTTCCGCCCAGAACACGAGCATGGCTAATGCGGAGTAAAAAACTCCGCAGGCAGCGATGCCGACTCGCTGATACCATCGCGGTCGCAGTGGCTCGGGTAGCAGCCGGCAGTTGATCCAGAGGATATGAAACGAAGTGATGGCGAGTGCTGCGTTGTTGACGTTAGCGATGACGTAGGTCATAACTTTGGGCGAATCCACAACGGTCAGAAACAGCGTGGCCACAATAAACGACCAGACGGTGTAGACACCCAGAATCGCGTAGTACAAATAATGGACTTGATTGGTGCGAAGTCGGTTCTGAACTCGTCGACTGCCTGACCACAGGATGTCTGTCCATCGTCTGGCAAAGTCGTCGACGATGGACATCTGACTGGGAAGAAACACGAGCAGACCAACGATCAGTGACGCTGTCCAAAGTAAAGGAGCCCATGTTCCGATGGCCTCACTGTGCCGGATTCCGTCCGCTGTAATGAGCGGCTGAGAATAGGTTACGCTTTTTCCAT
Organism: Planctomycetales bacterium; assembly: GCA_026400835.1. Classification (GTDB taxonomy): domain Bacteria; phylum Planctomycetota; class Planctomycetia; order Planctomycetales; family Planctomycetaceae; genus SXXK01. The sequence continues at coordinate 190,573 of JAPLOA010000080.1, read as the reverse complement.
ACATCGGTGAAAGGCGAGCAAACTGAATCGACATCAATGCCGGAAGAGCCATTCCCATGAAACAACCTGGAACCCAGACCAGTATTTGGTCGGCCAGAATGTATTTCCACCAGCCGCGCCAGCGACGCATGTTCTCTTCAGTGAGTGGAAAGACTTTGCCAACATGGCTGAGCGTTACATTACGACCGCCCACAGCACTGGGGATCGCACCGACTTCATGTCCCATTCCCCAACCTTTGTCTCGCACGAAATTGGAATAAGTTGAGTTACTCAGTCCACCTCCACCTGCATAGCCTGCGAATGCTCCCAACATGGCAATGTTGCCCAGGACCAGAACAGGCAGTGTGCCGTCTTTCCAGAGTGATGCAAAGACGTTGGTAACCGTATCATGACCAGCAGCATCCTTAGTCGGGATGTTGCCAAACTTCAGGAAGCCACTGAAGACGTCAATCCATCCCTGCGGACTGACGAAACAGAGTCCAAGGAACAGGCAGAATCCCAGGACTGAAAAGACCTTGATTGTCATCACAACCTGTAAAGTGTTGTAGACCTTGCCTCCTATCAGGACTGGCAGGATGACTCCACCGAGGCAGAGATAGGCGATGGAATTGACCAAAAAGCTATCATCGGGAGTAGGCGGTCGATCCAACCACAGAGTCGCGATCAATACGGCTGCGTTTGTCGAAAGACCCGGAATAAAAAATGACAGGCTCATCAAAAGAGTGACACCCATCCAGAATCCCGGGCCGGGAGCGGTTCGCATGAAGCCGGTGAAAACCGGTTCGCCGCAGTAGAGAGCGTAACGTCCAGCTTCGATGTTATAGAAGGCCTGAGTGATAATTGCGATTGTGGCGATCCACATCAATCCTCCGCCATACTTAGCCGTGGTGTCTGGTCCCAGCAGCCATTCGCCGCCACCAATCTGGATACCGCACATGACGATTCCCGGTCCAATCAATCCGGCCAGGTTCTTTAGCCCGAGAGGTTTTGGAGAGGGGAGATTGGCGGTACCCCAGGCGGGAATGCCTGTTGTTGGCTGGCCAATAGATGACTGCTTATTGGTCAACGCGTCGTGGGCGCGCGGACCATTGCTTGCATCTCGCATCAGGGATTCTGCTTTCGTCGTCTGAACAATCGGCCGGAGTGGGGTTGGCTGACTGATCACCAGAATACAAAAAAGCCCGGCGTTGGGAACAACGCCGGGCTTCTGATTTTGTTTAACGGCGACTTTGCTCAGCCGCTACGAAAGTGTCAGATTCCTGCCATCATAGCGAGCCACGCGATCCGCATTGCCTTTCGACTGCTGTTCGAGAATCATTTCCATCGCCTGAACGGCCGCGACGACCTGGCGATCAGCCGCGAGATCTGCGTAATCCAGTTTACGGATTTCTGCCAGTCGCTGCGATCGCTGGTTGGCCGGACCTCCATGTTCAACAAAGCCAACTTCACGCGCAAAACGGTCGATCACTTCAATTCCGTAGCCGCGCTGAGAACGCTCACCCCACGGTTCGAGGAAGCTTCCATTGTAATGGTTATTGATCGTGTTCTTCATCTTCAGCGGAGTCATATTCTCAACGGTCAGTTCAACTCCACGCTTACGTGAATGTCCGTTCCAGATGCCGTTGTCGAAACGGAACTGTACTTCCTGCTCAACATACCCCGGAAAATTGTCGGGGGTCACCCATGACGTGTGAATATCGAAGGCCGCTTCGCGACCAGATTCATACTCGTAAATCAGTCGCAATTGGCAACTGTCCCATGTGTTCCCATCCTTTGGTCCGACCAGACCGCGTTGACCGGTACACATCACAGTTTTGAGGCGACCACCAAATGTGAAGTCGATAAGTTTGATGTAATGAACGGCGACGTAAGTTCCTGGGTTTCGGCCTGTGATCCATTCAGAAAACTGGCTGCCGGAAATCTGCCGTGGTTCCAGTAATGAACAATAGCCGTTATTCACGTGCTTGAGGACGTTGTCGTGTACCAGCGTACGAAGCTTCTTGTGGTCAGGGTCGAGAAGTTTGTGGTACACGACGCGGGCAAGCAATCCCTTCTCTTCGGCGATGGCATTCAACTGATCAATCTCCTGAAGAGTAAGCACCGATGGCTTTTCAACCAGCAGATGAACGCCTGCCTCGAGAATAGCTTTTGACGCTTCAAAATGTCGATCGTCCGGCGTTGCCACACAGGCAAAAGTTAAACTCTCGCCCAGCATCTGCTGAACGGCATCGTCGCCCCGGAAGCTTTGGAAGGCCGGGATCTTTCCTTTCGATTGTTCAAGATATCGATCCGCTCTTTGGCCGGTCTTCGATGCTACGGCGACCATCGTTACATCGAGATCTCCGAAGCGACGATCATAGAGCCCTTTCGCGTGAACAGATTCAAAGAATGGGCGATAGGTTTCACCAAAGATCATCCCCATGCCAACCATGCCGGCACGCAGTTGAGGACGTGGGTTCTGAGAGTTCATGAGAATTCCTGATGTACTACCATTCGGGATTAACAGGTGCTGGGAAACTGAGTTCATGCGTCACTGAATCTTTATGCGACGCTGAATACGGACAGCTCTGGTCGTCGGATCCCGAGCTGAGCATCCGACATTACTTCTTTTTGAGGTCAAGGATCGCTTGTGGCAAATCCTTATCGACCAACCCGAGAACTCCTCGACCTTCATTGAGTCGGTCATCGACGTCATACTGAATATCCTCGGCGTCAATCTTCCAGAAGTCTTCAATTTCCATGCGAGGCAATGGCTGCAGTGGACGCAGCAAGCGAAACCCAACCCCGCGAGCCGGGTCGTCGGTATACCACCACGGGCTCAGTGGAAGGTTTGGGTCCTGATATTTCCATGCTTCGTCATCAGAAGCCAGTCGTGCTGAGGAACGACAGTCGGCAGCAGGGAACTCCCATGATCCACCACGGACAACTCGCGGATCAGGCTTGTCTGTTCGTGCCCAGTCTTTCGCCGCATTGACAACTACATCCTGAGGCATGTAATTCGCGTAACCATCGATCACCCATTCTGCGGCGTTGCCGTGCATGTCGTAAAGCCCCCATGCGTTTGGCTTCTTCTGTCGAACGAGGCGAGAACCTTTTTTCTCGGTGTTGGATTCAAACCAGCCGTACTCTGCCAGCATTGCTGGATCATCACCGAACGAATACGCAGTCGTACTCCCTGCGCGGCAAGCGTATTCCCATTCCGCTTCTGTTGGCAGGCGAAACTGCTGGCCGGAAATCGCTGAGAGCCACTTGGTATACTGCTTTGCAGAATACTGAGTCATCGAGACTGCCGGCAGCTTGGGGTCATCTCCGAATTCGAACGTAAAGTCCGGCATGTAGAGGGGCGTCGGGGCGGTGACAGCATCGATTCGATTGGCGTCAGTGACGGTGCGGATTCTGTTGGCCTGAAGCTCTTTGAGAACACGGTACAATTCCATGAACTGACGGAACTCAGCCCATGTGACTTCGCACTCAGCCATCCAGAATGGAGCGACGACGACCTTTCTCCGGGGACCCTCATCGTCCTTTCGGTGCGACTCAGTCGCCGGACTTCCCATCACATACTCGCCGCCCGGAACTGGGACCATCCGAAACTTAACTTCGGTTCCGGGGATCGCCATCTCATACGCGATCATCCACCCCTGCTCTGTCTGCACAGAGAAGCCGTCAGCAGGTTTCTCTGTAGCCAGCCCCGGAAGTTCCTCTGCTCCGTGGAGAGTACTCAATCCGAACAGGCACACCATCAATATAGCAACAGAAGACCTCTGCATGAGATCAGTACTTTCCTGCGAATGAAGTTTTGAACTGGTCCGATGTTTCAGCGTTGTCCCTGACGCGGTCATAAAACGGCGTTTCTGATCGTGATCTTTTAGAGGCCACTGGAGCTTTCGTCTCGCGGGCCGATATCGTCAGCGGTCAGTTTGTCATGACCTGGAAATTCTCTCAATTTCCGGGAGGTCTTGGCCTTGGTGGAGCCTTTTTCTGTGGACCGCCTGGGCTGAACGTTCGTTGAATTTCTTCAAGAGAAGTTTTTCCCTCAGCCACAAGTCGGATGGCATCCTTCTGCAGAGTGGTCTGGCCATCTTCTGCCATTTGTTTACGAATTGCCTCGGGCGCAGCGCCGGCCGCGAAGACTTCTTTCATCGTGTCGGTCATCTCCAGCATTTCGAATGCGGCTGCTCGACCATGGTAAGGAACCCCGTCACAGTCCGCACACAGTTCTTCCACTGTTTGTGCTTTGGGGTCATCGGGAGGTGGCGGAAGCGGAGCACGGTAGAGCACTGATGTTTCGGGTGGCAGCCCCAGCTTTTTAAGCAGCATTGGATTCGGACGAAAAGCCTGCTTGCAGTCATCGCACAGTTTGCGAATCAGCTTCTGAGTAATCACGCATTTCAGGCCCTTGATCACCTCATCGACGCCGACCCATTCAATCAACTTCTTGACGGCTTCTGTCGGTGTGTTGGCTGGAATCTCCATGATGAGCGAAAGACGATCTGCGTACTGGAAGATAGTCTGGGCGTCTTGTGGGGAAGTCAGGGGATTCAAGAAGACTACATCGGCTTCACGGCGGAGAATGCGGTCAAAAGTTAACTCCAGATCATGCCCTGGTTCTGGCTTGAACTCAGTGACATTGATCAGTTCCTTCCCCTTCATGTCCGCGAGATTATAAACGGAGTAAAGGTATGGGTCGACACTGTGAAGCGTCACGATGGAAAGTGTGGTAACTCCCGAGTCTGGTGGTCCACAAATCAGAATGACGCCACTACGCGAGGACGTGAAATCGCGGATCTTCGCCTTCAGCTGATCGGGAAGGCCAATTTCGGATGGTTTCTGGCGTACGACTTTCTTGTTCTCGATCTTGACTCGAACTCGCTCTGCACCGCCACCGGCCGGGACTGACTCCACCATCAGGTTATAAGGCAAGCCGTCGAATTCTGCTTTGATGCCTCCTGCCTGAGGTGACTTGCGATCATTGGGATCAAGGCCTGCCAGCAGTTTCAGCATCTGAACCATCGCCACGCCTTTTTGTCCCGGCACAGCGGCGGCAGGATATGGCATTCCATCAATGACGAGTCGAATACTGAGCCGACCTTCGCGCGGTTCCATCAGCAGCGTATGGGCACGACGAGCCAAGGCGTCGGACATCATCTGTTTCACAGGAACGAGTGCGGCCTGAACAAGTTTTGCGTTGGCTTTAAGATTGGACTCACGCCCAAAAAGCGGCCCCTGAAAAAGTACCTGCTCAACATCTTCCTGCTCTGATGTATCTTCTGCAGGTTTCTTGCCGGCATCTGCTTTTTTGGGATCTGGTTTTGGTGGGCCAGCCATTGTCTGGAGTCCTCTATGTCTAACTGATTCTGAACTCTGTCGAAACAACTTTATTTGGAAACGCCCCGAGGCAGCCCTGAGAGACCACCTCGAAACTCGCGTTGAGAGTCGCATTGCTGCTCGTCCTGCATTTTTGCGGGAAGCCTGGCGATCCTCCAGTGTCAAACACCAAATTGCAGGTCGAGAAGCAGATTTCGAACATCAGTTGCGTGTAATTCGTCACGTTCCACACGTTTCGAGGAACAAACGAGAACGGGACCGTCCTCTTCGATTCGATTTGCGTCAGGAACGCGGCCATGGCTGCCCTTCACGATGGACGCATCAAGACCGATGAGGTCCATATAGTATCGAAAACCGAGCATTTTTCGGGCCAGCCGCTGCCCAACACGGATCCTGGGGAATTGAATCAGGGGGTCCACCAGAAGCTCAACGGGGTCGTAACCCGGTTTGCGATGAATGTCGACAGTCCGGGCATAATCCGGGGCCAGATTATCGTCCAGCCAGAAATAGTAAGTGAACCACGCGTCCGACTGGCTGATGCAGATTAGCTCACCACTTCGCTCATGAGCGATTCCGGCGAGACGTTGGCCGTCGCGATCAAGCACTTTTTCGACACCCTCAATACGCTCCAGCAGTTTGCGGACGCGTGCGGTATCAGCAGGATCTTTAATGTAGATATGAGCGGCCTGATGATCGGCCACGGCGAAGGCCCGCGAAGCGCCACAGTCGAGAGTCTCCCAGCCGCAGGATTCGCGTCGAACAGCCAGCAAACCCGCATCTCGAAGAATTCGATTCAGATGAATGGGGCGGTGAACTTCGGTAATCCCATATTCTGACAGCACAACGATATCTGCGTCAGCAGCCTCGGCGGCGGCAATTAATTTGCCCGCTTCATGATCCACGAGCCGTACATCTTCAGAGATCCTCGGATCGTTTGGTCCCCAACGCTGCAGGTTGTAATCCAGGTGCGGAAGGTAGACGAGCATCAGTGACGGCTGGCAGGATTTAAAAACGTCAACGCTTGCATCTGCAATCCAGGCGGTGCTGCGAATGTCAGCCGTTGGGCCCCAGAAATTGAACAGCGGAAACTTTCCCAGCTTCTGCTGAAGCTTGTCTCGGAACTCTGCAGGAGCACTGTAGATATCGGGAATCTTGCGGCCGTCTGATGGGTATGAAGGTCGAGGAGTGACTGACCAGTTGACATCGGCATACATGTTGTACCACCAAAACATTTTGGCGGTTGTGTGTTCGGGATTTCGAAGACGAGCCGAATGATAAATGCGTTCCCCGGAAATCAGATGATTCGATTGCTTCCAGAACATCACCTCGGCAAGATCTCGGAAGTACCAACCGTTGGCAACGATACCGTGTTGAGACGGCAGAAGTCCCGTCAGGAGCGTTGCCTGAACGGAGCAGGTGACGGCTGGAAATATCGTCTGCAGTGGACGAGAAAAACCGGTCTTCAGGAGTCCGCTGATGTTCGGAGTGTTCTCACCGATCATTTGACTGGTGAGACCAACAACGTTGATCACCATGAGTCGACGATGTCGCGCTTTGATTGTCATGATCTCAGAAGTCTCCGGCGATGGAACATTTAGTCTTTGTCGCGTATGCTGACCTGCGGTATCCGAAAATCAACACGCGAGGGAATCCGATTCATGAAACACTCCTATTCTCGGTCGCGATGCATTTCACTTGTCGGCTGTCTGTGTTTCGGGCTGCTGCCGATGTTAGTTCGGGCGGACGAAAAGTCGCCTGCTCGATGGGAAAAATCGATTGTTGAGATTGAGCAGAGAATTGCCTCGGGAAAGTCGACTTCGGGCGCGGTGCTGTTCGTTGGTAGTTCCAGCATACGGCTCTGGAAGCTGGAAGACTACTTCCCTGATTTGGTGACCGCGAACCATGGTTTCGGCGGATCATTTCTGTCCGATTCCGTGCATTTTTTTGATCGAATCGTAGTCCCGGTAAAACCGACGGCTGTCGTGATTTACGCGGGCGACAACGATATTGCTTCCGGGAAGACTCCTGAAACCGTTTACGACGATTTTCGACAGTTTGTTGCTGCAGTTCGTGCGAAGCTTCCTGAATGTCGACAGATTGTCTACATCGGCATCAAGCCCAGCGTGAAACGCTGGACGCTTGCCGAAAAAATTCAGCAGACGAACTCACTGATCAAGGCAGACTGCGATAACGATCCTCTTCTGGAATACGCTGACGTGTGGGGGCCAATGCTGACGGCGGAAAGGGTGCCCAATGCCGATCTGCTGAATGACGATGGCCTGCATATGAACGAGAGGGGTTACAAGATCTGGGCTGCTGCTGTAACGCGCGTTCTGAAGACTGTGCCAGGTGAAGCAGAAGCACAACCCGCTCCGAAATAAGCGAGTCTCGAAATAAACAGGATACGGCTTCGTCTTCAACTCGAATTCGCAATCGTACTTTACGATCGTTCGCCAGACTTCATCAGAGAAAAAGAAAGCTCAAGGTGATTTATGAAACATCGCATGACGACACGAAGACAAGCTTTGCGGGCTTCAGTGGCCTTTGCCTCGATGGGCTTTATTCCTCCAGTAACATTCAGTAAAACGTGCGCCGCATCAATGCCTCGGCATAGCATAGAGCGACCTGGGATCGGCGCGATTGGACTGCGATATCAGGGAACCGTCATTACAGAGAAAGCTCGCGAGTACGGTGATATCGTCGCGGTTTGTGACGTGGATCGTCATGTGCGGGAACAGGCGCGAGCGTCTTTCGGAAGCACACCGAAGATCTTCGAAAATTACGTTGAGTTGCTGGCAGCCAAGGATGTCGATGTTGTACTGATCGGGACTCCCGATCACTGGCATTCGAAGATGGTGATTGATGCCTGCCGTGCAGGGAAAGATGTATACTGCGAAAAGCCCCTGACGCTCACGATTGATGAAGGTAAGAAGATTCGGGACGTCGCGGCCTCATCAAATCAAGTGATCCAGGTTGGTTCGTGGCAGCGAAGTGATCACAGATTTCGACAAGCGGTTGAATTGATCCGAGCCGGGCGCATTGGAAAACTGCAGACTGTAGAGGTTGTCCTTGGTAAGAATGAGGTCGGGGGGCCGTTCGAACGAGTTTCCGTTCCGAAGCATTTCAACTGGAATCTTTGGCAGGGGCAGACACCAGATGTGCCCTATTTGGCAGAACGGTCTCATTACACCTTTCGCTGGTGGCTGGATTATTCCGGCGGCCAAATGACTGACTGGGGTGCTCACCATATTGACATCGCGCAGTGGGCCATCAATTCATTGCCGGTTGAGATCTCGGGCAAAGCAACGTTTCCGGATGTGGCGGATGGCTATACGGTGCCCGTTGATTTTGATTCCGTAATTCGATACGAAAATGGAGTTGTGCTGACGGTTAGCGACACTGGACGAAACGGAATTCTGTTCACCGGAACGAAAGGACGGTTGTTTGTGAATCGTGGCAGCATTACTGGAAAGCCGATCGACGATCTGGCAACGAATCCATTGCCGCGAGAGCAGTTCAGTGTTTATGACTTTGATAATTTGACTCGGCCGGAACGTTCCGGGAAGCTTGATGCGATTATCAATCACATGGGAAACTTCTTTGATTGCGTTGAATCTCGCCGAAGCCCAATTTCAGACATTGAAAGTCAGCACCGCAGCGTGTCAACCTGTCATCTGGCGAATATCTCATTGCGACTGGGGCGAACATTGAATTGGAACCCCTCGGTGGAGACATTCCTGGAAGACGAAGAAGCCAATAAGTTCCTTAGTCGACCTCAGAGAAGTGGTTTTGAAGTCACCTGATTTGTGTTGAAGCTTCCGTTGCCCGTATGCCAGCCGCTGATATTCTCTGATGATATGACTTGTGCAAATTCTGTTCGGTTTCGAAGTTGAGTCCGGTAAACAAATTTGCTGCCTTGTTCTCTTTCCTGCTTGACCAATTCCACCATAACTTTCCTCGAAGGAGCCATCTCGATGTTGAAGTTCGTTGCCTGTTCCCTGGTCAGCGTTTTTATGATGAATGCCAGTGCTGTCATTGCATCTGCAACTGAAAAAGTTGATCTCAAGGTAGGCGATCCTGCGCCTGTGTTTGAAGTGGAAGATGATAAAGGTGAACCGTGGAGGCCGCAGGACCACTTCGGAAAGAAGATCGTCGTCGTGTATTTTTACCCGGCGGATATGACCGGAGGCTGTACGAAGCAGGCTTGTGCTTTTCGCGATGACTTCCCAAAACTCGAAGATGAAGGAGTCGAGGTTGTTGGCGTGAGCGGTGACTCGGCCGCGAATCATCGGCTGTTTAAGAAAGCTCATAATCTGAACTTTGCTCTGCTTGCCGATGTAGATGGGAAAGTTGCGGATGCGTTTGGAGTCCCCGTGACTCGTGAAGAGAAGTCGGTCAAGGCGACGATTGATGGCAAGGAGGAAGTCCTGACGCGACACGTGACTGCCAAACGCTGGACATTCGTCATTGGCACTGATGGCAGGATTGCCTCGAAAAACACGTCTGTCGTGGCCGCCGACGACAGCAAGGCGATTATGGAAGTTATTGCTCGCCTGAAGAAGGGCGACAAGTAAATTTTCGGGTTGTCCCGGACGATTAAGAAGTCGCCCTCGCGATGTTTCGAGGGCGATTTTTTTGCATGCTTAAAGAACGCCGAACGTCTCAAATGCTTTGGTCGCCGACATGCCATTGCGGATCGCGTCGCGAACTTCATTTTCTGCGTGAGCCTTGTTCCATGCGGCTCGAACGACTTGTTCTTCAACGGCCTGCGGAATGACGATGATCCCGTCGATGTCGGCTGCAATCAGGTCGCCAGGCTGGATTCGGATACCATCAAGCTCGATGGGAATATCAATATCGATCACTCGTTGCCGGTCGCGACTGTCGTAAGGATTCATGCCTCGCGCAAAGACCGGGAATTGCATGGCCTTCATTTTTGCAACATCGCGAACCGCGCCATCGACAATGACTCCGACACATCCCGTATTGCGCGAAGCCGTCGTCAGGAGTTCGCCCCAGATGCCTGAGCGATTCGAACCAGACGCCGCACATACGAGAATGTCGTCGGGCCGGCAGGAATCGACAGCGGCCAGTTCCAGCTTGTAAGGCTCGGGATCGGGGTGCGCCATGTCAGCCCACAGCGACGTCTTGCTGCGACCGATCAGTGTCAGATCCGGCATAGTGATGGGAACGATGGGTAGTCGAGGCGACTGCCGGGTGTAACCAAAGGAGTCCAGAGCGTCGCAGAACAACGGAACAGAAAGAACCTCTCGCATCATGGCAAGAGTGATCTTTGCAGGATTTGGATCAGAGCTATTCGCGGAGGAATGCGAATTGGAGGCGGGATAATCTGCAGGGGGCATGACAAGTCCTGTCACAATAGAGTTTGGAGCTGACCGGCTGCATTGTGGCCGGTGAAATCACGGCTGCAAGCGATTGAGGCCGCGACTCACACGCTCCGCATTGACAGAAGTCCACGCCTCTGAATTCTTCGCGATGAATCGAACCAGTTGTGTCGTGGAACAACCAAGTGCTGCAGCGGCGCGTCGCACATCGTATTCCTTGGCATCAACGGCATCCAGAGCCTCGGCCAGCAACGTTGGAAAGTCTTCGTGAGTTTCGCTGCACGAGATCCGCTGATTGCGACAGCGTGAGCTCCAAAGTTTGGAAGGAATTACTTCAGCAGATTCAATGGCACGAAGGCGAATCGCCAGCAGCAGCCGCATTCGAAAAACGGCTACTTGACGATTCGCCTCCTGACTTCTACGTTCAGCAGCAAACGTTGTAATCCCGGTCGGCGTATGGACAATCTCAATCGCGGTTTCAACCTTGTTACGATGCTGTCCACCGGGCCCAGTATGGCGAGTGCGACGCACGAGACATTGTTCCAGCAGAAGCGATTCCGGCAACCGACTTGGATGCATGTGGGCACAATCAAAAATCGAGATAAACGATTCGGCCCGGAATCAGACGAACAAATCGAGTCGCATAGGGTTCGATATCGGCAGCCGTTTTTCGTGCTTCGACGCGAACGATCTGGCACGCGCCGGGATCAAGTGGACGTCGGGATTCGAGCAACCAGATTCCACTCTTCATTTTGATACCACCCATGTTCTGAACGCTCAGGAACGGTATGGATCCATCATCGCGAACGGCCAGCATCGCTGTTCGCGGATGCTCGTCAACCGGCACTGGATGAGAGGGGCGACTGTATGTTTGTCCCACAGTGCCCGGAGGCAGGGGAGCCAGCGGCAATGCATGTTGAGTCATGGCTACGGAGCCGGGGGCCGGTTGTGATACTTCGAATCCGCCATAGCTCGGAATACCCATCGACAATGTCTGCGGGACCTGACCATCACTGGCATGAGCAGCCGTGTACATCAGACAGACAGCCGTGATGAAGAGTCCGGAAGCAGAAAAAGAAGATCGTCTTCCCATCGGAAGCACCTTTCCTCAGCAAAACCTAGCGATCGAACAGGCATGTCCTGACGTGCTGCCAAACAAAGCAACAGTTGAAAAGTACCACCCTGTGCTATTCGCTGGACGAAAATCTCCAGCTATGCCGGAAAAAAAATCGTTTGCCGTAAGGGACAATCGCTCTCGGTAGATTTGGAAAGAGGTTCCAGTTGAATGGCGGCTGCAGTCGTCTTCGTATTGTCAAACGGTCGATTCTTCTTTGACCGGTTCGCCTGACAATGCGGGTTCCTGCTGTTACGGCTGGCTTCTATGAATCCGTGACATCATTAACGTGGCGAAGACGATCGCAGCAGTTTCGATGCGCAGGATTGTGTTTGGCCAGGAAACCGCGACTGCACCGAAGGTGAGGGCTTGTTGGACTTCGTCGTCTGTGAATCCACCCTCTGGTCCGATCATGATTGCGGCTGGTCCAGTCTGTTCGGCCGGACTGCAGGCATCCTCCAGAGTAACGCTCGCGCCGGGATGTGCGACACAGATGAACGGGCTGGCGATTCCATGCTTCAGCTCGGAAAGTATGGTTTCGATCGACTGGAGCGGGCTCAGTTCCATAAAGAATGGCCGTCGGCACTGTTTACAGGCGGCAATCATGGTGCTGTGAATCTTATCAAGACGCGTTTCTCCCGGTGTGGTCACTGTTCGCGATGTATTCAGCAACACGAGTCGATCGACACCGATTTCCGTGAGCTTTTCCACCATCCACTTGAGGCGGTCAGCTTTCGGGGGTGAGGCGATTGCAATCAACTCAGGACGAGACGGACGAACATGCAGGGTACGGGAGAGAATTGAGCACGTGAGATCTCGACGTGTCAATGAAACAACTTTGGCTGTCGCTTCTGTGCCGTGGCCGTCGAACAGTATCAATTCAGAACCAACACGAAATCGGAGGACGTGAATCAGGTGATGAGCTTCAGCGTCAGCGACTGTGATATGATCACTCAGTAAGTTTTCGCAGTAAGCCCAGTGGAGCATCCAGCATCTCCTGCAATCACGTGACGCGTAAAAAATTGACCCGGCCTTCAAGGAAGACCGGGTCAACTTATGTCACCAAATTCTGACCGAACCCCTGTCGATTCTGATCATCGATTTGGAATCAGATCGCTTCATTATTCTGCTCGTTGACAATCGCAGTCGTATTCCACCAGTCAGAAACGTCCCAGGCGGCCATTACATGGTCGGTGGCAGAGGCAATCGTTTCTGCTTCGATAACATCCGCTGCCGAATTCGCTTCTTCAGCAACGTTCTGAATTGCTGCGGAGATAAACTTCGTCGACGAGGAATTCTCACGAACAGTGGATTCTGCACCCGATGGGACGGACTCTACCTGCCGTACCGACAGGGCCGCAGCCACGACCGGAGTTCCCAGCATCGTCAACTCTTCTTCGACGATAACATTGCTGGCGACGGTAATGTCAACAGCAGTACTCCAGTTGGACAAATGTCCCTGAGCACTCACCGCACGAACCCATATGCGATACTTGCCTGCAGCAAGATTTGTTGTGGGGGTAAAGACGGTACTCGATAAGTTTCCCGTCGCTACGACTGTAACATTGCTCGCAAGATTAACAATCTTCACGTTGTAAGCTGTCGCTCCATCTACTGCGGACCACGCGATAGAAGGCATTCTGCCACTTGAAGAGTTATTAGTCGGTCTGCTGATTACAGGAGCTGCCCCGCCCACGAAGTTCACTGGAGCACTCCAGTTGGTGATTTCACCGAGCAGGCTGATGGCACGAACTGTTACCTGATACTCTCCAAGGGGCAGTTTCGTCGTCGGCGTGTATGAAGTGCCAGTGACGTTGCCGACCTGGATCACATAAGTATTTGTGTCCCGATTAAGGACGCGAACCTCGTACCGCTCCGCACCTGTGATGCTGGTCCAGACGAACTTTGGCTGCGCCCCCGCTTTTTCGTTAGCCAACGGTGAGGTGATTCCTGGAGATGCACCAACCGCGAAGAATCTTGAGGCCGACCAGTTACTGTAGAATCGTCCGCTCTGTGCTCTTACCAGAACCTCGTAGTTTGCATTCTGCAGGTCCTGAGGAATCCGGATGCTTGTACTCGGCACCGATTGATCCCGGAACACAATGACCTGTGTCTGAGCATTACGCACCATGACGTCATAAGTGGCTGCACCAGTGATTCGTGACCAGCTCAGTATCGGACTGCGGTCAAAAGTTCCCCCACTTACTGGAGTCAACACACTCGGGGCTGCGAGCACTGTGAAGTCTAATGACGCACTGAAGTTACCGTAGTCAATGACCGGAGCCTGCCCCTGCGATGCCACAGAGAGAAACGCACGGACGGTAGCCCGAAAAGTTCCTGTTCCAAGTACCTCCACTGCCCGGTAACTAGTCGTGGGGATATTCTTTTGTGAGATGACATTCATTTTTCCCGTAGTCAGATTATGGACCGTGAGTTCATAACCCGATGCGTCCAAAACCGGGGTCCAAACGATTTCGGGGAAAGTGCCGGAGACGAGTGACGAGGTCGTGGATGGTCCAATAATAGTTGGGGCTGTCACGACGCGGAAGTCACGTGCAATGCTCCAGTATCCTGCTCGCTCCAATTGATCATAGGCGCGAACAAGGACTCGATATCGACCAAGACCCAGTGAATCAGCAACCGGCTTCTGAATTTTGAAAGTTGTACTCGTACCTGGAACCTGGTAACGCTGTTCTGACCCTGTGCTAAGGTTCTGCAACAGCACCTCGTAACGCGTTGCATTTGGAACTGCAATCCACTGCACGGTTGGGTTTGGATCGACGATAACTGCCGCCGGAGCCGTGACCACCGGAGGTTCATGGTCGTCAACTGTGATTGTTGACGATGCACCTACATAGTTTAATGCCGAGGCAGAAATCCTGACGGTCTGTGACCCGTCGAGGGATGGGTCGTTAACAGCCTCAATGTCAAAGCTGACACTCAGTTGACCGGAAGGTATCGTGATGGTGGTGGGAACTTTGATTTCAGACACATCACTGCTGGTTAATGTCACTGTCACCGGGAAAGCATAGTCAAGATTGCTTCGCGTCACAGTGCCTCTGGCGGCCGCCCGACCAGCGTCTTCGCGGACAGCAGTTTTGCTGAGGCTAAGCGACAGCGTTTCGTAGTCTGTGATCTGGAACGTGATTGTCCCTTCCGTGGCGCCTGTAGCCCGGGCCCGAACCGTTGCTGTCTGTGTCCCGTCCAGCAGTTGGTCGTCCAACACCGTTACGACGAATGTCTGGTCGACTCGACCGGCTGGAATCGTGATTGTTGCCGGAACTCTGATCGGAGAGGACAACCCCGTGAACGATGAGACGGAGAGACTCACGATCACTGGTTGGCTAATGTCGGTCTGCTGTTGCCGGGTAACCGTAGCGCTGAAGGTCCTGGCATTTTCAGCCACTGAACTAATACTGCTCGACAGGACGAGTTTTGGTTCAACATCGGTTACCGAAATGATCTGATTTTTGTCGACGACGTACTGCGATGTCACTACCCGGACGGTGACGGTCTGAGTTCCATCAGAAATCGTGTCATCCACAACGGTAATCGGGAAAGTCACGAATGACCTGCCAGCCGGTATGGTGACCGTCGCAGGTACAGTGATTTCTGATGAGTCACTGCTTGTCAGTGATACCGTAAAGCTGGCGTTGATGTCCGTGTTGAGTCTTGTCAGCGTGCCCGTAATCGCACCAGCGCCGGCTGTTTCAGGAACGGTCGACTTGTTCACCGTGAACTGGAGTATTTCACGATCGAGGACATTCACGGTGTCCGAACCGGAAATGTATCCCGATGATGTGGTGGTGGCTCTCACTCCCGATACCCTGGTACCGTCCAGAACAGTATCGTCGACAGCGTTGATGGGAACAAAAACACTGGATTGATTTGCAGGAATCACCACAGTGGTCTGCACATCAATCTCATCAGTATCGCCGGTTTTTGTGAGGTTGACAGTCATCGGTGCGAGGCCGATTGTTTCGATATTCAAAGCCCACGACTTCAAAGTTCCGAAGTCTGTAGGATTATCATCGGTGATTTCGAGTGTCCAGACTCCTGATGGATTCTCGCCATTCAAATCCTCAAGCGTCCCTTCCGGTCGGAATCTGCCCGTAAATGGCGAACTGCCGGTGAGTATTCCATTGGGTGCAACATTGTCTAAGGTTGTAGAGATCATGTCTGGCTCATTTGAGACCAGGTCACTCACCAGTTCAATTCGGGTGCCGCGAGGACTGACAAGATAAACATCAAGGTCGGCCAGGAAAGAATGAGTCAGGCTGAGTGTCACGTTAACGTCCGTCAAACGCGAAGTCTGAGTGGGAACGTTGATGTAAGAGTTGATCTTGTCGTTATCCAGAATTGTCTGAGCCGCGTTGTTGGCAAACACTTGTCTGGGGCCGACGTAGCTGAACGGTCCGTCAATGTCCGTGCGAAAAATCTGTGCCTGAGTCGCACCAGATCCAGCGGCCTCGGAGATTGATCCGGCGACGATATTGACTCCCACAGATTCCGCGTCCAGAACACCAATCGAGGCTGACGCGACAGAAGCATAACCTATCGCAGACGCCGTAAATGTTACCGTCTGAGTGCCGTCCGTGATATTGTCGTCGACTGCATCCAACGAAACTGTTACTGACTGCTGTCCGACCGGGATAACGACTGAAAGTGGTATAGAGGCTTCTGTCGGATCACTGTTTGTCAGCTGCACAAAAAGGTCACCGGAAGGCAGCGTCTGGTGTCGTCCGAAACTGGCAAACGCAGGAGATGAGCCCGCAGAGAACGAGGTTGGAGCGACGAGCGACGTACTCGTCTTGTAAACTCTGCCAGCGGACGACGTGAGAAGTATCTGGCCGGAAACGTTCAGGTCAATGTCAATGAGCGAGACCGATCCGATTGTCAGTTGCTCAATCAAGGTTCCTGTGGCACTGAAGTGATAAAGTATGCCATCCCCACCAGCACCCCAAATGCTGCCATCGGCTGCTACGGCTATAGCATTCACCGGCCTTGCAAGATCGAAGAATTCATCCACAGCCAACGTCGTGGAATCGTACCGGCCGAACACAGTGCCAGCGGAATCAAGGACATAGAACTTACTGTCGAGGCCGGAGTAAATATCTCGGTAACGATAATTTGTCGGCACCAGTCCCTGAACATCGTCACCGCCTAATGCTGCCAGACCTTCGATCGATGCCAGATTGACGTCCATAATCCTCTGCAATGTGCCCTGGCGATCATAGACTTCAACCAATCCATTCAGAAATTCACCAATGTAGATTTCACCATTTGCAGCACCGATACCGTATGGAGTCGAGTTGATTCCTCTCTGCCACTGATTGGTAATCACCCCCGTTCGGGGATCAATTTCAACGATCAGATCTCCCAGAACGGTAGTCGCAACCAGACGATCCGGTCCCTTAATGCCAGCCAGTCCTTTCCAGATGGTCAAACTGACGGAGTTTATGCTGTCAATGTCCAGCGTACTCGTAATTCGCCGCTGGACCGGGTCGTATGCTGCGATAACGCTGTTTACGCTGCCACTCAGCAAATATAGCTGATCATTCAGCCATGCTAGACCATCCCAGGAACTCACGCCAAAAGTGCTGACGAAGTGAGTTTCCAGCACCGCCCCGTTATCCGGGTCGATTTTATAGAGCGAATTTGGTGCAAGAGAACCGCCGGTGAGCCAAAGACTCGTTCCATCGAACGCCATGCCATTGTCGAAATCAGAGCCTGTGCCGAGCGCGGCGGGTATTGGGATGGTGTTGAGAGTGGTACCTGTCTGCAGGTCGATTTCAAGGATGTTGTCGCCAAAGACATCCTTCACAAACATCCGATATCCAAGCGACTTGTTCGCAAATCGTGTGACACTTTGAGTAATCGTATCGACCCTCACGACGCCAAATGGGTCGGCGTTGGATGTCGACATGTCTGACAGGAATACGAAATCGCCCGATGACGAGATGCCTCCGCTGCCAGAAACCGCCGGGTCTGAGGAAAGCCCCGGAACGAGGATATGCTGCCATGCATCGTTTGCCGGATTCAGGATCGAGACATAGCCCGTCGAAGTTCCATCATGAACTGCGATGCGACCGTTCTCCATCACAACCAGGTCCCTGGCGATTTCACCGACCGGGCGAGCGCCTGTTGGCCAGGGGATTGCGCGATCACTTACCTGAACCCCGGATGGATTGTGCTCAAGAAGTCGGTTATTGACGACAGCGAAGGAATTGGGAGCTGCAACGTCGGTGTTGCTGCGGGTGATTGTAATCACCGCGGCCCCGTTCCCAGCAGTCTCTGCAATCTGAGACTTGTCGATCGTCATCGTCAAAGTCTCATGATCGAGGACGTTGAGCGGTGAAGAAACGGTATTCAGTGTTCCAGTAATCGTTGCGGATGCCTGTATGTCGACTCGCTGTGTTCCATCAGCCAATGTATCGTCGATTGCGCGAATCGGGAAGGTCGCCGAAGCGGCACCGGCTGGAATTGTTACCGTGGCGGGAACCGTTGCTTCTGATGTGTCGCTACTTGTTAATGTGACAACGAGTGGCTGAGCAAGACTAACCCCTGACCCTCTTGTTACGGTGCCCGTTGCTGCGCCCGCACCGGCGTTTTCCGCGATAGAGGCTGGATTAATGGTCATTGACAACGGCAGTTCAGTCCCGTGGAATCGCAGTTGGAAATCAGTGAACGATCCCGTGGTTCCCGTCAGCAGGTCAGCCACTTCAACAGTCCATGTTCCGTCTGAGCGCTCTCCCCAGTTCCTTGTCGTTGTAAAAACCCAGTTCGTATAATTGTTTCCAGAGTCCTGAGTTCGGGCAAGGGCCATCACCGAACGTGTACCGCTCGGAGAAACCAATGTGATTGCGAGGTCACCGCGATTCTGATGCGATGCGTTAAGGACCAGTTCCACGTGTTCAAGGTTCAACTGAATGTTCGTCGTGACATTCGCAACAATTCCGCTTGTAGTGTTGTCTGGAACTGTACGGTTCACTCGAACCACTGGAGTGGACCGGCTCGAAAGAGGTCCCAGCGGATTATGAGTTAGTGAAGCGTTGACCGCTGCCTGAGCATCAATGGCACCAAATCCATACTTGTGATTCACTCTCAGGCCAGCACCATTCACAGTCCATCCCGCATCAGTTGGATCGTTATGCTCCGCCGTCCGAGCAAGTAGATCCATCACATCCCGGTAGGATAGATTCGGGTTCGCTTCCAGCATCAGCGCGACGACGCCAGAGACGAGCGGAGTTGCTGATGAAGTACCGCCAAAGGTGCTGGTGTAATCTGTTGCATCGTAGCCGTCGGCACCCACGAGGTCCGTTGTCACAATCCCAGGAGAGCTGGAATAAGCCGAAACGAGCAGATTCGAGCCGCTTTCACTGTAAGACGATTGCCGTCCGTCATGTGTGATGGCACCCACCGCGATTACATGGCGAGAACTAGCATACTGATCGTAGTTTGAATAGTCTCCACCTGAGCGACCATTTCCTCCCGCCCATGTGTAGACCGATCCCAACCCACCTCGGCCAAGTCGTGTCCCAGCGCTCAACGCAGCTTCTACCTGTGGCGGCATTGCTGCGATGACCGGAAAGTCTACAGGACCCCAACTATTGTTGTATATGTGAATTGATTGAGTGCGATGATTCAAAGCGGCTGATTCGGTCGCTGCCGTCTGATTAAATCCCAGAAGTCTGATGCCGGCAATTGACGCTTCGTAAGCCGCGCCTGTGATTCCTAAAGAATTGTTTCCAACGCCAGCTGCAACGCCTGCTACTGCAGTCCCATGATCGTCACCAGAGTTCGCTGCCGGCGTAGGGTCTGAGTCGTTAGACACATAGTCATAACTGAGGCCACTGGCAACATTTGCGGCCAGGTCAGGATGAGCAAGTTGCACTCCATCGTCAACAATCCCAATGACAACACCCGCACCGGTTTGTGTGTCCCAGGCTCCTGTGATGTTCGCATCAGCACCAACGGTTCCGCCAGTCTGCCCTGTATTCTGCAGGTGCCATTGCGAGACGAACAACGGGTCGTTCGGAACAAATTTGACGACTCGTTCAAGCGGCAGATTGGGATAGAGGTACTTGAAGCCAGAAATGGAACTGAATGCCCCCGCAGCCTGCTCCAGGGACATAGATGAGTCAAAAGTCAAATTAAAGCTGTTTGGAATCAGCGGGAACGCATCCACGGATTTAGCACCCGTGGCATTCTTGATGGCTGTGGCACTCATCGATTTATCAAACGCCACAAAAAAACTGTCTACGGTCGTTGACGCTGCGTCCTGATCCAGCAAAGTCGCGTCGTACACTAACCTGGTCAGATCGGCCGCGAGCATCTGCCGAGTCTCAAGGGACTCAGAAGGAACTTGTCCCCCCACTTTAGCGCGACGCCGACCATCCGCGCTTCCCAACTCCCCAAACAGGCGAAAACAGCGAGCAATGCGAGAAGGGCGATGAGTCATTTACCACTGACCTTTTCAACTAGATGTCCGGATCTGACCAACGACTGCTCAGATTTCGAGCCCAAAAAACAACCATTCAGTCAAAACAAAGTCCAATCTTCAACCGTAGGACGAGGATCCGATCCTCAGTTAACGGCGCAAGAAGGTGTAAGGACAATATTTCCCTGAGTTTTCTTGAATACGGTCGCCTATGATGAGGGGAAGCGCATGAGCAGGCAACAGGTTTTCACTGGAATAGTGCTGGTTCACGCGTCGTTTTGGATGAAAATCTGACAAACCCCTACCTCGGGCTGCCCATCCCAAAAGGGGGTATTCCCCCTGATCTTCCGATTCTTTGATCGGCCAATATTGCCCGTTAGGCAACGTTAACGTGCAGATGTGTGCACGTGTTTCATGCGTTCGCGTGGAAAAACGATTCGTGGCGATTGAGTAAAGATGCTCGTTTGTAGCAGGATTCGAGATTTCTCGGATAATTCGGGGGCAGATGGCCAAGAATGCCCCGTATGAAACTTCTCCAAGCCTTAATCGAAGTGTTCACTTTCGGCATCTGAATCCACAAAACGGTTCTGCAGTTCCAGATTCAACTCCTCACTCAACTCCTCCTTGATGGCGTAAGATCCCTCCCACCAGCGGAAAAAGTCAATGCTGCGGCAGCGTTCAGTGCAGAACGGTAATTTCGAAGGATCCGTCGCTGGTTTGAGGCAGATTGGACACAAAACGGGCTTATTCATCATGAGCTACTCAGAGAATCTGCAATTCAAATACAACCAGCATAGCGAGGGTACATCTTACCCATCTGACATCTCGTTCACACACGGCTGTTCTGAACAATTTGCAGATTGGTGGTTCAGGGCGGTTTGCGTGTGTCGATCAAGCTCAATTGCCGGACAATCGGCAGCTTATTCACTGAAACGACGGTTTCTTACATGGTTCAGGATGAAAGCCCCAAACGTCGGAAACTCTGTGACAACTGGATGCTCGATCTGGAGAGCCCTCTGTCTTCTCCCCGTAAATCGACTACCCGCGAGGCCCAGCGTTTGTGACGTCGTTGCTCACTTCCGACGCATATTGTTCAAAGTTCTTCCGAAATCGTGACGCCAGTTTTCTGGAAGTTTCCACGAAGGCTGATGCGTCTCTCCAGGAAAGCCGCGGTTGCATCATCTCAGCCGGCACGCCGTCACATGCGGAGACTACTGCAAGATTCATCAAGTCATCATGCACAGTCGGGGCCGATTGCAGGCACCCGGAGTGAATTCCGTCGATGATTGCACGTGTGAACCGAAGCGGCATGCGGCTGCCGATCCCGTAGGCTCCGCCCGACCAGCCTGTGTTCACAAGCCAGACATTGGCATTGTGACGACGAATCTTCTCCGCCAGCAGTTTGGCATACACACCCGGATGCCACACAAGGAACGGTCCACCGAAACATGGGGAGAACGTGGCCTCCGGCTCGGAAACACCAACTTCTGTACCAGCGACTTTCGCAGTGTACCCGCTGATGAAAAAATACATGGCTTGCTCGGGCGTCAATCTGGAGACCGGCGGCAACACTCCAAAAGCATCACAGGTCAGAAAAATCACATCCGTGGGATGACCGGCCACGCAGGGGATCTTTGCGTTTCGCATGAACTCGATGGGGTAAGCTCCTCGAGTATTCTGTGTGATCGAGGTGTCGTTAAAATCGACATGGTGATGGGACCTGTCATAAACGACATTCTCCAGCACAGCTCCGAATCGCAGGGCTTCAAAAATCTCAGGTTCTGACTCGCGCGTCAGATAGACGGCTTTGGCGTAACATCCTCCTTCGATATTGAAGATGCCATTGTCGGACCATCCGTGCTCATCGTCGCCGATCAGGCTGCGTTTGGGATCGGCGGAAAGCGTCGTTTTTCCCGTGCCGGAAAGACCGAACAGAACCGAAGAGGATCCCGTTTGGCGATCGCAGGTTGCCGAGCAATGCATTGACAAGATGCTTCTGCTCGGGAGAAAGTAATTCATGAAGGTGAAGACAGCTTTCTTCATCTCACCGGCGTATTCAGTTCCCAGGAGAACAACTTCCCTGCGTTCCAGACTCAGGTCAACACTGGTGCGAGACGTCATGCCGGTTGTGTAACGGTTCGCCGGGAAACCGCCGGCGTTGTAGATCACAAAATCGGGCTCACCAAATGTTTCCAGTTCGAGGTCAGTCGGACGGATCAACATGTTGTGCATGAACAGAGCATGATAAGGTCGAGCGCAGATGACGCGGACTTTGATTCTGGTCTCCGGATCCCAGCCAGCGTAAGCGTCGACGCAATAAATTCGTGATCGAGTATTCAGGTAATCAACAGCCCGCTCACGATTAATGCAGAATGTGGACTCATCCTGCGGAAAGTTAACAGGTCCCCACCAGACGTTCTGTTCGGAATCCGGATGGCGGACAACACGCTTGTCCTTGGGGGATCGCCCCGTTTTTTCGCCCGAGTAGGCAATCAGGCAGCCAGTGTCAGAAATGCTTGTTCCCGGTTCATGACGAATGGCTTCTTCGTAAAGGCTGCCCGGAGAAATGTTCCGGCAGATGTCGTTGACTGTGATTCCATGACGGGACAAAGAGAAATTCTTATCCATGATCATTTAAGCCTTGTGAGTTTGCGAGTACTGCCGGGGCGGACAATATGTGCAAAAGTGAAGAGCCAGACCTGTCCTGCTGTTTTTTCGAAAGTGGTGTGGCATTTCGGAGTTGCCTCTTGTGTGCCCGCTTCTGTGCCTGATCGCTCGCCCCATCGTGCAGTGATGCACATGAAACGACTTGTGGATCCAATAAGTGTTCCGATTCAGGCGATCAGCAATCCCAGTGCCA
Source organism: Planctomycetales bacterium (assembly GCA_026400835.1). Classification (GTDB taxonomy): domain Bacteria; phylum Planctomycetota; class Planctomycetia; order Planctomycetales; family Planctomycetaceae; genus SXXK01. The sequence goes on along the minus strand of JAPLOA010000080.1, from coordinate 167,486 downwards.
CCATCAAGTGCCACCAAAAATGCCACCGGGACATGACGTGATACAAGAGACAAGGCCCAATCGTGGCCAATCCCGGACGCGATTCTCTGAGGCCCGATTCTCTGAGGCCCTGGAGCAGTAGCGTTATGTTGGGCACCAGCTATGACAAGCCATGGTCGGCCGCTTTAAGTTGGCAGGCTAATGAGCAATGGCCGGTTACTGAGCCGCTGCCTTAGCCTTCTCCTCTTCTTTTGCGGAGAGTTCCGGATTCGGAGCGGATTCGGCCTCCAGGTCGCCTCGGATCCATTTCACTCCTGCAGTAATGGATTCGAGATATCGGCTATCAGCCCATGTGGATTCATTGTGCCCAAGATTGTTGAAGTAGACTCGGCCTTCACCATAAGATTTGACCCAGGCCACCGGCACGTGGTAGGGGGCGGAAGGTTTGCAACGGGACATATCAAGGCTCATCAGAACACGGACTTTCTCCGGTTGCCAGTTCTTGTACTGGTAGATCTCGTCTTTGATGGTGAATTCTTTGCCGAACGGTTTCATTGTGGGATGCTCGGGCTCATGAACCGTAATTGTTACGGTATCTCCGGCATTCCACGGATGACCATTGAATGTTCCTCCTACCATATCCCAGTATGGCTGATAGTCACCATAAGTGTCTGCTGCTGAGTGAAACCCGATAAAACCGTGCCCCTTCGCCGTGAGCCATTCTTTAAAGAAGTATTCGCGATCTTCTTCTGCGATAGGTAACGAACCTGTTGTGTAGAACATCACGATGTCATAGTTCTGCAAATTGGCTTTCGTGAAGTCAGCCGCCACATCCTGAGTACAGTCGACGGTAAAGAGCCCTGTCTTTTGACCAAGTTCAATCATCGCGATTTCCGACACCGCCAGTTTTTTCTCGGCCTCCGTTCCATCGGGGCGCCGGACACTGCCATGCATGAAGCCCTGGCTCTGAGTCACCATCAGGATTCTGGACTTCGCCTTTTCACTCGCATTCAGAGATAGAGATGTCAGGAAAAAAAATGTCAGAACCGCCAAGCAACAACGTCTCAAAAACAACATGAACATCTCCCGACCAAGGTGGTAGCTTCTTTTTAGTTCTCGTCAGAGACCATCTGTCTCTGAAGTTCAGTGCATTGTCTACAGAGCACAGATTGTTTTCCAGGGATCAGAGTCTTTGAAAGGATCAAACAGTTCCGCAAGCCCGGCGGTCGCGAGTTCTGATCCTGAAACGAATCTTCCAGGGCGAGTCCATCCATGCAGAGTGGATTGCTCCACACGAAATAAATCGAGTAGCAGCGTATCGAGGCGTGCCTCCAGGTCCTTAAAATGACGCGCCCATTCCGTGGCTTCCTCAAGACGCACATCTTCATCCGACTGCCATCGCATTGGATGGAACAGAAGTGTGGAATGTGGAGTGACAAACCGTTTCTGGCAGGCAGCAAATGGCAGCAAAGCGGCTGAGGAACATTCTCCGATGACAACTCCGGTCACTCGCAGTCCACGGACTCGCATCAGCGTGGCAAGGGCGAGGCCGGTATACACACTGCCACCGCACGAATCAAAGTACATCAGACCGCGACTGTTACGAGGCACCTCAGCGACCTGTTCCAGCAAGTCGGCCTGACGCTCCGTCAACTCTCCACAAAGGGGGATTTCCCAACGACTGAGATCGTGGCGATGATCACGTCGATACCACGTTGGTGAAGGTCCCTGATTCCGAATGCTCGGCACTTTGTCCGTTTCCATTATTCGATTGTTTCCAGTCTGTTAACTTCGAGTTAACGCACAAGTCGTCGGAAGGCATCCTTCTGCAATGAACATTCCAGCTTTGAAGCGACGTTTTTTGCCGCAATCGATTCCGCGATGATTGTGAAGGTTTCTTTGGCAGCCTGAGTCGTCTGTTCGAGTTCTGACGAGCCTTGAGCGGCATTCAAATAAAATGATGCATAGCCGTGGCAGCCTCGCTTGGCCATTTCCTGAATGTATAAAGTCGTGACTTCGCTTCGCATCTCATCCGGGACTTTAAAGTGCATCGCAGGATGCACATCAATTCCGGTGCATTCGGCTGACAGCCCGCAGGCCGCGGCAGCGGCGTTGAGAGAACTCTTGAGTTCGGCACCAAACTTCCAAAGCTGGCTTGAAACGTTTCGACGGCGTGCTTCCTTCAGAGTCGTGAGTGCGGCCCGCAGCCCGATGGTGTCGCTCCAGTAAGTGCTGGAAATAAACATTCGGGCGGCGGGTTCCATTATGTCTCGCAGACCTACAACTGCCGCCATCGGATAACCGTTGGAAATCGACTTGGCGAAGACCGCAAGGTCAGGGGTCACGCCCAGAAAACCCTGAGCGCCCCCCATTCCAAATCGAAGACCAGCCGACACTTCATCAAAGATCAAAACGGCTGCGTGTTCTTTGGCAAGTTGCTGAACGCCGCTCAGATAATCCGGAGCCGGGACCTCGGATCGCAGAGGTTCCATCATGATCGCGGCGACTCGGCCCTTATGTTGATCCAGCATTTCAGCCAAAGCTATCAAGTCCCCGCCGGGAAAAGGAAGTGCTGTACCGGCGAGCGCTTTGGGCACTCCGATCGGTTCAATCCCCGGAAAGAGATGAGAGTTCAGGCTCGCTTCTTCCGCAAGATTGGCTGCGAGATACCAGTCGTGCCAGCCGTGATAGCCGCAGAACAGAATGAGATCCTTTCCCGTGGCACCGCGGGCGATTCGCACTGCCATGGCACACGCTTCACCCCCGGACTTTGCATAACGCACCATCTCCGCACAAGGAATGCAGTCGCAGAGTTCCTCCGCCAGCTCGATTTCCAATTCATGATTGACCGAATACATCGTGCCCTTCGAGATCTGCTCCTTGACGGCGTCATCTACAACCGGGTCGGCATACCCCAGCAGGATTGCGCCGATGCCGCTGATCCAGTCAATGTACTCATTCCCGTCAACGTCTCGAAACCTCGCGCCTTTTGCTTCGACGGCATAGATCGGTGAGACCCCATACGCGACCCGATTGGGGCGCCGACTGATCAGTTGCGTTCCCCCGGGAATCAGTTGCAGCGCGCGCTCATAGAGCGCCATTGACTTGGGAACACGAGTCATAGTGGTTCACTCCAGTCGGGTGATCGAGCAATCAAAAACGGTAGTGGAGGGGGGATGGCTTTGATTTAAGAACGCCGATTTCGATTTGCACGAAAATGTATCGAAGGCTGCGTGCCGAATTAAATCTTTTGTTCGGTAAAGAGAACGGCGGGCGTCCGGCCCCGCCAGCCACGGAGGTTATAGCGTCAAGCCTTATTCCGGGCACCGCCATCAGAGTTTGCAGTAGCCGATTTTTGTCAAATGGTTACGATGAACGAATCCTGGGCCGAAATCACGTTGTTTCAAGGTCTGGTTCAGGTCATGCTTTTCCGTTGCCGTGATTTGTGGGGTTGTTTCTCATGGTTCTGCTCAATTCGAGGTTTCGTTCTTTTCGCATGGTCACCCTGCTGGTTTTCTCGGCAGTTGTCGTTGGCTGTGCCGATGTGGAATCACCAGTAACCTCCGCTAAGTCGGAGAAAGCGTCACCCGCCACTTCCGAGTCGCAGAGCGATGAGGGGACTGACGTCGCCAGTCTGAATCTGGAAGAACCCAGCGAGATGGTCGAGGATTCATCAGAGTTGCTGATCGGCGATCCAGCGCCAATGATTGCAATCTCTAAATGGATCAATGGTGAGCCCGTGACTGCATATGTCCCGGAGAAAGTTTATGTTGTTGAGTTTTGGGCAACGTGGTGTGGTCCTTGTCTGAAGAGTATGCCCCACATTGCTTCATTGCAGGCAGAGTATGGTGATCGCGTGACCTTCGTCGGAGTAACAGCGGAGGATGATGCCACGGTTACGAAGTTCATGACAAATCTGGCTGGTCAGGGTGACAAGACCTGGAGTGATGTTCTCACGTATCGCATAGCTACGGATGATGATGGTAAAACAAACACCATCTTTATGAATGCCTCTGGACAAGCCGGGATCCCATGTGCTTTCATCGTCGGCAAGACAGGGAATATCGAGTGGATCGGGCATCCCATGGAGATTGATGGTCCCTTGAAGCAGATCGTTGAGGGCAGTTGGGATTCGGCACTTGCGAAGAAAACTGCTTTGGAAACGAAAGCTTTGAATAAGGCGTTTATAATTGTTGGACCTAAACTTGATGAAGCGATGGCGGCCGGAGATGTTGCGGGAGCCATTGTTCTGCTTGATGAGATGCTGAAACAATTTCCAGGCAATAGTACGCTCCTGAAGACGCGTTTCAAGATTGCGATGCAGGTTCCTCTCTTTGATGAGGCCAATAAGTCGGCAAAGATGATGGCCGATGTGGCAGGCGAGGATGTGCGAATCCTGGACGATGTGGCATGGATGTTGGCCACCGCAACAGACAAGCCTGGTCTTGATCTTGAACTTGCCCTTTCCACGATTCAACGGGCTGTGGAATTGACAAAGGAGCAGGATATCTCTGTCCTGGAGACGATCGCTCGTGTGCATTCGCGAATTGGAAACGTGGCAGAGGCTATTGCCTTCCAGACGAAGGCTGTTGACGCCTCAACAGACGCTGATCAGAAGCAGCGGTTGGCTGTCGGCCTTGAAAAGTATAAGTCTGCTGCAGAAAAAACGGATGCTGCAAAAGGCTCGGATGAATAGAAGAAGCCTTAGGTCAGCGAAAGATGTCGTTTTGCGAGTCCATGTTGCAACGTGATGCAGCGGTCTCCGAATTCAAATGCCGGACAAATGAAAAATCCCCGTCTTCTCGACGGGGAAAATGATTCTGCGGAAAGTATCAAGCCGCCCGGGTAACGACACATTCACTCAGATCGTAACTATTTCCGGCTTGGATCGGCTGCGTTCGCGTGTTCTCAGGCAATCGCCTTCCTGCACCAGCGAGTCGACAACGAAACAGTTTCGGCCGGAGTGTTTCGCCCGATACATTGCTGCGTCTGCGGCGGCGAATAGTTTTTCGCCAAATTCCTGTTCAGGGCCAATGACATTGCCTTCGGCCAGGCCAACACTGGCAGTGAGAGGAATCGTTTTTCCCTCGAATACGCAGACAGACTGCTGAATCTTGCTCCGCAATCGTTCTCCGACAACGGCCAGACCGACGGAATTGGAGTCTTCAAGCAGCACCACAAATTCTTCTCCACCGTAACGCCCCACAATGTCAGAATCTCGGATCGTGTTTCGAAGCGTTTCGGCCACAGTCTTCAATGCCTGATCGCCGGCTTGGTGCCCATACTTGTCATTGATCTTCTTGAAGTGATCGATATCAATCACTGCCATGCCCAGGGACCAGCCACGGACTCGATGCAGCGCTGCTCGCTCAGAAAGTTCCTGAAGCAGACAGGCCCGGTTGCAGATCCCTGTCAGAGCATCAACCCGGGATACATGCAGCAGGGCTGCCACTCGACGCTTCAACCGACCATTTTCTTCAAGCAATTCGATCGGGATTGATTGGGAACTGTTCTCCTGGCTCGCAAGATCGGCCAGTCTGGACATTTCTTCCAGGGCGTCCTGAAGCAGGTCGCTCGTCGATGGTAACTGATCAGGACTTATATCGAAGGATTGAGCGGTCGCATCGAGCAGCTCTTGCACGCCTCCAACAACTTCTTCAACAGACAATTGTTTTGGCAACATGAAATTGGCCAATGATTCTTCAAGATGAATCAATGAAATCGCGGGGGTCTCATCGCAGAGCAAGCTGGCGACAGCATCTGCCAGACGCGTAATTTCAAGAAGCGGATGTTTTTCACCGCCAGCCTTTAGCGCTGTCATATTTGGGTCGTTGATTCCTCGAATTGCCGCGTGGCAGCGCTCAGGAAGTCCCATCTGCTGAAGCAGGATTGAAGACAATTTGGAATGATTGAATCCGAAAGTTTCCTGTTCAACACGCGGGAGCGGAATCCCTTCGTATTTAGCTCGCCGCAAGCATTCGAGGTACTTAACCGGCTCCGCCTTTAGTATGGCCAGTTTGCCAAGACCCGCCAGAATACTGGTAGTATAACATTCGCCGCGGAAGGCGGGTGACCCATACTGAGATGCAAGCAGTTCGGCCGCTGTTGCCTGAACAAACGATCGCAGCCAGAAGCGGCGGTAGTGCTCTAAATGGTCAGAGTTCTCCATGGACTGTTTGGCGAGCGAGAAACTCAGTACCAGTGGGGCCGCTGCGGTTCGTCCCATCAACATCACGGCTCGACCAAGATCGGTGACTTCACCTCTTGTCCCGTATTTCGAAGAATTCGCAACCTTCAGGAGTTTCCCTACCATCGCGGGATCCTTCCTGATCACAGAGACCAATTGTTCATTGGAACTATTCGTGTCGTGAAATAGTTTCAATGCTTCAATCGCAACCGTTGGCAAAGAGGGAATTCGCGTGAACTGCGAGAAGTCAGTAGTCATGGCTGTGCGTCAATCTTTGCAAGAACAGAAGCGAGAATTTTGGAACCAACAGGCGACCGCATCCTCGCCGCCAGTGTGTCCGTTCGCGTCGCTTGATCGCAGAAACGTTCATGGGACTTGCTGGTAGACCCTCATAACGACTCGAATCGAGACGAATCGGAGACATGGTTTCACGGGTTAGACGGTTTGTCGGGATCATCGTGGTGGGGATTCCGGTGTCTCTGCTGAAATCTATCGACTTCAATAATGCTGGTAGAATCGATGCGATCGGTAAATTCGGGGGCGGTCTTTCCTTGTTTGTCTACTTTGCCTGAGCGGAGTTTATCTCCTGATCACCAAAGTGCCGACCAGATTACCCAGAGTATGCGTTCATTAAACTCTACTGCGCCAGTTGGCGAATGTGCTGACATCTTGTTCTGCCTGCACAAATGGCCGCGAGTCTTTGGGAGATTTTGTCATGAGATATGACATTGCTGTGATTGGCAATGACGAAGCGGCAATGGAACTTTCGTGTATGGCGGGATCTTTGGGCAAGCGTGTGCTTGCAATCCTTCCAGAGCAGCGACACTCTGAATGGATGATTAGTATTGCTTTACGGCGTCTGGTCGAGCAATTACTGAATGATGGCACTGGATCGCGGCTGCCCAGCTCGGTGCGCCGATGCTCACCTGGTCTGGTGAAGCGACTGCTGACAAATGCCCTCACGTCCGAGATCATGGATTACATGGCGATCCTGGAGCGGTTAGGTGTCGACGTGCGTGTCGGTGAGGCCAGGCTTTTAAGCTGCAATAGTGTGATGATCACTAGTGGGATGGATTGCTCCAGGGCTGTTTTGAACGCGGACAATGTTGTCGTGGGGTGTGGCACACGACGGACCGCTACCCATCGTCCATTAGGATTAATGCCATCCTCCCGGCCTGAATCCCTCTTGCTGGGCGCTATGTTTCCCGACGCTGTGACAATTCTCGGCGGGGATCAGTTGGGTGCGGGCTTTTCCGCACTGTTGAGTCTGATCGGGGTAGAGTCTCGGTTGATAACCGATGGCCATGCAGATTGTGTGATGCAGGAGTTGGCTATTGCAGCGGGTGTGCGAATCATCGATGACAGAAATGGAGATGAGTACGTCCGGAAACAATCTCGGTCAGGTCGCTCTGATGAGGTGCTCGATTTTCGAAGGTCGGTTGGGTTCACTGAGCACCTTGGTTTAGCAGACGTTGGAGTTGAGCCCGATGAACTTGGACGTCTCTGGTGTGCATCGTCCCTGGAGACGTGGTGTAGTGGTGTCTTTGGGATTGGCGACGTTGTTGGCTTTTCTGCAGATATCTCCCGAGATCCAACTGATCAGGCTCGCCGGATTCTTAACCGGATCAGTCATCGCATCCGACGTCCGCATTTCCTGCGAAATCGCGAGATGAGTTTTTCCGGAACGTCTGCCCGGGTTTCAGATTGATTGGACGTCTAAAGGAACTTGCTCTGGGTTGGTGACTCTGATGTCGAGCCCCGTGGAATCCATCAGGTCTACAGTGGTGATTAATGGCATCGCAGGTGATGTTCGGGTTTCGATCGCAGTTTCAACTGTTTCCATTTTCTTCTTGTCCGGCGCGATAATGGGAAGTCTGACGATGAACAGACTGCCTTTACCGAACTCACTTCGGAGGGAGACATCTCCACCAAGAAGGCGAGCAAGTTCACGCACGATTGAGAGTCCAAGTCCGGTTCCCTCATATTCTCGCTTCACATGATCTCTTGAGCCGGAACCCGTCGACCCCTGCCGAAACTTCTCGAAGATATGTTCCTGCTCCTGAAGAGGGATACCGATTCCTGTGTCTTCAACACTGAACTCAACTAAATCAGATTCTGACAGACGCGAAGCGATACGGACTCGTCCACCCTCCGGCGTAAACTTAATCGCATTGGACAGAAGATTTGTCAGGATCTGGTTGATCTTGCTTCGATCCTGTTGCAGAAGTGGTAGTGGTTGCGGTGGCGGTTCGATTCGGAGGTCGATGTTTTTGCGGTCTGCGAGTGGCATGATCTGCTGCATCTGAAGTTCCAGCAGGTCTGCAATTTGAACTTCGGTTCGATGCAGATCCATCTTGCCGCTTTCGATCTTTGCAAGGTCGAGCAGATCATTGATCTGCACCATTAAGGACTGGCCTGATGTCTGGATGTTGTGGACGTAGCGTTTCTGGCGTTCATCAAGGTTCACGGCGCTTTGCAGGATATCACTGAAGCCGAGAATGCTGTTCAGAGGTGTTCGCAATTCATGACTGATGGTCGCGAGGAAATCGTCTTTCAGTTTGTTGTTGTTGAAGAGTTCCATATTCGCCTGAGCGAGCTGATCGATTTTTCCATCCAGACTGTCGTTCAGTGATCTGAGTTCATCATTGACGGTCATCATGTGCCTGAGCATGCGATTGAACGCATGGCTGAGTTCTTCAAATTCGTCACCGGTACTGATATCCGCACGCAGATTCAAATTGCCGCGAGCGATCTCGTCGCTGACGTCTTTGAGGTGTTGTACGGGTTTAACAATGATGTAACGCACGATGGCATATGCGGCCAACATCGCCAGAAAAGATGTTACGATACCCGTCGCAAGAAGAATGGCCCTGTTACGACTCAGTTGCGCGTCAACTGCCTCCAGGGAGATTTGAATCCTTGCGATGCTGAGAAGCGGTGGTTTGTATTCTCGTGTGCCCTGCTCTTTTGATGATTCGATGGTCTCTAAAGGCTTAACAGGCTTGTCCTCCGGCACAGAAGTCTCAGCCTCTTGTCGAGCAATTGGACTTGTCAGCGCCTTGTTTCCGTCCATGATATGGCAAGCCTGGCATGATTTTGCATTTCTTATTGCGGCAAAATAGACAAGCTCTCGCGGGCGATCCGCTTCAGCGGCCTTAAAAATGTAATACTCATCTTCTGGAGATTCCTGGTCCAGGAACCTTCGGCGTGCTTCAAATCCGTCTTCGTTGTCGGGGAGCTCATCCGTTGCAGACGTGAGTCCCCAAAGAGTTTTGTCTGAAGTCCCGGGGAGTTCGTTCAGGGTCCTGTTGAAGAGCACAACGTTTGGTGGAAGCGATGAGTCGCCCACGGAACTCCTGTGATTTGAGTCCAAAGACGATGTGTCGATTTCGTCTTCTCGATTGTTCTTTTCTCGACCTTCGTCCTCCGACTTCAGCGACGAAGGTTCTTCGGGGCTTACCGATGCCGTGATAAGTTTCGGATAGTGAACCAGAGGTAGTACCTGCGATACCATGTCCTTTGCACGGAGCAGTTGTTGATACTCAATGAGTCGGCGCGTACGAGACGCGTAAAGCCAGAAGCTCGCGGTAATAAGGAACAGCAGCGCGAACCCGAAAAGAAAGCGACACTTTCTTTCCAGGCTGCTTTCGCCGATCAGCTTCTTGAGGGCTCGATAAGAAATCACGAATCCGTTCCTGCGTATGTGCCGAAGACACTCCCGATATCTTCTCAGAATCAGGTTACAGATCAAATCCAGGCAGGCTTCCGGTCTGAATTCGCCGCCAGACCTGCCATGCTATCTTATGAATTTGTCGTAGCGTTCGTCATCACTGTACCCGCGTTTCTCGCGTTCGAATCGTAATCGCAAGGGGTCAGAATTATGTTGCGAGCTTTTTCAAGTGCTGAAAGTCGCCGTGTGGATCAGGATGCTGTCACGGAATTGGGGATTCCTTCCTTGTTATTGATGGAGAATGCTGCGAGGGGTGTCTGTGACCGAATTCAGCAAGCTGGCATCTGGCGGTCGATTTTGATCCTGGCAGGTCCCGGGAACAATGGTGGCGATGGCCTGGCAGTCGCTCGACTTCTGGCAGCTCGCGGGATTGACGCTACGGTGCATTTGATTCGGAACGGAAAGAGTCTGTCGGAGGATGCGGCCCAAAACCTCCGTTTCCTGAACCGATGCGGAATTGCCGTGAATGAACCCTCTTTAGAAAATATGGTGCAGTTCATCACACAGTTGTCGGATCAGGATCTAATCGTCGATGCAATGCTTGGCACCGGAACCAGGGGACAACTCAGATCGCCCTTTTCAGAGTTAGCTGATGCAATTAATGAATCTGGTGCGATGGTACTGGCCGTTGATATTCCAACTGGTTTCGACTGTGACTCCGGGGTGGTCATTGGGCCCTGTGTGAAAGCTGATTGGACAGTCACGTTTGTTGCATTGAAGAGCGGATTTCTGCGGGATTCAGCACCTCATTATACGGGAGTCATCTGGATTTCAGATATTGGGATCCCTCGAAAATGGCTCATGGACTGGAGCCGGCGTAATGGTGGTTCTGAAGAGCTGAATCGCTGAGCGTGCAATAAAATCCTGGGTCGCCAAACTCCCCACGTTAAACTACGTCTTGGGCAGATCTCAATTGTGGCAGGATCTGGTCTGGCCGGGACAACTTACGGCGGACGGCTGAAATTTGATTAGGAGTCGATTAGCATTCAGTCGAGAAAGCTTTTCAAAAAGAGGACCATGGCTTGATCAACGTCGAGCGGCAGAGTCTCTCTGTTTCATTGGTTTGAACGGCTGTTGGCATATTTCGAAATCAGGTCGCGGGACGCGGTCTCACACTTAGTCAGATAAGAATCTTATGCCTTCTGTTCCCCAACGTATTGATGGACCCGTTGCGGTGATTGGCGATGTCCATGGTCAGACGGACAAGCTTAGGCAAATTATTGGGCAGTTGTCGCGATTGCCTGATATTCATCGACGCTGGATTGTTTTCATTGGTGATCTTGTGGATCGAGGCCCGGATCCGGCAGGTACCGTTGAGTTGTACTGTGATCTTTCAAAGAACCATGAGTTCGTCACGTGGCTATGTGGAAATCATGAACTGGCGATGGCTGGGACTCTGGGACTGTTCGAAAAACCCGACTACGTGGATTTCGAAAAGCGGTGGACGAACCACTATGATTCCCACACGACTTTCGAGTCCTATGGGGTGCCGCATGGTGACGTTAATGCACTCCGAAAGGCTCTTCCGGACGAGCATCGGCGACTGCTGTCTGACTTGCCGTGGAGTATTGAGCACAGAGACTACCTGTTTGTTCATGCGGGGCTTGACAGAAACATGCCGTTTGAGACGCAGGTTCAGATTCTTCGCCAGCGAGATTTCAGTCTGAGTCATCCTCCCTGGTTGTACTCCAAAGACTATATCAGTGCCGGGCCACCGATGGACTCTCCGGTAACCATAGTGATCGGGCATGTCCCTGTTCCCGAGGTCTTGTTCAGGAACGGGTTGATTGCAACGGACACAACCGGAGGAATTGATGGGGAGCTAAGCTGTGTATTGCTGCCCGAGAATATTGTCCTTCAATCTGGTAATGTCCCGCCGCGACCTCTCTCTCAGCCTGAAAGAAAGAGGCCCTGGTGGCAGATCTGGTAGAGTGCTGGAGTAGGCACTGATGCATTTTTTATGGAGGTCATGATGTTTCAGCGATGCCTGTTCCTCTGTTCGCTGCTAAGTTTTTCCGGAGTATCCCGGCCTACTGCGGCAGCTCCTCCGGCCATCGAAGAATTCCTGGTGGAGGGCCGTCTGGCGGAAGGCGCAGCCGCGATGCAGGCTGCCGTCGATGCTGATCCTGATGACGGGTTATCTCGGTTTGGTTTGGGAGTGACTGAGTTTTTTCAGGCGGTAGAGGCGTTAGGGCAAAGCCAGTATCGATATGGCTTGCTCGGAAATCGCAGACGTGCGATTCCCTTCATGCGATTGCCGATCCCGGAGAACGATAAGCCGGAACAGATTTCATGTGAGTCAGCGCGCTCAACGATTCAGGAATTTCTTTCGGGATTAAGCAAAGCCGAACAGACTCTTGCCGGGGTGAAAACGTCCGGTATCAAGTTGCCTCTGAAAATCGGTCAGATTCGGCTCGACCTTGACGGTGATGGTGTTGGCACAGACGAAGAATCGATCTGGAGTATTCTCAATGCTCTTAACGGCGGTAGTCGTCCTGAAGAAGCAGCGGCCACAGTGAATCAGCTGGTCGTTGCTTTCGATGACGGAGATGTTTTATGGCTCAGAGGTTATTGCCATGTGATGTCCGCGTTGGGCGAGATGGTGCTGGCGTATGACTGGAGAGATCAGTTTGAGCGGACGGCTCATTTGTTTTATCCGAGCGTTCAGTCGCCATACGAGTTTCTGCAAACAGAGGGAGCCGGACCGTTTAATGGCTTCAATTCCCAAAACATTCTTGATGTGATCGCTCTGATTCATACTGTCAACTATGCGTGTATTGAGCCCGAGAGAATGAAGACGGCACTCGGCCATCTGGAGTCGGTGATCAGTCTGAGTCGCGAATCCTGGAAACTGATCAACGCGGAAACCGACAACGATCGAGAATGGCTGCCTAATCCTCGCCAGTCTGCTGCACTCGGAGAACTGCGCGTGTCGCAACAAAACCTTGTGGGGTGGCAGGCATTTCTGGATGAAGCAGACGCGATCCTGCGGGGAAAGAAATTACTGCCATTCTGGCGCGGGATTGACGGGGGAGCAATGTTCTTCGATGGTGATTTCCCGGAGCATCCCGAACTGGGAATCAACGTTCGGAAAATATTCCAGGAGCCAGTTCGCCTCGATCTCATCCTGTGGCTTCAAGGCACGGGCCTTCAGCCTTTCCTTGAGAAAGGGGAACGAACTGATCCGGATGCCTGGCGAAGAATCATGGATGCCTTTAACGGAAACTTCTTCCTGTTTATGGCCTGGTTCAACTGATTTTGCGACTGCAATCAGTGGGGGCACGAATACAGCGAGCGAACTGCCGGGGCCTGAGTGGTTCGCCGGCCAGTGTTGCTCGTGTCGTTTCCATAAAGAAGGCTACTCAATCACGACTCCCGTGACATCTGGCGGATCAGGAAATTTGGGAGCCATGTCAGCCAGCGTTTCGGCAATGATGCCGGCAACGACATAATCACGGTACCAGTTCTGATCCGCCGGGACAACATACCAAGGCGCATGTGAGGTGGAACATTTTTCCAGCATGTCCTCGAACGCGTTCTCATAGCCATCCCAGAACTTGCGTTTCTCAAGATCGGCCGGATCAAACTTCCATCGTTTTTCCGGAGTGTCGATCCTCTCCTGAAATCGCTGCTTCTGTTCATCCTTTGAAATATGAAGAAAAAACTTGATGATGCGAGTGCCTGATTCGGCAAGCATTTCCTCGAAGGCATTGATCTGGCTATAGCGAGGTTTCCACACGCTCTCCCTGACGATCTTATGAACTCGAACAACGAGCACGTCTTCGTAATGTGAGCGGTTGAAAATCCCGATTTTTCCTGCCGGTGGCACAGCTTTGTGAATTCGCCAAAGGTAGTCGTGGGCCAGTTCTTCTTCGCTCGGCTTCTTGAAGCAGGTCACTTCGACCCATTGAGGATTCGTACCCTGAGTGACGGACCGGATCGTGCCATCTTTCCCGCCGCCATCAATAGCCTGAAAGATAACCAAAAGTTTTTGTCGTTCTTCAGCGTAAAGTTTTTCGCCAAGGGAGACAATTCTGGCTCGGAACTCAACCAGTGCTTTCTCGCAACGTTCACGGTCGTTCTCAAACACTTTCCCGTCAGTCTCTGTCTTGCGCAGGATAATCTTCTGGCCAGGTTTTATCAGGTGACGATCAAAGGTGGGCATTGTGTCAACTCCGAGGAGTCTGTTCAGGCTGTAAGCAAGAGGCTGACGATAATCACGGAGAATACTGCAAGCAGCATCAATCCTGAAACAGCGGTTCCGGCAATTGCCTCGAATCGTGAACGCCCTTGAATTACGTATCCCGTCAGGCAGAGAATAAGCGAAACAATATTGAGAAGTCCGGCACTGCCACCAACCACCAGAAGCCTCGTCAGAGTCGGGGCGTTGGCTGTTATATCTGTAAGTTCCTGCCGGGACGAAGGCAGTTCGTGCAGCATGAGAAATAACACGCCGTAAAGAATTGCGGCAACAATCCCGAAGAGAATTCCGGCCCATGCCGCGACGTTTGCTGGTTCCGTTGATTCGACATTCGGCTGTTGGTCATGAATTCGGTCTGACGACATCCTGGATTCCATGAATGCACGGCTGCTGTCTCCGTAAGAAAGCATCACCTGCGATGAATTTGTAACTCTTTACTCTTTGGACTTCGGGACGAACCGATTCAAAAGAGTTGGCGACTAATTGATGAACAGGAACTCTTTTTGGTTCAGCAGCACATGACAGACATCTGTCAAAACATCAGGATTGGTTAGACAGTTTTCCTGAGGCAGATTCCGCTCCGCCGCCACAGCATTTGAAAACTCCTGAAAAGCGGTCAGCTCTTCCGGAGTCGGGATACGGCTCATGGCCTGTCGAAACGCGGTACGCAAAATGTCATCGCCTCCTGTTGGCACTTCCTTCAGGAGTCGTGCGGCCCAGACGGACGACTGCTGATGAACGAATTCATTATTCATCAGCATCAATGCCTGAGCAGGGACATTCGAGATGCTGCGTCGACCAACAGCAGTGGCAGGCTGGGGTGTATCAAACGTCAGCATAAAAGGGTTCAGGAAGTTCCGATTGACACCCTGGTAGATGCTTCGTCGTCCTGCACCATCCAGTGGTCCCGATTGTCCCGGTCGTCCTCGTCCTTGCATAAAGCTATTCAAATGAACCGGTATTGAGGGGCCAAACAGAGTCTCATCCAACCGTCCTGAAACGCTCAGCATGGCGTCTCGCAGGACTTCAGCTTCCAGACGTCGTACAGAATATCGGTGCAGCAAAAGATTCGATGGATCCTTTAGTTCGGCCGACTCATTTCGTTGACTGCTCATGCAATACGCACGCGTGAGCACCAGGCGCCGAATCAGGCGTTTCAGTGACCAGCCATCTGTCCGAAATTCATCAGCCAGATAATCGAGCAATTCCGGGTGTGTAGGTGCCTCACCAAGCACTCCGAAATTGTCTGAGCTGGCCACAATGCCCCGCCCGTACAGATGTTGCCAGATTCGGTTCACGATCACTCTCGCGGGAAATGGATTGTCGTCGGAGAGTAGTCGGTCGACCAGCTCCCTTCGACCACTTCCAGAGGCATCAACAAGGGGCTGAGCTGCATCGAGCGCTGTGAGAAGATGTCTGCCAACCGTGGGGCCTCGGTTATTATGGTTACCGCGAATAAACAAGTACTCATCTTCGCCGGTTCCGTCACACATCACAAGCACGGGATCACCGGGTTGAGGGCGTTCCAGCAGGGATTGCCATTGCTGGGTGGCGCTTTCAAACCCTGCGTTATCTTCGAAAGAAAACAGTTTTGCTGTTGTCGCCACGGAGATCCATTCCGAATCGTTCTTGAGCTCTTCCACCATGTTATGCAGGATCTGGCTGATATGGTTTTCAGCCACGAGCGGGAGGTTGATGTTCGTGCTGCAGATTTCCTGCGGAGTGACAGCAGCTTCGTCAGGATTACCCATCAGACGAACTTCACGCACAGCAACCCAGCCATCTCCTTCGTCCAGAAACTCAAGGTGGCATCGATGTCCGATGTACCGTTTGACGTCGCCTGCAATCCGAATCCAGCGAAACTGGCCATCGGTATCGATTGGCTGACGACAGCCACCAAACAATAGTTCCGTAAATTCGTTCATCACATAGCCGTCAATACAGAGCCGGACTCGTGAGTTTCGGCCGGCGGCAAGAATCTGAATCTCCGGATGTGTGAGCACGAATTCCGGTGAATGCAGCTGGCCTCTGAGTTTGGGGGACAGAACTCCGGAACTGACCGACTTTGGCGAATCAGCCACAAAACTGTTGCTGTCTGCTCGTACAATCGACAACGCCAGTTGATGTCCGTCTTTCAGGTCCTCGTGGGGGGGATCCGATGCAACGCCCGAAAGATCGGGGGCAAAATGGGCAAAGGCCGCCCCGAACACACGCCACCCGGAAGGCAGGCCATCACGCAGGTTTGCCGCAACGACTGTGGGCGATCCTGCAGAGGTTTCAATCCAGCCTTCTGGAGCAGTCTTCCTGGCGGGACTCAAGTTTACAACGGCGTCGTTGCGTCTTTTGATCCATTGTTGAATTCTATCTTCCGGAGCCTGTTCATTTGGCGATTGAGTGAAGGCCGCCAGCAGTGACAAGGGATGATTCAGTTCTTTCGAGCGAGGGTCCTGAAGGATCGCTCGCAACGTCGCAATTCGCTGATCTTCGTTTTCTCCAGCGGCAGGCCTCATCGCATCAGCCAGCATCAGCTCAAGCTGCTGAGTTGTGAGCTCTTCAAGCCCGGTCTGAATTTTCTGCGCAACGTTGTTTCGAGAGGAGTTAAGCAGTTCGGTGAGCTGTGCAGTCTCCTGGTGAGAATCAAGCCACTCAACGCGGCGCCGTGAACTCTGCAAAAAACCTGAAAGAGCGTAATAATCAGCAGCCGTGATCGCATCAAATTTGTGGTCATGACATCGGGCACAGGCGATCGTCAGGCCGAGGAATGATTTCCCAAAGACGTCAATTTGATTGTCAATTCGCGAGGCTTCTTCGGCCTTGACGTCCACTGGCGCGTGTTTATCTTCACAGAGATACCAAAATCCCGTGGCAATGATGGACTCGTTGAATCCCAGCTCCGGATGTCGGCGAGGATTCTCCATGAGGTCGCCTGCAATATGCTCGCGTACAAACTGATTGTACGGAACATCACTGTTCAGAGCGCGGATCACATAATCTCTGTATCGCCATGCATAGGGTAACGGATAGTCGAATTCATGGCCCAGCGTTTCTGCATAACGCATCAGATCTAACCAATGCCGAGCCCATCGTTCACCGAAATGCGGGGATGCCAGAAGTTCGTCAACAATCTTCTCCATCGCTACAGATATTTCGGCAGGATCATTCAGAAATCGATCCTGCTGTTCGATCGTCGGAGGAAGCCCCACAATGTCAAAGCTGAGTCGCCGCAGAATCGTTTTTCGGTCCGCTTCGGGCGCGGGTGAGAGATCGACATGCTCCAGTTTCGAAAGCAGAAATTGATCGATTTCTCCGTCCGGCCATTCTTTATTTTTGACCTTCGGTACTTCCGGACGCACAATTTTTTTCCAAGCCCAGTGGGAAGCGATCCGTTCCTGCAGCGGGAACTCGGACTTTCCAACGGGAGCGGTGGATTTTTCCATGTCTGCCGGCCAGACAGCGCCGCCTTTGATCCATTGCACCAGAATCTCGATCTCTGCGTCCGGCATCTTGTTACGCGGAGGCATCTGAAAGGATTCGTAGCGGACAGCCTGAATCAGCAGGCTCTTCTCGGGATCGGATGGCACAATGACCGGACCACTTTCGCCGCCAATCAACATCGCCTTTCGCGACGTCAAACGGAGTTCCCCCTCCACTTCACCATTGTCACCATGGCACTCAAAGCAACGCGATTCGAGCAGAGGCAGTACCTTGTCGCGAAAAAAAACTTCCTGATCCAGGCCAGGTGATTTTGTCTCACCCTTGTTGCCTGACTTCGCAGGGGCAGCGTTCTGTTCATCTGGTTGCGACTGTCCAGCAGGAATGGACTTACCAGCGACAGTGGCAAGGAGCAGACAGAAGCAAAGCAAGGTCAGTTTTGAACGGAGAGACATTTCAGGTTCCTGCGTGGCCTGGTCAAATGATTGGCGCACCGTGCGGCGAGCTTCTCATTGTCGCTCAATGGTCTCCCCAAAAGCAACGGATGGCCGTACAGGAAAGGATTCTGCTCCCCGAATGCAGGAATGCGATCAGGCTTTTGCTGCCGACTGAGCGAGATTTTCCCATTCGCCCTTCGGAATGCGATCTTCTTCGTCCATCAGCAACAGCTGAATCTCAACGATTTCTTCTGAACAGTCAAGGAACGCATCAATGACAGCCGGGTCAAATTGCGTGCCGCGGCCTTCCCGCAGGATGTCAAAACATTTCTCGCGAGGGAACGGATCCTTGTAAGGACGTTTGCTGGACAACGCATCAAACACGTCGGCGACGGCAACGATTCGGCCTTCGAGCAGAATATCATCACCCAACAAACCAAGCGGATAGCCCTTGCCGTCCCAGCGTTCGTGATGAGTCTGTGCGATTCGAGCAGCCAGCATCAGCAGCGATGATGACCGAACGTGCAGCATGCTCTCGCCAATTCGGGTATGAGTCTTCAGAATGTTCCATTCTTTTTCGGAAATCGGTTCGATGATTTGCCGACCCAGAGCGCAATGCTTTTTCATCAGCTCGTATTCGTCGAATCCGAGTTTACCTGGCTTGAACAGAATTGAGTCGGGGATGCCGATTTTGCCCACGTCATGCAGTTGAGCGGCCTGCTCCAGCATTTCCAGGCGATTCTCCGGATAGCCCATCTGCTTGGCAATAATGGCCGTATACCGACCAACCCGAATTACGTGGTTTCCTGTATCGTTGTCACGATGTTCGGCAGCACGAGCGAGACAGAGAATCAGTTGCTGACGAGTTGCTTCGAGCTGGCGAGTTCGACGTTCAACCTGTTGTTCAAGGCGAGCTGCTTCACTTGAAGCCATGTCATAATGCTTCTTGATCACAACAGCATTTCGAACGCGTGGCAGGAGTTCGTTGGGATCAATTGGCTTCTGCAGAAAGTCACTCGCGCCCAGATCCAGGGCTTGCTTTCGAGTGGCTGGGTCAGAGGCAGCAGTCAGGATCAGTACCGGGATATGTTGAAGAATCGGGTCGAGGCCGATCACTCGAAGAATATCGAGGCCGCTGACCTCCGGCATCCGAATGTCCAGAAGTAATACATCAGGCAATTCTTTTCGCAGAAGATGCAAGGCTTCTCTGGCATCACTTGTTGTGACAAACTTTTCGTAGCCTTCCATCTTCAGATGCTGACGAAAAGTCATGACGTTCAGCGGTTCATCGTCCACGATCATGATCTTCGCTGTCTTGTCGACCGCACGGACTGTGACCAAGGACTTTGCGGGACCACGGACTGGTTTATAGTCGTCGTCTCGATTCTGGGCGGCTTTTCGTGAGCTGGATTCGCTGGCTGGACGACCGGAGAACTCGCTCGAAGGCGAGGCCAAGAATGAGGCGTTGGGTAGTTTGGAAGGAACCGCAGCAGCAGATATAACCGACGTATGGACTTGCGGCAGTGGTGCATCCTTCGCTGGATCTGAGGTTCCGAGCAGCGAAGCAAATGGATTCGACTGAGCCTGAGCCTGAGTTTCCAACGTCGCGACTCGTTGCAGCCCGCCGGAACTCCTGAGCGACTCAAACGAGGCAATCGTTGATCGGATTTCGTCGAGAACTGAATCTGCGGAGTTGGTCTTGATGCTGGACATAGTTTATTTCCGAGAAACGTCTGGTGTTTTCGAACCGGAACAGACCCCGGGATACGAAAAAACCTGAAAGCGTCCTCGTTGAACATAGCCCGTAGTCTTTTGGCAGCATGAATTCTCCGGCAAGGTTTACGTGAGGCACAGGCTCAACGGAATCGCTCGGCCGACAAACTTCATACATTCCGACTCACCAGATAAGTTGTCAGATGCGCAACGATCCCTACCATTGGCTTTTACCTCAGGATGGCGGTTGAAGCTTTGCACGCAGGGCGGCATCAAGCATGATCGAGGCGAGAGATGTTGTGTGCCACCTGCTAAGCCCCCACATCGTTTGCTTGAGATTGCGTTGACGAAATCGGTGATCTTGAAGCTGAAGACCAAAAAACGAGCCATCAACATCTGCCTGCCGCGCATGTGCCACGAGTTATCTCGTGTTGCAACTCGCTCTCCGTTTGGCTCTGACGAGGACGACAAATGGCTGGTCCCGCGAAAGAAGTCAGCGCCGCGAAAGCGTTCAACTGGCGCAGTTGTCGTTATTTGCCCCCTGCTTTACTGCCGGATCGGCATTTGGCCAATCACGAGATCCAGATGGCCCTGCAGACGGGGTTTCTCTTTGTCCGGGGCGTTGGCAATTGCGGTCGACAGCCATTCTTTGGCTTTGTCCCATTGTCCGGTTTCAGCATACGCTGCCGCTAATGTGTCGAGCGTATTCCACTGCTTATTGTTGGTCATGTTGCAGGCCTGAGTCGCAAGTTCCAGCGATCGTGCCCCGCTTCGCACGCTGGGTTCAGTTGCCGTTGCAAGAAGCCAGGCAAGATCGTTGATGGCTTCATAGCTGTCGGGGTTGGATTTCATGGCGAGTTCAAGATCTGCGATCGCCTTTCCATACTCTTTTTTGAGCTGTAGCGTGTACGCTCGATTTCCCAGCGCGTCGGTGTAGCGAGGATCAATCCTGAGAGCTGCTGTGAAGTCGGAAATTGCTTCGTCATACTTTTTCATCTTCTGATAAACAATGCCTCGATTATTGAGTGCTTCGGGATACTCCGGAACAAGTTTCAGGGCGGACTGCAGATCGGAAAGAGCGAGGTCAAGTTCTTCCGTTTCCAGATAAGTGAGCGCACGATTGTTGAATGCGAGGAAGTTCTTTGGGTCCATCACAACGGCTCCGGAGAAATCGGTTACCGCTGATTTGTAGTCACCTTTGAGATAGCTGGCCTGTCCGCGATTGTTTAACGCACCAACATTTCTTGGGCTCTTGCGAAGGCTCTCTGAAAAATCCGCAATCGCATTGTCGTAGTTTTCATGGGCAAGGAATGCTACACCGCGCAAGTGATAGTTCTCGGCCGTCGGTGCCGCTTTCACTCGTTGAGAGAGTTCTTCGATTGCCGTGTCAAAGTAGACAGCTTCTTTCTCCCAAAGCCAACCGCCCTTCTCTTTGATCCACAACCATTCGCCATTAGTTTGGGCGACAGTAAAGACTTCGCCAAGATAGCCGCGCCAGACAACGGCCTGCGGCGTCTTCATTTCAGCGCCAGCTTTGGAGATAATGATCTTTTTGTTCTGTCGAGGATCGTTTGACTGCTGCCCGTTGACGACGTTGATTGAAGACATGGTCAACAATGCACAGATAATGAGAGTAAAACCGGGAATTGTCTTCTGCATGGGACGGCCTGTTTTCATTCAATCCGGGAGCCAAAATCTGATCGGCTTAAATTCAGTTCAGCCGCAAGTTCCAGTTGTGAACCCCCGACTGCCTCGCGCGTGGTATATCAGATTTACCAAAACTGCTTCGATGGGAATTCTCCCGAGTTTTTGGGATTCGAAATCACCGCCGGCTCGATCTGGGAATCTCGGGGTACTGGGAAGCGTGGGATGTCGCTGAGCCGGCATTTATTCGCTAAGGAACGAAGCTGGAATCTTTGCGAATAGCCAGACAGAAGGCAGCGATCAGGTCTGAAGCGTTCTCCAGATCTGATTCAGCAACCAGCTCCACCGGGCTGTGCATGTAGCGATTCGGAATAGTTACAAGGCCCATCGCACATCCGCCTCGGCTGATTTGAATGGCCGCACCATCGTTGCTGGCTGGGTGCCCCAACGCATTAATCTGGATAGGAATTGATTTTTCCTGAGCCTGCTGAATGAGCAAATCCACGACTCGGGGGTTGGCATTGGGGCCTCGAACGACGACCGCTCCTTTTCCGATTTCGATACGCCCGAATTCGTTTTGATCAATCCCCGGACAATCGGTCGCGTGCGTGACATCAACGGCGATCGCAATATCCGGTTTGACATTATAAGCACTGGTGGTTGCTCCGCGAAGGCCGATTTCTTCCTGAGCAGAAGACACCGCGACGACTTTGGCAAACGGATTTCCCTGAGCAATTTTTCTGAGAGCTGTCATGATCACCCAGATTCCTGTTCGATCGTCCATGGCGACTCCGGCAAGTCGACCGTTGCGAAGTTCACGCAGGCAGGGTTCTGGTGTTACGGTGTCGCCGATCCTCACAAGAGACCGTGTTTCTGTTTCCGAGGTGGAACCAATATCGATCCAGAGTTCTTTCATTTTTGGGACCGTTTTGCGTTCCTCGAGATCCAGCAGGTGGATTGGCTTTCGAGCGATGACTCCCGGGACGGGGCCGGTCGCTGTGTGAACCAGCATTCGTTGGCCAAGCAGGATCTGTAAATCCCATCCGCCGATCGGGTTGACTCGGATGAAACCATAGCTGTCGATGTGCTTAACGATCAGACCGATCTGATCACAGTGAGCATCCAGCAGGATCGTGGTTCTTCCTTCTGGATTAACCGTCGCTGACACATTGCCGAAGACATCGGTCTCGACTTTGTCGGCGAATCCTTCCGCAAAACCACGAACGACCTTTTGAATTCTTTCTTCCTGTCCGGAGGTACCAGGAGTCAACAGGAGATCTTTAAGAAACTGGTCAGGCATGGCATGCTCGGGTCGAGTTACGGTTTTGGGGATAAGTTCGCGCTGCGAATACTATGAGACTTGCGGAGGGTCTGTCTCCGTCAACGGGATCTTCAATTCAGATGTGTGGACCGTCAAACGAGTTTCCTGTCCCGGTGTTTTTGTGATCTCTGATTGTGGCGATTTGAGGCGGGTGAGATTGGACTAATCGTCATGTTCAACGCGGCATTCCCGCATTAAGCCTCTCGGATGACGAATTCCTGGAAAGGTCGGCAAGGAACGTTTTGGGGCGTCGATCAGGAAAGAGAGCAGATCGTTCAAGGCATTTTTGCAATTGAATTACTGCATTTAGACACCTTTGGTCCTGCTGATTGACTACCGGAGTCTGCTAATGTCTCTTCAGACCGCCGCCGCGTCCACGAGTTCTGCCGCTGATACAACCAACCTTTTTCTTCTTCCGCCGCATGTGCAGCAACGGCTTGAGGCCGATGGGCCTCTGCCTGTATTGCCATGGCTGGCTGTGCGGGCAGTCAAAATCTCTGAAGATCCGGACTGTTCCATCAACGAATTTGTAGCTCTGATCGGGCGTGATGTTTCGCTGTTGTCAGGCATTTTGAGCTTCGCTAACAGCGTATTCTATAGTGGCGGCAAGCCGATTTCGAATGTACGTCAGGCGGTGATACGCCTTGGAATGCGGACCTGTCGAAACCTGATCCTCACATCGTGTATTTCCAGCCTCATGGGCCGGATGTCGATGAAGCAGGAATGGATCCGAGAATCTCTGGCGCGACATGGGTACGTGACTGCTGCAGTTTGCCATGCGCTCAATCAGCGTCTGCTGCTTGGCTATGACGGTGAAGAATTTACGGCTGGCCTGGTGCACGATATCGGTCGAACACTTCTGGCTTCATGCTTCAGCGATGAGTTCCAGGAATTTGACGGTCTGACTTTTGAAGAATCGTCTGCAATCGTTGATCACGAGTTCTCCATCATTGGAACGTCCCATACGGAAGCCGGTGCCTGTTTTGCGGCGAAGAGCGGCTTGCCTCCTGTTCTGATCGAAGTCATTCGGCACCATCATAATCCGGATCATGCAACCGGCGACCGTCGTCTCGTTGCTCTCGTGGCTGCAGCGGATGACATTGCGAATCATTTGCAGCGATTCGACACTCCGGAAAACTACGACACTTCGACCAATAAAGGGCTGATTCTTCTGGAACGGTTGGGTGTGACTAACGCGGTTACTCTGATTTCTGCAGATGCGACCGAAATTCTGAAGGATGCCGATGCTGTTGCGGGAAACATGGCCAAGCTCTGAGAAGCTGAGTTGTCTTTGATATTTGCTGGTGAGCAACTTCAATTCATGAACCCTCTGACGATGTATTTGTCAGAGGGTTCTGTGTTTTGTCAGACTTGGAATGTACGTTTGAATTGGCCTGTGCACTCAGGTTTTTTTGCGTCATAACGCAGTTGCAATTTCTCAGTTGTTCAATCTCAGCCGAATCTTCGTTTTGCAGAAATGAACGACTCTTCTATGCTTCGACCGAGCTTCGACGAAAGATTCGATGATCGGCATGATGATCGGCATTGAGATTTGGAAGACAGGGACAGGACTGATGGATGCATATCTGAACGGAGAATCTCTGGCTGCCCTGCTGACATTGACGTCTCTTGAGATGGTGTTGGGCATCGACAATGTGATCTTCATCGCCATCCTTTGTGGTAAGTTACCCGAAGCACAGCGGGATAAAGCCAGAACCTTAGGTTTGATGTTGGCGGTGGTCTCTCGGATCCTGCTGGTGCTGGCTATTGGTTGGGTCATGACGCTGACCAAAGAGTTGTTCGTGATGCTGGGGCATCGGGTGACTGGAAAAGATCTGATTCTGATCTTTGGTGGTTTGTTCCTGCTGTTCAAGGGTACTCGTGAAATTCATCACAAGATGCAGGATGCAGGCAGTTCGGATGACAAGCCGAAAAAGATCAGTTCGCTACAAGCCGTGCTGTTCCAGATTCTGATGATCGACGTTGTGTTCTCGCTGGACTCGGTCATCACTGCGGTCGGGATGACTGAGGGTCTGAAGCATCCAATCCCCATTATGGTAACTGCGATTATTCTTTCCGTGATGGGGATGCTGGCGTTCTCGAAGGCGATCGTTGTGTTTATCGAACGCAATCCAACGATCAAGATTCTTGCTCTGTCATTTCTGATGTTGATTGGTCTGCTGTTGATGGCAGAAGGCTTTGGGCATCATATTCCCAAGGGATACGTCTACTTTGCAATGTGCTTTTCCTTCATCGTGGAGATGCTGCAGTTGTGGACTTTGAAGCCGCCGAAACCTCCGGCCCCCGAAACGCAGTACTGAAAAGACCGACTGGTGATACTGCGTTGTTTCGCTGTGTTGGTTGAACTGGAGTTGTGGGTTGCAGTTGCTGAGGTTTGAGCATGTGGCTTTGGTTTTATGTCTCGGTGCTGCCTGCGGAGCGACAGATTCAAATCCAACAGCTTGTTGCGGTGTCATAAACCGACCCGTACGTCTGAAATCGCCCGAAGCGTGGTTTCTGTCGAGATGCGCGAGAATTTGGGCGTGACATTGCACACTTTGTGTGGGAATTACTTCTACGGTCCGGGGATCACTCTGCGGTTTCTGCGAATCGCATTAACTACCAACTGCCCACCGGTTGAACTGACGTTGAGCGAGCGTACGATGCGTGGGCTGACCGATTTGCCGCCCAACAACACTTTGCCTTAAACGTCATATCCCATGCCAACCGCTGAGCAACTACAGATTCTCGTTTCGAACGTTATCGAACCAATCACCGAGAAACCTCTCGGCGAACTTCGGATGGTGCGAGACACCTTCGTCAACGGCAATGATGCTCGGGTTCGCATTGAACTGCCGACTCCTGCCTATCCTGATGGCAAAAAGCTGGAAGACCTGATTCGACAGAGAATCAAATTCGCCGCACCGGAACTTGAGCCCCGGATTGAACTCCACTCGACTGTCAGAGGGAAAGATGCGGGTGGGCGCATCGGCCTGAATGTTCACAACATTATTGCGGTGGGCAGTGGCAAGGGTGGTGTTGGTAAGAGCACAGTCGCAGCTGCATTGGCGTGTGGACTCCATTCCTTTGGCTGCCGAGTGGGCTTGATGGATGCGGATGTTTATGGCCCCAGCATCCCGCATATGATGAATGCGGATGGCCGTCCCGCCGCCACTGAGATGGCCGATGAGCATGGCAATAAGTTTATGCGAATGGAGCCGATCGACGCAGCGGGCGTTAAGCTCATGTCAATGGGGTTCTTCATTGAACAGGGGCAATCCGTCGTCTGGCGTGGGCCGATGCTGCACAAGGCTCTCACGCAGTTTCTGAAGGATACGGCCTGGGGCGAACTGGATTATCTGATCATTGATCTTCCTCCGGGAACGGGTGACGTCTCTCTGACTCTTGCTCAGCAGGTTGGTCTGGCCGGAGCCGTCGTCGTGTGTACGCCGCAGCAGGTCGCTCTTCTGGATGCGATCAAGGCTGTGGACATGTATCAGAAGGTGAATGTCCCGATTCTCGGATTTGTCGAGAACATGACGGGAGAAATCTTCGGCCGTGGTGGAGTGCAGAAGGTTTCACAGGAACTCAAGATTCCGTTTCTCGGTGAGATTCCTCTGAACGCTGCGATTCGTGAATACAGTGACCGAGGTCAGGTGATGCAGATGATGCTTGACGACAGTCCTTCGCGTGATGCTTTGCGGAAGATGTGCCAGAACGTTGCGATGCAGGTCTTCAAAGAGATTGTGAAATCTCCCACAGGTCCTGTACTGGAAATTCTCTGAATGTTGCCCACGCTTGAAGAGATCTTTGAAGAGTTTGCTGACCTTGATCGGGAAGATCAGTCGCAATACCTGCTGGAACTGGGAGATGATTTACCATCGTTTCCCGTGGATGCACGTACGGAACTTAATAAGGTTCATGGCTGTCAAAGCCAGGTTTGGTTGATTGCAGAGATCAATGGGACGGGGGCAGAGGCGGCCTTTACGATTCGGGCCGACAGCGATTCCAATATTGTACGTGGTCTGATTGCGATTCTGCAGGCGGCCTTCAATTCGAAGACGGCACAGCAAATTCAGGATTATGACATTCTCGGCGTGTTTCAGCGGCTGGACCTGCAGCAGCATATCAGTCCGCAACGCCGCAATGGCTTGCGGGGAATGGTTGAGAGAATTCTGTTGCTGGCTCAGCGGCACCTCGCTGGTGTCGGCGGTGCGAGGGCGACAGTCTCGCCCGTTGTCCATGTTGAATCTTGTGCCGTGCCGATGAAGAGTTCAGGTGCAACGGCCCAGAGTTTCAATGTTGATGAAATTTGTCGCCAGTTTCCGGTGCTGAATCGCCCCCTCGCCAGTGGCCAACTTCCGGTTTATCTTGACAGCGGCGCGTCGGCTCAGAAGCCGCAGGTTGTGATTGATAAAGAACGTGAAGTCGAAGAACAGTATTTCGCGAATGCTCATCGCGGGACATACCAATTCGGTCTGCGAATCGACGAAGAATTCGAAGGTGCTCGAACGGCAATTGCCCGGTTCCTCAATTCGGCCAGTGATTCATCGATCGTGTTTACTCCGGGTACAACGGTCGGTCTGAATATGATCGCGTTTGGCTGGGGGCGGCGATATGTTCAGCCGGGTGATGAAATTCTCACGACAGTGATGGAGCATCACGCTAACTTTGTTCCGTGGCAGCAACTCGCGAAAGAGCGGGGAGCGGCACTGCGGCTGATTCCGTTGACTGCTGATGGACGGCTGGACCTGGGGCGTCTCGACGAGGTTCTGAACTCACGGACAAAGATCGTTGCGATAACAGCCATGTCCAACATGCTGGGCACGGTGAATCCGGTTGGTGAAATCGTGCGACGTGCTCGTCAGGTGGGAGCTTGTGTTGTCGTCGACGGCGCGCAGAGCGTTCCACATATGACGACTGATCTGCAGGCCATCGACGCTGACTTCCTCGTGTTCAGCGGTCACAAGCTTTACGGGCCGACCGGGGTGGGAATTCTGTACGGAAAACCCGAGCGGCTGGAAGAGATGGATCCGATCATATTCGGGGGGCACATGATCTCCCAGGTGCGTATTGAGAACTCCTCATGGTCCCCTGCCCCGGCCAAATTTGAAGCTGGCACAATGCCGATCGTTCAGGCGATTGCGTTGGGCGAGGCTGTTCGCTGGGTTCAGAGCATCGGCCTCGAAGCGATCCATCATTATGAGCAAACACTGCTGAAGTCGACGATGGAACGGCTGATGGCTGTTCCGCGGATCACTATTTATGGACCGGCGTTAGAGCATCGGGGAGGCATTGTCAGCTTTCGAATCGACGATGTTCATCCGGAAGATCTTGCGGCATTGCTCGATCAAAAAGGTGTGTTCACCCGCCACGGGCATCATTGCACGATGCCGTTACATACTCATCTCGGAGTTTCCGCGACAACGCGTGTGAGTCTTGCGGCTTACAACACGCAGAGTGACATTGAACAACTGATGCAGGCCATTGAGTTTGCGCGCAGAACATTGAAGAAAAGCTAGCTTTTCAGGGTTTGACGCAGTGACGCTCTCAGTCGCTCAATATGCGACAAAGTTCTTCCAGATGTTCAGATAGCTGATCCCATGGATTGGGATGATCTGAGTCGCCGGGTTTGTAGGTGTCCTGAGTCAAATAAATCCAGCGAGTGTACTTCTGCGCCATTCGAATATCATTGGCGTTCAACTGCTTCTGCCCGTACATGAGCGTTGCACGGGAAAATGGCGGATAATCGGAATAGCCTCCGAAGTAATTACCATGAAGCTTTTCTTCCGTCGGCCATTGTTCGCTTTCGTGAATCACGATGACGTTTGCCGACTCAGCCGCAAAGTATCGGCCAGGCGTGTCCGTGCCTGGATTTGCCACTGTCGGCCAGAAGCCAAGGTTATGCGCTGATTGATTGAGCGTGACTTGATGCTCTACTGCAGTCTCGGTGTCTTCATAAAGCATTTCATCGAAAAAGATTCCTTGAATTCCGGGGTAGAACCTCTGCCATGTTTTCATATTCGCTTGTACGGTTTCGACGGGGACTTTTCCGTAGCTGGTTGGGACGTAGCCCAGCACGATACATCCCGCGCCGATGAGTCGGTCGATCGCCTTTGTGTAGTTGAGGTCGATTGAAGTGCCGGGGCCGGATGCCGGATTCACGATAACCCAGAACGGAACTTCGGAGTATTGCCGCTTTAGCTCGATCACCCGATTAAAGTCTTTGTTCGTGTGAACGTTGGCGGGATAGATATAGAGTGGAATCAGCAGCCCCGTTTTCTCCGCAGCACGCAAATGAAATTGCTGTGCCTTCTCGATGCGATCGGCCGGGGTGACAGAGTTCCGGGTTTCTCCCTGTTGTCCGCGGACCTGCGGTATCAATGCTGCTATGGTCACGACAGCAAAAAAGAAGATCGCAGGCAGGTATCGTTGGGCCAGACTGAGTGATGTCATCGGGTGCCTGCCGAATCCGGAGAAGCTGTTATTCCGCATCAGGTTTCGATCGAATCGATGAATGAAAACGCTGGCTGGCAGCGTCGAGGCAGTGTGAGTTGTTCGCTCCGTCGAGCGATAGAACAGGTCATTTCGCTTCAAACAAGACATCTGAGCCGATACCAAATTTTGCTGGCAGCGGAATATTTGACAGCGATTCATCGCCACCGATGCGAAACTGCCATCGTCCGGCCAATTTGAGCGAGCGGTTGCCGGACTGCAGTAACGGTGGTGCAAGTAGATGCGATCCGGACTCTGTGCCGGCGTTCTGAATCACCAGCAGATTGATATCGTCGGCAAATACAGCGTCGCGGGGAATCACAAAGTGCGAACCATCAGATGTTACTTCCAGCAGCGTTCCGTTCAGCCATGCTTTTGTCCTGCTGGTGTTGTCTGCCATCACGAGCTGCAAACCGGAATCAGACAGCCATGCGGAGGGAATTCGAACAGTGCAGCGATACCAGATCGGCTGGTCGACCGATTCCATGACCCCGTGAGACGCTTCTTTCAGCGAAGCAGCTGCGATCGCAGTCGTCCAGTGTTTATTGAAGGACCAGCCATCGGCCGCAACCGCCTCCGTGCTCATCACGTCACGTGCTTTACGCTTGTCGTACTGAGACGCGAACGGCTTGCCTCCCAGAATCTGATCGCTGGTGATGGTTGGGCAGACGAATCGTTCGACATGTGAAATGATCAGATCATTTCCCGTGAAGTGATCGACATACGGCCAGGACTTTGGATTGTACATGCAATCCGTCAGGTCTCGCATGAGCACAACATTCTTGCCGTTGCGAGCTAACTGTCGAAGTCCAAAAGGCCGACCGAGCACACACATGTTGGTGTGGACTCCGACCAGAATGATGTTCTTGATTCCGCGTGCTTCGAGAATATTCCAGACTTCATCACCTTTGTCGCTGATGAAATCGAGTTGTTCATCGATTTCAATTCCTGAGTTCTGTGATTTCCACGGAAGTCCCGGATTTCGGCCGAGCGTTTTGAGTTCAGCGGCCCACTTCGCGTGTTCAATTGGCTCGTCGTCGTCACCGCCATCAGACTGGTCGATCGGATAGACCGCTTGTTCTTCAGTCGGAATTCTGGAACACCAGAATTCAATATCGGCTGGTTGGACTTTCGCGGCAGGGGTTTCGATCGCTCGTTCACGTGCGACATGACCTTCATAGGCTGGCATGCAGTCGCTGGGCGAGTGAATGATGACGGAACCCTTCCGACGAGCTTCCTTCAGGACGTCATTCATCCGTGGGAGGAACTCCTCCATCCGGCGAACGGCGTTAATGGAATGGTGCTTGTCCCAGACATCGCAAACAATCACCGCTGTTTCTGCGGGCGACCACGACTCTTTTTCTGTGATGCGGACGAACTGTTGGTCGTTGGCCTCTGACTTTTGCTGACGACGGAGAGACAGCATGAAATCGTCCGACATTGCTGAAGATGCCATGAACAACATTCCACAGGTCATCAGGTGACAAAACAAGAATGATCGCATCGAGAAGGTTTCCTCGTTTGAAAGCGTTGGGTTGGTCCTGAATTTCTATTGAAGTTGTTCTTTCAGCCATTGGTAGGCTTCAGCTCTCACTTCATCCGGGAAATCATGCTCACATTCCGGGTAGCGAGCGGTGATCACGCCAGCTTGTTCACCATAGATCTTCTGGGCTTTTTCAACTTCCTTGACAACCTTACGAACGCCACTATTTTCAAAGTTGTTGTCTGAGATTGGTGCATTCACAAAGATCGAACGAGGAGCGATCGCCGCAAGGACTTCATAAAAGTCGAAAGGAACTCGACTTGGGTCGTTCCCGTATTCATCTCGAATGCGCGGCATGTAGCGGTCACTTGTCCAGCCTGCGAGATTTCCCTCGTAATAGTGATGAAACGCTGTAAATCCGCAACTGGTCACGGATGCTTGGATACGGCAGTCGAACGCGGCAGTAAACAACGTGTTGTGGCCACCGAGTGAGTGTCCGATGCAGCCAATTCGATCGGGATCAACCTCTTCGAGTGATTCCAGGAGATCGATCGCACGAATATTGTTCCAGATTGCCTTCATTGAGCCGCTGTCGTAGTGAGCACCCTTGACTTTGAAATCGTACGGATAGTCTCCGAACGACGGGTAATCAGGGACGAGGCAAACGAAACCGAGTTCGGCGAGTTCATGAGCGTAGTGCAGGTTTTCGAGTCCTCCCAGACCAGCCGGTTCCCCTTTTCCTATTCCTGTGGTCTGATGCAGACACAGCATCGCAGCGGCAGGAGACTCGAGATCTTTTGGAATCAGCAGCCACGCAGGAACTCGGTCACCCGGTTCTGACGCAAAAGAAATTCTCCTTCGAAGATACTTGTCCGTTGATTCCTCCATGAGTACATCCATCTCCAGAGGCACACGCTGTTCTGAGGCAGGGAGCGGTCCCATTGCGAGAGACATGCCGTCAAGAATATGTGTTCGCCGCAGACCCATCTCAAAGGGGGTGTTGATGAGGCGGCTGTTGCCGTCTCGGTCTTTGACTGTGGACACGTCTGCGTGATTGTAATTATCTGCTGTGATTGCAGGCTTTGCCGAGTCAGGAGGACTTCCAGCCGGATTCCTCAGCAGATTTTCGAGGACATGCAGTCCGCTACGGTCCGGACAGATCAGATCCAGATCCTGATCGCCGTCGAGATCTGCGACTTTGGGATCAAGCCCGAATCCAACATTGTCTCCCGAGGAGATAACGGTCCGTTTCCACGTCCGTGTTTCAGGCAGGTACTGGTAGGAGCAAACAACAAGAGGATTGTATTCGCCGGGATCCTTTCCATCGTGACCCAGGTAACGACTGCCCGCGATCAGTTCCGACCGTTGATCTCCATCAAGATCTGCCCAAAGCAGGCTATGAGCCTGTGACCAGCTCGTGTCGATTGCATGGCGGATCCAGCGTCTGTTGCCCTCGGAATCTTTGGCCTGTTCCATCCAATAAAGGCCGAACCGGTGACCACGACCCCAGATCAGATCATTGTCACCATCCGTATCAACATCCTCCACGAGGATTGGAATCGACGCGCCCTTCCATAAGTTGAATTCGGAATGGAAAGTCCAGCGACCGTTTCGTCGATCTTCTGGTGCCTCGGCCCAGCCTTTGGGGCCGATGACGTCGTTGCGACCGTCGCCATTGATATCGCCGAAACCGAGTCCGTGTCCGGCCAGTTCTTCAGGCAGAGGAAACTGACTCCACTTTGGCTCCGAGCCCGGCTCCAGATTCCACCATGCGGCGAACTGAGTACCGTTAGGAAGTACATCCGGGTTTCCATCGCCATCGATGTCAGCCAATCGGCCTGTTTCCATTGGGCACGGTTTGGCGATTTCATGTTTGATCCACGTTGCATCGGTGGCTGCTGCCGGACCTGGATTCTGAATCCAGTACAACGACTGGCTTCGATAGTTGCAGCTTACCAAATCGATATGACCATCCTTGTTCACGTCCAAAGGAAGATTCGAATAGTCATCAGGACGACCGCGTATCTGTTCAACCTCGCGGACAGGATGTTTATCCCAGTTCGGCGCCTGATACCATAAGTTGCCTGCGACAATGTCGAGCTTACCATCGCCATTCACATCCAACACCGCACAGGCGCAGTTGGTGGAGTCGGCATTGATGACATGGCGACGAAAAACAGGCTGGTCGGCATGCAGCACAGACGAGACGATCAGTGTTCCGAATATCCAAAACACACATTCAGCGCGACGCATAAAGGAGCCCTCCGAGAGACGAGTGGGCCGGCGAGGGTAATCGTTTCAGAAACGATTACAAGCGATGCGCAATCCGGGAGAAATTCCCGAAGTGGCTGGGCACAGAATCCAGTGAACGGAACTCTTCAAAACTCTGACGGTTATTCCGGTTAGAATCCGTGCCTGTTCAGTGTAATAGCGTTTCGGCAGATTCCACCGAATTCGATTTGCCTTTGCCGAATCGGCAGTTCGATACGACATCTGGACGATTCCAGAGCCTCTCGATGGATGAGTGTGCTCGGAGAACCGGATCCGAGGAAGACCGTCTGATTCCATGAGTCAGGTTGTCTTTGCGGATTCAGCGATCTGAATGATTTCGAATGCGGAAGGAGCCGCGCCACAGGATGTGAAACTTTCCGTCGGAGAGTCCGTTGATGGCGCGACGTAGTTCAATAGCGGCTTATGTAGCCATGCTTTCGATCGGACTTGCGGTCGGAGGGCACCTTGATTCGATGAGGTTTACTGCCTCTGCGAATGCGGTTCCTGCTGAAGGAGCCGGAGGAACGGTGCTCCCTGCCCGGGCCATGGCTCTGGTCGACAGCGGCAACCATATCTCACAAATCGCAGCCGACATTATGCCGTCGGCCGTTCATATTCAGGCCATTCGGGTTGAGAACGAACGCAAGGTCGAAGAAACCGGGTCTGGCGTCATTATGAGAAGCGAGGCTGTCAAAGGCCTGTTCGTGATTACAAACAATCACGTCGTCCGTGGAGCAGAGATGCCGGCCATTGACGTTGTTCTCTCTGACGGGGCGACTGTCCATCCGTTGCGAGTTTATCGCGACACCGAGAGCGACATCGCAATTATGCAGATTCCGGACGGTGGTCAGCCAACGGCACGTTGGGGCGACAGCAGCTCGGTCGAGATGGGACACTTTGTCCTCGCGGTCGGAAGTCCATTCGGGCTGAGCAAGTCAGTGACGATGGGGATTGTCAGTGCCAAAGGCCGCCGTGATCTTTCACTGACTGCAGACCAGTCAGTCACGAATCAGGACTTCATTCAAACGGATGCGGCGATTAATCCTGGCAACAGCGGTGGTCCACTGATTGACGTCAACGGGAACGTTGTGGGAATCAATACTGCGATCGCCTCTAACAGTGGTGGCAACGAAGGCATCGGGTTCAGCATTCCCAGTAATCTTGTTCGTCGAGTCTTCGAACAGATGGTTGCCTACGGGAAAGTTCGCCGTGCTTATCTTGGGGTTGAGCTGGATAATAGTTTTTCGGATGAGGCTGCTCAGAGACTGGGCATGTCCCGTGCTCGCGGGGCTAGAATCACCCGAGTCTACTCTCACCGCAGCAGCCCTGCTGTTCTTGCCGGTCTGAAACCGGACGATGTGATTCTCTCTTACAATGGAGTCGAAGTTGTCGATGAGAACCACCTGATCAACCTCGTGAGTTTGTCGGATATCGGCTCTTCTGTCACCATGGAAGTTTATCGTGCTCGACAGAAGACCGAGAAAATCGTGCAGTTGACTGATCGTGAAGACTTCCGCACCGCTGAAGATGCTCGCAACACGTTCAATACTCGATAACAAACAGACGAGCCGAATCTTTCATTAAATGACGCCAATGATCCACCGCAGCTCGCGTGCTCTGTTTTCAGAGTTTGTGAACTGCGGTGTTTTCCATTGATCGTGTTCACCGTTTGAGTTCGGATCTGCCCCCGATCCGCAGTCCAGCGGGGGAGCGGACGACGAACGAACTGATCTCGGAGCAGGTCGTGATGCCCGATCGCTTTTTTGATCCCCTGCCTCGGTCTAGACTTTGCGGCTCTATTCAGATTCTGATAGTCCCGGGTTATGCTGGAGTTCTGAGTGATGTTGAATGATTCTCGGAATGGTCGAATGTTGTCTCTGCCGTTGGTAATTCTGGCAGCGTTAGTCGGGATTGCCGTTCCAGCTTCAGCGCAGGAGGAGAAAACTGAGGTTCGAGAAGCCTGGTCAACTTCGAAGATTTCGGGCTCACCGGATCCTGCCCCTCCCTATCGGACCGAGTTGGCGTTTCCGAACCTGAAGTTCGTGCAGCCGCTCGATCTGTCGCCTGCTCCGGGTTCGGATCGCTTGTTCGTGGCAGAACAGGCAGGCAGGATTTTATCTTTTCCCAACCGTCAGGATATTGGTACCGCCGACCTCGTGGTGGATTTGAAAGAGTCGAACCCGGATTTGACTGCTGTGTACGCGATCACATTTCACCCGGGCTTTGAAGCCAATCGCAAAGTCTACATCTGCTACATTCAGGGCAATGACAAGGCTGACGGAACGTTTGTGTCAGAGTTTACGATTGTGGGTGACGTTGCTGCGAGTGCTGATGGAACGACTGCTAAGCCGCCAACGATTGATCCGGCTTCTGAAAGAGTCATCATTCGCTGGTGGTCCGGCGGCCATAACGGTTGCAGTCTGAAGTTTGGTCCGGAAGGCTATCTTTATATTTCGACAGGAGATGGTGGTGCCCCTTCTCCACCGGATCCGCTGATGGCGGGGCAAGACGTCACCAATCTGTTGTCGAACATCCTGAGGATTGATGTAGATCATCCTTCTGCGAATCGCCCCTATGGGATTCCAGCCGACAATCCGTTCGTTGAGATGGAAAATGCCCGTCCGGAAATCTGGGCTTTTGGCTTTCGTAACCCCTGGAGAATGAGCTTCGACCGTGTGAAAGGCGATCTATGGGTTGGTGATGTGGGTTGGCAGTTGTGGGAGATGATTTATCGAGTGGAACGTGGCGCGAATTATGGATGGCCGATTATGGAAGGTCCGCAACCGGCACTTCCTGAGTCGAAACGTGGACCGGCGCCAATTTCGCCTCCGGTCGTGTTTCATGCACATTCCGAAGCGGCTTCGATGACCGGAGGTTTTGTTTACCACGGAAGTCGACTACCGGAATTGCAGGGTGTGTATGTGTACGGAGATTTTCAATCTGGAAAGGTCTGGGGCCTGAAGCATGACGGGCGTCAAGTAACCTGGCAGAAGGAGCTTGCCCAGACTCCTCTGCAACTTGTTTCCTTTGGCGAGGACAATTCTGGTGAGATCTATCTCGTCGACTATCAGCGAACTCAACAGATTTATCGCCTTGTTCCGAACCCTGATGATGGACTGCATGCGACGTTTCCTCGCAAGCTGAGTGAAACTGGTCTGTTTACCGATGTGGTCAGTCAAACTCCTGCGGCTGGTGTTATGCAATATGAAATCAATGCACACCATTGGGCAGATCACACTCAGTCGGAACGTTGGATGGCGATTCCCGGGATAGAGCCGGTTCAGATTGAATCTGATTCAAAGTGGATGATCCCCAATGGCGCTGTGCTGGCGAAAACTGTCAGCATCGAAATGACCAAAGGCGACCCCACAACTCGGCGTCGATTGGAAACACAAATACTGCATCGAGAAGCCGATAGCTGGCGACCTTATACCTACGCATGGAGTAATGATCAGACCGATGCCGAACTGGTACCTTCATCGGGGTTCAGCAGATTGCTGAGTGTTCAGGATTCGTCGGCACCAGAAGGGCTTCGTGAGCAGACCTACCGATTCGCGGCTCGCAGCGAATGTCAGATGTGTCACAATCCATGGGTCGAGATGAAGACGACGAGTGTAGGCATTCAGACCGCGTCGCCGTTGGGGCTGTCACTGATGCAGTTGAATCGTCAATCCGACGGAAGTGATTCTGAGAACCAACTCGTGTCTTTGCAGAAGGCCGGCTGGATTAGTGGAAAGATCCCAACCGCTCTTAAGGAAGCAGCACGATTTTCTGATCCCTACAAGACGACAGCCTCACTGAATGATCGAGTTCGCTCATACCTGCACGTGAACTGCGCGCATTGTCATCAGCCACATGCCGGGGGAAGCGCGATCATTGACCTCGCTTATGACGTGAAACTGGAAGATACAAAGCTGGTGAATGCGAAGCCCGGTCAGGGGGCATTTGGGATTTCAGACGCTGCGTTGATTCGTCCGGGTGATCCGTCAGGATCGGTGTTGCATTACCGTCTCGCGAAAACCGGCAGCGGACGTATGCCGCGGATTGGTTCAGAAGAGATTGATGAAATTGCTGTTTCAATGATCCGCGAGTGGATTCGGGAGATGCCCGCGACGGAGACGCCGACTCCAACTGTGAACTCAGAAAACTCCGCTTTGTTGGCATCGCTTTTAACTTCGTCGTCTGAGACGCGTCAATCTGCAATCCAACAATTGACATCAACAACCCGAGGCGCGATGGAGTTAATGCTGTGGGTGCAGCATTCAGAAGCACCCCATGAACTTCGGCACGAAGTTGTCGCTCTGGCCAGTCAGAGCACTCAGCCTGAAGTGAGAGATCTCTTTGAAAGATTTATTCCAGCATCGAAGCGTGCTAAGAGGCTTGGGACGGCCGTAAACTCTGCTGAACTGCTGGCCATGGAGGCCGATTCAGAAAGAGGACGTCAGTTGTTCCTGCGAGAGGGTTCAACGTCATGCCGAAACTGCCACAAAATCAAAGAGACTGGGGAAACACTTGGCCCTGATTTGAGTCAGATCGCAAAAAAATACACGCCACCAGAAATGCTGACACATCTGCTGGAACCTTCTCGATTTATTGATGTAAAATACATCCCTCAGGTGGTTGAGACGGTCGACGGTCTTGTCCACACAGGCTTGCTTGTCGAAAGATCAGAGACAGAGATTGTGCTGAAGTCTGTGCAGAACAAAGAGATTCGGATTGCGATGTCCGACGTGGAGTCGATGACTTCGCAACAGAAATCAATAATGCCTGAACTTCTGCTTCGAGACATGACGCCCCAGCAGGCGGCTGATCTGCTGGCGTACTTGAACTCGCTGAAGTAGTAAGAGTTGCCGGATTGGTTGATATCTCAACTCTGCTATGAGAGCTGATTGCTTGACATGAAACTGCTCAGATTGCTCAGGGAGCAACCAACTGCTCACAGCCGCTGAAGCACTAATGGAAGGAAGACGATCACTCCGACAACAGCCGCTCCGACTGCAGCAATAAGGACAGCGGCTGCGGCAAGATCTTTGACTTGTCCGGCTATCGGATGGAACTCAGGAGAAACGAGATCCGTCAGGAATTCAACCGCAGTATTCAGAGTCTCGGTGATCCAGACACTGGCCATGGCCAGTGTCAGAAGGCACCATTCGATGGGACTGATGCGTAGCAAAACGCCTGCTGCGAGCACAACTCCTGTCACGGCCAGATGAATCCAGGAGTTGTGCTGAGTCTTCAGGACAATCTTCAGTCCGGAGAAGGCGAACGTAAAGCTTCGAAGTCTGTCTCGCAGAGACCACTTGGGGGCATGATTCTTCAAGTCAATGACTCACTTTGTTCCAGAAGATATTTCTTTGCTGATCTCCTGCACGGTACTCACGATGTTCTCTTCGATTCCGGGAGCCCATTTGGACGGTTGTCCATAGTAGATCATTGAGGATTCACCTTCGTACCCACCCTCCATCAGGACGCGACCGGAAGGAATGTACCCCATCACATCGTTGCTGTATCCGGAGATCCAGTTCGATCGACCCGGTAACTCAGCCTTCAGACGCAC
Organism: Planctomycetales bacterium; assembly: GCA_026400835.1. Taxonomy (GTDB): domain Bacteria; phylum Planctomycetota; class Planctomycetia; order Planctomycetales; family Planctomycetaceae; genus SXXK01. Next base: position 129,036 of record JAPLOA010000080.1, on the reverse strand, counting down.
AGCATAGTCAACAACGACTTCACCGCCCAGAAAAGTCATCTTCACATGATCACCGATCCCCCACATCTGAATGGGATACGGATAGGTCGGCGAAAGCTTTCCGTCACGAGCCATCACCTTTTCGAGCGTCATTGCCCGGCGGGCAATGTAGACATCGGATGACTTCATGTCTTTCTGAATTTCCTCCGCCGTCGGGATATGGGCAAACGCCAGATCGATTTCGCGATAAACAGATTTGAGTGAACCAGCGACGGGAGTCATTGGGCTTTGCAGGGCTCGATCCACAGCGTCCGCCGTTTGTCGACCGTATTCGGCAGCCAATTCGACTGTGCGGCGAGGCAGTGGGTTTTGGTCGGCTCCACAACCGGCCCAGAACATTGCGATAGCATCAGGATGCCGCTTCTCAACTTCCAGTTGAGCAAAGCCGGGCCAGTCCCCGGACCAGTCCATGAGGCTAAGGACAGTCGAGTGGCATGCATAACCAAACACGACAGCTCGGAGTTTTCCTTCCGGACTTCTTACCGAGAGTACAGGAACATCGTGGTCGACCGGCCCGACGAGCAGTCCTTTTTCTCGGAGCATCGGCACATCAGGCTCGCGATTATTGCGTCGATTGACAGCGAATGAAGCTTGAGACTCCCCGGTGCTGATTGAAGCGGGAGCCATTGATGCTATGGCATCGCTGGTTGCTTTGGCGACGGAATCAGCAAGGAAGACAGTGTAGTCTCGAATCAGTTGCAGATTTGGCTCATCCAGTGCGAACATCGCAAGGAGATTTGTTCCCACAACGGGTCCTGAGTGAGTATGTGAAGTGGAAAGAGCAATCTGAGAGCGATCAATGTTATGTTCTTTCTGCAGCCGACCACATATCTGCTGCGATGTTTCTCGATCAATGCCGACGAGATCCATGGTGACCAGAATCACTCGCTTTCCCGAAGGATCTTCGAGAACGACGGCTTTGGCCCAAAGGTCGTGGCTTTTGCCTTCAGCCGGTTTACTACGCGAAGCGTAACCGGACATCCACATGGGTTGTGGCGGCGTAATATTGGCTTTGGCCACTCCGGCCTTCCATGTTTCCTGCGCTGAAACAGTGGGATTCAGAAGAAAGCACAAGGCGGTAACTGTAACGATCCGAGTGAGTATCACGAGTTTCTCCGAGGCGAGTTTTGGGGCGGGAATTATGGAACGCAGAGGACGTGGTCTAACTGTTTCCGGGGTGACTGCAAGCTTCAGGCCGATTTGCAGTTCGTGCTGAATTCCATGTCTTGAATAACTGGAGATGCCTTCGATGCTCAAATTCTGAGCGACTCAGGGGTTTCTCCGAGACTCTCATGTGATATTCTTCACAGACCGGGGACGTTGAAAAGAAGCCCCGAAGTCAATTCCTGGCGACACGTCAGGTGATTGAATTCATGCAGGCCAACAGAGAAGAAGGAGAATCCCATGGGCAAAGGTGACAACAGCAAGAAGAACGACAAGAAGAACAAGAAAGTCAAAAAGGAAGTAAAAAAGCCTGATGCCAGGAAGTAGCATCCTTTGAACAGCGCTGACGGCTGTCTTCGGAGCCCGCATTTCGACAGAAATGTGGGCTCTTCTTGTTTTTGACGTTCCGTGTGAGTGTTGTTTTTTGAGCAGTGTAAATTGAGGCCGGGTGTTCGCGGGATTAATGATTCAGATCATTACCTCAATCGTGGCCGCGCACGGAGTGGTCGCGTCGGAAGTCAGATTTCATCATGCCTGTATCACTTGCGCTGCCATTCGGGTATCATTCACGGGTCTGCCGCTGGCGATGATCATGTGGAGTCTGTGAGACTCTGCGATTGTGAGGCGAGCGGGTTCAGACGTTTTCACTCGGAGTTTAAAATCGCAAAAAACCAGAATACCTTCGCCAAGCGTCAGCGTGAGCAGGAAAAGCGACAGCGAGCTGATGAGAAACGTAAGAAGCGGGACCAGAAGAAAGATGGGTCCTTTTCCCCTGCCCCATCCAGAAGCTATGCGTTTCCTTCCGAAGACCGTGAGGAATAAAATTCTGAAGACCGACCTCTCCTGGGTTGGTCTTTTTTTTGGCAGGCTGCCAATTCCCGGTGACTTTTTTGTTCGCTGATTGAATCGAAACCGCAAGACCACTAGCCTTTGGCTCAGATCAGCCCGCCTTTTCTACTTTTCGATTCCTTCCTGTGAGTTCTCTGCGATGACGTCTGCAGCCCTGTCCAATGGCAAAAGTTGTTCTTCCTTTTCGATTCTTCTGTCCGGAATGCTGCTGATCCTTATCTCGATGACCGGAGAAGCCTCTGATCGTCTCAACTGGCCTGCACGCACAGGTCCCGGTTTAAACTCCCTGATCCCAGCCGAAGATGCTGTAGGTTTGCCGACGGAGTGGTCGGAAGAGCCCGCAAAAAATATCACTTGGAAGCTGGATCTTGAAGGGTTCGGGCATTCAGTCCCTGTCGTTGGATTTGGAAAGGTTTGGCTGACGGCAGCAACGAAGGATGGGAAGCAACAATTCATCTACTGCATTGAACAGTCCAGTGGTAAAGTGCTCCATCACAAGTTGATGTATGAGAACGCCGAACCGGAACCTCTCAAGAATGAAGTCAACACTTACGCTTCACCTTCGTGCGCGTTGGAGAAGGATGCGGTTTATGTGCACTTCGGAACTTATGGTACGGCTCGCCTGAATCCTGAGACTGCGGAAGTGGTGTGGGAACGAAAAGACATCAAGTGCCGACATTTTCGAGGTCCAGGTTCGTCACCCATCATCTGGAGGGATCATTTGATCCTGACCTTTGATGGGATCGATGCTCAATTCGTAATGGCATTGGACAAGAACACGGGAAAGACTGTCTGGCGAACGGATCGAACCACGGATTACGGAGACCTGGACGAGAATGGTCAGCCGAAACTCGAAGGTGATCTTCGTAAAGCCTACAGCACTCCTGGCTACGTCGATGTGAATGGCAGAACTCACCTGATTTCGATCGGGTCTCGAGCTGCATTTGCCTACAACGCCTTGACGGGGGAAGAGTTATGGACGATCCGTCATGACGACTTCAATGCGTCATCTCCTCCGATGTTCTTTGAGGGCCACACGATCCTCAACACGGGTTCCCGAGGGTCGAATCTTTTGAGTGTGCGACTTGACGATACCACGCGGGGCGATGTTTCCGTATCTCACGTCGTTTGGAATCGCGATAAGGGTAACTCCGACCTGAGTGCTCCAATTCTGATCGGGGATCGCATCTTCAGTGTTCTGAATAACGGTGTCGTGAATTGCGTGAACGTGAAGACCGGTGAAGAAATCTGGAAAGACCGCATTGAAGGAACATTTACTGCATCACCAATTGCCGGTAATGGTCGGATCTACTTCTGCAACGAGGAAGGTGATTGCTACGTTGTGGAAGCCACTGATTCCTTCAAGCTGATTTCGAAGAATCATCTGAGCGAGGGAATGAGAGCATCGCCGTCTGCAGCAGAGGGGCACTTGTTTCTTCGGACATTTACTCGGCTCTATTGCATTGGCGATTAACGCGACTGCGGAGTAATCAGTTCGGAGGTTCGTACCGCCAATTGGCGTACTCGACATTCGTTGATATCAACCCCCAAACCAGGGCCCGCTAATCGTTTGCCTCGTCCGCCGTATTGAAATGTCAGATCCTGTTCAGTCAGAGCATCGCGTACCAGAAAACGATCGAAACTGCCCTCCAGATACCGAAGATTATCAACGTTGCAGGCGAAGTGCCGGCCAGCTGCAGAAAGAATGCCCGTCTCTCCAACCTGGCATCCCAGTTGAAAGCCAAGACCCTGTTGCCGGGCGATTGCTGCTAATCGAACTGATCTTAAAAGGCCGCCACATTTGGAAAGGCGAATATTGAACAGATCACACCAGCCGCCAGCGATCGCTCGTTCTGCATCCTCGCGACAACAAAGTGATTCATCGAGCATGACGGGCAGGTTCAGCTCCGAGCGTACTTGTCGGAGTCCGGCGACATCAGAATGGGGTACCGGTTGCTCAAGACTGGTCACGTTGTACTTCAGAAGAGGCTGCATTTTTAGACAAACATCTTCGCACCGCCAGGATTCATTGGCATCCAGTCGAAGGTCAACGTTTGGCCCAACGATCCGTCGGACTCGTCGCAGGCAGGCTTCGTCATCAATACCGGCCGCGCCGACTTTCACTTTAACCGTGCGGAATGCAAAGAGCCGCATCTTCAGTGCGGAAACGATCTGTTTGCCGGACGACATCGAGGTGATTGCACCGCTGTAGAACACGTCATCGCGAGCAGTGAGAATTCCATCCGTCCCGGGAAGCTTCGCGATCAATTGCCCGATTGAGCAGTTCTCGACACGACAGGCTGCGTCCAGAATTGCCAGCTCAAGAGCACAGCGAACTGAGTTCCCGAAACATTCGCGGATACGAATTCCGTGGTCGGGTTCTACATCAGCGAGTTTGAACTGATCGATGGCTACCGCTAGTTGTCCTGTATCGGAAAACTGCTGTTCACGGAATGGACTGAAGTCCGTGGCTTCGAGATGCCGCCATGCGGATTCAATGGATTCGCCGGTGACATAAGTACGAGGCAGCCCTTCTCCCCAGCCGACGCTGCCATCATTCATCACGCAGCGAATAATCAGCGTGTCGTTGGCAAAGCGTTCGTGAGACGCGTGACGTACTGGCTTCCGAAGTGCAATGGGAACCTGGAAAGCTGTAATCCGATGAATATGCATCAGGTCTATTCGTCCAGAATGCGATGGCAGAACCGTCGAAGTTCTTCGGGCGCACGATCGAGATCCAGCTCAAGTTTGCTTTCATCGAGTTCAAACGTCTGCTGATTACGCGGAAGCGTGTCACGAATCTCAGTGACCGCAGCGGCATAGTCTTCACTGCGTTCCAGTTCCTTTAATGCGTAAGCGCGGCCCAGCATTCCCAGAAGTACGAGATATTGCTTCTCCGGAATCAGACTACTTTTGTCCCGAACTTCAGTAAACACTTTCAATGCGGCTTCATTGTCAGGTACGAGACCGGACATCAGTGTCAGACCCAGCCGCAACTCGGCAAGATCTGCTTCCGGGGTATCCGGGAAATTTGCAATGACCGCTTCCCAGGCTGCACTCCGATGGGGCTGCAACATGGCAACGGCATACTGGCGGATTGCCGACGATTCTGTGGGAACAGTTTCTTCTGAAGACTTATCTGATTTTGGAATCGTGATCGGCCGTTCCACGCGGCGTCCCGCGACAAAAGAAATGGCGAGGAGAGCACACGTGGCCAATCCCAGCTTTCGCAGGTCGGGAATTGATTGCAGTAACCGGGTCAAAAAATTGGATTCGCTCAAGAGTCGAGTATTGACCGGGATGGAATCCAGTTTCTGAAGGGCCGCTTCCAGTTCGTCGGGAGACTGAAATCTTTCGACAGGCTTTTTCTTCATCATCTGATGGATCACCTGGCAGATCTCGATCGGGAGATCGGCTCGTAGTGATCGCAGTGACTTTGGCTCTTCCTTCAGGTGTTGAACCGCCACCGTCACTGCATTCTTGCCTGGAAACGGTGGCTGCCCCGCGAACATGTGGTAGCAAGTGACTCCGAGTGAATACTGATCACTTCGGTAGTCCAGTTTTTCGCCCTGGATTTGTTCCGGGCTCATATACCATGGTGTTCCCATGGTCGTGCCTACCTGTGTCAGATTCATCCGCGGGCTTGAGGGTTGATTCAGTTGAGCAAGTCCGAAGTCCGTGACCTTTGCCACTCCGGATCTTGTGACCATGATATTCTCGGGTTTGACGTCTCGATGAACGATGCCCGCCTCGGAAGCTGCTCTTAATGCGGAAGCGATCTGCTGCATCCATTTGAGCCCGGTGCCATAATCCGGATAGCCGTGTTTTTTCATCCACTGGGCCAGATTCAGGCCTGGGACGTACTCCTGTACGATATAGCTGATGTTACCTTCGCGACCGGTCGTAATAATCTGCACGAGATTTGGATGACTAAGGCCGCCTGCCGCTCGAGCTTCCTGTTCAAAGCGTTTCAGAAGGACCTCGGTGCTGCCGGAGACGGAATTCTTCAGGACTTTGACGGCAACCTGTCGACCGAGAGATTTCTGTTCGGCCAGATACACGTCAGCCATGCCGCCACTTCCCAGGCGTCGCAGCAGAAGAAACTCTCCAATCTGAAGATTGCTGAGGTCTGTGGCCGGCTGTTCTGATGAATCCGGCAGGTCCTGACTGGACATGAATTGGCCTCCGCGACAATCTCAACCGGATTTTGGGTAGAATGAACTTATTGAAGGCAACAGCCCCCGCAGAGTTTGACGTCTCGGGGGCTGTTTGTCGCCTGTTCTAATGAGCAACCTCAGTCAGTTACTGAGCTGCTTTCTCCTTCTTAAGCTTCTTCAGAAATGCTGACATTTCCTCGACCGCACTTTCCGGTGCATCGCCAGCATTGTCAACAGCCTTTGTCTGAAGTTCAATGGCCCGATCCAGATCACCCTGTAGATGCAGCAGATGGGCCAGAGTGTCAAGAATCGTTCCGTTTTCCGGGTCGCTCTCAACGGCTTTTTCAGCGGCCGTTGTGGCTGCTGCGACGACTTCCTTAGGAAATTCTTTATCCTCCACCGCAGCTTCGTAGATCTGCCACGACAGCTGATTCAGCATTGAAGAATCCGGCATCTCTGCTTCAATCATTGCCGTGACCGTCTTAACAACATCTTCATGAAGACCTTTATTGAGCAGCAAGCTGACTCGCAGCATGCTGATCTGGGCCTTTTCCTCGTCAGTCGCGTCTTTGCTGATTTCATCAAGTTCTGCCAGCCCCTCTTCGACTTCATCGCCCTGGATTTTTGTTGCTGCAGAAGAAACCTTCACGCGGAACTTCAGCTGCTGATAAGCCGAGACGGTTTCCTCGTCACCTTCTGCATTTGCAATCGCATCATCAAGCAAAGTGAGAGCGCCTTCCGTATCGCCTTTGCGCATTTTCTGGCTGAGTTTTGCCATCAACAGGTCGCGTTCCTGTTCTTTGCGAAACTCCTCCAGAAAGGCTTCTCGATCCCACTTGCCCGCAACAACTTCTGCCAGAGGCTCGTCCATGGACATTGGATGGCCGATCCATTCAATCAGTCCAGTCCTGCCAACAATGAAGCTGGTTGGAATGCCGTTCTGCCCCGCAGCTTCCATATAGTCTGTCTTTACAGATCCATCCGGGTCAGTCGTCAGACAGTAGGCGCTCGTGAGTTCACCATACGTAACGGCTTCGGACTTCTTCTTCGGTGCTTCTTCTTTCTTGTCATCCTCTGTTGCGTCTACGGCTGACTTTTTCGCGCCTCGCACAGGACGCTCCAGAAACTCGTTGACAGTTTCCAGATCTTCGTCGCTGATGCTGATGATCTGCACGCCCTTGCCGAGGAACTTATTTTGAGTTTCTGCGAGATGCGGCATGCTGGCAATACAGGGACCGCACCACGTGGCCCAAAATTCGACTACATAGACTTTGTCGTCTTCAAATTCTGTTACAGGCTTGAACTTTCCATTGCCATCGCTGATCCAGTGTTCAACATCAATCGAAGGAGCCTTCGACCCGATGGTCAGCATTGGTCCGTCAGTTTCTTCTTCAGATTCCTTCTTTTCTTCATCTGCTGCGAGTAACAACGCCGGAATTGGCGAACCACTGATGGCTGCCGCAAATGTGAAGAGTAAGGCCGCCTTTATCCAAAAGCGATTTGCCATAAAACGAGTTCCTTAAACTAGAAGATACGGCTGATTCAAATGTCCATTTGTCAGACATTCGGATTCGCCATGTGAAAGACCATCATTTCGAAATTGTTTTTACTTCGAATCCTGATTCCCCGACGTCACTGGAACCACGTGTTCCGGAAGAGGGGCTGGATTCTAAATATACTGAACCACGTCCGATGAAGAATAGCGGACTTTGCGAGCCGCTGCATACTTGTCCTGGTTTGAGCGATAGCCAAGTGCACACGCGACAGTTGATGTGTATTCCCCACCGCTAAGTCCGAGCAGTTCATCGACTTTATCTCGAACGATTCCTTCCATCGGGCATGCATCTATGCCCATCATCGCGGCGGTTTCGAGGAGAAATCCCAGAGCGATGTAACACTGCCTGGAGTTCCATTCGAGGTGACCGTTCTTCATCCCGGTTGTCTTTCCGAGGATCGCCTGTTTGTATCCGTCCAACTCCGAGACAGGCACGCCCTGAACGGTGGCGCTGGTGTCAATAAACTTTTGGACGTAGTCAGGATCAGTCGTTTTCAGGGCGGCAATAACCACAAAGTGCGAACAGTCTCGCGGCTGACTCTGGCCCCAGGCTGCCTCGGGGAGTCGATCCTTGACCGACTGTGTCGTCACGACTACGAATTTCCATGGCTGAAGTCCAAAACTGCTGGGAGCGTGGATCATCGCCGTCTCCAGCGTTTTCCAATCGTCGGCAGAAATCTTTCTTGTTGCATCAAAAACTTTTGTGGCATAACGCCAGGCAAGCTGCTGCAGTACTGTCTGTCCGATGGACATCTTCAGTTCACTCCGGGGAACTATGAATAATCTATTGAAGTTGGTGGTCTTGTGGGGGCTTCTTGCGATAGCGTGTCATGGGGTTCGCAGTTTACATGACTGCCTGTTGTTCCGAACAAATTTTTTTGCTGCGGGCATAAAACAGGGCTATGAGTTCAACAGCTTTGCCATATAACGGCTCAGGGATTCCAGATCGTCTGCAAATCCTCGCACGCCTTCAGCAAGCTTTTCTGTGGCCATTGCATCCTGATTCAGCATCCAGCGAAAAGAACGCTCATCGATCTCGAGGCGTTCGATATTCATGGCTCTGGCTTCGTCCGCGTCCAGTTGTTTTGGAACCTCTGCTTCAGAACTGGAAAGTTCCGTCAGCAAAGCTGGCGCCACAGTCAGCAGATCACAGCCACAAAGTGCGGTGACCTGCTCAGCCGATCGAAAACTGGCTCCCATGACTTGAGTTCTATAACCGTGTCGTTTGTAGTAGTTGAAGATTCGATGAACGGAACGCACACCGGGATCGTCTTCCGTCGAGTAACTGCTGACTCCTTTGGCTTTCTTGAACCAGTCGAGGATGCGGCCGACAAAGGGGCTGATCAACGTAACGCCTGCGTCGGCGCAGGCAATCGCCTGGCCAAAGCCAAACAGTAGAGTCAGGTTGCAATGAATGCCTTCTTGCTCAAGTCGCTCGGCCGCGCGAATGCCTTCCCATGTGCTGGCGATCTTGATCAGGATCCGTTCTTTCGGAATGCCCTGTTCTTCGAAGAGGCTGATAAGGTGTCGCCCTTTCTCAACCGTTGCATGTTCATCGAAACTCAGCCGCGCATCGACTTCGACTGAGACTCGCCCGGGAACGATTCGTAGGATTCGAAGGCCAAAAATTACCGACAGGCGGTCAAGAATCGCATTCAGCAAATGGAGTTCTGTTTGGCCTGATTTTCCCTCAATGTCATGACGGCCGGTGGCAATTGCTTCCCTGACCAGATCCGCGTATTGCGGCATCTGAGCCGCTTTCGCGATTAGTGACGGATTTGTCGTTGCATCCTGCGGCTTGTTGCGAGCAATGGAATCAATGTCACCCGTGTCCGCAACAATGATGGTATGCCGCTTGAGTTGATCGAGCGAATTCATCTGAGCCTCCTGCCCTTATCAAGATAATCAAACGATCATTACTCTCGCACCCGTTTGGCAAATGGCCAGAGAACCATCTATTGGTTACCAGACTTCTCATTCACTATCGCCGAAAGCGAAAACCTTCAGAATACTTCCTTCCAGGCATAAATCAACACTGTGAGAAAGTCTATCGCCTCGAGACTGGAAACTGAAGAGCATCCAGAATTCTTTGGCACGCATCAGACTTATTCAACGCGTAAAAATGAATGCCGGGAATGCCTTCAGCAATGAGTTGCCTGCATTGCTGAATTGCGTGTTCCACGCCAATTTCGAACTGAGCTGAGGCATCATCCTGGACAGCTTCAAGCTTTGCCGCCAGATCTGCCGGGAACACAGTTCCACACATAGATGTGATTCGCTTGATCCGTGCGAAGTCCGTGATTGGCATGATACCAGGCACAATCGGGATCTGAATTCCAAGCTTGTTACATCGATCGCGGAAGGTGAAGAAATTATCGTTGACAAAGAATAGCTGTGTGAAGACGGCGTCAGCACCAGCATCGACCTTGCGTTTCAGGTTCAGCAGGTCGGCTTCCAGATCAGAGGCTTCTATGTGCTTTTCGGGATACCCGGCAACACCAATCCCCATTTCCGGGTGAGTCTCGCGGATCAATTCTACAAGCTGATTCGCATTCTTAAGGCCACCTTCAACGGCCTTAAACGCTTCCTGACCGACAGGCGGGTCTCCTCGCAGAGCCATGATGTTACAAATGCCGGAGGCTGCTGCTTTATCCAACCAATCTTTCAGTTCCTCACGTGTCGCTCCAACACATGTGAAATGAGCCATTGCTGTTCGGTGAAATGTCTGCTGAATCTCATGACACCAGAATTCAGTTCGATCCTGAGTGGACCCGCCAGCTCCATAGGTGCATGACACAAATGCCGGATCGTACTCGATCAGTGTCTGAAGATTTTTCTTCAGTGCCGCATCACCTTCCGCCGTCTTCGGAGGGAAGATCTCAATCGACATGACAAATTTCTGGTCTTGAAACAGTTGAGAAAGTCGCATCGGTTTAAAGGCTTGAGGCGTCAAAAGGAGTGTTTGCGGATCGTAGAGTAACAGGTTGCAGTCAACAGATGACAGAACGAGGAGAACTACCAGTGATTGTGCGACTACAGTGATTCGATAACAAAGCGGCTTACATTTCCTGCCCTGTCAGACGAGCGACTTCGTTCACATCTTTATCACCGCGGCCGGACAAACAAACCACGATTACGTCATCCTTGCTTCGCTGCACAGCCGCTTTCATGACATAGGCAATCGCGTGTGAGGTTTCAATCGCAGGGAGAATGCCTTCCGTTTTAGCCATCGTACTGAAAGCAGCGAGCGCTTCGTCGTCCAGTATGTTAACGTAATTGACTCGACCACAGTCTTTCCAGTAACTGTGTTCCGGCCCAACACCTGGATAGTCAAGGCCCGCAGAAATCGAATGCACGTCTGAAGTCTGGCCGTCATCGTTCTGCAGTACGTAACTGTAGCTGCCGTGCAGGATTCCCGGTTTGCCATGAGTCAGCGTGCTGGCATGATCGCCAGGCTTTCCGCCTCGACCACCCGCCTCAACTCCCGTCAACGCCACGACTTTGTCATCGACAAACGGATAGAACATGCCTGCGGAGTTCGAGCCACCTCCAACACAGGCCACAACCTCGTCAGGAAGTCGACCGATCTGATTCAGACATTGCTCCCGAGCCTCGCGGCCGATAATCGCCTGAAAGTCGCGAACCATCATTGGAAACGGATGCGGGCCAACAACACTACCGATGATGTAGTGTGTGTCTCGCACCGAAGCCATCCAGTCACGCATCGCTTCGTTGATGGCATCTCTCAGAGTTCTTGAGCCTGTCGTCACAGGGCGAACTTCCGCGCCCATCGTTCGCATAATGAAGACATTGAGCTTCTGTCGTCGCACATCTTCTTCACCCATGTAGACGACACAGGGAAGTCCGAAGCGAGCACACGCTGTAGCCGTTGCAACACCGTGTTGTCCTGCTCCGGTCTCTGCGATGACACGCGTCTTTCCCATTCTTTTGGTCAGCAACACCTGACCCATAGTGTTGTTAATCTTGTGGGCGCCGGTGTGGTTCAGATCTTCTCGCTTGAAGTAGATTCTTGCTCCACCGCACTTCTCCGTCAGACGTTCGGCGAAATAGAGCGGATTCGGGCGGCCAACAAAATGACGCAGCAGGTCTTTTAGTTGTCGATCAAACTCCGGGTCGAGTTTCGCATCTTCATACGCCTGAGAAAGTTGATCAAGGGCATACATGAGTGTTTCGGGGACATATCGCCGTCCATACTCACCAAAACGGCCGCGCTCATCCGGCACAGCGCTGAGGGGAGATGATGCAGCCGGAGCAGTAGTTGCAATCGACATGAAATCCTCGGTTACTGACTGAATTCAGCTTCTATGGGAAAACGACAATCGGTATTCGTTACGAGACAGAAGACGGCTACCAGCCTCGAATGATGCAGCTTCGTGCTCTGTATCAAATTCGTCTTTAAATCTCAGACCGCGGTTTCGATCATTCTTTCAGAAACCGTGGGTTTGATTCCGTGAGTTGTGCCTCTGATTATAGCGGAGACCACAAAAACACCCGCGAGGTCTAAGAATTTCCCCGGAAATTATTGCTGACCATGCTTCAAATCTGCCAATAATCCGAGCAAATCTTGCTCGGATCGTCCCTGAAAGCTGTTAACGGTCCATTGGCAAGTCTGCAATTTCCTGTTTCCGGAACAATCCAGTCAAAGCCCGGCTCTGGTGACCGTGATGTGGACGAGTTCCTGCGTGAGCCCATGTTTGATTTGTTGACATCGTCACGAGCCTGAGAAATTGATCTGCAATGATGTTCTCTGTTGCGATCATTCTCTTTTCAGGCATTTGCATTTGTTTGCTGAGGTGTCTGAACTGACATGTCGTGAATCAAACGACGAAGTTCTGAGACCGCCGTGCGTTTTTCCAGAACCAGAGTCCTCGCTGATGCTTCCAGCGTGGCGAGTCCTTCTGTTATGGCTTGCTCCCGAAGTCTGTAGGCAGGCAGACCTTCACTGATCGCATTTCTGAGACTGGGTGTGATCAGCATTGTCTCAAACACAGCCGTACGTCCCCGAAATCCCGTATAGAAATTCAGTTCCGTCGGGATACCTCGGACCAACTGTGGTGGTGCTTCCGGTGGCACGCCAAGTGAACAGCATTCCTCCGGGGATGCCGCATACTCCTCTCGCGAATCCACAGAGACCGTTCTCACAAGTCGTTGAGCAATTACGCCACGCAAACAATCTGCAATGGTCATTGATGAGATGCCAAAGTTGCGGAGCACATCGATCGCCGAAGCCGTGTTGTTGGCATGCAGCGTTGAAAGAACCAGCACGCCGGTTGTGGCAGCTCTGCAGGCGATCTGAGCCGTCTCAGCGTCGCGAATTTCACCGATAGAAATGATATTCGGATCCTGTCTCAAAACGCCTCGCAAAGCATTCGTAAACAGAAGTCCTGTCTTAGGGTCAACCTGAATCTGATTTGCTCCCGGGATCCGTCGCTCAACGGGATCCTCAATAGTTACGATACTTTTGTCCGGCTGGTTCAGACTCGAGAGCAAGCTATACACGGTCGTTGTTTTTCCGGCTCCGACAGGGCCAACAACCAGCAGTAAGCCATAGGGAGCCCCAAGCAATGAGTGCACATCGTTCATCTGCTCTCCCGTAAAACCCAGGGACTCCGGCGCGATGAACTCTGTGGCATCGGGCATCAGGCGCAATACAAGTCGTTCCCCATAAATTGTCGGGCTGCTGCCCACGCGCACATCTCTTGGAAGTCCAGCAAGTTGAGCCGCTGAAATGTGCCCATCCTGAGGAAGTCGCCTGTCGGTAATATCCATTCCGGCGAGAACTTTTATTCGACTGAGGATGTGAAGAGCCTTCGCCGCTGGAACCTGAACAATGTCCTGAAGTGCACCATCAATTCGAAAGCGAATTCGAGTTCCCTCTTCGGCAGGATCCAGGTGGATATCTGTCGCTCGATGAGCAAAGCCTCGCTGCAGAATGACGTTAACGAGTGACGATGGCTCAACAACGCTGAGTAGTTCTGAGAGTTCTGCAGCTAAAGCAGAATTCCCGAGACGCGTTTCTTTGCGTGATGCAGGAAGAGGAGTGCGTGACTCAAGTTGAGAACCGGACGATCCTGGTGACGCATCTTCGGTATTCATGGGGAACGGCCACAATAAGAGGATTCGAACTACTTTGCTGAGACTGGCTTAACGGTGCTCGCTTTTTCCTGCTTTGGTGCAAAATCTCGAAGTGATCGAAAAACACTGATCGGGTTACCTCGAAACACCAGCGTTGACAGAACCATGATGCTCAGTAACACGGCTCCGGCTGCCAGCTTTCGACGTATACCGTCCTCTTTAATCAGGGCGATCAATCCAGTCGTCAATGCGGCAGATCCTAACAGCAATGCGGCCAACTGTGAGTTAACCCCCAGTACCGTCTCACGCTTCAGGAACATCGGAATCAGTGCTAACGCGGCGACAATCGAGAATGGGACTGAGACGGAAACGAGTAAAGTTCTCTCTCGCTTTTCCACAAGAGCCGACTCTGACACACCCAACGAATAAGCCGCTTCTTCTCTGGTATCTGTGATTGTCCAGACGCGAGCAAGTCCGGAAGTCTTCAGCACCAAAGTCACGTCCTCATGGGGGCTGACGACCGAGAACTGCCCCTGCCGTTTCTGAGTCGCTTTCCAGAGCCGAACAAGTCCCGCCACGACACCGCTGTTGATGTACGTCAGACGTGAAAGATCCAGTAACAGATTGGGGGCCGCAGCAAGTTCAAAGTTTGATATCGCGGCCGACACGGCAGCTTCAAGGTCAGCCCACGACAGTTTCGAAAGCAGTGGGTCGCATTGAATCGCGTTGTATCTCTTGTGAGCTTCAAAAGGGAACGGCTCCGTCGATACTGATTGCTTCATATCGGTCGATAAGCTCTTTGAAGGCTTCTCCCCGGGCTTCACCAAGTCCAGTTCGCCGGTGTCTTCCAATTTCAAAAATGCCAGTGCTGCCGCGCGAGACGGCATGATACGCCAATGTTCAAGTAGTCCACTGATCTGCAAAGATTCCTTCACCGCGTCGCTCTCAGTGACGAAAATCAGATTCCGGGTTCGCGAGTCCAATGATTTCCAAATTCGAAGCAGACTCGCAAGAAGCCCGTCTGGCAGCCGAGTTAGCGTCGGGGCAATCACGACGACACTGCCGATGTTTGATTTCTGGATGAGTTCCAGAACACGATTAGTCGCTCCTTCGATCTGCTCCCACGGCATGTTGAGGAGTTCGTTTGTAAACTCAAGGTGGAAATACGAAGAGTGATTCTCGAACGAAAAACCGCTCATACCTCATCCCTCGGCGACAACTGAAAATCGGGAAATGACTTCGAGCATAAAACTGGCGATCTGGCCTTGCGATAACTGCAGTGCCTCAACACACCTTGGCTCAATTGCTTCCGCATTCTGTTGATTGTACTCACACGTATTCGGAGCGGACAACTCGCGACGTCCTCTCCTCCGTATCCCGGGAAACTTAAAAAGCCGCCCGAAACCAAAGTTCCAGCGGCTTTTGTCTTCGTCAGACGTTGAGCAGTCCGTAGCGTTGCAGTGTTGTACGAAGTGCTGCAAGCTGAGAATCTGTCAGTGGAGTCAGCGGCAGGCGAACTTCACCGCAATCACGCCCCAAAAGTTTCATGGCTGCCTTTACAGGAATTGGGTTCGTTGAAAGCCCAAGCATGTCGCGGCAAAGCGGGAATAGCTTGTGGTGCAACTCCTGTGCTTTAGCAATGTTGCCGGTCTGAAATGCGGTTACCATCGCCTTTACGTCCTGAGGAACGATGTTTCCTGCCACAGAAACAACACCGCTGCCGCCCAGCGCCAGCAATGGCAACGTAAGGCTGTCGTCGCCGGAAAGCACCGTCAGATCGGACGCGGCAAGAATCTGAGACGCCTGGTCCATCGATCCTGTTGATTCCTTGATTGCCACGACACTCGGGCAGGTATCCGCAATCCGGCAGATTGTTTCAGGCTCCATATTCTTGGCAGTTCGCCCCGGAATGTTATACAGCACAATCGGAAGATCAACATGCTCGGCAACCGCGCGATAGTGCTGAAAGAAGCCTTCCTGTGTCGGTTTGTTGTAATAAGGTGCGACCATCAACGCGCCAGTGGCACCGGCACGCTTTGCCGAAGCCGTCAGGCGGATAGCTTCTGCTGTGCTGTTCGATCCTGTGCCCGCCATGACTTTGATTCGTCCGGCCGCATGATCGCATGTAATCGCAATTACTCGCTCATGCTCGTCATGTGACAGAGTCGGACTTTCGCCTGTTGTGCCGACCGGAACCAAACCATCCGTTCCGGCTTCAACGTGGAAGTCCACAAGAGCTTTCAGCATGCTCTCGTTCAGCGAGCCGTCGCTGTTCATCGGCGTCACAAGGGCCACTGTCAGTCCCGAAAACAATTCACCACGTCTTGCCATGACTCAATTCTTTGTGCGAAAAACTCTGAGAGAAAACCTAATTGACTTCTAATTGCGGCTCCAACCTGAACCGCATTGATACCAGCAATCGCTTTGACACCGCGTGTGCTGGTGAGGACCCACCTGAAAAGACATTCAGCCGATGTTTCTACGGCCTTCAGTTGCAACCTGCAAACGAATCAGCCCCGTTTTCGCCAGTCGATCCCGGAAAGACTGGCCAGTGCCAGCATTAACGCATGAGTCCCGTTCCGGCCAAATCCCTGCGCTTTCACCGCCAGGTAAAGTTGTTGACCAAGGGCCAGACCCGGCAGGGAAAGCCCCATGCGTCGTGATTCCTCAAGAGCAATCCCCATATCCTTGATGAAATGCTCGACGAAGAAACCGGGATCGAAGTTGTTGTCGATGATGCGAGGTCCCAGATTTGACAGCGACCAGCTTCCCGCAGCACCGCTGGAGACCGACTTTAAAACGGTTGGCAGATCCAGCCCGGACTTGTATCCGTAAAGCAGCGCTTCACAAACACCGATCATGCCTGTTGCAATCAGGATCTGGTTGACTGTCTTCGTGTGTTGTCCCGAACCCGCTGGTCCCTGATGCACGATGGTCTTGCCCATGGCTTCCCACATCGGCTGCAAAGAACTTACGACGTCTGCGTCTCCACCAATCATAATCGAAAGAGCGGCATTGCGAGCACCGATGTCTCCACCGGAAACTGGAGCATCCACGCTATGCACACCCGCAAGCTTTGCGGCTTCGTGGATTTCGATGGCGAGCGATGGCTGACTGGTTGTCATATCAACCAAAACATTTCCCGGCTTTGCCCCTGCCAGAGCCCCCTGGTCTCCCAGCATGACTTCTCGCACGTCAGCCGGAAATCCCACGATGGAAAAGATCACGTCTGAATTCTGAGAGACCTCTTTCGGAGTCGCGGCCCATGTCGCTCCCCGAGAAATCAGGGCTTCGGCCTTCTGCTTAGTTCGAGAATAGACGGTCGCAGAAAAGCCCGCATTCATGAGATGCCCGCACATGCTGGATCCCATAACTCCGGTTCCAATCCAGCCAATCCGAGTTTTCCCGGGTGCAACTTGAGGGATCGCCATGACTTTGTTCCTGAAGAACCATTAATCAAACATTTCTCTCACCGTACCCTTTTCAGAGCCGGCGAATCATCATCAGAACCGAGAAGTATACCGGTTATTGCGGGATCTTCCACAACGCCGTCCATGTCTCTTACACTTCGCAGATGCCAGATCCTCCACCGTCAAAACGCCGACAACGCCTGACGTCCAGTCATCCTGCAGACGTTTTCTCTGCTGTGACGCATTCCGACGACAGTGTTTTGCAAGCGGAACTGGAACCTTCCCTGCCCTATGCCGAACTGCATTGTCGTACAAATTACTCCTTTCTTGAGGGGGCTTCCCACGCTGACGAACTTGCTGCGCGAGCGAAGGAACTGAGACTTCACTCATTGGCGGTCACGGATCGAAATTCCCTCGCGGGAGTAGTCCGGGCTCATGTGGCGGCAAAAGAAGCGGGGTTGCGGCTCCTGATCGGTGCGGAAATCGTTCCGTCGGATGGCCCTGCTCTGGTTCTACTGGCTTCAGATCGAGCGGCCTATGGTCGGCTTTCGAGATTGATCACCGTTGGCCGTCGTCGCGCACCCAAAGGAGAATGTCGGCTGACTGTGAGCGACGTTGCCGAACATGCCGACGGACTCATCTGTTGTGTTCCTCTGAGTACGGAAACGCGTCTGCGATTCGAACGCCGCTTTCAGCCGGAGGTGTCCTGCACCGTTGCAGACGATGATCTCCTCAAGCTTCGAGAAATTTTTTCTGATCGCTGTTACGGTCTGGCGGAACTTCATAACGGTCCGGCGGATGAAATCCTGTTGCAGCGTTGGTTGCAGCAAGGAGTGACATGTCGTATCCCGATCTTGGCTGCGAATGATGTGCATTATCATGTCGCCCGGCGTCGCGCACTACATGACGTTGTTACCGCCATTCGCTGCTCACAGTCGCTTCAGTCGCTGGGGCATGAATTATTTCAAAACGGCGAGCGCCATTTGAAGTCCGGCAGCGAACTCAGCGAATTGTTCGGTGGCCGGACGGATCTGATTGAGCGAACTCTTGAAGTCGCCGACCGTTGCCGCTTCTCCCTCGATGAACTTCGTTATGAGTACCCTGAAGAATTGATTCCAACAGGTGTCTCTCCGATCGAACATCTGGCCGGACTCACATGGGCCGGCGCGGCGAAGAGATATTCCGAAGGTGTCCCGCCGAAGATTCGCGATCTGATCCAGCATGAACTGACTTTGATCGAAGAACTCCATTACGAAGCCTATTTTTTGACGGTCTATGATCTGGTCCGCTTTGCTCGTGAACGCGGGATTTTGTGTCAGGGACGCGGCTCGGCGGCAAATTCTGTGGTCTGTTTTTGCCTCGGAGTTACCTCAGTCGATCCCAGCCGCATTGATGTTTTATTCGAGCGATTCGTCAGTCGAGAACGCAATGAAGCGCCGGATATCGACGTGGATTTTGAGCACGAGCGTCGAGAGGAAGTGCTTCAGTATCTTTTCGATCGCTATGGTCGTGATCGGGCGGGAATGACTGGAGCTGTGATCACGTATCGCCCACGCTCGGCAATTCGTGATATCGGCAGAGCGCTTGCTCTGTCGAACGATCGAATCGACAAATTGGCCGGACAGATGGAACATGTTGATCGCGCGGAATTGTTCCCGGAGCGAATGCGCGAAGGAGGAATGGATCCCGAATCAAAACTGGGACGTCGGCTGCTGGAACTGCTGAATTCTTTGCTGACATTCCCCCGACATCTTTCGCAACATTCCGGTGGCATGGTGATGTCACGCGGACTTCTGAGCGAGCTAGTCCCCATTGAGAATGCGTCCATGCCGGGGCGAACGGTTATTCAATGGGACAAGGACGATCTCGATGCACTGGGATTGCTGAAAGTTGATTGTCTGTCGCTGGGAATGCTGAGCTGTATACGACGAGCGTTCGATCTGATTCAGAAACATCACGGTCGCAAGTTAACTTTGGCGAATGTGCCGTCAGAGGATCCTCAGGTTTACGATATGGTCAGCGCGGCCGATACGGTTGGCGTGTTTCAGATCGAAAGTCGCGCGCAGATGAGCATGTTGCCACGATTGAAGCCTCATTGCTTCTACGACCTGGTGATCGAAGTCGCGATCGTGCGTCCGGGACCGATTCAAGGGGACATGGTTCATCCTTATCTGCGGCGTCGTGCTGGAGAAGAGCCGGTTGAGTATCCCAACGCGGCCGTACGGTCAGTGCTCCACAAGACTTTGGGAGTCCCGATCTTTCAGGAACAGGCGATGCGTCTGGCGATAGTGGCAGCCGGGTTTACTCCGGGAGAAGCCGATCAGCTTCGCCGCGCGATGGGGGCGTGGCGGAAGACGGGTATTATTGCGAAATTTCATGAAAAGCTGGTGAAGGGAATGATCGAACGAGGATACGATGGTGAATTCGCCGAACGTGTCTTCAGGCAAATCAGCGGTTTCGGAGAGTATGGGTTTCCGGAATCTCATGCCGCCAGCTTCGCGCTGCTGGTTTATGTGTCATCGTGGATAAAGCGCTATTACCCGGCTGTCTTTGCCGCTGCGTTGATCAATAGTCAGCCAATGGGGTTTTATGCTCCCGCACAACTTGTTCGCGATGCTCGCGAGCATGGAGTCATGCTCCTTCCGACTGACGTAAATGCCAGTGACTGGGACTGCACTTTGGAAGCTCAGAAGCAACCTGTAGATCCTGGTAAATCCCCATTTTCGCATCGTGATCAGTCTCATGCCCTGCGGCTTGGGTTTCGTCTGCTGCGAGGTTTCTCGGAAGAGTATGCAAGGACGATCGAAGACGCGCGGCGACTCGGTGGTCAGTTTCGCTCACTGGAGGAATTTGCGCGTCGCACACAACTCAGTCGGTCTGTCCTGCAATTACTGGCTCGTGCCGATGCGTTTGCTTCACTTGAGATTGATCGCAGGAGTGCCTACTGGAAATCCTTACCGTCACGCGATCGTCTTCCCTTGTTTGACGACGAACGAATTCCTGCCGTTGACGAGCCATCTCCGGAGCTGCCAGAGATGTCGGCTCAGGAAGAAGTGGTAGAAGATTATTCGTCGGCTGGCCTGACGCTGCGAAAACATCCCGTGAGTTTTCTTCGTGAGCAGCTTATCCTGCTGAAGGCCGTCACGTCAGAGCAGCTGAGTGAACTGGAGCCGGATCGTCGAGTCAAAGTGGCCGGTTTGGTATTGATGCGTCAACGTCCGTCTACTGCCAGCGGCATCACATTTGTAACGCTGGAAGATGAGACAGGAATTGCCAATCTGGTTGTGTACCCATCCGTTTGGCAGCACTTCCGTCAGACCGCGCGTTTTGCATCAGTTATTCTCGCGACAGGCCGTTTGCAACGAGAAGGCGATGTCATCCATGTGGTTTGTGAGCGACTGGATGATGTCAGCAAGATGCTGGCGCAGATCGATTCGAAGTCCCGGAATTTCCGCTGATGCAACGAGCAATCCCGGGGCTGCCATCAGCCGGAGCGCGTTAATGTCTGGTTTGTAGAATTCTGCTTTCCGTATCAGGTCCCTGCATCCAATATCTGCTGAGCCGGATTCAGCCCGGTCAGCGTTTCCCACTTCGCCATTAATCTCGAAAAAACTGACGCTGGCTGAGAGATCTCGAATCGTCGGCCGTCGATATGGCTCACGGGCAGCAGGCCGACCGGAGTTGATGATAGAAATGCTTCGTCGGCCGACAATAACTCATCAGCAGAAATCTGCCGCCGACAAAATGGGATTTGTAGAACCGACGCCAGTTCCTCAACTATCTCAGAGCTGAGACTCTTCAGGATTCCTCGATCGGGCGTAGAGATCTTTCCGTCACGAACGAAGAAGAAACACGATGTGCTGGTCTCGGTGATGAATCCGGCATGATCAAGCAGCAATGCTTTACTTCCCGGTTCAAGCCTGGCAGCCTGCTGATCGGCCAGCCACCAATGCAGTCGGTTCCGAACCTTATGTTCTACTGGAAAGCAGTCATCAGGAATCTGTCGAACATCGGGAATTCGCAGCCGCACGCCATGCTGAAGACCGGGGTACCACAATTGGAATGGCAGCACAAATGTGTGGATCACCGTTGTCGACTGATCAGCAAGACCAGCCAGATAAGTGGGGTTCGAACCGGCTGTCGAAAACAGCACGATACCAAGGTCCTGGTTCTTCGAAATCAGTGCGGCATTGTGTCGAATTATCTCTTGCGCCGCCGTGGCTAGTTCCTCACTGCTCCAACGCCGAGGAAACCCCAACGCGCTGAGCGAATTTGTCAGCCGGCTAATATGCTGATCCAGTCGAAACGGTCGATGATGATAGGTACGAGCCATCTCCGTTACCGCCGCGCCGGCCACAACGCCAAGATCCCAGACAGGAAGACCTGTCTGAGAAAATGGCTGCAGAAGTCCGTTGATCCAGGCAAGCGGTTCAGACATGAAAGCTCAACAGATCCTTCAATAGATCTCCAATGTTTCTGCGAGGATGAACAGGAGAAACAGCCCTCGCCACGATGGAGGCCAGGACACTTTTCAGTGGTTCCCCATTGAAAGTGCCAGTTACTTAGTGGTTAACATCCGACGCTGGGCCAGTTTGGACGACATGGCAAACCCGATGATCAACGCTAACTGCACGCCAGCAAAGATCCCAAGTGCGAGCAACCGGCCTTCGGTAAATCCATAGGTATGAAGTCCGGCCTTCAGTTCGTTAACACCAAACCATGACCATGCTGTCACAATATTGCCGATCATAGCTAACACGGCCGTACCATAATCGTTGACCATTTTGTCCCACCGAGCATGCAGGATCAGGGCATTCCAGAGGACTATCAGCATGGCTCCGTTTTCCTTGGGATCCCAGCCCCAGAATCGTCCCCACGAATCGTCAGCCCAAAGTCCGCCAAGAACGGTGCCAACCAGACTGAAGAACAACGCAAAGCACAGAGTCCCATAGACCAGCTTTCCGCAGTCCTTGAGTTCCGCCGAAAATGTTGATGCATTCCCGCCGGGAGCGAGTGATCGCCCGAGAATCGCCTGAACACAGTAGAAGAGCCCTATGAATCCCGCGAGGAACGTAGCCGCATATCCCAGTGTGATACAGACCACATGAGTTGCCAACCAGAACGTCGTATCCAGAACCGCCTGCATCACGCCCAGAGTGTCTCCTTCATCTCGCGCCAGATAATGGGCGATGACCAGTGAGCCTGCACCAACAGACGCTCCCAGAATATTGCCAATACCGTTCTTCATGACCAGCTCTACGACGAACGAGGCAATCACAACTGCCCATCCAATAAAGATGGCAGACGAATACAGATTGGTGACCGGCGGGCGTCCGGAAATCTGCATACGCATGATCAGCGCCAGGGAATGCAGAGCGAAGGCCAGAACCAGCAGGAACAGACTCGTGCGACGAAGTGTTGTGCCAAGAAACAACCAGCCCATAAACGAGAACACGATCACCATGACATATGGATATGTGGCCTGCATAAAGGGTTCAAAGAAGTTGAACCAGGCTTCTTTTCGAACGGTTGCCATGTTCACATGAGGAACAGTTCCGGAGTCGAGCATTTCGCGGTAGCTGCTGACTGCGGTATTGAATCCCTCAACGTCGCCATTCTGCCATGTTTTCAGCAGCGTCGCGACGTAGCCTGACGTCTTATCGAAGGTGTCTGAACACTCTCCGCCGGGCAGCAGGTGGGCTGCTCTCTTGTGAAGATCGTCCCACACAAGTTTTGCCAACTCGACATTCATCGCATTTGCCAGAGCCGGGGCATCATCCGAACCCAGCTTCTGCAACTTTGTGCGAATCTCCAGCAGACGTTTGTCCTGCGGATCTGTTTCTGAGATGACAGAAAAGACTTCAAATAACTCTGAAGAAATACGTTCTGATGCGATTTCGCGAGCCTTTTCCGGAGGAACGGCGGCGGCAATTTGTTCTGCCGTGCTGCCCGATTCGGCAGCAGAGATCAGCCCGAGAATTTGTCTCAGAAATGTGTCATCGACGCGTGCAATAGCTTCTGCAGCTCGTTGTTGTATGACCTTTCCATCCGTTGTTTCCTGCTGAGTTTCTCCGCTGCCGCCACCCAGGATTTTGTAGCTGCCAATCACTGACTTAGTGACCAGCTCCTGAGGCAACTTGTCCTGCATATAGGCGTTAAACTCGTCCCACGTTGAGAGCTGATTTTGCTTCATCTGCTCGTTCAGTTGACGCACAGCATTTGCGCCGACCAGAGTTTCCCACGATCGCTGTTCGTCACTCGATCCGGTTGGAACGGCCATCACTGCGGGCTCGTTCCCCAACAGCCGCAGAATTCGCCAGCAGTCGATGTAAGAGCCCAGTAGACTGTCTGAGTTCCGCATCAGGAACATCTGCGAAAGCTGATCAATCCGACTCACTGTTTCGAACAATCCCGAGACTCGACGCTCCAGTGTCGTCAGTGAGTTTTCCTGCTTGTCACGCTGCTTCTGGCGAGCCTTCTGCAGAATTGAATCCAGCTCTTTGATGTTCTTCTGGATCTCAACCATCGAATAGGTGAGCCCACCGCGTTTTTCCAGACCCAGCAATGACAAAACCTGATCATCATCAATCTTGATGATTCGATGACGAGCGGCCACTTCCGGTCGGCTGACGACATCCAGCAACCATTGTACAGCGGGCCGACGACGTACCATCAGGGAACGCATTCTTGATTCCACTGCGTCTTTTCCAGAGGAACTGACCATGGCCATCTTTTCGATCCACTCGGTATATGAACCCTCGAACTTCTCCAGTTCTGCCACCGGTGCATTGGGCCATGCTTTACTGAACTCAGTCAGGATTTTCTTCCGTTGCTTCGGCTCACCCAGCTCCGCCGACTCAAGCTCCCCTTCAAATCCAGACTTGTGGGAATTCACAAGCAATTGTGTTCGAGCAACCGAATCGATCGGCTGAGCACGGCCGCTCCATGCGATCGGCAATTGTGCGAAGCCATACAGATTCATGGTGTTCGGATCTTCTTTTGGAGGGCGAGCCTTACTTCCCAGCCACGCCGCAAAAATCAACGCGATAACCAGAGGAATCCAGAGAGATTCAATCAGGGAAGGCTTCTCCGGATTCGTCACCAATGCAGCATCTGCGACCTTTGCTGGTGCAAATCCCGGACGATCGAGGAGACTTGGGGAGCCAACGCCTGACGTCTTTGTTTCTGGAGAAACTTTCTTTGCTGTCCGTTCTGTTTTATCAAGGAACCTGAATAGAGTCTGTCCGAACTGAGCAAACATGCCAAAGGACACAATCATGCAGGCGATGTAGGGCAACATCCAGCCAGTGTTGTTCACGACCGATATTGTCGACGCTTCCTTTCCGTCTTCGAGTGCCTGGAAGCCCGACTGATAAAATGTCTCACCCTTGTACCGCAGAGGATTGTTCATCCACAATGTAAACTTGTCTGTAGATCCATCATTCGGATTGGTGATTTCAATCTCTGACCGATAGTCACGCGGGGTCGCAGTCCCGACGTAATTCGTGCGGCTGACATCAACCAGCTTGACCTCGTAAGGTTTATAGTTGCGCTGAAATCGCAGATAGAAGAAGTAGTCCTTGCCATCAACCGTGGCTTTCTCCGCGAGCGGCGCGCCGCGCAGTTCGCTGACGTTCTGAGCCACCAGCATCGTTTGCAGGACTTTTCCGCCATCGCGGCTCACCACGTCGATATAAATGGCGCTTTGATCGTGTGAGTCATCCATCCCTGTGACGGGCTCAAGTCGTTCGGGAGCAGCAAACGATCCCAAGCCGGCATCAGTTCGCAATTTGTCACCAGGAATCAAGCCTCGCAATCGACTGTTGCGCTGAAACTCACGGACAACTACATCAAATGGCAAGGAGGGAAGGCTGATAACCTGACCGGGGGCTGGCGGTGAAATCGCCGCTTCGTCTGATTTCTCCGGAGCTGCTGTCGCTGCCTTCAGCAATCGCTCTTCGGGAATCACAAGGACCTGATCTTTGCCATCCGTTTTCTGCGTGATGATAGCCAGTTCACGTTCGCGGATATCTCGGATGAACCCCGATGTTTCTCCTTCCACCAACGACAGCATGTTCTCCTTGGCCAGCAGACCGACCTGAAGTTCACTGATCATGAGCATCGCGACACCAAAATGCAGTAACGCGATGCCTCCGCGTTTGTCGAACAGCAGGTTAGACCCCAACAGCAGAACCAGGGAACACGCAGCGCCCTTGAGAAGCTGCCACAGAATTCTCATGGAAGAAAGGTTAAGACGTGCTTTTTCACCGCCGAGCACGAAGTAAAGCAGGACTCCGATCAATGACACCGCGATCAACAGCATGACGCCTCGAGTCAGCTTTGAACTGGCTTTGGCAAGGATCGCTGTGGCCAGAGCTGCCAGTCCCGAGATACCAAGAACGCTCAGGAGGAGATACCAAATTTGTCCGGGGCCTAACACCGTGTCACCGTACTCCACCCCTGTCTGCATGTTGCCCGTAATGACGACACCAGCCGTCAGGATCAGGCCGACAACTACAAGGCCGATCCCGGCTGCCAATCTCAGACCTTCCGCGCGAACGCGAAACTTTAGTGCATGAGCTGTCGTGAGATTCGCAAGCATGATCCAGCCGATCGTCCAGCCTCCGGGGAAAGGAATCTTTCCGAAGATACCGAGGCTGTCCGCAATCTTGTCTCCCTGGTCACCAAACATCGACGGAGGGAAAAGATCTCGAACCTGAATCCATGCGATGTACGTCCGAAAGTACTCTGCCATGACTTGCCAGACGTCTCGACGAGCCTGTGCCAGGCTGCCGACGAATACAATGAACATTGCCAGGATGAACAGCACGCACGTCAGCTTCAAAGAAGCCAACGCTCGTATCGCGGTCATCAAGGAGTTTTCAAGTTCTTGCGGAAATGCTTCGCCGTCTTTTCGACCGGACGAAAGATCACCAGGCAATGTAGTTGAAGACATGACGGTTTCCTCTGATTTATTATCGTGTTTGGGGCACGAGTGACTCGTATGTTTCGTTAATGGCTGGAGTTGATACTCTCTTCCATCTTTGGTCCGAGCAGTTTATTCAACGTTGAGTGATTCACAAAAACTTCGAAAGGCGGCTCGTTGAACTTCTGCCGTAGAATTCGAGCTCCGATACTTGAAGACCCATAACTTGTCTTTGTAACTGGCAATCATGCCAAGGATCGTTTCCGTATCACCCTTGATCGATATCCATTGGCCGGTTAGTCCCTTCAGCGTCAGCGTCTCGACATCGTTCATCATCTCGGCCGGATCAATTTCCGGAAGCTGCAACTGTCCTCGCCATCGCACAAACTGCGGCTCGACTCCAGCAGTTCCGGGCAGATCGCTGACCGTAACTCGAGCAGACGCATCCGACGGCCCCGCAGTCCAGGCAAACGCACTGAACTGATCGTTCTGAGCCGCAACCCAGTCCTTCGGGACTTCCCAGCGAAATGGAACCGCTTCAAACTGATCACGAAGAAGATCCGATGTGAGAACCTTTTCGTCTTCCCGTGCGACCTCATATTCACGGATGTCCGAACTGCTGCCGCAACCGGAAAGAGTGAAGAGGAAAAGTGTGATGTACAGGGGCAGCTTTTTCATGGATCAAATCGAAGGTGGGACGAGGCAGGAGTTAAAATGGGGCAGTCAGTGACGGGCGTTGTTCAGGTCCGGTCGGAGAAACAAAATGTCCAGATGTTCCGTGAAGGGCATCCGCACCGCCCGGAGCGAAACCCATATCAACAGTTGCCTGTCCGTGGCCGGCAACGGCAAACTGCCAGAATCATTGAACTCCCCATTCTAGGCGAGTGAGACACGAATTTCACGGAGTTCAGCGGTTCTTCCAAAATCAACCGCCAACGCGATGGCACTCACGGCACATATCAAAACGGCGTTCGCTGACATGATTAACGACATTGAAGATTTGGCCGGTTTGTTGTTCCCACGCCACAGCAGCGGCGGTGGGGGAGATCCAGATCGATTCCACGATCTGAGAAGGGCCTGGGCCGGAACCGACTCGCACGTTCCCTGTCACGGTCGAATCACCCGTTTCGGATAATCGCGGTTCCGCAGATCCATTGGCCGATTCCCTGCGTCCATACCCAACGATCCTCGCCATTTTGTCCGCATTCATGGACGCGTCTCGCTGTGCTTGTAGTGAACTGATCGACGGCAGGGAGTTTCCCACTACGGTTCCAATCAGCATGGAAACCGACGCCACGATCCAGCCGGAGGTGACGACCGTACCGCGACGATTCGTGTTCAGCGCCGGAGAAACCCCAACGTTGTCAGGAGTGATCGCCTTCTCCACAGTGGATAATTCCGTGGATTGAGTCACATCGGACTGCCGGAGGGCTGCAAGGATTCGATCATCCAAAGAATGATCGGGTGTACGCAAAGACAAAGCCCGAATTCTCAGTTCCAGTTCACTCATGAGCTTCTCCTTAATTCTTCTTCCAGCTTCATGATGGCTCGACGGTATCGAGTGGCCGCTGTTGCCGATGGTAATTCCAGCACTCCGGCGATTTCCTCAAACGTCAGCTCAGAGAAAATCTTCATGACCACAATCTGACGACTCAACTCGTCCAGTTGGTCAATCGCACTTTTCAGTGACTCCGTTTCATCGTTTTGATTCGCAGTCGTTGAAATATCGGACAAATGTAAATCAGAACCGCCCGAAGCAAAAATCGATTCAGTGATGGATCGCTGATGCTGTTGTCGACGCCGACAGTCAATCGCCGCATTTCGCACAGCCGCAAAAACGTATGACGCAAGGCTGCCCTCAGGAGGTTCTGCCTTCTGAAATAGTCGCGCAAATGCCTCCTGCACTGCGTCTTCCGCCATGCTGGAGCAGCCCGTCACGGTCAACGCCACTGAAAACAGTGACTGACGATGCTTTCGGTAAAGCTGCTCAAGTTCAGTGCGCAAGACGCTTTCCATGCCTGAGTTTTCACGGTCACTGCTTCGCCAGTCACCAAACTGTCTCCAGAAGTTCAATGCGAAACAGTCTTTCGACTATTCAACAATGGGTTCCCGACGTTTGATTTAGCGCTCGACTCGGATTACACGCACCATGCGGCAGGATTTATTCAGGAATTCTGATCTGACCGCAAAATTCTGAAACTCGGCCCTGGACGTCCCGTTGATCAGGCTTACATCGCTACTTGATCAAATAGCGTTTTGCATCCCCAACGGTTTTGGGGTCCTTCTCTTCCAGCACCTTCAGATTGGCCAGAGCTTTGACCGCGTGTTCGGGAATAGCCGCAGTCGTACCGTCAGCCGCTGGCTCACCGACATCACGACTACACTGAATGACGTAACGCACGATGGCTCGGCGGATTGCAGGAATCTCAAAATTCCTGTCGTCGTACAGAGCAATCAGGCGATCCTGAATACTCCAGTCTTTCCATCGCGCGAGGTCCGTAATCACAAGGTCGGCCAGTTCAGGACGATCAAGAAGAATATGCATCGACTGCTTTAGTCGGTCTTTCGGAATCCGATCTGGCTCATAAGTCCACATAAATCGCAGGGTCTGCATGACGGCGTAGGTTTCGCTGAACGGAAGCGGAATCTCTTTTCCTTTGGCGTCAGTTGCGACTTTGGTTCGCATCTTGGCATCTTCCAGAACCTTCAGGCCTTCTTCACCACGGATCAGCAGGTATCCCGCCATCACGCCCTCAATCCCCAGACGGAAGTCGGCATCAAGAATCAGGATTTTCTTTTCCAATAACGCTGCATCGTCAGTCTGACCACACAGCCCGGCCATCAATCCGTAAAAGCCAATTCGTGTCACCGGAGTTTTTGAATCGACCAGCCATTGCAGAATTTGCTCGCGAGGCAGCTTGTCCTTCAGCGGCACGATCACGTCGTAAGGAGCTGCTGCAAATTCGGCAAACGCATCGTTCGACACCAGCAAGTCGGAATGTTCGAAGTACGGCAGAAAGTACATCAGACGTTCGGTCTGGGCTTTGGGATCCGTTACCGGTGATGGCATCTTCGAAAGATACTGCCACGCGTCCGTCGAAACTTCTGCCGGGGCATGCCAATCTTCAAGACGCTCTTCAGGTCCCATCAACGTGTATCGAGCTGTCTCGGTGCCGGCCACATAAAGCGGCATATCGAGAATCTGACCGACCTTAAACTTATCACCGGTTGAGAAGCCAATCTCGACAATTTCAAACTTCGAGGTCCCGCCCTTAACTGCCGTTGCTTTTTCTCCTCCGATCCATTTCCCCAGAACGAGGTGATCGCACTGCTGAATTTGTTCAGCCATGACCAGGGTCGGGGCATCGCAGAACGGACAGAAAGCAGCTTCTGCAGATGCAGAAACGAGAGCCATCAACAACATAGCCAGCAGAGGTAGCATTCGCATGGGAGGGACTTTCCGGCGGGATCTCGAAGCACTGCGACAACATGTTTAGCAGCGGTCAGACGTTATCCCATCATACCGACCACGTCCGGAAATCAACAGTTGCAAGCGTCCGGAGATATCAGGAACCGATCTTGAGAGCAAGTCTCAAAACTCCGAGATGATACCTCGCGAGACTACGAATGCACGACTATGTGAGCACGGAGTTGAATCACAATTGTCTTCCTGGTCTCAACGATGATCTCCGACCGGAAGTGATCATCTGGCATGGGAGGTCGTTCGTTATTCCAGCACTCGAGCATTGTCGATGTGGTACAGCCGAGACAGGTCGTTGGCGTCGACCTGCGGGTCGATGTGGAAAATTCCTTCCACGTCAAACGGTCGCAGTTCCATGTAGTCCGCCGTGACGCCCTCGGCCATTGTAATCCCAATGATGTCGTATATCTTGGGCTTACGCTGAAAACAGCAAATCCCTGTGTCTCGGACGAATGCAAATGATTTTAGTCCGGTCGACTCAAAGGTCGGATACATATAGCCGCGGATCCGAACCGGTTTACCGTCCAGAGCCTTTAGCCATTCCGGGAAATACTCCACGGCATTCACCGGGACGGGTTCCATATTGAGGACTTTGAGCAGATCAATGTCATCAAACGAAACTCTGACGGCTGAGGTTCCTCGTTCTTTCCGCAGACGTTTCTCCGGAATCAGCAGCTCTATCTTTCGTGTTTCGCCGGACACGATGTTCTCAACAACAGGTACATCGGCAGGTCCCTGGAGCCCGGAGTGCTCTGAGGTCAGGACGGGTGGCGTCGCAGGTGCTGCCGACTGCGCTGCAGACTCGGACCCTGCCTGTTGGACAAGGGAGCTCTCTGCCTCTGATGCCGCACTGACGGGAGTAACGGATTGCACTTCCTTCGTTTCAGGCTTGTTGGGCTGGACATCCTCTGCCGGCGCAGCGGGCTGCTGTGTTGGCGCTGACTTCGTGCTTTCGAAATCGACGTAACCGTCTTGCGATTCTCCACATCCTGAAGATGCTGCAGCAAGGCTGAGGAACAGTGCTGATGTGGTACGTCGATTGATCATGGCTATCTGCATCCTGTCAATGCGTGGCCTAAAATCGTGTCCACGCTTCTTCTACCAGTTCCGCTTCCATGGAATACACGGGCGCAAAGTCATAGTCTTCCGATGGCGAGCCTTCGCCCGCCTTCACATCGGCCTTCAGAACTCCGGCTACAGCTACCATACCAATATACGCTGGCGTTGTAAGCTGCCACTTGTTGTTAACGCCAAGTTTCTCTTTTGCCTCTGGAGACAATTCGATGGCCTCAAGATCCGGACCTCGATAAGACAACCGAGGACGTTCACCATCATTAAAGGATTTCAGTGTCACGAAAATGAAGTCATGAGATTTTGGCTTTCCTCCCATGCAACATTCCCCGTTATCTTTCAGGAGAATGAATCGAGTAAGTCCTTCAGTTTCCTGAGTCGCCCACATGAATCCCTTCAGGTAAACCTTTTGACCCACAAGAGTTGCAACATCCGGGTGTAGTTTGCGATGTCCGTTGACAAAAACAAACTGCTTATCAGAGATATCCTTGGGAAAAGTTACGCGAGCAAAGCCTTCAGGAACTTCCGTGGTATAGGCATGAGCCATTTTTGCTGAACCAAGTGTAAAACTGGCAAGAGACATCACCAGTCCTAACGCAGCCATCCCCGTCCCTTTGACAGAGCCGGCGGAGGCACGGATTCTGGTGATCGCGGCAATCCCGATAAAAATCCCGAAGAAGGCAACGTACAATCCAAAGATGCCAATGAATCCCGTCAGCCCAAGCAGTCCCAACGACAATGCAATCGGAGCCCATGGAGAGATGGGGATGTAGTCAAAATCTTCACCTTCCGAAGATTCTCCCCAAGCACCAATGGAGGGTTTCTCGGGCGAGGCTGAACCCAACTCATCACCATCTGATGAGCGAGGAGAGTTCGTCGAATGTGACGTCTCAGCCAGAGAGACGTTTTCCGTGGTCTCGGTGATGTGCAAGGCAGGGCAATCAAGTGTTTGTTCAGTCATCGGTCCATACTCCAGGCGCAATGTCGTCTCCCTGCGATTTTACGTCCGACTCCCGGGCTTCGTGAAACGAATCCGCCCTAAAACTGTCGACACGGGGTGAATCGGCTCTCTGATTTGAACGGTTTAGCCGGCTTCCCTGACGACTTATGGTCCGGTTTCAGGCCCAGCGTACAAAATTGGCCGTGTTTTAACGAATTGCCTGCATTCAGGATTCGAGTCGAAACCGAAGTCATTTGAACTCTCCGAATAAATCCCGATGATCGTCCTGCTTCATTCTTGAGACAATAAATCAGGATGAGTGAATCCTGTTTCTTCGTTGATCTGAATCAGGACGCAATCGTTCTGCGGAAATCAGAGAAGTTTGTCCCTATGCGCATCGTCGTTCTTTACAATCAGGTTGCAGCGACTGACTCAAGTGGTGAGCTTGACGTGCTGAAGCAGTGCGTTGCCGTTGAGGAATCTTTGCGTCAACTTGGTCATGAGTCGCTTCGGCTTAGTTGTTCGTTAAATCTTGGTCCTGTCCGGGATGCTCTGATCCGGTTTAAGCCCGATGTTGTTTTCAATCTGGCTGAATCTCTGGGCGGTACGGATCGCCTCATGCCGGTTGTTGCTGTTTTTCTGGAAGCACTGGGGCTTCCTTTCACCGGCGCCTCAAGTCTTGCAATGTTGACAACGACCAGCAAGCTTGTGGCGAAGCAACGCCTGCTGGATCAGGAGATCTCGACACCGGCCTGGCTCACTCTGCGTGGCGACGACTGTTGGCGAGGTGCTCATGAACGACGTTGGAATCCTGACAGAGCGATCGTCAAAGCGATTGCCGAACACGCGTCGTTGGGTCTGGGAGATGACAGCGTTGTCGAGTGTGGTCGTCACTCAACGGAGAAACTGCGATCCTTGATTGCTGCTCGTGCTGAACAGTTTGGCACTCCACATTTTGCGGAGCAGTTTATTGACGGGCGGGAATTCAATCTTAGTCTTCTTGCCGGGAGAGATGGTCCGGATGTTTTGCCACCAGCGGAGATTGAGTTCATTGATTTTGCCGCCGGGAAGCCTCGAATTGTCGGGCACGATGCCAAGTGGGATGAGTCGACAATGGAGTACATTAATACGCCGCGTCGATTCGAGTTTCCGTTATCCGACCGTGCGCTGTTAGATGAACTTGAAGCCCTGGCACGTCGCTGTTGGAGCGCCTTTGATCTGCAGGGTTATGCTCGTGTTGATTTTAGAGTCGACAACGACGGGCAGCCCTGGATTCTTGAAGTCAACGCTAACCCCTGCCTGTCTCCCGACGCCGGTTTCGCGGCCGCTCTGCAACAGGCCGGCCTTTCATTTACGGATGCTGTAGAGCGAATCATCGCAGATGCAGTGAGATGCTCTCGCGTTGGGTGATATTTGTTGCATACCTCCGAGCCGCTGGGAATGAACTCCACGAGTGCCGTCTCCTGCGGCTTGGCGGTATGCCATGAATCAGCACCCAGTCGTGAGATGCGATGCCTGTTCGTGAACGTCAAACCAGCAGCTCGACACTTGTCTCGCACGAAGAGCTTCGGTCAGCGGTCATGGAGCTTCGGGTTGCTCATCAAACATTCTTGAGAGAAGTTCTTCATCCATCGGCATTGTCATGAGACTTATCAGGATTCCGGATGTTCCGGAAACCAATATGCCCCAGATCAGCGGGTCGAAGCCCCAAAGATACCAGGGCCGAAAGCCGGTTGCCGCGCCGATCGCCTGGTGAGGAAGTAAATTCAGAATCCCAATCAGGTAAAGCACGAGAACAGTCATCGCCCCGCTGATCATGCTCGCAAAAATTCCGGCTGTTGTCGCACGACGCCAATAACAGGCCATCAGGGCCGGGACCAGAAAAGTGGCTGCGGCTCCGGATGTACTGAAGACGATGAATGCCTGAAGATAGGTGACTGGATACCAACTGACGGCAACCGAAATGAGCCCCGCAACAATCATGGTTCCCCACGCGGCACGACGCAGTTGATTGCGATCTGCGTTCGGTGCAATGAATCGCTGATAGATATCTCGTACAACACCTGAGGACAGGACCACAAGATAAGAACTGACTGTTGCCATAACGGCGCCAAAGGGAGCGGCAAGAATCAATCCAGCGACAAATGATCCTCCCGGCCAATGGCTTGTGGTCATAATCGCCATCCGGGGAATGATCTGGTCCGTCTTGCCATCCAGTGAAGGGATCAACGCGCGTCCGCAAACGCAGATGACAATCAGCGGCAGATAAATACCCATGTTGTAAATGCTGAGCAGATAGATCGAACGACGAATCACGCTCGTATTCTGGCTGGCCATCAGACGGACAAGTCCGGCCGGCGCTCCGACACCTCCCCAGATCCAGACGACGAAGAAGGAGATAGCGAGAGATAAAGGCAGAAACTCATGACTCGATCCATCGGCAATGAACCCTGGCCCTGTGGCAAACCCCGGCCCGGTGTTTGCCACCGATACCCTTGTTGCATTCTCCAGTCCTCCTGCAGCGTTCAGGGATGCGACCAGCAGAATGACAACTCCGACAAACATGAGCAGGCTTTGAAACAGATCTGTCCAGACCGCTGCGAGGAATCCCCCCATCAGCGTATAGCCCACCACCGTGACAGCAAAAACTATCAGGCCGATGTGATAGCGAGTTTCCGAAACAGAGACCGCGTCTTCTGACAACGACAGCTCTCCGCCGTTCGGCCATGCAAGCTGAATCACGATCGCCCCGGCTTTAAACTGCGCGAACATCATGAATGACAGATAGAGCAGGATGAAGAGAGTACAAGTGAAACCGAGGGCTGGGCTGTTGAAGCGGGTTCGAAACAGATCAGGGACAGTGATCGCTCCCGTTCGTCGGCTGAGTTGAGCCAATCGCTTTCCGAGAATGCCAAACCCGGTAATTGGCACCACCATGTAACTGCCAATCCACAACGCGACAATCCAGCCGTGGGAATAGACGAGTGACGGAAATCCCATAAAGGTTCCGCCGCTCTGAATGGTTGCGGTGAGTGCCAAAGCCCAGGCTCCCAGTCCTCGGTTACCGAGGAAGAAGCCTTTCATGAAGCCACCCTTCTGTGTGGTCATATTTGCGAAGACGCCGATGCACATTGAGCCCGCAATGAAGAGGATCAGCATCGTCATCGCGCCCCAGCCTGCACTTGGCGGAGCAGCGGCATCGGCAGCGAGTATGTTTGATGCGGTTACAAATTGAGTCAGAGCATTCATCGAGATCAGCCTCCCAGTCCAAGATCATCGGCGTCTTCAATATCTTTGCCAAGATCTCCGTCGCGGACGAAGATCAGACCAAAGACGATGGACACGACAGTGCATGTCGACCATGGGATAACGATTCCCCAGAAGACCCAGTCCGGAAAGCCCAGGACTAGTTTCAGGTCATCTGTCGCGCGGTGATATCCCATGGTGTAGCAGACGGAGATTGACCATATCGCAGCGGCCAGCCAGATGCCGGTCACCAGAATGGCTTCGCGAATTGAGGAATACACGAGCGGATCGATTTTTCGAGTCATTGACGAAAACTCATGGGGGCGGGATGAATGTCATTCAGCAAACAAGGCGGGAAAAACGCATGCTAAACATTGTTTGCAGAAACCAAAGTCAAACAGGGCATGACTTCCCCGGATTCCTCTTTCGCTTTCACCCACGCCACCTCCGTGGCGTTCTGTCGAGCGTTCGCGGAACACTCTCGCGAGGCGAAACGTGATGTTGAGATGCACAGAAATCAGGTCTTCAGTGAAACACCATGCAGTAACCCATGCTGATCCTGTTGACGGTCACTCAGGAACTCATCAAGCAAACAGAGAGTTGGTGAGTATGTTGCGCGATACACGCTGAGTCCGTTTGTGAGATCAGCAATCTTCAGATGAAGGCGGATCGAAGACTGAGTCTTGTGGTAAGAGTCGCTTCGAACGCGCTGAGCAAGTTTATCTGTGTGTGATCTCAGAAGGCATCGAGTTTGTTGCGGCATCACTCGTCATGCATCCTCGTGCGGAAGGCAATGATGGCTCAAGGCAATGATGGCTCAGGCCAGCGCAGACATCGGGAAGTGGATTGCACAACCATGTCATGCGAAGCGGATGGATTGACGGCCCGTGATTGCTGAACAGCGCAACAAAAAACGGCTGGTAGTTTGCACTACCAGCCGTCGCAAGATCTCAGAAGGAGTCATAAAGACTACTTCTTCTTTGCAGCCTTCTTTGCAGCCTTCTTAGCAGCTGGTTTAGCGGTTGCAGCCTTCTTTGCGGCCTTCTTTGCAGCTTTCTTTGCCACTGTACGTTCCTCCAAAAAAAATTGAACTTGAGCGGCCGTCCTGCCGAAGCTTACCGGGCTTAAAAACAAGCAGGAACAACCACAGACCAAAACATCAGATCATCTATGTCCCCATGACAAAGATGATGCAGATTCCCTTCTTTGCTGATGACCGTCTTGAAGTCCGCTGTAAGGCGATTCCTTCGCTACGTGCATCCGATTAACAAACAACCGAATCTGCTGTTGGTGATCGGAATCGTAGGTGATCGTTTGAATAACGCAAGACTGATGCGCGGGTTTCCCGTGCTCGTGAGAACATTTTTTTGAGCACTCATCATCACACTTTGCGAGGCTCGCGCAGAGTGATGATGAGCATCATGATGGGCTCTATAACGAGCACCATTTTCGATCATTGAAGGTTACCGTGTGACCTCATGAATCTGACTCCTGCATCGCTGATGAGTCGGCATGACAGGACATGAAAACAAGTTGCTCCGGTCGTTGAGTAACGGTTGAGTCATGAACCACTTCGTCGCTGCTGTTGTTACAAAAAACCTGTTTTTTATCGTGTTTTTGTAACGTGTTGAGGCGATGTGAGACTTGTCGATCAGCCAGAAATTCCATCTTGCTGCAGGTCATTCAGAACGCGTTTCATGTACTCGATACTTTGCACTGCGATGTGCTGCGCGCCGGGTTTGTAGTCGAACACTTCAACCGAAACCCAGCCCTCATAACGTGACTCAAGAAGGGCCTTCAGGATCGGATGATAGTCCGTTTCACCCATGCCCGGACCGAGAAGATTGGTGTCGTTGACATGAAAATGTTTACAAAAATTTTTGTGACGATGGATCAATGACGGGATCGATTCAGTCTCTGCTCCCAACATCGCTTTGACATCCTGGTGCAACATTACAGTCGGATCATCAACCCGTTGAATGATCTCCATGGCGTCATCACATGTGTTGATGAAGTCGGTCTCTTTCCTGGTGAGTGGTTCCAGGCAAAGCACGACCTGCTGTTCTGCGAAGGTGTCAGTCACGGATTCGAAGACCTCAACGGCAAAATCTGCCGCTTGTTGTGCTGTAACCCCGGGCAAAAGGTTTCGCTGAAACGGTGACCCGAAGACCATCACGGTACCTCCCAGTGCCCGACAAACTCTGGCCAGCAATCGCAGGTATTCCGCCGTCTTTTTGCGGACTTCACTGTCAGGGCTGGTCAGATAGAGACCTGTGGTTTTGGCCAGCATCCAGTGGAGGCCGATGACTTCCAATCCATGTCTTGCAGCCTCCTCTCGCATGCCTTCATAAACTGACATCGGGACGGAGGGCAGATCGAGAGAGATCGTGAACGGCGCAACTTCGATCCCCTTGTATCCGGCCTCAGCCATGAGCCGGCATTGTGTGGCCCAGTCGACGTTTTCATAAAGCTCGTGGCAGATTGCAAATTTCATTCTGGCGTCCTCGATAAGGTGCAGTGTTGATGACTATGAGTTGTGAAAAGAGTCAGTGTTCTTCGAACTGACGAGTGGCTATCGGGTGGGAAGATGTCAGGTATTCCGGTAGTCCGGAAGAATCAGATCGTATCGAATTCCTGACCGGGTGACTCAGAAGTCTCACAACCGAACCGCTCGCATCCCCGCATTCTGTTCAAATGTGGATGACTTGCAACAAGGTTTGACGATTCATCAACGGTGACCTACATCCAGAATACTACCCATTGGATCTGCTCACTATTGAAGGAGCCTGTCGCGTGTCTAATCTGCAGTCCGCCCGAAAAGACTCTGCCACAGATGGCCTCGACGAACTCTTTAACCGCGTCAATATACTGCTCGGCGAGCCGCCGGCGGAGCGTCGCGAGGCAAGCAAGTCGTCGTCCGGTGGATTCGTTCCGCGTCAGCCACGGACGATGCGCGAGGCCGGGATTCCGCCTGTGATGGTCGAAAAGATCATCATGCGTTTCCTTTTTCAAGTAGGGATTGAGACCAGTCGAAAAATCGCGAACCAGGTCAAGCTGCCGTACAAAGTCATCGAGCCGATGCTCAGGCAATTGCGGCAGGACAAGCACATTGATCTGTCTGGAACAACATCAACGGGCGATTCTGAGTATGTGATCACAGAGTCCGGCCGCGAGCGTGCTCGCCGCTATGTTGAAGAATGCACTTACTTCGGAGCCGCACCGGTCACGCTGGAAGATTATGTGGCGTCGGTTTCTGCTCAATCGATTGCCGGACAAGTCGTGACGAAAGATGATCTTCGTCGCGCGTTCAAAGGGCTTATCATCAATGAAGCGATGATGAATCGTCTCGGGCCTGCGATCAATTCCGGTCGCGGGATGTTTTTGTTCGGCGAGCCGGGTAACGGCAAGACGAGTATTGCAGAGCGAGTCACCGAAGCCTTCGGGACCACAGTCTGGATTCCTCGCGCGATTGCCATCGAGGGCGAGATCATGCGAATCTTTGACCCGGCAGTACACGAGGCCGTCGAAGATCCAAATGCCAATTCAGGGCTGATGGATTCGCAGGATATTGATCGACGCTGGGTTCAGGTCAAACGCCCAACCGTCATTGCTGGCGGCGAATTGACGATGAACGAATTGGAGATATCGCTCAACCCAACATCAAGAATCTGCGAATCCCCTCTGCAAGTAAAAAGCAACTGCGGCACACTGGTGATTGACGACTTTGGCCGTCAGAAAATGCCGGTCGATATGTTGTTGAATCGCTGGATCGTGCCACTCGAAAAACGCTATGACTTTCTGAACATGCCGAATGGCAAGAAGATTCAGATTCCATTCGACCAGTTGATCGTGTTCTCAACAAACCTTGAGCCGAAAGATCTGGTTGACGGGGCGTTCCTGCGACGAATTCCGTACAAGATTGAAGTTCCGGATCCATCGGAAACCGAGTTTCGAGATCTGTTTCGCATCATGTGTGAGAAGATGAACTTTGCACACGATCCGGCAACCATCAGCTACCTGGTTGATACTCATTACAAGAGCATTGGGCGGCCGTTTCGACTATGTCAGCCGCGTGACTTGTTGCTGCAGGTTCGCAACTACTGCCAGTATCATTCCGTTCCTCTTCGGCTCAGTCCGGAAGCATTTGACGCGGCTGTCCTGAACTACTTCTCCGTGATGGAGTGATCACTGAGCTATTTGCGGATGAGAACTTTCGACCCTGTACTCAGCAGGCTGAAAACTTCTTCAATCTCCGAATCGCCGAGATGAATGCAGCCCCTTGATGCGGCGCGACCGATCGTTGATGGGTCATTTGTGCCGTGAATGCCGATGTGGTCTCCGAGTCCCAGCCAGTATTCTCCAAGCGGGTTCTCCGGATCATCGGGTTCCACAATTCCTCCATCGGGATTGTACCAGGTCGGGTTCTCCAGTTTGTCCTCAACGACGAACTCACCCAGAGGCGTCTTGTGATCTCGACCTGTGCCGATGCGGTACTTATTCACATACCAGCCATGCGCATGGACAGTTAATGTGAAGGCACTGAGATCGACAACGGCACCGAACGGGCCGCGGATGACTTTCAGTTCCTGCCCAGCCTGCAGTTTCTCCGGTGTCACTCGATTCAGGAGTGCCAGATACTGCCATGGGACATCGTACTGTTTGGCAATCGCCTGCAGAGTCTCTCCATATTCCACGAGATGAGGCGTTCCAAACTGACGCTCATTACTGGTGAAGATCAATGTGGCTGTCTCACGAATGCGATCATCAATGGTGCTGCGGAGTTCGGGGTGCTTCCAGTAGATCTCTGAGAGTTCCGCATGTGCATCGAGAATGAGATCATCTTTCAGGCAGTCATCGATTGTCCTCAACTTACTTGCAACGTCAGCAGGCAAAACTTTGGGCGTCTGGTCTGCCGAGGAGAGGCTCGGAGACGATGGTTCATCGCCTTCATAGGCAGCACCCGTGACATTGGGATCACGTTGAGTCTGTTTGTTCGACTGCACGCTGTCCG
Organism: Planctomycetales bacterium; assembly: GCA_026400835.1. GTDB lineage: Bacteria > Planctomycetota > Planctomycetia > Planctomycetales > Planctomycetaceae > SXXK01. The sequence goes on along the minus strand of JAPLOA010000080.1, from coordinate 89,091 downwards.
CGAGTCTTGTTTCTGCAGCGACCTCTTCAGGTTCCGTCAGCTCGTGATGTGCTGGTCGTACTGATGAGCTACTGGTTTGGCGGAAAGGGTCCTGCAGTTCCAGTTCTGATTCTGCTGGCTCCGAAACGCCGGTGCCCTTAACTTGAGGAGACCAGTCATCGTCGAAGGCTTCGTCCTGTGATGGAGCAGTGCCACTCTCTGTGTCCGATGTGGCCAGCGATCCGCTGGAGGCCGTGTGAACTCGCGGAATGAGGTCGAAGCTCCATACAAAGAACGCCGCCGCGACACCTGCGACAACCCACCAGTGCAATTGCACTCGACCACCCGACTTCATGGCGAACGGTTTCATGTTCCGAGAATCCTCAACATCCATGCTGATCAACGAAATCTACCGTATCATGGCACAGGTGAGATTTCAGGGCTATCCCTTGTTTTCGGCGAATATCCGGCCGTTTTTCCGCCGAGGAATTGAGTTCGCAGAGGTTTCAGATCGAGGAAGCCTGTTTTCATCGAATCGCATTCGAGCAATTTCCGGGCGTCATGCAGTGAAGCCGCAGCGAGTTCTATCTGCAAGACGCGGCAATGGCGGCGGTCCGGCAGGAGCCAGATTCATATTGAAATAACTGGCAAATGGCACCTTCAAAGCGTCATGCTGAGGTGATCGTCACTGATGATGCGATCTCCGAAACTCGCGTGCATTTGAGAATGCAACGGCTCGATAGACACAACATCTTCATGTTGTTTGATAGCTCGCAAAAAAAGCATAGCGCAACAGAAAAGGGGATGGACGAATCCATCCCCTTTTCCACCGCGAGAACCACCGAAGCAATTCTCTCGGCAGGAGCTTCCCGCTCGGGCCACGCACCCATGTGAGCGGGAACAGGCGAGTTTCCTGACCTTCCCCTCCTTCAAACCCCTGCGGAGTTTATGCAACCAACGAGTCCCACCACACCGTTGACTGCCTCCTGAATCACTCCAAAGCAAGAGGCGTGCCAAACGAAACCAAGAAGAATTCAAAACACTGCTGTCACAGAATTGCCGTGTTTCATGGCGTGGTTTTTCGTTCGGATGATGTCCGCGTTTCTGCGATGCCGACCTGCTTGATCGCTCGTTCAACACTTTCTTCGCAGTGTTGCCTATGAGTTGTGCATTTAGTCGGCATTTGAACACTGCATTTGACCGTATCGATTTTCCTGGACGATTTCCGGTACAGCGGACGTCAAATAGCATTCCAATCTTCAAACTCAGCGAAAGTCCCTGACCAATACTTTCTCGGACGGAGTCGCCATCTTTCCTCGTAGCCGGATTCGTGAGAATTCGCAGCGCCGACAGGAATGCCTCCGAATTCTCACGGATCCGACCACTCCGAAGTCGAGCTATTCGAGGATTGGCTCGCTCAAACCTGAAAAAAGCCGGTCCCCTGCCCTGCTCCGCTTTTTCCTCAGCGCTCCGGGGTAGCGAATCGGTTACAGTATTTGTCGAACTGTTTTCCCACCACGTTACTCAAAATCAAAGTTGGCATTCAATGGCACTCCCCGCGGAGACGTTGTCCCGGATTATTCAGCCTCCCTCACTTCATCAACCTGTGATCGGGCCATGTCGAATTCGAACAACGATCGAAGACTTTCAGGTTGAAGAGATTCCCGCTTATCAACTGTCAGGTGCGGGTGAGCATGCTTATCTTTGGATCGAAAAGCGCGGTGTCTCATCGCCGGAGTTGGTGAGTCGAATCATCAGGACGCTCGGAATCCCTTCGAAGGATGTGAGCCTGGCCGGGCAGAAGGATCGATATGCGATCACTCGGCAGTATTGTTCGATCCCGAAGCGTCTGGCGATTAATGTCGAGCGACTGAATTCCGATGAAGTCACAGTCATCAGTTCGACGTTTCATCAGAACAAATTGAAAACTGGACATCTCAAGGGAAATCGATTTCGACTCGTACTTCGATCTGCGACGGGTTCGTTTACGACTGTGGAACAGCAGTCAGTTGAGGCGAGACTGAATCAATTGGTGGAGAGCGGTCTGCCGAATTATTTTGGTCCGCAGAGATTTGGACATGGCGGAAATACGGTTGTTGATGGTCTGCGATTTCTCAAGGGCAAACTGCCGAAAGATCACTGGCCGGAAAATCAATCACGAACTCTTCGACGTCTCGCGTTGAGTGCTGTTCAGTCGTCGATCTTCAATCTGGTTTTGTCACAGCGAGTGGCGGCCGGGAATGCTGGCCTGCCGCAATCCGGCGATGTCGTGATTCGAAAAGGTGGCACGAAGCCATATCGCTACCCGGACGGCGCTGTCACGACAGACATTGTTCCTGCTGGACCGATGCCCGGACCTGAGATGTTGGCGGCTGGCGGCGACATCGAACAGATGGAGCTGGCTGCGATGGAGAAGCTGGGCTTGCGACCGCAGGATTTTGAACGATATGCAAAACTCACTTCGGGCGTTCGCCGAAAGATGCTGGAGTTCCCATCAAACGTCTCCGTGAGTCTTACTGATGACGGAGCTCTGGAAGTTTGTTTTGATCTCTCGGCCGGAACATACGCAACGACACTATTGCAGGAAGTGGCATCTGAAGTTGTTGATTGTGGAAGCCAGATTGCTGCAACGTCGGCCGAGTCAGACTTCAGTTCAGAAACCGGAGAGTAGTCTCGAGTGAACGGATCTTACTCATGGCTTCGATCAATCGCGGTTGTCCTTGTTGGCACCGTTGTGCTGCTGGTTGTTGTGTATTTCTCACTGGGCCGTGATGCCGCCGAGAAAATCGGTACGGCTCTGTTTATGCCCAGCGGACTTGTCTGGTTGATGCAGATCGCTCTCTGTCTTCAACTTTGGCCGCTGCGAAGAGCGGATCGGCCGGCTGGTGGATGGACGGCGTTGCTTTGCCTGGTTGCTTACTCACTGGGAGGCAGTGGTTACATCTCCGAGTTCATGGCCTCATCGCTTGAGGCTCCCTACGTTCAGATCAATCCTCTGACCGAGCCTCCTGTTGATATTGTTGTGGTTCTCGGAGGAGGCGGAAGTCAGGGAGCCAATGGTCGGTTGCAGGGCAATGGCTCCGGTGATCGAATGATTTTGGCTGCACAGCTTTATCACAAAGATCCTGCTACGAAGTTTCTGGTGACAGGGCAAAGAATTGAGTCCATGAATTCCTCCGGCGTTGATCCGGCTGATACATCACTGGACATCCTGACTCGGCTTGGAGTTCCGGAGTCATCAATCGAACGTATCGGCGGCAAGAATACATCCGAGGAAATGCAGAATCTGGGAGCGAGATTTAAGGATTCCTCGTTACGAATCGGTCTGCTGACCTCTGCCTGGCATCTGCCACGAGCGAGCCGTTTGGCGGCTCGCAACGGACTGAAGACCGTTCCGCTTCCCGCCGATTTTCGATCATCGCCCCCCGGGCAAGCTCCGACAATCGGTCAGCGTATTGAAGCCCTGATTCCCAACGGCGCAGCCTTTGGCAGTACGTGGTCGTTTGCAAAGGAATACGTCGGCATGTTAATTGGTCGGTGATGTAGTGCGATAATCGGAGACGCGGTTTTTCGACTTCTACGACTTGTGGCGCTGTAACCCCCAAAGCTACTCAGGGTCTCAGAACTTCGCTTGCTGCTTGTGACTCAAGCCAAGGTCACTGCCAGTCTTCGATCGACAGGCCCGGGACTCTTGCGAATTCTGAGGTGTTATGGGAAACCAAAATCATTTTGTTCGCCAATGCAATCGAGGCGATCTGTAGGTCATTTGGGCCAATCGGAGTTCCCTGGCTCGCCAAATGAGCTCGAACAGCTCCGGAAACTTCTGCCGCTGCATCATCAAATGGAAGGGAGACGAACTTCTGTCGAAGCTGGTCGACTTTGTTGCGATTGTTGGCTTTATGAACCGGCAACGCGCGTTCAACACCGTACATCAATTCAGAGACAACGATTGAACAGATGGCTAAGTCTGCAGGCGTCTCCTGCTTGATTCGCATCACCAATTGGGGATGACTCAAACAAAGCCACTCTATACAGGTGTTGGTATCAAGCAGATACTTCACGACAATGCCGCCCTTTGTTCATAGTCTGCCTGTGGCGGTCGCTCAAAATCGCCTTGCCATGAACCAGAAATTGCATCTACCCATGCCTCCCATTCCTCCTTTGAAGAGACCTCTTCACCGGCCACAGATTCGACGATAATGCGAACCTCGTGGTCAGCTTCTGCCGGCCCAAGTGGCAACAGGAGTCGCAGCGTTCCGTCGCTGCTGACTTTGGAATTCATAATGATTCGATTCATAGTGCGGCTCTCTTTGGCGAAGAACAACGATTATATCCGAACCGCAGCAACAAATGCCAGATTCGAATGGCGAGTGGATCTCACATTGAATGCCTCGAACGAAAGTCTATTCACAGCTTTCTGCCACAGTGTTCCATGAACTCTCGATACGCTCACGCCTCCAGTCCCGACACATGATACGCATGGCGTTGGTGGGCTTCGAGGTTAAAGACGTTTTCGCGATTCGGACGCTGAGTTCTTGCCGTGAGCGTGGAATGCCCGTTGAGCGTTCTGACGACCTCAACAAGCTGCAGGTCTCCGGCGGGGATCCAGGTGTGGCGGGTTTCGGAGTAGAGCGGGTGATTGGCGGTGACTCTGAGTTTCGTTGCATTCGACAGACGCGAAGCAAGCGAATTGTAGGTCCTGCTTGCCGAGCAGGCTTCGCGGCTAGTCGCGACATTTTCTTGCACGCAAACCGCCGTTGTCGGTCCCTAATTCTGCATCACCACTTGCACTTGGGTTCGCCTTGCGGCAATACGAAAATCCTTTCCGGCAGAAAGGACCGACCAGTTGGCGTAAAGGCCAATCATTTCTTCAATACGTACGAAGTCACACAAACGGCCAGCATTGCGAACAGACAGAGTCCAGCAAACCAGTCGCCGTATTGGACGTAGAGTGAACTGCGAGGATCCAGCGGAACCTGGCCGAAGATGATTCCGTTGAACTGACGTCGCCAACTCCCTGTTGATGGATCACGCATGCCTTTGACTTCTGAGACCTCGGCATGCAGTCCCTCCAGAGGTTCTTTCATGACAAGGATCTTGCCCGGTTCGCGAACGAGTCCGTTACCATCGATGAATGCGGAGATGCCTCCGTTGACGCATCGAACCAGAGGCACACGAGTTTCAACGCTGCGGAAAACTCCGGTGATCAAATGCTGATCCAGTTCGCTTGAACCTCTAAACCACGCGTCGTTGGTCAGGTTGACCAGAACATCGCATTCACGCCCCTCAGAATCCTTCTGGGCCGCCATTCTGCGTGTCAGATGAGGAACGGTGTCTTCAAAACAAATCATCGGGACGATACGAAATCCGGCGTACTCAAACATCTTCATTTCCGTTCCGGCATCGATTCCGAAATTGGCCCCAAATGGAGTCAGATCGGAAAGCCATGGAAGGACACTTCGCAGGGGAATGTATTCTCCGAAGATCACTCGATGAATCTTGTCATAGCGTCCGCTGTATCCAAGATCCGGCCTGACAAATGCGGCCGCGTTGAATGTCTTTAGATCATGCTTTTCGGCAACGTTCGCTTCGAGGCCCATGATAATGGCCGCCCCGTAGGACTGAGAAAACTCTTCCAGTCGTTGTTGCACTTCGCGAGTCCGGAACGGCTCGGCAAGCACACCCGCCTGATTGCCGTAGTAGCTTAATTCTTCAACCGGAATCTGCGAAAGAATGTCTTCATCGGTTACTCCTTCGGCCGCACTTTTTTCTGCCCACGAAAACATCGTTTCCGGCCAGATGATGACGTCCGGTTGCAGAGAAACAGAGTGGGCGGTCAACGCGTCGTGTACTCGAAACCGAGTCAGGAATTCGTTGCGGTCATGCTTTAACTCGGGTGTAAAGTTGCCCTGAATCAGGGCCATCGCCGGACCTGGTGGAAACTGCTCTGGTGGCGTTCTTCGAAAAGTTCCATAGGTCAGAACTCCGATCAGCAGAACTGCTGAAATGACAATTGGCCGAAAAGAAAATGTGTCCGTCGCGGATTCGTCGACATCAAGCTTCCACCGCCGCAGCCATGCCAGTGGGATCTGCTGAGCGAGTGCGCCGGATACCAGCGCGATCAGGAAGGAAACTCCATAAGCTCCGACGATGTCAGAGATCTGAATCAGTGACAGCCAGCGATATTGACTATGACCCAGGTAGTACCAGGAAAATCCAGTCAGCAAATACGCTCGAGAATACTCCAGGCCGGTCCAGACGACAGGCACAGAAATCCACAATGGCAGACCGGCCATGAGACTCCGTCGTCCCAGCCAGACGAACATCGGGATGTAGAGTCCGACATAAGCGGCCAGAGCAACCAGAGCCAGAAACATCGCGGGATGACCAAGACGCATCCATTGAAGAGTTGCCGTGGCCCATAGAAAGGAAAGTCCCCAGATCAGCAAACCGCTGAAACGCGGGAGAGTTCTCAGCCGGAGCAATTGACTAATGGGAATCAGTGCAATCCAGGCAAGAGGCGACAGCTCCGCCGGAGTAAAAGACAGCCACAGAAAGATCAGACTCAGCGAAGTGAGGACACTCACCGAAAGACGGGAGCCAGATCGCACGACCGTCGGCCGCTTTCCGGACGAAATGATTTTGCGGACTTCAGGTCGAAGTTCGTTCGTTCGTTGATCAGGCTGTTGTTCTCTGGTCATCACCGTGCATCCATGCCGGAGAAATCCCGGGCTGTGTCCGCAACATATTCTGTGCACGGCCACGATCGAGGCGACTTTTAAAGGTATTCCGCGAACACCGGGCCTCAATTCACACTGTACGGAGAATAAGAGAAGCCCGGCTTTATGGAAAGCCGGGCTTCTGGGTTGCATGCAGCAGTCGGAAGGTTTCCCGACGGCCTCGATGATGCTTATACCCTGTTCCTGATCGACTAAATCATCAGATTGGGGATTCGCACACTCAGTTCGCAGCCTTACGGAGTGCGTCGGCTTTGTCGGTGGCTTCCCATGTGAAACCGTCACCGGAGCGTCCGAAGTGGCCGCCTTCAGCGGTCTTCAGGAATACGGGGCGGCGAAGTTTCAGGTGTTCGATGATTCCCTTTGGAGTCAACGGGAAATGATCTCGAACAAGCTTCTCGATCTTGGATTCCGCAATCTTGGCGGAACCAAAAGTGTCGACGCGAATGCTCACTGGATCAGCGACGCCGATGGCATAAGCCAACTGGACTTCACATTGATCGGCGAGCCCAGCTGCCACGATGTTCTTGGCGACATAGCGTCCCATGTAAGCGGCAGAACGGTCGACCTTTGTGGCATCCTTACCGGAGAAAGCACCGCCGCCGTGGCGACCCCAGCCACCGTACGTGTCGACGATAATCTTACGACCGGTCAGACCGGTGTCACCGTGAGGTCCGCCAATCACGAATCGTCCGGTTGGATTGATATGATACTTCGTGTTGCTGTCCAGCATGTTTGCCGGGATTACATGACCGATCACTTCCTTCTTGATGAAGGCTGAGATCTCTTCCTGTGTGACATTTTCGGCGTGCTGAGTAGAGATCACGATGGCTTCAACGCGAACTGGTTTCTGTCCGTCGTATTCCACAGTAACCTGGCTCTTGCTGTCTGGTCGCAACCAGTTCACAACGCCCTTCTGGCGAACTTCCGTCAGGCGATTGATCAGGCGGTGAGCGTAAGCGATTGGTACCGGCATCAGTTCTTCTGTCTGATTGCACGCATAACCAAACATCAAACCCTGGTCGCCCGCACCGTCGCGGTCAACGCCCTGAGCGATGTCGCCACTCTGACTGTGAAGAGCCAGGAAAATCCGGCAGCTGTCGGCATTGAAGCCGATGTCGTCTGACGTGTAACCAATGTCACGAATGACTTTTCGAGCTACAGCGACGTAGTCGACTTTCGCTGAGGTTGTGATTTCGCCGGCCAGTACAACTAGATCTGTGGTGCAAAGAGTTTCGCAGGCGACGCGGGACATAGGATCCTGCGCAAGCAGAGCATCCAGAATGCCGTCGGAAACCTGATCGGACACCTTGTCCGGATGTCCCATGCTGACTGATTCGCTGGTGAAGAAAAAGTTCGCCATTGTTGCCTGTACCTGAGTCTCGTGGATACCACTTCCAAAGGGTCTGAATGCACTTTTTTTCGGTAAAAGCCCGAAAAAGCAGGCGGAAGTTTAGGAGACCGGGACCTTGCTCACAACAGAGATCTATTTTCAAACGCAAGAAGTTGGCAATCGGGAATACCATGAGTGATCCCGGACCACTGTTTTGAGCTGATTCTGCTTTGGTTGCGACGTTTTTTGTTTTTTAGAGATTGAATGCGAATTAGAGAAAGCTTGCCCATGGATTCCGAGCGGGCCTGCAGTTCCGCACTCAGAACGTAACTGTGGACGTTTGCCGCTTCTTTTTGCCTTGTGAGCCCTGCAGAAGATAATCCTTCGATGCTATCGGTGGTTGCTGAGCAGTCGAATCAAATGCATACAGACGTGCAAGGTGTCGGATGTAATTCAGTTGCTCTCGGAAGTTGAGCTTGCTCGTGCCGCATTTGCGGTTTGCAAAGTGAATAGGAACCTCGACGACCCGCTGACAACGGCATTTGACCATCAGCTCGAGACCGATTTTATAGCCAATCGGATTAAGCTGTTCTGCGGCCTTAAAAGTCTCTCTTCGCAATCCGAAGAATCCGGCCATGGGATCAGCAGCTCGCGTCAAAGGAGTTGCCAGCCAAGTCGCCATTCTGGAATTCAGATAACGCAGAATACCCCAATCTTCGTCCGTCGAACCGCCTCGAACATAGCGGCTTCCGATGACGAAGTCAGTGATCGGATTTTCAAGGGCTGCAACTAGTTCCGGCACTGCTTCAGGTGGATGTGAGAGATCTGCATCCATGACAACCAGGATCTCTCCCGATGCGTTTCTGATTCCCTCAATCACCGCGCTGGAGAGTCCGCGTTCGTTCGTTCTGACGAGCAGACGAACAGGAAACCGCCGACTTAACGCCTCGCAAATCGTCCGCGTTTCATCCGGACTGTTGTCATCGACGATGATCAGTTCGGTGTCATAGGGTTCCTGCGAGACGCTGCTGAAAAGTCGTTCCGCCAGTTCCGGCAGATTGTCGGCTTCACAGAAGGTGGGAACGATAACAGAGAGTCGAGGCATAGAATTATCGCTGGGCAGTAGAGGGTGTCAGGATTTGTTTGCTGATCGCTTTGAGCAGATCCTCGTCAGCCGGATACAACGAATCCGCATCGTGAAGAGGATGGATCTGCTCGAAAATCGTGTGAGCTTCCGCATCGCGTTCCAGCTTCAGGAGTGATGCAAGAAGATAAACTTGTCCAGACAGCGACAACTCCTGCTCCGGGATCGCTTCCAGCATTCGCAATGCTTCGTCCGCCTCGTTCTGAGTCAGAAGAATTCGTGCTTTGATTTCAAGAAACGCTGATGACTGCGAGGAGGATCGCAGAGCCTGATTGATCAGTTCTATCGCTTCCGGGACGTTCTTTTCTTCCGCTGATCGCAGCCAGGCTCGCAGCGCCAGGACTTGTGGTGCGTTGACGGTTTCGGGGCTCAACGTGGCCAGGGTTTGTTCAGCGAATGAATACTGCCGGGCATAAATCATAAGTTCCGCGTAACGAACTCTCAGTTCCATATTGTTTGGGTACTGACCAATGAGAGCGTACATCACGTTTGTGATCGTTGGCAACGTTGTCGCCCGCGTGGATTCGGGTCGTACAACTTCCAGCAGGCAGGCCGCTCGCATTTCCGGACGATCTTTTACTGGCAGAACTGTAACGGCTTTCATGGCCTCAGATGTTCGACCGACATGCATCAGAGTTTTGACAAGATTTGCTTCATATTTCGGGCTCAGCGACACCAATTGCTCTGCGTATCGGATAGCGGCCTGTTCAAATGTTTTCGTCACCTCCGAGTCACCGCCCTTCCTCTCCAGTGAAACGATAAGGTTAGAGATCCGGATCGCGAGGAGCAGCGTTGTCTCCTCGGATTCTGCCGCAGAGTTCTTCGGTCTGGCGGTCGTCTCGAGCATTGCGATTGCCGCGTCAGATCCTTCTGAGTTTAGTTTTTGTCGGATTAAAGTTGCCTGAACTTCCGCATTCGATGGTTCTTCAGCAGCCAGCTTTGCGAGTCGTTCGCTAATCCCCACTGAGAATTCGCCATTCAGGCGACGCTGAGCGGAGACGATCTCCTTGCGATCCGGGTACATTACTGTCGCATGTTCCAGCGTCTGAAGTGCCGTTACGATCTGGCCTGTCGCAAACAATCGATCAGCGCGAAGTAAGGCTCGCTGAACAGGGTCGGCGATCTGTGGATTGACTTCGCGAGTCAGCTCATCAACCTCGTCCCAATTCCGGAGTGACTCGGGCTGCTGCAGATTTCTTTGTATCATCAGGTCAGCGAGGCTGGCTGTGATTCCCGTGATATTCTTCAACTGACGATATTCTGCAATGGCCAGATCCAGTTGTCCGGATTGAACCCAGGCAGCGGCAATGCCCAGTCGAGCGGCTGTTGAATCTGGTCGAGTCGAAACGACAGAGCGAAATGCTTCCAGAGCCACGCGAGACTCTCCCGTCTGGCTACGACAGATTGCATAGCTCATCTGGGCTCGATCAAATAGAGCTGAGTTTTTCCTGCCGAACGCTATTGCCTGCTCAAGAGCATCGGCGGCCTCTTTCCAGCGTTTTTCAGCCATCAGAATTCGTCCGAGGCTATAGTGATAAACTTCCCGCGCGAGTGCACCAGCGGGAATACTCTCGAGCAGACGGCGAGCTTTCTGATGCTGACTTTCTGCCACAAGGTACTCAATCAGCGTTTCATGCAGAGAGAATGAACGTGGCATAATCTGAATTGCCTGCTCAAGTCCGTTGATGGCGTCGGCTCTGTCTTTATTCTTCCACTGCAGAGCCGCAAGATACAGCCGCAGGGCCGGGATCTGTCCTGACGCAGTAATTCGCTTACGAAAGTGCTCGCAGCCTCGTTGAACAGCTTGCGCGATCGCACGGTCCTGAGCCGCATCAGATTCATCATTCGATTCGAGTGCCTGAAGACAACGCACGAGCTTAGCATTCAGTATCATGTCATCAGGCGTTTCCTCCAATGACTTCCAGAGGTCGCTGATGGCGTCGAACCATAGCTGTTTTTCGATGCGATAGTCTGCTCGAATCTGATACGCCTTGCCATTGGGGCACTGGGTAATCATCTGTTGCATCAGAGCTTCCGGCTGCAACTCTGATGGCGTGGTATCATCCGCCAGCTTCGCGAGGAACGCGTAAGTCTCGGGAATCTTCTTCGCACATCGCAGGGAGCGTTTAAGGCACTTCATCGCACCCGCAGGATCGCGCCCCGCACCAGCAACCACTGCGCTCAGGTACCATACCTCGGCTTCATCGGGCATGGCTGACTGCAGCAGGTCCAGATGAGCTTTGGCATCCGCCATGCGGTTCTGCTTGATCAGCAGCCGCGTGTGGCGCAGACGCAGTTCGTGGTTTGTCAGGTCCGTTCTCAACAGATCTTCGTTAAGTCGAATCGCCTGTTCGAAAGACTGTGGAGTTCGGATACGTTCAGACAGCAGCCATGAAAGTCGCTCGCGGGCTTCCGGGTCTTTTGATTTCAGGGCCAGATACTGGCTCAATTGCAACTGAGCACTGCGATAGTCTGCACTGGCGAGTGACTTAAAGGCCGTGTCACGCAGGAATTGCACCGTCCGTGACATTTGTCGATCATGGATCCTGCGAACTCCAACAACAGATACACCCACGATAACCGCCAGAATCAGGGCCGCACGCGGATTAAGCACGCGTGGTCGAGAGCCGCTTTTTGAAGTGGAAGTCTTCATGGAAGTCGTTAGTCGCAGATCAGGAGTTTTGGGACACTGCCAACTCTCGCCGAATCACAGGAAGTGCATCGGTGAGAAATGTTTCTGACTGAGCCAGTCCGTCTCCGGAATCCCCGGCTCGATCTACGGTGTACAACTTGAAGAGAACCGGTTGTCCCCGATAGGCAATGCGTGGATTTGCGGGAGCGTTCCATGTTCCGTCCGCACTCCAGCCCCAGAATACTCGTGTCATGTCGGAAGTCCTTGCTCCCTGCGGTCTGAAAGCGGCTTTGTGCAGCCTGTTTGTGATATCTTCATTATCTGTGATTCCGATAACGGTCGGTCCGGAGACAAGCGAATAGCCAACTCCTTCGAAGCAGGCTGTCGATGAATGCACACTCATCGGACCAACGCCGCCGCAAAGAATTGTCAGGACAACCGTGAGCCCGGTTTCGGCATGTCGAAAATCCCGGCGAAAGTAGCCTGAGATTTCTCTCAGACGAATCTCGCGTTCATCAATCGTCATTGGCGTCGATGTCCATGCGCCGATCGTCGCGGGAATTCTCTCCAATGATTCCTTCGCTGCGTTCAGAACCAACGGATCACTCAGGCCTTCGTTTAGCAGTGAATCTGCCGCGGCTGAAACGCTGAGTGCAGCGAGACCACCGAGGCAAAGACCGAAGTCACGTCGGCTCATTGAGGTTTTGGAAGAAGTCATCCCGGATTCCTTATGTTCTGCTGACAGTTATGCCACTCTGTGTCCGATGGAACGAAAGGCCCGGATGAGCGTCGGGGACTTCCACATACAGCAGGTCGATAATCTTCAGTTCCAGAAACAGCAATAGCATCGCCAGTGGCATCATCAGCCAGCCGCTCAGATCATGGAAAATAAGATCCGCTGTTTCTCTGTCGGCGTATTCATAGGCCAGAGCCGTGGCCACAATTCGGACGATGTTACTGATCAGAGCAATCGGAATCGCGCTGATGAGGATCAGAATCTTTTCCCAGCGTGAGCGATCACTGACGATGACTGCGGCCGCTGAGATCGCGATGAAGACCATCAGCATTCTGAGGCCGCTGCAGGCTTCCTCAACGCCGAGGCGAATGTCGCCCATCAGAATTGTGTTGCCCTGAGCGATCGCTGGAATACCAAATGTTTGAATAAAATAAGTGGCTTCCGTCGCTCCCATTACCTGCAGAGGGTCTGACAACATGCGTTCAAGCTGAAATGGCAGTGGCAACATGAACCCTGTAAACAGCACGGCTGGCCAAACACCTCGAAAAAATCGTTTGCCCCAGACAAGCAATACAATGCCCGTCAGACAAAACAGAAATCCCGCGGCATCAAACGCTTCCAGATAGAAGTAGGTGGCCAGCAGGTGGAGTGATGATCCCGTGATCGTCAGAAGCAGTCCGCTGATATGACTTCGAGCATCTCCCGGAGGAATATGAGAACGGCGCATCCAGCCAAGCCCCACGGCCGTAATGGGTACGATAAAACCGTGGAAGTATTGCGGCTCGGTGGTCCAGCGACTCACACAGTTACTCAGGAGATCTTGAAAGACCCAGGCCATGATTCCCACAAGCCCCGCCGCCACAAGTGCTCGCGCTGGCCAATCCAGACATCGCCAGTGTTGGAGTCGAGAGGGAAGAGACATTAGCAAATTTCCTTCGTAGCTTTCATTCAAAGGTTCCCCAAACGCTACGACACGAAATGAACCTCGCGGCCATTCTTTTCGTTAAACCCCCGTCACACGGCCCGTCGGCGTGGAGTATGGGTGGTTTGACGGATGTGACGGCGATGACCTGCAACGAACAGTCCGTACAATCGGTTTCAACATTACAGCCTGAAGCACATCATAATTGGTCTGAAGTTCCCCGGAGATGGTAGGCGCTCTGGATTGGATGTTTTGGACTCGGCACGGCGCGTTGTCCAAATGTGATCCATCATCATGTGTCAGACGAAACGGAAACGAGCTCCGCTAAGGAGCAACTCGTCAAGGGGTAGTCTGATGTGGGCGGGGAAGTCCGTCGCGGCTGCAGAGTTGATCTGCAGGTGGGTCTGACTTACAAGCCCGGCCGTCAGCTTCCTGCAGGCTGGCCTGATCGATGGGGAGGGCTCGCTATCGTGGACGATGGGCTCAAGGGGAAGAGACGAGGGCTGGAGTTGGTGTCCCCACTGCCGGAGACCAGAAAAGAAGGTCCAGCGTCGGCCTTTCACTGAAACGTCCTCCAATGTTGATCGTAATCAGTCAGAAACCAAAGATCGGAATCTCTTTGCGGGCTTCGAAAGAAACAATCGTTGGTTCTGAGCCTTTCCTTAAGACATCAACCAAATCCAGTGCTCGCTCATGGAGCGTTCTTTCAACTCCGGGTCCAGCGGGAGGCGGACCTGCAATCGGCGATGGCACTGGCAGCATCATCCTGCCTGGCATCGCTGGCGGTGTCGGCGGAGCAGACTTCATTCGCCGTCGGCTGAAGAGGGCAAAAGCCGTCGGAAAATGATCGACGAAGTTTATGTCCCGAGTTCCTGAATCACGGCGATGGGCTCATCGTAAAAGAAGTTCGCCATCAGGTGTTCTGCACAGAACAGCACAATAAGCAGGCCTGCCAGAACCGGAAACACTTCGACTCCCAGCCTCGCTACCCGAACAGCTCGCTGCAACTCATTGACGTCATGCACAATCATTATTCGATCAGTGCCAAACATCTGCAGCAGAGTATTGTCAGGAATGCGAATCAGGTCCGACTCCTGATCTCGGAAGTTGACTGAGAATGCAGCTTCGTAGGTGCTGGGAGATTCAAATGGCGTGACGCGATAGTGGCCGGGATCCACGGCATCTGTAAGTAGCAAAGATGATTCCTCTGCAGGCAGAGTTCCCGACGTCTGCCGCAGCCCGGGGCGGCGAAGCCGATATTGTTCAAATCGCTGGCTCACCGGGACTGGCAAGTCGATCGCAGCTCCTGCGGTGAAGTTTCGTCGCTGGTCGTTCACGCCGGCAAGATGTTGCAGGATTCTGTCGTTGAGCACAACGAAGGAGATGTTCGAGGTCAGATTGTTCCATAGTCTCCCTCCGTCGTTAAGGTTGTCCATCGCCGATGTGAACAGCAAGCATCGTCCTGATCCGATTCGTCGCTCAAGCAGAGCTGGCTGAGCCTCCTGATTGTCATAACTCAGCAGCACCGTTACGTCGTTAGACTGCTCCACAGCCCAGCGTCGATCAAAGGCCACGATCGATAACTCGGTTCTCAGACCGTCGTGTTCGGAAAACGGCTGAAGTAATGGATGCTGGACTTTCGTCAGACGGAGACTGCCGGGCTGGCTGCGGAACGGAACACTGCGAATAGGTGTTGCGGGAAGCAGATCTTTTGCAACGGTAACAGACCATGCGGCTGCTTGAATTCGGTTCGAGCCGGCCACTACGAATACTCCTCCACCGGATTCCGCAAACCCCTTTATTCCACTCCAAAGGGATTCATCCGGGCGGGCGCAGTTGACCAGAAATACGGCATCATACTGAGCCAGATTCTGCTGACTGACCTGAGCAGTCACGACACTGGTGATTTCACACTCTGGAGTCCCCAAACGTTCCAGTTCTTCGGGCAGTAGAGCATTCCGAATGAACTGCCCTTCTTCCAATCGATCGGAGATCAGTAACAGTCTGGGACGCGGACGAACACCACACGAGAAATACTTCAAGTTGTCATCTGGCAATGGATCTTCGGAGTTTAATCTCACCACGCCCTGCACATAGGTCTGATTGCCCGTGATTCGCACTGCGGTTTGAACCTCCGCCGATCCATTGCCAGGATCTACGATCTGAGGAGCCCCGAAGCGAGTTTCCGCTCCACCGGAATCAATCAACAGCGTTTCAATTGTCTTCTTCCCCGGGGGAATACCGATCGTTGAGATGTTCATCGTCAGCAGCAGGTCACGTCCAGAAATCGTGGTGTCGCTGGAAAGTCTCAGATCCATGATGGCGGCATTAACGGCGTCAGGAACCGAAACATCGACAATATAGATCTGCAGCCAGTCGTGTTGCTTCAGAAAATCAGAAAGCCCACTTTCATCCGGATCCTGCCATGCTGTCCTTGATAAATCTGTGAGCACATAAATCTCGCGTGCAAACAGATCTGCAGATCCTCCACGGCCCGCGTCTTCCTGGACGCGTTTTCGGTCGTCGACCTGAGTCTGAATCGCAGCCTTGATTCGGCGATTCAGGGATTCCGGGACCGCAGTCGGTTCCAGCGTTTCGAGTCTTGAGCCTGCTCCGATCAGGTCTGCCTGAAAGATGATGTCTTCATTGGGAGCTGCTCCGGAGATGGCAGCTCGACTGCCTGAGGGAAGTCGGCCAATATGCTCCTTCACGATATCTCGACAATGTTCCAGACGAGTTCGATTCTCATGCCGGTACTTCATGCTGAAGCTGGTATCAAGCAGAAAAACAGCCGCCACCGGGATGTTCTCAGATGTCTCTGCTCGAGGAGATGACAACTCCGCACGAACTCGCAGACCCCATGGAATGCCGACTCCGATCAAAGTGGATGCGATACCAGCCAGAAGGCACCAGAGTCTCAGACGCCCCTTACGTTCACGATGGTCAACCAACGCAGTGTCACGATTGGCTCCACGCGCTGCAAACAGGAAATATGCCGCAGTGCTACCGGCAATTGCGGTGGCGAGTATAGCCCATTCCCACCAGCGGAGTCCGTACCTTGCAGCGGGCAACGATGGGCGAGCGATCGCGATCACCAGAATGGCGATGACCAGAGAACGAAGAATCAGCAACAGCAAATGCCTTAGCTGCATTCGGCGCGAGTTGGACGGTTGACGTGCTTTCAGCAAACGCAGCGCGGGGAATTCAATGCGTTTGGGCCTGGCACGCATGACCATGTGCAGGATGACCGGCACGGTTGCCAGCACCAGTCCAAAGATCAGTGTCGAGTTGATGAGTGTCATGCGCAATGTCCGCAGCCGGAGGCAATCAATCCGCTGTGGATCTTAGACGGTCAGGCTTCAGGGGCAAAGCAGGTTAATATCTGTCTGCAGTTGTTGACTGCGTTTCAGAGTTCCTCATCCTTCGCGACTGGTAGCCGGATGATGACGTATAGTCCAATCAGCACGAGGATCAGAGTGAGGAATCGCAACGTGGTTGGGAGATTTCCCATACTTAAGGTCAGAATAAGTCCGGCAATCACAATCACAATCGCGCGGACTTTATCGGCCGGTCGAATACCTTTGTTGTCCTCCCAGTCTCTCAGAATTCTTCCAAAGAAGCGAGATCCTTTGAGTCGGCGATGCATTTTCGGCGAACACTGGATCAGCAGGTAACTTGCCAGCAGAACGAACGGAGTACTCGGAAGGACGGGAAGAAAGAATCCAATACCCGCAAGGATCAGGCAGGCCACAGCGCCGACAATAGCGGCAGCCTGCTTAAGTCCCGTAAAGCGAGTCGATTGATTCGGTCGCGACACGTCGTTGTTTATGCCCGTCGTGTCGGCACGATCGTTGGTCATCAGTAACCTGCGATGGTTCCAGTCCGCTTCTGTGGTCGAACAGCAGAGTTCAAAAAGATATTCTCCACACGGTACGAATTGAGGCCGAGTGTTCGCGGGACACCTTTAGAAGTCAGCCACAACCATGGTCGCGCACAGAATAACATCCGGCTTGTCTGAGATTTCTATCGGCCAGCAAGACTCAAGCGGACTTTAACTGCAGAGCGACTATTCGTCGTCGTCATTCAACAGATCTCGATAATTTTTTGATCCACGACGATCTCGCTGTCCGGCGCGGCGGACTTCGCCAACACCACCACCGCCGTCTTCGTCGTCAGACAAACGGTTATTCTTTTTGTTGCGGCGGTCTTTGCCGCCACGCTTCTCAATAAGATGCTTCAAATCATCCGGCAGAGGCAGTTCGTTTGGCATGAGAGCACTCGAAGTACTGAAGCCTTTCACAACACCCAAAAAATGACGGACACGGCGTCCGTGTAATTTTTAACTCGGTTCAATCACTGTCCTGGATTCAGCGGACATAACCCTTGGAAAAACTTCCATTCCGGGCAGATATCTTCTGTCTGATCTGCTGCCCCGACTTTGTTAATTCTGACTTCTTCACTTGTCCGTGAAAAGCCTGATTTTCCGGAACCGGCAGGTTCTGCCGAGACTTATGAGAATTGTTGTCATCCTCAGTCGAGGAAAATCCCGGCCGTGTACCGCTGACAGGTTGCACTGAATTCGGCTGTTGGTCTGCTTCGACCGGTATGCGTTCAGCTCTCGAACGTCCTCGCCCTGCCGCCGGCGTCTCTGCCGGTGGCTCCATGATTAATTCTTCGTATGGAGCCACGGGCTCCATGATGACAGGTACTTCGGCCGTTGGTGCATTCAGGTAGAAATCGGTAGAACGAGGCGGCTCAGGAATCCAGCGAGATCCCTCACTTCTGCGGAACTCCTGAAGGTTTCGGCGAGTATCCCGGGGACGATAGCGTACTTCGGGAAGAACGGGCTCCCATGGACGGAACTTTCGTTCGAGCGCACCGTGAAACAGCGGGGGCTCTGTGCGATCAAGCTGAGTCTGCTGCTCTGCATCCAAAGGACACGGGCAGTCAACGATTCGAGGGACCAGCACGACGATGGCTTCTTTTCTGGACCGTTTCGTTCGTGATTGTTGAAACAAACGGCCAACCATCCAGACTTCACCGAGTCCGGCGGTCTTGATTCGCTGGTCATCGTCGATCTCACGAATCAGTCCACCAATGACCATGCCCTGCCCGTCGTTCAGCAGGACCGACGAGTCGACCGTTGTGATCTGCTCATCCGGAAGTTCGGTTTCGAAATTGATTAATCCATCAGAGACTTCAGGATTAACCTTCATAAGCACCTGACCCTTCATTCCGATGTAAGGCGTCACCGTCAGCACAACACCGACATCAAGGAATTCCACACCCTGCACTGTGCTTGTTTCTGTCGTGGTGCTTTGACGATATTTGATCTTTCCACCGATCTGGATCCGGGCCTCCTGGCCATGGGTTACGAGGACCTGAGGAGATGCCAGAGTTCTGGCATCAACTGTGTTCTTTAACGCATCCAGCAGGCCTGTACTGTTCTGCTGGAGGTCCTCTGCACGCAGTTGTTGGCGAGGCTCGCTTTGTTTCGCGAACGGTGGTGATTCGACATCGACGGGGCGTTCTGGAACGAGGTTGGGAGTTTTTCGAGGAAACTCCTGTTCTGGAATTCGTTCGTCAGCAGCTTCTTGCGCGACAACATCCTGTTCAACAAGGGGAAGCGGACGTTCGTTCTCCGCGGGCGGCAACGTCTGCGGTTCAGGTGGTTCGGGTTGTTCACGTTCTTCTGCCGGTAACTGAGGCTGATCGAGGTTCAACTGATTTGGCGGCTGGCTCTGTCGATAAACAACCTGAGTTCCCTTCGAATCAGAATCTGCTCCCTTGACGTCGAGGCTGTCTGATGATGTCCTCCTCCCCTTCCATGCAGCGGTTTGAACACCGGCCGATTTAGTCGTTCCATTTGGTTCCAAAGCGGCTTGCGAGGTTCGTCGAACTTGACGTACCGGCGGTGAAAATTTAAGGAGTGATCGTTCCGGTATTGATGGACGAGCCCTCCAGACGTTCGATCGTCGGGCTGCGGAAGAACGCGGTACGGAAGTTGAAGGCGATGCTGGTCGTGTAAGGCGATCCTTCGCTGAGCGACTCGATCTCTCGTCTTCAGGCTCATCCGACTTCAACGACGGCGCTGACAGGAGCATCCAGACTGACATGCAGAGTGCGACCGGGGGAACTGGGCGGAAAAACACGAGACTCTGGTCGCATCTGCGCTCCAGAGGACGTACTTCGGCTGGTTGTAGTCGCCGCCCAAACATGCATCTACGCCTTTTTCGCAGTGTCCGATGATACCGCGATCCCCCCTCGGAAATGCGTCTTCGCTGGGCCGGTCGAGCCTGAATTCTCGGTGGCTATTCGAAGATTCCCTCATCGGTATCGACCGGAAAAACAGCAATCTCCAGCACGATCGGTATAACCGAATACATCTGCGTGAATTCAAGGACCCGCATCGTGAGAAAAGTCTGCTCAAATCGCCTGTTTTGACTGGCGATGAGTTTTTGCAGAGATGAAGGAATCGGGAAGGAATCGGGAAGGAAGAGAGATTGGACTCTGCTTTAAGAATCTCAATCAATTGCGTCGACCGCCCAGCGCAGGTGCCGGTCTTGCGTTTGGGGGCTTTTGGCTCACCGGCAAACAATTCGATTAACACACCGCCCTGTGCCTTAGTTAAGCGCGGCCAGAAATCCTGCCATCTCGCCCGCAGCATGGCTATTGTTTTGTTGTTGAGCCTGCTGAATTCCTGAGGAAAACGTTTTCTTTGCGTCTTCTACACGACCAATTTTTGATAGCAATTGGCCTGCCATCAAAAAAGCTGGCACATAAGGGGTTGCTGCCGACATCAGGGTTTCAAACAATTCAAGGGATCGCTCGGAACTGCCCTCCTTGTCGAATTCCATCGCCAGCATGTATCTGAGCA
This sequence comes from Planctomycetales bacterium, assembly GCA_026400835.1. Taxonomy (GTDB): domain Bacteria; phylum Planctomycetota; class Planctomycetia; order Planctomycetales; family Planctomycetaceae; genus SXXK01. The sequence goes on along the minus strand of JAPLOA010000080.1, from coordinate 68,731 downwards.
TTTGATCTTCGGGGCTCGACTGGAGCATGACTTCAAGTTTTTCTCGTCGAGACGCCATATTCATATACCTTGTCGTTATGGAAGAAGCCGCATCCTGAATCGCTGAATAACTCGGCAGTTCACCCTCTTGCAGCGGTATGCGGGCCGCGATTCTTTGCTTAGCCCGCGGAATGTTAGTCGCCGGAGGTTGCTGCACCCGCCAAAATTCAGGTGTTTCTCTCGATTCTCGCTGCAGACAAAGGCCCATTTGCCGAAGGATTCGGGACCTGTACAATCCCGGACTTCGAAGTGGCGGGCGAGAAAGTCTGCGGCGACTGTGTCCTTTTTTAATTGTGGAAGTCTTCAATGGAAGCCGGAATTGTCGGCCTGCCGAATGTCGGCAAGAGCACTCTGTTTAATGCTCTGACTTGTTCAACTGCCGCTCAAAGTGCGAACTATCCGTTCTGTACGATTGAACCAAACGAAGGCATCGTCAGCGTTCCGGATGAACGACTTAAGCGAATCACTACGTACATTCCTCCCCAGAAAGTTATCCCGGCGATTCTGAAGCTGGTGGATATCGCCGGCATCGTCAAGGGCGCGAGCGTTGGTGAAGGTCTCGGCAACAAGTTCCTGAGCCACATCCGCGAAGTGGATGCGATTCTGCAGGTCGTTCGATGCTTCGTTGATGATGACATCACGCATGTGGGCGGCGGCGTCAACCCTTTATCAGACATTGAAGTGATCGAAACTGAACTGCTGCTGGCCGACATGCAGACGCTGGAGAACAGTCTGCCCAAAGCGCAGCGATCCGCCAAAAGCGGCGACAAGGATGCGAAGCTGCGTGCAACAGTCATGGAGAAATGTCAGCTCATCGTCAACGAAGGCAAGCCACTGCGGACAGCGGAGTTTACCGAAGAAGAAGCTAAGGTTATCAGCGCGATCGGACTAATGACGGCCAAGCCGATTCTGTTCGTGGCGAATGTGGCGGAAGATGATTTGGAAGGTAAAGGTCCGTTGGTCGAACAGGTACGAAAATACGCCGCTGAACACGGCGCTTCGGTTGTGCCGGTTTGCGCGAAACTGGAAGCTGAGTTAGCGGAACTTGATGAAGCTGATCGTCAGGAGATGTTGGAGTCGGTCGGGTTGAAAGAGCCGGCTCTGGGACCACTCGCTCGTGCGACCTACAAAACTCTGGGCTTGCAAAGCTACTTCACCGCTGGCGAAAAAGAAGTCCGTGCGTGGACAATTCCCATCGGAGCCACCGCGCCTCAGGCTGCTGGTGTGATTCACACCGATTTTGAACGCGGCTTCATTCGCTGTGAAATTTATACTCTGCCGGATCTTGAAACCTACAAGACCGAAAAGGATATTCGAGCCGCAGGAAAGCTGCGAGTTGAAGGGAAAACATACGTTATGCAGGACGGAGATATTTGTCACTTCCTGTTTAACGTGTAATGTCAGATTACGCACCACCGCCGCCTAAACGCCCCCAGCGTCGCTCGCCAACTCCCGGCACGCTGGCTTTTATCGTTTTCATTGTGCTGGCGATGCTGCGGATGTTGGTGTTCAGGCCGGAGTCCGAGTTAGATCCTGAATCAAAGCAACCGGTCACCGTGATAAAAGTGATTGACGGTGACACGATCGAACTGACCGATGGTCGTACCGTTCGGCTTCTGGGGATAGACGCGCCGGAAGCCGGTTTCTTCGGTAAAATTGCTGAGGCGTGGTCCAAAGAATCAACACAGTGGCTGCGTTCGCAGATTGATGGGAAGCAGATTCGTTTGCGCATCGACAGCGAAGAAAAAGATCGCTACCAGCGAACACTCGCCTGGGTTTATACCCGCGACGGTGAATTCATCAATGAAAGGCTCCTGTCCGAAGGTCACGCGAAGCTGTTAGCCGACTACGGACTGCCGCTCGATCTTGAACCTCGTTTGCGAGCCGCAGAAAGTGAAGCTCGTATCAAAAAACGCGGGCTCTGGGGAGTCTCTCGGCGATCGAAGAAATGATCAAAGAGAGTAACCGAACCACTCCAGCAATGATTCGCGGCATCAGCAGCTAAAGGCAGTCATGCTTGTTCGGATCTCGTTGCCGCGTCGCTCGCAGTACTTACTTCTTTTTCTCGTTCAGGCTATTGAACAGCGCGGTGTGAAATTCCGACATCCTGATCGTTGTCAGGTGTCTGCCGCCGGAGATCTCAACAACAGGCCAGTCAGGTCGGGCCGCTTGCAGCGGCTTTAAGTAAAGCCTGTTTACCGGATCATCTGAACCAACGATGACAGTGACCGGCTGCGAGATGGCGTTTAGTTCGGTTTCACTCAGAGCAAGCTCGGAGATTCCATTGACGCATGCTTCGGGTATTCGAGAACTCTCGCGCCCTGCCATGTTGTTCCAGAATCGCTGCAGCAGACCACCCGATTTCATCCAGCCCATTCCGCAAAGAGTTACCGACAGCGTCATGTCAGAATGCACGGCATCAAATTTCAATGCCACGAGGCCACCCAATGAATAGCCGACGATATGAGCTTTCCGGACCTTCAGATGCTCCATAATTTTTGCGACATGGTGCACCATTTGCAGGCCATAGGCATCCTTTGATTCCGGCTTGTCACTGTCTCCATGGCCGGGCAGATCGAGGCAGATTACTCGGTAGTTCTGGGCCAGCTTCTTGATGATGCCGGGATTTCTCCAGTTCAGTTCAGTGCTTGAGTGTAAACCGTGGATCAGTACAACGGGATCGCCGGAGCCCTCGCTGGAGAAGGCGATTCGTACGCCATCAACTTTCACAGATTCCGCGCCGCAGCCGATGTCAGCGGTGAGAGGCAAAGCCAGCAAAACAGCAACAAGCAGGACGATGTGTTGACGCAGGTCCATACAGATCTTTTCCAGAGAAGTTCAGATAGGATGGCAGCTGAAGCAGAGTATGGTTTTGGCTTGTAAACGTTGACGAAAAGCCACATTCGCGCAACCGCATCGCGCCAGATTTTCATGCAAAATCGTCATGAGCCACCACTGGCCAGCACGTCTCGTTTCATCAAACCCCGCGGGCGAGATTCGGAGCTGCACTTTTTCGTTTTCGCAGTCCAAAAACGTCGCAGAGGGATTGGGTCATGTGTATTTCACTGCGGCCTCTATTCGACTGCGGTTCTCGGCCAGACAGGTTTTCCTGGCACCGCGGTTTCCAGTTTCCAAAGGCTGCCTCCGGAAGTAACGAACAGCGTGCGAAGGTCGTCACCGCCAAATGCGCAGTTGGTGGTTTCATCACGAGGAATTGGAGCTATTGTGAGCAACTGACCGTCCGGAGAGAAAACGTAGATTCCGGCTGTGGGTTGATCGGCCGTTTCGTGCGGCGGATTTGGTTTGTTGATACCAGCCGCCACGTAAAGCCGGCCGACGGTATCCAGTTTCATTCCATCGGGACCGCGAGTTGTCTTCCAGTCGAAGATCAGCGTCTGAGTTTCAAAATCAACAGTTCCGTCCTGCTGCAGTTCGAATCGCCAGAGCGCTCGCGCGCCATTGGGTGAATTGTTATTATTGTCAGCGACGAAAAGATACTTGTCATCGTGAGTCACGACGATTCCGTTTGGGCGATCGACTTCATGCGTGATGATTCTCGTTACGTTTCCTGAGGGATCGATGCGATACACGCCTTCGATCGGGCGACCGTTCGCGTCCAGCATTTCCATCGTGCTTCGGTCGCCATATTGCGGATCGGTGAAGTAAATGCGATTCTGCGAGTCCATCGTCAGGTCATTGGGCTGATTAAACTTCCTGCCATCAAATGTTTCTGCCAGCACTTTGGTTGAACCATCGGCTTCAATGCGCGTGACACGGCGACGCACAGGTTCGCAGATAATCAGATGACCTTCACGATCAAACATGAGTCCATTCGAGCCCGCATTTTGACGATAGACGGAACTCTTTCCGGTCTTGTCACGGAGATTGATGTTCCCCTCACCGCTTGTCAAAAGGCCCAGCTCCGGATGCCATGCCGGCCCCTCCCCTGCTCCATGCTCCTGCAGCAGTTCCGGCTGTGATGTGAAGATATTCGCTGCCGTTCTATCGCCTAATCTGAATGTGGCAGTGACTGGAAAATGATCAGAGAGACCTTCCGTGACCTCATCTCGAAGGATTTCAGTGGATTCGATGGAAGCCAGCAGGCTTCGTGAAACAAAGATGTAATCAAGTCGTCTGTCCGTTCCATGGTTTTCGTCGCTGACGAGGGAGGACGGAAACGTGCCGACAAATGGGGTCCCGTTGGACCGACGCTGCTGAATCAGGTCCACGTAACCTTGACGGAGAATCGACGAGATGCCGCCATAGTCAATCCGTCCACTGTTCAGGTTCCGAGCACCCTTGTCGCGCTGATCGAGCATCTGAAAGAACGGGACCAGTTTGGTGTCGGCGTCATATTGAGTTTTGTCGTCCGGAGAAAAGCCGTTGAAGTCTCCGGCCAGAACAATCCCTGGATTCAACTCAGGAAGTGACTTTACATCTTCCTGAAGCAGACGAGCCTCTTCGATCCTTCGCTCAAAGTTTGATGGGTGAAAATGGATCACATAGAACCAGATGCCCTGAATGCGGCATCGCAGCAAACCATGATGCATGCCGTCGCGAATTCGTTTGACATCTCCAATGGGGAACCGCGAAGTAATGCCTGTGGGAAATCCATCTTCCTTCAGCAAAACGGAATGCTCATGCCCCCATGAGTGTGCATCGGCCGCCAACTTTTCCGGAGTGTACTCGTTCAGTTCCTGCAACGACACAACATCTGGCTTCTGCGCGGCCATCCATTCGAGCCAGTCTGCATGCCGTGGCTCCGGCTTCTTCGTGAAGCCGTACCAGACATTATGAGTCACCAGCTTGAGAGTGGTTGGCTGCTCCTGACCAAACGAGACCGCTGTGACAAGGCAGGCCGACACGAAACACAAAGCGCGCAGGTGTGACATGAGAGACTCATCTACGTGGGAAGATCATCAAGGTGAACCGGCACGTAGAATGGTACTCATGACTAAAGTCGTCAATCGAATCACTTTTATGGATTGCGGCAGCCTGCCGCCAAACAAAGCCAGGAAGCTTCTCAGAACTCAGGATGGCGATCCACAGCAGGCTGTGGATCGTAAAGCGGCAGCAGGCTGCCGCAGTCCAAAGGAAGGAATCTCTTTGCCCTACTGCGGCGCGTTGAATTCTCGGATGTTCTGGCTCAGCAGATCAGGGCGAGTGAGATGAGCTTCGCAAAGAAATTCTTCAGCCAGAGACGCATAGTCCTGAGCATTGGATCGAGCTGAAACACTGCGACGGCAGGTTTGAGCAAACTGGAGAATCGCTCGCTGTGACTCACGGTCACCGTCGCAGTCTTTCGCGAACATAGTCTGAAGTACCGGCAGAGATTCCCAGTCTTCCCACCGCGCGAGATTCGTGATGGCGATTTCTCTCATGGAAATGTTTTGAAGCAGAAGTCGCATTGAGGATTGAATGCGATCTTTATTGATTACATCACTTTCGTAACTCCAGATGAACTGCAGAGACTGCACAAACGCATGTCGAGCCGTGTCGGGAACATCCACGGGCAAAGCAATTGTCTCTTCAAGTTGTTTGAGGCCCTCTTCGCCAGTCAACAGCAGGTAGCCTCCCATTAAGCCTTCCGCCCCGAATCGGAAGGCGCGAGTTTGCGTCGTCTGATCGTTGCCAACTTCGATCGCAGGTTCGCTTTCCATCATCTGGCTGAGCAGGAACTGGGCATCCTCGGGGCTGCCTGATAACCCCAGCATCATTCCGTATAGCCCCAGTCGTTCCGGGCTCATGTCTTTGTCTGCAATCCAGCGACGCAGGTCTTTGGGAGACATCAATTCTTTGACGGCGACGACATCGTCATAGGAAGCATTGCCAAATTCCGCCCAGGCATCAATCGCAATCAATGGATCGCGGTGCTCCAGGTTTGTCAGGAAGTAGGGCAAGCGAGTCGGCTGTGGATCTGCTTGAGCAGGCAACTGTTCCAGATAGTTCACCATGTCTGTGGTGATTGCCAGAGTTTCGTTCCAGGAAATCAATTCAGGGACCAGGAACGACGCCTTTTGTATGAAGGCTTCAACTGGAGTATCGGACTTGAGAACTGCCTGAACGACTTTTCCGGTTGCGTTCGCATCGCTGTCCTCAGAGTTCGTAGACGTCGATGCGAACGTACTTGCAGATCCGGGCACAGAATACTCCGGAAATGTTCCGTACATCAGAAAGAGATCGCCAGGAGCACCAGCGGCTTCGCTCGGGATAAAAATCGGCTGGCCAATGGATAGGCGTTCCTGCCCAGCGGCGGTTTCCTGACCTCGCAGGTATTTGCGAATCCTCAGAGTCGATTCCGGGCGAGTCCCATGGTCATAGACTTCAAATCTCACCAACTCCGCAATCAATACGAGATCCGCGCGGGAGATTTGTTCGGCCAGTGTCTGAGGTGGTGAAAGGCAAAATGGACACGCCGGTGCATTGCGAAATATGGCAGTCAGCAGCAGAATCACCGCCAGAGCGGCCGACGCAATAGATGACTGGCGATGACGTTGAGTGAATCCATTCACGGTCAGACGTTCCGTTCAAAAACAGAATTTGAAGAGCTCCGGCATTCTCACAAGCCTGGGGCTTTTCGGGAAGAGGAACGACGATGTTTGTGTATCGCAGAGCCAACATTTCTGATGTCGACCGAATTACGGAATTCAACTGTCGGTTGGCACAGGAGACCGAAGGAAAACAACTGGATACGGCCACTGTCACTCGCGGTGTTTCGCGAGGACTGCTGTTGGCCCCGGAAGTCTGGTACTTTGTTGCCGAAAAAGATGGCATCGTGGTTGGCCAGGTAATGCTGACTCGGGAATGGAGCGATTGGCGCGACGGCTGGATGCTGTGGATTCAAAGCGTCTACGTTGGTGCTGAATGGCGAGGTCTGGGGGTTTTCGGAAAGCTCTTTTCTTTCGCCATCGAGTCTGCCGCCTCGGAGGGACACGTGGTCAATGTACGACTCTATGTCGAGCATGCCAACGATGCGGCCAAAGCCGTGTACGGAAAGCTGGGCTTTCGAAACGCGGGTTACGAAGTCATGGAAATGCCATATCAGGGGTCGTAGTGTCTGCGTCGATGGGGCTTTGTAGCCCTCTTTTTAGCTTTGTTTCAACTACGTTCACGTGGCTATTTCTGGCTGATATGCTTCGCCCCCCACAACTTGTCTCGGCGTACACGCGACTTAGTCGTTCGAGGTTTCCACTGTTCCTGACAAATGCAAAGCAGTCGTTTGAATGAAAACTCCGAGATCGGATCAGGTCGATCCCTGCAAGGCCCCTGAATTTGCTGCACAAGATCCTTTGACTAACGAGGTCGCGGGGAAAGTTTCAACCTTCGCCTGGATCGTCGTGCTCCTGCTTTTTCCGGTGGCTTTATTAAATTATCTCGACCGGCAAATGCTGGCGGCCATGAAGTCGTCGATGGTGGGCGACATTCAGGGGATCTCCAACGAGGCTCAGTGGGGCTTTGTGCTCGGCTCGTTCAAATGGGTCTATGCCTTACTGAGTCCGTTTGGTGGCTACGTCGCGGATCGATTCAGCCGACGGCTGGTCATTGGATTTAGTTTGCTGGTCTGGTCTGCAGTGACCTGGATGACCGCATGGGTGAATTCTTATGAAATGCTGATTGCTACTCGCGCGTTAATGGGGATCAGTGAAGCCTTCTACATTCCTGCTGCGCTGGCGTTGATTACCGATTTTCATGTCGGTGCCACTCGTTCACGCGCTGTGGGACTTCATCAGGCCGGGATCTATTGCGGGTTGATTGTAGGAGGCATGGCGGGTTTCGTCGCGGAGTCTCCTGCCTACGGCTGGCGCTGGGCGTTTTCGGCGTGTGGGATTATTGGCGTTCTGTATTCGCTGCCGTTGTTTGTTTTTCTTCGCTCACCGGAACGAAGTTTGGAGAAACAAAATCTGAGCCCTGCTCAGTCGATCAATGAACTTCGGCGCAACCGAAACTTTCTGTTGCTGGTTCTCTATTTTACACTGCCTGCCATCGCGGGCTGGGTTGTGAAAGACTGGATGCCGGCGATTCTGAAGGAGAAGTTTCAGTTGGGGCTTGGCAAGGCAGGACTCGTTGCGACTTTTGTTCATCCGGCTTCAATTGTTGGCGCGGCGATTGGCGGTTACCTGGCGGATCGATGGATGAAGAAAACCAGTCGCGGGAGGATTTTTATCAGCGCCATCGGAATGGCCATGTTTCTGCCAGCCCTGTTTGGTGTCGGGAATGCGGCGACGGCGGGCGTTGCCATTGCAGGACTTGTACTGTTCGGATTCGGCTGGGGATTTTTCGACTGCAATAACATGCCGATTCTGTGCCAGATCGTTCGGCCGGAATTACGAGCAACCGGTTACGGCTTTATGAATCTGGTCAGTATTAGCTGTGGTGGATTCGGAGACTGGGGATTCGGTTATCTTCGCGACCGGCAGGTTCCGTTGAACGCAATATTTGGTGCATTCGCGGGTGTGGCGGCGTTATCAATCATTATCGTGCTGCTAATCAGGCCTGCGGCAGCCGACGTAAAGTAGGTGCTGCCTGCCGGGCAGCAATTTCGCCGCAGGCGCCCCCCTTTGCGACGTTGTGCAACGGAATTCGGCCCGCTTTAATCAAACCACCCGCACACAAAGTCGCGGCAAGCCGCGAAGTCTTTTCCGGCAGAAAGGATCCGCAGTAAGTCCTTCGCCCAATTTGTACTTCCGAGGCCGAATAATACCCGGCTTTCCATGAGTTCCAGTTTTAACCTAGAATCCGCAGACACTTTTAAACCTCAGTTTTCGTCTGCACGAGCCTTTTCACGTGGCTGCGCCAACCTCAATAGCCGTTCTTGGGTCCACGGGATCGATCGGAACCAGTTGTCTGGATGTTATTCGGGCTCATTCCGGGAGCCTGCGCGCAGCTGGATTGGTGGCGCACCGAAGTGCCGAGAGATTATGTCAGCAGGTTTCCGAATTTCAGCCTGATTGGGCTGTTTTGGGGGCTCCGGATGCGGCATTGCCGGCTTCCCGTGCTGGAATTTCGGACGGTTCGACAAAACAAGTCGCTTGGCATCAGGGACTGGAAAAAGTCCCGAAGCTCATTCAGAACGCGGAGATTGACACCGTCGTGTGTGCCATGGTCGGCGCTGCCGGTTTGCCGGCCACTTGGGCCGCAGTGGACGCAGGAAAGCGGGTGGCTCTGGCCAATAAAGAGTCGCTGGTTGTCGCTGGGTCACTGATCATGCGTCGAGCAGTTGAGACCGGAGCGGCCGTAATTCCTGTGGACAGTGAGCATAGCGCGATCTATCAATGCTTGCAGAGTGGGCGTCGCACGGATGTTCGGCGAGTCATTTTGACGGCCAGTGGCGGGCCTTTTCGAGGCTTTTCAAGGGATCAGTTGCGAGATGTGACTCCTGAGATGGCGTTGAAACATCCGACGTGGAATATGGGGCCTAAGATTTCCGTCGATTCAGCGACCATGATGAACAAGGCTCTGGAGATCATTGAGGCCCGGTGGTTGTTTGGGCTTGCTCCTGAAGAGATTTCTGTTGTGATTCATCCGCAGTCCTATGTTCATTCATTGGTAGAGTTCCGGGATGGTTCAGTGATTTCCCAGATGTCTCCACCGGACATGAGGCTGCCGATACAGTATGCTTTGATGTTTCCGCTGCGGCCGGACGGGCCCGCTCGGAAACCAGATTGGACTCAGCCTCAGACACTGGAACTGCTGCCTCCTGATTTTGATGCCTTCCCGGCGTTGCGATTGGGCTTTGAAGCGGTTCAGCGAGGCGGAACGTGCGGCGCTGTCCTGAATGCCGCCAACGAAGTGGCCGTAGCGCGATTCTTGAATCGTGAATTGCCCTTCTTCCGGATTACTCAGGTTGTAGAAGATGTATTAAACCACCATCAATTCGATGCACAGCCGACGATGGAGCAACTGCTTCAGATCGACGGATGGGCTCGGGAGGAAGCAGCTCGGTGGAAGACCTAGCTTTGCAATTATTCGCGGCCACTGAATTATTCGCGGCCACTGATCTGGGCGCCATACTCACCAAGTTCCTGAATATCCTCTCGGTCGTTCTGGGGCTGGGGCTTGTCATCTTCTTTCATGAACTCGGACACTTTGCGGTCGCCAAGTGGTGCGATGTGCATGTGGAACGATTCAGCATCGGGATTGGTCCGATCCTCTGGAGTCGCCAAAAGGGCGAAACAGAGTATGCCTTGTCCGCGCTTCCGTTCGGCGGCTATGTCAAAATGCTTGGGCAGGATGACATGGATCCGAACCAGATGACCAGTTCGGAGATCGCTGAGAACCCTCGTTCCTATTCGGCGAAGACTGTTCCTCAGCGAATGGCCATCATCTCAGCTGGTGTGATCATGAATGTGATCACGGGGTTCATGTTCTTCGTGACCTGCTATTGGTTTGGCGTATTTGAGCCAGCACCGGTTGTGGGCTCTGTGATTACAGGATTCCCGGCGTGGCAGGCCGATATTCGTCCGGGTGACCGAATTCTGGCGGTGAACGGTGAATCCATTCGCAGCTTCAGCGACCTTCAGGAAGCTGTGATTCTTTCTGCTGGCGATGTGACATTGGCGGGAACTCATGCTGATGGAACTTCCTTCAATCACATCCTGACTCCCCTTCAGTCCTCGTCCGTGCGATCGGTCGGGATTCGCCCTGGAGCGATCGCTCAGATTGCCGATCAGATCGAAAAGCCTGAGTTGATTTCTGATGCCGGGATGCCGCTGGAGAAGGCCTCGCCGGAATTCCTTCCGGGTGACAAGATTCTGGATATCGTGCCAAAGCTGAATGAAGGCGAAACAACTCCGGCAACGACCGATGTTGACGCCGGCAAACCGATGCAGTTTTCATCGCTGCGGTACATGACCTCACGCTATGCGGATCGCGAATTGATCTACAAAGTTGAACGTTCGGAAAAAACGGCTGATTCAGAGCAGCCCGGGCCGACAAAGATAGTTGAAATCTCGGTACCGCCCTCTGAAATTCGCTCGATCGGCCTGTGGATGGCGATGGGACCGGTTCTGGCTGTTCAGAAAGATTCAGTTGCCGAAAAGGCCGGCATCAAAGTTCGCGACATCATTGTTTCTGTGGATGATCAGGAGCCTGGCAAGACCATTGATCCACTGCAGCTGCCCGTCTACTTTGGCGATCGAGGCGGAAAGCCGGTTAAAGTCGTGGTGAAGCGGACGACTCCGAATGGCGATGAGCAGGTGGAACTGGAGTTGATTCCTAAAGTCGATGCGCCAGGTTGGCTGGATTCACCGGATTTCAAAGCCAGTCCGCTCAGTATTCCATCGCTCGGTCTGGGTTATCAGGTTCAACCCCGAATTGCAAAAATTCTGGAAGGCTCAGAAGCTGATAAACTGGGTGTCTTCAAGCCGGACATGAAGATTACTCGGATTGATCTTATTCATTCCGATCCTGCATCAGATGCTCCCGATGCTTTGGGTGATGCGAAGACTCCAAAGGAACTGGACCTCGCTACTCTGGATGCGAAAGAGCCCGGAACTCTGGAGCAGATTAACTGGGCCTGGGCGTTTGCAGAGATTCAACGAGTGCCGGACCGACAGATTCGCATCTATTTTGATGACGGTAAGAACAACGGTTCAGAAGTCCTGAAAACTCACGAAGTTGCCACGGGCTGGTATCGCTGGTTTCGAGGATTCAATGGCAGCATCTGGCAGGACGATCGCGAACTGCAAAAGGGAAAAACTTTTAGCGAAGCGATGTCTTTAGGAGTTCGACGAACTCGTAAGACGGCAAACTCAATCTACATGACCCTGCACTCTTTGCTTCGTGGCAGTGTTTCTTTGGATTCAATGAGCGGCCCTGTGGGAATTGCAAAGATCGGCTACATGGTGGCTGAACGTGGCCTGATTGATCTCATGATGTTTCTGGGATATCTCAGCATCAATCTGGCGATCCTCAACTTCCTGCCGATTCCAATCCTGGACGGTGGTCACATGGTCTTCCTGTTCTGGGAAGGGATCACACGCCGCAAACCAAGTTCTCGCGTGATCGGATGGGCTCATGGATTTGGGTTGCTGTTTATTATTTCTTTGTTCCTCTTTGTCATGTATGTCGACCTGAGTTCATTGATTGGCGGCGGAGACTGATCTGGCGCCATAGATGAGTTTTGGAGCATGTGATTCGCCGTGTTGATCAGCCCGCTACATCACCTGGATTTCTTGCAGCGTATCGGTCACGAGGTACGCGAGGTGGGTGGCGTTCATTGGTTCAACTGCGGGGCTCGCGTCTTTTCCAGTTTGCCATATGACCGAGATGTAGATGCGCATTCGATTGATCTCAGTGAGATCCTGAGATCTGATGGGCTGGTTGCTCGATTCGGTTGTCCGGTTGATCAGGGCGTGCCAAGTTTTCGCATCGTCTGCGATGCGAAGGACTATGACTTTCCGCTTCTGCGCAGTCGGACGCGAACGCAGGTGCGACGTGGGTTGGAAGTTTGCCGTGTGGAAAGAATTGAGTTTCAGCAACTGCAGAAACGGGCGATGTCCCTGAATGCGGATACGCTGATTCGTCAGGGTAGAAAAGTTCCTTCGGACCTGCAGAACTATTGGTCACGGTACTATCAACAAGCGGCGTTGACACAGGGGGCTGAAGCCTGGGCTGCATTTGTCGGGGCAGATCTGGCGGCCTATCTGATTTCCTTCATGATAGACGATGTTGCCAATCTGTTGATCGTGCGATCGTCGAGCCAGCATCTGGAATGTTATCCGAACAACGCATTGCTCTTTCAGTTCCTGTCCACTCGACTGAAGGATTCCGATGTCCGCATGGTCAGTTACGGATTCGAGTCAATTCGGTCAGATCTGGGTTCGCTGGATCAGTTCAAACTCGGTATGGGATTCCGAAAAGATCCGGTGGGGCAGCGTATCGAGTTTGCTCCGTGGCTTAGTCCGTTCATCAATCGCTTTACTGACGCTGTCACGCGGCGAGTACTGAAGTCGATGGGGCCGAGTGAAACGGTTTCCAAGTTGCAGGGAATGCTGGACTGGTACCGTGATCAGCCGCGGCTGCCGTCTGATCGCGATTCTCGTCGGGCCGCCTGACAGGGGAATGGCCCTCAACTCAACGGAACCTGGCGGTTCGAGCTTTGAGATTGCTCATGTTGTTTGCTTGCCAGCAGTAGTGAGCGCCGTGCGAGGATGATTTTGAGGTGAGAGTGATTCTGAGCGACAATCTACCTGTCCATTCTGCAATACCTCAGTCGCATGGTTCTCTGACGTTTCAGATATCCCGATGCGGCGCAGGGATTGGAACAGAATCATGATCGAGGCCATCATCGACACGCAGAATTCTGGCACCCAGTGAGTTTAGCTTGCTGTCAAACTGCTGGTAGCCTCGATAGAGATGATAAACGCGACGAATCTCTGTAACGCCTTTGGCGGCGATTCCGGCCAATACCAGCGCGGCACTGGCTCGCAGGTCTGACGCCATCACCGGCGCTGCAGAGAGAGACGGCACACCTCGGATAACGGCAGATTTTCCTCGCACATCAATGTCGGCGCCCATTCGAATCAGTTCGGCCGCGTGCATGAATCGTTCGGGAAACACGTTGTCGGTGACGCGACTTTCACCCGGCACAAGGGTCAGCAGAGCCATCAGTTGGGCCTGCACATCAGTGGGAAATCCCGGATAAGGATTGATATCGGCCACGATAGGGGCCAGTTGTCCTGCGGCAGAAACGTGAAGCCCATCAGATGATTGTTTCAAAAAGACGCCGATCTCTCGCAGGATGTCCAGAACTGACTGCATGTGTTCTGTGGGAGCATTCTCTATCAGAATGCTGCCACCGGTGATGGCCGCTGCGATGGCCAGAGTGGCGGCTTCGATGCGATCGGCAATAATTCTGTGATTCACAGGACCGAGTTGTTCGACACCCTGGATTTCAATAACAGTAGTCCCCTGCCCTTCGATATTCGCGCCCGCAGAATTCAGAAAGCGTGCAAGGTCCGCGACTTCCGGCTCACGAGCAGCATTGCGAATGACAGTCGTTCCCTGAGCCAGTGCTGCGGCAACCATGACATTGCACGTTCCGGTCACCGTCGGGCCATGACTGCCCAACAGATCCAGTTCACATCCACGCAACTGCCGGGCGGAGGCAACGATGTTTCCTGATTCAATGCGGATATCCGCCCCGAGTGCAGACAGGCCTTGCAGGTGAAGATCAACGGGACGATGTCCGATTTTGCAACCGCCAGGAAGGGCGACAGTTGCTGTTCCAAATCGAGCCAGCAGCGGGCCCAGCACACAGATTCCCGCGCGCATTTGACGCACAAGTTCATACGGGGCTATTGTCGACGTGATCTCATCGGAATTCATGACGACCGTGTTGTCGTGTCCACGAGCGATTGATACGCCCATGCCCTGTAGCAGGGTAGACATGGTCGTTACGTCCTGCAGCTTCGGCACCTGCTCCAGTTGTACATTACCCGTGATTGCCACGCTGGCGGCCAGGATCGGAAGCGCTGCATTCTTGCTTCCCTCGACACGAATGGAACCTGCCAGACGTGTGCCTCCGGCAATTCGAAACATCTCCATCGTCAGAGACCTTCCCGGCGATGGATATGCTCCAATAATCGATGATTGTCGACTTCGTAATCGCGGACTGAAATCCCGAACTCACGCAGGAAGGATGCACTAATTTGTGGCCATGGTGAAAACAGAGTTCTGCCAGTGGCCGCGTCATTGACAGGGACCCAGATCAGTGCAGTCAAGGGCATGATGCCAATCAGTAAGGCGGCGTTTCCAAACAATGGTTTAGGCTGCTGATTGTTGGACCAGTCCAGAGAAAGCAAGTGTTCAATCCGACGTTGCAGAATTGAGCGACCCGCACCACCGAATCCCAATCCTGCCGATAGTGTTGATGTACGGGAAACGCAATAATCTGCCAGTCGTGCCATGCCTCGGAGGAATGCGGTGGCTTGCGTGGCAGAGCGATTGGCTCGCCGATCCGATGCAAGTTCTCGTTGGAGTGAAGCTTCCCGTGAAGTGAGCCAAACAAGCGGATGAAACCAGAAAATGATCTCAACGAGTCGTTGAAGAAAGAGTCTCAGTGGATGCCTGGCTTCAAGGTGAGCCAGCTCATGGCGCAGGACGGCATCCAGTTCGTCGTCCGGAAACGTACAAAGTGATTCCGGAAGCACGATGACAGGGTGTTGAAGCTGCCAGCAGAAGGGAGTGATCAGATCTTCGCTGGTGAGAACAGTGATGCGGGACGTCGAGAGACGGGCGGCTGTTTCCGACGAGCATCTCATGGCGTCGCCGCTGGTTTGCAGAGGGAAGTGTTTCGTTTTTCTGACAAGCCGCGAAGTTGTGATCAATGACCAGACCGTTCTGAACGCCAGAACTGATGCGCCTGTGATCCAGAGGAAACGAAGCAATGATGAACAGGTCTTTGTCAGATTCGATGCAGCGAACGAGGCCAGCAGAATATCGTCATCGCCCGAATGGAGAACTCGCACATGTGGCAGTAAGACACCTGTAGCCACCAGTATGAGCACGACAATATGGCAGATTCCCCAGAGCTTATCAGCCGACTCACTGGAGTTGCATTTTCGGGTCAGTCTCAGACTGATCAGCAGTACGACAGTGCATTGGATGGTCAGTGATAGAAAGAACTCCGGAAAAGCAGAGGATTTCACTGAGTCTCCTCCAGCTTTTTCAGGGCGTCACGAAGCACGTCGGCTGTCTTCTGATCCGCTTCATCTTCTGCCATCAGATTCAGAACCATGGTTGGAAGTCGGTTTCCAAACAATACGGATTTCAGGTCACTCAGGATCGAACGGGAAACTTCATCTCTGGAAACCAGTGGCTTATAGACGTACGCTCGTCCGTCCTTCGTTCGGGACAGCACGTTTTTACGAGTGGCCAGCAGGTTCAGGGTTGTCATGACTGTCGTATAGGCAAGCTCACGAGTGAGATTATCACAAACGTCCTGTACTGTGCCTTCGCCAATTGTCCACAGCACATTCATGAGCTCAAGTTCATATCGAGTCAGTCGATTTTCAGGCACTCAATATTCTCCCGACGATCAGGCGATGAACATCATTGGTGTTGGCTGCGCCGCAAGTATCGCTGATCCAGACGTCTCTGAACTGTGATGCTTATAGTAATTCTGAAGGACTGTCGTCGTTTCCGCAAATAAGGTCAAGATTGGCCTCCAACCGCCCGTCGATTCCTGCCCTGAAATCCAATCGCTGCTCACGGTTCAGCAAGGTTTATGGCCAAAGTCTCAATTTCTGGTCACGGCTTCGTCCAGATTCAGCACCAGATTGGCAATCATGGTCCATGCTGCAAATTCAGCGGGCGGAGTACTATCCGCTGGCAACGATTCGCCAACCTTGATTGCTTTCAGGGCGGCTTCGTTGTCTACATCGAAGAGAGCCTTCTGCGATGCATAGGCGGCCTCAATCAACTCCAGTTCCTCTGGACTTGGCAGACGAGAGACAACAGTACGGTAGAGGTAGTTGATTCGGCTGCCAACGGTTTTTCCTCCCTCGGAAATTGTTCTTTCAGCCAGATTCCTGGCCGCCTCAAAATGTTGCACATCGTTCATCAATTGCAGGGCCTGCAAAGGCGTATTACTGCGTTCGCGGCGAGTGCAGAATTGCTCGCGATTCGGGCCGTCAAAATTGCTCATGAAGGGTGGCGGAGCTGTTCGCTTCATGAAGCAGTAAACACTGCGACGATAAAGCGATGTTCCATGATCCTGCATGTAGAATCGAGTATTGCTGTTTTCGTAACCGATCGGCTCCCAGATGTCGTCCGGCTGGTAAGTCAACACGCCTCGACCTCCCATTTTGAGGTCGATCAACCCGCTGACATAAAGAGCGTTGTCACGCAATTGTTCCGCATCCAGTCGGAAACGCGGACCACGCGCCAGTAGTCGGTTCTCGGGATCTTTCTGGTATCTGACTTCACCGATTTCGGAATGCTGCCGAAACGTCGCTGACGTCAGCAGCGTGCGGTAGAACTGCTTTACGTCCCAGCCGCTTTCGCGAAAGTTTACCGCCAGCCAATCCAGCAGTTCCGGATGGCTTGGCAGATCTCCACGTGTTCCAAAATCGTCACTGGTCTTCACCAGCCCTGTTCCGAATACCTGCTGCCAGAGACGATTGACCGTCACGCGAGCCGTCAGCGGATTCTCCGGTGCGAGGAACCATCGCGCGAGGTCAAGTCGATTCGCCCGCTGACCTTCTCCTATTGCCTGTCCGTCAGCATTCTTAAGGCTTGGGAATTCTGCCGGAACGTTGGGCTCAACTTTGTCGCCCGGCTTGTCGTACTGCCCGCGAAGCATAATAAATGCCTCGCGAGGCTTATCGAGATCACTGAACGTGAAGGTCCCCGGGATGGAATCGTTGATAACTTGAGCCGCTTCCTGAGCCGAGGCATAGGCTTTGCGAAGATCGGTGACCGTTGATTCTTCAGCTCGCTGAACGTGTTGTAGCCAGAAACGAAGTAGCTTTTCTTTTTGGTCCGCTGGGGTTTCGTCTTTCGGGCCGCCGGTCAACACAGGGCTGAGTTCGCCGCTGATGCCACCGGGGTTGCCACCTTTGTTATGAGTCCAGAATTGTTGAAATGAAGATCGTGGATCCTTCGTGGGATCGGATTTGCCCACGAGACGGACATCATCGATCCAGATCTTTCCGCCGTCCTGGCTGAGGACCACGCTCTTGATACGGCTGCCTGGTTTGCTTTCGAAGCGAGAGAATTGGATCGAAAGTTTGGTCCATTCACCAGGAGTCGGGACGGGGCCCATCTTGATGTCTGAATTCGAGGCACCGTACTTCTCACTCTCTCCCCAGACCGCGCGGTGATTCTTGCCGTCGTCGAATTGGAGAGCAAATCCTTTTGGCGGGCTGAAGGAATCAACTCGGACCCAAAATTCGAATTGTCCTTCTTCCGGAACGACAACAGGAATCAAAGCCAGTTCTACGGTCACGTCATACTGTGAACCAAACGCCAATTCCAGAACTCGCCGACCAGACTTTGTGCCGAACTCCGGGTCAAGAATCCATGCAGCATCGTTTCGTGATGTGTTTCTGGAACGAGACCCGAAAGGAAACGCATCATCGATGATCTGATCTGAGATCTCTTTGATCGGTGATACGTTGCCAGCCGACAATGCGGGATCTGCGTACTCACTTTTTGTGACAGCCTCTTCCAGCTTCACTCGAGCGGCCGCTTCGGCGGACTGCGCGGCTTCCAGAGCCAGTCGTTGCTCAGCACTCGGGACTTTCAGGAACGGGTTGGTGTTGCGAATGTTCCCGTCCATTGCCGGGTCCGACGTGGAGTAGAAAAACGCATACATCGAATAGAAGTCACGCTGGGTCACGGGATCAAACTTATGATCGTGGCAGACTGCGCAACCGGCGGTCAGGCCCATCCATGTTTGCATCGTCGTGCTGGTGCGGTCGACAGCATAACGATAGAGCCATTCATCGGCGATCGCTCCACCTTCGCTGGTCGTCACGTTGCAGCGGTTAAAACCGGTGGCGACTTTTTGCTCGAGAGTGGGCTCCGGAAGCAGATCACCAGCCAATTGCCATGTCGTGAATTTGTCGAACGAAAGGTTTTGATTGAAAGCACTGATGACCCAGTCACGATAGGCCCACATTTCGCGTTCATTGTCGAGGTGGAGTCCATGTGTGTCCGCGTAACGAGCAACATCCAGCCAGTATCGAGCTTGTTCTTCACCGTAACGCGGCGAATCCAGATATCGATTCACCATTTTCTCGTAGGCATCGGGCGATGTGTCCTTGAGAAATAGGTCGACCTCGTCGACCTTCGGAGGCAGGCCAGTCAGAGTAAAGGCGACTCGACGTATCAGAACTTCACGATCCGCCTCACGCTGAGGCTTCAGCTTTTCGCGTTCGAGACGACTCAGGATAAAGGCATCAACCGGATTCTTCACCCACGCAGAATCAGCGACTTCCGGAACAGCAGGCGAGACCGGGCTTTCGAATGCCCAGTGCTTTTGGTACCTCGCACCTTGTTCGATCCAGCGACGAAGCAGATCCTTCTGGGCCGCCGTGAGAGTCTTCTTCGTTGACGGCGGCGGCATAACCACATCGGCGTCGTCGCTCAGGATTCGATTGATCAGTTCGCTGGCCGAAGGATCACCAGGCTTGATCGCAACGACGCCATCATGCTCCAGCGTCGCACCTTCCAAAGTATCGAGCCTGAGATCCCCTTTTCGATGGTTCGCATCGAAACCGTGGCAGTCGAAACAATTGGAAGACAGAATGGGCCGAATATCGCGATTGAATTCGATGACATCCTGTGCTCTGGAAACACTTGCACAAGTCATCAAAGCCAGTAAGACAACATTGAGGCGAAGACTGTTGGTCATTGGTCGATTCCTGAAGTCCATTGCCGCATCCATTGACGGCATTTTCTGATCGCTCGACAAGCCCGGAGTATAGTTCTTCACCCCGTTCAGAAACAGCCAAGCCCATCCTTGGACTGCTGCAGCCCGCTGCAGCTTTCTCTCTCAGCAGCCTGCTGCTGAGAATGATGGCTCTCGCAATCAACACGAGAACGCCTGAAGTGACTGGAACCTGCCGAGCTCACGAACCGTAGCACTTCCGCGAAGAGGGAGTTTGCCGTGGGCAAAAGAAGCCTGAGTGAAGACTCTGTTCAGGAAGTGGGCAAGGCATAAGAATTCATCTTTCGCACTTGTACTTCTTGTTGCTTTGCAACACAGCCGATGTCGGCTGTGCCGCACAGAGTCCTTCAATCTGAACTCTCAATGTGTCCGTCATGCAGCAAATCCTGCCCCATTCCCCGAACGGCCAGGATAAGCACTGTCTCGGCACGTATAACGAACAGGAGCCGGTAGGAATTGCCTCGTCGTGTCTTGAACAGTTGCTGTTTCAAATCGATCCCTAGATCGTCAGCCTCAGGAGCAGACGCATTGGAATCGGCGAACTCGGAAAGATGACTGATGGATTTTTCAAGGGCGGCGAGCCAAGCTGCGGCCCCAGTTAATGACCGACTTTTAATCCACGCTTGAATCTCGTGGATGTCCTGCTTCGCACGCTGTGAAATCTTAACCTGAAAATTCATGCCTCATGCAGTTCGGCACGAAGTTGGCGAATGACGTCTTCGGCGGAAAACGTGTGTCCTGCTTCAACATCAGCCAGCCCTTCGCGTAGAGCAGCCAGGGTTTCTTCGCGTTCTCGCCAGATCGCGACAGCCAGTTCGGGCGACATCTGAGCCGTATCCTCAGACGCCAGTTGTTGACCGACGAACTGGTGAAAGCTGGCCAGAGTATTGATTTGTGGCGTTGGCATGAAGACCTCACGTGAATTTTCGAGACACGTGATTTTACCATGCATGCAGGAGTGAGTCAAAGTGCAAGTCGAATGAGCTTCCAGGCACGAAGTCAGTTCGAATTTGTGGCAGCGTCGATCATGACGGAATTGCTCAGCAGCTTGCGAGCTTTTGCCTGAAAGATCGCCACAAATTTATTCGCGCGAACGTAACCTTCGTACTCGGCTTGCTCTTCTGCGGTCAGCTCGCCTTCATTGGCCAGTTCAGCAAGTTGGTCTATTCTCTGCCGCAGTTCGGCATCGCCACGGAATTCGACAATCTCCCGAGCCTGATCCACAGTAATGGACTGCAGGATCGGATCGGTTCCGCGATTGAAAGCCGTACTGTCGATGGCCGATGTCATACGGCCGTAATACCACAGTTTCTGCGGTAAGGAAGCGTTGTTTTCCTGAGGACGTTCGCCGCTTTGGAGTGCTGCAGCCCGCTGCAGCTTTCCCTCTCAGCAGCCTGCTGCTGAGAATGATGGCTCTCGCAATTGATAAGAGAACGACTCAAGTGAATCCATAAAGTCCATGTCCTGCGTGTTCCAGAAAGGACTTTCGCTGCAAAGGCGGGATTGTGAAGGCAGGCATGCATGTCGAACGGGATTGATGCCGATGTGACTGAATCGCGTGCACACAAGGTCGCGACAGGTCGCGAAATCCTCTCCGGCAGAGAGGACCTACGTGATTTACACTCGCGACCTTAATGAGTAGAATTCAGCCATGCTCCGCAAACCACAGACAATAGGGTTTTGGCGAGGTCGGCTGCCGCACTGGGAAGTCGAAGACGGGCGATATTTCGTCACCATTCATCTGGCAGGTGCAATTCCGGCTGGTGGAGAAGAACGCATTCGATTGCTGTCCGAGGAACTCGCCAGAAAGTCGACTGCCAACGCTGACGATTCCGGGCTTTTGGTTTCTCGCACGATCTTCCGTGAGATGGAGAGGTGGCTTGATTCCTGCGAAGAGAATTCGCTCCTCGCAGATTCCGCAATCGCCAAGATGGTTGTCGAGGCCATTGAACATCGCGTAAGGAGAGGCAGATGGATCGTCTATCGGTTCGTGATTATGCCGAACCACATTCATCTCTTTATGAGCGTTCTGAAAACCACCTTGAAGGAGTCACTCGAAGATTTCAAACGTTGGACCGGGCATCAAGCCGCGAAGCTTGCTGAGCTACCAGGCGGAAGATTCTGGCAGGATGAGTGGTTCGATCATTGGTCTCGCAGTGACGAGCAGGATGATCAGATTGACGCGTACATCGTTGGCAATCCCCGGAAGGCTGGGCTTGTCCAACGTTCAGAAGACTGGAAATACGGCGGCGCATTCCGGTAGGTCCAGCCTGCCGGGCTGGACTTTCGCCGCAAGGCGAACCGCGGTGGCGGGCGAGGTTGAACAGCGGCGGGGCGTGCTTGCGAAAACACGTGGTGGGATTTGCAAGAGGTCGGGGCCGACGTCACTGGACCGGTTGCGCACAAGGTCGCGGCGGGCCGCGAAATCCTCTCCGGCAGAGAGGATCTACAGTAGGTTCAGCCTGCCGGGCTGGACTTTTGCCGCAAGGCGAACCGTTCAGCCGCCGCGGGTTGAGGAACGGCGGGGCGTGCTTGCGAGAACACGTGGTGGGAGTTGAGCGAGGTCGGGGCCGACGTGACTGGACCGGTTGCACACAAGGTCGCGACAGGTCGCGAAGTCCTCTCCGGCAGAGAGGATCTACGGTAGGTCCAGCCTGCCGGGCAGGACTTTCGCCGCAAGGCGAACCCCAGTGCCGGGCGATGTTGAACAGCGGCAGGGCGTCCTTGCGAAAACACGTGGTGGGAGTTGAGCGAGGTCGGGGCCGACGTGACTGACCCGAGTGCACACAAGGTCGCGGCGGGCCGCGAAGTCCACTCCGGCAGAGTGGACCTACAGTTTCAGGTAATGTTTGATGGGGTGTGGCGGTAGGATGAGGGGCGAGGTGAATCGCGATTGGGGTTTGTTTTTGGGGGATGGATGAGATGTGGAATCGCCTGAGAGCGGCGGTGTCGAGGATGGTGGTGGGCGGCTCGGTGCGGGGCGGCCGGGATCGTCGACGTCAACGGCAGAATTGGTCAACGGAGACCGTTGAATGCCGGTGCTTGCTGAGTGGCTCGGCGATTGGTGATCTCGTGCAGACCTATCCCGTGACTGTCCAGTTCTCCGAGTCTGGTCACTTGGGTGGTTCACGCGTGTTTGGCGACACTCTTATCATTCCGGGAACTCGGAACGACGGAGCACCGATCGCTTGGAGTGTGAATCTGAACACAGGAGCATCCGAATCCTACGTGTTTGCTGGAAATGGAAACATCTCAGGAGTGATCCAGCGGAACGGAGAGTTTGTTTTTACTGGATTTCTTGATTCAGCTGCTGGTCGAAACATGGCGTATTGGGATGACTCAGGTGAACATGTTTTGAACTCTCTCGGTAGTAACTTTGACGTTAGTACTGATGGTCGAGTCGTTGGATCAATCGGATCGATCGATGCATATTATTATGACGTTGGTGCTGACAGAGCTGTTCAGTTACCTGGCATTGGTAACATGTATTTTGCGGCATATTCGATTACAGATGACGGGCGTTTCATCGGTGGACGTGCTGGAGACGAAGATCTGAATACCCTTGGCATTGTTTATGAGCAGCAAGCCGATGGATCTTATGCACTATTAGACGTTCAGTACCTGACTCCAGAAGGGCTCAGTCTCCTGAGAATGGATGTTGTCGACGGTCCTGCGGGTCCACTTGGTGTTGGAATTCACGCTGACGTAAACGGAGCTGTACAGACGGCGTTGTGGGGAGTAGAAGACGGCGGTTTCAAGACACATCTTGGTGCTGGGTATGTCACTGCGGCTGTGTACGAGAGCGGGTATTTGTTCGCGTCAACGGATCAAGGGATCGTGACGGCGACAGACCTTGCAAGCTTGCAGACACGAACTTACACGGCGACCACTCTGTTTGGATCAGCTAAGGATTTCAAACGTGGAGCGTTGTTTGTGACAGCGGACGGGCATCTTGGTGTCGTTGGTACTGATCCAGTGACAAAGCTGGCAACCGTCAAGACCTTCGAAGTCCCTCAAAACACCGCCCCGGTGGTTTCCGCGTGGGACGGCACGACGTCATTCGTCGAGAACTCGTTGCCTGTGGTGTTGGATGCGAATGTGTCGGTGGTGGATGCGGATTCATCAGACTTCGCGGGCGGGACCGTGACGGTGTCGTTCGCGGCGAATGGGACGGCGGCGGATCGGTTGAGTGTGCGACACGTGGGCAACTCGGCCGGACAGATTGGCGTGTCGGGAGATAACATCTCGTTCGGTGGCGTGCTGATCGGGACGAAGTCCGGCGGAACAAACGGCTCGACGCCGCTGGTGGTGACTCTGAATGCCGCCGCGAACAGCTCAGCCGTGACGGCTCTGCTGCAGGCCATCTGGTTTCAGAATGTGTCTGAATCCCCGTCGACGGCCGCTCGCCGAGTGCAAGTGGTGGTGGCCGATGGCGACGGCGGGACCAGTGCGGCTGTGAGCAAGCTGGTGACGGTGACCGCCGTGAATGATGCTCCGGTGATTGCGGCGTTTGATGGGTCTGTCACATATACCGAAAACGCAGTGCCCGTGTTGGTAGATTCGAACGCGTCCGTATCGGACCCCGACGGGTTGAATATCGGTGGTGGACTCCTCCACATCATGATTACGGCGAATGGACAATCCACTGATCGGCTCGCGATCCGCAACGTTGGGACTGGTGCCGGTCAAATTAGTGTGAGCGGCAATACGATCAAACTCGGAAGCGTCATTTGTGCGACATTCACAGGCGGCACGAGCGGCTCCAGTCCCCTCGTGGTGACGCTCGATCCTTCGGCAACGACCGCGTCTGCGACCAGTATTTTGCGAGCCCTGACGTTTGCCAGCGTTTCAGAGAACCCGTCCGTGCTTCCACGTACGCTTCGTGTCCTGATGACGGATAACGTGGGCAAGTTCAGCGCTCCTGTCTTTAAGACTGTGACCGTCGTTGCCGTGAATGATGCTCCTGTGATTGCGGCATTTGATGGGTCCGTAACATACACCGAAAACGCAGTGCCTGTGTTGTTGGATACGAACGCGTCCGCATCGGACGCCGACGGGGCGAATATCGGCGGTGGACTCCTCCACATCATGATTACGGCCAATGGCCAGCCCACTGATCGGCTCGCGATCCGCAACGTTGGGACTGGTGCCGGTCAAATTAGTGTGAGCGGCAATACGATCAAACTCGGAAGCGTCATTTGTGCGACATTCACAGGCGGCACGAGCGGCTCCAGTCCTCTCGTGCTGACGCTCGCTCCTTCGGCAACGACCGCGTCTGCGACCAGCATTTTGCGAGCACTCACGTTCGCCAACGTTTCTGAAAACCCATCCGTGCTTCCACGTACGCTTCGTGTCCTGATGACGGACAACGTGGGCAGGTTCAGTGCTCCTGCCTTTAAGACTGTGACCGTCGTTGCCGTGAATGATGCTCCAGTGATCAGCAGTTGGGATTCGCCGTTGTCGACGGTTGGTAATGCGAACCCGATTCTGCTGGATTCCAGTGCCTCGGCGACAGATGTCGATTCTTTAAACTTCTCCGGTGGCAAGTTGACGTTGTGGATTTCGGCAAACGCTCATGTTTTGGATCGTTTAACGGTTCGCAGCGTTGGGAATTCCCCAGGCCAGATTGGTGTGTCGGGTTCAAGCATCCGCTTCGGAGGTATTTTGATTGGAACCTTTGTCGGTGGAACGAGCGGTACTGTTCCTTTGGTCGTGACGTTGAACAGTTCGACAACCACCGCCGCGGTCACCGCGTTGATGCGTTCCTTGACATACAAGTTCGCAGGGACGTCTTCTCTTCGAACGGTCAAAACCGTGAGCGTCTCGTTGTCTGACGGTGATGGCGGCCTCAGTGGTATAGCGAGAAAAAACTTGACGCTTGAACGCACGCTGTAGTTTTTTTGAAATGGAATTAATCCAACCAGTTCTCAATTCGCATTCCAGCGATGCCGGCAAAGTCGCGAGTATTGGCCGTGAGCAACACACAGTCGCATGACACAGCGATAGAAGCAATCTTGAGATCCATCGAGCCAGCACGGTTCTTCTGCGAACGGAATTGGCGAAACGTTGACACAGCCGCATTATCAAACGGTAAGATGGTCCAGAAACTGAAGAATTCAATCAGTCCGGTTAGCTCTGAGTAAGGTAGGTCCTTTCTGCCGGAAAGGATTTCCGTATTGCCGCAAGGCGAACCTGGTGTGCAGGAGGTGCCAGGATATCGGCCGAGTACTTTGGTTCCCGTGCACACAGGTCGCGGCAAGCCGCGAAGTCCTCCTCGGCAAGGAGGACCTACCGAAATCCGCGACTACACCCGACCGATTCGGCCATCCTATTCGAGGAACCTGAGCAATCAGGAGCAGAATACGAAGTCCAAGTGGCCGCGGAAAGACGTATCTGCAGGAGTTCACTATTCCGTCCGTTTCGGTGGACTTCAAAGCCGTCACTGTGCGACCCGGCCGAGGGCGAGAATTCTTGATGACTTGAATGACACGTTCTGCTGGGATTGCCACAATCCAAGACCGCCATTTTCCGTTGTTCGGCGTCTCCCTTCAGTTTGATTCTTCCCGAAAACTTCCCATGTCACAAGTTGATCGTTTATCGCTCGTCATCGGTCAGATTCGTTTTGCTCGCGAGTATACGTTGAG
Source organism: Planctomycetales bacterium (assembly GCA_026400835.1). Lineage (GTDB taxonomy): Bacteria > Planctomycetota > Planctomycetia > Planctomycetales > Planctomycetaceae > SXXK01. Next base: position 42,652 of record JAPLOA010000080.1, on the reverse strand, counting down.
TCTTCTGAATGATCTGTCTCCCGAAGATTGGTTTCGGCAGCCGGCGGGTGGCGTGTCGCATCTGGCGTGGCAGATTGGACATCTGGCGATGGCTCAGTATGGTCTTTGCCTGTTTCGAATGAGAGGCCGAGCGGAAGTCGACCTTGAGTTGATGTCATCGTCGTTTCGAAAGAAATTCAGCAAGGGCACAACTCCTGATCCGGATCCGGCTGCGAATCCTTCCGTCGAGGAGATTCGCGGTGTCTTTGATCGAGTCTTCGAGCAGACAATGCTGGAATTGCCAGCCGTGACTGAGTCGCAACTGGATGAAACCGTGGATATGCCCTATGCCGCGTATCCCACAAAGTTTGGTGGGCTGTTGTTTTGCTCACACCATGAAATGCTGCATGCCGGTCAGATCGGTTTGTTAAGGCGATTGATTGGAAAGTCGCCGGTGAGGTAATTGAAAGCCTGAGGAATGAGACTCGTGCGTAGCCGAGGATGCCGTTGGTTGCACGTTCGAGACGGGTTGCGTATCGTCATCGGAAATTGACCATCGAAAAGGCAACGAATTCGATCCCCCCTTCCTGTTGAATGACTATACTCTGCACGGTATGAAATGAGGCCGGGTGTTCGCGGGGACTCCCGTCGAGCAATCCCTCAATCGTAGCCGCGCACTGAAAAATCCCTCCGACGCCGTCCTGCATTCTGGGCCTCCATGACTGCCTCTTCCGCCTCCTTAAATACTGCTGGTGAAGAACTCAACAGTGCGTTGAGTCCGTTTGACTTCCAGCAACGCACGCGATTGATTTATGGTTGCGGGGCCTTCAATCAACTCGGGGAGCTTGCTCGCGAATTGTCGGGGCGAAGAGTTCTTCTGGTGACAGATGCCGGCCTGAAGAAAGTGGGACACTGTGACCGTGCTGTTGCATCGCTGACAGCCGCTGGATTGCAGTCCGTTGTCTTTGACGAAGTCACGGAGAATCCGACAACGGCTGATGTGGACCGATGTGTTGCGTTTGCCAAACCGGCCAATGTCGATCTGATCGTTGGGCTTGGCGGTGGCAGCAGTATGGACTGTGCCAAGGGCGCGAACTTCCTGCTGACCAACGGCGGCCGAATGCATGACTATCGAGGAGTCGGCAAGGCAACTCTTCCGATGCTGCCAATGATCGCCGTGCCGACAACGTCCGGGACAGGCAGTGAAGCACAGTCGTTTGCCGTAATCGCAGACTCTGAAACTCACATGAAGATGGCGTGTGGAGACGTCAAAGCGGCCTGTCGCATCGCCATTCTGGATCCGGAACTCACCGTCACTATGCCTCGGTCTGTCACGACGGCCACCGGCATTGATGCAATGACTCACGCGATTGAAAGTTATGTGACGACGAAGCGAAATACGGTATCGAAGATGTTCGCTCGCAAGGCTTGGGGACTGTTGGCCGAAGCGTTCCCGGTGGTCATCCGCGAGCCCGCCAACGTCGATGCTCGAGGCAAGATGCAGCTCGGAGCGTTTCTGGCCGGCGCTGCGATTGAGAATAGTATGCTTGGAGCTGCCCATGCAGCCGCGAATCCTCTGACGGCGCATTTCGGGACGACTCATGGGGTCGCCGTGGGGCTGATGATGCCCAATGTGATTCGCTGGAATGGCTCATCGGTCGGATCGCTTTACCAGGATTTGCTGAGCACCGCGGGCTGGATGCATGGCAATCCGACGCCGGAAGAGGCGGCCGGTCAACTGGCGGCGGGATTGGTTGAGTTTCTGCGACTTGCGGAAATGCCGACTTCGATCACTCAGGCCGTTGGACAACCGATCACTGAAGAAAAACTGCATGGTTTGGCTGAGGAAGCCGACCAACAGTGGACAGGAACCTTTAATCCGCGAAGAATGAATGCAGCCGCGTTTGTTGAGCTGTATCGAAATGCTTTGCGGTAAAAGTCTATATGAATTTGGCCCGTTCAAGTCTGATGGCCAATCGTCTCACGCTGCTGGAGAGATCAGTCATGGGTTCATTTTCTTCTGAGCAATTATCTCGTCGAGTCGCACTGGGACAGTTGTCGACCGGTGTGGCCTCTGTTCTGGCTGCTGCGGGTTGGTCGGTTCAAAGTCTGGCGGCTGCTCAGCCTGCGGTCGTGGATGCGCCTGCAGACACCAGTTGGCCATCTTTTCGAGGAACCCCCGATCAGTGTGGCATTGCCAAATGCACATTGGCTGAGAAGCCTGAACTGAAATGGGAGGTTTCTTCACCTGACGGCTGGGTGGCTGGAGTCGCCATTGTTGGTGAACATGTCTTCGCGCCAGCCTTGTGCGGTTATCTGCACTGTTTCGATCTCAAGACCGGGCAGGAGATCTGGAAGTATCGTTCTATTGAAGACCCGGATCCGAAGAAGTTTGCGGCTGGATTCAAAGCAACTCCGTTGATTACGGAAACGATGGTCTACATCGGTGATGAAGATGGCGTTCTGCATGCATTGGAACGAGCGACGGGAAAGAAGAGCTGGGTGTTCGCCAGTGGTGCGGAGATAGCGGGTTGCGTCGCACTGTTTGAAGACAAGCTGCTGTTGGCATCTCATGACAGTTATCTTTACTGCCTGTCGAAGGATGGCCAGGAAGTCTGGAAGTTTCAGACCAACGACCGCATCAATTGCTCGCCGGGCATTGCCGATTCGTTCACGTTCCTTGCGGGATGTGATGAGCATCTGCGAGTCATTGATCTGAAGACCGGCAAAGAGTTTCGTGACATGCCACTGGAGTCGTTTCTGATTGCATCTCCAGCGATCGTCGGTGATTTGCTCTACGTGGGCACTCACACCGGAATGATCGTCTGCGTGGACTGGCGAAAGGGCGAATTCGTCTGGCGGTATGAGGGGCCTCGAAAGATGCCGTTTCATGCTTCCGCCGCCGTGACAGATGACCTCGTGTTGGTGGGAGGTCACGACAAGCATTTACACGCGGTTGATCGAGCAACCGGTGTTGCGAAGTGGACCTTCGCGACTCGGGCCAAGATTGAAAGCTCGGGGACAGTCGTTGATCAACGGATCTTTTTCGGGTCGAACGACGGCAACCTCTATGGCGTCTCGCTGGACACCGGCGCTGAGGTATGGAAGTTCAATGCCGGCAAGGGAATCAGTGCGGGAGTCGCCATTGGTGAAGGTTGTCTGGTCGTGGGCGAAGATCAGCAGAGTGGCCGACTGCTGTGTTTTGCATAGCTTTTCTGTTCGCCGCCACGATCGAGTTATTCTTCGGCAATGTATCCCGCGAACACCAGGCTCCGATTTGCACCGAGCAGAGACTAATCGCCAGAGGCAGATTCGCCAAAAGATGGCGGCTGTCCGGTTGATTCCAGCACCGACATCCACAGATCGCCGTAAGGATCGACCGTGTTGCGTTGGCGAATGGCCAGCGGAATCGGCACGTGCACGAATCGCCCGTGCCATCGGCCGACGACCATTTCCGTGCGGCCACACATCGCGGCATGAACAGCGTTGTGCGTGAGTCGTAAGCTATAAACACTGTCGAACGGATTCGCTGGCACACTACGGATCAGATAGCTGGGATCGATATACTTCAGATTCAATTCGATGCCCTGTTCGGCGAAGTGCGTATTGATCCTGTCTTTCAGGAACAAGCCGATATCACCCAGACGGGCGTTCCCGGAGGCATCAGTGGATTTAGGGCATTCTTTGAGCAGCGACTGCCCTGCTCCTTCGGCCACAACAATCACTGCATGTCCTCGTCGATTAAGACGCTCCTTCAGGCTCGCTAATAATCCCTGAGGGCCATCCAGTTGAAATCCAATCTCAGGAATCAAAACATAGTTCGCATCACTTTTGGCAAGAGCCGCATAACAGGCGATGAATCCTGAATGTCGCCCCATCACCTTGACCAGGCCGACTCCGTTTGGTGAAGAAATGGCTTCTGCGTGAGCTGACCGGATTGCTTCAGAGGCCATCGAAAAGGCTGTTTGAAAGCCAAAGCTCTGATCGATGTACATGATGTCATTGTCGATGGTTTTGGGGATGCCAACAACAGCAATGCGAAGTCCTCTGTCGGCGATCTCCTTTGTAATCGCCAAAGCTCCGCGCAGAGTGCCATCGCCTCCCACGACGAACAGCATGTTGATCCCCATTCGCTCCAGGCAGTCAACAATTTCAGCGGGATCCTGCTGACCTCGCGAAGTTCCCAGCATGGTCCCGCCCTCTTCGTTGATGTGGCTGACGAGATCCGGGGTCAGTTGAACGACGGGATGGCTGTGGCGAGCGACGAAACCCTGATAGCCATTGCGAAATCCAGAGATCTTTCTGACGCCATAACGAAACGTCAGTTCCATCACGAGAGCGCGGATGACGTCATTGAAGCCTGGGCAGAGTCCTCCGCAGGTGACAACTCCTGCGTGAGTTTTTGAAGGATCAAAGTAGATCTTTTTCCGCGGGCCGGCAGGTTCGAAGCCTGGAAGCTCGTTCGTCGGGACACCGCGTTCGATAGCCATTGAGGCAATGTCATCGAAAAGCACTCGATCTGATTCATCAACGTTGTTGATGGATTGTTTTCGTGCTGCGAGTAACGGAGCCAGCGGCGAATCGACGCGGCACACGCCGAGTGACTTGACCACAAAGTCGGCTGATTCCACCATGTTCGGAGTTCCAGTTCAAAAACAGGAGTTGATCATGCTGTACCGGCTGGTGTCCGGGGCACGATGCATTCTTCACGCACCGCGATTCTCAGCCGAGTGGTTGTACGGATAGGATTCCGCGCGTAAGTTGATCAACCACGATTAGAGAATGAGCACAGGCTTCGAAAGTCACTGCAAAATTCCATGACTTTCACAGTGCTGCACAGCGTGTGCCGAAACGTGCGGAGCCTCAGTTTCGTGATGCTCCGTTTGTACGTTCTCAATCTTTGTTCAGACTCAATCATTCTCATGATAGAAAGAATGGTCAGTGCGGAGATTGCAGGACAGTTGAGGATGGAATGCAATCGAACGGTTGGCAGTTGGTGCTGAATCGATTAGCGTTTGCTGTTACCTGACCCTGAAAACCCGGATGTTATGTCCTCGCAACGTTGATTGAACCTGGCCGCTGCCTTTCGAGGTTTGTTACTCGTTGTTTGGCAGTACACCATCGCCTCCCGCCTTTTCACACCTCGCTTTGTGAACATCCAGAAAACGGAGACCTGCACATGGTACGATTGGTCTGTTGCATTGCTGCGATGATGTTTTGTTCGGTTCAGGCCGAAGACTGGCCTCAGTTTCGGGGACCAAACTGTTCCGGAGTTTCAACGGCGCAGGGGCCTCTGCCAGAAAAGTTCTCTTCGACCGATCATGTCAAATGGGTGGCGAAGCTTGGCGATGGCATCGGCTGCCCGATTATTTCTTCGGGGCGAGTCTTCACTTCTGCGATGGTTGATGAGAAAACAGTTGGACTTTATGCCTTTGATGCCGTGTCAGGAGAACAGCTTTGGATGCGATCGTGGCCGGTTGGAGATGTGGATGAGATCCATCTGACCAACAGTCATGCGTATACAACGCCTGCTGCAGACGCTGATCGTGTTTACTTTTACTTTACGACGTTGGGCATGGTCAGTGTTGATGCCAAAACGGGTGCTGATGTCTGGCAACAGACTCTGCCGGTTCCCTATTTTGTATTCAAGTGGGGCGCTGGGATGTCGCCGGTTCTGCACGATGGTGTCGTCTATTTTGTGCAGGATGACGATCTGCATCCGGCGATGTATGCCTTCGATTCGAAGACTGGAAAGATCCTTTGGAAAGACGACCGCAATGATATGGCGGTCAATTATTCTCATCCTGTGATCTGTCATACCGATCAGGGAGACGAGGTCGTCGTTGCCGGAACTGGCTTACTTGTGGGGTATCATCCTCGCACCGGGGAGCGACTCTGGCAGGCGCGCACGTTGTTAAGAAATATCAAGACGACTCCTGTTTGTCATGATGGCGTGATTTATATCTCACTTCAGAGCAAGGGCATTGCTAGTCAGTGGCTGGCATCGATCGATCAGGCTGAGACCGGTAACAGCGACAATAAAATCACCAAAGACGAGGTGCAGGCCTTCTTCGGGAAGAGACCGGTTCCAGAGGCCTTTTACAAGAAGACATTCGATCGAGGCGACACCGATAAAGATGGTGATCTTGAAGGCGAAGAATTGGATGTCGCATTCCTTGCCCCGAACAACCGGGCCGGTGCGTCGTTTAGTTCAGAGACCCCGGCCGATGAATTTGTGATGGCGGTGAAAGGCGGCGGACGTGGTGATGTGACCGCGACTCATTTGCTTTGGAAGCACTCGACGAAGCATACTGATCACATTGTATCACCTCTTGTCGTCAACAATCGAATGCTGCTGGTCAAAGAGGGTGGGATCGCGACCTGTTTTGACACAGCAGACGGCAAGTCTGTCTTCGGGCCTGCTCGGATCAACAATGCTGCGAATTATTTCGCGTCGCCGGTGTATGGCGACGGGAAGATTTTCATTGCCAGTGAGAACGGCAGCATCGTGGTGTTGCAGGATGCTCCGGAACTGAAGATCCTTGCCGTGAACGACATGGGCGATCCCGTTCTGGGATCACCTGCAATTGCTGATGGTGCTTTGTTCGTGCGAACACGAAAACAGTTGTTGCGGATTCAGTAGGTTGAGCGTGTTCCGAGCGACAGTTTTCGCAGTCTAATTGATACCCGTGAATTCGTTAGTCCTTAACTCGCTTGCAATAAACAGCCCCGGCGTCGGGGATCACTGTTCCGGATTTGTTGCCGGAGCTGTTCACAATGACTCTTGAAATAGAAATCGGCGTAACGGAAGTCTCATGAGAAAAAGCAAGACGCTCGCCAGGATTCGTCGGAACGAACCTGTTCGCATGTGTTGCCTTGGGCACTATATCCCTGCCTTTATCAAGCAGGCTGCCCATTTTGGTTTTGACTGTATCTGGCTGGATCTGGAGCATCGCAGCATGCCCGATCGCGATGTCCAAAACCTTCTGACGCATTCGCATCTGCACGACATCGACATCATGCTGCGTCCGCCAACGCTCGAAAAGACGCGGCTCTATCGGTATCTGGAAGACGGAGCGACCGGGCTCATGATTCCTCTTGTCAACACCGCAGAGAAGGCTCGAATGCTTGTCGATGCTGTCAAGTTTCCTCCGATCGGTGATCGAGGTCTTGATGGGGCGGGGCTCGATGCCGATTACATGGTGGACGGAGCTGACGTCTTTACGTCGGAGGCCAACCGAGAGACATTTCTGGTCGTTCAGATTGAGACTTTGGAAGCCGTCAACAACATCGAAGAGATCGCTGCTGTTCCAGGTCTCGACGGTGTGTTTATCGGTCCCGGCGACCTTGGGCTTCGACTTAAGCTTAGCGACGGTTCGATGACCATGGAGAAGTGCTTCGAGAAGGTTGCTGCCGCCTGCAGCAAGAACGGCAAAGCCTGGGGCGCCCCGGCGGGAACGCCGGAGATTCTGAAGCAGCGACATCGTCAGGGCGGACAACTGATGAATCATGGCGGCGAATTTGGTGCGATCATGAGAATGCTGCAGGAATGCTCTGCAGCGTTTGATGCGGCCAAATAGCATCCAGATAACATTGCTCTTCGCCTGCTCAGGAGGTGTCATGAAACTTCAGAACAAAGTTGCACTCATCACCGGTGCTGGCCGAGGAATCGGCAAAGGGTGTGCGATTCAGTTGGCGATGAACGGGGCGGAGGTTGTCATCAACGATCGCCCTGGCAGCACTGATTTGCAGACGACTGCTGATGAGATCCGAAGTCTCGGGGGAGTTTGTCATCCAGTCGCAGCAGACGTATTTTCGCGAGCGGGCTGTGAAGACTTGTTTAGTCAGATGATGTCAGCGGTAGGACGCGTTGACATTCTGATCAGCAATCCGGCGTATAGTCGTCGAGGAGCCTTTCTGGATTATACGCCTGAGGATTTCGAACGCACGATTCAGGGCACGCTGACCAGTGGCTTTCATATGAGTCAATTAGTCAGCCGGCAAATGGTGGCCCAGGGGCGTGGCGGCAAGATCGTGTTCATCTCAAGTGTTCAGGCGGAAATGCCCATTGGCCTCTGCGTGGCTTATGGTGCAGCGAAAGCCGGGCTGAATCACATGATGCGATCCATCGCGGTGGAGCTCTGTTCGCATCGCATTAACGTCAACGCCATCGAGCCCGGATGGATCGATACCCCTGGTGAGCATGTGACTTTCTCGAAAGAGATGATCGCAGCCGAAGGGCGAAAACTTCCGTGGGGACGATTGGGGTTGCCGGAAGACATTGGTCGAGCCGCTGTATTCCTTGTTTCGGACGATGCTGACTATATCACAGGTTCTGTGTTGCCGGTCGATGGCTGTTTTCGATTCAAGGATTGCCGTGTTGAACTGGTTCCGCCAGTGCAGGGTAAATCATGACGGTTTCACTGCAACAGTTTCGGTTTCAGAACGGCCCCGCTGCTCCTCATCTGTTGATTACCGGGGGAGTTCACGGGGATGAATTTGAACCCATCGCGGCTATCACGACATTGATCCGAAGTTTTCGCACGGACGATTCATCGGTGCAGGGCTTTCGAGGCACCGTGACGCTGGTGCCGATTGTCAATGAGTCGGCTTTTTTGCGAGGCCATCGATGTGGTGAGGATGGCAAAGATCTGGCTCGCACATGTCCTGGTCGAGAGGATGGGACCGTCACGGAGCAGACGGCTTGGGCGTTGAGCGAACTGATTCGTTCGGCAGACTATTATATTGATCTGCACACAGGCGGGACCGAGCTTTCGGTTTATCCGCTTGCCGGTTACGTGATGCATGCCAATGAGCAGGTTCTGAGTGATCAGCGGCGAATGGCGAGGGCTTTCAATTTGCCGGTCATCTGGGGGACATCACCGTATCTGGAGGGGCGTAGTCTTTCGGTCGCTCGTGATTGCAACGTGCCCGCGATTTATTGCGAGTATCTCGGCTCAGCCACCTGCCTCGCCGCAGGAATCGACGCCTATGTCGACGGTTGCCTGAATGTCATGGCTGAGCTGAAGATGCTTGATCGAGCAGCGCCGCTCGATCGAGTCACTTACGTCGTGGAAGATACGAATCCTGGTTCCGGCCATATGCAGGTTTGTAATCCGGCGCCCTGCACTGGTTACTTTCACACGTCGCTCAAACCTGGAGATCGAATTCGGTCCGGGGATGTTATGGGCATCGTGATACCGCTGGATCAGACTGAACCGAAGCCCATCATTGCGGAACAGACTGGAATTGTTCTTGTCCTCCGCACATTTCCCCGAGTGCAGCAGGGTGACTCGGTGGGCGTCATTCTGGACGTGTGATGTCTGCCTAAGAGCGGTCCCGGCAGAATTCAAATCTGCCGAAAGTGCATCACAATTGCAAATGCCGCCAATCCTACTGTTCAGAGCCATGTATTACTGCCAAATTTTGCCGGAATCCAACGGTTCGGTGCTGGGTGTGATTGTTCATTTTTTTTGATTCTTCGGCGTCCTCAATTCAAATTATCGGGCAGTGAGTGTCTGGCTATTATTGTGAAGCGTGACAAAGCGTGAAGCACCAAATGGTCTTCCTTTTCTGCGCTCACTCTGACGATTCACGGAGAATTAGCCATGGTGAACACAAACAGTTTAAGCCGAAAGGCAACCAGGAAAATCGACTTGCGGCTGGCAAAATGTGAGGGTACTAATACAGAGCGATATCCTCATCGAATTCAGTCTGCGATCACGCGACAACGTCTTGTGTCTATCACAGGGACGACAGACGACGATCTGCTCGACCAGCTGCTTGATCTGGGCTTCAACGAAGACAATCTGGAGGCCATACGATATGCGCCGATTGCTGAGGTTGCCTGGGCGAGCGGTAAGGTGACTCAGTTTGAGCAGGTGTTTGCAGTCAGTGCTGCACTACAATCGGACATGCTTAACGTTCCCGCCGCATTTGATTTGTTTCAATCCTGGCTGGCGAGACGTCCGGAAAAGGTCCTGTGGTCTGCCTGGGAACATTACACTCTGGATCGTCTGGCTCGTTCAGAGCAGGCGAGAGATCGGGAGTTCGGTCGACTGCTTTACGAGATCGCCTCCCGTGTCGCGTTGGCGTCCGGAGGGTTGCTGGATCAGGGCGAAATCTGTGTTGCTGAGCAGCGTGTGCTTGATCGAATTGCTCGGGTCTACAGTTGTGTTCAGTAACCAATCTTGTAGCCGGATGATTTGTTCAGTGTGTCAAACTTTGTTTTGATTTAAACGTGGCCGGGCAGTGAGATGTTTGTTCATCTCACTGCCCGATCACGTATCGAGTAGTCCGAAACCTCGCAAAACCTTGTTAGAGCGATCGGAAGGATTCTTCAGTGGACGGGGCCGATGGTTTGTTCCGCCGGATCGAACGGACGACTCCTGTGAGTAACGTGATGACCGTTAATGGAATCACAAGCCCCAGCATCAGTAGATGCATAAGTACGATGGTACCCCGGAACCATCTCTGCGATCACAAATGTTGCTGTGTAGGCAAAGTAGTACGCGAGGAACAGGACTCCGTTCCAGCGAGAGATGATGTGTCCGATAAAGAAGACCGGCAGACAGGCAGCTGCGACTGCAATCATTACGGGAATATCCATTGTCAGAGCAGCCGCCGTGACTTTCACTCCACCCGGCGCGACGGCGCTTGAGATTCCAAGTACAGCCAGAATATTGAAGATGTTGCTTCCCACAACATTGCCCACAGCAATGTCGCGTTCCCCGCGAATGGCCGCCATAATAGACGTGGCAACCTCCGGCATTGAAGTTCCCGCGGCGACTATTGTCAGTCCAATAACAAGTTCCGAAACCCCCAATGCTCTGGCGATTACGATGGCGGAGTCGATAAACCAGTGAGATCCCGCGACAAGAAGTCCAAGGCCTCCGGCAACCAGAGCAAGATTCACAGCGACTCGTTTCAGGCTCCCCGGTTCCTTCGCGTTTCCGAACTCCTTCTCATACTCCGCTTTGATTGCGGAAGACTCTCTGCGACTGGTGATCACCGCCAAAGCGGTGTAAGCGATTGCGCCCCCAACCAGCAAGAGGCCATCCAGTTGTCCGATAGCTCCATCGAAAGCCATCGCATAGACAAGGAGTGAAATAGCAATCATCAGTGGTACATCAATGCGGATGAGCTGCTGCGAGACTCGCAAAGGTACAATCATGGCCGACACGCCAAGAATGAACAACACATTAAAAATATTGCTCCCCACCACATTGCCGAGCGCAACATCAGGTTGACCTGCCAGGGACGATTGAACACTGACCACCATCTCAGGCGCACTCGTGCCGTAGGCGACGACCGTCAATCCTACAACCAGCGGTGAGATACCCATCGCCATCGCGAGTCGAGATGCACCGCGAACCAGAAGTTCAGCCCCCACCGTGAGGACAATAAGCCCCAGCACCAACATCAGAATAACCATTGAATACACCTGAATCCCGTCGGCGGAGCGACGGGTCTACGGTACACCCGTCGCTCCGCCGACGGGACTTTGTCGCACTGATTCCCAGCTACTGTGACTTCTTAACCTGATTCCCAACTGGCTTCGAAGATTTCATCTGCAGGAGTTCCACACCCAGGCAGAATGCCATCGCGAAGTAGACATACCCCTTGGGGATTTTCTGGTGAAAACCCTCGGCCACCAGCAGCGTGCCAATGAGCAATAGAAATGAAAGAGCCAGGATTTTGAGGGCGGGATGACGTTCGATAAAGCTAACGATGGCTTTCGAGAAGATCAGCATCACGACCACGGAGATTGCAATGGCAGCAATCATGATCGGAATTGGATTGTTCAATCCTTCCGTCATACCGACGGCGGTAATCACGGAGTCGAGGGAGAAGACAACGTCTACGATTAACACCTGAATCAGGACGGCTTTCAATGTGGCCACGCCCGTTGCGGCCGATTCCGGATCACTGGCGTGTTCAATCTTGCGATGGATCTCGTAGGTCGCCTTGCCGAGCAGGAACAGTCCTCCCAAAACTAGAATGATGTCCTTGCCGGAGAAACCTGTGCCGAAGAGGGAAAAAAGCGGCTGGTTCAGCTGCATCACCAGGCCGATCGCAAGAACCAGAATCGCGCGTGATGCCACCGCAAGTGTCAGTCCCATTTTGCGGGCATAGTCCCGCTGAGACTCAGGCAGTTTGCCCGCAAGGATGGCGATAAAGATCACATTGTCGATTCCCAGGACAATCTCCAGAGACGTCAACGTGAACAAGGCGATCATCGCCTCCGGTGAGAAGAATTCCATCATTGCTTTGTTCGTTCAAAGAGTGTTGAGAGTGTTGAAGGCGGGGCGTCGTTCGGTTCCTCAAGATCAAGCGGGCTGGTGATGTCTGTGATTCCTGCAGTTGTTGCCCGGGCCATTGTCGACGGATGTCCGGAGCTTGTGGGTTCGCGGTCTCGCATGGCCTCTTCGGTGGCCAGTCGAGCGATTCGAGTCGCCAGCAGACCGTCCATCGCCGTAGGCATGTCACGCAGATCGCCGGTTGATAACGCGTGAGCAAACTCCCAATGCATGCCGGAAAAGTTTTTCTCCGGATGCCATGCGAGCCATTGAGTGCCGTGAGAGTTTCGCAGCTCGAACGAATGCTCTTCGCGGTTGTAGCGAATGACTCCGTCCGATCCGATCAATTCATACTGAAAGTGTGTACGCGGCTCGCGAGATGTCGCGTTGTAGGAAAAACTCATTTCGACCATCGTGTGTGCTCCACAGGCGTGCCCCATGTGCAGGTACAGGTGATCGGGCGCCTGATGATCTTCGACCCAGACTCCAATTCCGCGTTGCCATTCCACTTCAGATCCCAGCCACCAGCGAGCCAGGTCGATCTGGTGTACGCCGCAGTCGACCATCGGCCCACCCTCCAGCATTCGACCAACACGGAGTGGGCTGGCAATCCGTTCGCCCTTTTCGTTCCAGCTCCATTTGCCATGCAGATTCCAGAGATAGTTCAGCCGCAAGGCACGAACTTCCCCGATCGCGCCATTTCTGATGAGTCGATGAATTTCCTTCGCCGAACCACTGAACCGGTAGGTAAAGCCAGTGCAAAGCATTAGTCCTGCCTCGTCCATGACTTTGATCATCTGCAGGATGTCAGCCTCATTCATGGCAAGAGGCTTCTCGCAAAGGACATGCTTTTTGTACCTGGCGGCGTCCAGAACGTTGGACAGATGAAACGGGGCCGGAGTGCAGATGACAACCGCGTCGACATCCGATTCCCAGAATGCCTGTTGCGTTGGAAAGGCGTGAGGAATCTGGAACTTCGCCTGCATAGCCAGAGCTCGGTTCCAGCTGATGTCATAAACGGCATGCAGATTGATACCGGCAACATGCTTGAGTGCTGGCAAATGCCCCAGCTCGGCAATCATTCCACATCCGAGGACACCAATTTTCTTCCCGCTCATTTCCTGAATCTCTTACTGTTCAAGGCCTTCTGACACTGACTACTGCCCCGACATTGAAGTGCTCTGCGAATCACGAAGACGGTCGAGTCGTCGCGAGATTGCAAGAGCCGCACGATCGGCGGTCTCGGCAACCACGGCTTCGACGGAGCCGCCCTTGCCTTCCACCAGCAGGTCTCCTTTGCCATGCAGCATAATCTTCATTCGGCACTGAAGATCATCGCCCCCTTTCGGTCCATTGATGTCATTAAGCGAGACTTCGACGCTTCGAATCTGGGCAGAGAATCGATCGAAAGCGAACTGCAGGCAGCGATCAACATGTTCCTGCTGATCTGCTGTCATTCCTACGTTTCTATCCAGTATCTGCATGTCCATTGTTAATCTTTCCATGTCAACTTCTGTTTTGAAATCAAGCACTTGAAAATTCAACTCTACAACACTCTATCCCTGTTTCGAAAATTGACTAATCTAAACTAAAAAGTTTAAACATTGATTTAAATGAAGTGTTGGTGGTACGCAGTTTCGTGTTTTCTGTCCAGTCTGACTGCGGGCTAAGTATTGATTAAATCAATGAAAGTGCCTTGTGATATAGATTTGTTGTTGGTGATGAGCTGCCTAACATTTGGTCGATGACGGCCAATGGCTGCAATGGATTCCTTCATTGAGCAGAAGCAGATCTCGTGGTAACGCGCCGCGTTCTTTTGATTCTCGCTGTTTTGCTCAAGATCATGCCAGCGCGATTGATGTCGGAGACTGTGATTAAGGTTTGTGGTTTCACCGGGAGTGTGTTCGATGAAATGCCCTGTTTGCGATTCCAACCTGCAGATGACTGAAAGGTCGGGAGTTGAAATCGACTACTGTCCAAAGTGTCGTGGCGTGTGGCTTGACCGCGGTGAGCTGGACAAGATTATCGAGCGGTCAGCTCCTGTCTCTGATGTGGGTCGCCTCTCAGCGGATCGCGATCGCCATTACGATTCAGATGAGTCTGCGGCTTCGAGAGAAGGCTCACAACCGAAAAGGCGTGAATCATTCTGGAGCGAGCTGTTCGATTTCGGCTGAGTCGTTCGGATAGCCTCTTTGGTCGCAGGGCGGTACAGCCCGGATGGGCTGTGTTGCGGAGCTAGAAGAAGCAGAAGCTTGCATGTTTAATTTTGATGAAATGCTGGCTTCCAGATGAAAGTCCTCACGGAGTCTTCTTTTGCCTGCAGCACAATCTCACTGTTTGTAGGTGCCACCCGACGCCCCCAGGCTGGGCGAGTAGAGTCAAGAGTTTTCGCAACATCGGTCTATCTCACGTTGATCTCACCGAAGCGTCCGTTGATGTTGTCGCCAGTTTCCAGACCGAGCCCCTTCCCTGCTGCATCCGGTCATCAGACCACGCCCCTTGTTGCTGGTCTCACGTGTTGGGCAGGATTCTCGAACGAGCCTAAAACCGTTGTAGAATGATCATTCATTGAACGTGGCAGCGCAGATTCGGGATCAACCAATGTAGCCGTCTCGCTCCGCCGAGACGAGCCTTGCAGTACCCCGCTTTCAGCCATCTGGCCCGTAGACCCCCACGACGCGTTTACACAAAGTGGTCGGCATTGAGTATTGCAGGATCATGCATGATGACATCCTTTTCAAGAAGCACGTCGAAGATCTAATCGATTCTCCCCATGGAACGCCAAGAGGGGGCATAGCCAATGCATGGGAAAGGTATAGAGTCGAGCCCAAGCTAATTGAGGGTATGGCTGGTCAGCCAAGTCTTGTGGACGTCGCTCAATAGATGCATTAGCTTTGGCATACAGGTAAACTCAACGGGCTACCCCCAAATACAATGAGGAATTCTTCCGCAGACTGGACGCGATTGAGAATGCCGCAGGTAAGGTTGAATCGAGCAATATCTGGCGTGTCCGCGATGAAATGTTGCACCTCTATCTTGAAATTGGGTCATGAGAAGTAGAGCCAAACAAGCTGTGTACAGTATTGGTCGCCAATATGATGACGATTCTCTCGCGACGACGTACTTGAAAGCTTGCGACGATGATTTTGCCACGTGCTCAACGTGCGCACGTGCGTGGCAGATTCGCGCCGATTCGTACTGGCAACTCGTTTGGAAGACGTCAAAGCGTGGAGAGAAAGTAGGGCGACTCGGGGATTTTACGTGGCACTCTAGTGATGACTGCACGCTGTTGTCGGATCGCCTCAAGCTAATCATGGAGCCGTATTTGCATGGCGTGACCGTTCGAGAAGTGTCGTACGAGAACAGTTTTGAAGTTCAAAATCAGAATTCAGGCAAACCACTTTGGGAGGTCACCGACTTGCCTGTGGCCTCGGTGGATGTCGAGGCCACTGGCGCCCGCGTGACAAAGCAGTGTTCTGAATGCGGACATAAGACTTATAACTTCAATGCCGAGATGTTGCTGACTGTGGATCGCAGTTCATGGCATGAATGGGACCTTTTTACATTGGACGAGTTCCGCCTGTTCTTTGTTACAGAAAGAGTCCTGTCGTGTATCCAGCAAGCGATTGCGACGAACTACCGAATCCGGCGTGAGGCTGTCATTGGCGATGACTAACTAGAAGCTCCAGTAAATCTGCGCGTCCGTACAAATCGGAGATCCAGATTCAGTGGCCGGCTGTGCTGCGAAGAAACCAGAAGCACAGATATGCAGGTTGATTTTTTATAGCATGCCGTCTTCCAGTAGTGAGTCCTCAATGCGGCTTCTTGTGCCTGCGGCACTTCCACTGCCTGAACGTGCCACCCTGTGACTGAATTGTGCAAAATCAGTTCAGCACTTTGTGCATCAAAGCAGTGATGTCGAAGTTCTCCGGAAGGGCGTTTCGCAACTCTTCAGTGCCGTAGATGCGGACTTTTTTGACGCAGTCGTCGAACTGAGTTTTCGCCATGGAATCAACAATTGGCGACAACTCACGAAGTGGCCGGTATTTCTTTTCAGACGCGGTGTAAACCTGGACGTTGAATTCTACTTCTCGATGCTGCGGCGGGGCGTCAATCAGAACGTCGAGACGTCCGATTTCCAGACCCGCGACATGGCCCAGTTCTTTCGCCAGTTTTGATGAGATCACCGCCAACTCCGAGAACGGCTTCTGACGCATGGCTCGATAGAGCGGTTCCTGATGAAAAACGCTGAACTCGGCGATGCGTTTATGGATTCGTCGGCGAGTTCCAAACAGGCCGTCCGTCAAAGTCTGGACATCAGTCCCTTCAGCGGTCTGCTTCAGTATTCGGATCAGCTCTGGTTCTGTTAAACGAAACAGAGTTGCGACATCCAGCTTCGGCAGCAGCTCAAAAAATGCACGAGCAAACATGGTTGTGGCGGCTCGCACAGCATGATGCCAGTAAACCTCCGAAAACATCACGTACCGAGCAAACACCATCATTTCCGCGGCAGTGCGGCCTTTGGATGTAATCGCCAGGCCGTCTCCAGCTTCATTCACGATCAGCGAATTCATCAGGCGATTGCGATCGAAGTGTTTTCCATACGGCACGCCGCAGTGCTGGCTATCCCGAACGAGGTAGTCCATCTTGTCGATGTCGATGGGGCCGGAGAGAATTGAACGGCGCAGGCGATTGCTGGGTGAGTTGTCTCGTGCGACCAGCACATCCAGAACTTCGTAGGGTTCGATCTTCCATTCTTTGCGGAGAACGTCACCCAGTTCGGTTCCGGGACGCAGGAACTCGCGCGCATAGTCCTCGTGCGGTGGTAGCTGCGGCAATCCCAGGTCTTCAATCGGGTGACAGAATGGCCAATGGCCGATGTCGTGCAGCAGTGCAGTCACGATCAGGATTTCTGCATCACGCACAGAAACTGTTCTGGCGAACCGCTGATCTCTGCCCAGTTGCCAGAGATATTTCAAAGCGTTGTGATAAACACCAAGAGCATGCTCAAAACGAGTATGGGTAGCGCCGGGATATACACGGGAAGCAAGAGCGAGTTGCGTGACGTGGGCCAATCGCTGGAACTCCGCCGAATCCACAATGGCACGCACTCGAGGAGTGAACGGCACATCCTGTTCAACAGGAATGCGGATCACTCCGAACGAATCGCCGGACTGAGATAGCTCTGGTATGGAGGAGTAGGGGTGCATCATGACGTCGCATTCTGAACGGCCACCGGCTACTTGAAAACCCCGGCTACTTGTTTTCTGGCACGTTCAACAGAATCCACGACCGCCTGAACGTAATGCTCATCGGAAAACGGACTCATGATGTAGGACTTCAAGGCGACGACAGGCTGCCCGTAGTCTGTTTCTCGAAACCGATCGGTCATGGAGATCACCACGCCATCGCCTCGCAATGCCTCGGCATGCATTGCCTGAAACACTTGCCTGTTATAATCATTGAACCGATGCAGTTGGGCCGCGTATCTGGCGTCAGTCTGCTCAAGCTTCGGCATTTCGAATGTATCGACGCCGTCCGGATAGACTCGGAACAGTGTCACCGGGCCAAAGTTTTCCGGATTCATGACACTGATGGCGGATTGAGCAGTCAGCCGATTTCTGAGTGTTTCGGCCATGGTCACAAGATGTCCGAGCAATGTTCGCAATCCGGATTTTCCAAGTAACTGTAAGGCCCCAAGAGCTGACATGGGACCACAGCCTGATCGACTGGTCTCCAGAGTAAACTTGCCAGGGTTGTAATCGCCCGATTGAAACAGGTACGGAGTTGTCGACTGATCTCGAGTTAACATTTTCAGGTCTCTGGCATCCTCCACAAAGAACGCGCTTGAGACGTAAGGTGCAAAACCTGTCTTGTGATAATCCACACCGATGGAGTCGGCCTGATGCAGTTGGCGTATACGACGATTGGCCCCGGCGAGCGCTCGCAGAGTGCGATCGGGAAACTGAAGTTGATTCAGTACAAAGTCGTAGTCGCGAAACACACTCCACGCCCAGCCAATAACAGCATCGGCATGCAGATGGGGCACGTAGTCGAGAGAAAACTCGTGGACGAGTTCATCGCGAAGCTCGCGGATCTTTTCAAGATGATCGATCCCAAAGGCATCGGTTGTTCCCATCGTGGCCACGATACAAGCGATACGGCGTCCTTCCTGCAGCAGACGGCGCAGTTCGCTTTCCAGTAAGCAAGTTCTTATCTCGTTATTTGGAGCTGTTGGGATTTTGACAACGCTGTTGGCACCGAGGCCCAGCCATGATGCCGCCGTCTTGTTCGCGTAATGAGCCTGGTCAGAGCAAACCACAACGGGCATATTGCCGAGGATGCCGTTCTGCATGGCTCCCGGAACAGCTTTCTCGATGCCAAGGCGGATGGCATAGAGCAAAGTTCCCGTGCCGCCGAAAGTAAAAATTCCACCGGACGAATTGGGATCGTAGCCCATCAGACGAGCTGTCATGCTGATGACTTCTGCTTCCGCCAATGCCACGCCTCGACTGGCTTCCTCACTGCACAGATTCGGATTGTAAATTGCAGGTAGAAGTGTCCCCAGAATTCCTGGGATACACGGCGGATTGATCACGTTCACCTGAGATCGTGGATGTCCCCAGATGAACATTCCTGCCAGATGGTCGACGAGATTTCTGGATACGAGTTCCACGGTGCTCATATCATCCGGAACGCTGGCCTCTGTGGCTTTTGAAAAGTCGATTTGCTGAGGCTCTCCCAGGATCGGGCGCTGCGACTTCATTGCGTCGACCCGATCCAATGCTCGCAGGACCGAGAAAACGAACCACGCATCGTGCTCCTGATCCGAAACCGGCTGAGGAAACGCTCGCCGAAGCACATTCAGATTGTCTCGATACTGGGGCATAAGGATTTCATCCGCTCACGCAATTTCTCTGGGGTCTTCCGACTTTCTTTAGCGGCTTTCAGTGCGTACGATCAACTGGTCCAAGTCTGGTTCCTCCAAGTTTTGCAGAATGAATCATGAACGCAGTTTCAGAAGTCCTGACTCTGGGTCGAAATATTACCCTCTTCCCCGTGATTCACGGGAGCGGCGATTTTGCGGTCGAAGTTCGTCGGTTAATGCTCGCGCAGAAATTTGCGTGCCTTGCCGTTCCTTTGCCGCCATCATTTCAGGCCGACGTTGAAGCTGCCGTCGAGCGTTTGCCCTGCGTTTCTGTGGTTCTCCAACGCCAGCCGGTTCAAACATTTTCGTCGACGACAACCGATTTTGAAACGGGCGCAGAAGAAGAGGGTGACGATGAATTGCCGGAAGCCAGTTATGTCCCGATTGATCCATGCCAGCCGGTGATTGCAGCGTTGCGAATCGCGCGGCAGGAGCGAATGGTTCGCGCCTTCATCGACATCGAAACGGATCACTATATTCCTCGAGAAGCGTCCTTGCCGGATCCGTATGCTCTGAAGCGTGTGCGACCGGAGCAATTCGCTGCCGCGGTCTTACCAGCTCTGCCTGCACCTGAAGATGAAGATCAGTTTCGGCGAATCCACTGGATGGCCAGCGAGTTGCATCGTTTATCGACACAGCATGAGTCGGTTTTATGCCTCTGCAACATTATGGACTGGCCGTGGCTTCGTGATGCCTTCAACAGCGCGGTGGAACGCCCTGCTCCGCCGTCGTGGTCTGAGACACCCACAGTATCGTTTGGTGTTTCGGCCAGAACACTGACGTTTATGCTGGGCGAACTTCCGTTCATTACCGGACTCTATGAGAAGGCTCGGTTTGAACTGGATGATGATGAGAATCTGTCGATTGATGGAATCAAATCATTGCTGCTTCATGCGCGCGATCGTTATCGAGACGAATTCAAATCGCGTGCTCGGCGAATCACGCCACAGTTGCTGATGAACTGCCTCAAGTACGTCAGGAATTTGTCGTTGATTGAGCGGCGGTTTACGCCCGATCTCTATACACTGGTTGTTGCTTCTCAGCAGACCGCCGGCGATCAATATGCGATCCACGTTGCCGAAACGGCGCGAGACTATCCCTTCGCGCCAAGTTCTGATTTGCCGGAGATACGGTTCGGGATTGATCGAACTATTTTGCCGGATGGTTCAGAGTTACGGCCCGTTTGCCGGCTGCCGGGGCATCCTGTAGTTTGGCGAAGCTGCCGTTTGAACGCTCGTCCTGACCGCCGCACCAAAGTGGAGTGGCAGAAGTCCTGGAATCCGTATGGTCAGTGCAGTTGGCCTCCGGAAGATGTCGCGATTGAAAACTTTCGGACTCATGTGAAAAACGTTGCTCTGGATTTGATCGGTAATGATCTCGCGAGGACCGAGAAGTTCTCTGCCAGCATGAAGGACGGGCTCGACATTCGGGAAACGCTGCGAAACTGGCATCTGGGTGAATTGCATGTCAAAGTATTTCCGCCGGCTCGGGGAAAAATCGACTGCGTTGTGATGTTGTTTGATTCACCCGCCGATCCTCGTGATTATCCATGGCGAATCACATGGCATGCCGAGAACCACGATGAGTCGACGTTGTCATTGTTTGCGACAAACTTTACGGACGACATGATTGGTCCCGGGATCGCGTTGGCGCGATACGGCGGCTGTATGTTTCTGTTTCCACCGCGACCAGTTCGTGATATCTGGCGTGATCCGCAGTTTGATTTCGTCGACACGCTGGAAGAGCGACTGATAGCGGCCGGGCTGCACTATTCAAACGAACGGCATATCGCTCTTATGAGTCATTCACCGCCGGGCGCGGGCTGGAGAAGGCTGGCCAGTAAGTACAAAAAGAAGATTGTGCATGTACCCATGAATCGTTTTGGTGCAGCCACCATCGAGAAGCTGAGGATGTTCCATGTTCTCAATGGTCATCACATCCGTTCATTTGCGGAGCACTTCATTCGGAAGCCGTAAGCAGAGACCGGGATTATGATCAAATTGCTCAACGGCAAGCCGCAGGCGCAGTTCCGTATTGCTCCTAAGCCTGCGGTATTGCCGTTAAACAACAATACTCACATTAGACGAAATCAAGAGGCCGTGTGATATCCGTAGCCGCGACATGGTCATGTTTCTCTGGATCAAATTCGTTTTAATCAGGATGGGTACGTTTGGTTCAGTAACGAATCAATGACCGGCCGGCTGGCCGTATTTCCGCGGGTCGCTCCCGCCGGATGGTTTCCCCGAATCCAGTGCAGCTGCCTGTGTTGCCGCCAGCGAGCTGCCGCTTTTGACGACATGCCCAAGAGCTGTCAGTGAATCGCCTGCCGCTTTCTTAAGTGATGGCTCCAGCAGCAATTCATTGGGAGACCATTGGTGATGAAAGCGACTTACTGAGACTGCATCAGCCGCCGACATTTCGAACACAGTGTGATTGAGAAGGCTTTGGAGTGTCGCGGTGATAATTCGTGGTCCTCCAGAAGCGCCGCAGGCATAAGTCGCTTTGTTATCTTCCACGACGAGTGTGGGAGTCATACTGCTGAGCGGTCGTTTGCCGGGGGCAATGACATTGGCCTCACTCTGAATCAATCCGAAGGCATTTGGTTTACCGGGATTGGCAGTAAAGTCATCCAGTTCATTGTTGAGGACAACGCCGTATTCAGGTACCACCACGAAACTGCCGAATGTCAGGTTGATCGTCTCTGTGCAGGCGACTGCGTTACCATCCGCATCCATAACGGAGAAATGGCTGGTTCCTCCATCAGAGTTGAGAAAGAAACGACCGTATTTTTCCGGGGCCAGAGTACTCGCCATTGAGACGTGTTCTGCAATGTCGCGTGAATAATCTCGGTTCAGGAGTTTATCTATTGGCACCTGAACGAAGTCCGTATCTCCAAGAAACTCCGCGCGGTCAGCGAAGGCGTGTTTAAGAACTTCAGTGACAACGTGGACATAGTCCGCACTGTTGTGCTGCAGTGATTCTAAGCTCTTTTGCGACAGTGTTTCCCACTCTTCCAGAGCTTGCAGAGTTTGCAGCAAAGCCACTCCTCCGCTGGACGGTGGTGGCATCGTAATGATCTGCTTGCCGTGAAATTCTGAAACGAGAGCGTTGCGTTCGGTCGGCTGATAGGCTGCCAGATCATCTGTAAAGAAAATGCCGGATTCTGCCGTGATCGTCTGCGCGACAGCAACGGCAACGGGGCCTTTGTAGAACCCTGCCGCGCCGTTTGCGGCGATGGCTTCCAGAGTCTTGAGTTGCGGAGAATAAAATTTTTCGCCGATCTTCCACGGCTTGCCATCATTCAGGTAGAGCTTCTTCAGAAGTTTGAATCTGTCTTCATAGCCAGCATGAAGTTTAAGTTTGCTGAGAGTCGATGCCTGAACTTCCTGATCATGCTGATCGATCGGGACACCATCTTTGCAGAGATCGATCGCTGGCTGTACAAGGCGAGTGATCGGCATAGTGCCGTATTTCTTAGCGGCATAACACAGGCCGGCCACGTTCCCTGGCACTCCCACAGCTTTGCCACCTCGAACACTTGGTGGTTCGGGAGACTTGTCATCGTCTTGCAGTGCAGTGGCGGTCGCACCTGCCGGCGCTCGTTCTCGATAATCAAGTGCCACAGCTTTCTGCTGATCGGCGTCCCAGATCACCATGAAACCGCCACCACCCATTCCACAGCTGGCAGGTCGCACCACAGACAATGCGAACGACGTGGCTACAGCGGCATCGACGACGTTGCCGCCTTCGCGAAGAATCCGAGTACCTGCTTCACTGGCCGCCGGATGGTCCGCGGCAACCACAGCTCGTGAAAACGACGTCTGTTGCGCAGATGCCTGTTGAGCCTGATTCCGGATTATTGCAAAGGACGCGGCTGCGAGAAGCACGATCCTAACACGATTAACAGCATTCACAGTGTCGTCTCCCTCAGTCACAGACGTACCCAACAAGTCCTGCGCATGATGTGCAGAAACCTTGAGCCGCTTATTGTGAACAAGGATTGCCCGGATGTCGATCACACATAGGCAGTGACGCTGAACTGAGGATACGCTTGTCAGATCAGTTCTTCGATCGGTCGACCATTCTCGATCATGTAGGTCGGTCGGCCCGATTGATTTGTAAACTGAATTCGCTTATCGAAGTCGAGCACATGGAAGACAGTCGCCATCAGGTCCTGGGGAGTAATTGGAGTCGTTTTGGGGACATCCGCTTTCTCTGCTGACTCACCCACAACCTGACCCATCTTCAGTCCACCACCAGCGAACGCCAGGGTGCTGAGCGGAGCCCAGTGATCTCGACCTGAAGAGCCATTAATCTTTGGCGTGCGGCCAAATTCTCCGCTGATCACCAGCAGGACATTCTCCAGCATTCCCCGCTGATCGAGATCTTCAACCAGGGCCGAGACCGCTCGGTCAACTTCCGGGCCGCGACGATCCATCTCCTGTTTGATATTGCTGTGCATATCCCAGCCTCCATGCTGCAGTGTCACAAAACCGCAGCCTGCTTCGCAGAGTCGACGTGCCTGAAGCATTTGTTCGCCAAGGCCTTTTCCGTACCGATCGACAACACGGGGATCTTCGTACTTGAGGTCGAACGCCTGTTGTGACCGGCTGAGGATTAAATTGAAAGCCTGCTCTTCAAAAGAATCGAGTCCTTCCATCAGACCCTTGCGGTCGATGTTGCGTTTGACGTTATCGATACCTTCAAGCATTGCACGACGATTTGAAAGCCGCGATTGTTCGATCGAAAGAGACATGTTACGGCGAGCTTCACCGGCCGGATCGAATGGGCCATAAGCAGTCCCCAGGAACGCCGGGCCATCTGCGTAAATCCCACCCAGGCGAACGTAGGTTGGAATACCTGTTTCGGGATGATTGGTGCCGCGAATTCGTGACATGATGGAACCAAGAAATGGTCGATCTGCCACAGCTCCGTTATCTGCCAGACGATTATCGTATCCGGTCATGACATAGTGAGTACCACCAGAGTGACCGCTGTTGGTATGAGCAAACGATCGGACAAAAGCCATCTTGTCAGCCAACCCGGCCAGGCGTTCAAAGTTGCCGCCGAGGGTGACTCCCGGGAGTACGGTTTTCACTTCGCCGGTCACGCTGCGGTACTCGGCGGGAGCCGTCATCTTTGGGTCAAACGTTTCTAACTGAGTTGGACCACCACCCAGCCACAACCATATTACAGACTTATCAGATGTTCGAATCCCCTGCTCTGCTGCTTTGGCTTTTCGTTGCAGCAAGTTGGCCAGCGACAGACTACCGAGCCCCAATCCACCAACCCGGAGAAAATCTCGACGGGATGATCCTTCGCAATTGCGATGAGCCTTACCAAAATGAAAGTCGATCATTGGTATTCGTCCTGAAGGCGGGGAGGAGACGGAAGATTACTTAGTTGGGTCTCAGCGAGACCGCGATTCTATCGATGTTTTTGCGAGGTTTGCAAGACGTCGCGAGGGTAAATGTGCTTGTGCGGCGGAACCCAAATTGGATTCTGAAGTCCGGATTTGGCGTTGGCTAGTTCCAGTTTCATCGACAAGACGCCTGCAAATTAATCTGTAGTCTTTGCAAAACTTGAGCATTTAAATGCTAAAACGACAGTTTGTGGAGTTCCTGTGCCTTTTGAAGTTACTCCGAATTGCATCAATGCGATGATGCCTTCGAGAGTGCAAGAATCGATTGAGCCGAACGGATGCGAACATCCAGAGCGGAGTCCTTGAGCAGCTCCTTCAGCTTTTCCAGAGCTTCTGTGGTCCTGCTCAGCCCTGCAAACTCGGCCGCCATGGCCCTTGCTGTTGGGTTAGGAGAGCTGAGTTGACTCACCAGCGCGGTGCGACCCTCGGAATCACCCAGAGAAGCGAGAGACACTGTCAGGAAGGTTACTGACATCTCGTCTTTGGGGGCTGTAGCCGACTCTTTTTGCAACGCAGTTTTGATGGGTCCGGCATCATCTTTGTTACCGTGTCGACCGATGACCCACGCGGAAAGATTTCGGGCCGTCGTATCTGAAGACTGAAGTTGACGACGAACAAGATCCATTGCTGCGGAGTCCTTCGCCTTGATAAGGGCGGCAGCGGCCATGATCTGTAAGGGGATACTTTCGGACTGATTCATCGCGTCACGCAGCAACTTCTTGTCACCCGTCTGGCCGATTTTGGAAAGGCTCTCCGCCGCATGTGTGCGACCATTCGAGGATGGATTGCCCAGGATATCAAAAAGTATCTGCACATGGCTGTGATCGCCGGCCCGATAGAGTTCTCGCACAAGACCGCAGCGTCGTTGATCATCCTGTTCGTCCGGCAATCGCGATGTGAGGGCAGCGATGACTTCTGATCCCGCACCCGCATAAGTCAGCGCTTCAGCGGCATGCATGGCCGGCCAGAATTCTCCAGAAGCGAGGCCACCACGAAGAATCGACATGCACTCAGAGATCAGTTGTGTGTCAACAGGCTGAGGCTGTGTTCTTGTGGAGTCATCAATGAAAACCGAATTGACAGACATGACGAAGATCAGGAACAGCGGAAACAGACAGGTCGACACGTTCATACGATACTCCTGGTTGTTACATGGACCACATGGAAGGAGTGATGATCACCTCCGGTAGTTCAGTCACATCCTGGTGGATCGCTGACAAGATGTCTTCCGAAAGCCTTCCACTGGCGAACGTCAACAAATTCTGCTCGACCTGCTCCAGTGTTTCGACGCCTGTCAGTACGGACGTGATTCCAGGCAATGTTAGAATATACCGCAACGCAAGTTCCATTAATGAAAGACCTGAGTCTTCAGCAATCGATGTGAGTCGTTGTCTTTCCGGAAGGATGCCGCGAAGTTTATCCGGGATAGTTTCCTCTGCCATCACCAACAGCCCCTGCAGATAAACACTGCGGATGAAAATGGCGACGTTTCGAGAGACCGAGTTCTGTATGATTCCGCTGCGAAAATGACGTTGGTCGACGATGTTTGCGGGAATCTGCAGAGCCGAGGCATGTCCTCCTGAAACGAAATCAACTGCGGTTCCGGGAATATTGCCGCACGATACACCGAAGTGCTTTAACTTTCCCTCATCGCGAAGTCTTGCGAGTACATTGAGGAATTCAGCGTCGCACTCTCGATGGAAAAGTACGATCGGAAGGCAATCAAGCTGCAATCGTTGCAGCGAAAGTTCAATGGAAGTTTGTATTGCTGATTCTGCAAGTCGTGGGTTTGCAAGTTCCTCTGATGTGAGTGGTCTGACTTTTGTGACCACCGCAACTTTGTGACTAATGCCGAGTTCCTTCAGGGCTCGCCCCAGAATCTCTTCGCTTTGACCGTAGGCGGCTGCAGTATCAAAACAGTTAACTCCTCCAGACACTGCCGCATCCAGGATAGCGACAACATCTCGATATTCTGGCTGCCCGGTCTGGTTTGCAATTCCATACGGCATCCCAAACTGAACTGTGCCCAGCATCATTTGAGAAAGCGAAATGCCGTTCCATGTTGTTGTCTGCATGGGAGGCCTGTTACTTCCGAAAGTTCCCGAGGACCGCTGTCCTGCTATCGCATTCTTGTGATTTAACAACTCGCTTCAGACCAACATTTCTGTCGGAGTGCAGCTTCGGGTAGCTGACTTGAAGGATCTCGTTGGTTCACCTGGTAATCGTCTGCCGTTTACGTTTACTTCGCAATCGGGACGATAACGTGCTCCGGGCAGCATCACAATCAGAGTCAAGTTGGGGGTTGATGCAATCGGGTATCAGAGAAACAAATGTACCCTGATCAGATGCTTCAAAGGCGTGGTGGATCGAAGTGGAAAGTCAGAGCCGAGCATGCTTAGGCACTGGAGCACACATGGGGATCACTCGCCTGCCGGCGACCATCCGCCATGCTGAATGCCCAGCAGCCTCAATGAGTAAGTTGTCGATATCGGAGGCTTCCGGAAGGGAAGTTCCGGGCAAGAAGGATTGGATTCGCAGACCCAACCAGAATGACACGCAGGCACTTAACTTGCCGGGCGCAGGCGGCAGATCGGTCGAGAACTAACCAGCATTCCCTGAATCGGGCCCTTTAGCAATCTTATACAGTGACTCTGCCTGCATCTTGTTAGAACACTTCGGGCATTTTGCTTTCGCGATTCCCTTGCCCTTGACACCACCCAGTTTGGCCGCCTTGCGTGCCTCTTCGCTGATTGTGGTGCCGCACGACTTACATTTGTGCCCGCTCAGTTCCAAAGTGTAGGCTGCATCTTTTTGGTAGTAGATGAGTCCCTTAACTGATTCGATCCGACTCTGGTTCATAAAGCAGCTCAGAGTCTCTGCCTTGTCTGACTCCGGAATTCCGTTCTCCGTGCCATTGAGTTCCGCTCCGAAAAGCGACTTGAACTGCTCTGCGATGACTCGCCATCCACTGATAGAAAACGACAAGAATGCTTGTTTTCCGCCATCAATTTCGAGCGGCAAAAAGATGGCGATTCGTCCTTCACCGAAGACCGGAACACCAGCAAACATGGACTCTGATACTTTTGCGACTGGCTGTACGAGTCTTACTTCGCCGGAACGCGATACATCAACTTTTCGAATCTCAACGTTTTCGAGGTTCTCAAAGTTACCCGTTCTTGCGACTTGTTCTCGAATCTGTTTACGGCGAGCCAGATGGTCTGCTTTTTTGTTGCCACCGCCAAAGCTGAAAATTGACCGTTTCTTTTTCGTGCCAGCAAAAGTCAAAATGTGCAGACCGGAGTTATCAAAGGCAATATCCACTTCCGTGTGTTTGCCGGTAAGACTGCCGGGTTTAAGCACCAAAGCTGCCGGAGACAAAACGTGGAACCATGCGTCATCAATCCATGACACGGTCTTCTGCACGGAGGCGGCTTCGACCTTTGCTGCAGGCTTCTCCTGCTTGTCTGCCTTCTTCTTCAGCCCCGGTACGACAACAGGCTGTTTGCACTGTTTGCATCGCAGGGTTTTGCCAGCCTGATCTTCATTGACACGAATCCAAGCGCCGCAGGTACACGGAACGAGTACTTGTTTCCTCAGTCGTTCAGCGTTCTTCTGGTTTTTGCGTTTTTTGCCCTCCTTCTGCTCTTCAACAGCGAAGGATAACAAGTCGTCTTCCCCACCTCTGTTGCGAGAAGTCGCCTGAACAGGGGCCGGGGCCGCTGCCGGTGCTTCTGCTGCAATATCGGCCGCACCAGCAGTTCCGGAAGGATTCGTATCTGGAGCAGTTCCTGATGCTGTGGATTTGCCCGTTACTTTTGTTGTGTTTTCTGGCTTATCCGGCCCGTCAGCCTGATTTACAGGGGTAGGCACCGCCAGACTTCTTGCTGGAGCCACTGGAGGCTTAACAGGCTTAACGCTACTGCCGACTTCAAAATCATCCGCCTCCACGGAGTCTACACCGGAGCCGAGTTTGAAATCGTCGCTGTCAACCACTTTTGCCGCATCATCAGCTTTGGATTCAGCTCTCGGAGGCAAAAAGTCTTTCCGATTCTCGGCGGAAATCGTGCTGTAAATAATTGGCTGGGGATTGGTTGTGAGCTGTCGGTACCGCGCAGCGACATCGGCGCGCATGAACTGATTGCAGCTCCAGCAACGTACCAAACCAGACCGGACCATTTCACCGCAATGCGGACATGGCTCCTGCATGCTGGCCGACTTCAACGCATCCGGAGTAGCGGGTGCGACGCCAGAAGATTCGGTTTTCTTGCGTTCGTAAAAGACGTGACCACACTCTGGGCACTGATCTGTGTCCGAAAGAATCAGGGATTTGCACCCCGGGCATGATCGAATGACTGTCGACATATCAGTCCGCGTCTTTGCCGCCGAATTTGCCGTGAAATACGCAACTTACGACTCTACGTCACAAGCACGCAAACTGGATGTCAAATTCTGGCGATACTTTTACACTCTGACGTAACTTGCTCTGAGTAGAATCGGTTAAGAAGTCTTGTTCCCTGCGACTTCTTCAACGGAAACATCATGACCTCAAGCTGACCGTGTTGCTCGACTTTTTTGGATTGCTGTAGAAAAGTTCCCCAAAACGTAGCTTCTTTACATCATATCCGGGTCGTTTGGAAGAACTGTCAACGACTCTGACCAATAGTTCCGGAAAATTGAACTTGGGTGTGTTTATTTGTATAGATTCCTGATCGGTGTCCTGGAGCTTCGGCTCTTGCTCGATTCTCGCGGCTTGTCACGTGCAGAGAGCCGTTGGCTCTTAAGCTGGGCTGCGTACATCGAAGGATAGAGTGTTGTCCAAGCATGTTTTGAAGCCTATTCCGGGCAATGATCGCAATCCGCTGTTAACTCCAGACCGGAAAAATGGTTCTGCACGCAGAAGGCTGAACGCATTCAGGATGTGTGGAACTTAAAAATGCTGGGACGAAGCCAGCAAAGCTGTGCGGACGTATGACGGAAGTTCTTTTAGCGTTGTCATGAAGTTGCGGCTCGGGTTTATTTGGCCAATGATTTTGGCTGATTGTTGGTCGGCAGAGAATTCAGGAAGGTTGAGAACATGAGCAAGCAGAATCAGAAGATTGCAATTTCCGGCGCTACAGGGCTGGTCGGCGGCGAGCTAATCCCTTCGCTCAAGGCCGCTGGACATTCGACTTTAATCTTGAGCCGCCGGGATGCGGGAGCAGGCTCGGTTTTGTGGGATCCCGCAAAGGGAGTTACTCCGCTCGGGGCATTGGAGGGAGTTGATACCGTGGTGCACCTTGCCGGGGAGAACATTGCCGGAAGTCGCTGGACGGCTGCAGTCAAAGAGCGAATTCGCAGTAGTCGCGTCGAGGGAACTCGAAATCTGGTGAAGTCCCTGGCACTTCTGAAGACGCCTCCGAAGACCTTGGTCTGTGCCTCAGCGATTGGGTTCTATGGGCACCGGGGTGAAGAGCGACTGGATGAGTCCTCCATGGTCGGATCCGGTTATCTGTCAGATGTCTGCAGGGCGTGGGAAGCGGAGGCTCAGGAAGCGGAGAAACTTGGTTTGCGGGTCGTGCGCCTGCGAATTGGTGTGGTGTTGAGCAAAAAGGGTGGAGCCCTGGCGAAAATGTTGCTGCCGTTCAAACTCGGCGTTGGCGGGATCATTGGTTCAGGAAAGCAATACTGGAGCTGGATCGGTCTTAACGATCTTGTTCGCATTATCAGCTTTTGTATAGAAAACGAAGCCATGAGCGGTGCGGTCAATGCAGTTAGTCCCAATCCTATGACTAACTATGATTTCACCAAAGCCGTTGGTGCAGTACTGCATCGGCCCACCATTTTTCCAATGCCCGCTTTTGCTGCGAAACTGGCACTCGGAGAAATGGCTGACGATCTGCTGCTTTCAAGTATTCGAGTTGAGCCGCACAAGCTGCAAAGTCTTGGGTTTCAGTTTGCGCAGCCGGATCTCACTTCCTGTCTGAAGCACGAGTTGTCGTGACCACTTTTCCTTCGAAAACGACGGCAACTCAGAATACATCTCAATGGCAGCTGTTGTAGTGTTGGTTGCCGCTCTGCAGTGCCTGATTTGGGGAGTGTTTATTCTTGCACTGCCCGAGCGTTCATGAATCGTCTTCGGGTTAACCAAGGCGGCGACGGACCTCTTTCTTTGGCAAGGAACAGGGCTGGTTATTTTTTTGTTCGGTGTTGGCTACGCAATCGCTGCTACGAACCCCGGACAGCATTGGTCTGTTCATTTGATTGGGCTGATCGCGAAGATCCTCGGAGCAGTGGGGATGCTGTAGTCAGTGATTCAGGGCGACGTTCCACATCGGGTGCTTTATCTGATTCCGATTAACGATCTCATTGGGTGGTTGCCATTCACCATGATACTCAGAGATGCTTTCATGCATCATCGTTGGGAAGATTCATCAACCCTTGCCCCGGTCTCCACAACACGTCTGTGAGTCCGTTATTGTTTGTTGCTCGTGCCAGCACAAAAAGTAGATCGGAAAGTCGATTCAGGCTGATCAGCAGTGAAGGATTAATCGGTGTTGTTGCATGGAGTCGAAGAACATCAATCTCCGCACGGCGGCAAATGCTTCTGGCGAGATGCAGTGCCGCGGCTGACAGGTTTCCTCCGGGCAGGACGAAACTCGTGAGCGGTCCAACGTGAGCCGAAAAGTGATCGATTAGTCGCTCCAGTTTTTTAACATGGTCCTGACTTATCCGATTCGGCAGCGGATCCGGTTCGTTCTCTGGTTTGGGCACACAGAGATCCGCACCGAGGTCGAACAGAAATTGCTGCAAAGCCGTCAACACCGTACTGATTTCTTCTCCGGGACCATGGGCCAGAGCAAGTCCAATTGCGCTATTGGTTTCGTCAACTGAACCCCCTGCGATGATGCGAGCATGTACCTTGGGAACTCTTTCTCCGCTCCCAAGTCCGGTTTGGCCTTCATCGCCGCTGCGAGTATAAATTTTATCGATATGAACCATGATGCGATCTGTTTTCCGGGCTGCGATTTAACCTGACGACATTGATGAAGATCCAAAGTTATGTTTTCGCAGCAGATTTCATGAATTGAATTACACCGGTAAATGATAGGGCCTGGGTTAAGGATTTCATGCGGCCTCTTCACGAACTGTTGCCAAATTGGCATATTCTGATGATCCCATTGGCGGCCTCCACCGTTTTGCGGTGTTGGTTGAAGGATGTTTCGTCCAACAACGCACGGGAGAATTCTTTATGTCGGAACTGGAAGAGCAGCAGTCCTCATCGCGAAAGCTTTCTCGCTACAACTATGCGTTCGGGCCTGTCGGCGCGGGTCTGATTATTGATGCGGTCGATTTTGTTACGTTTGGTCCGGTTGGACTCGCGCTGGTTTTCCGATAGGAGCGGCAGCAGGATATTGGCTTGCACGCAGCCTTCGACTGGAAACGAATGCCAGCCTTATCTGCGCGTTGGTTGCGGGAGTTTACTGCACGATACCCGGGACGGAACTGTTGCCGTTGGGCACTCTGGTTGGTGCTCTGGTTCGACTGGAAGATGTGCCACAGGCTCCTTCGATATTGACTTCCGTTGTTGAGGCGCCGACTGCTGAGGAAGTCCGGGAAGATGACAGATTGATGTTGTCGGAATCGCCCGCTGAATGAGTTGCAGGAAAGATGAATCCGTGACTGCAACTCTTCAGAGATCGTTGAAAACGGGGTCTGGCACTCTCCGGTGGCTCATATTCGTGGTGTTTCAGTCCGCCTCCAGGGTTCCAGACACCATTTTTCAACACGCTGTTAGGGCGTTATTCGATCAATCGTGAACTCAACAAAAAACGGCACTCCATTGCATGAAGTGCCGTTGAGCAGATTCAGTTGACAACTATCGCTCTCTATTTCAACGGTCGAACTACGGAGATCGGACGCAGGTAGTCGTTCAGAGTGTCCGGGCTGACGACGCCGCCGCCCATTCCGCTCTTGCCAACCCCACCGTATGGTACTCCGTGGACAATAACGTTGTGAGCGTTGATCCAGCCGTTGCCGGAGATAAACGCTTCCGCAACGCGAGCACAGCGCTGCAGGTCTTTCGACCATACGCTGTTGCCGAGACCGTAATCAGTGTCATTAGCCAGCCGGATACCTTCTTCTTCGCTGGCAAATGGAGCGATAAAGGCGACTGGTCCAAAGATTTCTTCGCGAGCCGCCACATTGTTCAGAGAGCCCGCCAGCAGTGCCGGCTTCACATAGAATCCCTTCTTGCCCGGGATTTCGGCTGCTCCACCTTCCAAAATCAGATCTGCACCGTCGGCAACACCCTTCTGGAGATAGCTCAGCACGCGGGATCGCTGCTTGCTGTTCACCAGAGGACCCATTTGTGATGAGCCATCCATCTGATAGCCGATCTGAACCGACTTCATCCGTGTTATACACTCATCAACCAGATCATCGTAAATGTCGCGTTGAATCAACCAGCGAGTGGCATCACAGCAAACCTGTCCGCTGTGGAACGTGATGGCTTGAACCAGCTTCTCTGCTGTTTCCTGGACATCTACATCGTTGAAAATGACCGCAGCTCCCTTGCCGCCAAGCTCACACTTGACCGGGATCAGATTTCGGCCGGCGGCTTCAGCAACCATGCGGCCAACTTCTGGAGAGCCAGTAAAGCTCATGCGGCGGAATTTTGGATTCTGCGATACTGCAGCCCCCGCAGTTTCGCCCAAACCTGTGACTACGTTAAGAACGCCGTTTGGAAGCAGTTCCAGTTCCTGAATCACATGGCACAAGTACAGTGCTGACAGCGGAGTATCTTCGGCTGGTTTCAGCACGCATGTATTCCCTGCTGCCAAGGCCGGAGCCAACCCCCAGCCAGCCAACAGGAACGGGAAGTTCCAGGGAATAATGAAACCACACGCACCCCAGGCCTGACGGCTGACCCAGGCTTCATGATTCTTGACGGCAATGACCTGGCGGTAGTTAACTGCTTGCGACAGATCCGCGAAGTAACGGAACGTATCGATGAAGTTCTGCACATCGCCCAGTGCCTGGTCGTAGATTTTGCCGCAGTCAAGAGCCTCAACGGTTGCGAACTCAGCTTTTCGGGCTTCAACGGCATCTGCAATTCGATGCAAACAAGCAGCTCGTTCCGCTACCTGCATTTTCGCCCAGCCACTGTTATGGAAGGCATCAACCGCGATGTCTACGGCTTTGTCGACATCAGCCTTCTTGAGACTGGTGACTGTCGCGATCTTCTCGCCTGAACCTGGATCAAGAACATCAAAGGCCTGACCGTCTGCGGCTTCAACCCAGCGGCCACCAACAAAAGACTTGTGCAGGGGTGTCGCCAAAAACTTGGCTACAGCCGGAGCGATCGCATTTGTTCGCTCAATTGAAGATGTCGACATCAGGAATCTCCTACCGGTGGACGGCAGTCATGCCGCAGAAAAAAGGAAACGTCAGCGAGACAGTAAGATTCCCCCACGCAAAAAAGCGAGTCCACAAAATGGGTCATCGCTCTAACGGTGGCGAATTCATTTGCTGTTCGTTGTTCGGGAACTCATCGAAATAATACACCGCTCTGTTCGGATTGTGAATTCAGAGCGGCCCGGAACTGTCTGATCGTGAATTCCTAAGTCTTCATCCGGTTGGGCCTGTTCATCGTTGCTGGCGGGAGATTGGCGAATTTTGGGATTTCCGGGGCCGATTTCTGCGAGGAAAAATGCATTCTGAATGCTGCAGGAGGAGGATCGTTCGGTTGATTGTTCACTACTGCAGATCACCCATCGAAGACGTTTTCCTGCATCGACTTTCTTCTGCAGATCTCAGGACGGTCTTGTTGGCCGCATTTCTCTGGACACCTTATCCCGGAAAATCCCCGGAGCCGCTGGAGTTCGTGCTCGGGATCTTTCAACATTTCGTGGGCTTCTGGCGTTCACTGTGTTTCTGTGGCACGAAGGTGGCTCACGTCTCGCTTCAAGGGCCGCAAATTAGTTGATGATGAGAAGCCTGCTAAGAACTCTTCCAATATGAATCAGTCCGGCTCAAGTTTAACTTCTTCCCGTCTGTTCGTTCCTGATCTACTGCGCGCTGGCGGTATCGTTGTTCAGGGGGTTGATTGCGCTATGGTTTCCGGAAGTCGGGCCTAACAGAATTCTGCTCGGGCTCCTTTTGGTGTTCGTTGTTGCGCCAGTCGCGGCGTTGCTGGAATTCTTTCTGCCGCTGACTCGGTTCGGTCCGACTCAA
The DNA here is from genome assembly GCA_026400835.1 of Planctomycetales bacterium. Classification (GTDB taxonomy): domain Bacteria; phylum Planctomycetota; class Planctomycetia; order Planctomycetales; family Planctomycetaceae; genus SXXK01. Next base: position 7,812 of record JAPLOA010000080.1, on the reverse strand, counting down.
CCTCCGTTTGATATCGCGGTTTGCGTGACTCTGATTCACCTGACTCCCTCAGTCTGGATCCCGGCGATCATTGCAGGGGATTAAGTGCGAATTCGACCAGCGTGCATTTGTGCCGAAATGGATGTGGTGCAGGAGATTCGGGAGTTGATTCCGCTCCTTTCTTCGGTGTTGCCCGGCGGTGCTGAAATCAAGCTTTTGTCAGACGAACCCAACATTCTGATTCGCGGTGATTGTTCACAGATTCAGCAGATCTTTATAAATGATTTTGAATGCAGGCCGGGCGATGGCGAATCAGCGTGGCGGAGTTATTCCACTAAATGTGCGAAGAGTGACTGATCGAACGACTGACACCCCATCCTGTGAATGTGTCGTATCGGATTCCGGCTGCGGGATTTCTGCTGCCGACCTTACTCGCGTTTTTGAACCATTCTATTCTTCGAAAGCCAAAGGTCAGGGACTGGGGCTGGTCTGTACTCAGAGAATTGTTCGTGACCACGGGGGAACGATTCGAATCAACAGTCATTTGGAAGTCGGGACGGACGTTGTTGTCTCTTTGCCCGCATTGCAAAACACAAAATTGAGCGACAGCGATGTTCATAAGCGAGGCGGAACAGATGGGAGATCTCTTCGATTACTGGTCGTTGATGACGAGCAGGATGTGAGAGATGTGTTGAGGTTAACTCTATGCCGGATGGGGTATGACGTTCAGGCTGTGGCAAGCGGGCCCGAGGCCATCTCTCTGTTTCTCGCCGCAGATCCGAAATTTGACGCTGTCCTGATGGACTTGAGAATGCCCGGAATGGATGGCTGGGAATGTCGTCGCGAGTTAACTCGTATTCGTCCCAATGTACCAGTCGTCCTGGTAAGCGGGTACGCTTCGGAACGTCCATCGGGAAGCGAGATTTCCGATATGCCGGACGTATTCCTGACAAAGCCCTTCACAAAGAATTCTCTGGCGGCAGTACTGAATCAGGTACTGGAACGGCAGGCGGCCGAATGCAATGCCGGTTGAGTGTTTAAATGAGTCCATCGAGGCCAGCTCGCTGCGAGTTCGCCAGCGGAGCATGTCCCAAGACCCGTTCACGATGAAGGTTTGATTGCCGTTTCTCGGCACGAATCGGGCATTGCTGTTGTCAGCATGAGAGCCACGAGCCTGATCGGTTGGCCGCAGTTCGTTTCTGAAACTCACGAATTCATTCGCGAGCTCGTGTGGGTTTCGTGCATCATAAAGCTGCTGATTGCGGAAGCCGTCATTGTTGGCTTGTTCGACGACAATTATACAGTTGGCTGCTTCTCAAAACGAAATGAAACTTGAGATCAAAGATCAACAGCCGCTCATTGCTAAAATCGCCGGTTTCGTTTTGCGACAAACGCTGGTTCGACGTAAGGCACAAGCGGAACCAGAATCCCCGCCCTGCGTCAAAGTTGCCTCATGCACAATTTTCTTCATCGCTTCGACGTCAAGCTGCGAGAGCCCGCGGTTCATGGGGATCTCGACGGCCTGCGGCGATTTCTGATCGAGTTCTGGTATTTTGGATTGAAAGAAGCGCGAGCATGCTTGTTTGTGGTTCTGTTCTTCGCGGCGGTGTTTACCGTTCCCTCCGATGGCATGTTGGGAATTGCCCGATATGACGCATTGCTGTTGATTGCCCTGATGATTCAGGCGTGGATGCTGTGGGCTCGACTGGAAACAGTGGATGAGCTTAAGGCGATCTGTCTATTCCATCTGGTCGGATTGTGTCTGGAAATCTTCAAGACATCGGAACACATTCAATCCTGGAGCTATCCGGATGAGGGCTGGTTCAAGATCTGTGGAGTGCCCCTGTTTTCTGGTTTCATGTACGCAGGAGTTGGGAGTTATCTCATTCAGGCATGGCGGCTGCTGGATATCAGAATTCGGTACCATCCTCCTTACTGGATGGCGACGCTGCTGGCGATTCTGATCTACGCTAACTTTTTCACGCACCATTTTATTCCTGATTATCGTTGGCATCTGGCTGCCGGCACTGCAGGTCTTTATGCACGATCCACGGTGGTGTTTCGCCCATTGGATCGTGATCGCCGAATGCCTCTCCTGTGCTCATTTGTGCTGATTGGGTTCTTCGTCTGGCTGGCTGAAAACATCAGTACATTCTTTCGTGTCTGGCAGTACCCTCACCAAATGGGAGCCTGGGCTCTTGTTCATGTCGGTAAATGGACATCGTGGTCATTGCTGGTCATCATGACATTCACGATCGTTGCCCACCTGAAACACCTGAAGGAGTCCGTCAATGTTCCTGACTGAGCTATTGAGTGCGCGGAAAAGTTTGCTGGCTGCCGGGATTCTGTCTCTGTTGATTTCTGTCGTCAGTGATTCGATTGCGTTTGCTCAGAATACGACCAACTTTCCGACCATCGGCCGAGTGGAACAGTTTGATTCGCAGTTAGAAGAACTGATCGCCAAAGAGGCTGTGATTCAGGTGCTGTGTGGAGGCTTTGAGTGGGCGGAAGGTCCTGTCTGGGTGCGAGAAGAAGGTAACAAGTTCGGCGGTTACGTTTTGTTTTCGGACATCCCTCATAATGCCGTCATGAAATGGCAGGAAAGCATTGGAGCATCAGTCTTCCTGAAGCCCGCTGGATACACGGGCGTTGCCGATTACGGCAAAGAACCGGGCAGCAACGGTCTGGCGCTGGATGCAAAAGGTCGACTCGTATCCTGTGAACACGGTGACCGCAGAATCTCCGTGCTGACAAAAGACGGTGGAAAGATGACACTGGCTGACCGCTGGGATGGTAAGCGTTTCAATAGTCCCAATGACCTGGCGATTCGCAGGAATGGAGATATCTTTTTCACCGACCCCATTTATGGACTTCCCGGACACGCAGAGGATCCCCGTCGGGAGATAGATTTTTGCGGGGTGTATCGACTGCAGCCGGACGGAACAGTGAGTCTTCAATGCAAAGAGATCTCTCGACCAAACGGAATCGCATTCTCGCCCGATCATCAGGCGCTCTATGTGGCCAACAGTGATGGTCAGGATGCGGTCTGGAGATCGTTTCCGGTTCAGGAAGACGGGAACCTGGGTGCGCCGACCATCTTTTTCGACAGCACCAAACAGACTCAGATCAAGCCTGGCGGCGGTGATGGATTGAAAGTGGACAAGCACGGAAACGTGTTTGCAACGGGGCCCGGCGGCGTCCTGATTTTGTCGCCTCAGGGGAAGCTGCTCGGGAGAATCATGACGGGTGAGCGAATCGCTAACGTTGCCTGGGGTAATGACGGTAGCGTTCTCTATCTGACTTCGGATATGTACTTATGCCGAATTCAGACAAAGACCGTTGGCTCAGGATTCTGAATCTTATTCGCTGGACTGACTGCGCTGCGGACGTGAAGATGCTCCGGCGATCTGAGATGGCGGATGTGCTGTGCCCAAAAGGTGAAGAGACATGAGTGACGATTCAGACGATCTGAACAGCCGGTTGATGAAGGAGTTTTCTCGCCGGGACAAGAAGGCCGAGCCCGTGAATGTGCGTCCGGCGACCGAACTGATTACAAGTTCCCCCAATGAGGCGACCGGTCCCAAACAATCGTCCGCTCCATCTGCGGCGGATGTTGAACGTGATCAAATGGGAATGATCAACCGATTGCGACTGCGTAATGCGGAGTCGGCTCATCAACTGGAGCGTGCTCGGTTGGCCTATCGGACAGAGATGCAGTTGTTTACTCATCAGTCAGATGCTGCGATTCGAGAAAGCCGTGCGTTCTGGGATGCGAAGTCGGTTGAAGTGGCTGAAACAATTAAGACCTACGTCCAGGCAACCGTCCGTGCTCTGGAAATCGATCGCCTCGATTCACGAAACTCGGATATGCAGCGAGCCTACGAAGTGGCATCCTCTGCTCTCGAGAAGGCCAGAACGTCTCGACTGCCAGAGGTAATGAAAGATCGTTTGATCAAGGATATTCTGGACAACTTTGAACGCACATTGAGTCGTCTTCAGAACGATACGATTGTATCGAAATACGATCTTGATTAATCCCGTAAGTTTCCGTGACGACTCTGACCAATGACCAAGGATCCGCGCATCACTGCTGCTGAAACAGAGGACGAAGAGGGCCTTGACGGTCGGTGGTTCATCGCGGGCGGTATCTTTCTGTTTCTCGCAGGATCAGCCTGCGGCGCGATGCTCTACGCGTTCGGAATCGCTGGTCGCCATTTCAATATTTCCGTACTTCGTGGCGGGTTGTTGACATTTGGCGTGATCACTCTGTGCGTCGCGGTTGGTTCTGTGCTGATGACAGGACTGATTCGGCTGCTGGGAATCCTGTGGCCGCGTTCACTGACGTTCTGGTCGGAGAATCGATTGCTCCGCCGAGCAAAGAAACGAGCGGTCAGAATGCTGGAGCGAAAGCATCATCTGCAGGAGGAGCGAGCACGACTGACGGCAAAAATGCAGGCGACGTTTGTCATGGAAAAGGAGTCCGCAAAGGTTGCCAATCAGCAGGCTTTGACGGAACTTCGCGGAGCACTTCAGACATCGATGGTTCGCAGCTGCGAGATCGTTTTCGAACATCTCAATCGAACGCTCGATCAGTATCATGACCTGATCGCAGAGATTGAGAGTTCTCCGTTGTCGGCGGTTGAGAAAAAGGAATTGCTGGATTCCTTGAGTGCTCGACTGGACGTCGATTCGATGGAACAAAAACGCCGATCGACTCAGCAGATGATGGAATCCGCGATCTGGGACGTGAGATTCCGGAAGGCACGGCTGTTAGCGAAAAAGAAATCTCAGACGGCCGTGGACTACCTGCAAAAGCTTCGTCAGCGAACAGAAAGCCACAAAGTGCTGCTTCAGATCGACGCGATGATCAAAGAATTCTCGGCCGGTTGACCTATTTTGGACTGCTACAGCCTGCTGTAGCTTTCCGAACCACAGCCTGCTGTGGAGAACCGTTCTGAAATCACCGAGTTTACAAACTCTTCGTTCGGCAGCAGGCTGCCAGAACCAAAGCGGCAGCAGGCTGCCGCAGTCCAAGGAGGAAAATTCCTCGCTCTACGCGGCTCGAGTTGCTATCGCGGCGATAAAAAGAAGCGAGCAACCCTGCCCACCAGTGGCCTTCTGTGATTCAGTTCATCTTTGAGTTGGCATTCCGTTTTCAGCGATGGGCAAGAAAATGGATGGGCAAAAAAATGAGATGATTTGAAACTTGTTCTTGCCCGACGACGGATCTTTCCGCCCGGGCATTTTCCCTTTACTTTTCTGACTGGATGACCTGTGCGTTCCAACGACTGTCAGGTCCGGTCAGAGAGTGACGCAGAATTCCGGGGGCAGTTGAGCGGGACTGGAATTTGGTGATACCGGTTTGGTTGATGGGGGCGTTGGATTTGGTCAGTGGCGACATGTGGCATGAAAACGCCTCGGAGCCGAGCTAGCGCTCGGATCCGAGACTTGACTTTTGGGACACAACTCCCATCGGCCAGAAACAAATGTGCCACCCACCTTGACACAGAGAGCGGTGGCGGTCTAACCGCGCCCGGTGACGTCGATGGTTTTGGTCACCGCCAGGCTGGTGCCGCCGTCGCCGTCGGTCAGGGTGAGGCGGATGGTGCGGCGCGCCGTGTGAGAGCTGGTGCGGTTACTGAAGGTCAACACCCGCAGCAGCTTGTCGACCGAGACCTTGTTGGCAGCGGCGTTCAGTGTGATGACAAACGATTTATAACCCTCGTATCCACCGGTGAAGGTACCGATTGGCACGCCGCTGTAGCTGACAGTGTTGCCTACCACCCCGATCTGGCCAGTGGCGGTGCCGGTGTGCTTGATGCTTAACACGTCATGAAGGCTGTTTCCTGGGTTGGGGAGGAATTCGATGGTCAGCTTACCGGTGTTGAAATCGAACGAGTCAACATCGGTCACGGCAGCGTTGGTGGCCAGCAGCACGGGAAGTGCGCCCACAGTATAGCTGATGGCGGTGTCGAAACCGGTGATAACCGGGGCCTCGTTCATGCGGGTGACGGTGACTGTCAGAGAACTGAAATGAAATCCGGTGCTGAAGGCTGTTGTGCCGCCGAACTTGTTCGCGGTCGAGAGATCGAAGTTGCCACCAGGCGTTCCTTGTGTCTGGTCCCAGGCGTAATAACCAAGCTGCACTTTGCCGTTAAAATCCTTGTTGGGGACAAAGCGTATTCGACTCAGAGTTCCGTTGGCCGGCATCATAAACGCTTTGCTGGGATTCCGCGAAGCTCCGAGAGACGCGAAGTCTGCCCAATTCAGGCCGCCGTTGAGCGTATACTGCCAGGAGCCGGACTCCAGGCCACTGGTCGAGTGGATCGCAATGCCCTTCTTGGCCCCGGCATCGACATCGCTTGCGGCAGCGGTGAGCGAGAGAACGGTTGTCCCATAGGCCAGACGATCGTCCTCATTTTGCCCCGCCATCGGCGGCGGCTGGACGCCAGCAACCCACGCCGGTGCATCGTTTACTGCACTCACTGTCAGAGACGCATAGTGAGTACCTGTGCCGAAGGCTGTGGTCCCGCCGAGCTTGTTCGCGGTCGAAAGATCGACGTTGCCGGAAGCCGTTCCTTGTGTCTGGTCCCAGGCGTAATAGCCGAGCTGCACCGTGCCGTTGAAGTTTTGATTGGGGACAAAGCGTATTCGACTCAGAGTTCCGTTGGCCGGCATCAGAAACGCTTTGCTGGGATTCCGCGAAGCTCCGAGAGACGCGAAGTTTGCCCAATTCAGGCCGCCGTTGAGCGTATACTGCCAGGAGCCGGACTCCAGGCCACTGGTCGAGTGGATTGCAATGCCCTTCTTGGCCCCGGCATCGACATCGCTTGCAGCAGCGGTCAGGGAGGCAATGGTCGTGCCATAGGCCAGACGATCGTCCTCATTTTGCACCGCCATCGGTGGCGCTTGGACGCCAGCAACCCACACCGGTGCATCGTTTACGGGACTCACTGTCAGAGTGGTGTAATGAATGCCATTGCTGAAGGCTGTGACCCCGCCGAGTTTGTTCGCGGTCGAGATATCGAGAATGCCGCCAGCCCAACTTTGTGTCTGGTCCCAGGCGTAATAGCCGAGCTGCACCGTGCCGTTGAAGTTTTGATTGGGGACAAAGCGTACTCGACTCAGGGTGCCATTGGCCGGCAGCATCCGCGCGTTGCTGCGAGTTGTTGGTGGAAGGGTGCTCCATGAGGTGCCACCATTGATAGTAAACTGCCACACGCCCTTGTCCGTTGGGGCACTGGAGATTGCAATGCAACGGTCGTCCCATAGGCCAGACGATCGTCCTCAGTTTGCCCGGCCATCGGCGGTGGCTGGACGCCAGCAACCCACACCGGTGCATCGTTTACGGGAGACACTGTCAGCGAAGTGTTATGAATGCCCGTGCTGAAGGCTGTGGTCCCGCCGAGCTTGTTCGCGGTCGAGATATCGAGAATGCCGCCAGCCCAACTTTGTGTCTGGTCCCAGGCGTAATAGCCGAGCTGCACGGTGCCGTTGAAATCCTGATTGGGGACAAAACGCACTCGACTCAGGGTGCCATTGGCCGGCAGCATCCGCGCGTTGCTGCGAGTTGTTGGTGGCAGTGTGCTCCATGAGCTGCCGCCATTGATCGTAAACTGCCACACTCCCTTATCAGTTGGGGCACTGGAGATTGCCATACCTTGCTTCGCACTGGCATCGACATCGCTTGCGGCAGCGGTCAGGGAGGCAACGGTCGTCCCATAGGCCAGACGATCGTCCTCAGTTTGCCCGGCCATCGGCGGTGGCTGGACGCCAGCAACCCACACCGGTGCATCGTTTACGGGAGACACTGTCAGCGAAGTGTTATGAATG
>JAPLOA010000050.1 GCA_026400835.1 Planctomycetales bacterium | reverse complement strand
CACTCAGAGAAGAAAAGAAGTCGATGAAACCCGTTTATATCATGGTCGGTGGATTCCTCGGTGCCGGAAAAACGTCCACCATTTCCCGACTCGCTCGTCATTACATGAGCCTCGGCAAGAAGGTCGGCATCGTGACCAATGACCAGACCACAGATCTGGTCGATACTCAGAGTCTGCGGTCACAAGGCTTTGATGTGGGGGAAGTCGCCGGATCGTGTTTCTGCTGCAACTTCAACGCGCTGACGTCAACCGTCGAGGGCCTCGGTGAAGGTGAGCTTCCGGACATTATCCTCGCGGAACCGGTTGGCAGTTGCACGGACCTCGTGGCCACTGTGATTCGGCCGCTCACGGAAGTCTATGGAGTTCCACTGGATATCGCACCGTACGGAGTCATCCTGAAGCCAAGCCATGGTCTGAGGATTCTGCGTGGCGAAGCGACCAGCGGATTCTCACCGAAAGCGAACTACATCTTCCGCAAGCAGATTGAAGAAGCCGATTTCGTCGTCATCAATCGGGTGGATGAGTTGTCTGCAGCCGATGTCTCTGAGTTGCAGTCGCTGATTGAAAAGGAATACCCGGGCCGTCCGGTGTTGCGATGCTCAGCAAATACCGGCGAAGGTTTTGGTGCTCTGGTCGAAACTCTGGCACTGCGTGGGCAATTTGGAAAACGAGTCATGGAGGTCGATTATGACATCTACGCGGAAGGCGAAGCGGAACTTGGCTGGCTCAACAGTCAGGTTGTTGTTGAATCAAAGCAGGAATTCGAACTGGATCAACTGCTGATGGATTTGATTCGTCGTCTTCACGCTCGCCTACTTTCTGCCAGTGCTGAGGCGGCTCATTTGAAGGTGATTGGCCTTTGTGACACGAGCTATGCGGTCGCCAATGTTGTAAGCAACCAAACCGGCCTGGAACTTTCCCTCGCATCCGGGACGAAAACGGCGGCGGCAAATGTCGTCGTCAATGCTCGCGTTGCGATTGATCCGGCCGATCTTGAGGTCATGGTCCGGGAAGAATTGGAGTCCGCGACAAAGGCAATCGGAGCGACTCAGAACGTCGTTTCTTTGCAGAGCTTCCGACCTGGCCGTCCTGTGCCGACGCATCGTATTTCGTAGAGCTGTTTCATGGGGTTCCTTTCAGGAGTTTCAACATGGTTGTTCGTATGATTCTGGTGGTGCTGAGCTTGCTGGCCACATTGAATGCGTCTGCCTGTGCAGAGACTCCTGACAAGGATGCTCTGACGTTGATCGTGATGGATCCGCTTTCTGCTCCTCTTGCGTGTGACTGTGTCAAAGGGTACGCCCAACGTGACTACGAAGCGTTGACAACATTTCTGAAGCAGAAGTTGAATCAGGATGTTAATGTTGTATTCGCTGAGTCACTTACAGAGGCGATGGAAAAGTCCGAAGGCAAAGTCGATCTGATCGCGGGAAAGCACTCTGTTGTGCTGGCGGATGCAAAAGAACTAAAGAAGTCCGTGCGGCCAGTTGCTCGACTCACCGACCTGAAGGATTCAATCACTCAGACGGGATTGATTGTTGTTCGTTCCGGCGATGCAGCAAAGTCGGTCGCAGACTTGAAGGGGTACCGGATCCTGTTCGGTCCCGCAGATTGCGATGAGAAATCGAAAGCAGCAATCTCGCTGTTGAAGCAAAACGGCATCGCGATTCCAGACAAGTTGGAAGTCGCCGCTTCCTGCAGTGAAGCCGCCGTCACGATGGTGGAACTTCCCGCTGAAACCAAAGTCGCCGCCGTCGTTTCAAGCTATGCAACTCCTCTACTTGAGGGCTGCGGAAAAGTGAAGAAAGGCGAATTGAGGATCATCGGAGAGACGGAACCAGTGGAGTTTATCACTCTCTTCGCCGCGGACTCTTTGTCCGGCGATCGCCTCAAAAAGGTCAGAACCGTAATCGACGAAGTTGGCCTCGACGCAAACCTGCTGATCAAGCTGGAAACAGCATCCGGATTCCAACTCTGCGATGAAAAGACCGGTGCCGTTCTAAACGTAAAATAGGCGGTACCGAGATAGACCGCGCGGTACAAATTGTCGCAACTGAAGCTGGAAACCAATTTTCCCTTGCCTGCTCCGGTCCGACACGCCGGAGTGGCTACAGTCGACGTCACCGGAGCTGCTTTTTCCAGTCCATCCTGTGACGAGCTTATGGCGAGAGAAGCATCGACTACCTCCACGACCAAAGCAGACTTGCTCGTGCTCGAAGGCGTAGTATTGCGATGAATTTACCGCCGCGACAGCCGTTTGGCTCTCCTCATTCCTTGTTCACAACAAGGATCGTCTTTACGGAAACGGCCTCTTTCCATTGAGCATCCAGCCGATCGGCGTGTACCGCACAAACACGACGTAGGTCGCCAAACAAAAAAGCCACGTAACGAGGGTCACCAAAACCAATTTCCCCCAAACCGGTAAGGCGATCGGAATCAACAGAGTCTGCAAAAAGAGGATGATCGGCAAGTGAATCAGATAAACCCAATAGGATGAGTCGGCGCAGAACTTGAGCCAAGCATTCGAGCGAGCCAGAAACCGCTGCCCGACCAGCAGCGCCGAGAGCGTCAAGAACACCGACAGATACGAAGCCAACACAGACTCAAGAAACCAGGGCGTTAGCGACCGTGCTTCGGTGGCCTGCTGGATCAACGCGATGTCGAGCACAGGTAGAAGACAGTAATGAGGCACAAACAAGAGGACGCTTGCCACAACCAGAGGCCAACGCCAGGGTTGCAACCGATCCAGTAGCACCTCGCGGCCGAACAACTGCCAGCCAGCCCAATAGAACAATCCGTACCAGGCAAATGACCACCAGGTGGGAACAAATGACTCGGGTGCTGCAATGGGAAGTCCTCCCGCCATTGCTCCTGGCACTAAAGCCAGCGGTGAAAGCGCGATCAACCATTTTCGCTGAAACATCCAATCGAATTTCAACCAGTCCCAGCGGCTGGCGACGGCTGCGATCAAGGAGAACATCAGCAGATAGTACAAAAACCACAAGTGCATTGTGGTGTAGGGCGTTGACGATCTAGCGGCTTCAGGATTCTGGCTCGCTGCCACAATCACTTGCATCAGTCCTTGAGGTTCCTTGACATAAGAAAAGGCAAAGACGAATACAACCGTCATGGCCGCCATCAGCAACGGCCAGAACAAGACGAATGGCAAAGCGATTCGAATCCCGCGATTCCAAAGGAACGATTTAAGCCCTTTGCGCTGGATCATCAGCTTGGCAAAATAACCCGATAGCAGAAAGAACAGACCCATTCGAAACAGGTGAATCCACCAGATCGAAGCATCGATCGCCACGTTTCCCTCAGGATTGGTAGCGATCCAGACCGACCGCGATGGTTCGGCATAGGCCAAGGCACCATGCAGGTACACCCCCAGCAGCATCGCCAGTGCCCGCAGGTTGTCCAGATAGTGGATCCGGGCCGAGTCACCGGATGCAGTTTCCATCAAATCAGATCCCTTCGGCGAATCTGAAACAGAAACGCAAGTCCCAGGGCAACCAGAATCACGATGGCTTCGACGGCCATTATCTGCAGGACCACTGGCGGCCACAAAAGGACTTCGCTCTTGTGAAGTGCCGAGATTACCGGATGCTCCCAAAGCGATTTGAGGAACAAGTTCAACAGAACATTCCCCAATACGACGACGACAATCGTCCAACCTACCGATTCCGTCACAATCGCGGTGACCAACTGCAAACAGAAGCCAGCCAGCATAAATATAAACATCGGAGCGAGAAACGCCAAAACCCCCGGTTTGGCTCCCGGCACGACGAAATTAAGCACCGTTAAACTGGCGAGCATCCCCAACCATGGAATCAAAAACGCGACCAGCACGACCGAAATCTTGGCGATCGAATAATCGAGCAAGCTCACCGGTAAACTCATCACAAAGGTCCGCGTCATGTCGACCGATTCGGCCAGCAGCAAGACAGCGATCAAGTGAATCCCGGCGGCAATTGTCATCGTTATCATCAAGATGAAACCGATGAAGCCCGCCGAGTCGCCTGGCAGGCAAGCGACCACCACGCTCAATAGCCCGCCCACCAGATAGCCGAACAGAGGCCAACGGCTGAGGAACAGGTCTTTCAAAAACAGAATCTGGATAGCCTGCGTGTTCATTGTTGCTTCTCCTCTCGACCGCGTAAGACGGCGGCGACAAAAATCTCTTCCAGTGTCATCGCCTCGGAGGACTCCAGGGTTGCCCCGGATGATTGCAGCCGGCCTTCAACTTCTGCCTGATATCGATCTAGTGTCATTACTCGCAAATTGCCGAACGTCGACTCAGGTCGCAATCCTTCAATCGCTGGCGCCTGCCAACTTTGGGGAGCTTGCAATTTGAATCGACGCCAACCATCGAGAAACTCATCGCGATTGCTGCTGGCAATCATTCGGCCGCGGTCGATAAAGGTGATCGTGTCGCAGATCTGTTCGACATCCTGAGTATTGTGGGACGAATATAAAATCGTCCGTGTCTCGTCGGTGACGATTTGCATCAGCTCGGAGAGAACTTCCTGCTTGGCCACCGGATCGAGTCCGTTGGTGGGCTCATCGAGTATCAGCAGCCTTGGACGCCGCGCGAGAATCAGCAGCAGCAAGGCTTTGACACGTTGGCCGTGCGAAAGCCCTTTGATCTTTTGCTGCGCAATCAATCCGAACCGGGCGAGCAACTGTTGGGCGTAGTCTTCGTCCCAATTGGGATACAGCGAACGTACGAACTGCATGTGAAAGGCAAGCGATTCAGACTTGTAGAGTCGCATGTCATCGGAAAAAAAGCCGATATCCTGTTTGGCACTTGCTTCACGCGAGGAAATCGGTTGGCCCAGGACCGAAACAGTTCCCTGGTCAGGCGTCACCAGTCCCATCATGATTCGCATGATCGTGGACTTGCCCGCACCGTTGGGGCCAATCAAGCCGTTGACTGTTCCCGGTTCGATTTCCAGATCGATGTTGTTGAGCCGAAAGTGCTTGTAGGATTTGGCGATTCCTCGCAGCGAAGCCGCAGCAGTCGTTTGGTGCGGCTGGTTGAGAGCAGTGCTCATTTCGGTTTCCTGTGCGATTTTTCGTAAGCTTCGGTAATGCGCCGTTGCATTTCAGTTTTCGATAACCCCAGCAGCGCCCCCAGTTGAGCTGCCTGGTTCAAGTGCTCATCCAATTCCCGTTGGGCTATTGAAGACTGCAAACCGGGTTGGTCGGATACCACGGACCCTTTGCCTTGGCGAGTGGTAATGGTTCCTTCGCGTTCCAGTTCCAAGTAAGCCCGTTTGATGGTGATCACGCTGACGGAGAGGTCAGCCGCCAGTTGTCGAATCGAAGGCAATTCGGTCCCAGGCAGCAAATCGCCAACGGCCACGCGTCGCTGGATTTGCTCGATCACCTGCAAATACAGCGCCCGTGGGTCACTTTGCGAAAGCGTGATCCAACTGTGATTGTTCATATACACAGTGTATACACGCAGCAATTCGTCGGTCAATCGCGGATCCTGGATACATATTGAAGATTCGAATGAAGAGGCCGCATAAGTAGCAAGGCAAACTCTCGTTTCCCTTGAATCTTGCCACGCGATGGCGCGTGTTTGCATGATTCTCGTGAGCTCTCGTCCGCCCTACCAAGCGCAGCCTTGAAGCTACGTCGACTTGATCGACCGAAGACAAGAATTGCGGTCGTCATGCTGCTCCGGTCCGACACACCGGTAATATGTTCAACCAGAAGAAGTAAGTTCGCATTGCGCCAGCGTGCACGTGCATTATCAGTGACAAAACCAGAGGCGAAGATGCCGTTAAAAAGAGTGGCGTTCAACGCAGGGGGACATCTCCCCTTATTGCTCTCTGCGCACGCTGCAACCCCTGCGTTCAATAACTTTGTGTCTGCTGAAGATTTCCAGAACCACATCAGCACCGCTGAAGAACCTTTGATCGATCGGGATCAGTAATAGCGGATGCAGTGTGGTTTTCAGAAAATCAGGCTTGAAGCAGAACGCTGCGGAATGTGGCCTCTATTCGGCGGCGGCGGGGATGAATTTCAGCTCGGCCAGCCATTCAAGCGATTGCTTCTGCCAGGCATCCCACATCGGGCCTTTGTACCCGTTAAGGCCATGGCCGCCAGACGGAAGCTCGAGATACTTCGATGCAATGCCGGCCTTCTGCAGAGCCTCATAAAGTGCCTTGCTGTTCTCACAGGGCACCGGAGCATCGTCGATCGCGTGAGTCAGAAAGATCGGCGGCGTCTTCTCCGTCACCTGCTTCTCATTCGAGAATAGTTCGATCATTTCAGGCGTTGGATTTGGCCCCAGCAGATTTGTTCGCGAGCCACCATGAGTTTTCTCGCCCATCGTGACGACGGGATAAACAAGCACGGCGAAATCCGGACGACAACTCAACCGGTCCAATAGATCAGCGGCCGCCGCGTCGCCGTCATTGAAATGAGTCGCTGCCGTTGAAGCCAGATGTCCGCCTGCCGAAAATCCCATGATGCCGATCCTGTTCGCTTCGACCTTCCATTCCATCGAGTGGGCTCGAACAATTCGAATCGCTCGCTGCGCATCCATCAGCGGAACGAACGAGCGACCTGCTGGAAGTCGATACTCGAGCACAACACCGGTGATGCCATGTGCGTTCAACCACTGCGCAATCCCATGACCTTCCGCGCCGGTGACAAGGCCGCCGTAACCGCCACCCGGGCAGATCACGATCGCGGCTCCATTCGGTTCCTTCGCCAGGTGAACGGTGATCTTTGCATCCGATGGAGAAAACGTATCATCGCCATTGGGCGCTTTGTCGGGCCAGAGCTTCATCGTCAGAGGCTGCTGAGTTGCTTCCGCAGGCTTAGTCTCATCGTACGCAGTGACAGAGTTCACCGGGGAGCATGCGACGATCATCGCCAGAGCCGAGACTAAACGAGCGAAGCCAACAGATAAAGATGTCACCGTGGATCTCCATGCAGGTTTTCAAAAGACCAGACCATGCGGCTCGTTTAACGGCAAGCCGCAGGCGACTGCGTTCCTGGTGCAGTCGCCATTCGCTCGCACGATTACACCACAACACGCAAAAGTGACGATCCAATCACGCAGCGCCAAGCCCGGTCATTCTGCGCCATGCGCTGATCTGACCGAGATGCATCATCAGATGACCACCGCAGTAAAACGTGTGCAGGGAACCCAGAGTTGGAAACAGAGTCGCCATGCGGCCTTCCATCGGATTGGGGACCTCAAACGCAGAATCCGGAGCTGATCGCAGAGCGGCCGCAGCGGCTTTGTAACCTTCGAAGAAAGCTTGAGTCACTTCTTCCATCGCGGGATAAACAGAACCTGTCGGATCATCCACGCACCTGGCATCTTTGGAAAAAACGGCTTCAAAATTCGCCGGTGTGGTGGGGCCGGACTGACCCAGCTGAGACAGAATACGAGGTCCGTAAAGTGCAAGATGACCGTAGACAAATGCCGGATGATTGGATTCGATCAGCGTTCCGCCGGGAGTTGCATACCGTGCAAAATTCTGAGCCGTTACATCTTTCAGCAGTCGTTCGCCGTAGCCCACAGAAAGTTCCAGTGAATCAGCGATAATATTGCCCAATGATCGATTCATGTTTTACTCCAAAATGGTGGTTGAGATCTCAGACGGTCTTCATTCATGCAGCGTCTGCGGTGCGGCAGTATATTGACCGCGAGTGCCGTTGAAACGCGTTGCGGCTTGATGTTTTTACATTCCGCGTTAGAACAGCCCTGCTGCAGCGCGAATATTTTGGAATCAACCCGCCTTCCGGCCCCGAAAACCACTTGGGAACTATCCCGATAGTAACATCGGTTTCTTACGGAGGCGAGAAATCACAACCCCAAACGTCAGTGAGGGATTTTTCTCCCGGGCACCGATCCCTCGCTGACGCGTCGGGTTGTGATTCAGGGAACTTATTTCGAGACTGTCTCTTATCTGACGCGCTGTTAGTTCCACCTTCATCCTGATCAAAACCTTCTTCCTGATCAAAGAGGTCATCCGATGCTGAACCAAATTCGACTGACGTGCTCATTGTTGCGAATGGCTGCCGGAGTTCTGGCGATCTCGGCCAGTCTGAATATTTCGGCCGCCGATGACCCGATTGTAGCTCCGGATGCGGTGCTCGAAAAACTCTTCGAAGGAAAAGTGTTAACGGAAGGCGTGTCGGTTGCCCCGGACGGCATGGTCTACTTCAGCGAGATTACTTTCTCCCATAAATCAACTGATGCCAAAGGCTTCATCGACGCGGGGTTCATCTGGAAATTTGATCCGGCGTCAAAGACGACGTCGATCTTTCGATCACCGAGCGGAATGTCGAACGGCATAAAGTTTGACGCTTCCGGCAACATGGTTGTGGCCGAAGGAGCCGACTACGGTGGTCGCCGAGTGACTCGGACTGATATGAAGACCGGGAAAACTCAGATCCTTGCAGCCCTGTACGAAGGGCGTCCCCTGAATTCGCCTAATGACATCACGATCGACGAGAAAGGACGCATCTATTTCAGCGATCCTCGTTATCTCGGCCATGAAGCGATCGATCAGCCCGTCGTTGGCGTTTACCGAATTGATCCGGACGGTTCCCTGCATCGCATCATTACGGATGCGGGCAAAGCGAATGGTGTCTGCGTTTCACCCGATCAGAAAACGCTCTATGTCGTCAGCAATGAAAATGGTGGCACAGCCATTGAACGGCTTGCCAGTGATGAAGACAAAGCCGACAAAGTCAGTGCTCCTTTGCGAAAAGGGCTGATGGCTCTGCTGGCGTATGACCTTGCCGAAGACGGAACGGCCACGTTCCGCAAGACGCTGGTGGATTACTCTCCTTATGATGGGCCGGACGGGCTTGTTGTCGACCAGGACGGGAATCTGTATGTCGCAGTGCGAGCTGAGAATCGCCCCGGAATATGCGTCTATTCTCCCGACGGCAAAGAGCTGGCTTATATCAAGACTGAGATTCCCACGAACGTGGGATTTGGACGAGGCAAGGATGCAAATCTGCTTTACATCACAGCCGGAACCAGCCTGTATCGGATCCGTGTCAATCGTGAAGGCTACCAGTTGCCGCCGGCAAAATAGCGTGCTGCAGTAACAGATCGTGTCACGGCCAGAGACGAAGTTGGCGCAAAGAGGCCAAATCCAATGCAGGAAACATCGACGGAGAAAAGTCCTCAGGCGGGCCTGCCGACTCTGGGCGGCATGCAGTTCTGGGGAGACCTGAAGTTTCTTCGAGGATACAAGATCCAGCGTAATGTGCTGACAGGGCACTACCGATTGCTGGATGTCAACAATCGCCGCTATGCATCCGGAACGCTGGAGCAGTGTGATGAGGTCCTGGAGAAACTCCGGATCACTCAGGGGCTGACTCCGGATGCTGGTCATGCCGTGATCTATCTTCACGGCATCGCTCGTTCATCAAAGTCACTGCAGCCGATTATCAAGGCCATGCCGAAAGAGGGCTTTACTCATGTTCCGTTCGAATATCCCAGTACGCAGGTGCCGCTGGAGCAAGCGGCCGCTTATTTAAAGTCCGTGATGGATTCGCTGACCGATGTGACGAAGATCAGTTTCGTCGTTCACAGCATGGGAGGTATCGTCGTTCGCCGTTATCTGAAGGATCAACGTGATCCTCGACTGAATCGCATGGTGATGATGGGGACGCCCAACGGCGGAGCCGAACTGGCCGATATGCTCAAGCGAAACCTGCTGTTCAAGGCGATCTATGGTCCGGCTGGTCAGGAATTGATCAGCGATCCGCTGGGCCCGATCAAGTCCCTGCCGACGCCGGATTTTGAATTCGGAATCGTGGTCGGCGGCAAGGGCGATGACAAGGGATTCAATCGCCTGCTTCCCGGTGATGACGACGGGACCGTGACCGTTGCAAGTGCTCGCCTTCCAGGAGCTGCTGACTTCCTCAGGATCCCAAAGATTCATGCGTTCCTGATGAGTGATACCACTGTGATTGCGGCCGTTCAGCACTTTCTGGAACACGGCCGATTTTTCCCCGACAAAGCTCCCGAACCGATTACGGGCTGATCAGGATTACGGGCTGATCAATTTGAGAAGCCGACGGACTACTTGTTGAGTATCAGTTTCCCGGATTGCGTCTTTCGCAGCGTGTATGTTTCGCCAGCGAGACGAATCAAAATGCACTGCTGCCCCTGCGCGAGCTCCTCAAAATCCAGCGATGCGAGGCACGACAGTTTGTTCTGTGTTGTTTTATCACTCATGGTGTCTGCTGCTTTGCGAGCGTGAGCGGCCGAAGATTGATCCGATCTGTTGCCGGTCATAGGGCTTCGTCCTGTGAATGGTCTAAAGGGTTCATCGATATTGCCATGGCTGAGTGAAACCTTTACTTCGCCACAAATTGCAGCAGCTCAATCGTGCTTGTCTTGCCCGTCTGCATACTGGCACCGCCGATGAGCAGAACTTTGCCGTCGGCTGTTGTCAGTTGTCGGTGAAAGAAGCGAGCTTCGTTCACCTGACCTGCGGGGATCCACCCGGTCGCATCATCGCTCAACACCTGCACCGCCCCGGACATTGACGTGACGATCAGACGATCATCGGCCGCGAACGAGGAAGTTCCGAATCCCTCCATGCCGGTTCCATTCAGCTTTGGAGCAACAGACCATGTGTTGGCAGCGGGATCGTAGACGCTGACTTCCGTCGTCGTGCTGCCCGATTCTGTCATGCCGCCAATTACGTAGATCCTGCCCTTATGCGCTGCAACACTGACGGCTCGTCGCTGAAATGGAGGCGTGGCAAGCTCCGTCCACTTGAGTTCCGGCTGAGTCAAATCACAGACGAGTGCGGTCGTATGCCAGATCGTGTTGTCCGATCCCTGCATGTTCCAGCCACCCACCACATACAATTTTCCGTCCATGACGGCCGCATCATGAGATGATCTCCCGGACGGCATCGCCGGGAGTTCAGTCCATACCCCCGTTTGAGGATCGAAGCAGGCAAAGCCGTCCTGAGACCACAAGCTCTGATCCTCGTCGGCCTTATTCTTTGCTGTGAATCCACCAACTCGATAGAGCTTGCCGTGGTGCTCAACCAGCGCCAGTCCGGTCAGCTTCGGGCCGCCAGTTAATTTCTCCCACTGAGCATTCTCCACTGTCAGCGATATCCGACGGAACTCACCAGACTGCCCTGCCTCTGAGTAATGATGAGCGTCGCCAAAATGGCCGCCATAGACGTAGAGCTGATCACCGGCAACCGCTGCACCAAAACTGGTGATCCCCTGAGGCAAAGCGGGCAGTTTGTGTGACACCACTTCAACGACGGGAATCGTCAAAGGCAGCGTTAGTGTTGAATAGGTTCTGGCAGAGTCATATTTTTCTCCGTTTAGTTCACCGGGCGTCTCTGCCACATGCTTACTTCGCACCGATAGAATCCCATCAGATAACGGAAGACATTCGACAATTCCCTGGTCGTTGGTCGTCAGAGTTTCATCGATGCCGCAACCGGCGGCTTTAACTTCGAGGCCCGATGCGGGTTGACCATTGAAGGTCACCGTAAGCTGCAGGGCGCGGCCGGACCATTTCGGAGTTACCTCCAGAGGCATCCGTTCGTCATCATTGATCGCTTGCCATTGGCCGCCGAGAGGAGACATGTGCTGCTTGGCAAGATACCTCAGGAGGAACGTTGCTTCGCCTTTGCTGACAACACCGTACTCATGAGACACAATGACCGCAGTCGCTTTGGCGTCCACATTTCCGGTCAGTGATTCGGCCGTCAAAGACAGAGGCACCTCAATGGCTTTGGAGCCGCCCTCGTCGCCGGGGACATAAGCCCAGACTTTGGCTGCGGCAACTTTGTTCAACAACTCAGGCTCTACCGATTCGGCAGATTCACTGAAGCAGATCTGAATCTTCTCTCCGGACTTAATGACCCAGACAAAATGAGCGTTCGCCAGTGGGCCAAAGAGCAGACAGGGTATCAGTGCAAGATATTGAAATAGTTTCTTCTTCATCTGAATTTCTCTTGATTCATTGGTTCGAGGCGACGTTCTCGCGGCGGGGTTATATGAGTCTTCGATGGAATCGTTGGATTCATCAGCGTAAAAAGTTGGCATCACGCTCAGGGTTTTGATCTCAGATCAAAGGGAAACGTCTGGTCATTAGAATCCTGCTCAAACACAGTCAGTGTTGAGTTGCTGTTGTAGGCGGCTGGAATCAGATTGCGTCCCGGCGGAGATCGCCCCGTCCGCATCACCGCAGCGGTGTAAGCCGCTTCATTATCGACAGCAAATCCGTGGAACTGAGTGGCTTCGACTTCGACACGATGCGTCCCGGGAATGGGTCCGATGTCTTTGGAAAAACAGAATTGTCCATCAAGAATCTCGACCATCACTCCTGGCCAGGTCGTTGTCCCCTGAGGCTCAAAACGAATCAGTCCATGCTTCAACGGATTCCCATCGACGTTGACAAATCCGCAGATTGCTTGTCTGTTCAGAGCATCGCCGGAACCACAGCCGATCGCGAAAAACGTAATCAGCAATCCAGTCGCGAAGGTACACTTTGGCTGAAGCGAAGAGGTCGATTCAGAATTCACTCTGCACCTCCCCGCCAGAACGCGTTTCGCCGGCATCAAGAACGATCTGGCTGATGTTCTCGCTGAAAAACTTCACAGAGCCATAGGCCAGGGTCAATTGTGATCCACCGATATGTTCACTGAGAAATCCTGAGAGAACGTTGGCTCCTCCCATCCGGGGATTGAACGGAGCCATTGTGGTGAACGCTGTTGCCAATGGATAAGGAGAAGACCAGCAGGTGAACCCCCGGCGAACCTGGCCTGAACATGGGCCGGATGTGAATAAATAGTCCGGGAGATTCCATGCGGCCTCAACAACCAGAAACGTATTCGAGGTGCCGTCAGTGATGTCACGCATCTGAGTTTTCCCGGATCCCGGCCCAACGATCGCACCGTTTTGAGGATTGCCGGTGACGAATGATCCCCACGGATCTCCACTGCCACTGCTGATGGCATAGGTTCCGGGCGCTCGATTGTTTGCATCACAGGCCGAGATCGGAATCTGCCGTCGCAGCGGAGCTGACGGGCACAGATAAGCGGGAATCATCCGTTGCACCGCGACCATGTTGACCGAGTCGCTGTTCCCCAGTGAAGAGTTGTAAAGCGGCAACACTCCGGAATGTTCGAGAGAAGGCAGGATCGCGACAAAGGTGCTGGCCTTTGCAAGTGTTCCCGTGCCACCCACTTCTGTGGCGGGGAACAGATTGAAGACATCGTGATAGTTGTGAATCGCCAGCGAGATCTGCTTGAGGTTAATGCGACACTGACCCCTTCGCGCGGCTTCGCAAGCCTGCTGCACAGCAGGCAGGAGAAGTGAAACCAGTATCGCAATGATTGCGATCACAACGAGTAACTCAATCAGAGTAAATCCCCGACGACGGGGCCAAACACGTGAAATAGAGACACCCGAACACAAAACGCTCTGCGACATTGCAGCCATTCCTCCACACGAACCACACAAGGTGAAACCGCACGACGCCATGTCGATCGGACAAGCTTGTGCTGAGCGTGGCTGGCTACCTGACCATGTCTTTGGCTGGCTGCGGCCTCAGCATTTTTCTGTAAACCTCAAACAGTGTTGCTGGCCAGCAACACGAAACTGAGATTCAGTCTCAACACAATAGCGATCAGGTGCTGAGTTTCAACAGCAGTCCTGGCAATTCCAAAGAATTTCATGCGAGTGAAAACTGATGCCCAGGCCTGCGGAATTCATCGCGCAAAAAAAGAGAGCTCAGCCAGGTCGCTGAACTCTCTTTCTGTTGAACCACATTGTGATGGTAAGAAGTTACTTCGTCGGCTGTGTTGAGATGCGAATACGACGGTACTCCATTTGTCCTCGGTCACCTTCAAGTCCAATCGGACCGGTCTCAGGGACTTTCAGAGCTTCCTCAATCACTTCGCCATTGCAGGTGCAGTGGGCGACGCCATCTTTCACGACAACGACAAGTTCATTCCAGTCGCCTGCTTTATAATTCTTCAGCATCTTGTAAGGACCAGCCAATGGATAGTCGCGACATTGTAATTGTGGCTTGCGAATGAACACGCCGCTGTCGGCATTTGGTGTCGCTCGAAATTCAAGCTTCAAAGTGAAGTTACCCGGGAACTCACGCATCGTGTAAAGCTGCTGAACGCGACTGCCCTCGGCGGGAGTTGTCACAATGAATCGACCATTCTTCGCGACGTAACGACCATCAGGAGTCACGGTCCTGCCGTCATGTCCCCATCCTGTGAGATCTTTTCCGTTAAAGAGACTTTCGAATCCTTCCTCAGGCGTGAATTGATCGGGTTCAGTTTCCAAAAATCCCAGAGTCGCCAAAACCGGAGTCAGTGCTGCGGCCCATTTTTTGTAGCCAATTTCATTCAGATGCAGCAGATCGGGCATCTCTTCGGCTTTGGCATCTCCCTGCTCATTGGCAAAGAGAGCCCATGTATCAAGCACTGTGATTTGCGGGTCACCCTTGACCTTCATCGCTGTCAGCTTGTTGATTTCCCGAATCTTGTCGGCCGGACGCTTCCTGGTTGCTGAGCTGGGAAAAACCTGACAGAGAACTATCGGCAACTCCGGATTGTGCTTCTTCAATTCGTCCACAATCAGCTTAATGTTGTCTGCGATGATCTGTGGTTCGGCCTGTTCTTCCAGATCATTGGTTCCCATCAGCATCACAACAGCCGACGGATTAAGGGAAAGCACGTCCTGCTGAAGTCGCAACAGCATGCCTCGAGTCGTATCGCCACTGATGCCGCGATTGGCAGCCTTCATTCCGGGGAACGGTCCCTGAAAATCATCGCCCCAGCCCTGCGTAATTGAATCACCCAGAAAGACGACGGCCTTTTGATCCTGCTCAACTTTTGTGGCCCACGCCGCGCGACGTTCTTTCCAGAGTCCCTTGAACCAATCATAGCGACGAATCGGCCCGGCCCCGGGAATCCCGTCGTCCGTGGCCGGCAATTCGAAACTAGTTGCATCATCAGCACGGAGGATCGACGGGCTCGATCCCAACGCAGCAAGGTTGCTCAACAACAGAAGGAACAACAAATGCGCGGAAGTCCGAATCATGACAGCCTTTCTCGATGAGCACTCAATTCCGGAAGACGCGGAGCCCGGCATCACGCAGACCGGATGCAACCTTCGGTGCTCCCCCAAAAACCAGGCAGCATCAATAGTTCCATTTTGGTGGAACCAGGGATGCTGCGTCAGCGTTCCAGAAGTTTACAGATCCGTCGCACAACTGCGAGGGATTCGGAGACATCTAGTCTTTGAGTCGCTCGGGCTTGCAGAGCAGTTTCTTGTCGTTGGCCGCTCGCCCGCACTTCGTGCATACATGGCTGGCATTGCACACGAACTGCTTGTAAAGCACAAAGTCAGATTTCAGCAGTTTCTTCATTTCGCAAAGCGTTTTTGACATGATCAACAGCCCCCACTCTTTGAAAGCGCCCTTCTGGAATCTGCACGAAGGACTCGTCTTTGCACGAATTGATATCAGGCTCGGTATTCGCGGTATCCCGGGGAACTTTGCCGCAATCATGAACTCGCACGGAATAGGCCAAAACCTCAACTAAAACTCACCAGGTACTTCACCACCACTGCGGGTACCCGCTCCGCGCCACAGCCCCCGATCAACATTATCCGAAATGGCTCTTACAGAACCGTCCATCAACAGCCCCTGAACAATCCCCGTATGGAAACTGCGGGCAGTGAACACGCCATAAGTTGAAACAGTCGCGCTGATACCTTCTCGGGAATTCACCCAGTCGACGTCACGTATCGTGCCTCCATCGTTGTGCGGAACTTTCGTATTCGGCGTGAATGTCGTCGTGAAACACGTCTGGTTGGCCCGACTATCAACCCATTCAGCATGGCCCGAACTCCTCAACGCACCACCAAGCCCGCTGATGGCCGCGGGATCACTCGGCACCGATGCACTCCCTGCAGCACCAGCGTCCCGCAAGTAATACTGAAAGGCTTTTACTTCGGCCATTGCCAGCGTGTTGCTGGTGCCGTCAGTGAAGTCTCTCATGCTGGTTCTGGCATTTGGACCAAACGCGCCAGTTCCAAACTGGCCGCTTGTGGGATTCCAGACAAACCATTCACCATAGTTCGCGGCATAGTTGATCGGCCAGTGAGTCAATGCCCCGTCCGGATAAGCCTTGTCATTGACTTCGCTTGGGCACATAAACGTAGAAACGCGGACCTGCGTGACTGCAGGCTGCACGTCGTAGCTGCGACTAAAGTCAATCAGATTCTGGAGATTTGCCTGCTCAATAAATGGCAGGAGTCGAGCCTGAACAGACCAGCCTGCAGGTTGTACAGCGGCGGAACGATAGGTCCCTCCCGGAGGAAAGACGTTATGCACGTCATGATAATTGTGCAGCGCCAGCCCAAGCTGCTTCATGTTGTTCTTGCACTGAGTTCTCCGGGCGGCTTCCCGAGCGGCCTGAACGGCCGGAAGCAGCAGCGCGATCAAAATTGCGATGATCGCAATCACAACTAACAACTCAATCAGCGTAAATCCGCGAGAATGGAGCTTTGACTTTGGAGAGACGAGCATGGAACAACCTTTCGCCAAAAAAACA
The DNA here is from genome assembly GCA_026400835.1 of Planctomycetales bacterium. Lineage (GTDB taxonomy): Bacteria > Planctomycetota > Planctomycetia > Planctomycetales > Planctomycetaceae > SXXK01. The sequence continues at coordinate 119,373 of JAPLOA010000050.1, read as the reverse complement.
CAAAAACACTACGCGGCCACTTACCGCATAGAACCTCTGTGCCGGGCTTGGCTGGCTACCTGACCATGTCACTGGCTGGCGTTGGCCTCAGCAGAAGAAAACCACTTGAACCACCTGCAATCCTGCAGTTTTTTACTGTTCCTCAATGCCATAGTTCTTCGGCATTCGCCTTAGTGAAATTGAGACTCAGTCGCAACACTCTACCAGACAGAGATGCACTTTCAAGATCTCCCCTCAAGATTTTCTCGCTGAGGAACGGAAAAGCGGGCCAACCGAAAGCCCGACCTGGGGCCCATCGGCGTCTCCAGCCTGTCGATTTCATCGCTGACCGCCCAGCCGCAGGGCGGTCAACAAGACCATGGCATTGCAGGGGCTGAATCAAGACACCGCTCACACTAACGGAGCGATAGCCTGGCCTTGATCACCAAGCCCTGGCTCAACGGCGTAAAGTCGGGTTGGGGCCGAAACTCGCGGCCGTGATCGCCGAGTGGCCCACACAACTGACCACATCAACAGCGGGCATCTCTCACGACACAGAGGACCTGCCGAGATCCGCGGCCGGACACATTCGGATAATGAAACGTGATGTGATTTGAGATTGAATTGCAGTTTCGTCACACTGCATGTCCCTGCCTATGCGTCATTCAGAGAGTTCAGGCACTCGTCGGCCGATCAGGCCTTTCTCCGGATTCTGAGAGGGATTTGTGAACAAGATTTTTTTCCACGAACCTGATCGCACTGGCAGATTGTCTGATCGCAGCTTTCAATTGCTCCGGTGCCTGAGAATTCTTCCAGTCCTGATTGCGGTGTCGGTCGCATCGCTCTGCACCGCGCTGAATGCTGACGAGGCGAAAGCTTCAAAACTATCCGACAACAAACCCCGCGAGTCACTTAATGTTCAGATGAGTCAAGCCGGGATTGGGAGATTCAGACCCGAACACTGGGGCATGGTGAAAGGGCTGATTGGGAATGCGAGCGATCGTCCAGTGACGTCCCTGACAGTGGTCACTCCCGCTGGCTCTGAGGGATTGCAGTTTGCTCGCCAGTTGACTCTTCCGCCGAAGGTTGTTTTCGAATCCTGTTGGCCGGTTTATGTGCGAGAGGCGAAAGCTGCTGGTGGCGTCGAATTTGAATACCTGTATTTCCCGGATGGGCAGGATGACGGCGTCATTCGTCGGGAGGCACACAGTTCCGAGATACCATCATTCCACGGAATGACTCAGATTGATCTGTTGCCATTATCTGGTTTGTTGGGTGCGACCGGATCAGATCTCGAAGATGATACTCCAGTCTACCATCTCATGGGAGTTATGAGATACGCGGCTATTGCCAACAAAGGCGTCACTGCGATCAATTCAGCCGAGATCACTGCTGATCCGGAATGTCTCGACGCGATGGATCAGATTGCCGTGACAAATCCAGAGTTGGCTGGCTTTCCTCAAGCCTGCGAAGCATTGCGTGCGTGGGTATTGCGAGGTGGCCGGCTGATGATTGCGGCCGACCTGACCGGTCCCGACCTCGTCAAAACGTTGCTGGGTGACAGTTTGCCGATGACTATTGTTGGAGAGACAACAGCCAATGCGCTGACGCTGGAGATCAATCCCGAGTATCCTCAATCGCAGTATCCAGTGCGCTCAGTGGCTCGCGATTATCCCGAGCCTGTCCGATACCTTCGAGTCGTCCCGGAGCAATGCGAAAAGATCTGGACCGTAGACGGCTGGCCTGTTGCGATGGCAAAAAGTATCGGCCGCGGCTCGGTGCTCGTGACCACAATTTCAGCTAAGGTATTCCTTGACCCGACAAAATACGAGAATTTATCGCATCCCTTCCATGCGTTGATTCCTTCCAGCCGCCGGATGCAGGAAGTCATGTTTACGAAACGGCCAACTTCGATCATTGACGGGACCGTCGCGTCAGATCAGGCCGCCGCCCTGATTGGCTATCGTATTCCCTCCCGTAATGTCGCTGTCCTGCTGCTGGCCATTTTTCCTGTGGCAATGCTGGTGGCGGGACTGCTTCTGCAAAAGCGTAATTCCGGCGAACGGCTGATTATCGCCGTGCCTGCTCTGGCCATCATTGCCGCACTGCCAGCAGCGATGGTCGGATTTCAGATTCGTAATGTCGCGCCGGCCACCGTGATTGAGTCGGTCGTGATTAACTCTTCACAGGGCTTTACCGATTTACCGGCCGACGGTTTTGCTTCGGTGTTCGTTCCATCTCCGCGCGATCTGGGCATTTCAGCAGAGAACGGCACACGACTCGATGCTCTGAAGGACAATACCAATTCTGATTATCGCCGCATGACGTGGCACGGCCCCGGAGATGTCTCGTGGGGAAAGTTCCTGCAGCCTGCGGGACTAAGGACCTATCCTCTGACTTCTGCTCGTCGCCTTGGAAAGCCCTTGCGAGTTCAGGCGACTCTGAATGAATCAGGACTCACAGGAACCCTGCGAGCACAAGAGGGCATGACTCCGGGCGACCCAATTCTGGCGGGAATGAATCGCGAAAACCTGGCGCTCGATCTGGATGATTCCGGACTCCTCCGAGGTACTCCGGACAATGCTCTGCTTTCAGGGCAGTATTTTCGGTCGTCGCTGCTGAGTGATGATGAGCGATATCGAACGGTTTTACTGAATTCTGTTTTCAACTCAACGCAGGGGATTCAGGGTGCCGCTTTTCCGTCAGAACCCTCTGTCTTGTTCTGGGACAAATCTGACTCAGAGGTGCTCCACTTTGAAGGCGATGATATTCGCCGACAACGTGCCGTACTGGTCGTGCATCCGCTGGACTTGTATCCACCTGAAGCAGGAAAACCATTTCTGATTCCTCCTCAACTGCTGACGTATCGATCAGTGGTCAATGACGATGGAGGAATCGGCAGCTCTTATGTCAACCTGCGACGAGTATGGCAACCGCAGGAATCTGCCTCAAAGACAATGCTCGAGTTTCAGATCCCTGAAGCCTGCCGGCCACTTGTCCCCGAATCCGGAGAACTCAAACTTCTGATCCGAGCCGGCTCGCGATTCGTAAGGATCCTCTCCGGCGATCGCAGCAACATGCAAACGATCGCCGAGCTGACAAGCCCACTGGGAATGCAATCAGTTTCTATTCCAGGTGAGCTGATCCAAAGCACCTGCCTGCAGGGCCAACTCTTTTTGCAGATTCAGGTCAGCGACATCGATTCAGAGATGAAATCCGATGATATGACCGGCGAGCAGGACGATAGCTGGCAGATTGAACGTGTGCTGCTGACATTGAAGGGGCAGAGAAAAATCTGATCGCCCCGCGGAACGCCAAGAATTGAATGCCATTGTCGGCGATTGAACCGGGTGTAGTCGCGATTGATTGTCAATGTAGGTCCTTTGTGCCGGAAAGGATTTTCGTATTGCCGCAAGGCGAACCTTGTCTGCACATCGTTGAGGTTTGTAGGCTGCTTCGCACAAACACATGCACCGAAGCCGAGGCAAGCCGCGAATTCCTAACCGGCAGGCACGATCTACTGAAATCTTCGACGATACCCAATTGAAGCAGCTTCAGGCAAAGCTTTTGACAGAGCCGCTCTCGTCCGGGTATCATTTGTCATTGCTCTACACCCCGCCTCGGCTATTTTGCCCCGCCTTTTGGTCGAATTGAGAGAGATCTGTTCATGTCACCTGACCTGTCATCTCTGCAGTTTCAAACTCGCCGCCACTTCCTGTCGACATCCGGAGTTGGCCTTGGTGCGATCGCGTTATCGTCTCTGTCCGGCGGCACTGCGAAGGCCGATATTCCAATCAATCCGTCGGTCCCGCTGGAGATGCGTAAGCCGCACTTCGACGCTCGGGCCAAGCGAGTCATCTACCTGCACCTGACCGGTTCGCCTCCGAATCTGGACATCTATGACTACAAGCCCGAGCTGGTCAAACGAACCGGAGAAAACTGTCCCGATGAGTTTCTGAAGGGGCGAACTTTTGCCTTCACGTCCGGTATTCCAAAACTGCTCGGAACACCGCGCACGTTTACTCAGCATGGCGAAGGCGGTAGTTGGCTCTCCGATGCTGTCCCGAATCTCCATCGAGTCGCCGATGATATCTGCTTCATCCACTCGATGAACACAGATCAGTTTAATCATGCCCCCGCAGAACTGCTGCTTTACACCGGATCACCTCGTTCCGGCCGTCCATCCATGGGTGCGTGGACGACGTATGGACTCGGCACAGAGAATCAGGACCTGCCCGGCTTCGTTGTTTTGATCAGCAGCGGAGTTCAGCCGAACGGTGGAGCAAACTCTTTCGGCAGCGGCTTCCTGCCATCGGTCTTTCAGGGAGTTCAGTGCCGATCCAAAGGAGATCCGGTGCTGTATGTTTCCGACCCTGCGGGAATGAATCGAAATGTTCGCCGACGTTCTCTGGATGCTTTGAAACAGCTTAATGAAATGCAGGCCGCTGAGTTGGGCCATCCCGAAACGATGACTCGCATTGCTCAATACGAATTGGCTTATCGCATGCAGGCGTCTGTTCCGGAAGTCATGGACATCAATCGTGAAACGAAAGAGACTCAGGAAAAGTACGGTGCCGTGCCGGGCGAAGCAAGCTTTGCCAACAACTGTCTGCTGGCAAGACGTCTTGTCGAACAGGGCGTTCGTTTTGTGCAGTTGTTCGACTGGGGCTGGGACTTCCACGGTACCGGTCCGGGCGAAGGCCTGACTGACGGCCTGACGAACAAGTGGGCGAAGACTGATAAACCAATCGCAGCGTTGATTGAAGATCTCAAGCAGAGAGGCCTCTTTGAGGATACTCTGATCATCTGTGGTGGCGAGTTCGGGCGAACACCATTTCGCGAAGGCCGAACAGCGGGCGGCAACGTTCTGGGCCGTGACCATTTCCCGGACTGCTTCACCATGTGGATGGCCGGCGGCGGCGTAAAAGGCGGTTACAACTACGGCCAGACCGACGAGCTGGGCTTTGGTGTTGTCGAAAACAAAGTGACGCCTCACGATCTGCAGGCGACGATCCTGCATCTTCTGGGTTTCAATCACGAACAGTTGACGTACCGCTTCCAGGGCCGCGACTACCGTCTGACCGACGTCCACGGCAAAGTGATCGCCGACGTGATCTCCTGAAAACAGGCTGCTTCACAGGTGACTGCATCAGCGAATTTGAGATTGCCGGTTCTTCCCGCCGATTTTTCGCGGCTCAAACTCGGAAGCATCCAAAAAGATGCTAGATTGCCGCCATGGAGTGATCCAGAAGTCCTCGTAGCTCAGCTGGATAGAGCGTCGGTTTCCTAAACCGAAGGTCCCGCGTTCGAATCGCGGCGGGGGCATTAGACTTACGTCAATTCGTGATCTCTGGTGTACCCAGGTACAACGCCTTTCAGGTGTCGGATCTGGGTACATCTGGATCTTTGTTGCCCTTCGGGACCAAAAGGTCTCTGAGCACGATCGCGTCTTTTTGAACGTCTCCGGGAGCGTAATGCTTCCGTGTTGTCTCCCATGAGGAATGCCTCATGACTCGGCAAATCACCAGTGGCGGCACGCCTGACTCACGCAGTTGCTCGCAGCAAGATCGTCTGAGGTCATGTGCAGATGCATACTTCACCCCCCTGCCCAGCTTCTTGTCACCGGGCTCAACGACGATGTTGGCCTCCTTACCGATTCGACTGATGACTTTTCCCACCCAGTCTGAGTCCGGACGCTGATGTCGCACTTTTCGCCCCAGTTTGTTCTGGAGTGATTGCGGTTCAAAAGCCCACCCTGTTCGAAGTTCTGGCGGCGTCTCCAGCAGGAGTGCCTCGAAGCCGGGTAGCAATGGGATCTCCTCGTCCGAGTTGTTCTTCTGCATCGTGGCCGGTACTTCCAGAATTGGATGTGACCCTGATTGCCAACGTGGCCGGATCGCTCCTTGTTTGTCCCAGGAGACACTCATCAGCTCATTGATGCGAAGTGCTGACTCCCACAAGCCTCTCAGAACATACTTCCATGATTCTGCAGCATCGTCTCCAACAACTGATGCGACGGCATTGAGCATTGCCTGAAATTCCACTTTGGTAACGGGACGCCCCTTCATCGTCTTCTGTTTTGAAGTCTTGATCTTGCGGAGTTTCGGGGGCGTAGGCAACCAATTCTGAAGGTACGCCCAATTCAAGGCCCCCAGAATGCACCCCATGTATCCCTTGACCGTGTGTGGTGATCTCGGACCTTTTCGTACACTTTGTTCTCCAGCGAGAAGTCTCGCCTGAAGCTGCTGCAGTGTTGCGGCATCGGCCGCATCTCCAAGAGTCTTTGGACTGATGATCCTCTCCGCAATATCAAGTCGACTCTCAGCGTCTGCTGCAGTGCTCTCTCGAACGGAGGTGAGGTGGAGTGTTCGATACTGTTCCCGGAAATCCGACCATTCCATTTCTGGACCCGTCATTCTCAGCTTGCCGGGCTTTGTGTCGATCCCCAAGAGCAGCTTTGCCTCCAGTTCCTTCCGAAGCCGAATGGCTTCTTGCTCATCGCGGCCTCCGGTAGAAATGCGTACCTCTCGCTTTTCGACTGGGCAGGTATACCGTAACTGAAATGGTCGCCCGGAGGGTCGAACAATACGGACACTTGGATTCCGGACCGGCGTTGCTAGTTTTTGCTTACGATGTGCCATGTAAGAGATTCCTCCATGTTCCAGTCTGCGGATGGGGAATGACTCACACAGGTCAGACTGAATCTGAAGAAGATGAGCTCTCATGACGAGGTTTGGATTTGAGGACGTATTCGATCCAGTCTCGTCCGTAAACGTAGGCATGTTTGTGGACGTAGAACACGCGAAGTCCGGCTCTCCGAGCGGATCGCAATGTCGCGGCCTGAATGCCCAGCCGCCGTGTGAACGCCTGAAGGGTGTAGAGCTCGTCTGGTTTAATCACACCGGAATTCAATTCATCGTGGGCCGCCATCTTGTGAGCCTTTCTGCTGCAGTGGTAATGAGGCATTCCAAAAGCAGCGGAGCCATTCACATTTACCCGGGCAAGAAGACAGAAACTCCCGATGTTTCACGTGCAGTTCATTCGTCAACACAAATTAAGACGTATTCAAAATCGCCTTTTTCGCAGAATGGACGACGCGTGAACGGAGCGGCATCAAAGAACAATGGCCGCCCCCTGCAAGTCCAACTGACAGAGGAAACGGCCATATGACGTCAGCAGTTCAATTCTGCATTGACGAGATCAGGATCGGAGCTCAAGAGCGAACACTATCGGGCAATGGAACACTGTTCGTCATCTTCATCTTCTTCGTCGCTTGAGCGATCAAACCAGAGGGCATCGACATCCAGTGTCGCGTCGTCAAGCACCTTCTTGTACCCTTTGGGCGGTTCAGGGGATGCAAAGACTGCGTTGTACGAATCCATCGCGTCCGGAGACTTAAACAATACCTGCATCCTTCTCGTCACTTTCGACTGCGACCAACCGAAGTGTTCCTGGAGTTCTTTGAGCCCCAATACGATATTGCAGTCGGGCTTGCCCTTAGGAAAATGATGGTCCCGCAGGTGAGCCTTGAGCTCAATTAGCTCGACCAACGTTTTTGAATCCTTCGAACATTTTGGCTTTGCTTTCGCTTTGATTCGTGCCGCTTGGTGCTGTTCCAATTCGGCCATGGCAGTTTCCTTGATCGCGATGTACTCTGGTGAATCAAGGACGCCGGCCTCACCGTACAATTCACCTGCAGGGTTTAGGAAAAACATTAACGATTGATGAGCCGTCTCCGCCCGCAATGGACCATGGAAGAAGGCCAGATCGGCAGGAACTTGGATATAGCGAGGCCGACGATATCGTTTTAGATGAGGTGCCAAGAGTTGGTAGGCCTGAGCAAACTCCTCATCCCATGGATCGCCCATGCAGCATGGGGGCAGACGTCCACGGTGTGAGTTCTCACGGACATCCCGCTCCATACGTTCGACAAAAAGCCAAAATCTGTCGATGGCGTTTGCGAAGACATTCAGAGACTTCTTCTTGGTAATTGATCTTGTCAGCACGTTTCTTCTCCAAAAACGTTCCCGCTGGTCGATCTCCGAAATGGAGGTGACTCTGTGGAACGCGGGAACTATGAAGTAGAAAATCTGATCGTTGAATGGAGTGTTTTATGGATTCACATCTGAATCCATATTCGCAACTTCTCCGGGCAATGGGATGAGTCGAAGGAAACCACGACGTTTTGGCACCTTTTGGATCATTCCGGCATCTTGGAGAAACCTAGATTGTTTGCAAACTGTATTCACTTCAAGTTTTGTTCGGCGTGCTACATCAGCCCACGTTCGAGGAACCTTGGGGTCTAACGCCTTGACAATCTTTCGTTGCGTTGTGTTCAGGTCATCCAGCGTAGGCACAGTGGCTTCTGGAACTAAGGCTGTCGGCCCACTGACGGCGATGGCACCAAGGCAGATGACCTTTTCCTCGTCCACGGCCCCCTGCTTGATGGCGAAATACTCTGGAGACGTCAGAACTCCAACCCTTTCGAACCAGTTCTCAGGCGGATTCAGTAACTTCACCAGTGCGTGGTGAAAATTGTCCGCAGCAAATGGGTGATGGCCAAAGGGAAGATCAGGGAACAGCCTTTGCCGTGTTACGGAACTCAATAGCGGTTGAACTCGCGTGTAGGCATCCTCAAGATCCTGATGCAACTCAAGCTCCCTCGTGGGGCGAGCATTGTGTCCCCATTGCCTGAGATACTCCTCGTTCCGCAAGATTATCCGCCAGTAGTCATCGAAGGCTTCAATGTCAGAGTCAGCCACAACAATTCTCCGAACAGTGGTTCAGCGTCTTACCTATCCGGGCTGGGTTGATGAAACGTGTCAGCACTGTGAATCAGTATATCGCAAACGTTCGTGACGAAGCATTGTTTGAGCAAATGTGCCAGTCCAGTGAGGTGGCAGTCTGCTGTATTCCCAGCCTGTGGGAGTTATATTGGGTCTCAATTGTGGGAGGGCTTTCGAGACCAGACGTGATCGGCATCGCGGCGTCAACAGGCTCTGAATTGTCGTCGCATCATGCTGGAGGAGTTCTTACTCAACATCTTGATGCAAGTTCATCTGGATCTACCGTTGCGACTCGACTCTTTTGCCGTTGAGTTGGTCACAAAAAGATCTCAGTGATTCCATGAACTTCTCACCGTCATGCAGCAGCTTGTTCGCAGCAAGGTTCAAAGACGCTGAATCGATCTTTGGTTGAGCAGTCTCAGCCTGTCCGTCCAACCCTGTGAACTTGAATCCCGGTCGGACTCGATAGGCTCGGCATGATTCGTCGAAGTACCAGGGGACACCGGCTAATGAAAGGGTTTGCAGGAGACGATAGACCGTCCTCTTAGAGCATTCGAGTTCGGCGGCGAGAGTGTTGACGTCCCACCGGCCTCTGCCCATGATCAGGTGCAACACCCGGAGAAGTCGCCCTAGTCGCTCGCATTGACGGACTCTGCGGTCTGCGTCTGTTCTTTGCTTTTTTGCCATGTCCGTCACGTACTCTGCTTCTTGGTGAAGTTTGTACTGGGACGATATTTCTTAGCAGTGACACCACTGGGTCACCGCCTGTACCACTGTGGGCACTACTGCCATTAAGCAGTGCGGGATTCATGGGGATTCATGGGCGATTGAAGGTTGTGCCCCACAGTTGGCACGGTAAGTGATTCCAATACGTTCAAGATATTTGATCGTATTGAGAGATCTTCATGAGCTTTCGAATCTGGCTGGAGCAACTTCGGAACGTACGTGGTCACCGCCCTTTGTGGCCGGTGCTGCTTGGAGCGGCGTTGGACTCCGAGTTTCAGCGTCAGCGGTCCATCGATGAGTGGTACAAAGGCGACGTCTTCAAAAATCGAGACGACCACTGCTTGGATGAGGGAGAAAAAGAGGAGCGATTAGTTGCTCAGCTGTACCGCCTGGCTCTCGCCGATGACGGTTGTCTGCAACTTGGATCACAAAGAATCTGGCTGCTCGGGTTTCAGTGGCCAACTCAGGGAGGTGTCCGCGAGATGGGACGCAGAGCGGACCTCGTTGGAATGACCAGCGACGGGGGGATTGTGGTGTTCGAAGCGAAGAGAGCCAGTGGAGACGCTCCGATCATCGCGATTACTGAAGGACTGGATTATCTCGCCTGCCTCCTGCGAAATAAAAACTTCGAGAAGATTCTCATCGGTTTCAATACTTGGATCTCTTCTCGGCAACACCCCGTTCCAGATGACTTCAGCGGAGTTGTGCCCAGCACAACAGTTCGCCCAACACTCGTTGTCCTTGCCCCTGAAGCCTATTATTCAAGTCGGCACGCCCGCAGCATTCGCGGCAAAGATTGGCCACTGCTGGCAGCCGTGGGAGACTCGTTTATCCCGTCTGTCTGTGTGAAATTTGCAGCCACAGATTTTCGAACGACGACATTATGGTTGCCACCCACGCCCAAGAAGGATTAACTGAGATTCAGTGTCTCGCCATCGGCCAGCAGTCGCACACCTGACATGACGCCCGCAAACTTCTCGGGCTCAAAGGTGTGGATCGGAATCACTGTCTTCGCGTTGATCTGTTTGACGAATTCAATGATGTCATCATGATAGATGTGGCCGCTGGTATGAGCTTCGATCAGGTCGCCTGAAACTTCCTGAAGCTTCATTTTCGTCGTCTGCCATTCCGTCTGCTCCAGATACCCGGACCAACGCGAGTAGAGGCACCTACTGAGTTCCGGAAGGCGTCCACCGAAGTCGCTGTCCATCATGCTAGGCCGAAAGAGCATCACGAAGCGAGAGGGATTCGAGCGAATTTCATCCATTCCAATGGCCGGGGACATCAAAGAAAAAAACGTTTCCAGTTTCTTCCGCCGGAAAGATTCCTCGAAGAACTTCGGGAAGAAAACTCTGACATGCTCCGTGGACTCGGGTCTGGGGATTGGAGTCTCTGACGCGATCTCCCATGTGATGACGCAGTCGACTTCCGTTTGTCCCTCAGTCCATTCCAGATGTTGTCGGGGATAAGTTCGCTGTTTTTGCCAGAGTTCGATGCGAAGGTCCCGAAAAACCTGGCGATGAAATCGTTCTGACCCCAGAGCATGATTCAACAGGTCCGGCAGCCACCAGCGAGCGTTGAGAACTCTCAGAATTCCAAAGAGTTCTCCGGTAACAACGTCTTCGCTGGTGGGCCGGACGATCAGCGGGCATCGCAATTCGCCTTTTCGAGCTGGTTCACAAACACAGCCACCCTTGCCGTTCAATTCAGTGAGCACAGTGCGACCTCCTGTGGAATTTCCAGTTGGACCAGATTGGACTCCGACTTTGTTCCCTGCCCCCATTCCCGACATGGTTGTCGGTAGGCACAGGTTGAACAGTTCATGGCGTTTTCAACGGGATAAAAGACGTTGAAATCCACGGCTCGCTGAATGGTCTCCACCAGATCTCCCAGGCGGCCGCAGTCTTCCGCGTATCTGGCCGTCTGAATTCGCTGGACCCTCGGCGTCTTCGTTTTCACCAGCACCGTGTATTCGACATTTGCCTCCTTGCCGAAAGTCTGGCGAACCGCATGGACGTAGCAGGTTGGCTGCAGTGATGATTCCACGTCAGATGACGAGTAAGCTCGACCGCTGGTTTTGAATTCCCTCACGGTCAAAGATTCCTCCACTGACGTGATCAGGTCGGCGATTGCCACCAGTGGAGTTTCCAGATACTCGCCGTGACTGTTATAGAGCGGCACGAGGATTCGTTCTTCAATGGCGACGATGCCTTCCGGGGGAGCTTGCTGAAGATAAAGCTCCAGAAGGTGAATTCCCTGTTCGATGCCATCCTGGCGATTGTCTCCATCCTTGTAGACGACGGTTTCTTTGGCCTCTTTTCCACTCCAGCATTCACGGAATGTTCTCAGGATTCCGTCGTGATCGATGGCCTCCTGAACTTTCAGTTGCCGGTGATACTCGGCCAATCCCGCATGAACTGCAGACCCCAGCACAAGTCCGCTGCTGATGGATCGACTGGGTATTCCGAGTACCCGCTGAAAGAAGTACTGCAGCGGGCAACGGAGATATTGATTGATGGAACTGTAGCTCCAGTGGGGTCGGTCACTCATTGGCTTCCTTTCGCGATTTACGTTTTCGTGCCCGTTTCACTAGTTGAAGAGCCTGCAGACAACCGAACTCCGCGTGAGCTCGGTTCCATTTGGCCGGCATGGTGACTGCCGTAGTCTGAGGAGGAAAACCGCCGTGCTTCATCCATGACAGAAGTGCCTCTGCAAATTCGAAGACTTGCTTCCAGTCCTTCTGATGGATGGCGGTCAGCATTTCATTCCATGCTGCCTGAGGATCCATCAGGCTTTTCCCGTGCGGCTGATTCGATTGTGACCATTCCCGTTTGATGCTGGTGCTCCGTTCTGACTGAGCACATCAATGATGTCGCCCGCTTCTCGCTTGGTGAGGTCATAGACGCCTGCCTTCTTGCCGAGATGGGATTCGATTCGGCTTTCGAGCTGGATCTGAGTCAGTCCATGACGCTTGCCCAGATTGAGCAGATACTGAACCTGCTTATTGGTTGCGGCGTCCGCATTGGCTGATTTCGCATGAGTGTTGGGAGTTGCGACGTCAGCCTGATTCTCTGGTGGGGGCGTCATGCGATTGACGGGAACTGTTTTTGATGTTCCAGCCGCCTTTGTTGCGGGGCGAACAGGCTTTTCTTCATCTCGACTGGCAATTGCAGATTCGCTTTCGTATCGGTCAATCTGTTGATTCAGAGCTTCCTCAGCGAGGTCGTAGAACTCCTTCACTTTTTCAACAAGAGTTTCAGGGTCATCCAGACTGACGCAGATTTCTCCTTCGAGATTCAGGCTGAACCCGGTTGAGTTGTAGTCCCGTGAAAGTTTCCGACTGAGTCCAACATTGACCTTCAACATGAGTTTGCTCCGAGGAATGGTGAGATCCGTGAACGAAGAACGCCTCCGAGACTCGTTACCCGAATCAAGGAGGCGTCGCTTTGGTTCAGAACTGCAATCTCAATGAGCGATTAGCTCACTAACATTCCTCGAATCCTAGGACTCAATTCAAACTCGGAAAGAGCCACAGCTTCAACTCAACAGTGCTTCAATTTGAGTTTGAGTCAGCGATCTCTTCATAGGCACGTATAGCATCCGAAACCGATCGTTCTTTCCCCGCTGCCGAATTGCCATTCCCATCAAGGACATGATCTTCACCTAACGGCGTCGACTCCAACCTCACCCACGTATTCTTAACCTGTTCCGGACATTCATCCGTTCGCCCAGCAACTTGGTACATTGAGTAGTTGATAGACTCTGCATACTCATACATGTCAGTCCATTTCACACAAATTACTTTTCTACCGGTAGAATGGATTTGAAAGCATACATCACTAGGAGTGAAAAATGACGATGGCGGTTCCGGGAACATGCGACCGACTAAACCCGCATCGGCTCTCAATAGGACACTTACTGTATCATTGCCAAAACTTACCCTGTGTCCCCTGCACTCGCAGTCGTTTGCTGTTGCAATAAGTAGATAGCCAGGGAATTCTCGATCGATGGCAAAACTCAGTCTGCCGCGATGTTCTTCTTCAAGAAGCTCGAACCACTGTTTGGTCATTTGAACTCGAATTCGGTCTGCTCCGACCTTTTCAGGGCCAACTTTGATCAGGTTCCACTTGGGGTCGCCGAGATCAATAAAGCTCACTCCTTTCTGAGACGCCCTGCGATTTTCAAGATTCACCATCGGAGATCGGTAAGCGTCAAGCTCGAGGATCTCAATGGCCTGTTTCACTCTGGAAAACTTCAGTGACGAGTTCGAGCGAACCCTGATCAGTTCCAGCAATAGGGCAAGAAAGGATTTTGAGCGACTCGGATGGCATTCAAAATGTGTTCCGTCCTTTGTTGCAACTGGTACCCAAACGAAGAACGCCCCCTGTTGATCCCTGAAACAGCGAACCCCGTTTGCTCTCGCGAAGTCAGCGATAAACTCCGGTGTCAAGACGACACGCGGCTGATCATCTCCTGGGGGCTCTGTTGATTCGGGTTCGTCGCTTTCGTTTGATTCTGCTTCGTCGGTTCGGATGGTGTCGTCGACGAGAATGATTCCTCGATTCGGAACATTCCCGTCAATAGCGGATCCTGCGTTCGGCGAGGCACCCTCAATCTGAGGATCAGATATTGGAGATTGGCTTGCTTCCAAGTCGCCTGACGATTCTGATGCCACGGCCTTGGAGAGCGTTGCAACTCCAGCGTTTGCCAACGGGATGGAGAACTCTGCGGGATCGGCGTTCTTGTCTTTCGTCTGATCCGATTCAGGAATCGTTGTTTCAGAATTGCTGGAATCTGACCCCAGATGCGGATATTCGCCGAGCACGGAAGCATCATCCTTGGCCCGTACATCGACTGATTCGATGTTCTTCCCTGCATCGGATTCCGGCGTCTTGGCCTTCTTCCGTCTTGCTCTCGATACTTTTCTTCGGGGGTTCTCAGGGCGACGGACTTTGTTGTCAGGATCTTCCAGAGTGGACGATTGAGATGCAGCCATTTGGGACTTCCTTTGTGAGGAGCTGACTGCCTTGGAACTGGACACCTGCCAGAGAGTTTTGTTGATGGATCCGCAGCATTCATGCATCTCACATCGGTAGGGCCACGTATTCAGAAATGCGTCTGGCGTGCAGAAAAAATACTCCCTAACTCTTGAATTGGTCAGGGGGTTCGACGCTTCGAATGTTCAATGCGAGATTCAGAAGTACGTTTCTGACTTGAATATTCAGTTTGCACCATCTGAGTTGGTCCACCTCGACCTGTATGGCTTGAAGGCCCGGCCCACAGACACACTTCACAGTTCGTCGTAGGGAATAGACCTTGCGAGTACTCTGGAAGACTCAACGCTGTCCAAGGTAAAGACAAAGCAACTTTTCGCGTCACTAGCGTCACTGTGTTGCAAGTGTCTGTGTTGCAATGGTTTAGAGCGTGACGCTGGAAGGTGATTCAGAGGAAGTTTCGCGAGAAGTTCGCGTCACAGAAGTGCTGTAGCGGCTCGATCACCACGCCAAAGCGACATCCGGCCGAATGGAAGCCGACGAAATGATTCAACAGTCCCCATGGAAATGGAGCACTCAGGCACGACGAGTTCCGTATCGCTGGCAGAACATCAATTTTTAGAGGATGCAGAAAGTTTCTGATCTCGTTAAAACTCCGCCAGTGGGACGAATCGGAGGAACCCAGTGTTTTATGCGGTTTGAAGGCTATCCGCCGACCATCCGAAACGCGACAGGGCATTCCTAAACCGAAGGTCCCGCGTTCGAATCGCGGCGGGGGCATTTTGTGTTTTGTGGCGTTTCGGGATCTTTCGCCGCTTCTTCTGGCGTGGTGTGTTCTCACACAATGTACCCACCGGGTTTGATTGCCGGCTGGTCTAGTGCTTCTGCAGGCTGTTGATTGGTCTGCAAAATCTCATTCACTTTGGCCGCAGCATCTGCCTGTACCCCGTGCAGTTGAGTGCAGGTGCCAGCGTTCGGCCCACCGCCGACCTCACTCCGATACCCCCTGGACAATTGCTCGACGGACAAATGCAAGGCGGAATATCAGGACGCCGAGACGGAGGGTTATTGTGGCACGCCGTCGTTCTTTGGCATAACAATTCTGCGAAACGTACGCTGCTTGTCCGTTGTTCTTTTCAGCGTTGTCAGCTCCGTTGTGATAATGCAGCGTGGATTCGCTCGGTGAAGGTCCTTAATCGAGGTAATGCTGGTCTCGCCGATGTTGAGTTCCTTGAGTCGCGGCATCGCGCAGAACGTTAACACACTCAAGTCGGTCACCGCAGTTCGCTGCACATTGAGGTGAGTCAATGTTTTGTGGCGTACGAGTTGTGCGATGCCGGAATCACCAACGGATGTCTCATTGATCTTGAGACTGCGAAGTTCCGGAAAGGCGGTGACAATAATGCTCAGATGCTCGTCTTGCACAGCAGATTTGTAAAGCACCAATTCATTGACGTGCTTGTGGCCAGCGGCAACATGCAATGCCTTCGCTATCGAATCCGGGTCGGAAACTCGTCGAAGATCGACCACATAGATGACAGGAAACTGTGAACCGAGCCAACGGCCGAAGCGAGAACACACGACGGCACGTATGCTGCCTGGCGTCTTTGAGGAATACGCAAGATCAGAGTAGCCGGGTGGAGAACCGGTAACCGTTTGTCCGCCCAGCCTGTTAATTGTCCATTCGGTATGCCAAACCGTGAATCGATAGCCGATGAAGATGATCGCGTTGCCTAGCATCAGCAAAGTAAAGCAGCGAAATATTCGCTGCTTTACGGTCAGTTGGCGAGGAGTTTCGCTTGGAGTCCTGGAGGTATTCATCATTGATCTCAACGATCAAAAGACGACCAGTATTCGATCACGATAGACCATCACACAGGAACTGAATTCGGAGGCATTTTTCAGGTGGAAAGTTGAAAGATGCAACTTTCTGCAATGTATGGAAGCTCTATGGCATTCCATTCTTTTTTGCGTTCCAGCGGAATCAGCAACTCCCTCCCATTGAGTCCTGCCTCCGAGTATAGTCACAGCAGCGATCGGAGGCACGTTGGTGCCAGTCGTTGATACTATCATTTTTTATGATCCTGACTTCGTGGATGAACTGTATGTTTCGATCGCTTGTTATTGCCCCCGTTTTGCTTTCAGTTCTTCTTGCTTCATCATCATTCGCGGAAGACTGGCGAACGATCATGCCCGATGTCATCTATGGTCACAAAGCCGGGATGGCTTTGACCTATGATGTCGTGAACCCCGCGAAGCCAAACGGTGCGGCGGTGCTTTTTATGGTAAGCGGCGGCTGGGTTTCCACCTGGGCTCGTCCGGACGCTGTCGTACGCACTGAAAAACCAGACTCACTGAACTTGTTCGAGAAGATTGTTGACCGAGGCTACACGCTGATTCTCGTTCGCCACGGCAGCAGTCCATATTTCAAGGTGCCCGACGCCGTGGCCGATGTCAAACTGGCGATTCGACATATTCGTGCCCATGCGACTGATTTCGGAATCGACCCGGCTCGCATCGGTGTTTGCGGTGGCAGCGCCGGCGGTCATCTGTCCCTCGTTCTTGGCTCAATGGGAGATGACGGCAGCGAAAAGTCGGATGTCGAGAATGAAAAAGTCTCCAGTCGAGTTCAGGCGGTGGTGGCTTATTTTCCTCCGACCGATATGCGTGAGTACGTGAATCACAAAACACTGAGCCGTCAGTTTCCAGCAATCGTATTCCCCGATGATCAGGCCGATGATGTTTCACCACTTCTCGCGGTGTCGGCCGACGATGCTCCTACGCTGCTGATTCATGGCGACAAAGATGAACTCGTGCCGATCTCACACAGCGAACGATTCCTCAAGGCCATGCAGGAGTCCAGGGCGACCTGTGAACTGATCGTGATGAAAGACGCAGCTCATGGCTTTCCCGGCGACCAGGGAACTCAGGCTGAGACTGCTCTGCTGGACTGGTTTGACAAGTATTTGGCAGCAGCGGCAAAGGCAAAGTGAGTTGATAAACGTGGTGCAAAAGCCGTTAAGCCACCGGGATGAACCCGAATGGCGTAGACTTAGGACCGACTTGTCACAATGGGGCTTGTCCTGAGGGGTCAAGAATTTGGTATTACAACGAGATTTAGTGGGGCAACTATCGATCTGATTTCGCCTCGTAGAGGCGGCAGCAGGTAGCCCCAGGCTTTCGCCTGGGGCAAAGACGTTTGAAAACGAACGTTAAGCCGTGAAACGGCGACAGCAATGTGTTGATATCGTTGAAAAAACCATCGCTGTCGCCGTTTCACGGCTGATGGATCGGGTTTTCGCCACCCACCCCAGGCTGAAGCCTGGGGCTAAATGCTGCCGCAGCTACGCCGCGAAACACAGCCCGCAACAACGGACCAAAACTTACGCAGTCCCAAGCGATGATCAACGCTGAATTCCCTTAAGTCCACGCCATTGTCGGTAAACCCGTTGGCGTCTTGTGCATCGCTTAGAGCACTCGCCCGAGTTGCTCTTCAAGTTTCGCGGCTGAAACACTGATCGCCGTACCAAGCTTCTGCGCGAATAACTGAATTCGGAATTCTTCCAGCATCCACCGATAATGGCTCAGCATTGGATCGATACGCTGTTGCCGCTGATGATCTTTTAACTTCTGCTCATACCGCGCGAGCCATGGAGCGAACTCTGACTCCAGAGTTTGCTCCGTCTTCAGACCGCCGGATGACAATCGCTGCAGTCGCTGACGAATTCCCTGAAAGTATCGAGGATACTGGATCAGCCACGGCCAGGGTGTTTCGATCAGAAACGTGGTATGCACCAACAAGGCTAACTGCAGCTTCATGCTGTTCAACAGATGATCCCAGCCGGGCCCGCGAGTTTGCTCAAGGGCACGTCGAGTTTCATGGTACTGGCTGAACAAGTGCGGGAGAAACTGCACAAACTCCTGCGCGATCGTTCCCAGTCGCTCACGACCTCGCTGCAACGTTTTCTCATAGGAAAACTTTGTGCGAGCCAGAGGCTGATCTGCCAGGTAAGCTCGTTCCACCATCAGCAGCGAGAGATGATTCATCAGCTCCAGCCCTTTGATGGACGATGACAGCAGTTTAATCTGCCCGATCTGAGGCATATTGCCGATCTGAATCAGCACACGTTTGCGTTCAGAAATCAGAATCAGCTTCAACAGTCCTTTGCGAAGAATCCGAACCGCATCTTCGGAAGTATGACAAAGCACCAGACCGACCGTTTCGCCATCGTCCTGCAGTGACGGGAACGATCGAATCAACATCCCGGCGCGTTTGATTTCGATGTGTTCGGGGATATCAAAGAAGTCCCAGGCTTTGAACCCGCCGCGAGTCCACTTCGCTTCTTCTGCGGAAACTTCATTCCCCGACTGGGCTTTGCTTGAAGTTCCGACAGCCGCTTGACTTCGCTGAATCAAAGTCTCACGCAGCGATTTAAGATCACGGCCTTCTACGAGCGTTTTGCGTTGATCATCCACGACGCAGATATTGAATTTCAGGTGATCATCCAGAGTACTCAGGTCAAACTCGCGAGCATCAAAGCGTTCGCCACCAAGTTGAGAAAGCCGAGCCGCCGTACCCGTTAACAGATCGCCTTTACCGAACTCCAGATCCGATGCGACCAGCTTGGCCGTATCCGGTGCGGGAACAAAGTGGCGGCGGAAATGCTTGGGCAGCGAACGAATCAACGCCAATACTTTTTGCTCCAGCAGCCCCGGAACCAGCCATTCCAGACGCGTTTCGTTGAGCTGACCAAGACCTTCGACGGGAACCGTCACTGTTACGCCGTCCGCATCTCGGCCAGGATCCAACTGATACGACAATGGCAGATGCATCGCGCCGAACTGAGCGGATTCAGGAAACATCGCGGCTTGTTCGGTGCGATGAGCAGCGTCGGAGAACTGATTGATATCGAACTGCAGTAATCGAGCATTCCGCGTCACAGTTCTCTGAAACCAGCGACGTAGCCGATCTCGATCACAACACTCTTCGGGAATCTGCGACGCGTAAAATTCGAAAAGAACTTCATCCCCCGGCAACAGGTGATGTGATCGAGTTCGTGCCTGAAGATCTTTCAACTGATCCAGCACATCGTGGTTGTGAGCCAGAAACGGAAACTCATGCCCCCAGCCTTTGCGTTTCGATAAAGGATTTGCTGCCGTGCTGCGTCCCGGCCGAACCTTTGATGCTCCGCGCGACAAAGCTTCTTCTTCATCGTCGTAATCTTCTGCGCCGGCGTTGTCGGGATCAGCATCGCCGAACAGCAGGCCGAACTCAACGAGGCCGTGTTGAATCAACATCTCGCGAGCTTTGATCGGATCGACTTTGGCGTACGTCACCTTTCGACGCGGCACGATCGGCAGGCCCCACAGGCTCACTTTTTCGAACACCATGATGTTGCCGGCGACCGGATCCCAGTGCGGCTCGAAATACTCGCGGCTGACCAAATGCTCGGCCAGCGGTTCAATCCATTCCGGCTGAATGCGAGCAATCGTGCGAGCAAAACGGCGACTGGTTTCGACCAATTCTCCGGCCACAAACCACTTCGCGCCTTTGGGAGACAATGCGGATCCCGGCCAGATCGCCAAACTGTTTCCGCCCGCGCCCATAAAGTCGCCGTTGGGATTCTGGCAGCCGATGTTGGCCAGCAACCCCGTCATCAGCGCGCGGTGGGTGGCGGCGAAATCGTTATGACGCGGTGTTGCAGGAGGTGCCATCTTGACGGCAGATTGAGCGGCGTTCTGCTTTTGCTTGTCGTTAGGTTTTGTGGGTGATTTCTGGGGAGCCGGATTCTGGGGAGAACTCGGAGGGCTGACGCCCTGCCGCTCGCCGGAACGATCACCGTGTCGATGATGCAGAGCTTTCGCGGATTTCGAAATAGCCGGGTCGTCACTTTCGGACAGCAGATCCTTCAATTGCTCATGCACGTCCACCCATTCGCGCATGCGCATGAAGGAGAGGAAGTTTTGCTGACACCATTTTCGCAGTTGCCCCTGAGAACCACTGCGTTGTTTGTCATGCCAGGCATCCCACAGATTCAGGATCGTCAGAAAGTCCGAATCACGATTAAGGAATTTTCGATGAGCTTCATCGGCGGCCTGCTGCTTTTCGATCGGGCGCTCACGAGGATCCTGGCTCTCCAGAAGTGACGCTATCGCCAGAACTTCCGGCAGAGCGTTCTCATCAACGGCTGCGAGAATCATGCGACTAATACGCGGATCGACCGGCAGTCTGGCCATGCGACGGCCGATCTCGGTCAATTCTCCTTCGACCGTGATCGCGCCGAGTTCCTCGAGAGTCTTGTAACCTTCACGGACGGTCGTTGATCGCGGAGGGTCCAGAAAAGGAAACTCTTCGATGTTGCCCAGACGAAGATTAATCGTCCGCAGAATCACAGCCGCCAGATTGGTGCGTTGAATTTCCGGAGCCGTGAAGGCTTCGCGGCTGTCGAAATCTTCTTTGCTGTAGAGCCGAATGCAGATCCCCGGCCCAACTCGCCCGCAACGTCCGGAACGCTGATTGGCCGAAGCCTGCGAGACCGGCTCGATCGGCAGCCGCTGCATACGCGATCGAGCCGAATAGCGACTGATACGAGCCGTCCCGGTATCGATCACGTAGCGAATGCCGGGCACGGTCAATGACGATTCGGCCACGTTCGTTGCCAGCACAATGCGGCGATGCGAACAGGGCGAAAAGACTTTCGTCTGATCAGCCATCGACAGTCGACCAAAGAGCGGCACAATCTCGGTCGGCACCTGCGGCGTGTCGCCCCGAAACCGTCGGCCTCCCAGACGTTTGTCGGCCTCGCGAATATCTCGCTCGGTTGGCAGAAAGATGAGAATGTGCCCACTGTCGATCGTGGAAACTTCCTCGACGGCGTCAGCAACACCATCCAGCCAGTCACGAGGTTCACGATTATCATCATCGGAATCACTAAGAGCGGACAGGCCGCGTCCATCGACTCCTTCATTCGGATCCAGCGGGCGGTAACGAATATCAACCGGATACATGCGCCCGGAGATCTGCAGCACCGGAACTGGCCGGATTCCATCGCCAAAGTGTTCTGCGAAACGAGCCGCATCAATCGTCGCCGACGTGATGATCACTTTCAGATCACGTCGCTTATGCAGCAGACGCTTAAGATATCCCAGCAGGAAGTCAATGTTCAGAGATCGCTCATGGGCTTCGTCGACGATAATCGTATCGTACTGATCGAGAAACCGATCGGTTTGAGTTTCCGCCAGCAGGATCCCGTCCGTCATCAGACGAACGCGCGTATTCGGTCCGCTGCTGTCGGTAAATCGAATCCGAAAACCGACTTCGTGACCCAGTCGGCAGTTCATCTCCTCAGCGAGTCGAGCGGCGACGGAGCGAGCAGCGATTCGACGAGGTTGTGTATGCCCGATAACTCCGCTGAGTCCTCGTCCCATTTCAATCAGGATCTTCGGCAGCTGCGTCGACTTGCCGGACCCGGTTTCGCCACACAACACCACAACCTGATTGTCTCGAATCGTGTCGATGATTTCCTGTTTGCGAGCAACGACTGGGAGTTCTTCATCCCACTGCAGGCGAGGTTTCCAGACGGCTCGTTCTTCGCGGCGGCGTTTGGATTTTTCAAACTGGGCTCGAAGCTTTTCCTGCAGTTTATCGGTCGGTTTTCCGGCCTTCTCGGACTCCCTCACAATGCGCAGCATTTTGCGCAGGGAGAATTGATCAGCCTGCATGACCAGTAAAAGCGATTGTTCAATATCCTGAAGCGAAGACATCGTCACCGTGCGACACACCGAGTTGGACTAAGGTTCCGGGGATTTCGAGCGCGATTGATTTGGCCGTATCTTGCAGGAATCGCGAGACAAGAGCGAGTCACCCGGCGGAGTCATTTTTTGTGAGCCGAATGGCGAGAGCCACGGGTGTCGATTTAATCTGCATTACGCCTTTTTGTTTAACGGCGAGCCGTAGGCGTAGTCGCAAACAAACAACGACACCTGCGGCTTGCCGTTAAACGAAAAAACCGACAACTCCGCACCGCTCACAACTCAAGCACCGGCGTGGCACCAACGGCTTCCGGGGATTTTTCATCCACGGTAACGCCAAAGATTCGAGCGTAGATCAGATAAAACGTCGGGACCAGTACGAGTACCAGTACCGTCGAAGTCATCAGGCCGAAGCACAGACTGGCCGCCATTGGAATCACCAACTGAGCCTGGAAGGATGTCTCCGTCAGGATCGGAGCCAGCCCCGCAATTGTTGTCAGCGAGGTCAACATTACAGGCCGGAAGCGTCGAGCACCGGCTTCGAGCACGGCCTGATTCAACGGCATTCCACCACGGACTGCACTGTTGATAAAGTCGACGAGAACGATCGAGTCATTCACCACGATTCCCGTCAAAGCCACAAGCCCCAAAGTGCTGAACAACGTCAGCGGAATTCCCATGACCCAGTGACCAATGACTGCTCCGACGATCCCAAAGGGAATGATCGTCATCACTACCATCGGCTGTCCGTAAGACGTAAATTCCATCGTCAGCAGGACATACATCGCGATCAATGCGATTCCCAGTCCGATGCCAAGACTTCGCACCGACTCCGTATCCTGCTCCTGTTGTCCCTCCCAGCGAACTCGCAACGACGGATATCTTTTCAGCAGGTCGGGCATGAAAGTCTGCTGGAGATTCCCTACGATTTCCTTAGCGTTACCGACCTTTTCATCAATATCTGATGAGACAGTAATCGATCGCTTTTGATCGATGCGGTTAATCTCCGAGTATCCTCGACTGACAGACACATCAGCCAGTTCCGTAATCGGACGTTGTATTCCGTCGCCGCCATCGACGCGGATATCATCAAAGCGTGCCAGAGATTTTCGATCTTCTTCCGGGTATCGCACCATCAATTTCACTTCATGGCGACCACGCTGCAGTCGCATGACTTCTTCGCCATAATACGACGCGCGGACGGTGCGAGCGATGCTTTCGAGCGGAACGCCGAGGGCCACAGCATCTTCTTTTTCACGAAGCTGAAGCTCCCATTTCCCGGGGCGAGAATCATCGGACACGTCAAACACCCCTTTGTACGTCGCCAGTTTTGCTTTGACTTCTTCAACAGCAGCCTCGAGGTCTATCATCTCCGTCGAAGGACCCAGCAACTTGAACTCGATCGGCTTCCCACCCGGTCCGCGAGACTGTGAACCGAACGTTAGCGTCTCCACGCCCGCAATCGGGCCTACAGCATTTCGCCATTCCTGAACAACTTCTTCACTGGTGACATCACGCAGTCCGCCATCAACCAACTGAGCATAGACAGAACCCGCGTGGCTGCCTTCCGTTGTTTGACCGCCGCCCGGTGCATCATCCTTAACCACGCCAACCATGCGATGAGTGGCCAGCATCAGAGGTCGCTCAGGCGTCGAATACTTCTTGTTGATGTCGAGAATCGCCTCTTCGATTCGTTCGGTGGCGTGCTCGGTGACTCGACTGGGAGTTCCATCCGGGAAGATCACTTTGGCCATGACTTCCGGTGCATCGAGTTTCGGGAAGAAAATACTGGGCACAGTGCCACTGGTGACCAGGCTTGTCGTCAACAGAAGAAACGTGACAGCGAGGCTTACCGTGATGGCAGGGTTGCCCACGCAGAAGTTAACAACAGGCTGATAAATCCGAGTGATAAATGTGTCCAGTACCCAGTTTGTGAAACGATTCAATCCCGAAGTCAGCGGCGAAGGCTTGCCGGAGTCGTGAGCAAGGTGACATGGCAGAGCAAACGTCGCCTCGGTCAAAGAAATCGTGAGGATCGCGATCACCGCCAGCGGCATGACCGCGAAGAATTTGCCCATCACACCGGTCACGAAAAACATCGGCACGAAAGCAAAAACAGTGGTTGCGACTGAGGAGAAAACGGACGGCACAACCTCGATGGTTCCATCAATGGCCGCCTGCATCGGCGTCTTGCCCATGGCTCGGTGAGCATACACGTTTTCGCCGATAACGATGGCGTCATCGACCACGATTCCCAATGCGATCAGGAACGAAAATAGAGACAGCATGTTGAGTGTCTGGTCAAACTGCCAGAGCACCGCACAGGCTCCCAGCAGTGAAATCGGAATTCCCATCGCGACCCAGAATGCCAGCTTCAGATCGAGGAACATCGACAAAATCACAAAGACCAGAATGAGCCCCTGCATGCCGTTGCGAACAAGCAGATCCAGACGGTCTCGCACTTCGATCGAGCTATCTCCCCAGGTTGTAAATTCATAGCCGGGTGGCAAATCTTTCTGCTTGACATAATCCTTCACCGCGTCCGCCATGGACAGCAGGTCTTCCCGCGAAGCAGCACTGACATCAATCGCGAGGCCTGGTTTCCCATTAATGCGGCTGATGGACGTCGTATCGACAAATTCATCTTTGACTTGCCCAAGTTCACCGACGGTCAGCACAACTCCGTCAGCGCGAGTAATCAGCGGGATGGCCGCAATCTCATCTCCCAGAACTCGCTTGTCTTTTCCTCGCAGCAGATACGTTTCACCCTGATCACGAATGGTTCCGCCTGGCAATTCAAGGTTTCGCAGACGAATGCGACGCGACACATCTGCTAAGGTCAAACCATATTCCCGCAGAGTCTTTTCAGGAATCTCCACATCGATCTGAAACTTGCGTTCGCCCATAATTTCAGCTTGCGAAATCTGAGGAATCAGCAGCAGGTCGTCGCGAACCTGTTCAGTAATCTCGCGAAGTTGAAGTTCGGCATCGGGAGCTTCGGAGTTCTCCTGGATCACGCCCACCGTAATCGCCTTGTTGCGAAACGTGACCTGTTGCACGTTCGGCTCTTCAGCAAGATCCGGAAAGCTGGGGATGCGATCGATCTGTGACTGCACTTCATTCAGAACCTTCTGCACGCTGGGCACGTCACTGCGCACTTCGATCACAACATTACCGACGCCTTCTGCCGCGACCGAAGTCACTTTCTTGATACCATCGACAGAACGAACGGCTTCTTCAATCTTCTGACAGATACCGCTTTCCACTTCATCCGGACTTGCTCCGGGATAAGGAACAGCGACGAGAATAATCTCCAGCTCAAACTGTGGAAACACTTCGCGCCGCAGCATGAATGCTGACAACACACCGACCACCAGCACCGCCAGCACAACAGTATTCATCGCCGGAGTGTTGCGGATCGCCCAACGCACCATGGAACCGCTCATGGCTTCACCTCCGGCTGTGATTTCGCCGAGCTGTCCTGAGCATCAGCGGCTGGCTGTTGTTCGTTCTTGCCTGATGTACCTGCGGAAGCTGAAGGTGGAGGTGGAGGTACAGTGTTCAAGTCAGAAGCGACGGTGACCGGCATCCCATCAGTCACAGACGCCAGCGGCGAAACGATGACGACATCCTGAGCCTTCAGCGTAGACTGTTCCTGACGTACCAGAGCCAGATCACCATCGACGCGGACCAATGAAACTGAAACAACTTTCAGCTTGCCATCGCGTACGACCCACAGTTGGCCTCCGGGGCGAATCGATTCAGCCGGAACCTGCAACAACTGCACCGGGGAATCGATCGGAATCCGAACCGTCACGTACATGCCGCTGAGCAATGTCGGAGGAGAAACCTGTTTGCTTCCCACCGAAGAATTAACGCGAGTCTTCTCCGGCGCATCGACAATCACGCGACAGGGAAACATCCTGGTCGCTCGATCCATCCCGGTTCCTTCATAGCGCGACAAATATCCGTCCCAAACGGTCTCCACTCCTTCAAACTCAAACGCGATCTCACAAGGAACGTTTGGCATCTGAAACGGATCGGCCTTGCGAGGCTCGGCCGTTGCCTTTGCATCACCGAAGGAAGCGGTGTTCTCTGCTGGCGCCGCATCTGTTTTAGCCGATGTTTCCGAAGTCGCGATCGGCGGTTCGTCGGATTGTTGTCCGTGCTGCCAGATCCACGCCAGTTCCTGACCTTTCAGACTGCACTTCACTTCCATGCGGCTCGAATCGCTGATGTGAACCAGCGTATCGCCGGGCTTCACGTAGTCGCCTTCTTCTTTCATGTCATCCACAATGCGTCCGGTGATCGGAGAAACGATGCGACAGCGTTCCAGATCGACGCGAGTTCTTTGCAGTTCGGCCTCGGCCAGCCTGAGTGCTGCTTCTTTGGTTTTCTTTGTCTGAGCCAAAGTGTTCAACTGATTCTGCTGCATTTGCACGGCATTGCGAGACGTCAATTCCTGGCGTGCGGCATTATCCAGTTCCGCTTCAGAAGCGGCTTTGCGAGTGGCCGCTGTTTTGACTCGTTCCAGATGTTCTTTTTGCAGCTCATTGTCTTCCTGAGCCAGCTTCAGCAAAGCCGCCCCATTCTGAAGGTCAACTTCAATCGCCTTCAGTTCCTGAGTTGCCTGATCAGCGCGAGCCTGTAAACGCTGTTGATCCAGTTGATAGTTCACCGGATCAACTTCGAACAGAACATCTCCCTGATTAACAAAGGTCCCGCTCCGAGTCTCCTCGGACTTCTTCAGAATGCGTCCGGTGACCTCCGCTCCGACAGTCAGCACTCGATAGCTGGTCGCCTCGCCATCGATATCGAGGTGAAACGGCTTGTCCCACGGCGTCACCTCGGCTGTTTCCACCAAAGGAGCTTCTGACGCGGACTTCAGCCGCGACGTATCCGTTGGCACTTCCGGACTCCTGCCGAAGAAAAGCAGGCCAAAAACGCCCAATCCGAGGATGATGATTGATCCCACAACATTGCCCAGGAAATGCAGCCATCCCCCATCGGATGATGACTTGTTGCCTGTGACACTTTTCGATGAACTCATAAATTCTTCCAGTCAACACCAACGATCGAGTCATCTGCGAACATCAAGGCGATCTAAAACCGTCGAGCAGGACAACGAAGTCAGCACTGATTTGAACTGCGACTGATTCAACTTTCAACCTGATCATGCAGGGATCAGGAGCAAATGTCTTCCACGGACAGCGGATCTTTGCAGGAATGCCACTCGCCCATCAAGCTATCATCGCAAATGCGCTTTACGGGGAGCACTCCTGACTACGCCGGTGGTTGCAAGTTAGTCCACGTTTCCCGGCACAGGGAATCGTTCAGCCCCGGACATGCGTTGCCCGGCAGAGAATAGAACGACACAAATTCAGCCTGTTTCCTGATCCTTAACAGTCTCTCAGGGCTTGGACTTCCTCATGCGAGATTCCGTTGTAACTTTGGGGCGGATGAATCGCACGATGCCAGTTTTGCCCGCGGCAGCGACACCGTCTGCGCTCATCGAGCTATGCTCAAGAACCCCGGGAAGAATGCGTCTCATGCGGACGGTCCAGATATCACCCGCCTTCGCGGGACGTGAAATCAGTTCAGAGAAGGGAATCGCAGCTTCGATTCGCCAGGCCGTTTCATCGGAGTCCACAGCGACGTACCACTGAGGATTCCAGCGAGTCAGCATCCAGCAGCGGTCACTGGTTTGCCCGGATTCATCAACCGTCAACTGAAACGACGTGACATAGTCGCGGTCAGTGTCGAGTTCTATTTCGAAGCGATCTTTGTCTCCATGTTTCGCGTCATGACTGCGAGCCGCCGCCAGTTCGACGTGATTATCATGGGCCGGAGTTTTTTCAAGCCGCGCTGAGATGTACAGAAATTCTTCATCCCACGCCAACATGCTGAAGCTGCGAACAGTGTCATCGCCATTGTCGATGCTGGCACCCGAATCGGCGTTCGAGGAATTTGATCGTCTCCGACCAGGACCAGAACGCAGTGAAATCTCCTGAGCATTCTCCCAGATCGTATCAGTCAGTCGGCCATCCAGAAATGGTCGCTCTGTCTGGCGAGGCAGATTGAACAGAGGCAATGGCGACGTCGCCGCGGCTCTGAGCTGCATTTCTGATTTCGCAAACAGACCAAACTCGTCCGACCGCTGACTAAGTTCCGCTAACGCGTTCGATTGCTCCCCAGCCGCGTCGACTTGCCTCTGATTCACGGCGTAGCGAAGCAGCACCGCCGGATCAATCTGGCGCGTCGAGACCTGCGAAGCATCTCTGGCTGAGAGAATGCGAAATGCCGTCGCCGCATGACTGTCCCATCGCTCCTGCAGGGCCGCAACCGGATCTTGCCCCTGCCCCTGTGGAACAAATCCCGTTGTCTGCGGACTTCGACTCTCGGGCGTGATGAACGTTGCGCCGGCCGGACCTGAGTCAGCGCCGAGGCTTGTGCCATTAGCGGAGCCAGAACCGCCGACGGTATCTGAGCCATTAACATTCAGAGCGCCCGCCTGAGGAGTCGTATTACCGACGGCGGGAGAATCAGCAGAAGCAGTAGCGACCGAGGCTCCGAACGGCGAGCCACTTTTTGAACGAGTTCGGTAGTAGCGAGTTTCGGCAGACGAGTAAAACAGAAACAACATCTCCGCCGCCAGTCGACCATCTTCAGTCTGCGGATAGCGGCGGATGATTTCCTGCTGCACTGCGATAAAGCCTTCCATATTGTTCTGCTGCAGATTCAAATCACCCAAATCCTTTAACTGCTTAACCGCAAGCTCCAGCGGCAGGTCAACTCCCACATTCTGCAGTTCCGCCGTTAAGGATTCTTCCGCTCTCACGAGTTTCGCATGGCCCTGCAGTGCACTTCCTTCGATCCGGGATTTCTCAAGCACCTGCTGGAGTTGTTTAATCTGATCGCCGGAACGATGCTGAACCGATCTTCGGGCTCCCTTCAGCGATGTTGCCTCGAGGCCTTGCAGCAGATTTGTAATGCCAGCCGCGTCATTACGATCCATGACGACTTCGTAACTTGAGCGAACTCGGATACCCGATCGATTGCGAGCATCTCCGGCGATGACTCGCAAAGCCGCATCGCACAGCAAACCATTCGTCGTTCCCACCGATGGCAGCAGATCGTTGTCATCGTAGGATGGCGAAGACTGACGGTTAGAAGGCACTCGACGAACAATTCGCTGCACACGCCACTGGGGCAGCCCCAAAGCACTCAGCGACTCTGCACCAGCGATGAGATCAGGATCGGCTTCGCTGTCAGCGAGACCATCGTGTTCGGCAATCCGAATGGCTCGCACCAAAGCATCCGCGAGAATTCCGGAGACCGCATCTTCGTCACTCATCGACTCAATCACAACAACGGCCGGTCGCCAGTTGCGGAGTTCACGGGCCAGTCGCAATGGCAACAGACGCCGCACTTCGCCGTCGGTCTGACGCTCCCATTCGGCGATGAGTTGCGACACTGAGCGATGATGTTCTGGGCGAGTTCGCGGGAACATCCAATCGGCGACGGCATCATTACCTGCAAGTTGTGTAACAGCCAGTCGGGATTTCTCAGACGTATTCACTGTCGAACCCTGATCGGTCGTCCGCAACTGCTGAGACATCTGCACGGTCACGGATCGAACGCCCTGTTCGGCTGTCGTTGTCGCAAGCAACTGCCAGGAAGCCTGATCAGCGTTTGTTACAAGATTGAGTACTCCCGATCGGAAGTTGGAGGAACGAACGGCGTTCCATGTCAGGCCATGGTCGTCGGACCGCAGAATCTGACCGAAGCTTCCAACAGCCAAAACAACTCCTTCGGAGGCAAACCGTAGTTTTGTAATCCGGCCTGTGGCGGGAATCTGAACGGTGTCCCATTGCTGCCCGTTTGTGTTGCTGCGAAACACGCAAGCGCCAGGACTACCGGCCAGAAGGATGAGTTCACCGCTATGGGCAACTGTATTCAGATCGGAAAGTTCACTGGTTGATTTCGGAAGGTCCGTCACTGGTGGTTCCCATGTGACGCCGGAATTCTGTGTTGTAAATATGGTCGCGTTATCACCGACAATCCAGCCGCTGCCATCTGTGTTCAGCGAGACGCCTCGCATCTGTCGCAAGGTCGGCTGCGGAGGGTTAACAACGACGGCCTGATCAGAGACGACAGCCGCGTAACTTTGCTGCGGCCCCACCACGACGCCTTCCGCCATGCTGAGAAAACCGCCGGTATTCCACGAACTTCCGACCTGATCTGATGCCAGAGCAGTCCAGGTTTGACCTCCGTCCTCGGATCGAAAGATTCCTGCTCCTCCACGCAGAGGCACAGGAAGAGTGACCGCGATCGCTTCATCAAGTCCAAAAAAGCGAACGTGAAGAAAGCCAGGGAGAGTTGATGTTGAGATCGCTTCGCCGCCGTGAACTTGAGGAGTTGTCGTCAGGTCTGCCCAGGACTCACCGCCATCACGAGTTTGAAAGAGCACAGCCGAGAGTTGTGCTGTTCCCGGGATTACGCGGTACCCGGCTATCCATCCCATGCGATTCGTTAGAAAACAAACGGACTGGAGACTGCAATCCATCGGCGTCATGGCCGTGGTCCAGGTCTGACCGTGATCATTGGATCGACAGACGACGCCTCGTTCACCAACCGCCCAACAGGATGCTCCAACGTGGCAAACATCGTTCAACGTGGCATCTTCAGCAATGGCTTCCGTGCGAGGAACCGCGGAGCTGAAGAACACTGATGGTTCAGGATCCTGAGTGATCAATGACCATGCGGGAATTGTCGCTCTTTTTGCGCCTATGTCAGTGGGCGCTGGATTGGTTTTGGTACGACTTGCTGATGCAGCCGGATGAGTGACAGATTCCTCAGCGGCTTCGATGGAATCATCACTCGGTGTCGCAGAAGCGTCGTCAGTCTCGAGATTCGCTGCTTTTGCATTCCGTGGTGACGAAGCCCCTGGATCCTTTCTCTTTCGCAGCCGGGAACTAGTCGGAAGATCGGGTTCATGCGTTTCCATGGCTGCCCCTTCATCTTCTGCCTTCGGTTCCAACAACTTTAACTGCGCATCGGCGGAGCTGGAGATGCAGAGAACGAACAGCAGAATTGAAAGCAGCGTTTTGTGAGCAGTCATCCGTGACTCTCCCGATTCATGGCCAAAAACTGAGGACGTCTAACGAAGCCGGGACTGGCTCACGATGAGCGCTTGATTTGCGAAAGACAGACACAAGGTGAGGGTGCCTGTCCCGGTTTCGCTGGAGCCTCACAATAAAGTGGCAGAATGATGGGAAAGACGGACTGCGGCAAGAGCAACAAAACTTGAGGCCAAACTTATCATTGGAGCGTGAATGTTGTGCCTTCGTTCGCCGCGGCAAACTTCTTACTCAATGTAGAATCCTGGTTCTTCCCGTAAACAAATGAGCCTTAGCGAACGCAGGCACACCGGCTGAGCCTCTACCCGAAGCAAAACTGGACCTTATTTCTCGCTGTTCCTTATTTGATGCAACCGTGAACACTAACCCCAGGATAAAACAGGGACTCTGCGACGTTTAGGGCTACATGTTCCCTGCAAAACTTGCCGATTTGCCGCGCTCGCACGGCAGTGAACCCAGAATCGGCCTCAAACGGACTTGCTTCACCTTGACCGGGTTTGGTGGGTTTGGGACAAAACGCGGGTCCACGACCGGTCAACGGTCTGAGATTGAATGGATTACCCGCCCCACGGAAATCGGGGCTTCAGACTGGCAAAGGAGTGCCGAAACCGTGAAAAACATTGTTATCGCATTAGTTGCTGCCCTGGCAGCCGGAACCATCACCCCCGCCCTGGCTCAGGAAACTGCCAAGCCAGCCGCTGCCCCAAAGGACAACACCGCGCATCGCGTCGGTCTTGTTGATATGGCAGAAGTTTTTCAGGGCTACAAGAAGTTCGAAGACCTGCGAACTGAGTTGTCTGCAGAAATCGAAAAGAGCGACGCAGAAGCGAAGCTCATGGTCGAAAAAATGCAGAAGATGCAGACCGAGATTCAGGAGCTGAAGCTGGCTCCGGGCACACCTCAGTACGATCAGGCTGAAAAGAGCCTGCTGGACGCCAAGGGCGAATTCGAAGCCTTCCGCGCAGCAACTCAGCGGAAGCTGGCTCGCCGCGAATCGGAAATGTTCAAGGTCATCTACGCTGACACGACCAGCATGGTCAAGAAGTACGCTGAGTACGCGAAGTACACTGTAGTGATTCGATTCGACCGCAAGGATATCGACGAGAACACTGCACCAGCCGAAGCTGTCCAGCGCATGAACAAGCAGGTTGTTTACTACCGAGCAGACGACGACATCACTGACGTTGTTCTCTCCACACTGAACAAGCAGTATGAAGGATCAGCTGCCGCTGGTGCTGCAAAGCCAATCCGCCAGACAAGCGGTGCAGCTGCAGGCAAGCCATCTGCTAACTAGTTCTGCTGTTGAAAACCTGTGACTGAACTCCGGCAGTGGAAACGTTGATTCGCTCCACTGCCGGTTCGTTGAATATTCATTGCTCGGTGTAAATTGAGGCCGGGTGTTCGCGAGAGACCTTTTTGCGAGCCGCCTCAATCGTGGCCGCGTACTGAATAAAACTCACTTCGCTACGATGGGGGACGCGATGCTTATGAGTTCTGATGCTTCTGTTCAGCCTCGCCAGCAGACGCTGGCACGGACCGCGATGATTTCCGGTCGAGGGCTGTTTCACGGCGTGGAAGCCCGCCTTCGTCTTCTTCCCGCTGAACCAGGTTCGGGAATTGTCTTTCGTCGAGTCGATCTCGTGGGCAAGCCGGAAGTGAAGGCCCATGTGGACAACGTCACGTCAGCTCCCCGACGCACGGTCCTCGCTGCCTCGAATGGCGCCTTCGTGGAAACTACCGAACATCTGATGTCAGCGTTGGCCGGTTTGCAGGTCGACAACTGCATCGTCGAAATTAACGCACCTGAAGTGCCTGCTGTCGATGGCTCGTGTCTGCCATTCTGCGAAGCGATTCTGGAAGCGGGCCTGAATATCCAGTCGGCTCCCCGAGATCTTCTGATCATCGACGAATCTCAGGGCGTCAACGATCGAGCTGGCGAACAGTGGATTGAGATCATCCCGTCTTACGATGGATCAACCACGATCGATTATCGCCTTGACTATGGTCCACAGACGGCCATTCCATCTCAGTCTTTCTCCGTGAGCATGACTCCGGAGATCTTTCTGAAAGAGATCGCTCCGGCGAGAACCTTTGTTCTGAAGAATGAAGTTGAAGCTTTGCAGATCATGGGATTCGGCAAGCATCTGACAGGCAAGGACCTGGTCGTCTTCGATACTGATGGATCTGTGATCGATAACAAGCTTCGCTGGCCTGATGAGCCGGTTCGGCACAAGATACTGGACTGCATCGGAGATCTGGCCTTAAATGGTCAGATGTTTGTTGCTCGAGTTGTTGCGCGTCGAAGTGGTCACAAATTGAATCATGTCATGGCCAAGACACTGTCGACGATAACCTTACGCCAACCCGAACTTCAATGGGCCGCATGACCTTTCGATGGATGTGACCTCGGAGCGACAGGATGTCAGCTCCCCCCACCTGGTGATGAACCACCACAGAACACTCTCCGGCAGACACCCGATCAGGATGATCAACATGGAAACAAAAATCTCCCCGATGTCACAAGTGGACCCGAAAGCAAAGATCGGGAAAGGGTGCGTGATCGGTCCATTCTGCGTTGTGGGACCGGAAGCTTCCATCGGCTGCGGAACAGTTCTGCATAGTCATGTCGTGGTCATCGGTTCGACATCTATTGGTTGCAACAATCAGTTCTGGCCGAACTGTGTTATCGGTGGCGATCCTCAGGACGTGAGCTGGCAGGAGTCGGACACGGAGATCATCATCGGCGACAACAACATCTTCCGAGAAGGCGTCACGGTGAATCGTGGGGCTGAAAAAGAAGACGGGATTACTCGGATCGGCAACAATAATATGTTCATGGCCAATAGCCATGTGGCTCACAATTGCCGGATCTTCAATAACGTGATTCTCGTGAATGGCGTTCTCCTGGGTGGCCATGTCCATGTCCACGACGGAGCCATCGTTTCCGGAAACTCCGTCGTTCATCACTTCTCCACGCTGGGACGTCTGAGCTTCGTCAGTGGTGGCTGTCGCGTTCCTCACGACATTCCTCCATTTATGCTGGCGGCCGGTAGTGATGATCCAACACTGAAGACGATCAACATCGTCGGTATGCGTCGAGCAGGAATTTCAAACTCCACGATCGACACGGTCAAGGAAGCCTTCCGTCTTCTTTACCGCCGCAATCGTCCGCTGGATGAAGTTCGCCAGCATTTCGACGAAACACTGCAGGGAACGATTCCGATGGAATTGTCCATGCTCCTGAACTTCGTAGAGAACCAGCGAGCCGGTAAACTGGGACGCGCTCGTGAAGCGGTGCGAAACAAACCAGCAGCCTCAGAATCACAGAACCATTCTTCACAGGAACGCAAGGCCGCATGAATCGGGTCAAAGTCGCAGTCGTTGGCGTCGGAGCACTCGGGCAGCATCATGCTCGGATTCTTTCGACGATGGAGAATGTTGAACTTGTTGGCGTCGTGGATTCACGTGAACAACAGGGACGAAGCATTGCGGCCAAACATCAGACTCAGTGGTTCGCCACGGCTGAAGAAGTGCGACCACTCATCGACGGCGTGGTCATCGCCGTTCCTACCGTTCTGCATTACGAAGTCGCTCGGCCATTTCTTGAAGACGGCATAGCCGTGATGATCGAGAAACCTTTGGCCGACGGCCTTGAGGCGGCTCGCGCACTGCAGGGGCTGGCCACATTTCGCGGGGCTGTATTGCAGGTCGGACACGTCGAACGCTTTAATCCTGCGTTTGAAATTCTGCAGCAGCGAGTTCAGCAGCCGATGTACATTCGCTGTCAGCGAGTCAGCCCCTACACATTTCGGTCGACCGACATCGGTGTCGTGCATGATCTGATGATTCACGATATCGATCTGGTGCTGGCTCTCACGGGCGATTCAGTGACCAGCGTTGACTCATTCGGCGCAGTCACGATCGGTCCGAACGAAGATATGGCGGTCGCTCGATTGCGGACAAGCTCTGGAGTGATTGCCGACATCACTGCCAGCCGAATGAATCCCACGGCTGAACGGACCATTCAAGTCTGGGGTCGAAGTGGATTTGTGTCAGCCGACCTGCAGACTCGCAAAGTGTCGGTCTGGCAACCAAATCCTCTGCTGGCTGAACGACCAACGATGGTGCATGACATCGTCGCAGCGACTCCGAATCCACTGACTCTGAAAGATGAAGTCTTTACAAAGTGGATCAATAACGAACAGCTTCAGGGTTCTGCTGCGGATGCTCTGACGGCAGAGCTGCTCGACTTCGTGCATTGCATCCGCACCGGCTCACGTCCTCGAGTTTCCGGCGATGCGGCCGTCAAAGCGATGGAAGTCGCTGATCGAGTTCTCGCGGGAATGCCTAAGTTTTCGTGGCAGACCGGGTCCATGCCGGATGCTGTTCGCAAGGCGGCCTAGCCAGAATGTCTCGAACCGTCTTGCGTGGTGGCCGTGTTTACGACCCGATCAACGGAGTTGACGGCGAGTTGCGAGATGTCTGGATGCAGGATGGTCGCATCATCGCGCCTCCTGAGAATCCTGATGTGCGAGCAGAGATCATTGTTGACGTGACGGGCATGATCATCATGCCGGGCGGTGTCGATATGCACTGTCACATCGCCGGCCCCAAGGTCAACACCGCTCGCAAAATGCTGCCGGAACAGCGTCGCCGTGCCCGAGTCATGGCCCGCACCAATCTGACTCGCTCCGGAACTCTGGGCACTGTCCCCAGCACCTACACGACAGGTTATCTGTACGCAGGCCTGGGATACACAACAGCTTTTGATGCGGCTGTCCCGCCAATCGGTGCAAGACACGCCCATGACGAGCTTCAGGACACTCCGATTATCGACAAAGGCTTCTATGTGATGATGGGCAACAACCATCTGATCATGGAGCAAATCGCGAAGCAAAGTCCCGAACTGATCGATGCCGCCGTGGCATGGCTGCTGAATTCCACTGGTGGTTACGCGGTCAAGCTGGTGAATCCCGGTGGCGTTGAGATGTGGAAAAGCGGAGGCGATGGCTACTGTGGTCTGGATGAAATCGTTTCTCACCACAACGTGACTCCTCGCCAGATCCTGACGGAGTTGGCTCGTTCAGCGGATCGCCTGGGCTTACCTCATCCCGTGCACATTCACTGCAATCACCTCGGAATCCCGGGGAACTGGACCACGACCCTGGAGACCATGAAGTCTCTTGATGGTTCACGAGCCCATCTAACGCATATTCAGTTTCACAGTTACGGCGGCAGCCTCGATGATCAGTCGACGTTCTGCTCACAGGTTCCCGCGTTGGCCGACTATGTTAACAACCATCCGTTGTTGACCGTCGACGTGGGGCAGGTGATGTTCGGTGAAACGACATCCATGACAGGAGACGGGCCTTTGGGGCACTATCTTCACAAAGTCACGGGCGGAAAATGGTTCAGTGGTGACGTCGAACTGGAAGGTGGCTGCGGCATCGTGCCGATTACTTATCGCGACAGCAGCTTTGTGCATTCACTGCAGTGGGCGATCGGACTCGAATGGTACCTGCTGGTCAATGACACGTGGCGGATTGCCATGAGCACTGATCATCCCAACGGTGGATCATTTCTGGCCTACCCGGAGATCATCGCGCTGCTGATGGAACGATCTCGGCGTGAAGAGTTCATAAAGCGGCTTCCGCAGAAGATTCGACAGCACTGCACGCTGGCGGAGCTGACTCGCGAATATACCCTGAACGAAATCGCCATTATTACTCGAGCATCTCCAGCACGCATGCTGGGGTTAAAGAATAAGGGGCATCTTGGCCCCGGCGCAGACGCTGATGTCACGGTTTACAATTGCCAGGCGGATCTTGAAGCCATGTTCCGCATGCCGCGTTTTGTGTTCAGCCATGGGACGATGATTATCGAGGACGGGGAGATCAGAGAAATCACCGATGGTCGTACGATGTTGGTCAAGCCCGCGTACAGTGAAGATGCCACGCCCGTGATTCGAGAATGGTTTGATCGCAACTCAACGCTGCAGTTTGCAAACTTCGCCGTGGATGCACATGACATCGGCGAACACACAACGGAAATACCGACCAACGGGCGATGATGATCATGACATCCGACGGCCTGTAACATCAGCAGAGCAAAAAAAAAGCACTGCTCCAGATCGGGGCAGTGCTTCCATGTGTGTGACCAATGACCGACAAATATCACTCGATAATGATCTCACGAACAGTACGACCGCTTGGAATCATTGGCAGAACGTGTTCCTGATAAGGACAGATAACGTCCAGAAGGTATGGTTCTTTGCTGGCCAGCATTTCTGCGAGGGCTTTTGGATACTCGGCCTTGCTGCGAACCTGCTTCGCCTGAACTCCGTAACCTTTGGCAATCGCCACGAAGTTTGGAAACGTTTCGTCAGGCATTGAACCGTCGCCTTCACCCAGAGCTTCCGGATGATCAATCGGTCCCAAGTACGTGTTCGCACGGCGACCGGACATAAACCGATCTTCCCACTGCACGACCATCCCCAGATGCTGGTTATTGAGCAGCAGAATCTTGACCGGCAACTTTTCGCAATGCAGAGTTGCCAGTTCCTGAATGTTCATCTGGAACGAACCATCGCCGTCGATGTCAACGACAATTGCGTTCGGATGAGCGGTCTGAACACCCATCGCTGCTGGTAGACCGAAGCCCATTGTTCCCAGACCAGAACTGCTCAGCCAACGACGAGGCTTATCAAACTTATAGAACTGAGCAGCCCACATCTGATGCTGACCCACACCCACTGTGATGTAAGTGTCCATGGTGTGAGACTGACGCCAAAGCTCGTCAATCGCATATTGCTGCAGAATTGCGTCACCGGCATCGGCATAGCCGAGAGGGAACTTGGCTTTCCAGCCTGCAATCTGATGAGACCACTCGCTCAGATCCGGAATATCTTCCTCGGTCAGAGCGGCATTCAGAGCCACGAGAGCTTCTCTGACATCCGCGTGGATCGGAATGTGAGCTTCTTTGTTCTTGTGGATTTCTGAAGGGTCGATATCGATATGCACGATCTTGCCGTGCTTGGCAAACTCTTCAAGCTTGCCGGTCACTCGGTCATCGAACCGAACACCAAACGCCAGCAGCAGGTCTGACTGATCGACTGCATAATTGGCGTAAACGGTTCCGTGCATCCCCAGCATGTGGAGAGACTGTGGGTGAGTTCCGGGGAAAACCCCAAGCCCCATCACGGTCATTGCAACCGGGATCCCGGTTCGAACTGCAAACTTCGTCAGTTCTTCGGAGGCTTCGCTCTGAATGCAACCACCGCCCACGTAAAGCACAGGACGCTTCGATCGGCGAATGGCAGCGATCACCTGTCGAACCTGTTCCGGAGCAATCGCACGAACTTCCGGACGGTAGCCCGGAAGATTCATCGGAGGATCGAAGTCCACGTCGCTCAGCGGAATTGAATCGAGCTGAACGTCTTTCGGAACGTCGATCAGAACGGGGCCCGGGCGTCCTGTGGAAGCAATGTGAAACGCTTCTTTCACGATCCGAGCCACGTCACGTACGTCCGTGATCATGTAGTGATGCTTGGTGATGGCTCGACAAACTTCGACCATCGGCGTTTCCTGGAACGCGTCGCTGCCAATCACAGCCTGAGGAACCTGGCCGGTAATTGCAATCAGCGGAATGCTGTCCAGCTTGGCATCAGCAATCCCGGTGACCAGGTTGGTGGCTCCCGGACCGCTGGTTGCCATACAGACCCCAACCTGACCGGTTGAGCGAGCAATCCCCTGAGCCGCGAAGCAACCGCCCTGCTCGTGGCGAGGAAGAATGGTGCGAATTCGATCCCGCTGCTCACGCAGAGCCTGGTGCAGCGGCATGCTGCATCCACCGGGATAGGCGTAAATCGTGTCCGTACCCAGCCGGACCAGCATCTCGATCAAAATCTGAGCGCCGTTGATTGTCTGCGTAGCTTTTTCGACAGTAGCCAACGTCGTGACCCTTACTTCTTAGTGTTCAATTGGACAAAGAACCCGACTTTTTCAGTCGGATGTCGTGATTTCCGCAGTGGAAATACGACGAATTTCGAACGTCTGAAACGCCGTACCCCATTCTTCGGACGTTGCTCCCACGTGCATCACGCGCAGAACGATGCGTTTCCTGAGTCGTAGTGTATGTTTCTGCCGGTCCGCATTCGATCCTGATTTTGGGCAGATTCACCCGAATCACACAAACTGGAAGAGCCTGCCCGAACCGAAAAGTTCACCTTTCTTCGATTTGGCCGGATTGTTGCTGATCCAGAAGCCGGAGAATCTCCGGCACGATGGCCTCGCACAGCAATCTGTTGCCTTCCTCGTTGAAATGGCACCACGGATCCACGTAAAGGGATTCCGTGACTGCGGAAAACACCTGGGTTTGGTCGCTGAAGGCCAATCCGTCCGCCCCCATTTTCCGGCCCTGTTCAATGAGTCGGGGGAACAAAGCCTTGACAGTCATGTCCACGGAACCGCCCGGATCAATGCACTTTTCCTTCTCAAACTCCGTTAAAGGCTTGGAATCCGGGACATATTGGTTGGGTTGCAGAACGTGAAGATACAGAGTTCCATTAGCCCGGCAAAGTTTATGCATTGCCAAAGAACACCGCTGCCAAATTGCAACGGCCTCGTCCTCAACCGCAGCTTTCGAGTTTGAATTGGCGGGGCCATGATGGATAAAGCTTGATCGGTTCGACCTCGATACTTCCAGTCCAAGGTCTGCCAACTCATTGTGAGCCTTCTGGTCCCTGAAATACCAAACCAGATTCATCAGGGGAGACCAGTTCA
Organism: Planctomycetales bacterium; assembly: GCA_026400835.1. Classification (GTDB taxonomy): domain Bacteria; phylum Planctomycetota; class Planctomycetia; order Planctomycetales; family Planctomycetaceae; genus SXXK01. The sequence goes on along the minus strand of JAPLOA010000050.1, from coordinate 79,216 downwards.
ACGGCGACGCGAGAATATCTCGGGCCATCGCCTGACGCTTCGCCCTCAGATTAAGCAGACGAGCCGAATCGGCGGACTTGCGAGGATCAGCGATGACAATTGACCGGGCATGCCATGAACGAGGATAACTCAACGCGGTATTCGAGATTGCGTTTTCCTCAATCCCCAGTACGGCTTCATTGAAGCCATCGATGTTGATGATCAAGTCAAACTCGGCCCCCAGCGCTGTCAGGTAGGAGTACGCGAACAGTTGCTGAGGCTGTTTGTATCCCGACAATGCCAAACGCACAAACTGTATTCGGCGCCCCCGAACACGAGGATGATCGGCGAGCTTCTGCTTCAGAAGTTCTTCTGCTGCCCACGAAAACTGAAATGCGACGGAGCCACCAGCAATCCCAACGATAAACACGTCGTCTTTTCGATGATAAACGCTCTCTCCATCGTCACGAAATCCAAGATGGTTGACGGGCGTTTTGCGACTCCCAACATTCTCCGCACCGGGGTTTTGAGGATTGTGAACCCATCCAAGATATGGATGAATCGTCTCAAAAGCACCATCGGAAACATTTTCGCCCGAGGCTACGTCCTTCTGCCACAGATGCAACATCGACACCGAGCCACTCTCATGAGTTACTCTCATCGCACCAACTGCGATAAGCTCAATGACGCCGTAGACGAACAGCAACATGACGCAACGAAACAGCCACACCCGGCCGCGAGAGCGTTTCCTTCGTTGAACAACTTCGGTGCTCATTTTATAACCGTCGACTAGGGGCAGGGGACGTATCACGAAGGCGAAGATCACGCGTCAGTCACCGTAAAGTTCCTGAAATCGACGCTGAATTTCGTCTGAGGTGATCTCTTCCACTCGCGAAGCAATCGACCACACATGGCCCCACGGATCGGTCACGGCTCCGCTTCGATCGCCATAAAACTGATCACAAAGAGGCCTCAGTTCTTTTGCTCCGGCGGCGATGGCGCGAGCAAAAACGGCATCGGCATCGGCCACGTAAAGATGCATCGTGACACAAGTGCCACCGCGACTTTGAGGTCCCAGAAAATCCATTTCCGGGTGCTCGTCGGCCAACATCAGGTGAGAATCGCCGATCCGAATCTCCGCGTGTCCAATGCGACCATCCGGTGCCGTAAGCCGCAGTATCTCAACCGCGTCAAACGCCCGTATGTAAAAATCGATCGCTGCACCAGCGCCTCCTATCAGCAAATACGGAGTAACACTGTGATACCCGCCGGGAATCGGTGAGACCTTCGATGACATCAGAAACTTTCCTGCTTTGGCTGAGGATTCAAGGTGTCTGCTCTACAATCTCCAGAATCCAACGTTTCTCGTTTTGTCCGCCACAGGCATGAGCCGATTTTTTGCTTCGGACCCTTCACGATTGCCGTCAGCATATGATCTCAATTCATGATCTTCAATTCGCTTACGCCGACGGACAGTTTTCCCTGAAGATTCCGGAACTGCAGTTCACTTCCGAAAAGTCGGTGGTCATCATCGGCCCCAGTGGTTCCGGCAAGACAACTCTGCTGAATCTCATGGCCGGAATCCTGCCTGTTCCCTCAGGCCGCATCACGATCGCAGACACTGCGGTGCATACGCTCAATGATTCTGAACGACGCCTCTTTCGACTGCGAAACATTGGCATGGTGTTTCAGGATTTCCAGCTCATCGAGTATCTGAATGTGGTGGAGAATGTCCTGCTTCCGTGCCGTATTCATCCCTCAATCTCATTAACTGCGGATCTGCGACGTCGCGCGGAAGAGCTACTGAACTCCTGCGGACTAAAGCCGCTGCAGCAGCGATCGATCACGCTATTATCTCAGGGAGAACGTCAGCGAGTTGCGATCTGTCGAGCACTGTTGTTGTCGCCACGAATTATCCTGGCTGATGAGCCAACCGGGAACCTCGACCCTGTGAACTCCGAACGGATCGTGCAACTGCTGCTGGAGGAATCTTCCCGCGCCAATGCGACCCTGATCATGGTGACTCACGATCATTCTCTGTTGCCGCATTTTGAACGAATCGTTCCGTTTACACAGTTCCTTGAGGCCGTCCAGCCCGAAACATCTCTCCCCTGAACCGGCTCGAGAATCAGGCGATCTACAACGTGTTCGTGGCCCATGCGGAACTATTCGTCGGGAAGCATGAATTGGGGCCGCGCACAGAACATACTCAGGATCTTTAATCGACCGGCGTAATTCGCCAACCACCGACCCCATTTTCAGGAGAGGGGATTTCCGGCAGCATTGGCTGTCCCAGCAACGGAAAGACCCAGCGAACTGTGTCCGGGATTCCAGAATCCAGCGGATCAACTTTGTAGGCTTCCATGAGCACTGGCATCGAATTCCCGTAACGAAGTAGCCCCAGCGCCATCACCGAACTGCGTCGAACAGGCAGACTTTCGGGCGGCATTGAATTACGATCCTGAATTCGCTCTTCGTACTTCTTCGCGAGTTGCTCGTTGGCTGTCTTTTCATGGATGACTGCCAGCGCCCATAAGGCGGACGCACGTTTCTCAGGGGATCCCCGAGCTGATTTGGAAAACTGTTGTTCCATGATCGGTTGCAGCTCCCTCAATCGAACCAGCCCGGCATACTGCAAAAGCATCATTTCTCGCAATGAGATATCATTCTGCAGAGTTTCTCCGCGACTTAATTTCTCCTCGCACTGTTCGATCTCAGTTTGCACCTGACCACGTATGGCGTCATCAGGAAACAACTGAATCAGCCATGCTGCCGTGACGACAACTTCATCTCTGGCGTGACCCAGCAGTGCAAAAGCTGTCGCTGAAAATTGCGTCGCCTGAAGCTGTGCCAGCACAAGAAGGCTCTGCTCCATCCCCTGCCAATCTGCTGATTCAGGTTTCAGAATCGCGGCTGCCTGAGCAACAATCTGTTCTTTCAGTTCAGGATGCTCGGCAGAAACCAGAACAAGCATCGTTCGAGCAACATTTCGCACCTCAATGTGAATATCACTGAGCAGTTCCTGCAACCATTTTGCGCGATCGGAATTCGGCCACACTCTCATGGTTCTTGCAGCCGTCATTCGCACCTGAGCATCACGATGCTTCCGGCCGGTCTCCAGATGATTCAGTAACAACTCTGAATCACCATCGAAGACCTGCTGCCACGCCACCGAAGCAACGCCGTCGGAACTATCAGCACACAAAGTTGCCGCTTTCACGAGGGACTCGGGTTTCTCCGTGTTCAACAACGCCAGCGCCAGCATGCGATCCTGAACACTGCCACCACTCAAGGGTTCGGCCGCTGAAAATGCCCGGTCAGATGACAGAATCGCCGCAGCCCTCGCAGCGGCCATACGCTTCGAATACGTCCCGGCAGGATCTGCCGTGATGCTCAGCAGCACTTCAACAGACTCCCCATGATTCACAGACACCAGACCTTCAGTCGCAAGTTGAAACGACACTATCGTGGTCGATGCATCGAGAAGTCGAGCTCTCCATAACTCCAGTGCTGCCGCCGTTTTCCATCGAATCAGCGAGGGTTCAATTCGAAGCCGCTGAGCATCGTTGCCTGCCTCGGCCAGCTTAATCAACAGCGGCGCGGATGACTGCAAATCGCCAATCGCCAAAGCCGTGCCGGCCGCATACCGAATACGCTGATTCTGAGAGTTCTCAGCCAGTGCCTGCAGAGACTTCTCGGCCGGCTGGATATCCGCCAGCTTCATCTCGGCGACACGCGCCAACGACTGCGCTGCAACCTCAACCAGCTCCGGATCAGTCCCTTCTCGCAACATGCGATCCCAGAGTGGTATCAGTCGACTATCCAGCTCCTGCACTGCGACAGGGGCAGGAATCAATGGATCGAGATGCATCCGCATCGGAAGATTCTGATACCTGACAATCGGGGACAGCGAAATCGTACCGAAGAATCCTCCTTGAGGTGAATAATCCGGATTCGGTGCCACCAGCACATTGCGCTCCGGCGCTGGAACAGGCGGCTGCAACGCCGATGCATACGGCGACAGAAGAACACTATAGCCTGCGAGAAACAGGATGAGATTTCGTGGTTTCATAGTTCAATGGTGCTCTGTCAATCATGAATTGAGGTGCGAGTCTGGCTGACAATTCACTAGTCCGGTCGCGTTAGTCGCAGCGTTTGGAAGTACAGAATCACCAACAGCACGATGCTGGTAATCCCCGTGATCCACCAACTGGAAGGAATCAGGTCATAAGACTCAAATCCAGCAGCCTGCATCGCATTCAGGGCTGCCGCCATTGGATTCAGCCGCAGTGCCTGCTGCACGAAACCAAAGCCAAACGGTGCCTCACGATTCATCCAGATCAGCATGGTTCCGCCAAAGATCGCGACCAGACATCCATAGGAGACTGTTGTCGCAACCGCCGTCTTTCTGAAAAAACTACTGACAGTCGCGCTGACCAGCATCGACAGAACCGCAGCCAGGATCAGGCAAATCAAAACCTGCACCACCTGTTGCTGCAGCGTCGGTTTGATCAACATAATGACCGCATAGCCCGGCAGCGTAGCGCATAACAGAAGTGCGAGTGTCAGGACAACACTGATCAGCTTACCTCGCAAAATTCGGCCCGGAGTCAAAGGGGTCACTCGCAAAAGATTCCAACTGCCGCCTTCCATTTCCCCGGCAATCATTCCGGAGGCCAGGCCGGGAGTCAGCAGGACAATCAACGCCACCTGCAACACGATGATGAGAGCTCCGGTATATTCTACCCCTCGCGATTCGGTTCCCTGAGCTGACGCCAGCGTCAGTAACAATGACAGAACAGCACAGCCGGCGACCAATCTCAGCAGCCAGTGCATGCGGCCAAACTGTCGACACTGGAATTCTTTCACCATGACCGGATTAACAAACGGCGGAATACCAGCCGAGCGTCGCTGAGGATCAACCAGAAACAAAACTCGACGACTGGCACGAACCCACTGGTCCTGATCGTCAGTGATGAATCCCTGAGATCGCGAACGATCCAACAGGGAATGACTGAGTCGCAGAATACAGACGACACTTCCCACCACGATAAACAGCGTGGCAAAACCGACATACCACAGCACCGGATCCCGTGATTCCATCAAACCGGAACCACCGACGGAGCTTTGATTCAGCATTTTCATCAGGGCCGGGATCGGTGAAATGAGCTTGAGCAACTGGCAACCTTGAGCGATCGGACTGGTTCCACCCGGAAACAAGGCATCCGGAAACCAGGGGACAATGGTCATCGCAAACGTGACGCCATAACTCCATCGCAACGCAGATTCGGTGCTGCGGCAATAAGTTCCAACCAGGAGTCCAATCACAATCAACTGCAGAGACACCAACGTCAGAAATAAGTAGAGCTTCAGAACATCGTCGGTAAATGAGAGTCCTCCCATCAGATAACAGCATGTCAAAGCGGGAAGCGTCGCAAACAGCAGCAGCATGACAAATCCCAGCATCGCCAGCGCTTTGCCAAGGTAGATCGACGTTCGCGAAAGTGGAGAATTCAGAAGCAACTCCAGAGTTCGCCGGCGTACTTCGGTGACCAAAGATGTCGACGGGAAAACAGGTACAATCAGGATCGCCGCAGCCAGCATGGCATAGGTCAGCCACGCGAAGACTTCACGGCCCTTTGCTCCATCCAGATCCACAATACCGCTCGAAGGCCATTTCAGAAATACGATGAAGGAAAAGGCGATCGAAACCGCCAGCAGGATTGCTAAAGTTCTTCCGCTGCGAAGCAGTGCCAGAAGTTCTCGTTCAATAATAATCAGGCAACCATTCATCGAGCCACCTCAGCCGCCGGAGCTTTCGCGGCAGCCTTTTCTGTCCGCTCCGCCTCTGCTTCGCGTGCTGCCGAAACGAACGCCTCTTCCAGATCTCCGGCAACTTCGCGGAACTGTGAAACCAGGTCTCCAGAGGAAATCAGATGCCGAAGCAGTTCGGTCAATTTCTCGTCATTGGCGGCGGTCCGACAACGGATGATGGACTCGGTTTCTGAGACGGTTATCTCTGCGTCATGCTCGAGCATTGGACGAAGGCGTCCAGCCGCGGCGGCGATGGTCGCGGAATTCAGAAACTGAATCTCAATCGTCCGACGTTGGGACAGCTCACGAGTCACTTCCTGAAGTGTCCCGACGGCTCGCAATTTGCCGCCAGCAACAATCGCAATTCGATCACATATTCGCGCCAACTCCGGGAGAATGTGACTCGTGACAATCAGCGTGCGTCCTTCCGCCGCCAGTCTCAGCAGAATCGTTCGCATTTCAATGCGAGCTTCCGGGTCCAACCCATTCGCGGGTTCGTCCAGGATCAGCACTTCCGGATTGTGCAGCAAAGTTCTGGCGATGCCCACTCGCTGCTGCATACCGTGGCTCAGACTTTCCACATAACGGTCCTGCATCCATGTGGCGTTTGTTAACTCCAGTACCTCAGCCACGCGTTTCTGACGTTCGCGACGAGAAATCCCGAAGGCGGCTCCGAAGAAATCGAGATACTCCCGAACACGCATGTTGTCGTAGGAACCGAACTTGTCGGGCATATAACCCACAAGGCGGCGAACTTTCGCCAGCTCGCGAACACAGTCCGACCCTCCAATGCGAGCATACCCGGAAGTCGGTCGGGACAGCCCAACGAGAATGCGAATCGTGGTTGTCTTGCCAGCTCCGTTCGGACCGATGAACCCAAGGATACTGCCTCGATTCAAAGTCAGCGACAGATTGTCCAGAGCGACGAATTCTCCGTAGTGCTTGGAGAGTTCATGGATTTCCACAACAGGGGCCTGATTTTGCATCGTCAATGACTCTCACGGTCAGATAATTCGTAGTCGATAGCTCGTCGTGATCGATTTTCGCGATTCCGCCTGAGCAAACAACGCAGGCTGAACGACCTCTGTTCCAATCGCTGTTGCAGGCCAGAGAGTGGCACGACGTCCTACAGCACGGCCGTATACGTCGAGTGGCAGATTCTGAGCAAACTCCCGCAAGCCTTAAAGCGACACGGGCGGCAATCTGAACGTTTGATGGGAAATGTTGAACTTGCAATCACTTCTCTGCAGCGTCGTGCAGGAACTCATCAGCCGTGACTTCCCGAGTTGGCCTGAGTGACACGGACTCACGGCTATCGCACTCTTCAATAAACAGTTCCAGCCGCTGATCTCCGTTTCCCTCGAAGAACTCAATGGTCAACGGATGCAGACCACTTTTAAAACGCACAACTCGACTCGCAGGTTTGGGGGGGTGATTTCCGTCATGATCGATCGCCAGTCTGTCGTGCAGAAACAGGCGACTGCCATCGTCGGAAACAAGAATAAGACGATACAACCCGTCAGACTTGATTTTCAGGTAGCCCGCAAACCGGATCGCAAAATAATCCTCACGCGTCTGATTGATCTCCTTCATGAGTCCCCCCAGTGAAGAAGTTACGCCGCTGCGCTCCGTGGGAATCGAGGAGAAATCCGGAACCTGATTAAACTTGCCGTGATGGAATGAATACTTCAAGCCGAGCTCGACCGACTTCACTTCCACTGCCGGCAGCGGCGGCATTTCCAGAGGCTGCACTTTGATTGTGACGTTTTCGGCTCCACGTTGCACAACCAAATTCAACGGCTCTGATGCGGGCAACAGTTCGTCCAGGGAAAGAAACCAGTCGCCAACATGTCGCAGCGAAGTCCCATTGACCGACTGGATGACATCCCCTGAGAGCAATCCGGCCGTGGCTGCAGCGGATCCCTCCTGAACAGTCTCCACAAAAACCCCACTGGCCAGTGGCTGGATCTTCAACCCGGTCGATTTCTGATGATACAACTCCGGCTCAAGCATCTGCTCAAACTGCCGCAGCACGCGATCGATCGGAATCGCGAGGCCCACATTCTGTTCTCCATTCACGACTGCAGAGACGATCCCGATGACTCGACCATCCATATTCACCAATGGCCCTCCCGAGTTGCCTCGGTTACTTGCCGCATCAAATTGAATGAAGTCATCGCGTCGCGAGTTCTCGTAGTTTGTCATCACCAACGCATTCGGACCGCCTTCAAGAACGGACTTCGAGCTGACAATGCCGGATGTGTAAACCGTCCCGCGACCGCCGGGATTTCCAGCCACAACAACGGTCTCTCCATTCATCAGATCCGCACTGCGTCCGATCGGAACGATAGCCATGGGAGTCTTAACGTCAAGCAGTCGAACGATGGCGATATCCGACTCCGGGACGCGGCCCACAACTCGAAATCGAATCGGTCTCGACTTCGGCAACAGCGCAAAACCTTCAGTGGCCGGCAACACATGATTGTTGGTGAGCACATAGCCATCCTCATGAATAATCGTGCCACTTCCCGAAATGATCTGATTGTCCACCGGCGTAAACAGCGCAACAACGGCCGGTTCGATGCTCTGAATCACCTGGACCAGAGGAGTCAGGCGAGGTGATTGCGAGGGGTCATCGGCCAGAACGTTAGTGAAGACAAAAGCGAGAAACGACAGACACGTCAAGCAAGCGCGCAACACGAATCCATCCCTCTACCGAATTGGTGGCTCTGTTCAAAAACGGAATCAGAGGCAAACCTTGTTATCTTCAATGTCTGCAGACTAACTGAAATCTGTTGAGACTTGCGATGGCACGCAGAAATTTGCAGTATCGACGGCTTACAGGGCCCCACGTCGGTTGAGTCGTTCTTTCAGCTTTGACAAACGCTCATTCAACTCAGGAAGTGTCAACCCGGCCAACGACTGCTCATCGCTCGGGGGATCATTGAGCATCTGCTCAAGCAATTGAATCTGGCCAATCGCGACACCCTCTTCACGACCCTCTTCACGACCCACTTCAAGACCTAATTCACGCCCCACTTCAAGACCTAATTCACGTCCCATTTCAAGACCTAATCGCTGACCTTCGGCGAGACCCTCGGCGAGACCTTCGGCGAGACCTTCCTCTCGAGCAGCACTACGAGCGGACTGCAATTCCCAGGCCCGGTCACGGGCGGCACGTTGCAGGGAATCATGAATGTGACGCTGATTCGGCGTTTTCGAAATCATTTCAAGGATTCCAATCATTTTCTGATACGGCGCTTCCGGCAGCAATGACCGTAATTGCTCTGCGTCAAGTCCTTCTGCTCTCTGAAACAGCCATGCCCATTTCTCAAGCGACGCGCCGACGGCACAATTCATCACTCCTGTATTGTACTTCGGCAGCTCAACGGTGTGAATCTGAAAATGGTCCGTAAAGGGAATTCCGTATTGCAGATTGCTCAATGCGAACGTCAGGTGACCTGCTGCAACCTTCGGAAACATCAGCGACGCCAGAATACAAATCCCGATCGTTGGGCAGAGATCCGCATACGCATCACCCTCAACTAACTGACCGGAACAAAGACATGCCGCGTAGTAGACTAAACGTTCTCGAAGTGCAGGGGTCACCGATTTCTGCATCTCCACATTCAGCAATCGCCCGTCCGAGTCCCTCGCTTTAATGTCCAGAATCGCAAGTTTGTCCGTTTCAAATTCCTGCTCAACAAACGGGTTGAGTATCTCCACTTCGACGATCGGCGACGACAGCTCCAGAATCGAATTCAACAGATGAATCAGCAAATCTGAATTCGCGGGATCACCAAACGCCAGCCGGAAGACGTAGTCATTTGTCGGATCAATTCCCAATCCCATGCAGCATCCATCCTTCGCATTTCCTCGTAGCCGTAATCAATACTCGACTCCAACAATACCGGCGCAATCAGATTTCCGCCACCGACTTCGACCCTCAGTCCAAGGGCCACTTGCACTCTCTCCGTACGTGGTATTCTCTTTGTGCGGCTGATTTTGTCGCATCAGCTTGCCGCGGACCTCTTTGCTGCCAATATCAGTGCTGCCAATATCAGTGCTGCCAACATCGCACGCGAATCACCCACGGACTGCCCAACGAAATCGTTGCCGGCACGAAATCAATGCATCACTTTGTGACTCGCACGACATCAGCGTAGGTCCGGCGTTCCCAGGTAACCCGGCCCTGCTCGTCAACCTTCGGAAACGCATATACCGGCGTGACTTCAATGGACCACTTGCCATCTTTCCCCGGCTGCACGTCGACTTCCAGATGGCCATAATGCTTGCCGCCCGAGATCAACCTTCCATTCTCCCAGACTTCCGGCGCGTTTTCATGAGCCAGAAACTGACGATGCGGATTATCGAAGCCCACTGAGGGACCTCGCAATCCATCGCCACCGATCCCCGCGTCATAAAAATGAATGGCGTGTGGACACATCTGACCATCGGCCAATTGCTCCTCACCCACGACATACGAACGCTCCAGCAATTCATCATGGCCGGAGAAGACCAGATCAACTCCATACTTCATGAACAGCGGCAGGAGAACTCGCATCGGAATCCCGGCCTGTCCGGAAAATCCATCCTGACCATAAGGAACGCTGTGCGGGCCAGAGCCAAACATCGTGTGATGAAACTGCACGAAGGTAAAGCGACTCTTCTTCCGGGCGTCGGCAAGCTGCATTTCCAGCCAGCGGTACTGTTCGGACCCCGGATTAAAGTCAGGAGCATGGCTGCCTTCCAGATTGTGGTTGGTATCGGATGCAGACTTGTGAGGCAGCCCATCACTGGAGTCCAGCGAGATCAGAGTCAAAGGGCCATAATCAAGCCGGTAGTACCGCCCTTTGTGCTTTGGGTTGGTCGCCCCATTGTCGGGCACATCGAAGTAAGTCAGATATTTGTCGGTTGCCAGATTTGCAGCCGCCGCTTCGTATCCTCCGCCCGGACCACCATAGTTTTCATGGTTGCCGAGGGATGGCAGAATAGGAATACTGCTGGCCAAAGTACCGTACTGGCCGGCATTGTGACGCCAGAATTCGTCCCAGTCTCGCTGCTCACCACCAGCCTCAACAAGGTCACCAACCAGCAGGATCAGATTCGGTTTGCGATCAGCCATCACGTTGCAGTTCGCGATGTAACCGGCGGTTTGATTGACGAGGTAGTTCTTGACGCCATCAGGACGATTACTGCCGGTCGATACTGGCCACGCGACTGGATCCGTGGTCGATGATTCCGGTTCTGTTTCTGAATCAGAATACACGATCAGTCTGACAGCCTCATCCTTTCCGGGTGCCGTTCGGAACATGGACGAGTGAGCCTCCTGCCCCTGAGTCACAGTGTACTCATATTCGGTGGAAAGCTTCAGTCCTTCAATTCGAACCGAATGAATCCACGGCAGTGCCGGATGAGGTCCGTGGGGTTCTTCCTTGAATGGATTGTAGCTCAGCGTTGAAGCCAATATTGGCGTCGACTTGATCGCATCATGTTCTGTCCCCGACAAACTCACCGTACCGGGCTCTTCAGAATTGCTGAGCCATCGAATGGTTATTCCAACCGGGGTTGGGTTCTGCACGTAAGGAAGAACTCGAAACTCTTCTCCGAAACCTGTCAATGTATTGAGACACAGAAACAGAAATACAAAGCTGCGCACTGGGATACCTCTGCATAACTCAGAAAAAGCTGTGTAATTGTTTGGAGTAATCGCGATGAACAGATCGGGGTTCGGGATTGTGGGATGCCTAGCCGGGGCGTCACTCCCGCGCTAACGTTGTTATCGGACCGTACACAAGGTCGATGATTATGTTTACGGAATTGAAATGCTGACACAAAGAGCAAGCTTGGAACGCCTCGTTACCAAAAAAATTCGTCCCTATCTTCGGTGGGTACTGGAGGTGCGCTCTGTCTCTTTCAACAAACACCTCGGACAACCGGATGTGCTGTTGACTGTCGTTCAGGAAATCGGGATCGTGCTGACCGTTCGATGCAACCTATGATGGGACGATTTAGGACGTCCCAGCTATGCCGCACTCCAGAGACCATACCGTTTTTTCTATTCGAAAGAATGTTTCATTCTCGGTCCCACCGCCCCAAAGCATTACCCCTTCTGACTTCTGTGGCGTGATCACGAGCCTCGCGATCGACTCAGCTTCCATTCTCGGACATTTGACGGACCTTCGGAGGTACGCATGATTGCTACCGTGCACGAATGCCGGATATGCAATCGGCGTATTTGAAGGCAAAGTTTCTCTGCCCACGACATTTCGTTTGAGACTCACGCCTCAAATCCGATTTCTGTTCGCTGGCCCGAACATTCGCTGTTAGGAGGGTGTAGACCGGGCCTCGCAACATCGTCCCCAAGGGCTTCAAAGGTTCTTCGACTCCAGCAAGCTGGATATGGGACCCGCGCCGTCAAGGTACTAAACGCGACAAACGTATAAAGGAAAAGCTCGTCAGTGTGGTTCTGACGAGCTTCAAAAGTGGCTTAAAAGTTCACACCATCGCATCTTGCAACCGTGAGGCATGCAGAAGGCCGAGTGCTCATTTCCAGCCAACGCAATAGAACACGAAGGTTGAAACATCGCAAGATGACCTGCTGCTCTACTTCGACTCCAAGGGGAAATTCAGCTCGTTTGACCCTGCTTTCACCACGACGTTCGATCCTTCCTGCATATACTTTGCAGGTATCGACACGCTTGCTTCAACACCCGGTGACCACTCGAATGTGACCTTGGCCGGGCCAATTTTGCAGCCACCGTATCCTTCCAGATACTTTAGCTCGTAAGACCCTTCGGCGTCCGTAATACCACCGGCCGCACGCCCGGTCTCCGGTGTGAACAGAATGTTCAAACCAGCCACGGGCTTGCCATCAAGCGTAACTTTGCCATACACGTCTCCAAGTTCTGGCACCTCACTACTGGAACACCCCAACAGGCAGATTGGTAATAAGATCGCTGCAAAAAGAACTGAACGACGACCATTTCTAGAACTCAACATGATACTTTACTCTTTCCACTCGTTCAGAATTCGCCAATGACTTGACCGTCTGCACGTACAAGCAGCCGAGCGAACGTCGACGACGCGTGTAACGTCATATCAGTAAGTGCCGCATTATCCGTTGTTTTGTAGTCGATATTCTCGCTGATGAACTTTACTGATCCGTCACACAGCACAAACTGGACACCACCGGTGTGACCACTGCTGAACCCACGGGTTTGATGCACCAGATTGTTCGCTGACCAGTTGATTCCATTATAGCCCTGTCCGATACAAGCCAGAGCCGCAGCCTTGACATTCGCACTGCTTGACGGGTTGTTAATAGACGCGCTGAAACCGAAAACTGTTGCGGCCCCAACATTCACCGGACCATATTTCCAGGCACGCTCACCAACGAGCAATGTGTTGCTCGTGCCGTCCGTGATGTCACGGAAGTTGATTTTCGAATTTCGGAACCCCACACCCATTGGCTCACAAGCAGAAGCTGTTCGATTGGTCGGATTCGCCGCTGGAGTTGTGCTGACGCCCGTACCAGTAACCATTACATAGTTTGAGGTCGCAATTGGAACCTGCGCAGACCCGTTTGAAATGTTCATGTTGTACCAATTGTCGGCACCAAGCCCCGATGCGTTGACGAAGTTATTCAATGCTGGTCCGACGTCGGTCGGACAACGGAATGCCGGCTGGGGAGTCTGAAGAATCCTCAGGTTGTTGACGTTAGCCGCATTCACCTCCAAGGGTACGTTTCCGACGTTCAAGCTCTGGTAGGCGTTAGCCTGCTCCAATTGAGGAAGAATAAATGAACTCCACGAGTAAACCCCCACCTCGGATGTAGTGTTCCCGTTTGAGGCGAATGTCACGTAAGCCGGAGGCAGCGTATTGTAGATGTCATGGTAGTTGTGAAAGGCAAGTCCAATCTGCTTGAGATTGTTTTTGCACTGAGTACGACGAGCGGCTTCGCGAGCCTGCTGAACCGCAGGAAGCAGAAGCGCGATCAGAATGGCGATGATCGCAATAACCACCAGAAGTTCGATCAACGTGAAACCACGTGATCGGAGGGAACGAAAGGACAAACTCTTCACAAAACACCTCCAAGAATGACAGAGATTGAAGCCGCCGCGATCGGAGACTTCAGACACGCAAAGTAAATCTATGACTCAAATGCTTAAGAATTCAATAAATCCCATAAAAAAACTGCCACAAACAACCAACATGTCACAAAACAAGCATCAAAAACGCCCCCAGGCTGACCCGCTGAAATGCACTAGTACCACGACTGTGGCTAGCGCACACACTTCATAACACAAAGCACTCGAGCAACCTCCGTTTACTCCCTCAACCGTGATCACAAAATCCGCTATCGCACCCGTATCACAAGCTAAGCTTCTCCGGACCTGAAGCTTGATCGACATATTCAGGGGACGTCTCCGGATTGTTGTGATAGAACGGTCCTGCTGCAGGAAAACGCTTTTGCCGAAAGGCGAGCCATAGGTGCTTTTTGGAAACAATTTCGGCCAGGTTTTCTGGTTGCCGTATCCATACGGATCGAAAACTGGCGTGTAGATTTAAACGCCTAACGACAAGCCTCAGACACCGTCGCCACGCTTCGCCTTCGCCTCGCCGTAGAAAAAAGCATAGCGCACGGCTAAATCAACAGTCCGCTTGCCGCGAACGCCCCCCATCTGCATCAGGAACCTAATAGACTTCTGACTCGCTCGATAATGATAAAATCATAAACGAATCCCCTATACTTGTAGTAATACCGTGCTGAAGCGACCTGATTGTCCCAAGCTTCCTGGACTTTAGACCGCACAATCTCAACTTCAATCGCGTCTGCCATCATCAAGACGCAGCAGACACAGAAAGCCCACCCTCCTCAGATTCCGCCATGACCGTTTTGATTCCTCGGAGCTGCACGAACCTCCTGCTCTTAAGGTATGACTCAATCTATCACGCGGACACAACGTCTGGCTTGATCGTGAACGAATTGAGGAATCATGAGACGGAACTCCTGATGGCTTGCGATTGAGCACCGGAACAATTGATGATCGAGAAGGCAACGCCTGACATTTATCAGGCGATGATACGCATCTTTCGATCACATGTAAGTGCCTCAGTTACCCAAATCGTTGACCGACGGCCACTGGACGTTTTGTTCGGCTGGCGCAGGGCAAAGAGTCGCTTTGAACACCAGTCATCAGGGGCAGGCTTAACCACGCCCAGTGACTGGCGAGCAAAAAAGACCACAAATGATCAGACGCGACACCCGGATCAGACATAGATTCGGGATCCGCATCACTCGACCAGAACTATCATGAGGCCGCTGAAAAGGGTGCCTGAATTCGAATTCACGATTGTCACGCTTCTTACGTCTGAGGCCTGTGACATCATGAACATCGATTACTGATTGATCAGAAACGTCGCGACATGCCCCAGGAAGTCTCGAATGACTCGCGTGACGTGCAGAGGAAAACGGCATTCCTCAAGAGCCGTGTTCATCAAACTAACCCAGCGATCGCGAGCTCTTTGATCTATCGAAAACGGTGCATGTCGAAGCCTGAGCTTCGGGTGACCTCGATGCTGCAGATAATCCTGCGGACCACCGAATCGAAATGTCAGGAACATCCGCAGGCGATCCTCTGCCCCTTGAAGATCTTCGACCGGATACATCGGCCCCAGAACATCGTCCTGAGGCACCTGCTGATAAAACGCTCGAACCAGGCGTGCAATGCCCTCAGAACCAATCGCGTTGTGTATCTCGTTTTCCGTCAATGCGTTGCTGTCGGTTGAGGGTTGGTCGGTCACAAGTGTTCTCACGAAAAACAGGCAGTGCCCAGGAGTCGCCGAGAGTGCGTCTCACAAGGTTGCAGAATGAGGCGGCAGTGACCAAAGTCTCTGCCATAAAGATCGGCCGCATGCGTCCCTTGCCGGAAGTTTATTCGATCCCGATTCCAGAACAAGTTTGCCCCCAACGCAATGCCGTTGTGAGGCTATTGAAGTTAACCACTGAAACAGGGCCTGCATCAAACTCGCAGCGGCCGATCATTCTGAGGCGATGCTGCGTAACGCAACGCTTGCAGCAAAACGGACGACAGGGTGTAGTCGCGGATGATTGTCAACTTGGGAGGGCGAGGCTCCTGCCGAGCCACTGCACTGCGGAAACGCACGGCTCGGCAGGAGCCTTGCCCTCCCGGAATTGCACTACGTTGCGTATCGCTATGCTTGCAGCAAAAACGGACGACACATGAGTTTCATAACGCCTGACGCGTAGTGGATGAAGCCCCATCATCAGCATTCCTGAGTTCGCATGTGCGTGCCAACTGCCAACACAGGCAAGTCGTCCTACATAATGATCCGGAGTTGCATCTATGGCTGTGGGAAGACTGGTACCTCTTCCGAGTCTGCCAACGGAAATTGCCAGGATGACGCTGGCACATCGGCCCGCAGTGACATCATTGGATTCAATCTATCCATTTGTCTGTCAGCTTGCTGCTGCTGTCCTGAAAGTGGAGCGTATCGGAATCTGGTTCTTTGACGACAACGACACTGTGCTGAAGTGTGTCAATGTTTATCAGATGTCCAAGGGGACGCACTCGGCTGGTATCGCTTTCGACGTGAGCAAGATCTCTTCCTACGTGGAGTCACTACAGCGTCGACGATCGTTGCACGCTGAAATCGTGGAAGCACTGCCATGGACCGTGGAACTCCATGCTGGCGACTGCGAACCTCTCGGAATTACGTCTATTCTTGATGCAGGTATTTTTCATGAGGGGCGTCTCACGGGTGTCGTCTGCCACGAGCATGTCGGCCCTGTACGTGACTGGAGTTCAGAAGAACAACACTTCGCTGAATCACTCGCCGATTTTATCGCATCAAGGCTTAAACCGCCTCGAGAAGAAGCCCATTTGACAGACGGAGATCCGCTTGAACGATCCCTGCCGCATGATGAACAGCACTGCAGTGTCAAACAAACCTTTCGTAACATTTCAAACGCGTCGCTTCGTATGAAGACTTTGATTGACGAAGCCAGCCATGATTCCACAATTCAGAAGCGAATTGCTGTGCTGAACAGGAACATTTCAAGAGCCTCGAATGAAGCCCTCAAACTGCTTGCCGATTCCTGACAGCCATCGATCAGCTTTCCTGAGGATAAAAGTATTCGGTCATCGCATACATCAGCACGCCCAGCAAAGCACCAATCGCTGCTCCTCGAAACTGCTGCAGAACATGAACTGAACGAGGAAATATCTGCGGCGAAATAAAGTACTGCCCGAGTAACAGCCCAACAACGACAAACGCCAGCATCGGAACGACACGGATCTTTGCGCTGCCTCTGGCAAACTCGTTGTGAGTTTCACGATTCGCCGGAGTCTCACGAGTATCCATGGTCATCGGTGGCGCATAGAGATTCTGCTCTGCCTCTGCGTGCTCATGATCAATACGGACCTGAGACACGTCATAGAGATCGTCACCACTCTTCAATGTCTTCTCCTTTTTGGCTGCCGGATCAGACAAGTGACACTTTTACTTCGGCGGTATCAATCTCACCGCTCGCAAATCAATCAACGCAAACGGAGGTTTCTCCGGAGCCGTAATGATCAACTGCCCGCGGCCTCGATGCAGATCGATAGTGCCGGCTTGCCAGGTTTGATAATTGTCCCACGTCCCGCTGCCTGGCACGCGAGCTGTCAACATGCGATTGCCAGTGGAAAACTTGATCAGACTTCCCGCGTTGCTGTCGTCGCAGGCAAAGTCGAACTCAACCGTCCAGTGTCCGGACTTCGGCACTTCAAACGTCCATCTGGCGTAGTCATCCGCAGACGTCCAATAACCAAGGTTGCCGTATTTCTCTTCGAAGATGAGACTCGGTCCGTAAATTTCCGCCGCAGATGCCGGCAGAGTCACCGAACCATCAGCGTTGACCGCGACAAACTTCGGAGCATTCCCGTCGAACCGCTTCCATGGCGTACCCGTTGACTGCACAAACGCAATCACATTCGCAATGTCTACTGCGGAAAGATCCTTCTCCAATCCTTCCGGCATCAGCGATCTTTGTGAACCGACAAGTTCTTCGATGTTCGCTCGCACAACGGTTATCTCTTTGCCGTCGTTACCGATCAACGTCAAACTGCCGCCGGTCTCGCCTTTCAGCATTCCCGAATGCTGCAGCCCATCTTTCGTGACGACGGTATAAACCAAAAACCTGGACTCCACCGCTTTGTTCGGATCCAGAATCGCAGTCAATAAAGCATTCGTCGACCGATCCTTCAACGCCGCCAGATCGGCTCCGACTTCCTTGCCGATGTCCTGCAATCGGTGACACGTCGCACATCGTTTTTCAAAGACCAGCTTGCCTGCTGCCGCTTGTTCGTCTTTTGAGATCTCAAATTTCAAATTTGAAATTTGAGATTTGAAGTTGTCGACGACGGCCGATCGTGCCGAACGCATTTCTTCACCCAGCACCTTGCGAGCTCTTTCAGAAATGGAGCCGGAGCTATGATTGATTAACCGATCACGTTGAGAGGCATCCAGATCTCCCGCAGAGAGACTTCCTGCTTCAATGCGATCAAGCAGATATCCGATGGAGCTTTCTCGCTTCAGCATGTTGGCCATGACCTCTGCTCGCACCGCCGGATCAAGAGTTGTCCATTTGTTGACGATTTGATTAACCACCTCCTGATCGAGATCTCGCCCCATCAATTGCACCGCGGCCAGTTGAATAGCGAATGGTGTCTGAGGTGTCAGAAACTGAATCAGGTCGAGAGACTTGCTGCCTGTGATGATCGACGAAACGCCGGCAAATCGAATTGCAGCCGCTCGCCGATCAACCTCCGCGGTTTCATCTCGAGCGATCTCCTGCGCAACCGCGTCCGCAGCGTTTATGGCTTCGAGGAATGTCCTGTTACTTTGAAGTCTGGTCGCGATATCACCATTCAGCACGCTGGAGACAGTGCTGGCCAGTGAATCAATTCCTGCAGCTGTTGCATGCGGTTTGAGGGATGTAATCAGTGCCAGCAGTGGCCCCGTGACGGCGTCCTGCTGCTCCATCGCGGCGGCCTGTCCCAGGAGCAGACCAACAAGTTGTTCGTTGGGATTTTCTGGCGCGATCTTAAGCGTCTCGGTGAGTACGTTTTCGATGTTGCGGGCAGTCAACGATGAGATCGCAGCATTACGAATGACGTTGTCATTAAAGTCTCGATGCAAAAGCTTTGCGATGATGACCGATGTTTTCTGACGATTGATTTGTCCTGACGATATTGCCAACTGCAGTCGCACAGAGCGATCCTCGTCGGATGTCATACCCTCCAGCGTCGACATCACAAGGTCGTTGGCAGGTCTTTCACTTTCGGATGATTCCACCATCTGAAGACCCATTCTGCGGCTTGCTGGCCGTACATCAGTCAACAACGCGGGGATCGCTTCTGCTCTTGCTGCAATGGCCTGTTCGGAACCGAGGTGCTCACAGATAGACGACAACAATGAACCAGCCTGAACTGAGACCGCTTCATTCGCGTCACCCGTTGCCGACTGGACCAGCGCCGTGATATCTCGTGAGTCCAGTTCATGAATTCGGTGCATCAATATCCGATGCGCGGTATCACGCCACCAGCCATTGGAACTTTGAACCCGCTGCCGCAGTTGGACCAAAGGAATCTCGCTCCACGGCTTGTCAAAGTAGCCATCTCGCTCCGTCGAGATGAGCCTTGCAGTGTTCGCTTCGTCATCCAATGCAGGCTCGCCATCGTTAAACTCCGGCGAGCCGCTGGGCGTCTGCTCTCCGTGTGTATCATTGTCCTGGCGAGCGGAGGGTGTCAGCCCTCCGAGTGGGTTTGGTTGTTGCGAAGCATCAGTGCCGTTTTCTCGGGGGGCTGACGCCCTGCCGCTCGCCGAATCCCCACAGCATTCGCTCGCTGGCACAATGCGATAAATTCTCCCCATGTCGCTGCCAGCGTAGAGATTCATCTTCCGCTGATATTCGGGCGGGATCCATTCTGGATGCTCAATCACCGCACGATACATGTCGGCGACCCAGATCGCTCCGTCGGGGCCGGTTCTGATCATTGTCGGACGAAACCAATTGTCGGACGACGCGAGAAACTCCGACTGCTGCTCATCGGCCGCTCGTTCGCCTTTGAAACCGTAACCATCGCGAGTCATCACAAGCCGCGACACCAAATTGTGAACCGGCTCGGATGTGAACGCGTTGCCGTAGTATTGTTCGCCAAGATAGTTGTCGCGATAGATCATCGTGCTGCAGGCGGACGTGAATCGATTAGCAAACGCAAAGTCATTAAACCGAGCCAGCGTGCGACTTGTGGGATAAACCGGAGCTGCTCCAGGAGCCACAGCAACCGGCGCCGTCACCTGCGAAATCCCGGCAAACGGATTCCGGCGGACGTAACGATCTTCCAGCACGTACTGCCAGATCGGGTTGGAGTTGTTATTGCCAAACCAGTTTCCAAAGTCATCGCGTTCGCGACCAAACTGAGTTTGCCCTGAGACGGTGTCCAGTTCGTTCGTATCCGGGTTGATGCGAAGATCACGGCCACGCAAACTCACCGGCGAGCGGTTGGGCGTCAGCCCTCCGTGTGCGTCCTTGTTTTGGCGAGCGGAGGGTGTTAGCCCTCCGAGTTTGTTTTGTTGCGATGCATCAGGCGCATCGATACGGAGGGCTGACGCCCTGCCGCTCGCCGATGTTCCGGGCACATATCCCGTCCCTGCAATCTCACCACCGCTGTCTCCATTCGCCAGATACAACCAACCGTCCAATCCCCACCGCAAGCCATTAACTCGATGTTGCTGATTGCCTTCGACGAAACCTCGGTACATTGTCTCGCGAACATCGGCCTTCCCATCGCCGTCCGTATCCTCGGCGTAGAAGACCTCCGGAGCCATCGTGATAATCACGCCGCCTCGCCAGCAATGAATGCCGTTGGGGAAGGCGAGGTTGTCGAGAAACGTCGTAGCCTTGTCGTAGACGCCGTTCTTGTCGGTGTCTTCGAGCATCTGCACGCGACCTCGGTAGCCATCTCGCTCCGCCGAGATAAGCGTTGCAGTGTTCGCTTCATCCGCCAATGCAGCATCGTCAGTTGCTGAAGTATTCGCTGAGGCCGGGGGCGATCCTGCTTCCTGCGGCGTCGTTGAAGGCTCGTCTCGGCGGAGCGAGACGGCTACTTTGGGATCCCCTTTCGGATAATCACCCATCTCCACAACCCACAACCGACCTCGCTCATCCCAATCAAACGCAACAGGATCACGAATCAGCGGCTCCGAGGCCGCAAGGACTACTCGCAGATCCGGCTTCGTCGTCATGGTCTTCAGAGATTCCTCGGGACTCCTGGGAGCCGGGAAGTCCTGCTGCAGTTTCTCCGAGTAAAACTTGTGCGGCATGATCTTCTGCACGGCATCGCACAGAACATCTTCCGCTTCCGGAGCCAATCTTGTCGGCCGTCGATAAAACAGCATCGACGAATCACATTCGTAACCACCTTCACGAAGAATTCGCGCCGAGGCGATGTAACAAGGCACATCATTCGAGTACGCGTTTATCCATAGCCGATCGCTGTCGAACATGTCGTTCATCCGGATCGAATAATCCACCACCACTTCGCCGCCCAGAAAGACCATGGCCAGATCATCGCCGAAACACCAGGTCTGCACGGGATAGTCGGGGATCGTGGTCGGGATCGGTTTGCCTTCGTCGAGCATTTGCAAAAAGTAGCGAGCTCGCGAACCGGTGACTCCGGGTTCTTTGGCTTGCTGTTCCCAGGTTTCTCGCGACGGGATCGGCCCGAGTGGCAGGTCGATGCGAGCCATGTTGCAGAGAATGGCGGGGTTGATGGGGTGTAACAATGCGTTTGGCGAGCGGTTGGGCGTCAGCCCTCCGAGTGCGTTCTGTTCCTGTTCTGTTTTCGATGCATCAGGCGCGTGATCTCGGAGGGCTGACGCCCTGCCGCTCGCCAGAATGCGCGTGACCTCATCCGCCAGCGTGCTCCCATGCAACTTCGCCTGCTCATGAGTTCCTCTCGGTGACGGATTCGCATCAGCTCCGCAACCGATGGCAATTAACGCCACCGCTCCGGGGTGATCAGCTTCGAGCATATCTGCGGCGAAGCCAGCCCAGTCGCCGCTGATCTGATTGAACTCGCCGGTTTCCGTGGTGCAGTGACACGCATAATTCGCCAGCACCGCGATCAGCTTTCCTTCGACATCATAGGCTGCCAGCACGGGAACTCGTTTGTCCGTTGGCCCATCCGGCACTTCACCGAAACCTGACCATTTGCCATTCGCGAGGGCTCGTCGATTCATCGCAAAGCCCGCTTCGCCGAAACCGTAAGACAGATGTCCCGGCCGCTGGCTGGCGATGGCTTTTTCGACGACATCGACAAGCTTGTCCGTCAATTCTTTTTCATACTGAGCCAGATGAGCCGCGTGGTCATCGGGAATCTCCGCAAAGATGTTCGGCGCGAATCCTCGCAACCACGGCGCGGAATGAGAATGGGTGGACGAAATCGCAAAGTTCTGCCGCGGGATGTTGTACTTCGCGGCGACGCGTTCGTAGACGGCTTCGGTCATTTCGAGAGGAACACCGCAGTTGTCGACGGTGATCAGAACAGTGTAGCCATCTCGCTCCGTCGAGATAAGCCTTGCAGTGTTCGCATGATCCGCCAATACCGCGTTGTCAGTTGCCGAATCGCTCGCTGAGGCTGCCGGCGTTCCTGAGCTTTGCGGCGCCGATAAAGGCTCGTCTCGGCGGAGCGAGACGGCTACTTTGGGTTCCCCAATCACCAACGCTCGCGCATGAATCTTCGCTGCCACCCCGTCCGATTCCTTCATGCGATTGCCATAGCCGGTGAGTCGCACGGGATAATCGGGCGTGATGTCCACAACAGCCGCGCCGATCGGGACGGCGGAATACTCCGGCGAGCGGTTGGGCGTCAGCTCATCGGCCGCACAAAGAGTCATCGCAGTCAGACAAGAAACGAGTATAAGGCTCGGTCGCAGCATTGATTGAAACTCCCATCAAGGGCAAACGCACACAGAGCAACACGAGCAATACGCCCGTGGATTGAAAAGTGTACCGAATCGCTGCGAAGGATTCACGCACTCGGCCCCTTCTTGACCGGAGGAGCCGTCAACGGATCTTCGGGCCAGGAGTGTTTTGGATAGCGGCGTTTCAGTTCCCTGCGAACATCTTCATACGTGTTGGCCCAGAAGCTGGCGAGATCATCGGTGACTTGTTGAGGTCTCATGTTTGGCGCGAGCAGATGCAGCAACACGGGAACTCGACCGCCCGCGATGCGAGGAGTCGCCTTCATGCCGAAGATCTCCTGAATTCGCACAGCCAACACTGGCGGACGACCTTCTTCGTAAGTCAGACGCATGCGACTGCCGGTCGGAACCGTAATTCGCTCCGGGGCTTCTCGCTCAATCGTCTGCACCAGAGCATAATCCATTTTCGACTGCAGCGTCGACAACCACGGCGCGGACTTGAGATCAGCAAACGAGCGGCGACCGTGACATAACTCGTGCAGCACTTCCAGCATCGTGGAATCATCAAATGCCGGCAGCGGCAGATCTGGCATCCATTGCTTCAGGCAGCGAACTCGAGCCACGAAATTTGAGAACGCATCGTCGTCGGACGGGATCACGGACTCCAGTTGTCCTTTCGCCGCGTCAAACAAGACTTCGGCTGCTGCCTCGCGATCGGTAATGGCCGTTGGAGATTCGTCAAGGATCAAATCCGCAAAGGAAACTCGCCGACGAGCAACCACCTGCTTCTGCGATGGATGGAAGAATAACTCTTCGCCACTTCGAACCTGATCCTGCGGCAACCATTCGCGCTGCACTTCGGACGCCTGCCGGACTGTGGCTTCGATTCCCGCTCCGTCAATATCGACACAGAGAAACAACGGAGACTTCTGCACTGCCGACTTTTGTCCCAGCTTAACTCCGCGACCACCAACCATCAGACCTTTGTCGCTCGTGACATCGCGCCGTCGAGCAACTCGGTCCGGAAATCCGGCAACGAGTGCTCGCAGCAGAACTTCGTCCGACGAAAGCAGTTCGTCAGTGATTCGTAGGCCGGAACGAACAACGTGAGTTCCGGCATTGGCAGTGGACGCCGGGACTCGCTCCGCTCGATCCGGCCTACCTTCTGAATTATGCTTCCTGGACCGCAGGGCCTCGGAGATCTGTTTCGCCACTTGAGTCAGCGTGCGCACGGCGTTGCGGTTAATCTCGCCGCACGGTGAATTCGTCTGCCCGGTACTCAAAAAATCCTCGACGGCGTGCAAGCGATCGAGCACATCGGATCGTGAACGATGAATGCTCGTCGTGCGTATTCCACCGCCCTGATTTCCAGCACCGCGAGAATTTCTATCCGCTGACGGGCTGCGCAGGAATGGATCGCGTTCCGACAACATCGCCGCCATCAGAGCGGCTCGATCCGGTAGTCCCAATCGAAACGCTTCGACCAGCAAGCGGCCGATACGAGGAGCGACAGGAAGCTGGACGATCATCTGCCCCAGCGATGTAATGCCCGACTCGTCGATCGCACCAAGCAAACGCAGCAGCTTTACGGCATGGTCGATGGATTCCGCAGGCGGAGCTTCGAACCATGGAAACGCCGCGATATCCGTTTCGCCCCACGCGAACAGCCGCAACACGGCTGAAGAAAGATCAACTCGATGCAATTCGGCCGCATCAAAATCCGGGCGACGGCGTTGAGCCGACTCTTCCCACAATCGCAGGCAAACGCCGGGCTGAGTACGACCAGCTCGTCCGGCCCGCTGATCGGTGGAGGCTTTCGAAATCGGTGTCAGTTCAAGTCGATCGAGACCCACGTCGGCATCGAAGTTCATCTGCCGCGCGAGACCGGTATCGACGACGGCGGTGACTCCTTCAATCGTCACGGATGTCTCTGCGACGTTCGTCGAAAGTACGATCTTCCGACGATCACATGGCGAGAGAACTCGATCCTGTTCCTCGGGCGTCATGTCACCAAAGAGCGGCAGCACTTCCAGATTATGCCGACTTGAGAGCGGTTCCAGCTCGGTGCGAGTCTTCATGATTTCGCCGACGCCGGGAAGGAAGACAAGCACATCGCCGGTCGTCTGCTGCAGCACCGTTTCGACACCGCGAGTCGCCAGGTCTGTCATCTGCTGACGTTCGCCCGCACGCAAATCTCCGGGACGAAGATAGTCGATGCGAACCGGATGCAGTCGGCCTTCGCTTTCGACGATCGGACAATCACCGAGATACTTTGCGATCGCTGTCGGATCCAAAGTCGCCGACATCACAACGATTCGGAGTTCCGGTCGCACGGTCTGCTGAACTCGCCGCACCATCGCCAGGGCAAGATCGCTGTCGAGCCGTCGTTCGTGGAATTCATCGAAGACGACAATCTCGATGTCTTCCAGAAACGGGTCATCCTGCAATCGCCGCAACAGGACTCCTTCAGTCACCACCAGAATGCGAGTGTCCCGGCTGACCGATTCTTCAAAGCGAACTCGATAACCCACCGTCTGGCCAACTCGTTCGCCGCATTCAAACGCCATTCGCCGTGCTGCCGTGCGCGCGGCGATGCGGCGAGGTTCCAACATCACGATCTGACCATTGCTTTTCCCAACTGTTTTGTCGCCAGCCAGTCCGGCCATCAGCAACGCAGGGGGAACTCGAGTCGTCTTACCGGCTCCAGCGGGGGCTCGCAGAACGACGCAATTCGAAGTCTGCAATGCCGCCACAAGATTCGGAAGGACAACATCAATGGGCAAAGGCGCGGTCATTTTGACAATATATCAACGTGAGAATCGGTGGTCGGGCGACAATGGTGCCGGATGATGCGGATTGTCCGCAGTTTTTAAAGCGTAAGGGCGCGAGCCCCACGGTGAATGTCAGAAAACGTTGGGTCGCACTGACGATTGATGTCTTGCCCCTCAGGAGCAGTCCCGAAATAAGTTCCCGATATCACAACCCGACGCGTCAGCGAGGGATCGACGTCTGGCCCAAAAATCCCTCGCTGACGCGTTTTGAAGTTGCGCGTTTGTGGTCATCCCAACCCGAAACGTAAGTGAGGGATTGTGCTTTTGCGTTTTACGCAGGGTTGCCGTAAATCCCTCGCTGACGCTTCGGGTTGTGATAAATCCCAGTGTTTCTCCGCAAGTGAACAACCTCAGCGCCGAAACTCGCAACTTCAAAACTGACGCGTCGGGTTGTGATGTCTCGCCTCAGGAAAATCCAGAGGTTATTTCGGGACTGTTCCTAAGAGACTCAGTGATTTCGTGATTTGATGCGTTTGAACGGAAAAATCGGTGTATCAGAGTTTTCAGGTCCTCACCGGACGGCTCGCGCCGTGCCGCTTTAGTAGTGGTGGTTACATTCGAAAACGCCAAATAGCAGCCGTGAGGGTCGGATTTTTCCGAAACCGGCGGTGAACAGTCGTCGGACCCAGGGTAATTCCGGCAACAGAAGTTGATTTTGAGGGATGCAATCGGACAATAACCAGACAAAATCCCTCGGCCGCCCGGTCTTCGAAAACCTGCGTCCCGAATGAGTGGTACGTAAAATCATTTGGGAAAGTGCGACGGTTTGGCCCATGAAACTTCCTCATGACAATGTAAAGCAACTCGTGGCGAAATGTGCTACCCGGGAGTTTGCGTCGACCGCCAGCCGAAAGCACATTCCTGCTCACCGCCTTCAGATCATCACAGCCATCGTGACCTGGGGGCTTCTGACGCTACACGCGGTCGTCGTTGCAGATGAGTTCAAGCCTGCTGCGGCAGTTGCCTCGGATGAAGTTGTCGTCGAATCACCAAAGTTACCGTCCCCGCAGCCGCCAACGCCCGCAACACCACCGACAGATGGATCAACGCCGATGCCAATGCCCGGGCAGCCGACGCCCGGCGCAGAAGCGAAGCCAGAAGATGCCTCTGCAAATGCCTCCGTGAAACGTCCCACAGCGGATAAGTTTGTACCTCAGGCGATCGACTCAGAAATACGCAGGAACCCGGACGGAAAAGTTTCCTTTAACATCAAGGGGCAGCCCTGGGAACCTGTGTTGCAGTGGCTGTCTGATGCCTCCGCATTATCGCTTGACTGGCAGGAACTTCCCGGAGATTCGCTGAACCTCATCACAACTCGCGAATACACCATGGAGGAAGCTCGCGATCTGATCAATCGTCATCTGCTGAGCCGTGGCTTCACGATGATCGTCGCCGGCGAAGTCATGTCGATCATCAAAGTCAAAGAACTCAATCCGGCGATGGTGCAGCGAGTCACCCCGGAGATGTTGGCGAAACTGCCTGATCACACGATGTGCAAAGTGTCGTTTGATCTGGACTGGCTGATTGCTGACGAGGCTGTCGAAGAACTCAAGCCGATGCTCAGCTCAGCCGGGCAGATTCACAAGCTCAGTCGAACGAATCGCCTCGAAGTCATCGACACTGCAATCAGCCTGCGACAGTTGTGGGAGCTGATTGAATCCGAACAATCGAGGGATGGTGAGGAGCAGTTGGTTCGTGCGTTTCATCTGCAGAATCGTCGAGCCGATGACGTCATTAAGATGCTCCGTGAATTGCTCAAGCTACAGGATCCCGGTGGTGGTGCCGATGGCGGCGCGATGAACATGGATCCCAACATGATGATGCAGATGGTGCAGCAAATGCAGGCCCAGATGCAACAAGCCGCCGCACAGGCAGGAGCAACTCCGGGGGCCGCGGGGGCAAGGCCAAAAGTGGAAACTCGGCTGGTGCTGAATCAAAAGGAGAACATGATTCTGGCTCAGGCCGCGCCCGATCAGATGGCCATTATTGAAAAAGCCATCGAGCAGATTGATGTCGTCAGCGGCCGCGAAGGCAGTTTGCTGGACAACATCAATCGCATGAAGATCTACCGGCTGGAATCCATCGATCCCCAGACCCTGGCAGACCTGCTGCAGCAACTCGGCGATCTGGATCCCGCAACAGTCCTGAAGGTCGACAAGCAAAAACGATCGATCATTGCCTGGGCCACGTTAGCCGATCATCTCACGATTACTTCTTTGGTCGAAAAGCTGGATCAGTCTTCACGAAAGATCGAAGTAATTCCATTGCGGCGGCTGGACGCAGAATATGTCGCGGGCACGATTCGTCTGTTGATGGGCAAGGAAGAGGAGAAGGAAGAGAACCCGATGTCACGGCGCTACGGGTTCTTTGACTTTGGCGGGATGAATAATCAGGAGTCCGTCAAAGAGCCGTCGTTTAAAGTCGAAGCAGATACCGAAAACAATCGTCTGCTGGTCAACGCCAACAACATCGAGATGGATGAGATTCAGGATCTGCTGATCAAGCTGGGAGAACTTCCTGATCCAAATGCAGCCGATGATGGGGTTCGTGTTTTCGATCTGAACCCGGACGAAGATTTGAACGACTTCCGAGAACGTCTGCAGCGATACTGGCGACGCGGGAATGCTATTGAGTTTGATCTTCCTCCGCAGGAGCCGAAGGAGGAAACACAGTCTGATGAATCGAGTGAAAAATCAGGATCCAGAAAGCGGATGCTGAAGGACGGCGATGCCGAGAAGGCAGAGCCTCAGCGAACGGGCAAAGACAAACGACAAATCAACACATCGACCACTGCCATCGATTCACAACGTCCACCGGATTCATCCAGAGTACGCGTTTGGCACCGAGGAACGACTACGCTCGCGTCTGAGGAATCTCAGAAGTCAAAGAAGGACATCCGCCCCGGAGCAGATTTCGATCTTCTCCTGGAAACTCACCGGGCAACTCAACAAAAAACGACTCTCGATGAAGGTGCGGTTTTAACCGGACTAGCAGATGAAGACGCCTCATCGGTGGCCCGCGGCGAGGCTGGTTCGCAGGCAACGCCTGAGGATGCTGCTCCTGCGAGTGACGGGCAGGAAAATTCGAACGAAGATGCACCTCCAGCGAAAAAATCTGAGCCGCGCATCAGCCGCGCTCTGATTGAAAAGCTGCGAAAGCAATTGGATGCCGCACCCAAAGAGGATGCCACATCGCAGGATTATTCAGAACCCGATTCTGAAATGCTCTCTTTAAAGCGTGATGCGGCAACGATCATGGAAGAGGGTTCTCCGGTCAGGATTTCGGTGACGCCCGATGGCAAACTGATTGTCAGCAGCAAGGATCCACAGGCGCTGGCGGAGATGGAAGACCTGATTTCCCAAATCGCCGCGCCTCGCCGTAGCTTTAAAGTGTTCCGACTGGAGTACGCGACACCGTCGTGGGTAACGCTCAATCTGAAAGACTTCTTTAAGACGGACGAAGAAACGAAGAGCACTCTGGAATACGACCCATTCTGGGGCATCATGCCCTCAGAAAAGAAAGTCAAAGGCAATCGCACATTATCGAAGCGTCGTCAGCCGCAGTTTATCTCCGACAATTTCACCAGCACCATTCTGGTGCGTGATGCAGATGCGAAGCAGCTGCAGACGATTGAAGATTTGATCAAGATCTATGACGTGCCGGAACCGTCGGATAGTCGATCAATGCGAGTCACCACGATCTTTCGTCTGGAGCATTCCAGGGCAACGTCTGTCGCCGCAGCGGTCAAGGATGTCTTCCGTGACCTGCTCAGTTCCAACGACAAAGCTCTCGAGAAGGACGACAAGAACGGACAGCGTCAGGGAAGTGGCGGATTGGTGACGTTTCTGCCGGGCGGGGAAAAGAAAAACGGCGAAGACGAAGAGGAACCAATTCGATTCAAGGGTTTGCTGTCGATCGGCATTGATGAGTCTTCCAATACCTTGATCGTGTCTTCGGCCGGAACACTGATGGATACAATCTCAGAGATGATCGAGTCTCTGGACAAGGCTGCTGATTCTTCGTCAGTGGTCCAGGTGATCAAGGTCGACAAAAGTGTCGATCTCAGCCTGATTCAGGAACGACTCAAAGAACTGATGAAAACCGCTCAGCCTCAACTCGGTCAGCCAGGCGTGCCGATGCCGGGGCAGCCAATGCCCGGACAGCCCGGAATTCCAGGTGCTGAAGCGGCGGTGCAGGAAGCGAATTAACTGCAAATCCAGGACTGTTTTCGGCTGACTCCCGTGAACGATTGGCGCTTTCAGGCGAGAGCGTTACCATTTCGTTCCTCGTCAATTTCTGTCACTTGTCACATCAAAAACACGGCATTTCCATGATTAAACTCGGTATTAACGGATTCGGACGCATCGGACGAATGGTCTTCCGCGCTGCGATCCAGAACTTTTCTCAGGACATCGAAGTCGTCGGTATCAACGACCTGCTCGAGCCAGAATACCTGGCTTACATGCTGAAGTTTGACTCTGTCCACGGTCGCTTCAAAGGTGAAGTGTCCACCGAAGGCACAAATCTGATCGTCAACGGCAAGAAGATTCGCCTGACCGCCGTCAAAGATCCATCCACTTTGAAGTGGGACGAAGTTGGCGCAGACATCGTTGTTGAATCAACTGGTCTGTTTCTTGATGAAGCCACTGCAAAGGCTCACCTGGCAGCCGGGGCTAAGAAGGTCATCATGTCAGCTCCGTCCAAAGACGACACTCCGATGTTCGTCTACGGCGTTAACGACAAGTCCTATGCAGGTCAGGCGATCATCTCCAACGCCAGCTGCACAACCAACTGTCTGGCACCGCTCGCGAAGGTCATCAACGATTCCTTCGGCATCAAGCGAGGTCTGATGACAACTGTTCACGCGGCGACAGCGACACAGAAGACCGTTGACGGTCCAAGTGCCAAAGACTGGCGCGGCGGTCGCGGGATTCTGGAAAACATCATTCCTTCTTCCACCGGTGCTGCCAAGGCCGTGGGGAAGGTGATTCCAGAGCTGAACAAGAAGCTGACCGGCATGGCGTTCCGAGTTCCAACTTCAGACGTGTCTGTTGTGGACCTGACTGTGGAACTGAACAAGTCCGCCACTTACGAAGAAATCTGTGCGGCTGTTAAGGCTGCTGCTGATGGCCCGATGAAGGGCGTTCTGGCTTACACAACCGACAAGGTTGTATCGACAGACTTCGTTGGCGAAAGCTGCACCAGCGTGTTCGATGCTGAAGCCGGCATTGCACTCGACGGAACCTTCGTAAAGCTGGTTTCCTGGTACGACAATGAGTGGGGTTACTCCAACAAGGTTCTGGAAATGGCCCGCGTTATCGCGAAGTAATTTTTCGGAACATGATGACATGAATGCAAACAGCCCTGCGGTGAATTCCTCAGGGCTGTTTTCTTTGGGACAAATCAAATGAATCAACAGTCTGGTCGGCTGTCGAATGACAGGTCGTTTGCATCGCAGCAATCTCGAAGACATCTGCTGCAAAAGACGGGCGATGGATTCGGAGCCGTGGCTCTCGCGGCCATGCTGCAGAGAAAATCTGCGGTCGCTGCAGATGAACAAGCACGGACATCAGTAGTTGATGCTCATCATCCGGCCACAGCAACTTCGGTCATTCAGATTTTCTGCCCGGGCGGTCTCAGCCATGTGGATACCTGGGATTATCGACGGCAATTGGAGAAGTCACACGGGACCGCGTTTGATGCAGAGCTCGGCAAACAGACGTTTGCCGGAGTGGCCGGCGAGTATGCTCGGAGCTTCTGGCGATTTCGTCAGCATGGCGAATCCGGTCGTTGGCTCAGTGACTTATTTCCACTGATGGGCCAGCATGTCGATGACATGGCGTTTATCTATTCGATGCAGAACAAGTCGGCTCTGCATGGCCCCGCGATGTTCATGATGAACAGTGGCTTCATTCGCCCTGGTTTTCCCAGCATGGGTTCGTGGGTGACATACGGGCTGGGTTGCGAAACGGACAATCTGCCTTCGTACGTTGTGTTACCGGATATGCGCGGTCTCCCGCCCGGAGGAGTGCTCAACTGGGGAGCCGGATTTCTGCCGGCAATGCATCAGGGGACCGTGATCGAAACGGCGGCCCACAAGGATCCAATTGCAAATTTATTTCCACCCGGAGGCCAGCGAACGGACGAGCAGCCTGAACGCGAATTCCTGCAGATGCTGAATCGTCGCCACGCGGAAGAACGCAGTGAGGATACTCTGCTGGAAGCTCGCATCGCCAGCTATGAACTGGCTGCGAAGCTGCAGCTGAGCGCGCCGGAGGCGGTGGATCTTTCCAGGGAACATCAGTCGATTCACGAACTTTATGCTCTGAAAGACGAAGACATCGGGCCATTTGGACGCCAGTGTTTGCTGGCTCGGCGGATGGTGGAACGAGGTGTTCGGTTTGTGCAGATTTTCTGCGGGGCAGAAAACACCGGTGCCAAAAAGATACGGCCAAACTGGGATTCTCACGAAGACATCGTTCGTGATCATGGATACTGGGGCCGAGTTCTCGACACCGGCGTGCACGCGTTGCTGAGTGATCTGAAATCGCGAGGGCTGCTGGAGTCAACCTTGATCATTTGTACCAGCGAGTTTGGTCGTCAGCCGTTTATGCAGGGAAAGCAAAAGGGCCGCGATCATAATCCTGGCGTGTTTACGGCCTGGATGGCGGGCGGTGGCATCAAAGGCGGGACGAGTTATGGTTCCAGCGATGAATTTGGCTTTAAGGCCGCGGAGAATCCAACGTACTCTTACGACCTGCACGCAACCGCCTTGCATCTGCTGGGACTGGATCATGAGCGACTATCCTATTACCACAACGGGATCGCTCGGCGCTTGACCGATGTGCATGGTCATGTGATTCGGGAGATTGTGAATTCCTGATGCAGAGTAAATTGCCACCGGGCCTGCCCAGGTGGTCCAGAGGCTTTTGCACCACTCCTGGGACAAATTTCGTTCTGATTTCGCCTCTACGCTGCGAAACACAGCCCAAGTCCACGCCATTTTGGGGTAAACCCGGTGGCGGAGTTTTATTGAGTACCAGAAGTTATCGAACATGTCATCCGCATATGAAAAACAATTGCTCGAGCCGCCGCTTTCACAGTGGCCTGCAGTCCGTTGTGTTCTGCACAACGAACGACTGCAGACGCTGCGCGACAGCGCGCGACGACGGTTAGTACAGGCGGCGATCGGTTATCGAGCGAATCTGGTGGAGATTGGTCGTGCGGCCGGTTTGTTTGCTGAAGATGTTCAAGCGATCTCAGGAGATCCCGGTTCACAGCCTTTGATCGTGACAGGACATCAGCCGGTTATTTTTCATTCGGGTCTGACATTCAAGTACCAGACGACGGAAACATTCGCACTCGAACACCATGCTCTCGCCGTCGCCGTTGTGATTGATACCGATGAAGGCGATGCCGGAGCATTCCCGTTCCCGAACTCCGACGCGCCGTTTCAGTTGTTGGACAATAAAACACAGCCGAATTCGTCGCTGACAACGTCGTCGCAGATGTCAGCATTAACAGGATCCTTCAGCGTTGAGTCCTCGTTGTTGGGTGCCTGCCGTCGCAAACCTGCAGACCTGATCCTGACTGAAGTCGCACGTGCTCAAGCCGCACTGCAGAATTGTGGATGCCACCTCGAAGCGGAGCGTTTCCTGCAGATCGCGCAGCAATACGCGGCTTTGGCGACGGATTCGATGATGGAGGCCAATCTGATCGTGCGGTGGAACGCAGGCATTGCCGGGCGAATGCCGGAGATCCCGCTGTCAACCATCTGCTCGTTTCCCGAAGTGTTGCAGTTCTTCGCTGAATTGCTCGCACGGCCCTTCGAGTTTGCTCGTTGCTATAACAGCGCGTTGGAGACGTTTCGAGCAGAGCACAAGATTCGTAACGCCGCGAATCCGTTTCCAAATCTCCGCATCGAAGAATCCTGTTGCGAACTGCCGTTCTGGTTGGTCGATCCTGTGAGAGGAACGCGCAAGATTGTGTCGATCCGGAAACAGGGCTTTGAAAGATTTCTGGAAGCCAATGGAACAGATATCACGGAGATACTGCCGGGCAATGAAGCGGCTTCGTTGTTTACGTTGCTGGTCGGTGCACAACAACTGATTCCTCGCGGTGGCCTGATCACTGCCACACTGCGGATCTTGTTCAGCGATCTGTTTGTGCACGGCACCGGTGGTGGCCACTACGATTTTTTCACAAATCAGTTTATACGTGCCTGGTGGAACGTGGAGCCGACTCCGTTTTCCGTTGCCAGCGCGTCAAGATACCTGTTCGATCAGGAACGTCAGCAGTTATCTCGTCTGCAGAAGATCTCAGACAACCTCCGCGATTATCAATTCAATCCTCAACGATATCTTGGAACCGACGTCTTCTCATCAGACACAGAAACCGCGCTTCGCACAACACTGGCGGAGAAGGAATCGGCCGTGACGGCCTTGCGAACTGCTCGGGAATCCGGACTGCCAGCCGATGATATCGGGCGCAAGATTCAGCGACTGGGCGATTTGATTAAATGGACGGTCAGCTCCGAGTTCTCTGCGCAATTGACCCAGCTTCAGTCGCTTTCGAATGAAACGATGGCCGCTGTGAACAGCAGAACATGGCCGTGGTTCTACTTCGCCTGACCCACTGGCTGCCCTGCCTGATTCTTCAGCAAACACATCTTTTTGCTTGGAAATCAGCAGGTTACAACAGGAATACTTTGAGCAGTTCTGTCGAGAAAGCGCCATTGTACGGTCGCTTGAACGGTGTGTTCGCTGTGGTGTACGGTTACACTTGTGAACGGCCAGGCAGTATCTGAAAACATAACGGACATACCCCCATGTTGTGCCGAGTCGCGGATTCGTTGTTTTGGATGAGTCGATATCTGGAACGAGCTGAGAATCAAGCTCGATTCATCGATGTGACTCTGAATATCGCGTTGGGATATCGTGGCAGCGAAGATGTTCTCTGGTCTTCACTCCTGCACGCAGGTGGTGATGCCGAGAATTTCAAGGAGCATTACACAGAAACGACTCGCGAAAACGTTATTCAGTATTTGCTTTTTGATCGCCGTAATCTCAACTCTGTTTCCTGCTGTCTCGCGGCAGCTCGCGAGAACGCGAGAGCAATCAAGGAAAACCTGACGACTGAATATTGGGAGTCCATCAACCGATTTTATCTGCGAGTCCGTGCAGCTTCGCAGGAACAGGCTCAGGTTGTTCAGCAGCCTCATCGATTTCTCGAACAGATCAAACGATCGGCTCATCAGACCAGCGGTGTTGCCGTGGCAACTTCTCCTCGAGGCGAAGGCTGGAACTTTTCAATGATCGGCAGCCTTCTGGAACGCGCCGATAAGACATCGCGAATTCTGGACGTGAAGTATTTTATTCTGCTGCCGAATACATCACATGTGGGTTCGCAGGTGGATGTTGTCCAGTGGGCCGCGTTGCTGGAATCCACAAGTGCGTTGCAAACGTATCGACGGGCCTACGGACGAATTCAGCCGACCAACGTGGTCGACTTTCTCATTCTGAATTCTTCGTTTCCACGTTCACTGCGATTCTGTGTTCGCGAGGCGGAAAGCTGTCTGCGAGCGATCTCCGGAACACCGTCTCACTCGTTCAGTAATCCGGCCGAGCAGTTGCTGGGCCAGATGACGTCTCAACTGAACTACGCCAGAGCGACAGAGATCATCGGCAATGGCCTGCATCAGTTTGTGGATGACTTTCAGACTCGCCTGAATTCTGTTGGCCAGGCCATCTCCGAAACATTCTTCCAGATTGCGACCCCAACCATAGAAAACTCAATGAGTCAGATCCAGACGATGTATTAGTGTGATGCACGGCTTCGAATGAACCGTAGGATGGGCATTCTTGCCCGTCGAATTGCAGTCGGACAAGTCGGACAAGTATGTCGAACCTATCCCAGGCAGAGATCTTGAGCCTGGTTCGATCGGTTGGACAACCGGACCAAAGACCTTTTAACGAGACGACACCTTTCTAATATGCCCATCAAAGTCGCCCTGCACCACAAAACTGTTTATCAGTATGACCGATTGGTATCTCTCGGTGCTCAGGTGGTTCGGCTGCGCCCTGCACCGCATTCACGAACACCGATCGATGCGTATTCGCTGAAGATTGAGCCCGAGAACCATTTTCTGAATTGGCAGCAGGATCCTCACGGGAACTATCTTGCGCGTCTGGTCTTTCCGGAGAAGACCCGAACCTTCTCAGTGTCGGTCGATGTTGTCGCCGACATGACGGTTGTCAATCCGTTCGATTTCTTCCTGGACGATGACGCAGGTGAGTTTCCGTTTGAGTATTGCGAAGAATTGGCGACGGATCTCAAGCCGTTCCTGCAGCCTTATTCAAAGACGGCCGCGTTTCGGGATTATCGAGCGACGTTCGATGCGAAAAAGCGTCGCACGATTTCGTTCCTGATCGACATGAATACCAAACTCCAGAAGGATATCAGTTATCTGATTCGACTGGAGCCCGGCGTGCAGACTCCGGAAGAGACATTGAAATCTCGCTCCGGCTCCTGTCGTGATTCTGCGTGGTTGCTGGTTCATCTGCTCCGCAGCTACGGACTTGCCGCGCGGTTCGTTTCGGGATACTTGATTCAACTGACTGCGGATCTCAAACCACTGGAAGGTCCTGAAGGCCCAACGGCTGACTTCACCGACCTGCATGCCTGGACGGAAGTATTTCTTCCCGGCGCGGGCTGGGTGGGGCTTGATCCAACGTCCGGATTGCTGACCGGCGAAGGCCATATTCCTCTGGCGGCCACACCGTCGCCTCAGACGGCTGCGCCAATTTCAGGCGGTGTAGAGAAATCAGAAGTTGAGTTCGGCTTCGAAATGACGGTGACACGGATTCATGAGGATCCTCGTGTCACCAAACCATACACGGAAGAGGCATGGCAGCGAATTGACGCGACGGGCAAAGAAGTCGATCGACGACTTGATGCGGCCGATGTGCGTTTGACGATGGGGGGTGAGCCGACCTTTGTTTCCATCGACGACATGGAAGGTGCGGAATGGAACACGGCAGCCGTGGGGCCTCACAAACAGCGAATGTCCGATGAGTTGATTCGTCGACTGCGTGCAAAGTTTGGTCCCGGTGGTCTGCTGCATTATGGCCAGGGGAAATGGTACCCGGGCGAATCACTGCCTCGCTGGGCTTATACCTGCCTGTGGAGAAAAGACGGCCAGCCGATCTGGAAGAATCAGGAATTGCTGGCTGACCTTGGCCTCACCGCAGGCAAGACTGACCATAAAAAGCCGGTCGCCGACGAGAAACTCGCGGCCGAGTTCATCATTGAGCTTTCAGACCGACTGCATGTGGAAGATCGCTGGATCCGTCCGGCGTATGAAGATGTCTATCACATGCTTGAGGTTGAACAGAAACTGCCCATCGATGTTGACCCGGAAAAATTTGATCCGGACAACAGCGAAGACCGTCGTCGACTCAGCAGAGCGCTCGAACGTGGCATCAGCCGGCCTGTGGGATTCGTGTTGCCGTTGACTCGCGCGTGGTGGCAGGCGAGTGCAAAATGGACCAGCGGCTTCTGGCCATTTCGCTCGCACCGACTGTTTTTGATTCCTGGTGATTCTCCGATGGGCCTTCGCTTGCCTCTGGAATCATTGCCGCTCGCTGGTTCCGGGCTGCCGCAGGTCTACGTGCGAGATCCATTTGCTGACAGGCCACCGCTGCCGGGCTATGCAGAA
Organism: Planctomycetales bacterium; assembly: GCA_026400835.1. Taxonomy (GTDB): domain Bacteria; phylum Planctomycetota; class Planctomycetia; order Planctomycetales; family Planctomycetaceae; genus SXXK01. The sequence goes on along the minus strand of JAPLOA010000050.1, from coordinate 41,881 downwards.
ATCCGCAAGTCTGCAGCCGAGCGTTTAGCAGCTCAGACGCGTGATACGGAAAAACCGCCGCAGCGTCAGGTGATGCAGCGACTGGGGCTGATCGATGATCCATCAGAGTCCAGCGATGACTACGCCAATTTGCCGCTCGGTGCAGGTCCCGTTGTCCGCACGGCTTTGTGCGTGGAACCTCGTGACGGGCAGTTGCGGGTTTTCATGCCGCCAACCGGCACTCTGGAAGATTATCTGGAACTGGTGGCAATGATTGAAGAGACCGCTGAGTCTCTGAACACGCCGGTCATCATCGAAGGCTATCTTCCGCCACATGATCCGCGAATTGAACTGTTGAAGGTGACTCCGGATCCGGGAGTGATCGAAGTCAACATTCATCCGGCTCACAACTGGGAGCATCTCAAAGAGATCACGGAAACTGTTTACGAGGAAGCTCGCCAGTGCCGCCTGGGCACAGAAAAGTTTCAGCTCGATGGTCGCCATACCGGCACCGGTGGCGGCAACCATCTGGTTCTTGGCGGTGCGACCCCGGGCGACAGTCCGTTTTTGCGCCGGCCGGATTTGTTAAAGAGCCTGATTGGATTCTGGAACAATCATCCGTCGTTGTCGTATCTGTTTTCGGGATTGTTCATCGGACCTACCAGTCAGTCGCCGCGCATCGACGAAGGTCGGGACGATGCGATGTACGAACTGGAAATCGCGTTCCGACAGGTTCCGGAAGCGGGCTGTGGCTGGATTCCGAACTGGCTTGTGGATCGAGTTTTCCGCAATCTGCTGGTGGATCTCACCGGGAATACTCATCGCGCAGAAATCTGTATCGACAAACTTTATTCCCCCGACCATGCCGCCGGACGACTGGGACTTGTCGAATTACGCGGGTTTGAAATGCCGCCGCATGCGCGCATGAGTCTGACTCAGCAACTGCTGGTTCGCGCCATGGTCGCGTGCTTTTGGCAACAGCCTTATCGCGAACCACTGATCCACTGGCGAAATGCGATTCATGATCGATTTATGTTGCCGTACTATCTGTGGAAAGATATCGAATCGGTTGTTGGCGTTCTGAAATCAGCAGGGCTCGATTTTGAGGCCGACTGGTTTGGAACGCATCTGGAGTTCCGATGTCCGCTGATGGGCACGTTTGACAGCAACGGTGTTCATGTCGAAATTCGTCAGGCTCTTGAACCATGGTACGTTCTGGGCGAAGAACCCGGCGGCGGCGGGATGACTCGCTTTGTCGATTCGTCTCTTGAACGCCTGCAGGTTCGCGTGACGGGCATGTTCTCACAGGGTCAATGTATCACTGTGAACGGGGTGAGAGTGCCACTGCAGTCGACGGGAACTCAGGGAGAATACGTCGGCGGCGTTCGATATCGAGCGTGGCAGCCGCCAAGCTGTCTGCATCCAATGATCGCTGTTCACACGCCGTTGGTCATTGATTTGGTTGACGTTTTGAACAAACGATCTCTCGGGGGTTGCCAATACCACGTTGAGCATCCGGGCGGGCTGAATCCGGAGGGAATTCCCGTCAATGCTCTGGCAGCGGAAAGTCGCAGAGCCGGTCGATTCTTCAGGATGGGGCATACCGGGGGAGTTTTGATCCCTCAAATCCCGGACATCTCGCCTGATTTTCCGTGTACGCTGGACCTTCGACGCGTGAACCTTTGAAATGCGTTGTGAAATGGTGACGGAACAACTCATTTGATGATGGCGCATCGAAGTCCCACGCAACTCGATGACGCCTATCGGAAGACGCGGGAATGGCAACTGGACTGACTTCGAACGCACGGACAGAACTTACTTTTGAATGTCCGGCGTTCGTTTTCAACGAGGTCTTTGCCTCGGACGGCACGCCTCGACCTCAATGGCAAAAGTTTCTGAATGCTTATCGGAATGTTCCGCAGCCCGAGTTTGCTCGGCGAAACGAACAGGCCGATCGCATGCTGCGCGAGAACGGGGTCAATTATCATTCGGCCACCGAAGGCGGCGAAGGCGCGCGGCCGTGGCGGCTTGATCTGCTGCCGATGCTCATGTTGTCGGCCGACTGGTCGGTCATTGAAGCGGCTCTGAGTCAGCGAGCCCGGCTGCTCAATATGGTCATCGCAGATATCTACGGACCTCAGCGACTTCTGGAGGAGGGACTGTTACCGCCCGAAGTGCTGTTTGCCAATCAGGAATATCTGCGACCGTTTTGCGGGCTGGGCCGTCCTGATATCAGTCCAATGTTTCTTTATGCCGCAGAACTCGCACGATCAGCGAATGGTCAATGGTGGGTCATGGCGGATCGCTCTGAAGCACCGGCCGGTCCAGGGTTCGCACTGGAGAATCGGATCGTCAGTTCGCGAACGATGCCATCGGCGTTCAAGCAGATTCCGGTGGAGCGACTGGCTTCGTTCTTCGTGCATATGCAGAACGCGTTGCGGCGTCGAGCGGTCCGGAATATAGAGAGCCCCCGAATTGTTTTATTGTCGAGCGGTCCCGCGCATCCGTATTACTTCGAAGATGTGTATCTCGCCAGATACCTTGGTTACACAATGGTGGAAGGTGGAGACCTGGCGGTTCGCAACGACACCGTGTACCTGAAGACTCTGTCGGGACTTGTCCCGGTCGACATTGTGCTGGGCCGATGTGCGGAATCCGGTCTGGATCCGCTGGAACTTGGCGGCTACGCCGCGCATGGCATTCCGGGATTATTGAATGCCATCCGATCGGGCAACGTGACCGTGGCGAATACTCCGGGCTGCGGCATCGTCGGGGCACCGGTGTTTATGGCGTTTCTGCCGCAGATCTGTGAACGATGGCTGGGTGAAAGCCTGAAGATGCCGTCCATCTCCACATGGTGGTGCGGCGATGCAAACAGTTTCAGCCTTGTGACCTCGCGCTTCAACGATCTGGTCCTGAAGCCAGCTTTTCAGAAGAGCGGTAACGAAGAATTTATCATCAGCGATCTGACGTCTGAAAAACAAAAGGAAGTGCGGGCTCGTGTTGAGGCGGCTCCGCATGCCTGGGTCGCGCAGGAGAAGATTTCACGTTCTGGTGTTCCGGTGTGGACGCAGAATGGAATTCGTTGCGGGCACGCCGCGGTTCGTGCGTTTCTGGTCGAAGATGAAGCGAAGTGGCATCTGATGCCGGGCGGACTGATTCGTATCGCCCCGGATTCGGGGCCGATGCAGTTGTCGGTCTCTGCCGGTGACGGCAGCAAAGATCTTTGGGTGATCGCCGAACGCAAGGTCGACCCGGTGTCGCTGCTGGCTCCAACGGACCAACCAGCGGAACTTCGTCGGACGAGTGCTCTGTTTCCAAGCCGTGTCGCAGACAACCTGTTCTGGCTGGGGCGTTCGATCGATCGCTGTGACTTTCTGGGCCGCCTGATCCGAGCGCTTTCGGAACGGCTGGTCGGTGAAGGGAATGTGGATCTGACCGAGATTCGTTTTCTGGCCCGAGCCCTGAGCGAGCAGGGGCAGCTGGAACCGGGATTTGTTGTGGATGGTATGGAGTCGCAGCTTCCGACGTTGGCGGAAGCGTTGCCAATCGCAATGTTCGATCCGACGGAATACGGTGGTCTGGCCAGAACAGTTCGCGATTTGACTCGACTGGCCTCTCTGGTCCGTGACTGGATTAGTCCGGACACGTGGCATCGAATCAACGTCTCTGCTGAAACATTTCGCACCGCGCAGACGAAAGACTGGCGTGATCTGGCCGATGTGGTTAACGTCTCGAATTCTCTGGTTGGCGACCTTGCTTCTGTCAGCGGATTGATTGCTGATGGAATGAATCGAGGGCCCTCGTGGCGATTTTTGGAATTGGGCCGATGCATTGAACGAGCCGGTGCGACAGCTCGGTTGTTGCTGTCCGCGGAGATTAAACGTGGCGGAGCATCGCCAGGGACGTTGAAGACGCTGGTGGAAGTGTTGGATGTACGGATGACCTATCGGTTTCGCTACCGGGATAATCTGCAGCGAAACGCCGTGCTGGATCTCGCGATTACAGATGAAACGAATCCTCGATCACTGGCCTATCAGATCGAACGGCTGGTGCAGCATGTGGATCGTCTTCCGGGTTATGAAGCTCGTCCGTTACGGTCGGAAGAAATGCGATTGGTCATGGATGCCGCTCATGCGGTGCGAATGCTGACGACTGATGATCTATCGGCACCGACGCCGCGCAGTGTGCAAAGTGCGCTCAAAACGGTTGAAGAAACAATGTCGGTTCTGTCTGACACGTTAACACGAAAGTATCTGGTGCACTCCGGGACACCTCGACAGATCACCGACATTGCGGGAGGTTCGCAATGAAATATCGAGTCACCCATAAAACAAGTTATGCGGGCCAGGAAGCTGTATCGATCGGTCACAATCAGGCCTGGCTGGAATTTCGGCCGGTGGATCATCAGTTTGTCGAGAGCTTTTCGCTGACGATCTCACCCGAGCCGTCCGTGAAGACTCGACGAGTCGATTCGTTTCGCAATCCTGTGCATGCGTTTTCCTTCAATGAAGGTTATCAGCGACTGGATGTGACCGCGACAACATTGGTCACGGTTCGTCCGCCTGACACTGCTCCCGCAAGCTGTTCCGCGGCATGGGAGTCCATTGCGGCGACGATCAAACAGCATGTTCAGAACGATGATCGCGATGCAATTGAGTTTGCGTTTGCGTCGCCGAGGATCAATTGGAATTCGGAAATGCGGGCGTATGCTCTGCAGTCGTTCACCGTTTCACGGCCGATGATGGAGGCCGTTCGCGAGCTGACGGCCAGGATTCATCACGATTTTGTGTACGACAGTCGGGCGACTACGGTGAATACTCCTGTCGCGGAAGTGTTCCGTTTGAAACGAGGGGTCTGCCAGGATTTCGCGCATCTGCAAATCGCGATGTTGAGATCTCTGGGAATTCCCGCGCGGTATGTGAGCGGTTATCTGCGAACAATTCCCCCCGAAGGTCAGCCTCGACTTGTCGGAGCCGATGCGTCACATGCGTGGCTGTCGGTTTATTGTGGTAGTGGCCATTGGACGGATGTGGATCCGACAAACGACGCACTGTGTTCGACGGACCATATAGCGCTCGCCTGGGGCCGCGATTACGGTGACGTGCCGCCACTGACGGGCGTGTTTATGGGCGGTGGGCAGCATCGCCTGATTGTGAATGTGGATGTGCTGCCGATTGTGTAGGTGTTGGAGGTCGGCAATTTCAAATTTGAGATTTCAAATCGGCAATGCAACAGAGTGAACGGCGTGTGAGCTAATGCCCACGCAACAAAGAAGCTCGAACCGGGTGTGGGCTGAAGCCGACGTGACAGGTCGAAGTGGACAATGTGGGCTGAAGCCCGCGATACCGGGCGCAAGGGGCGAACAAACAAAAGATCGGCGACAGAATTAGCGCAGGACGGGCACCATGCCTCGATGAGACTGTTCGCCTTCTTCTCGCATGATTCCCCAGCGGCTGGCCTGCCAGACTTTTCCGGAATGCAGATCAATGGCAGTCAGCCAGCCATGACGCCAGCAGGCGGTATCGATACACATCGCGAAACCCAGATCAAGAATTTCGGAGTTCTTCTGTTCGGTATGTCCGACGACGACTGTCTTTCCTGAGCAATGCGGCTGCATTTCTTCTGGTTCAAACAGTGCCCAGCGCAATTGATATGACTCCTGCTGGTCTATCGGAACGGAGGGACGATAGTTGGCATGAGTCAGGATGAAGTGATCGGTTTCAAAATACGGCTGACAAGTCGCCAGCAGCTCCCAGTGTTCTGGAGGAATATCCTTCAGCAGGGCACCGAAGCGGTAGGAGTTCAATGTGGAAACACCTCCACAGTTTTCCCAATACCGCAGTGAGCCTTCGTTTTCCTGAGCGGACAACATCATTTCTTCATGATTGCCCTGAATCAGAAAGACGCTGCACTGTTTGCGAAGTTCAATGATGAATTCCAGCACCGCGCAGGTGTCACGTCCCTGATCGATGAGGTCACCCAGAAACACGATCTGGTCGTTGGCAGTGGGAGCGATCTCTTCTATTAGCACTTGCAGGGCATGTCCACATCCGTGCACATCACCAATCGCAATCAGTCGACCAGAAGCATCGGGCATGACAGGAACCTGAGCTGGATCAGAAATCCAGAATGATGAAAGATAACTTCATATTTCGCGCCCCGATTCTAGGGCAACCGCCGGTGTACACAAGTCGAGAACCTTTGATCTCATTTCGACGCGGCTTTGTCGATTCGGCAGCCGGGGCATGGGATTGTTAAGGTGTGATTGAGCGAAGCGAAGTACGGGCGTCGCATCCTCAGGTAAGGCGGAGATCACTGAAGGATGCGACTTGAGTTTTCTTCGACTGCTGCCGGCGTGAAGTTGATGATTGTGATATTGAGAGAGTGGTTTGCCGTGCTGGTTCGAGGGCCGTCTCTGCACTACCTTTGGCGAATTATTCTGTGCGGGGCCACGATTGGCGGAATAATATGAATCATAGATCCCGCGAACACCCGGCCTCACTTTATGCAGCTTCACGAATAATGAGACGATTGTTCTCAAGGAGTCAATGATGACAATGAATGCACCGCGGTTGTTAATTCTGGGAGCACATCCTGACGACGCGGAATTTCATGCCGGTGGAATTGCTTCCATCTACAGAGCGATGGGACGCGAGGTAAAAATGGTGTCGGTGACCGATGGGGGTGCCGGCCATCATACTCGCGAATCAACAGAGCTTGTTCGTCTGCGACGAGAGGAAGCGGCGGCGGCCGGGCGAGTTATCGGTGCTGTGTATGAGACCTGGGACTTTCCGGATGGAGCTTTACAGGCGTCTTTGGAAGTTCGTCATCGTATCATTCGTGAGATCCGGCAGTTCAAGCCCGACCTCGTGCTGACTCATCGACCGAATGACTATCATCCCGACCATCGGGCGGTTGGTCAGTGCGTGCAGGATGCGTCGTATCTTGTCAAGGTTCCTCTCATCGTCCCCGACGTACCCGCATTGAAGAAAGATCCGGTGGTGGCGTACATGCCGGACCTGTTTACCAAACCCCAGCGTATGCAGCCGGAGATGATTTTGAACATCGCAGAGCATATCGACACAATCGTATCGATGTTAGCCTGTCATGCTTCTCAGGTCTTTGAGTGGCTGGCGTATGAGCAGGGCATTCTGGAAACTCTGCCAGAGGATCAGACGGGACGTGTGGCGTGGCTAAAAACGTGGTACACAAACTATATCAGGCCGCGTGTCTCTCATTTTAGCGATGAAGTATCAAAAGCATTTGGCGATGCTGGGCAGGCGTTGGAATTCATCGAAGCTTTTGAGATCAGTGAATACGCCCTCAGACCTGATGCAGCACTGTTGCTGCAATTGTTTCCGAGTTGTCGAGCGACGCGAGTCTGAGCCACTGAAGACCTCGTTTATCGGCAAGCCACAGGCGTCAGTGCGATTCTAACGAGTGAAGATTGTTTACCGATGGGCGAGATTGGCAGGGCTGCTACGACGGTGAACACGCGATTCGAATGGCCGTATGGTGGATAAGAAACACTGTCGCCTGTGGCTTGCCGTTAAACGATGATGCTCGCAGAGTGTTGGAGACGCCGGGTGTTCGCTACCATGAAGTCAGTAGTGCATTGTAGGTAAGACTTAGTGAAAGTATTTCCCCATGCGAATCAACACGGGTCGTGTTCTTAATCTGCTCATTCTGCCGTTTCTGATGACCACTGCGGCCGCGACTGATGCTGCGGTCGACGACGGTAAAGAGGTCGCTGTCGATGCGAAGGATACACAAGCCGCCGAAACTGTTGATGCAGAGATCATGGCGATGAATAAAAAGCTGACTGCAGAACTGGACGGCCAGTTGAAAGCATTTCCGGCGATTGTAGACACGGATGCTGATGCCGTGGGGAAGTATTCGCGTCGAGGTGATCTGCAGATGTTTCTCGGTAAGTTTGCGGAAGCCGAGACGGACTATAAGAAAATGTCAGAACTCAAACCGGACCTTGATGCATCTCACTGGCGACTGGGCATTGCAATGTACCTGGCCGGACATCCGGAAGATGCGGCAGCTCAGTTTGATAAGTACCATTCGTTCGACAATGTCGACCGGGAAAATGGAATCTGGCGCTATCTGTCGCATCGAGCTGCATTTGGTAAAGAGAAAGCGCGCGAGCAGCTGCTGAAGTACGAGAAAGACGACCGGCCTCCGTTTCGCGAGGTATATCAGTTATTCGAAGGCACACTGACAGGAGATCAGGTGCTGCAGTCAATTTCGCCGGAGTTGCCTGAATCGTCGCGACAATCCCGGCTGTTTTATGCGCAGTTGTATGTGGGACTGAACGATGCTGTGGAAGACAAGCCGGTGGCCGCGATGAAGGCTCTGCGCGAAGCCGTTAAGAATGAATGGCCGCGCGAAGCGGGGTTTGGTCCCGACTACATGTGGCATGTGGGGCGACTGCAGTATCTCCGACTCAAAACCCCCGCAAAATAACGGTGGCTGTTAATTTGTAACGGTCATATTGATTCTGCCGGTTGTAGCAATACCTGTGCGATTGTACCGGCAGGATGGATTATGCCGGTCGTGTCTGTTGCTGGGGATGGACCAGTGGTAGCGGTCTCGTCGCGCGACGGGGAACGATTCTTCCGGCTGTGTCGACTGTAGGCGAATCAAATGAAGCACAGTCGCTGTGTGAGTCGAAATCGATAAAACCGTACCAGGCGGAACCCTGGGACGAACGAGAAACTCAGGACCAGACGGACCGTCAGGGCTGGGTCTCACGACGACTCATTTTCCGGAAGAATGCTCAGGGACGAGCGTTCTCCATTGGAGAGCAGCAGGATGCTGACCCGAATTTCGCGCCGAAGAAGTCGCCGGTTTTTAACCTGGCTGGTGCTTGGATCCATGAGCATTCCCGGAATGTCCGGATGCTCGCGCCAGTTCTGGCGGAAGCAGGCGGACAAGGATACGTATAACGCGGTCGCCGAGAAGCTGAACAATCCGCACTGGGAAGTTCCGCGGATGGAACTGACACCGGATCCACGCAGTCGCTTCTTTGATCCGTACGATCCGGACAAGGAGCCCTTGCCCCCGGACGATCCAGCGGCTCATTCGCTGATGCACTGCGTCAATGGGAAGAAAGGTTACAAGAGCTGGCACAAGCTGGGAACATCTTTTGCCATCGAGAATCCGCAGTGGCTGCAACCTTACGGCGTTCAGATGAATGGAGTGGACCCGGTTGAAGGTCATGCGCAGGTTCAACTGCTGAAGATCAATCTTCCTCAGGCGATGGATCTGGCCTCGATTCACAGTCGTGAGTACCAGTCGAACATTGAAGATCTGTATCTGGCAGCGTTAACACTCACCGCCGAGCGATTCCGACTGGGTGTGCGATTTCTGGGAGTCTCCGGGACAGAGCCAGGCGTTGGCTTTAACACTCGCACGAATTCGGCTGGCCAGGCAACATCAACGATGGGGGCAGCGTTCGGTGTGAGTCAACTGCTGCCGACCGGCGGACAGATCGCAGTCGACATTGCGAACTCCGTCACGTGGGTCTTCGCGGGCAATGGAGCACAGTCATCGGCTCCAAGTATTGGCTACAGCTTTACTCAGCCGTTGTTGTTCAGAGCTGGCCGCAAGATTGTGCTGGAGGCCCTGACTCAAACGGAACGCAATGTCCTTTATGCGGCCCGTGTCCTCGCGCGGTTCCGACAGACGCTGTTTACTCAGGTCACCGTGAGTTATCTGAACCTGCTTCAACAGCGGCAGGGGATTATCAATACGGAAAACAATATCCGTCAGCTGGAAGAACAGCTTGAAGCGCAGCAGGTCAAAGATACTCGAGTGCCGGGCGTTGTATCATCTTCACTGGAAGGATTTAAGGGGCTGATGGTACCGCCAGCTCTGCAGGGAAAATTTTCGTACGATGGGGAGTGGCTGAAATGGCAGGGAGACATGTCTGACGCCGAGGGCGAACAGCTTCTGGCGATATCGGATGATGCTGATTACCAATCGAAGGCTCAGGAACTGATCGACTTTAAGAAGCAGCAGGTGACATCACTCTCGTTCCTGCAGTTGCGAGACAGACTGAATCGAAATCAGGCGAATCTAGCGGACAGTCAGCGGCGGTTTGCCGATCAGCAGGATAATCTCAAGATACTTGTGGGCCTTCCGCCAAATGTAAATCTGGAAGTTGAAGAATCGCTGCTGCAGCCGTTTTCGTTGATCAGCTGGGACTTGATCAACCTGGAAACTGAGCTGCGGACCTTGCAGAAGGATCTCGGAAAAGAACTGCTGCCTGTGGTCGGCCAGGGCGTAATGGAAGAGCTTCCTCCAAGATTGTCTGCGACGAAGAAGTACGTCAGCGAACTGAATCGGTTGCGCGATCGGCTTTACGAAGTCGGGGTTGTGCAGGTGAAGAATGACTTTCTTCCTATCCAGCAGATCCTTGAACTGACAAAAGACGACTGGCGTGCCGCTGAGCCAGGCATGAGATACTTCCGCAGCGAGGCAGAAAGAACTCGTCTTCTCGAACGGATGACAAACGATCTGCGACAGTATCGACTTGCGGAGCGCGATTTCGCGTTTGGGAGTGGCATGCTCACCATGCTGCAGGAAATGCTGGATGCTGAATCGGAAGACGCACTCCTGAGGAAGCTCGACAAGAGCGGCAATGGTCTGATCGAACTGACGGAGTTGCCTGAGAACTGGAGTGAACTGCCGAGAACCGGCAACAAGGCGGCTCTTGAGTCTTACTCTGTCGAACAACTGCTTTGGGAGAGCATCAGCGGTGCTCGTGATCTTCGCGATAAGTATCTGCTGCGAATGTCTCAGAGTTTGGAGGTGATTCAGGCGGCATTGAGAGTTGAGCAGATCGCCGTGGTCCCGTTTACTTTGGATGGCACGATGGACGTTCCGGACATCGAAAAAGTGATTGCGATTGGTTTGGAGAATCGACATGACCTGATGAATGTGCGAGCCCAGGTCATGGATGCTCGTCGTCGTGTTGAGATCGCAGCCAACGCTCTGGAAGCCGGGCTGGACATTACCATTCGTGGTGAACAAGGTTTAAATCCCGATGCTCAGAACCGCACAGCTCACAGCGCTGGGGTACAGTTCACCACTCCGCTCGACCAGGTACTGGAAAGAAACGTTTACCGACAGGCACTCGTGAACTATCAGCGTGCTCGACGCACCTACATGGAATCGGAAGACCGCATTAAGCAGTCAATTCGCGCGAGCTGGCGGCAGATTCAGGTTCAGGAGTACCGTCTGGAAATCGACCGAACCACCGTGAGAAACGCCGCTTTACAATATGATAGTGCGTCTTTACAGGCGGCCGGTGGCCAGCAAACGAATGCCTTGAGCCTTGTCAATGCTCTGGATTCGGTACTGCAGGCTCAAAACTCTCTTGTGGCCGATTGGGTCACTTACGAGACAAATCGGCTTAACATCTTCCGTGATATGGGTATCATGGAGATTGATCCTCGCGGAGTCTGGACCGATCCGTTTTACCTTCAGATGGATAATCTGACGGTTGGCGGAAATGTCTCCTCGCCTGCAAGCCCTCCCGATGTCGTCCTACCCGTTCCGGAACCACAGAACTGATTTGAATGAGGTCTCTGAGGATGCTCCGCGCAAATATGGCAGTAACTGCTTCACGTTTTGTTCCACGTTCAGGTAAAACCATTCCGTTGGTGATTCTGGCATTGTTGCTGGCATCGGCGGCGGCCGTCATGATTGTGCCGTCAACTCGCCAGCAGGTCATGACACTGGTTACAGGCGAGGAAGAAGTCGTCGGCTCAGGCTTCATCACGGCCAAAGCCGAAAAAGCGCCGTTCCGGATTATGATCACGGAGAACGGCACGATCGACAGCCTGCGTAACGTAACGCTCAGCAATCGAGTGGAAGGGTCAACGACAATCATTTCGCTGATCCCGGAAGGCAGCAAGGTCAACGCTCCGGTTGTGGCTGAGTTTGAAGGTATCGCCCAGTTTGTCGACAGTGCTTCTGAATCATCAAAGTCTGTCAAAGTCGTTGCAGAAGACGGCACGGAGAAAGTCTACGAAGTTGTCTTTGGTGAATTCACGAAGATGCTGGTGAAAGATCGTCAGAAGCTCCGCAAGGGCGACTTCATCGCGGGTGACATTTGCTGTGAACTGGATTCCTCGGCACTGGTCGAGAAAGAGAAAGAGCAGCAGATCAAGAATACGACCGCTGCCGCAAATCTTGAAAAGGCCGGCAAGGACATCGAGATTCAGGAGACGACGAACGAGAGTAATGTCGCCAAGGCCAAACTGGCCGAACAGCTCGCGGACCTGGATAACATCAGCTACAAGTCAGAAGGCGGCGAGTATCAGCAGGCTCTTGAAACGATCAAGGGTGATATCAAGAAGACGGAAGAAGAGCTGTCGATCAACAAGGAAGAGTACGAACGAATTCGCGACCAGGCTCGACTGGGTTATGCTAACGTGAACCAGCTCGAGAGTGCTCGTTTGAAAGTGACGCAGTCTCAGATCGTGCTGAAGGTGAAGTCCGGCGAATTGTCTGTTCTTGAAAAGTTCACCAAAATCCGCAAGGAAAGTGAGCTGATGCAGACCGCTGAGGACACGAAGCGTGAAACCTCACGAGCCCGCCTGGAAGGCGAAGCTCTGATGACACAGATGAAGGCGGCTTACGATGCCGCGAAGCTGACACTGGCGATTGAACAGGAAAAGCTGGAACTCTTTCAGCGTCAGATTGCCGCGTGTCGACTGGTCGCATCGCAGGCTGGTGAAGTTGTCTATGCCGCTCAGAACAGTGGCCGCGGTAGTGAACCTGTTGTGATCGAAGAAGGGGCTTCCGTACGCGAACGTCAGGCGATTATCAATCTGCCGGATCTGGAACACATGAAGATCGATGCTCGCATTCATGAGTCTCGAATCAGTCGCGTCATTGTTGGTCAGCCTGTTGAAATTGAGGTGGATGCAATCCCGGGCGATCCCTATCGAGGCAAGCTGCAGAGTATTTCGTCAGTGCCTGTTCCCGGAAGCTGGCCGAATACTGACCTCAAAGAGTACGAAGCGATCATCGAAATTCTTGATGAGCCGTCTCGCGTGCGAAAACTTAAGCCAGGCATGACGGCTCAGGTCAGGATTATTGTGGAAGACCGCAAACAGGACGTACTGCAGATTCCTGTGCAGTCCGTGGTTTCGTACTCGGGACAATACTTTACCTATGTGATTACTCCAAAAGGTCCGGAGCGGCGAGAACTGAAAGTTGGTGACGCCAACGATGAGTTTATGGAAATGCTGGACGGGGTGGCCGATGGCGAAGCTGTTGTGATGAGCCCGCGAACTCATTTCTCCAAAGAGCTGAGTGCTCTTGAGGCGGAGATCAACGCGAAGACCGAAAAGAATCGGGAAAAACTGGATACCCCGGATCGCAAGTCACCGGGAGTTGCCGCAGGCGAAGGGCCACGAGGTGCCGCCGCAGGTAGTCCACCGGGCGGCGGAGCTGCGGCTGGCGGTGCCGGCCCGGGTTCAGGTGGCCCGGGTGCGGGCAGACCAGGTGGCGGTGGTCCACCCGATCCGAAAGTCATGTTTGAGAGCATGGACAAGAATAAGGATGGCATCGTGACGAAAGAGGAGCATCCTCGTCCGGAGTTCTTTGATCGATCAGACAAAGATGGTGACGGCAAACTGACTCTGGAAGAAATGCAGGCATCCTTCCGTGAGCGAATGCAGCAAGGTCAGGGACGCCCCCAGTGATGTGCAATGGGGACACTGGATCCGGCAGACATGACAGTTCGCCGATGCAGTGACTCGATGCGATTCTCTGAAAACTGAACACCGAACACTGAAGACTTGCTTCCCATGGACCTCGCCGCAGAAGTCATCGACATCCAAAAAGACTACCTGCTGGGTACAGTACTGGTCCGAGCCCTGCGTGGGGTCACTGTACAATTTCCCAAAGGGGATTTTGTGGCGATTATGGGCTCTTCGGGCAGCGGCAAGAGTACTCTGCTGAACCTGCTGGGAGCATTGGATCGACCAACTCGTGGCCAATACATTATCGGCGGCAAGGACGTCTCCGGAATGACCGACGATGATTTGTCGTCGATTCGGAACGAGCTGATCGGCTTTATCTTTCAGTCATACAATCTGATTCCACAGTATACGGTTCTGGAGAACATTGAGGTGCCATTGCACTATCGCACCGGGTATCCTCGTATCGGTGCAAAGGAACGCCAGTGGATTGAAACACTGGCTGAGATGGTCGGATTGAAGGATCGCATGGATCACCGGCCCTTTCAGTTGTCCGGTGGTCAACAACAACGCGTCGCTATTGCTCGCGCGCTAGTGAATAATCCGGAGATTATTCTGGCGGATGAGCCGACCGGTAATCTCGACTCCGCCACCGAGCATGAAATTATGGAGATGCTGCTGCGTCTGAATCGTGAAGGGCGCACAATTATTATGGTGACTCATGAGCCGGGTGTGGCCAAACTGGCGAAACGGCAGATCTTTATGAAGGATGGTGTCGTCGCCGGCGAAGGAATCTTTCCCGGATAGAGGACCCCACGAACCAAGAACCAAGAACCAAGAACTAAGCACCAAGAACTCTGCTCCCCATGCCAAACTTGCTTCGAACCGTTCAACTCGCACTCAAAAGCCTGATGCTGCATAAATTGCGGTCGGGGCTGACGATGCTTGGAATTGTGTTCGGAGTCTTCTCCGTCATCGCGATGCTGGCGATTGGCGAAGGGGCCAGTCAGCAGGCTCAGCAGCAGGTTCTGAAGCTGGGGGCGACCAACATTATCGTTCGCAGTGTCAAGCCACCTCGCGAGAACGCCAGTCAGTCCAATTCCAACGCGTTCGTACTGCGGTATGGTCTGAAGCGGACGGATTTTGATCTGCTGTCAAAGACAATTCCCACGGTGCTTCAGGCCGTACCCATTCGAGAACTCACGAAGGCTTGTCGCTATCGTCATCGCGAACTGAATTGTCGAATCGTGGGCTGCACGCCCGAGTATGTTGACATGAATTATCTGTCGCTGGCTCAGGGGCGATTCATTTCAGATAAGGACCGACGCGAAAAATCCAATGTGGCTGTCATCGCTTCCGGCACAGCAGACGTTTTGTTTCAGTACGAAGATCCGCTGGGACAGTCGGTGAAAATCGCAGACCGCCGTTACACTGTCGTGGGTGTCACGAAATCCCGGGATGCAAGCGCGGCCATCGGCGGCAGCATGTCGGGGCAGGAATACAACAGCGACATTTACATCCCGCTGGAAACCATGCGAGTGCGCATGGGCGATTTGAATATGGATCGTCGCCAGGGTTCGTTTAGTGCAGAAGAGTGGGAACTGAATCAGGTCACACTAAAGATTTCCAGTACTGATCAGGTCATGCCCACGGCTGACGTGATCCGTGAGACATTGAAGCAGTTTCACAAAGCCGAGAATGATTACTCTGTCGTTGTGCCTCAGGAACTGCTCAAGCAGGCCGAACAAATTCGAGTCATCTTCAACGTGGTGCTGGGGTCGATCGCCGCGATCAGTCTGATCGTCGGTGGAATCGGCATTATGAACATCATGTTGGCAACCGTGACCGAGCGAACTCGTGAGATCGGCATCCGCCGTGCTTTGGGAGCCAAGCAGCAGGACATCACGATGCAGTTCCTGACGGAGACAATTGTGCTCGCCGGCAGCGGCGGGCTGATTGGAGTCGTCCTTGGGATGCTGACGCCACTGGCGTTCGATGGCATGAAGAAGATCGCGGCTAAATTTTTCTTCGACGGTCAGGCAGCGTCCGAGTTCAGTACAATGTTCAACGATATGTATCCTCAGGTCGTGCCCTCAAGCTTGCCATTGGCTTTTGGGATTTCCGTGGGGATTGGAATCATCTTCGGGCTGTACCCGGCGCGCTCGGCCGCGAGGCTGGATCCGATTGAAGCCCTCCGTCACGAATAGCGTCACTTTCCTGTTTTGCGGAAGTGAACTGACGGCATGTCTCAGAGTCCGGAGGTTATTGATGCTGGCATTCACAGCATGTTCAGAGTGCAGTCGCTAATGATTGTCGACATGGAAGTTGAGGCTCCTGCCGAGCCACTGCACTGCGGAAAAACGCCCGCATTTCAACGCTTTTGTGACCTGCCAAAGCCCGCGACTCTACCCACATGTTTACGTGAAGCGAACATCACAATCGCCAAAGAATCCTTCAGGTGACAAGTTCTGCCTCAATGAAGTTTGACTTGTCGGAGGCGTAGGCCTTCTGCAACTGCTGCAATGTCGTCCAGCGAATGGAATGGTGAGGACTTTCGAAGACCGGCGGTTGAGCTGGCAGGTTGGTCAACAGGTCTTTTCGAACCACCATGGCTCGAACCTTGCGAGTCCGAATTTCTCCGTCACATTCGTTCGTCAGACAGATCAGATAACGAACCGCTCGACAGGATTCACCGGCTTCCCGGCGAAACAGTCCCGATGCAAAAGTTTCGGACAACTCATTAAGGACGGCATTCAGATAGAACCAACGATCCTCTTTGGGGAGAGGAATGAGGGGGTTCTCCTTCGTTGTCCCCTGAGCCGCCTTGATCAACTGATCAACGGCCACAGAGTTCAGCAGGATCTCTTCGCAGGTCTTCTCAAGGACCGTCCTGATCAGCAGTTTTCCATCGTGGATGGAACTGAGGGACACATTGAGCCGGTTGAAGAATTCTCGCTTCTTCCAGCTTCTCGCGGCACGCCAACGACCGAACAACCAGCCCACCAGAGTAAACGCTGCGGCCGTCAGCAGCTTCACCCCATGCTCCGTCGCCAGTTGGCGAATATGAGTCAGGAAATCCTGCATTTCTTCTTCGCTCCAAAGAGGCGGGCCGACCGAGTGAGCTCAGGGCCATTTGCTCCAGTTGACGTGTGGTCTGCAGGTTAGTTCCCGAGGACCTCGGCAATTGTCGAGAACCTGACGAAGTCATTATCGTTATTGAAGTCTGTCTTTGCGGTGACACCTGTACCGGCCGTTGTCGGTGCCTGAGTCAGCGTCAGATGCGTATCGTCGTCGATGCTGGCCACGAAGAACGTTTGACCATTGATCTGGATTCGCGAACGGCCATTGGCCGCGACGACATTACCTTTGAGTTCAGTAGTAAACTTCGTCCCGACGCCGACTACCGAAGTGCTGTTCGCAGTCGTCTGGATCGTGCCCGAGAGAGTTCGCTCAAAGTCCACGAATGTCTTGCGATAAGGCACGTCTGTCAACGCTGTCAGACCTGTCTCATCGACAAGGTTTGTTTCCGTCAGAGCATGGATCGCATTAACCACAGTCATTCCATTACCAACGACGCGTCCGAATACGGTGTGACGCTTGTCAACGCTGTCGGTATTAAGGTCGGTGTTGTTATTGAGGTTAATGAACCACTCACTTGAGCCCAGATTCGTGTTGCTCGGGTGAGCCATCGAGATTGTGCCGGTCTGATTTCCTCGAGCCGCATTGAACTCACTGGTGATGGTGTTGAACTTAGGAACAACATTGACAAGCCCATCTTCGACAGTGAAACCGCCCCCCTGAATTACAAACGGAGTCGCGTTCGCACCGCTACCGGTCGCCACAGACCGGTGAATAATAGAGTTCTCGTACCGCCCGGCATTGATGTAAGCAAGGAAGTTAGTCACCGTAATCGGCGCTTCGGCGTTGAACATTTCGATGAAATATTCTTGTGTCGTATTCGCATTCACCTGTGACGTAAATTTCACAAGCGAGTTTGAATCCTTAATCAAATCCACCTTCACGGTACTGTCGGCCGTTTCTGTATTCAGTGTCGCGCGAACTTTGATGTCCTGCAATCCGGTCAACTGATCATTGGCCGTCGCATCTCCTGTGTACAAGTCTTTCCGGGTCACAACGACAGGAACCGAATAGGCCCCGGTAGCGTCCGCTGTGACTGTGCCATCATCGAACTGACCATCGTTATCAGCGTCAACAGTGACTGTCGCACCGGCCAACGTCGTTCCCGTGACTGTCAGGTTTCCGTCTTTCGTAATCAGTACGCCGTCAGACGTCAGGGCTTTGGCGGCATCGGCCGCTGCTGCGGTGGCTGAAATGGAGATGCCGCCCTGATTTTTGCCGGCCGTATCTGCGGCCGTCGCCCGGTCAATCAAACCCGTGTTGTCCGCGTCGAATCGATCATTGGCAGCCGTAGAGACAGTTGTCGCCTCGGTCTTGCGCAGGCGGCGTCCCTGATTAAATACGTTCGCGGAGTCAATGCTGACGGCATCACCACTGGGGAAATCTGACGCGCTATTCTGCCGACTGTCACCGCCCTGCACAGAAAACGCACCGTTGAAGGTATTGGTGTTTCGCACCATCACACCGTCGTTGTCACGCCCCAGATTAATGTGAGCCCGACCGCCAAACGTATTGTCGTCCAGCATGACAGCATCAGACCCCTGCTTCGTTTTGATCAGCAGTGATGAGTTGATTCTCGAGTTATTAATCGTGACATCGTCATCACCAAAGCCCGTCTTGATGGCCAGATCACTGTTGCTCGTGACATCATTCAGCGAAACGCCATCATCGCCATCCTGACCTTTGATTTCCGTAGAACCGTTCAGAGTAACGGTCTTCAGTGTGATCAGGTCATTATCCTGATTCCCGTGGATAACAAGAGATCCATCAACCGTTGTGTCCTGCACACTGAACGTGTCATTGCCTTCATAGCCCCAGAAGTATGCTTGCGACTTGAATGTGACTCCATTGGCGGCAATTGAGTCGTTGCCAGCCTGACCATGAACATCGACGACGCCATTAAAGTTGATTCCGCGAGTAAACGAGACCGCGTCGTTTCCGCCAGCCATCTGGATTAAGACATTCCCGGACAGCGTGTCGGTCCCTGCCGCAATCACAAAGGGGGTTGTGGCCCCATTAATCGTTGTGGAACTCAACCCACGGAGTTGAATCTGGCCGTTCAGGATCGTAATGTCGATCGCGTTATCGGCCGCATCACCAGTCACTGTCAGGTGAGAGCCGTTCAGACTGGCGACAACATTTCCGGCCAGCAGCGCGCGAGTCTCCAGATGCTCGATCACTCGCTCTGATTCAGTCGCCTTGATCGTGCGTTTTCGTGCGTTCTTGGCTCGCCAGTTCCACATGGTCTTATGCCCCTTTGGTCAGCCATCGGCTAACCCCGAATTCGCCCACTGTGTGTGCAGAGTCTCTCCAGACCGTCCGCAGCGCGGTAACGGTTATCTGTTATATTCGGTAAGACTTACATGACCGGAAAAACTTAACATCCTTCGCATGGATGCTTTTCACAGTTCCGTGTTTGCACGATTCCCTGTCTGCCGGTAAGTCGCCTTCAGACGCAATTTCTGCCGAATTCCAACAGATCAACCGCAAGGAAATCATGGCTTATGTCGATTCCATCAGCGGGAATCAATTCGAGAAATCTACTTTACCACAGGCTTCAAACGCGGTTCCTGCGGCCCTCCAGTGGATCTCGGTTTCTACTGGCTCTCGCAGGATCAAACCAGCAAGGTTGCTGTCGGTTGCTCTCCGATACCCAACATAACTGGTACAAAGTCGAGGATTCAGTTCGATCACCGTGGCAGCCAATTTGCCTGAAGATGCTCGGCTAACCACGATATCAACTCCAAGATAACCGGAGAACTCCCCAACCGCAGAAGCCAGCTTCTCTGCCAACGGCAGAATGGCCTTCTGCAAATCCAAATCGCAGGGAATTCTGCCGCCGCAATAAATCGGAATCCCATTCTGCAATCGAAGGTTCTGAATAGCCGGTGGCAGGATCGTCGCAGGTCCAGCCCCGCGCCTACCAATCAGGCCAACCGAGCAGGGGACGCCTGGCACATACTCCTGAATCAACCACGGACGTTCGATTACTGTCGTGTCGACTGATATCGTTTCAGCCGTTGATTTCTCCGCCGTCGTCGAGAACTCATCGTCTGCGAATTGAATAAATGAAACGCCGTCACAGCCAACACCGTCGCGCGGCTTAAGAATTCCCAGTCCCTCGTTCACAGGCATGGATTGGCCATCAGTAAACAGATGCTGACAACGCCTGCTGTGCCGCAGTTCGTTGTACTCTGCGACTGAGATCGCTTTTGTCACGGGAGTCGGTACCCCGTATCTTTGCAACCATTGAAATGTTCTGAACTTGTCAGTGAATATCTCTGCAAGCGTCCAGCTGACATTCAAGTTTGGAACGGACTGCCAATGTCCTGCCTGTAACTGCTGCAACAACGAAACCAACGTACCGCCGCATTCCGGAGCAATCACCATTGTCGCGGCGAATTTGCGGGGATCTCGATCCGGATGAGCCAGCCAGTCGGCAGGATCTCCCGTCAGCGAAAGCATCTCCGCAGACGCGGAAAAAGGGACTCTGAATTCGACCATCTCCCGCGCGTCGGAGGCGACAAGGACCACGGGACTTACGTCAGGAAGCCTGGCGAAATCATCGACCACAGCCGCCAGCATCGACGCCGCTTCGCGCTGCATCGAGGCACTGGCGTCTTTCCATACTCCCGGACTCGCCAGCAGGTATTCGAAGATCAGGATCGAGCGACGCCCAGCCACGTCAACGCCTCATCATTTTTGCCGAGCAGTGAAGACGACGTACTCGCCGATTGGATGCACCTCGACCGAAGCAAACAACTGCTTCATTCTGGCGCCGTGCCAGTCCAGCAGCTTGGTGACCAGATGAATTCGCCCGCCGGATCGCAGGCCATTCTTCGCCGCCTGCAGGAATAGCTCAGAGATACGATAATCCGAGTAATAAGGCGGATTGCCCAACAGCAGATCCCAGGTTTTGGGTTCCGGGATGACTCCATCGGAAGTCAAAAGCGTCTCCACCGACGTGATCTCGTTCAGTCTGGCTGAAATCTGAGTACATTCAATCGCCCGAGCATCACTGTCGACGGCCAGAATTTTTGCATTGGGATACTCAACCGCAGCCGCCAGCGAGACGGCCCCGCATCCGCAACCCATTTCGATAATCTTCGACGGATTGAACTCCGCAGAGCCGGATGCTTCGCCCTTCAGCAGTGCGAGCGACTTGATCAACGCTCGTGCTCCGCCGTCGATGCGACGATGACTGAAGATCCCCGGACGACTTTCGACATAAACCAGTTTTGCCCCCTGTCGGAACGCAGACCTCGCGCGAAAGCCACGCACTCTTTTCAGTTCTGACGTCTTCGTCGCCACGCAGGCCACACCGTGTTTTTGTTTGTTGACGACGACGCTCGGGAAGATCAAACGCAGTTGGCTCTGAACCCATTTGTCTTTGGAGTTATTCGTCGACGCGATCACGCGTCCACCGGATCGCAGACGCTGATGAATCATCTGAAGCAGATCCTGAGCCTGCTCGGATGGATCGCCGAAATATGTCGGATACAGAGCTTCGTCAAAAGTCCCCTGAGGCAGATCCGCCGTACAAGCCAGTGTCGTTTTACCAACTCCTGGTGTCTGCACAGAGACAGCATCACCGTGATACTTTTGCAGCGTCCGGAAGAAGAAATGCTCCGGAGTCCAGAATGTGAAGTTGAGATCCGGTCGAGCTGTTCTCAGCGCAGAGGCGAGAGTTGTCCCATGCAGCAGAACGACCAGAACATCCGGGCCTTTGAGTTCTGACGTGTAGTCGGCCACCAGACGATCGGAATGAGACTTGAGCTTCCGTTCGCCTTTGAACTCGTCAAGGCTGTCGTGCTCCAGATTGAATTCATCAAGGCCATCGTCCAAATCTTGCAGATCTTCCAGATCTTCCAGACCATCGTCATCGCCATCATCGTCAAGGTCGAGTTCCAGATCGTCTTCAAAATCGTCCTGTGATGCGTTTCGTTTTCGCTTCATGAAATCAATCAATTTCGACCGAGGTCGCTTTCCGGTGTACTGGGACCAAGCCTGCTTCGCGCAGAACCACTGGAGCAAATGTCCCGATTTTCGCACAAACTTCGTGTTTCTTATATACCCGATCCGGACGGCAATCTGGACGCAGGAAATCACCTTTCCTGGAATTGTCGGCTGATCATGAGGAAATTCGGCCGAAAGAACCGCAAAAAATCCGTGAAACGTGTGGATGCACAGAAAGCGGCCGAGCATTAAACTGCTTTTCGAATACCGGCTCATTCACTTCTCATAGACATTTGCGATGCCGACCTGCAAAGACATCTTCTGTCACCACCAGCTCCCCGAAAGATGCCTGACATGAACAAATTGCGATTGATACTGTTACTCGGATTCACTGCCCTTTGCACCGCCCCGTTGGTTGTTGCTGAGCAGCCAGCAGACCTCGCCTCAGGGCTCAAGCCGCTGGCCACAATCCTTGCAGGCAAGCAGGCTAGGTTTGACCTCTCGGGAAAAATTGAGCTGCCCATTGATGGAAAGCCTCAGCCGATCGAAGTCAGTCTGGTTCGCTACGACGACCAGAGCTTCGACCTGCAACTGACACATGCTGACTATGCTGTCTCAATCCGCCGTCGCAGCGACGTGACCGCATTGGCTTTGCCGAAGCATGGTGTTGTGTTCATCGGAACCGGCGATGCTCCTGACGACGACAACCTGAGCCCCAACGCGATCGCCGAACGTCTGATCTCTGACCATTCTAAACTCACTCAGCTACGATTCGGGCTGAATGTCCTTGCGGCAGGCGACGTCGAGGGAACTCTGCGTGGACTGCTGGCCAATATGAACGTCAAGCATGATGACGCTTCCGGGGCTTTCTCAACCGGCAATGCAAAGATCACTTTCCCCGCCGATAACAGCATCGACGCCGAAATTGACAACGTTCAAGTGTCGCTCGTGACCAAAACGGAAGTGGCCACAGCTCCGTCCGCAACCGAATGGCCCGACATGAAAGTGACCGAGCTTCCTCGTCATGAGCTTGAGCGAACTCTGCTGCGAGGCATCCGAAGAGCGACCGAGATTCTGCAGCCCGGAGATTCTCTGACAAAGCCGTCGATGAAGCCTCGTACAACAGAGCATGGTGAACTGAAATGGGTCGATGGTCAGCGAGTGGCGGTTCTGTGGGGAACTCCGGAACAGATCGGGATGGCACATGGAGAACTGCTGCCAGAAGAATCTCGCCGTTGCATCGAGTCCGTGCTGTACAGCTTCGGCACTGCGAACGTCGTGCGAACGGGACGCTGGTTCCGACATGATCTGGAAGATGCTTATGCGCGACTGTCTCCACATATTCCGGATCGACACAAGCGGGAAACGTCGGCTCTGGCTGCTTCGCTGGGAATGGAACCAGAGATCGTCCAGGTTCTTAACGTCTTTCCGGAACTCTTCCACTGCTCTGGCTTTGCAGTTTTCGGTTCGGCCACAAAAGATGGAAAGCTGTACCACGGCCGAGTTCTGGATTACATGACCACGATTGGCCTGCAGGATGCCTCAACGACTTTCATCGTGAAAGCTCAGGGACAGATTCCATTTGCCAACGTTGGCTATGCAGGATTTATCGGCAGCGTCAGCGGAATGAATGCTGAAAAGATTTCTCTCGGCGAAATGGGAGGCCGTGGCGAAGGCCAATGGGACGGCGCTCCGATGGCAACTTTGATGCGACGTGCTCTGGAGGAATGTGACACACTGGCCGAAGTTCAGGAACTCTGGACGAACAGTCCTCGCACCTGTGAGTACTACTATGTCTTTGCCGACGGTGAAATCAACGACGCCGTTGGTGTTGCAGCGACACCGGAATCGATTGAGTTCATCAAAGCCGGAGAAGGCCATGAACGCCTTGGTGAAGGAATCAAGGATACCGTGGTTCTATCGGCCGGCGGTCGCCTTGAAGAACTTCGTCGCCGAGTGAATGAGAAGCACGGGCAGTTCAATGTTGAACTCGGACAGTGGCTGATGTGTCGACCTGTGGCGATGGAATCCAATCTGCACAATGTTTTGTTCGTTCCGGCTGACGGAGTGCTCTACGTGGCCAACGCCAGCCATACAAAACCGGGTGCCGAAATGCCGTACGTGAAAGTGGATCTGATGAAACTGCTGAGCGAGATTCCTGCTGATCAGCCGTCAGCTCGAACCGCGGGAAAATGACGGGGTTCGGAAAACAGAACTTCATTGTCAAAGCGAATGCGGCTCGATCTTCGAGCCGCATTTTTTATGTGCCCTTGGCTGGGCGAGAGGCTTCGTGACAACGCTGACTCCGCCAGCGGATTGCCATTCGTTTCAATTTGCTTCGTTGGAAATGCAAAACAGCCGGGTGCGAGTGCGGACGAAGATCTGTCCATCAACAAGAGCGGGAGTAGCTGCGATCGGCTCTGCGAAATCATTGCTGGCGAGCACTTTTTGTTCCGGGCCACTTTCGATCACGCTGATCACTCCCGGTTCTGAAGTGACATAAATCTTTCCGTCTCCATAAACGGGGGCCGCCAGATACGATCCATCAGCACCGACTCGCCGACGGTCCCAGACCGGTTCTCCGCTTGCGGCCCGGAACGATGCGGTGATGCCGCCCTGCTTAATCAGAAACATACGGCCGTCGGCCACGAGTGGTGAAACGATATGCGAGGCTGACTTCGTCTTCTTCATCCAGAGCACGTGAGTCTTCGAGACATCTCCTTCGCCGCCGCCGCGAACAGCTTGAATCGACGCGTCTTTCTGGAGTTCACTGAGTTCTTCCGAGAGTTTGTCCGCGTCGGTGTCAATCGTATTGCCCAGTCTCGCCTGAACTTCACTGGCCAGAAGACCGCCGCGGTTTTTAGGGTCGAGAAACGCCTTGTCGATTTCCTCTCCCTCAAGCACGCCATCTTTGTTTTCGTCTCCACGATCGAACTTGGCCCAGAATGCCTCCGGAATCGACTTGCCCGTATTCAGGCGATACTTGTTGTTCAGGATTTCGTCACGGGTAATCCTGCCATCGCCATCAGCGTCTGCGGTCACACGCCATTGATATGAGATACCGAAGCTCTCTACGGACACATAAATAATGCCGTCAAAAGTCACCGGAGTCGTCTTGATATTGCGACAAAAGACCTCCGTGGCCCACTTCCGGTGGCCGGTCTTATAGTCGTATCCAATCATCTTGCCTGTTCCGGCGATGATGACTTCCGGTCCCTGAGGCGTTTCGCAGATGACCGGGTGCGAATAGGAGCACGCCATGTCACCGCGATCATCTTTCCACAGAATCTCGCCCGTCTTTTTGTCCAGGCAATAGGCCGCCGGCGCGAGATCGTCGTCCTGACAGAAAAACAATCGGTCGCCATGTATCACCGGAGACATCCCCGGACCCCAATCAAAAACGAAGTAGGGCTCAGGAAGTTCTCGCTGCCAGGCTGTCTCCCCGGTCTTCGCATCAAAAGCCATCATGCCAAGACGAGCATGATAGACATAGACTCGCTCTTCATCCGCAGCCGGTGTCGCGGACGCGTAGCTGTTGGATTCATGAATCTTCGCCAGTGCGTCGCCTTCGATCGGCAACTCACGCTCCCATTGCTTTTGGCCAGTGGCGGCATCAAAACAGAAGACGACAAACTTGTTGCCCGGTTTTTCGCCCAGCATAGCAGTCGTAAACAAACGTCCGGCGACAATCGTCGGAGAACAGATTCCATCTCCCACTTCTGCTGACCACCGCACATTCTTTGTCGGCGAAAACTCGACGGGCAGCGGCTTCTTCGAAGTCGCGACTCCGGTGCAGTTGAGACCTCGCCACTGCGGCCAGTCCTCGGCCGCAAGCGGCTGCACGGCAAGACACATCCCTGACGCCAGCAGAGCACCAAAGCCCGCGCGGGAAATCCAGTCGAATGCAAGGCGACATTTCGAAGTCTGAAACATAAAGGACGTCTCCCTGTGTTAAGGCAAGGATTACTCGTTGGGGCCAGCGGTCGATTCGTAGAACCACGGCGTGTCGATGATCGCGACGCGAATATCGATCACATCCTGCATCGCCCAGTTCGGCAGATACTCGCAGGTCCAGTAATTCAGGATGGCTGTACCATCTCGCAAAAAGCGGCAGCCGGGATTGGAGAAGGCTCTTTTCGGATCAGTCTCGATGTCACGCAAGTGCTGCCACGTCTTTCCATTATCGCGCGATACGGCCGCTGTGAGAGGACTGCGTTTGCCGAAGTGAGAAAAGAACTTCGGGTCGTAGCTGTTGTTCCAGACGACCAATAAGTCACCCGTCGAAGGAATACGCGTTAGTTCGGGGCACGACTCCGGCGATTTCAGTCCGGTGCTCTTTGGCAGTGTCCATGTCAGACCATCATCTGATGACTCCGACATCTGGATCGAACCGAGTTGGCTTCGAACAATCATCAGAACTCGCCCATCACTGGCCTGCTCAACATGCGGCTCCATCACACCTCGCATCGGGAGCGAAATCCGGTTCTTCGCTTCGGACCATGTCAGTCCGTCGTCATCGCTCAGCAGAACAACGCCGCCGTAGGTCGATCCTGTCTCGTGCGTAAATGTGACAGGTAAAAGCAGCCGGCCGGACTTCATCCGTTTGACGACCGCGTTGCAGACGTTGTAAGTGGTCCCTTTGCCAAACACTGACCATGGTTTGAACGTCCGGCCCTCATCGGTGGACTTCCAGGCATGATGTGTCGAGGTCGGTGGCGACGTTTCGTGTTGTCTCATAAAGATCAGCAGGATACCGTCATCAAGGGAACGGATGAGGTTCGGCGAGTACACGTTCATGTCGCCCGGCTCCGTCTCGGCGATCACGCGATGCCCCGACCATGTCTTTCCTCGGTCGGCTGATTCCTGCGATACGAACCGTGTCTTCGCTTCATCACTTCCGGTGCCACTAAATTCCATATAGACCAACATCAGCCGGCCATCTTTCAGTTCGATCACATCACCTTCTCCCTTGCGAGTGAACTCCGGTGTGCTGGCCGCAAGGGTCATGATCGTCTTCGTGGAGGATTTTCCCTGATCGGCACCCGCCGACGAATTACAATCCCGGAGACAGAATGCGATCCCGCTGACCGACCAAAGACTGAGCCACAGAATCCAGTTTTTCATCTCGTCTCCTCATGCTCTCTCAAACCAACATACACACACTGATCATTCTGCAACGCTATCCAACTCTGTCCGCATCTCAGCAGGAAACCCCGGAAAAACAGCACAAATCTATTTGAAAAAGCGAATGCTGACTTGATCCAGCATCACGTATCCCTCAGGCAGACGACTGCGCCAAACCGGGTAATCTTTCTCGGGACGAAGTACGTGAGGATCACCATTTAGCGGCCCCATCGGTGCGATATCCAGCGGATACAGAACCAGCAGGATATTCGCGTTGACGTCACTCAGTACGGTCTTCAGCGGCGTGCGACCGTAAAAGTCGCTGCGATCATGGCGACTGCCGAGACAAGTCCACTGCGACTCATCCGTTACCGCGGTAATTCGCTGCTCAGACCACTCCGTAGTCACGTTGATTGGCTGACCAGTCAGAATCCAGCCTGTGCAGACTCCCTTGTGAACACCCTGAATCAGCAGATAAAGCTGAGTATCGAGCGATCGCAGTTCGCCCTTCAGTCGCAGCGTCAGTTCCGCGTTCGTGAAGTCAGTGCCGAATCCACCTTTTGTGAAATGGTTCTCACCACTGACCTCGCGCTGGTTTTCGCCGGGATAGCCACTGGTGAGCAGCATGAACAGCAAGTGCATGTAGCCAGCTCCCGGCGGAGCGTGGTTGTAATCGATCCACCACGGGCTGCGCGAGACGACGGTGCTCTCGCCTCGCTCAAGCGGCTTTGGCCCACGAGCATTGTCGATCCAGCCGAACCAACCGCCGGGGCCATTGTCGAAAGTCTCCAGGTAGGTCTTCATGAATTGCTGTTCCCCGACTGCAGGTGACTTTGTAAGAGGGCGAATTTTCAAGACGGCGAATTTTTTACACTGCTGGCCGCCGCGATTCGCCAGACGCCACGCGCGTTGGGAGCCATTCCATCGCATGCCTCATAAAACATCCTGTAACCACGAGATTCGTTCGATGCGCCGGGCAGACGGATCAGGCACATCTCTGATGCCTTGGCCGCATCCCAGCCGCCGGGCCCCGGAGCGATGACCGGCTCGGCCTCTTTCTTCCATGTCAGTCCATCGGCCGAGATCGCTCGCAGAATATCCGCGCGGGATGCAGAACTTTCCAACACCTGACTATAGCCAGCATAATACATTACATAACCAGCACCGGCCACGCGGACTATCTCCGGGGCGAATGCGCAGAGCGAATCATACGGTCCGTCCTGCGCGATCCTCAGGCCGGGTTCCTGATGGAATTCAAGTCCGTCATGCGAAAGAAGACTGATGATTCCGAGCCCTCGATCGAAGAGATACATCCGGCAACGTCCGTCATCCAGAAAGACAATCCGGGGAGAAGCGTAGTTGTGGCCTTCGGACTCGACGCGGACTCCCGGATCCATGATCCACTTCAGCCCATCCGAAGATGTTGCGCTGCGAATGGTATTTGTCACCGCCTGAGAACCCTCACAGCATTCAAAGTACATTCGCAACCGCTGCCCATCACCAATGGGAACGACTTCCGAAGACACCACGCGGAACTCGCCCGCGCCGCCTTCCTGTGGCGAGAGTCTCACACCCGGTTCGGGAACCCACGCCTGACCATCCTGCGACCACGCGCTCAGGATGCGGGTTGACGCGTTGTCATAATCATTCGCTCCAGCCGGAAAGCCGGGGCGAGGAAGGATCTGGGAGTAGTACATGCGGAATCCACCGCCGGGCAGTGACACAACTCGCGGCGACACGACACCGCATAGTCCGGTACGAAGCTCCCGGCTGGGCCATGTGGCAGCGGGATCAGGATTCGCGTCGGAATCCGGCGGAGCGTCGATCGCGACGCGCATTTCCTTTGACCAAAACACTCCGGGATCCGCTTCGACGGTATGAACCAGCGGAGAAGCTGCCGAACATTTCGAAAGGTCGATCATCGCTGTCGCTCCTCAGGTTTTCAGCCCCATCTCGCTATGCTGCGCACGAGCCGACTCAGAGTATCGAGCGAAGGCTTCTTCGTCACGTTGGCAGGAGACACCTGTAAACACCATCGCAAATGAGCGACGATGGCGAGTCTGCGACAGGTTTGCATCGGCTCGGTGAATCGCCATCCCGTGATGCACGACGACATCGCCCGGTTGAAGGATGGCAGCAACTTCGCGATTAAAATCATCCGTAGTGAAATCCATGATCCCCTGCGAAAACCCAAGGATCTGCGATTTGGCATGCTTGCGATAGCCACGCAGATGTGAACCATCGACGTAGCGCAGGCAGCCGTTCTCTGCATCTACAGGATCGAGAGCCATCCACATCGTCAGTACATTCGCCGGCTTCAGGCAGAAGTAAAAATTGTCCTGATGCGGCGGTGTCACATGATGTGTCGCAGGTGGCTTGTTGAACCATTCCGGTTGGTCAACTGTCGCGGGTTCGCCAATCATCGCCTCGGCCAGTGCTTTCCATTTCGGGTGATGAATGTAGTCTCGAAAATACGCATCGCCTCCCATTCGCTGCATCTGTTTCAGCGTCTCGGGGCGAGAACGATCCTGATAGAAAGCGTCGCCGTCGGGAAGACCGGGCACCACATCTCGAATATAGCGATCCAGATTCTGCTTCAGCTCTGTAAACTCGCTCTCAGGCAACAACTGGCGGACGATCACGAAACCATGTTGATCGTAGTGCTGTTTCTCAAGTTCAAACATCATTGGGCACTCATTTCGGGTGATTGGGCCGCGGCACGCTGCGGTACGGATTCCGGCCATGACTCCGACCAGTACAGAACAGAGGAAGATTCACTCCAACGGAATCGGCGAGATCCTTCCGCTACCCGGAAACTGTCGCCTGCATTCTGGCTCTTCCGACAACACCACACACCGGTCGCCTGTATCAGCACGGCATCATTGGCCAGGTCCAGCCAATCGACGACAGGCACAACGTTGCCTCCGACCGGGAAAAGCGGCAGTGGAGTCTTGCAAGTGAGATAAAATAGTATTATTGCACTGCCTGAGTCGCAACCAGGGGATGATATTTGCTGATGAACAATGCGGGGTTACTTCAAAGTGCGGTAGGTTCATGTTCAACATCCGAGCGTTTACCACGCCCCTGCCCCTGGCAGCCGCATTGACTGGCGCGTTCGCGGTCCAGGAACCAAAGTCACTCGATACAACTAGCGTGCTGATTTAATCGTTCAACGGCAAGCCGCATGCTCCGTTGCCCTATTTCGCCTCCGTCTGCGGCTCCCGTTAAACGAAAACGCCTCGCTGGACAGCGCCATGTTGGTACGGTTGTTCAGACTGTATGTGTAGCTATGCCTGCGATTCTATCCGTGAAATCTGTGCTATCTGTGGTCAAAAACACCATCGCAGTTTTACCACGGAGAACAGGGATGAATCACAAAGGCCCCAGAAAGGTTGTTCATTGCTTGAAAGAATCGATATTTTCGCGTTTCCGCACCATGTGGGCGGACAAACTGAACCCCGAACTTCGCGCTGTCCGGTTAGGCAAGTACCCACAAGCGTAGTTGCCGAGCGAAAAGTCCCACGATTCTTCTGGCGGCACAAACAGAGGCCCGGAATTCGCGGAATCTATCATTCAGATCATGATCTCAATCGTGGCCGTGCACAGAATAACAATTCCGGAAACGCTTTTGAGTTGCCACCAGGTGGACTACGATAAGGTGGTGAGCAAAAAGAGACCTTTGGCAGCAAGGTTGCTGTTCAATCTTTCTTCATCGCCGACTTCATCGCCGAAATCGAATCTTTCGATGGCAGGGGCTTTCCGTGTTCAGTCTTGAAAGTCTCATTTTACAGGCCTCCATCGGCCCGGGTGCCGGAATCACGTTTCTGAGTTCATTCCTGGGGCTGTTTGCAGCGATGGGGCTGCTGCTCCTTTCGATTCTGACGTGGCCCATCCGCGTCCTGATCCTGCTGATCAAACTCGTTCGCCTGAAACTGAAACCCGTTGCCAGCCGCGTGGTTATTGTGGGACTCGACGGACTTGATCCAGGTTGAGTTCGTCGCTTGATGTCTGAAGGCCGTCTGCCGAATTTTCAACGACTTGCAGAGACTGGTACCTTTTCAGATCTCGCGATTGGCTTCCGCTTGCCCCCAGCTAATCAAGTGGAGACCAAAAACGTCTGGAAGATTTCTCCATTTTGTCAACAAAAATCCCAGCCTTGAGATTGCTGATCCCTGCAGCTGGTTGGTATCACATGTACACACTTGAACCGATGTTTTGCAATGAGACATTATTTCGTTGATTACGCACGTCAAGCTTTTTCAGCTTTCTGCGGCTCAACAAAAACCCAGAAAACTGAGTGCCTTCAATGTCGGCAGCAGTGAGAAAAATTCTTGCAGACGCACTCGGCAGGTTGCTGTCTCTGCATCAGTCGTCTTGCTAATTGTTTTTGATTTTCGGAAATTTCACAACAAACGACCAGTTTTTATTACTGGCACATGCTTTGCAATCAGGAGGGAGTGGTGGTAGGGAATGTGATGGACACAGTAATCGCATAGCGAGACACGTTGCTCTCCATTCCGAACTTAAGAGATTGTGTTCTTCTTTCATCCGGCGTGACCTGGCAGCCAAGAGCTCAGCCAGTTCCTCTTTGTGTCTGTTGCTCGTTCTTTTTCAGGAGAGAGTCATGAGGGTTCGTCGTCGAGGTTTTACATTGATCGAGTTGCTGGTGGTCATTGCGATCATCGCGATTCTGATCGCTCTGTTGTTGCCAGCCGTACAGCAAGCTCGAGAAGCTGCCAGAAGAACACAGTGCAAAAACAACCTGAAGCAGCTCGGGATTGCTTTGCACAACTATCATGACACGTTCACAACACTGCCACCAAGTGCGATTGCGATGGGTGTGGGCGGCGTCGACTATTTCAACGGTGGTGCGGCGACGGCATCAATACCTCGTTATCAGAACCTCAGTGGTTTTGTATTGCTGTTGCCGTACATTGAACAATCAACAATGTACGCGGCATGGAACTTCAACAACGCCGCAAGCGCATCTTACGTTTATGGGCTTTATTCCCCTGCAACAATGCAGGGGAGTGCAGATGTCAATGCTGCGATCTCAAAGACGCCACTTGCCGCGTTGACTTGTCCTTCCGATAACGGAAAGCCCTTCTACACAGGAAAAGATCAGTACTATTCAATTAGTACCGTGAACGAAGGTGGCTATCGTCCAAGCTATCAGTTCAGCAGCCACTATGCAGCCTATTACTACAACCACTACTGGAACGCGATTTCGATTCAGGAACAGCGGGCTTTCGGCGAGGACCGAAAGACCAACTTCAAGGACTTCACCGATGGTCTATCGAATTCCGTGCTGATGGTGGAGCAGACTCGCGAGAAGTACAACGGTCAGATTGGTGGCTGGTCTTACACTTGTCACGTGAATGGAGGAATCGACTTCACTCGTGACTGGTACGGGATCAATCGCTGGGATTATTACTATAACCCGGGTGTCCCTTTGATTCCTGGCCGTCTCGGTCAATGGATGACCGCAGGCAGTCTTCACACGGGCGGTGTGCAGGCCGTGTTGGGTGACGGTGCAGTCCGATTTATCAGTGAAAACATTGACGGCACAACGCAGAATAACCTGGCCAAAATTTCCGATGGAAAGACGCTCGGAGAATTCTAGAGTTGCCACGGACCATGGCGCAGAGCTCGCAAGAGCTCTGCCTCATTTTTCGTTCACTGTTTAGCGCAGATTTCTTCATTCAGACCGGTCCACACACGCCCTTGATAAGGTGAGTGATTTTTCGGGCCGTTATTCTTGATAGATCATTATTCGAGGCGGGAAAGAGAACAATGGTGAGTTGGTCAGTTCGCACGGTGCTCGTGGGTTGCCTTTTTTGTTATACACTCCCTGGCTGCGGTGAATCCGTGGTTGTGCCAAATTGGCCAGACGTCGTGCCATGTACCGGAACTGTAACGATGGGTGGAAAACCACTCGGGCAGGCAATGGTTCTGTACGTTCCCGACGTGAGCACTCAAGGGCAGGGAGGCAGTGCGCAGACTGATGATTCAGGCAAGTACACAATCTCCAGCCGCAATGTCAAGGGTGAAACCGTTCCGGGGATCGTTCCCGGAAAGTACAGGGTCTCATTTAGTCGAATGGTGAAGCCAGATGGAAGTGTATGGGTTCCAGATCCAACTAGTTCCGCTGGTCCCGCAACATTTGGTGCTCGGGAAGAATTGCCTCTGAAGTATTCCGACCCTGCCAATTCGATCCAGATTGCTGAGGTCAAGGCTGGAGGTGCACCGATTGATTTTGACTTGAAGAAATAACATTCACGGTCGCTGCCCGGTGTAGAGACAAGTATCCGCCAAGGTCATAAAATAACAACTGCGGGTTCAACATCACTTGATTCTGCAGCACAGCACATGTCATTAAATGAAAATGGCTGGGAATGATGTGTCGAGGCGGGCAGTGCATGAATTAGCTACTGCTCTGTCGGACCTAAAAAGTTTTGGACATTCTTTTGTCCCAAGCTTGCGACGGACATTGCTGACGCGCCCAACATTGTGCCGGGTGTGGCTTGGATTTAAGATTGGGCTGTAGAAATTTGGGTGGTAAGATTACTGCTTCTTGTTTGGCGAAGTGTTTTGGATTTCTCGTTTTGTCTTTTGGCAGGCTAAGAGATTATCCGTCATTGCAGGACGCTTTGCTTCAGGCGGGATTCGACTGAAGCGGATTCGCGCCGGTTACCCAATTTCCGTGCACTGGAGACTGCTCTGAGCCAATCTTTCGTGGTCGATGAGCAGTGTCCTCCGGGCAACACTTTGCTGCATTGTGAGTTTCCATTGAGAGAGTCACTCTCCATTCGCTCGATCTGAGCAGATTCTTCACCCCAAAAATTGTGAACTTCTCGAGCGTCCTGCGACAGATGCTACAACTCCGACTGTGCTGCGTACACATTTGAAATCGGAATCTTTAGCGCGAAGCCCGCGATTGGCTTGCCCGGGGCTGACAACAATCAACGGCACGCAACACGGACTCATACAGAGTCATCCCGTGAACTCGCTCGCCGTGATCGCCGAGACATTCCCGTGGTCGCCTCCAATCACGATGGTGGTAGCTTCCAACTCACCGGTGTACTCGAAGGCCGTCTTTAGCCCACCAACACCACTGCAGAAATCGCGATCAGAAGTTTTCGGCGCGACAGGCTTGCCGCTAAAAGAATCAACATTGATCCGAATCTCCGAGCCTGAAAAAATCGCAGCACACAGTCATTCTCAGTGTAACGCGAGTTCGACCATTCATCTCAGTGACATGCACTGCCGACCCCTGAATTTCGCTCCGGACAATTTTGAAAGCGTTCAACTTTGAGAGCGTGCAACTGCCCGAGACGCAGTGGGTTGATTTCGCCGTATTGTCCTCAATCACAGGAATGGTTGAAGATCTGCGGGGACGAGTTGTGAATAATCGCTTCGCTCCGACACTTTGACAACTGTGAGTGGAAAAACGAGTGCGATGGTTGACGGGAAACCGTGAATGCGAGTTTTGATCCACGATCATGGATGAATGATTTGAGGTCTGCGATAATTCCTGAATGGCGACTGCCGCTGATCGTTGTTCTGGTCGCAGTCGGGCTTGGGAGCACTCTGGTCTGTTTTCGTTCACCGCCCCCGGTCAATTTGTTGTTGATTACACTGGATACAACTCGAGCCGACAGACTGGGATGTTATGGCTACACGCAGGCACTATCACCGGAGCTTGATGCTTTGGCGAAAAACGGAGTGCTCTTTAAACGTGCCTATGCACCCGCTCCAATGACGTCTCCCTCTCATACGTCGATTAGGACTGGACTCTGGCCCCCGGAACATGGCGTCAACACGAACGCGCTGACGGTTTCGGACCGAAACGTTCCGACGACAGCGGAACTGCTTCAGGCACGAGGATATGCCACGGCGGCATTCCCGGCGGCATCGATGCTGGCCGCCAGGTTCGGCCTGAATCGAGGTTTCCAGAGCTATTTTGATGACCGCCAAAGGCTTCCCACGCACTTGCAAAATCCGGATCTGAGATCGCCGGACAGCACAATCGATATTCCTGCGGCTGGCAACACGACTTTGCAGCTTCAGATCCTCGCAAAGTTGCCGAAGTAACCAACCATGCTGATTATGCTCGCTTAGAAACAGTCCCGACATAACATGCTTTTTTGCTGCGGCGAGAAATCACAAGCCGAAACGTCAGTGAGGAATCGAGCTGTCGCGTTTTACAAGTGTTTCCGTAAATCCCTCACTGACGCGTTTTGAAGTTGCGCATTTGCGTGTATCCCAACCCGCTGCGTGAGCGAGGGATTGTGTTTTAGCGTTTTACAAGTGTTTCCGTAAATCCCTCGCTGACGCGTTTTGAAGTTGCGCATTTGCGTGTATCCCAACCCGCTGCGTGAGCGAGGGATTGTGTTTTAGCGTTTTACAAGTGTTTCCGTAAATCCCTCGCTGACGCGTCGGGTTATGATAAACCCCAGTGTTTTTCCGCAAGTGAACAACCTCATCGCCGAAACGCGCACCTTCAAAACTGACGCGTCGGGTGATGATAATTCCCGGTGTTTTCGTCCCGTTGATCTCCGGCAGTCGTGAATAGCGCAACTTCAAAAGGCGGATTTGAGATTATTTGTCTGGTCCAAGAACCGCCTTTATAAACTCCCCTGCCATCTTTTCGACACTGAAGCTGGCTCTGCACTCTGAAGAGATCGCCGGTGCGCGAGAGATCCATGCAGCCCGTTCGTTCTGCAATTGCAACATATGGGCCGCAAGATCCTCGACACTATCGGTCTCAAAGCACAGGCAATTCCAGCCTTCCCTGGCGGCGACAATTTCCGGCCCGTGGGGATCATGACGCGAATAGAGCATCGGAACACCGAAGCCAAGGCTCTGGGTGATCGAAAGGCCGACGGCTCCTGCAGAAATTGAAGCAAGTGCCTGCCGATAAATCTCCTTCAGTCTCGCATAATCTCCGACGTGGCCGAACATCTTAACTCGATCAGATAGATTCAGCTCCAGAATTCGGCGTTCGAGGTTTGCTCGCTCCGGACCGTCACCCACAATCAGGAGTTTGGAGTCTGCCGGAAGCTGAGGCAACGCCATGACAAAAGCGTTCAGCATCTGCATGGGCTTCTTGTCCGCCACCAGGCGACCAACATAAAGAAATCCGGTGCGCTCGGGGCCATCCAAAGGCTGCATTTCAGCATGCGTGTATAATGCGTTGGGGGCGGCAAATGCTTCGCCACGATACCTCAACTCGTTGATCAGGATTTCCTTCTGCTGCTCTGTGTAAACAATGAGTCCTGTCGCCAGGGAACGCTGAAAATATCGCAGCCAGTTGTCGTTACCACGACGAGAATAAACATGGCCCCACAGGATTGTGCGACGTCCAAGGATGCGACGGATGAACGCCACCGTCCATGTGTTGACGATACGCGGATTGTATTCCAGTACCGCAGACTCGGCCTGAATTGCAGTCCGTTGAACACCGAGCTGCAGAAGGACTCGACGCTTCAGAAAAAAAATGTTCCGCGCTGTCACAAAGACGCGCGAACCAACA
Organism: Planctomycetales bacterium; assembly: GCA_026400835.1. GTDB lineage: Bacteria > Planctomycetota > Planctomycetia > Planctomycetales > Planctomycetaceae > SXXK01. The sequence continues at coordinate 5,422 of JAPLOA010000050.1, read as the reverse complement.
ACACCAGTCTTCAAGCTTTCATAAAAGTACGTTTGCCCGCAGAGGATCGTCAACGATTCATTGAAGTGCTCGATGATTGCCTTAACAAACGCCTGCCGATAGTCACCCATCGTCGTCTGAATAAGCACATATTTGGCACTGGGTGGGGATGGCATGTGAGTACAACCGGGAGATATTCTGTGCGCGGCCACGATAGAGGCGATACTCTGGAATGTATCCCGCGAACACCCGGCCTCAGGGGTGTAATCGCAGATGATTGTTAATGGAGGTCTTTTCTGCCGGAACGGACTTTCGCCGCAAGGCGAACCCGTGGGCCATAGGCCATAGGCCACAGGATACAGGCCGAGAACTTTATTCGACATGCACACAGGTCGCGGTAAGCCGCGAAGTCCTGCCCGGCAGGCAGGACCTACCGAAATCCGCGACTGCACCCCGGCTTCGTTCACAACGTGCGGAGAATAGCAACCCGCGGAGGAATCGCAAAAGGGGAAACTCACGAGCGCAACAATGGGAGATGGAGATATTGAATGGGGATCGCGTCGATGGCTATGAGTTGAGGTGTGAGCGAGTTCGAAGAAAGTTCAGGCCCGACATTGCCACGGTGGCCGCAGGAGTTGTCGGTGGCGACGCATTTAAACTGACGGATTCTCGCTCGACGGCTTCCGGAGGCGTGAAGCGGTCCAGTCGAGGTCGGAAAATGACGATCAAAAACAGCGGCAGATACCAGAGAACATAAGTCCCGATATCGTCCGGGTACCACATCTGCGCGGCCACAACGAGGCATGTCGAATTGGAGAGAAGATTCTCCAGATTCCGTGGGCGCGGCAGCACGGTCATTGCCGTCAGCATCACAAAGAAAATTGCCGCCATGGGGATGCGAATAAACAGTTGACTGAGAGTTGCGTCGCCGTCGGTTGGAGAATCATCCAGCAATCGATAGGCCGTCCAGTTGGCCGTAGTTACCAGTTTGTTTGTAAACGAGCTGGCATCGCCGGAGATCAGAAGCAGTGACGTAATCAAAACGGCACCGATGCCCAGAACGGAAACCACGAACCTCAATCCGCCATTTTTCCCGTAAAAAACGGCCCACAGCGGCAACAGAAATGCCGCAAAAAACAGTGTTCCGCTCGCCAATCCCAAAAGAACTCCGGCGACGACAGGGTTGCGATAGCTGGCGATAGCCCATACGAGGCAAGCCGCCGGCAGAACATGATTAAGCTCATGAACATTGACCGCCGTGCAGGGCAGCAGCAGATAGAGACAGCTCATGGAAATGCCGAGTTGCAGACTTGCAAAATGCTGACGGCCGATCATCAACAGTCCAAGCACCACAAAAGTATGTGCGATGACGACAAGAATTCGGGCCAGCAGAGCCTCCACCGTGCCAGTGTCGCTGGAATCACCTGCCGGAGACTTGGGAAGGTTTCCGGAAAGCTGAGCCATAGCGGCACCACCGGCTGCGATCAGGGTCTCTGTCGGAGCGGGCTGCGTATCGCCGCCGGTTTGAGGATCGACCTGCACATCGCGTCGTTCCAGAAGGGCTCGACCATGTTCAACCGCCTTGAATGTGCTGTCCTCAGGGTTGTTAGTCAGAACGCTCACCATCAGGATCGCAAAAGCCGGTATGCACAGGAACGTGATTCCTGCCTGATTCAGGTTTTGATCGAGTCGGGGGCGTCGAGTGAGACTCTCATCAAAGATCAAACGAACTATCAGCATGATCGTCAATCCCATCAGCGCGATTGACGCCCACGTGTAGATGGGGTGCGACCGTGGCCCGTTGCCTAAATCCACCGATGGCAACTGTTGTGGATCATTGACTGCCACTGATTTTGCATTCGCGTCGGACGAATCACTGGAAGGTAGATCGCCGCTGGAAGCATCAGCCGAAATTACTGCCAAGGCTTGCTTGTCGGGCTTTTTTGTGTCATCGGTGTCTGTTGCGGCATCAGAAGAGGTCTGGCCGAACGGCCCTGCGGATTCACTATTCTCAGTGGCCAACTCTGTGCTTGTCACCGAAGTAGCACCCGACGGCGGACCATCACCAGGCTCCGACAGAGACGATGAATCCTCCTCGGCGACCGGCGGGACCCAAACTTTGTCGCGATAAACACCCGCAACGACGATCGCCGTGGAAAGCAGGAGCAGCAAAGTCAGGTCAAGATTGCGGATTGTCAGAAAGCGAGAGAAGCGAAAAAAAACGGCGATCACCAAAAACGCGACATAAACCAGCCACGTTGGATTCGTTACATCGGTAAAGAGAAAGGATTTTTCCATAACGACCGTTGAGCTTTCTCGGATGACACCGCACTCGTGCGAGGCTTCATCTGGCGAGCAACCTGCATGAGATGTCTATTGAACGCGTTTTGTTGCCAAATGGCAACTGGCCGATTTAAAAACTGAGCGTATGGCCAGCAAAAACCATCACTTCGGCCCTCAAAATTCAGCAGGACAGCGAGTTCCACCGAGAACCAGAAAACCCTCGTAGCCCTACGCGAAGCTGATTGTATGGCCTGCAGCCCGGTAAACCGGATGTTGTGGGGGCGGAGAGAAGGAATCGGGACCGGGTCTGCTCCGCCAAAAGCCCACAGACAGCCTTATTTCTGAAACCGGAAATTCTCGCCAGATCCCATTGATATTGCCCAAACCTCCGCGACAATACGGCCGGAAGAGGTTCCCTGATTGTTGTATTGGCCGTGGGTTTGAAGCTCGGCTACCAATTGTCAAAAACCAAAACTTGACCGCCCGGCATTTGGATGGCAAATGAATACCAGCGACCAAGCCACTGGTTTCTGGGAGCGGGGACAGGTGGCATGTGATTGAATCAGGTTTCGAGACCCGGAATTGAAAGGGAAGACATGAAGATTTTTGCAATGATGATGACACTGTGTGCGATTCTCGCCACAGGTGCTGTTGAAGCACGACAGGAATTGACACCGGTTCCAGAAGTACCGGGAGCATTCGTAGAGTCACATGCTGTGCCGCTCTACACGAATGTGGTTTACAAGGACCGCGACGAAATGTCGCCATGTGCACAGCCAAAGATCATCGCTGTTAAGGACCCATGTGCTTGCGAAGATCCTTGCAACAGTTGCGGACCAAAGTGCGTTTACATCCAGATCTGCGTCCCAACCTGTGGTTGCGAACTGATCAGCTGCCGCCGTAACGGTGACCGTATTCGTTATGATTACGGCAAGTACGCTGTAGACGTCCGCATCAAGCGAGATCACATCGAAGTTGATTATCAGGACTAGTCTCAACGCAGACTGGCTGGCGTGAGTCAGCCAGACATGTCTGACAAGACTTACTGAAACTGCGACGAGGGCGATGGAGCTAATCCATCGCCCTTGTTTTTTTGGTTCTGCGCGAAATGAAGTGCGCGACCGAGGACGAAGCCAATGAAACAGCGAGGGATCTCCATGGGAGGACTTGAGGCAGCGGCCGGCAAATAACCTACCAATCAGGCGAGCGGCCGGTGTGAACCGGCCGGTAACTTCGACTAAACAATTATTTCGATCTACGCAATTCATTTCGCGCTGAACCGTTTTTTTGTCACTCAACCAGCCCCGCGTCGCTCGACAATCAGCCGGAGCTGAATCTTTTGAAGCGGCCCGATTGTTGGTTCAAACAGCGTGAAAACACTGGAAGTACTGGAGAGACACCAAAACCCGACGCGTCAGCGAGGGATCTACGGAGACATTGGTGCAACGAGAAATCGCAATCCCTCGCGCACGCGTTTTGAAGTTGCGCATTTTCAGGCCCGGAGAGGCCGTGAAGAAATACCGTCTGGGGCAATCTGAATGAGTTTCAGCGGTCAAGAATTTCAAGACGGGGGGAATCAGACGAATCGAGCTGTAGCTTTGTTGGATTGAACAGAATGATTCAAGGTTTGTCGCCAACGTTGTGTATGAGTTTTATTGCGAGTACGGGTATGTTGCATGGTTCTGGAGTCGCTTTCAGTGGTTGTTGAGGAATTCGAGATACGACTGCTGAGTATCCGGTACGCAGAGATTGCGGAAGCGTTGAAAGTTGTAGGCCAAGGCATGCCACAGGGACTGGGCCAGAACTTTCAGTCGGCCCCGCACGCGAAACTGCGACAGCCCATGATTGCGACAGAAGGCGTTTGGGAATTCCGCCGCTGCACCGCGTCGGCCATAGGTTTCCTGAGCGGCTTCTGATTTCATTCGTGCGCGAAAGGCAGCATATTCGTCCGTGTCGCTGGCCTGTCGTTCATGCGGATCTCCGCCTTTGCTGCGAATCGGTTTTTCGCTGGTGACCGGGCCAAAGAACTTTGTGCCAGCACGTTCAACCGATGTGACTCCATCCTTTTTGCTGAATCCACCATCCGCCAGCCACTGTTCGGGAGTTGTGTTGTACTGCTCGCACACACGAGTGTGCATTGGTTCGAGAAGCCCTGCATCACTGCCCACAGTTTCAACGTTGACATCCACGATCACCAGAGCATCAGCGTCGCTGCCGAACTGCACGTTATAGGCTGGCCTGAATCCACCATCTCCCATCTTCATCCGGCGAGCATCAGGATCAGTAGTGGACGCTCGCGGCGTGCTTCGCTGCTGCTCTTCGCTCTTGCTGGAATTGCGTTTATCCCAAGCTTTTTGTAGTTCTTTCATCTGCTCACACGCATCCTGCAGACGCTGGCTTTTTTCTCGTGCGGCCCGCTCACGAGCAGACTTCTGACGCTGCGACGGAGCATCATTCCCCCTGTTGTTTTCATCCGAATCTTCATCATCGTCGCCGGACTCAAGCTGATCGAGATACGCCTGTGCTGTGGCACGTGATTCTTCCAGTGTCTCCTGACGACGAAAACTGCTGCTGCCTGCGGAGGCTCTCACTCGCATACCATCCTGAGCGATCGTCTCCAGCTGCACGAGGCCATGATGATGCAGGATCGCCACAGAATCGGTGAGGATACGTTTAAGCAGTTCACGATGCTGCGAACGAAAATCACAGATCGTGTGATAATTGACTGACACGCCGCCGCAGAGATATTCATAAATCACGTCGCGTTCCGTCAGAATCGCAATTCGTCGCCCACTCGTTTCTCCTTCGAGCGTCGCATACAGCCACAGACAGAACAGAATTCGTGGATCAATCGGAGCTCGCCCGACATTGTCTTTCGTGGCTCTGATGTCAGCATAGAGTTCGCTGAGATCAAGCGAATCAACAAAGCTCACGACTTGTCGAGCCAGATGATCCCTCGGGACCATCTGATCCAGCGACTTCGTCCGGAATTCCATCTGATGTCGCTCCGGCAACTGCACCCGAGCCTGACCACGCTGCTGAGATTTTGTCTTTGTGCTCATAAAATCCTTATAGCGCACCGAAACCATCACCACCAGGCCAAAATCTGAACTGAAAACTACGTTTGCAAAAATTCACGGCCTCTCCGGGCCTCAGATTC
>JAPLOA010000093.1 GCA_026400835.1 Planctomycetales bacterium | reverse complement strand
AACGGTCGTCCCATAGGCCAGACGATCGTCCTCAGTTTGCCCGGCCATCGGCGGTGGCTGGACGCCAGCAACCCACACCGGTGCATCGTTTACGGGAGACACTGTCAGCGAAGTGTTATGAATGCCCGTGCTGAAGGCTGTCAACCCGCCGAGTTTGTTCGCGGTCGAAATATCGAATGTGCCGCCAGACGCTCCTTGTGTCTGGTCCCAGGCGAAATAGCCGAGCTGTACCGTGCCGTTGAAATCCTGATTTGGGACAAAGCGTACTCGACTCAGGGTGCCGTTAGCTGGCAGCAGCAGCGCGTTGTTGCGTCCCCGCGGAAATCCGAGAGACGCGAACGTGGACCAATTAGCTCCGCCGTCGGTCGTAAACTGCCAGAAGCCCTTGTCGGTTGGGGCACTGGAGATCGCGATGCCTTTCTTCGCCCCGGCATCGACATCGCTGGTGGCAGCGGTAAGCGAGAGAACGGTCGTGCCATAGGCCAGAAGATCGTCCTCATTTTGCCCGGCCATCGGCGGCGGCTGAACGCCGGCAACCCACTCCGGCGCATGGTTTACCGTGAAGTTGATAGAAGCCGTCGGCGACTCCTCTTCGGTGTCGATCATGGAACTCACAAGAAACGTGTACGTGCCAGCAGGCAAATCAGCAGCGAGCGGCAACGTCAATTCGGCCGTCGTGACATCCACCACCACGTTGTTGCTTGCGCCTATGATCTGTACACGGAAGCTATCGGCGACCAGCGACTCCCAATTGAAAGTTGGGCGATTGATATTGATCGATTGATCGATCGTTAAATCGGAAGGCGTGGTCGGCTTCTTCAAATAACCGAAGAGTTGCTGCAGGTTGTCCTGCTTACTTTGATTGACAGCAACGTTCTCCTTGAGAACGTCCTTCCTGTACCAGAATTCGCTAGTGACGGAAAAATCCTCTCGGGGAGTGTGACCGCCGTAATTATCCTGGAAGAGTGCTTTGGACGAAAGCCCCTTCGGATTGAACCAGTCATTACTTCCTGATGCACTCTGCACGAACCCGCTGTAGCCGCCAGTCGGATTCGTGCTTATCCAGTCAGCAAATGAGATGAAGGTTTCTGGGCGTGTCGTTGTCCATTCACTAATCTTGCGGAAATCCGTGATAAACTGGTTCTGGTTCGGTTCATGATAGTGATGCAAGATTTCGTGGACGATGAGTCCAGGTCTTATGAAGCCATCTCTATTGTCGCTATCTTCAATGTTTCCAATGGGATACCAATCAGAATCGTACCCGTTACTCCAGCCGCCGTTAAAGGCGAGGCCGGTCGTTGTCAATCCCAGCCGGTATTCGTAAATGTCGCCTCCAGTGTACGACTGCATCAATCGCTCGCTTCCGGTGACATCATGCATGTGCTGGAAAGGCGTGTCAATTTCCTCGAAATCGGTGTCCGACCACGTGCGGGGTTGATATCCAATTCCGCCGCTCGTAACGGGCATTGTCGTGTCAACGAGATGCACTCTGGAGTCCAGCTTATGCTTATCGAGGACCGTGCCGACGCCCAATTCTTTATTCACGTCGGTGCTTCGAATGTAGAACCGGTCTTCCCCGGTTCCGCCGGTCAACTCGTCTGCGTCGCTGGCTAAGCCGCCGTAGAGCACGTCGTCGCCAGCCATGCCAAACAACTTGTCCTTACCTGGGCCGCCGATGAGCTTGTCGTCCTCCTGGCCGCCGTAAAACTCATCGTTGCCACCGTAGCCATACGCCGTCAATTCGACGGCATACCCAACTCCGTTGCCAGAGTTGTTTCTGACAATGTCATTGCCCGGAGTGCCCGTAACTTTAATGTTTGGGTTTTTACCCAAATCCCTGCTGCCGTTGCCAAGGCCAAGATTGGACTCCCAGCCATAGTAGCGGTCGGCGATAAACCCTGCCTCCGTATAGTCACCGCCCCAGAAGAGTTCCAGGTTCATGGGTGTGCCGTCATAGGCACCGGTTGGAGCGATGGTTGTATACGTAACGCCATCAATAACTTCCTGTCCCAGGATCAAGGGAGTCAACAGCATCCGTGTTTCCAGCGCTTCGCAGGCGGCGGCTCGCCGAAGTTGGGATCGCCTCTGATTTCCGACAGCAGTGGAAAAACCTCCGAAAATTGAGGCAAGGTTCGTCCTCGCCTTTGCTGCGTTCCTCCTCCCTTGGGAACGCCTTCCTTGTCGCATCGAATCCAGCATAATTGCCTTCAGAGTCAGACGAACACGACCAAGGACATTGTTTAACATGAGAGGATCCAGCGGGTATGGGAATGGTGTTGTTGGCAATTGTGGTTTGGAAGACCGTGGTTGCACTGAAATGTTCAACCGTCCCCCACACCCGACAGGCATCCAGAAGAATTCTTGAAGAATGTGGAAAATCGACTTTCAGCAACGTGATCGGCGACCTGCTGGTCGCATGAAGTTTGATGTGTACAGGTGACGCTCGCCCTTTTTCTGCCGTGTTTTTCAGTTTCTGTGGGAGCCAATCCCGGCCTTATTCGGAAGTACTAACCCAACGAGGGCGAAGGGTTTGGTGGTTCCGGAGCCACCGAGACATTGCACGCGATCGCGATCCGTGGTCGCGTGCCACGATAGGGATGAACATAGTGCTGCAACCATCCTGGAAAGATCACCAGCCGGCCCGATCTGGGCCGCACTGTGAATTGCGTCATGCTGAAATCACCCAGCCCCGGAATGGGACGAATGTACCGACGGGGGTCGAGCACGGCGAAGAGGCCCGACTCGGGGTGGTTTTCAACATCGGCATCACCAGCATCGACATAATACGACACGGACCAATGGGCTGTTCCGTGATCATGAACGATGGTGTAATCGCCATCCCGCATCACCATCGCCCAGGCCTGCGCCGAATATCGCAACGGCGGCGGAGCTGGCATTCGCATCGCGGCTGCCAGATCGTGAATGGTTGCTGCCACCTGATCGATAATCATCTGCATGACCGTGCGATAGCAAGCCTCGCTGCGCTGCCCCAGATCAGGGGCCGAATGCCAGCCTCCCCGATTACTCCGCCGAATTCCGGGGGATGCTTCCGATTCCGCCAGCAGTCGCTGGGTGAGTTCATGATTGACCGCCTCCATCTGGGGCATGTCGTAAACGTAAAGCGGCGTTGAAAAAAGTGAAAATCGGTCCACTGGAGTTACTGTCGTAATATCAGGGTGAGTGAGGGTAAAAACAGGTGGCTCATTGCTACTCCCCAACAACAATCAACTGAACATGAAGGGATCGCCGCCAAAGACAGACGCTAACACATTGACAGTCAGTGAAATAAACGGCTGTGAGCCACGAATGGAAACAAATGTGCTCGAAAAAAGTCCGTTCAATGAATTGGAATGCAGGGGTATTCTTCCGTTTCCGAGTTTTCAACATTGATACCCGTTTTTGACGTGTTGTACACCGCTTAATGTTCAACCAGCCCGCAAGACCGACAGGCTGGCGACAAAAAAAGTTGGAGATTCCTGACAGGAATGGCTCAGGAAATGGGTCAGGAACCAATAGTGCGCAGCACCCTTCGGGCCATTTGGCTATTGGTTCCTGATCTCTTTTCCGAGTCTTTTTGGCTCCTTTACGTCTGCTCTGAAATCAAATCCTTGGTTTACTGGCGAGACGTCATTAAACTCTCGGGGATGTCAAGCGATGCAGTTACGGGCTGGATTAACCAGCTTGCAGACAAGAATCAGCAAGCCGCCGAGCAATTATGGCAGCACGTTGCCGTGCGATTGCAGGAGTTCGCCTCACAGAAACTCGACGTGCAGACCCGTCGGCACTATGACGAACAAGATGCGGCAAACAGTGCGTTTCACAGTCTGTGTCACGGTCTGGCCGATGGCCGACTTGAAGCCAGGAATCGCGACGCTTTGTGGGGTCTGCTGGCCGTTATAACGTCTCGGAAAATTTCTGCGCAGCAGCGGCATATCCATCGTCAGAAACGCGGAAGCGGAGCCGTGCGTGGTGAGTCTGGATTTGTTGACCTTGGTGCTGCCGGTATCAACGCCGTTGTTGGCGACCAGGCGCCGCCCGATGAACTGGCCGAAGTCTCGGAAAGTTGTGCTCAACTGCTCAACGCGCTTACTGACGACACGATGAAGCGAATTGTGTTGCTCAAGTTTCAGGGCGCTAAGAACTCCGAAATTGCCAACGAACTGAATTGCACAGAACGGACCATCGAACGAAAGCTGGAGAGAATTCGTCGAATCTGGATTGAAGCGGGACTGCATGATGGGGAGCAGTGACCAGGGCGGCGTCCTGTTTCGGCATCAGCGGAAAGACGTGAAAAAACTAAAAAAACTTGCACATCATGTCGGGCTCGACCGCCGTTTGACCATTCAGGACCATGAACACTGCAATCGATTGGAATCTCATGACGAGCGCGACGATCGGGAATTCCGCCTACCAGTCACTGTCTAACCAGCAACTCTCCGAGATTGACGAGTTTTGTGACCGTTTCGATCTGGAGTTGGCGAAAGGGGACGGTCGGAGTATCGAGTCCTTTTTGGCGGAGGCTCCGGAGGAGGCGCATGACGGATTGCTGGCCGAACTACTGGCGATGGAATTTGAGTACCGCACTCGGCAAGGTGGGACACCTCGACCGGATGAATACGTCCAGCGGTTCCCCCAGCAGGCAGGCGTCATCGCGCGGGTGTTTTTGGGCGTGAAGATTGCCACGTCGGCTGAGGCGCCGACGCAATCCGTATTCAGTAATCCCCCGGACAAGACCGCTACGGGCGAGACGATTGGCCCGCTCAATACGATCATCGATGTCGGCAAGCAGCTCGGTCCGTACAAGTTGCTCGCCAAGCTGGGCGAGGGCGGCATGGGGGCCGTCTATCAGGCGCGGCATACCAAGCTCGGCAAGTTGGTGGCTCTAAAGATCCTGCCTCAGCACGTCCTCTCCCGGTCCGATGCCCTGTCCCGGTTTGAACGCGAGATGCTGGCCGTCGGTTCGCTGCAACACCCGAACATTATCCAGGCTCTCGACGCCGGTGAGATCAACGGCGCGCATTACCTGTCGATGGAGTATGTCGAGGGCCAGGACTTGCAGCAATTCATCCAGACCCAGGGCACGATGTCCGTCGTGGATGCTTGTGAGGCAATCCGGCAGACAGCGCAAGGGCTTGCAGCTGCTCACCGGGTGGGCCTCGTGCATCGCGACATCAAGCCCTCCAACCTGTTTGTCACGAAGCAGACCGGCCAGATCAAAATCCTCGACATGGGGCTGGCACTCCTGGCTCAGGCAGAGAAGCCCGCCGCGTTAACCTTCAATGGGCAGTGCTTCGGCACGCCCGACTACATGGCCCCCGAGCAATGGAGCGACGCCCACACCTGTGACGCCCGCTCCGACCTGTACTCGTTGGGCTGCACGCTGTATTTCCTGCTGGTCGGTCGCCCGCCGTACCACAGCGAAATCTACCCCTCCACCGCCAACAAGATGAAGGGGCATATGCTGGACGCCATCCCCGACCTCGCGCTGGCGCGGCCCGATGTGCCAGCGGGAGTCGTCGCGATCTACCTCAAGTTGATGGCGAAGATACCGTCCGAGCGGTTTGGCTCCGCGGACGAACTGGCCACCGCATTGGCTCCCTGGGCCGAGGCTCTGCCCGCTCCCTCGGCCCCGGCTGCTGCCCCGGCGGAACCCGTCGTCTGTCCGTCGTCGCCGAATCGTTCCGAGTCGTCCGACACGCTCAAAGCGTCGCCGCCAGCCGCACCCGCTGCCCCACAGATCCAGGCGGTTGCTACACCTCTCGCTGGCCAGGGCTCTCCTCCCCGCCGACCGTTGTCGCGGTGGCTGCTCGCCGCTGGCGGACCTGCTGCGTTCGTGCTGTTGGGTGTGATCATCATCACGATCACGAATAAGGATGGCACAAAGACGAGGATCGAGGTTCCCGATACCTCCCAGGTCGAGGTCACGAAGCAGGGCGACAGCCCTCCCGCCACGGCGAAGCCCGGCAGGGACGGTTGGCCCGCCGATGCACCGGCTCCGGCGATTGCGCCGTTCAATGAAGAGCAAGCCCGACAGTATCAAGCGGCCTGGGCCGCGTATTCGAAGTTGCCGGTCGAATTCACCAACTCCATCGGCATGAGATTCCGGCTGATTCCACCGGGCGAGTTCCTGATGGGGAGTACGCCCGAGGAGATCGAGAAGATCGAAGCGGAGTTGAAGCGGCCTGAGCTAATTGAACATTTACATTTCTGGCGACCGCAGATAGAGAGCGAGGCGCCGCAGCATAAAGTGGTTCTCACAAAGCCGATCTACGTCGGTGTGACTGAGGTGACACAGGCGCAGTACGAGCTGGTGATGGGGACGAACCCGTCGCAATTCTCGTCCACGGGTGAAGGGAAAGAGGCGGTCGCCAACCTGGAGACCGGCAATTATCCGGTGGAAATGGTGAGCTTCAACGAATCAGTTGAATTCTGCGCCAGACTGAGCCAGCATGGGCAGTTGGGACCGTTCAATGTCTTTTCCGATCATACGGTGACAACGCTGGAAGGAACCGGCTACCGACTGCCGACGGAGGCGGAATGGGAGTTTGCCTGCCGAGCCGGGACCACGACGCGGTTCTGGGGCGGCGATGAGACCGAGGACCTCATTCAGGCTGGCTGGTGCTCCAATAACGCTGTTGGTCGCACGCATGCTGTTGGCGAGTTGAAAGCCAATCCGTTCGGATTGTCGGACATGCATGGCAACGTGTGGGAATGGGTGCACGACGGCTGGGATCCGAAGTTCTATGGGCAGTTTCAAGAGAATGTCGCAACGGACCCATTCAGCCCACTTTCCGCCGGCACCATGCCAATGCGCCGGGGCGGAAGTTTTATACAAGTCCCACATTTGGTCCGCTCGTCGAGTCGCGTCCTCTATCACACGGACAACGAGATGGGGTTCCGCGTGGTATTGGTTGTCGAGGGTTTGCGTGAAAGTGGTCCAGGGGACTCGCCGCAGAGTAACGACGACAGTCAATCCGACGTCCCCGCCAATGACCAGGCTACACCTGACTGAGCCCTCTGGTTTCAGGCCTATTTGGACTGCTGCAGCAGGCTGCAGCTTTCCGAACCACAGCCTGCTGTGGAGAGCTGTTCTGAAATTAACACGGTTAAACTGGATGTTCGGCAGCAGGCTGCCTGGACCAAAGCGGCAGCAGGCTGCAGCAGTCCAAGTGGGGAAAAACAGACTCGGTCTCAGGGGAGACCGAGTCCGTGGTGCACCTCAGCAGAAGTGAGCACCTTTTGTGTTCACGTAAACGGCGTAGAGTGACTGGCTGCCGGTCATGAACAGGCGATTGCGTTTTGTGCCGCCGAAGCAGACGTTGCTGCAGATCTCGGGCAAGTGAATCTGAGCAATCCGTTGACCATCTTCCGGAGCGAAGATGTGAACGCCGTCGTAGCCCTGCCCGACCCAGCCTGCACTGGCCCAGATGTTGCCAGCGACGTCGCAGCGAATTCCATCCGCGAAGCCAGCTTTTGTTTCACCGTCTGGCATGACCAGATTCATGGACGCAAACTCTTTGCCATTTGCCAGGCTCGTTCCATCCACAACGTCCCAGACTTTGATGTTCTTCGGAGCATCGGGGTAATGAGATGCCCCGGTGTCCGCAACGTAGACCTTCTTGTAATCCGGTGAAAAACACAGGCCGTTGGGCTTGTTGATTTCATCAGACATCTTGATCACCTTGCCAGTGCTGGCTTCGATCCGATAGATCGCTTCCTTCTGATAAGGCTGAACTGATCCGGTGTTTGCCAGCGTGCCTTCGTAGTCCATCAGGGCTCCGTAGCCTGGATCTGTAAACCAGATATCGCCGTTTGGATGGACGGCTCCATCGTTTGGTGCGTTGAGCGATTTGCCGTTGTATTTGTCGGCGAGAACCGTACGTGTGCCATCGATTTCATAACGAGCCACACTGCGAGTCAGATGCTCGAAGGAGATCTGTCGTCCCTGCAAGTCAAACGTGTTGCCGTTGCTGTTGTTGGCAGGGTTGCGGAAGACGGACACATGTCCGTCTTCTTCCAGCCATCGACGCTGGATGTTGTTGGGAATGTCGCTCCAGATCAGATATCGCCCTGCTCCGTTCCACGCAGGTCCTTCGGCCCACAGCATCTCCTTGCTGTGAAACAGACGCTGGATTGGAGTATTGCCCAGCATGAGCTTCTTTCCGCGATCATCCAATGAAACAAGGCGATGATCGGGATAGCGAACCGGAGCCGCATCCGCACCATATTCATCTGCCGAAACCATCCGCGCGGCCGTGAGTGTTGCGGCACCGGCGGCAAGAAACTTACGACGGGCTAATGGATTGTCCAATGCAGAGGCGGGTTTAGCGGATTCTGATTGAGAATGAGCTGCGTGGTGATTCATGTACGAACTCCAAAATGACACAACAAAGGCAGGAAGGTTTTAGAGCGGAAGATTTGCTCAGATTCCATTGTTGCGAATGCCGGGGAAAACTCCCAGTACGACGGCATAGTTCCGCGATGAAAAAAATGAAGACAACGGTCGCATTTATGGCTTCAACTGTTTCTGCTCGCTTGTTTTATCCAACGACGGTTCGGTTTCGAGAGTCAGACTGCTAAGCTTTGATTCCGCAAATTGTTGTGCTGGAATGATCAAACAGATCATGACGCCGACTTTTCAACTCTGTGTCAGAGACGTTGTTTCTTCGGGACTTTAAGACCGGATTATGAAAGGACAATATCAAATGCGAATCTCAATCGGATGGGCACTGATTCTTGGTTGTACTCTGGGGATCTCTTCAACAGCGTCTGCGGCAGATAGAGTCTTTGCTGAAGGAACTGTGCCTGAGGAATTGTGGAATCAGGGAGAGTTTACAGAAGGTGTTGCTGTTCGTTCGGACGGACTCGTATTCTTCAGTGATATCCACCTCGATCCCGCAAAGCCGGGGCAGATTCTGGTCTTTGATCCAGCCACAAAACAGACTCGTGCTTATTGTGAACGAAGCAGTAAGAGTAACGGCCTGGCATTTGATTCGGGCGATCGATTGATTGCCTGTTGCGGAGCCAATGGCGGCAACCGTTCGCTCTGCGAAGTTCTGGAAGGTGGTCAGCTGAAGCCGCTGATTTCCAGCTTCAACGGTAAGCCTCTGAACGCGCCGAACGATCTGTTGGTGCATCCGAATGGCAGCATTTACTTTTCCGATCCGCGGTATCTTGGACCTGAGCCGGTCGAACAGGCTGGGATGTTTTTGTTTCGATACGACACCAAGTCGAATACCGTTAGCATTGCCACGGAGTTGGCCAGGAAACCAAACGGAGTGGAGACCTCTCCGGATGGCAAAACGCTGTATCTTGCGGAGACCGATAATGGGTCAACCGGTGTTCCTGGTGATCCGGTTGGTCCGAAGGGTAAGATGCAGTTACTGGCTTTCGACGTCAACGCGGATGGACGATTATCGAACTCCAGGGTGATCGTGGACTTCGGCAGCGAGGATGGCATTGATGGCCTGACCGTGGATGCCTCGGGGCGAATCTTTGCTGCGGTTCGATCGGCTAATAAGTATGGGATTGGAGTCTATGACGCGTCCGGTAAGTCGCTTGATTTTCTCCCCACCCCATCGCTTCCAACAAATGTTGGCTTTGGAGCCGGAAACGATTCCGGAACGCTCTACATTTCAGCCGGTGGCGGGCTGTATCGTGCTTCGGTTCTGAAGCAGAATTGAGAGTTCTTTTCAGTAGTGAGTGCCATGGGGCGACGGCCTGCGCACGAGCCGTCGCCTCCAACCGGGCGGTAAACAGGCTATTCAACAGTACGTGTACATTCCGCTTCAGTCGTTTTGTTTTCAGTCGCTTTATTTCGCCGAGCGTTTCGCGAGTGGTTTGACTGCGCCGCTTACCTGAAGCTTGAGATCGCCTTTGCACCTGGCAATGACGGGAACGTTCACACGAAGAAAGAACTGACCACCTTTCTTGGGCTTGTGTTCCACGCCGGCGTTGACGGCAAAAGGTTCGCCAGGCTTGCCATCGGTCATGACCAGACCGATGAGAGCGCCGATGGGAGCAACCGCGACATGATCTTTGGCCGGGTCGGAAGTGCTGAGACCGGTAAGGGGGACCAGCGTGGTCAGGTCCAGTTTGTACTCCCCGACAACAGCGATGCGAAATGGCTTGCCTTCTTCCACTTCGCAGATGGGGACCCAGCCGTTGGAGACATCCATCTCCATCTTGATCCCATTCTCCTGAAGCAGTTCCTCATTAATCATTTTAATCTGATCTTCAACACCTTCCATCTTTGGGTTGATAGCCGCAATCCTCTGCAGAACCTCTATGGCGATTTCTTTGCGTCCCTGCTTGTAATGCTCATTAACAACGTCCTTGTATTCCTTCAGCAGCAGTTCTTCAGCCCTGGAGATCCGTTCGGCCAGTTCCGTTTCGCTGGCTCCGTCTTTGCGATCCTTGTTCTTGTCGCGATCTTTGCTCTGAGCAAACGTCGAATCCGAAATCGCGGCGAGAAACAGGACCACGAGAATCCAACGAGTCCGTTTGAATTTGAATGCGAGCAGAAATGGAAGCAAATGATCGGCTGGCGTGAAGTTCATCTTGGGGATCCTGTCAGGAGGTGAAGATTACTGTTGGGCCAAACGCCGAACAATTTTTATTCTGACGTCAGAAACGTAGGACTCTGTTCTTCAAATAACACCATGAGATCAAAGCTTTAAAGCGAATTTGTCACGGCTCTCCGCATTCCGT
Source organism: Planctomycetales bacterium (assembly GCA_026400835.1). GTDB lineage: Bacteria > Planctomycetota > Planctomycetia > Planctomycetales > Planctomycetaceae > SXXK01. The sequence goes on along the minus strand of JAPLOA010000093.1, from coordinate 98,514 downwards.
CGCTCAGCCTTTGATGCCTGGTGTTTCCGATGAAGTTATCGAACTGGGTTGCGAACGCTTTCCAATTCTGTTTTCTTCGCCTCGAAGAATTCGTCCGATGTTTGAACGATGCTTCCAGACAATCAGCGCGGGGACAATTACCGAGAACAAAGTTAGCGGAAGCTTTGCGACATCGAAAACCTGCGATCCCAAAAGGATCAGTTGCGTAACCGCAAACCCAATCGCCGCAGCAATTGAAGCGGCAGCAACAATCTTTGTGGTTCCGACAACGATCGAAAACAGGATAAGCGCAACCAGTGAAGCCACTGGCGAGATTACCAGAACAACTCCCAGTGCTGTTGCGACTCCTTTGCCGCCTCGAAGCTTCAGCCAGATCGGATACATGTGCCCAAGAATTGCGGCGATGCCAGCGAGAATAGTCGCGGTCTGAGCTGCATCTTCGGAGAATCTCGATGCCATCAGAAGTCTCGCACCCAACGTTGGGAGCAGGCCCTTGATGGCATCCAGCACCAGAACAAAGCTCCCCCACTTCCATCCGATCACTCGTGCCACGTTGGTGGCTCCAATATTGCCACTTCCATGTTTCCGAATATCGTCCTTCAGAATCGCACGGCCCACGAGATACCCAAATGGAATGCCGCCCACAACAAAGGCAACGAGGCAGCATAGAACTGTCAGAGACACCATTTTAAATGTACCCGAAACGAACAGTCCGACCACGAGGAAAAAGGTTCTGTACACCGCTGTCTGCGGAAGTGTTGCTGACAATTGGATGCGATGGAACCTCAAAAAACACGAGATTCTGAAATAGGGTGGTTCCGCGGCCTGTTTTCGGCATCGTGAAATTCACTTCACAATTTGCTACCGGTTTTCCAGATGCAGCCATGCACGTATTTTGTGGATTTGCTACGTCCCCAATGCTGCGATTTACAAAAACCCCTCTGTCCTTAGCCCAGCCTGGAGGATACAAAGACATAATCAATTGCGCGGATTTCGAGAAGGCGGCAGCGCGGTGTCGGTGGGGACCGGAGGAATACAAAAAGCAGGGAAAAGCGGCGGAGAACCACGCAAGGTTTCTTCTGCGACGCTTCTTCGCAGGCTGCTCGCGTTAGCTCTTGAGTATCGTCGTCCCTGCGTTATGGTTGTTTTGATGCAGACGGTGCTGGTGGCTCTCAGCTTGTCCACGCTTGGGCTGACCGGAGTGGGCATCGACTATCTGTCATCACAGGTTCTTAACAACGGCGAGACTCCGCGTTGGCCATTTGGAATGGCACCTCCGGCTTCGTGGAGCCCTGTGCAAGTCATCGTCGTGCTGTCTCTCACCATTCTGGCCGTGGCAATGCTCACCGCCGGTTTGAAGTATCTTGCGGCTGTCGCATCGGGAGCCTTATCGCAGCATATCCTAATTCGGTTGCGGACTGAGATCTACGCAAAACTGCAGCAACTGGGGTTTCAGTTCTATGACTCGGGGGAAAGCAGTTCGATTATCAATCGAGCGGCAGGTGATGCGAATAACGTACGTAATTTTGTCGACGGCGTGATCATTCGACTGATAACTGTATTTCTGACGCTGACTGTATTTCTGGCTTACATGTTTCGCATGCATGCGACACTGACTCTTGCGTGTCTGGCAACAACGCCGCTGTTGTGGGCCGGAGCTGTTGTGTTCTCCCGAATGGTTCAGCCGGCTTATCGCCGAGCAAGCGAACTTGGCGATGTCATGATCCGCACACTCGTGGAGAATCTGCAGGGAATTCAGGTTGTCAAAGGATTCGCCCGTGAGTCTGAGCAGGCCGAAAAGTTTCGCAAAGCCAATCACGATATTCGTGACCTGAAGACCTCGATCTTTTTTCGCATCTCGACCTTTCAACCGGCGATGGGCTTGCTGACTCAGGCCAATATGCTCGTGCTGATTGGTTACGGCGGCGTGTTGGTGATTCGAGGCGAACTGGCTCTGGGAGCCGGGCTTTTCGTGTTCGCAAATCTTCTGCATGAATTTGCGAATCAGGTGGCTCATATCACAAATATCGTCAACAGTATCCAGTCCAGTCTGGCGAGTGCTGAGCGAGTTTTCGAGGTGCTGGATGAGCCAATTCGCATTCAGAGTTCACCCACGGCAGCACGCATTTCTGCGGTGAGCCAAAGTGTCGAGTTCGAGAAGGTTTCGTTCGGCTATTCTCCCGAGAAGCCCGTCATTCGAAACGTGTCGTTGAGGATTAACGCTGGTGAATGCGTAGGAATTACTGGCCCAACAGGCGCCGGAAAATCCACTCTGCTGAGTTTGCTGAAGCGCTTCTACGATGTGGAGTCCGGACGCATCCTGATTGATGGAACGGATGTTCGGGATCTGAATCTGAGCGATGTTCGTCGGCTGATGGGAATTGTGTTTCAGGAGAGCTTTCTGTTCAGTAACACCGTCGCCGCCAATATTGCTTTTGGCGATCCCGAGGCGACTCAGGAACGAATTGAAGAGGCGGCTCGTATCGCATCGGCTGATTCATTTATTCGCGAACTGCCGGATGGTTATCAGTCCATGGTCGGTGAGCATGGAAGTAATCTGTCGGGTGGTCAACGGCAGCGACTTTCACTGGCTCGCGCGATGTTGACAAATCCCTCTGTGCTGCTGCTCGATGATGCGACGGCTTCTGTGGATCCGGAAACGGAGCATGAAATTCGTGAAGCCATGGTTTCCGCAATGCGGGGACGGACGACGATCATTGTGTCGAATCGCCTTAGTACGCTGCGGCAGACTGATCGAATTGTTGTTCTTCGTAACGGCGTGATTGAAGCCGTGGGAACGCATGATGAGTTGTTGCGAACCAGTGACTACTATCGTGAATTGAGTGATTTGCAGAGCAGTCACGAACTGGAACAAAAAGAGCTGGCTCAGAACGATGAAACCAGCGGCAGTCAGGCGATGACAATTCAGATGACCGGGGCAAATCGAGTTTCTGGAAGGCGAATGACGCGCGTCGTGTAGCCTTCCGGATTCAGTTCGATAATTCGATATCCGGGCGGATCAGCCACAAAGGTCGGAGTACTTCCCCGAGGACTGAACTGAATGCCGGTTGACGGCGTCGTCAGAATGTCGGTCTGATTCCAACGCGTTTGGAATTCATGATGAACGTGTCCGCAGCAGGCAAACCGGATTCGAGGTTCTTCTGTGAACCAGCTCTGCAGTAATTCTTTCCCGGTTAATCCGATGATGTCCATCCATTCGCTGCCGACATTGACCGGCGGGTGGTGTAGAAAAAGGCCGATCATGTCCGGCTTCAATGAACGGACCTGTTCTTTCGCCCATGCGATCTGCTCTGCGTCGATCAACCCTGGCACCGAAGATGGCACATGCGTATCAAGACCGAGGCACAGCCAGTTTCCCGCTTGAAACGTAAAGTTGATTTGCGTGTCGCCCTGCCCTGCTATTCGGTCGGAGAATACAGATCTCAGAACGGCTCGATCATCATGATTTCCCGGGACCTGAAACAGTCTGTCGAGCCACGGGCTGAGCACCTGCCGGACGGCGGAGTAGCTCTCCTGAAGTTCATCATGCGTATGATCCCCCGTGACGACCACGAAATCGAACTCTTCTCCACTTTGTTTGATATGTTCAACAACATCGCACAGCAGTTGAAAAGTGGGGATACCTCTCAGTCGAGCGTCAGGGTCTTGGAAGACATGAAGATCGGTCAGTTGCAGAATACGAGTCGAAAGCATGCGGGTCTTCTCTGAGTAAAACGGTGATTGGACTGATTACATGAAAGAAGCCATCCCAATGCAAGCGACTGAATCCATTACCAGACATGCGTAAACTTGCCTCCGCTGCGTCACTCAAGGCGACGACAAGACAACTGGCGCATCCCGCTGTTCCTGACATTCAACGTGCATCGGCGTATCAGGCCGGAGTGGTGAAGACCGATGAACTCAGGCACGATGACACCGTGATTGTCGGGTGTCGGTCTCGGTTAGTCTCGCCGACATCAGGTGAAGCGAAGAGTTTGAGCAGCACCTTCCTACCGCGAGGAAACGTCAATTCTGGTCAGGAATCCACAATGGAAATCATCGGATCAACTTCCGGCATTGCGATACTCTGACGGAGTCACACCGGTCGCAGAACGAAAGGCGCGAGTAAAAGCGCTGTGGTCGCAGAAGCCACAGGAGTGGGCGATGTTCGAAATGGTATCTGAGGAATCTCGAAGAAGTCTTGATGCGGCTGCAATGCGCGTCTTTGTGATCAATTGGCTGGGAGTCAGTCCAAAGAGGCGTTTCGTCAAACGAGACAATCGTTGCGCTGACAAGTCCGCGCGCTTGGCCAGCAAAGAAGGCGTGACATCGCTCGAAAGAGACTTCTCGAAATCACGCAGCGCTTGAACCAGGCACGAGGGAATATCCTGAAGTTCTAAAGACTGTCGTATGTCGCGAGAGAACCCGATGAGTCCAATCACTCGATGTTCCGCGTCGCGAATTGGCAGTTTCGTTGTTAAACACCAAACGGGATCATGGGGTAGATGCCATTGCATTTCCAGTTGATCAATGAGTGGCCTTCCTGTCTTGAGAACCTTTGAATCCTGCTCAGTCGGAATCTGCCCGAAATCCCCGGGGCAAATTTCAGACGGTCGCTTGCCGACAACATCCGACTTCGACTTCAATCCATGGCGAGCGACAAGGGAATTGTTGACGAAGACATAGCATCCGTCACCATCCTTAACGAAAAAGGCAACATCGGGGGAGAGATCAAACAACTCGACAAGCAAGCCTGTGTCAATCGACTGCAGTCTTGTTGCGGAACTCTCGGACTTTGTCAATGAGAGAGGTTTCAAAGCGGAAGTCAGTCCTGTTGAATTCGTAGTCCTATGAAGGTTTACAACGGTCTGCAATGCAGCGTATGTGGTCCCCAAGCAATTCGCCTTGTGATGGCGAAGTCTATCAGAACAGAAGCTTTCCTTGAATCAATTTACCTCACTCGAGCCGCATTTCCGACTCCAATCCAACACTGAGCTTATGCAGAGGGTGTCAGGGCGGGGATCGATATTGTGTGCTGGGATTTGCTCGGCAGAATCACTCAACTACCAGTCTGCACGCTGATGGGTGGCCGCTTTGGTGACAAGGTCCGTCTCTACCCAGCAATCTCGCAGTTGCCTCCCGATGAGATGGCGGTCAATCGAAAGCCGTCACCGCGGTCGTCTCTAAATACGCCTGTTACAACTGCACACACCAAAACTTTTCGTTGAAACAAATTGTGCGCATTTTGTCGGAAACTCGCTTGACAAATTCTAGACGCAACGACTCACAGAATTTAGAAAGTGAGGTGCGAGTTGCACATTGCGACGATTGTGACTGGCTGCCTCTGAGGAAGACTACTGGCAGATGCTGCTAACGAAACAGTTTCTGGCGTTGAGGTTTCACTGGCACTGGAGTCTAGAGTTTACTTTTTTCTGTCTTATTCGATTGAGGCGTGCTCATGTGTTGCAATACTGAAAGAGAACGGACGTGCGGTCGGCGCGGATTCACGTTGATCGAACTGCTGGTCGTGATTGCGATCATTGCCATTCTGATCGCATTGTTGCTTCCCGCTGTCCAGCAAGCTAGAGAAGCCGCTCGACGGACTCAATGCAAGAACAACCTCAAGCAGATCTCGCTGGCAGCCCATAATTATCACGATGTCTTCAACAAGTTCCCTATCGGTCAGCACCTTGTAGGCGGTGGGACGCCTGCTGCCGTGCGAGGATTGGGATACTCTTACAGCTTTGCTCTTCTTCCATACATCGAGCAGGGCAACCTGTACAAACAGTTTGATAACAATTTTCCTGTCTTCGAAAAGACAATTACCCGCAACGGAATTCTCGCTGGCACTCCTCTGGCTTCATGGAGTTGCCCTTCTGATCTTAAGCCACCTACCATCGATCTGGCTTCTGAGGCTATTCGCCCAGCAGCCACATCCAGTTACAAGGGAGTCTGTGGTTCGTATAACGGATTTTATACTGCGGGTGAGTCTCTCGACCTTCGCAACGGCATTTTCGAACGGGATCTGCGCGCAACGTATGGTTTCAGGGACATCACCGACGGTACCAGTAACACGATAATTTTTGCCGAGACTCGCTGGGGGATGAATCCGGCAAAACAAAATCGCACCTACCTTTATGGGGCTGCCGACCCTGCGGCATTAACGACGGGTTTCGCCTTTGGTGCGACTGAGGCTTTATTTGTAAACGGCTTCGCAGCGATGAATTCATTTGTTTCCGGTCTGGGAAATCGAACAGCCGGCAGCTTTCACACCGGAGGTGCGCAGTTTGGTTTTGCTGATGGATCGGTGCGGTTTCTGAGTAACAACATTGACCACAGTCAGTCGGGATTTTTCGCAGCTGCGCCGTATATGCGAGGTAGCACCGCTCCAAACAACACTATTCCTTTTGGGGTTTATCAGCGGCTCTTTGCGGTCGGTGATGGACAAGTGCTGGGAGAGTATTGATTTTATCCGCTGTCCTTCGCTCATGAGTCTCCGAGCCCCTCCTGAAGGGAAAGTATCAATGAAGAATGCTATCGGTATTTGCTCTGCTTACTTGATTTTTGCCATGTCCGCAGGCTGCGGAAATTCGGGTCCGGAAATTGCCACCGTCACAGGGCATGTGACGCTTGATGGAAAACCACTGCCCGGAGCACAGATCTTGTTTGTACCCGATAAGGGGCGCCCTTCGGTCGCGAAGGCCGATGAAGATGGGGACTACGAATTAGACTACGTCGACGGAATGATGGGAGCGATACCGGGCATGTGCCGCGTGGAGATCACTACCTTTGCTCCTGCCGGAATCAATGAACAGGGAGAAGCAACTCCCGCAGTCAAAGAAATGATTCCGAAAGTCTACAACCAGGAGACAACACTTCAGTTCGACGTCAAAGCAAAGACTGCGAATATTGCAAATTTTGATCTGGACTCGAAAGGTGCCGTGGCGGAACCGCCGAGTGAGTAGCCCGCTCAGCTTGTGATCAGCCGCTTTCGAGCGGATACCTCACTCCAAAATTATTGCTGCATCATGAGCGTCTGTCGCACGTTCTGGACATGAGGTGCCCAAGAATGAGTTGAATTGCGTCTGTCAATCAGGGATCGAGGTCTTATGCGTAATGCACTCATTCTGGCGGCATTGATTGGGTGCGTTGCGTCCGATGTTTCTTTGGCCGCATTGCCGAAGCGGCCCAATTTTGTCATCTTCATCACCGATGATCAACCGTACATTGGACTGAGCTGCACGGGAAATCCGATTCTCAAGACACCCCATCTGGATGAACTGGCCGAACGAGGGGTGCTGTTCGATAACGCTTTTGTGACAACGGCGATCTGCTGTTGCAGTCGTGCAAGTATCTTGACCGGTCAACACATGCGTCGTAACGGCATCAGGGATTTTAAGACTCCTCTGTCTCGTGAACAATGGCAACAGACGTTTCCGGCATTGTTGCGAAAGGCTGGATACCGAACCGCATTCCTTGGGAAGTTTGCCGTTGGGCAGCCCTTCATCAATGAACAACTGGCACTTCCAGACGACCAGTTTGACTTTTGGTATGGCTTTCCTCAAAGCATTGCGTTCAAGCAGGTCGTGGACGGTCGCGATCGATATCTCACGACGGTGATGGAAGAAAAGGCGTCCGAATTTCTGGGAGCGACGAATTCAGACCAGCCGTTCTGCCTTATTGTCGCCCTCAAGGAACCCCACGGACCGCTCGACTTTTTTGACCCGGAATACGCTGATCCTTACGGCGACGCTCTGATTCCACGGCCAGTGAATTTGACAAGACAGTCGTTTGACAAGCTCCCCGCCAAAGTGCGAGAAGGACTCAATGGAAGTCCTGGGTGGATCGACAATCCGGAGAGTTATCAATCTGCGATGCGAAAAGTGTATGCCTATTTGAGTCGGGCAGACTTGGCCGTGGGACGCATCTGTGACGCGGTTGCGATGTTTGGATTCGAGCAGAATACTGTCGTCATTCATCTGTCTGACCATGGCTCACTGGATGGCGCGCATGGGTTAAGCGGAAAATGGCTTATGTATGAAGAATCGATTCACATTCCGTTGATCATTTGCGATCCTCGCGTGCCAGCGGCACGTGGTCGCCGATCTCAGATGGCTCTCAACATTGACCTGGCACCAACTATTCTCGCCATGGCAGACGTACCGATCCCGGAGAAAATGCAAGGCACGGATCTCCGGCCAATCCTTGCGGATTCTCAGGCAGCAGGCCGTGAAGATTGGTATTACGAGCATGTCTACAATACCGAGGATGATCGAAAACGAATTCCACCAAGTGAAGGCGTTCGAACCAAGCGCTGGAAGTACATTCGATATACGGAGCAGCAGCCTCCTCTTGAGCAACTTTTCGATCTGCAGGCCGACCCGCACGAGGATCGCGACCTTTCCGACGATCCTGATCACAGCTTGATTCTGTCGATGCTTCAACAGCGTTGTGATCATTTTCGACAAACGCTGGAGTAGGAACGACTGACGCATCAAGAGCGGGACGAGCGGTTGGTGAGAACTAGTTATCAGTCACGTGACGCGGACCGACTTGACTATGCTGGCCGGGCAAGTCATTGCTCTGTCTCTGCTGAGCGTTTGATTGTGTTAAGAGTTGCGGTGCATCGAACAACACTCTCCCTTCCGCATTTCGCAGCCAGATACTGTAGGCTCCTCAATTAACATTTGCCCTCGTCAGGCAAGGAAACCAATTTATGAACCGTCTCAACACCGTCTTTGGCTCTGGCCCAGGAACGGCACTTTGCGCAATCGTATCGCTCTGTGTTCTCCTCAGTTCTTCCGAGCTGCCGGCTCAGGCGATCCACCAATCAAACTGGCAGGACTCAGCGGAATCGCGATTGAAAGCAATCTATGACCGTGGTGAGTTTCGTGCGAAGGCTTACCGACCTGTTTGGTTGAACGACAACTCAGGATTTGTCGTCGAGGAAGTGGATCCGAACACCGGGAAGCCTGCGAAATGGTTCCACGATGTCAAAACTGGCGAGCGGACTGTCTGGCAATCCGAAAAAGAGCTCCTTGTGCCGGGGGATGCCGATCAGTTGTCGCACGGCTCGCTGCGACTTGAAGTCCGTCGCGATCAGCTGGTTGCCGTTGATCAGAGCAATCAGCAGGAAACCGTGCTCATTTCAGCCGCGTCAGGCCGGGATATTCGCTATCGAGATCCTGTCTGGAGTCCCGATGGAGCTCGAGTTGTTTTCATTGAAGCAGACGACACCGATGTGAAAGAGCGATCGGTGCTGGTGCCTGGTGACCCGTCTTATCCGGAAGTTCAGCAGCATCGCTTCGCCCGAGTTGGCGGGACCATCGAGAAGCTGCGAATTGGCGTGGTCAGTGCTGACGGACAAAATATGAAGTGGCTGCCGGTGGAATGCCCTGAAGAAGGCATGTACCTGGGGCAAGTCGAATGGGCTGGCAATTCTGAGGAAGTACTCGTCGAGACATTCAGTCGCTTCCGTGATCGCCGAGACTTTCTTCTTGCCACAGTGAGCGGCGAGGTCAGCACGGTCAACACGATCTACTCAGAGACGAATGACGCGTGGGCTGAAGCAAGTCAAGGTTGGAACTCAGGGCTCGTCTGGCTTCAGGGCGGCAAAGAGTTCGTCGTAGTGAGTGAGAAGGACGGCTGGAGGCACGCACGACGTTATTCTCGTGACGGGAATGAATTGGCCTTGCTGACTCCGGGAGACTACGACATCATCAATCGTGCAGTGATCGACGAAGCCGGTGGCTGGTATTACTTCTACGCTTCGCCCGAGAATGCCACTCAAAAATACCTGTATCGAGTCGCACTTGATGGAACAGGAATGAAGCAGCGGCTGTCTCCGGAAGATCAGCCTGGCACTCACGGCTACGTTTTCTCTCCCGATGCCAAATGGGCCATTCATACTTATTCGACTCTGAATTTGCCGCCCGTTCATGAGTTGATTGAAGTTGAAACGCACCGCGTTGTCATTTCCCTCGAAGACAATCATGACATCCGCGAACGCATGAAGTCCATTGTCTGTCAGCCCGCCGAGTTTCTGAAGCTCGATATCGGCGATGGTCTTTTCTTCGATGCGTGGATGCTGAAACCACGTGATTTTGATCCCTCAAAGAAGTACCCGCTGTTCATTTATGTCTATGGTGAACCTCACGCCCAAACGGTGCTCGACGAATGGGGAACGGCGCAGATCGACTTTCATCGTGTGGTGGCCGAGATGGGTTACGTTGTCGTGTCGATAGATAATCGCGGGACTCCGGCACCGAAGGGCGCTGCATGGAGAAGAGCGATCTTCGGCAGCCTTGGGCCTCTCTCCACCGAAGAGCAGGAAGCGGGGTTAAAGGCGATGGCGAAACAATGTTCTTTCGTCGACCTCAATCGTGTTGGAATCTGGGGCTGGAGCGGCGGCGGCTCGAATACGCTCAATGCCATGTTCCGCAAGCCGGATTCGTATCACGTCGGGATCGCTGTCGTGCCGAAGCCTCAGCCGCACCTTTATAACGCATGGTTCCAGGAGATCTTCATGCGCACACGCGAGGTCAACGCAGACGGCTACGAACGTTCCGCGCCCATCAACTTTGCTGAAGGTCTCAAGGGGAAACTGCTGATCATGACCGGATCGGGCGAAACCAACACGCATATTCAAATCATCGAAGGTCTGGTTGACCGTCTCATTGCACTCGGAAAACCGTTCGACTACATGGTCTATCCCAATCGCGATCACGGCCTGCGTGAAGGGGACGGCACTATGGTACACGTTCGCATGCGTATTCTAAGGTACTTGCAGGAGAACCTGCCTTGCGTGCCACTGTAACTACGAGATACACGACCTTCTCTGGTATCTCAGGGTCGTAACCGTCGCCATGTGGCCCTCAGCTATGATGAACCCGGCATCAAGCCAGGCCTCAGTATCGTTCTACCGCTGACCGATCGTCAGAGTTGTTGGCCCGTTACCGGATATTGAGATAAAGCGACAATAGTGCCATGTGCAGCGAGCATGACTGAAATATTCCCACAGACCACGCTTTATTAGAGACTCACAATGAGAAGCCGACAGATGCTGTTCCGGGGAATGATGGTACTCATTCTCCTTTCCGTGCGGGAAGCTAATGGTCAGCAAAAGCCACTTCGCGTCTTTATTCTGGCAGGCCAGTCCAACATGGAGGGGCCTGCAAAGATCGAAACGTTTGATTATATCGGCGATGATCCCGCGACGGCTCCGTTACTCAGGGAGATGCGTGGCGCGGACGGAAAACCGACCGTGTGCAAGGATGCGTGGATCTCGTACCTCACCGGGGCTGATGAGTCGAACTTCGATCTCGCTGGAAGACTCACTGCAGGTTACGGGTCGATGTGGGGGCAAGACCCCGGCAAGCCCGGCGAGAATATCGGACCTGAATTTACCTTTGGTCTCACCATGGATGCGGCGTTCAATGAGCCGGTGCTCATTATCAAGACAGCCTGGGGAGGAAAGAGTCTGCACACAGATTTCCGCTCTCCGAGCGCGGGGCCCTACCAGTTGAGTTCGTTCCAGATCGAGAACTATCCCAAGCAGGAAGGTCATGGTATCCCGAAGGATTTCGAGCAGTGGAAGGTTGAAAAATCGCAGGCTACTGGTGTCTATTATCGCCTGATGATCGAGCATGTGAAAGAAGTCCTTGCCGATCCAAAGCAGGTGATTCCGAACTATGATGCTCAGCAAGGTTACGAACTCGCTGGTTTCGTGTGGCTTCAGGGATTCAATGACATGGTCGATCATCATGTGTATCCAGAGCACAACAATCCGGACCGGTTCGACCTTTATTCAGAGCTGCTCACCCACTTCATCCACGATGTACGCAGGGATCTGAATGCTCCCATGCTGCCATTCGTGATCGGAGTGATGGGCGTGGGAGGACTGAAGGACGACTCCGTCGACATGCTGTCCTTCCGCAAAGCGATGGCCGCGCCCGCCGCCAGGTCTGAGTTCAAAGGCAATGTCACCGCTGTGGAAACCGCTCCGTTCTGGTCGGATGAGCTTGGCGCCATCGACGAGAAACGAGGAATGATAGACCAGATGAGTTACTTCCTCGACTCAAAGCATCAGGATCATGCGAACGCAGATGGCCGAATGACCCAGGAGCAGAAGAACGAATTTCTGAAGAAATACGAATCAGATCTCATTTCCCCCGCGGAAGTCGCCCTCTGGAAACGCGGCGCGTCGAATGCCGGCTACCACTACCTCGGTTGCGCAAAGACCTTTGCTCTGATGGGCAAAGCGTTCGCTGATGCGAATCTCCGGATGATTGTTGAATAGAAAGATCGCTTGACGCTCACTGCCATGACAAAAACTCAATTACTCTCAGTGATCATCGCTGTATGGCTGGGGATTGCTTATGTTGCATCAGCCTTGCCCGATGAAACGATTCCGACAATTCCTGACTTTACCAAAGGCGCCTCCATTCCATCGGAAGCGAAGCATGATTGGAATCTTGGACCTTCAGGGTTACGAGGCTGGATGTTCTGCGACAAAATGGTGACAACCGATGCTCGGCAGATTGCAATTACTGCCGTAGACGCAGGCTCGCCTGCAGATGGAATTTTCGCAGTTGGTGACGTGATACTTGGCGTAGGTGGCGAGCCTTTTTCTTACGATCCTCGCACGGAGTTTGGGCGGGCGATTACTGCCGCAGAGACAGATAATGGTGGCGGCAGGCTCGTTCTTACTCGCTGGCGGGCCGGGAACGTTGAGGACGTCACGTTGAAGCTGCCGGTGCTCGGTTCGTTCAGCGCCACCGCGCCGTATAACTGTCCAAAGTCACAGCGTATCCTCACGCAGGGGCTGAAGACGCTGGCGGCACGCCTGAATGATGCCGATTATGCGGAGCAGACGGATCCGATCCCACGTGCTCTTAATGCACTTGCCCTGCTGGCTGGCGGTGATGCAACACATCTTCCGTTGGTCCGTCGCGAAGCGCAGTGGGCGGCAAAATTCAAGACGACGGATTTTAGAACGTGGTACTACGGATACGTGATGATCTTTCTTGCGGAGTACTCCACCGCGACCGGTGATGCCACGGTGATGCCGGGACTTCGACGACTGGCGAAGGAAGCGGCTATCGGCCAGAGTGCAGTGGGTTCATGGGGACATACGTTTGCGCTGCAGGATGGACGACTGCAGGGCTATGGGATGATGAATTCCCCTGGACTGCCGCTGACGATCGGCATGGTGCTTGCCAGCGATGTCGGTGTAAAGGATGCGGAGGTCGCTCGTGCCGTAGAACTCAGCGCGAAGCTTCTTCGCTTCTATACGGGAAAAGGAGCCGTGCCATACGGGGACCATGCCGCCTGGACCGAGACGCACGAGGATAACGGCAAGTGTGGCATGGCAGCGGTACTCTTCAACTTTCTTGGTGAAGCAAAGAGCGCGAATTTCTTCACACGTATGGCAGTGGCATCGCATGGCAACGAGCGAGACGGTGGACACACTGGCAACTATTTCAATCTGCTGTGGTCTTTGCCTGCGATCGGGCAAGCAGGGCCACATGCCACAGGAGCCTGGATGCAGGAATTTGGAGGCTGGTATCACGACCTCGCGAGACACTGGGACGGTGGATTCACACATCAAGGCCCGCCCGAACCGGATCATGACAGCTACCACGGTTGGGACGCAACGGGGCCTTACCTGCTCGGCTACGCGCTGCCGCTCAGGAAGACGAGACTCACCGGCAAAACATCGGGTGTGGTTCAGCAGCTCGCGCACGAAGCAGCTCAGAGCATTATCGCTGACGGTCGCGGTTGGGATAACAAAGACCGCAGAAGCTTCTATGATCAACTGACCGACACAGAACTTATCGAGCGCCTCGGATCGTGGTCGCCTACCGTGCGCGAGCGCGCAGCAATGGCAATCTCCTGGCGGAAAGAACCTCCGATATCTGAAATCATTGCTCTGCTTGATTCCGAAAATCCTGACGCTCGGATTGGCGCCTGCCACGCGCTGCAGGAACTGCGGGGCGAAGCCGCTCAGGCAGTCCCACAGCTTCGCCGCACGCTCCAGCATGAAGACCTCTGGCTCCGCGTGAAAGCCGCCTCCGCACTCGCTGCCATTGGCAAACCTGCACTGCCCGCACTGCCTGAGATGCTTGAGCTGATTGCCCGCAACCCGTCTTCAGAAGACCCACGTGGGATGGAGCAACGATTTGTTTCCTCGGCCATCTTCGGCAATATGCTGCCCCGAATGGAGTCATTCGACGATGTGAATCAGGATCAACTACGCACCGCTATCGCAAGTGGCTTGCAGAATCAGGATGGTCGCGCCCGCAGCGAAATCAGCGAAATCTATCGCCGCCTGAGCTATGAGCAGCTTCGGCCACTGTTGCCCGTTGTGCTCGAAGCGATCGAAAAACCAGCACCCAGCGGCGAGATGTTTGCCGACGGCGTTCGGTTAAACGGGTTGAAGGTACTGGCCTCACATCACATTCGGGAAGGTATGCAAGCCACTGCCGACTATCTGCGCAGCCAAAATCCATGGGCCAGCGAGGAACGCACACCGGAGATTCTGGAAGTGCTCGACAACTACGGCGCCGAAGCACAGAGCATCGTCCCGCATCTAAAGCAAACAGCCGCGATGTTTGACAAAGGCGAGAAGGATTTTCCGAAAGAATTAAGTGAGCAAAAAGCAAAGGCCATCCGCAAAGCCATCAGGAAGATTGAATCCGCGAAAGATCATCCAGACTTGCGGTCCTTGAATTAACACGACAAGCCCTGCGACATCCAGTCGGGCAGGCGAGGTTGTCGTTCGCAGGACTCCATGCGTTTATCCGATAATGTCCCAGATCGGTTGCCCACCATGAGCGATAGAAATTGGGCGACCGGTGCGGTCAGGGAGCATCGTATGAGGATCAATGCCCAGTTGCTGGTAGATCGTGGCCACGATGTCGGCAGGCGAAACCGGGTTGGATGCGGGATAAGCGGCTATCGCGTCGGTCGTCCCGTATTCGGCACCTGGTTTGATTCCTCCTCCAATCATGAGGCAGAAGCCACACTGCGGCCAATGGTCTCGTCCGGCTTTGGCGTTAACCTTCGGCGAACGTCCCATTTCGCCCATGACATAGATCAGCGTTGAGTCGAGCAAGCCGCGCTGCTCCAGATCATCCACGAGTGCTGGCAGCAAAGTATCGAGCACTGGCAAGTTGTGTTCCTTCAACATTGCGAAATTGTTCTCGTGCATGTCGTAGGTGAATGAGCCGTTTGGTAGGAAGTTCTCTGCATGCACGCTGATAAACGGTACGCCCGCTTCAACCAGTCGGCGAGCGACCAGCATAGAGTTTCCGAAGAGTGTTCGGCCATAGCTCTGTCTCAGTTCGGCAGACTCGCGGGAGAGATCGAATGCATCTCGAACTTTGCTGCCGCAGAGCAGACTGAAGGCCTGATCCTGAAACCGCTCAAGCTGTTCAACTGACTGAGATTTGAAAGCCTGCAGGAAATCTTTGTCGATCCGTGTCAGCATTGACCGGCGGTAATTGAGACGCTGATTGGTCATGTCGGGCAGCGCGTCGGCGGACGGCATTTGAGGTTCACCCAACGCGATGGCAGTTCCGTAATAAGGGCGATCCGGTTTTCGGTCGAAGGTCGGATCGCATAACGCAAACAGCGGGTCGTATTGGCTGCCGAGGTGACCTCCGTATGGCCCGGGGCGTCGAAGTCCCGGATACATGCCGCTCTCGCCCCAGCCCGGGTAACACGGCAAACAAAACGCGCCAGGCATGTCTTCCGGTCCCATGCCAACATACTGGCATACCGCGCCGATGTCCGGTGGGTCATTAGGATCGGGGGACAGAGCGGCTGGATTGCCGAGGCTCCAGCCCGTCATAATGTTGAGCGGGTTATGAGAATTGTAACCATGAGTCACCGTGCGGATGAGTGCTGTCTTGTGCATCATCCGTGCGATGTTCGGCATATGCTCGCAGATCTGCAAACCCGGCAGCGAAGTCTGGATGGACTTAAACTCACCGCGAACCTCCACAGGAGCTGCGGGCTTCATGTCAAACATGTCCAGCTGACTGGGGCCACCCAGCAGATTGAACAGAATCACGGACTTCGCGGGCCCGGACGGTTTGGGAATATTTGAATCTGCTGCTTGGCCAGGTCTCGGCAGCGTTAATCCGCTAAGGACTGAGAGACCGCTGACCTTCATGAGATCTCGACGACTCAAGCCATCGCACAGTAATCTTTCCGGCGTCTTGAATCGGAGCATGGTCGTCCTCACAAAAGTCCCAGCGGTCAGGCAAACGTGACTCTATCGTCATCCAGCCGCAGACGCAAAGGCCAATCGGCGATCACATCGAAGCAGATCTCCGAATGCCAAAGATGCAGGTTGGACTTTAACTGCTGTTGGACATTCCTGTCTGAATGTATTTAGGCGGGCAAGAATGCCCATCCTACGCAAAAAAAGAAGCTTGAAAGAGTGCTATGACGTTTCAAAACGTGAATCGCAGACTCCGTCACCTTATTCGCGAAACTGAATCGCAAACAGATCTGCTTCCTGCATCACGAATCGCAATCGCACTGGTTGACCAGCAAGAGACGAGACATCACTCCCTTTCTTCCACTGGACTTGTTGCTCAATCGTGTCTCCAACAAGGTTGCGGCTGTCAGTCAGCGTAAAGTCAGGGATCGGCTGGCCGGATCCGTCAAGGACCTCAACTCGTAAACTACCGCCAGCGCTGGTCGAATAATTGATCACAAGTTGCTTACCCGTAAATCGCAGTGGTTGAGTCACCAATTCGCCAACGTCAGCTCCCACATGCACCGAAGCAAAGCCATCCGTTCGCAGAGTGAACCGGCGGAACGGTGTTGTGAAAATCGACATCTCTGTCGGACCTGTTGGCACGATGTTGAGTGCGGCGTAGTTGGAACGATTGCCCCAGCGATCCGGGTCCAGCCCCGGTCGAATAAAGGCTTCACGAAACGTGCGGTCGAACGGATTATCACCGCGAGTCGACATTAACAGGATGTCCGTACTTTCGCCTCTCTCCGGATGAAAACGTGTTGGCGTAGCGATGTAGATGTGTGGGGCTCGAAAGTAGGGATGCGTCAGTGTCGTGTAGATATGCTCGCCGGGAAAATTGGGCTTCAGTTGAATTGGTTCAGACCATGTTACGAAATCCGCCGATGTGGTCCGACAAACCGATCGCAGTTTTTTGTCGAGGAAGTGTCGGAAGTAACAGACATAGCAGCTTTCGGCTTCTGACCAGAACGATACGTTCTGCGAATCGAACGCATACTCCTTTGTGTAAGTAACGACAGGCTCTGGTCGCAGTTTCTTCCAGTGAATTCCGTCCGCCGAGATGAATGCAACGAGACCCGACTTCACCGTTCCACCCAGTGCCTTGAATCGTTCCTGTGAAGGAACGTTGGGACGCTGGTCGAGGAAAGGTGAAAAGTTGTGACAGTACGGAGCCTCATGCAGAATTACGTTGTTGTCTTTTGAGCCATCAATTTCTACAAGCCCCAGCTTTGGTTTCGTCCAGTGGATTCCATCGCGACTTTCACAGTACCGAGTGACCTCGGTCGTATCGCCATCGAATTTCGATCCGCGGGCATCTCGCGTGTACAGCCGAAACAGATCTCCGTCTTTGATAACCGTGCCGTATTCCAGGTTATTGGCCGGTTCCGACATCGCCGGCGCGAGTCGTGGTTCATGCAGCTTGAGCGTTGCGTTTTCAAGCCGATCAATCAGAAAGCGATCCACAAACAGCTCTCGTCGTGATCCAATATCGCGAGTGACCAGCTGTTTTGAATCAGGTGCCTGCGCCATGACGATTGAACCGCAAAATGTCAGTAGCATGATAAGCGGGCAGATCGATGGTGTGCGGGTCACTTTAATGGCCTCTAATAGATTGGCGGCATTTGCAGCGTTGTTGGGATTCGTCGAATGTTCCGTACAATTGTTGTGGAGCCGTAATTTGTGAACTTCTGAATGGAGCGATCGGCGTCGTATTGTGTTTTGAGGCTGTGAATTTATTCTACAGCGTTTTTTTCGCCAGGAACTTTCGTCAAGTTAGCCCGAAGCCGTCGAATCTGCGAGATTTACAGTATTTGTTCTTTGGCTCTTTCCCATCTTGGAAGTCGGGGCGCAAAGTTGAATGTGCCTGCTCTCCGAAAAAGTCAGACGAGTTTCGCGAGGCCAAAAGCGACGGGCATTCCAGACTGTCAGCGACCTGCTGGCGTTGGCGCTTCTCCGGTGGAATTGCACGACAGACCGCGTTTGCTTCAGCGACTCACCAGCGACATCGCGTACAACATTTCTCGAGCAATCTGCTTGCAGCGTTCATCGTATGTGGCGGCTTCCTGTGGTGTGTCGTCGGAAACTTTGGGATCTTCATACCTGATTGCAAGTCGCAGGTCACAGCCGATGGCGACGGGGCAGTTTTGGTCGGCATGAGAACACGTCATTACAGCACAGTAATTCGACGACGGATTCGGAGCGTGATTGAAGACCTTGGAAAAGCAAATCAGTGGCGGTTCCATGTCAGAAAACGCGACGACATAGTGCGGATTTGAGCTGGATTCTGCTTTGATGCTGATCCGAAGCCCACATCGTTTCAAGGCGGCAACCGTGCGAGGATTGCAGGCTGTTACTTCGGTGCCTCCTGAGAACGTCTGCACATGATTCACGCCATAATGAGCTGCAGCGATCTGCGTCCAGATCTGAGTCAGATGGCTTCGTCGCGAATTGTGCGTACAGACGAACGTCAGCTTCGCATCGTGTCCCTTTGCGATGCACTCACCCACATAAACCGCAAGCTGCTGCAGTTCCGCTTTTCGCTCCTCGGAAATCTGCTCGAACTCCTGCGCCCGTTTCGAAACATATGATTCAATCTCCATGTAGAGTCGAATTGGTACGGTCTGAACTGGTTCAGTCATTGTTTCAGCTTTCTGTCACACTTTCGACGAATGAAGGAGCCCTGGCTTGTTCGCTCGGAGAACAGTTTTATGCAATGCTGTCCGGAAAACAACTTCACAGCGCAGACTCTAGGGTGGATTCACATTCTCGTTTAACGGCAAGCCACAGGCGTTGCCGAAATTCGCCTCCGCCTGCGGCTCGCCGTTAAACAATTACAGCACCTCAAATTTCGCGGAGCGAAAGGCGACGCTTCGTATTGCTCCACCTCTTAATGCATCACGGCGTCTGCCTGTATTGCGCGTTTCAATGCCTCGGGACCGACGGGTGGTTCGAGTTGCCAGGCGATCAGAGCCGTACGGCTGGCCTGACCGTTGACGACTTCGTGGATGTAGCGAGCTTCTTGTTTTTGGCGTTCCACCAGTAGCGGGTCCGTGACGTTTAGCGGACACAGACTGTTGTTGATGATCCATGCGTACGGTTCGATTTCCGCTCGACGCAGATCGCGCTGCAACTGAGCTGCCTCATGCACGGGAGTTGCCTCCGGAAGGGTCACTAGCAGTACTCGCGTAAACTGTTTGTCTCGCAATCGCGGAAGCAGATTTTTCACAGCCTCCGGCATCCCGCTGGTCTGGCGAGTCACCTCGCGATGATACGCGAGTGCCGAGTCCAGCAGCAAAACAGTATGACCGGTCGGAGCCGTGTCGAGCACCACGAAGCGGTTGGCTCCTTCCGCAACGGCATCAGCGAACGCACGGAATACGGCGATCTCTTCCGTGCATGGCGAACGCAGATCTTCTTCCAGCAGGGCTCTGCCTGATGCGTCCAGCCCGGCGCCGGCGTTGGTCATGACTTCCTGCGAGTACTTTGCGGTTTCGGCGACTGGGTCGATGCGACTGACCGTAAGATTAGGATACGTTTCTCCGGCAACTGCGGCGGCAATATGCGCGGCCGGATCGGTGGTCGACAGATGCACTTCGAGTCCTCGTTCGGCAAGCGCGACGGCCACCGCAGCCGCGACCGTGGTTTTTCCGACGCCACCCTTGCCCATCGCGAGGATTACGCCGTGCCCCGGTGCGGCAAGTTCGTCGATCATCGCTGACAGTGACTGCGGAAGACTCGCGCGCTCGACTGCGGATTCATCACTGGCTTTGCCCGATCCAACGACGGGCGCGGTCGAAGCAGGCTGCCCGAGACTTCGCAAAGCCGCAACGCCCAGTACTCCGCCTGCCGTAAGCGGAATTGAAGTTCGGGGCAGAGACTTGAGCACATCCGGCATTTCGGCGATTGCTTTATCGCTGCGATGCTGCATTGCCATCGCATAAGGATCGCTGGTGGTCGAAGCCTGAAAAAGAGCATTGATGACCAGATGCTGATTAGCGACGCCCAATGCCTGTAGTTCGCCACTTGTACGAGCTGCTTCGCGAAACGCTGTAGCTTCTGCTCGAGTCACCATGACCAGTGTTGTGACAGTCGGATCGCTCAATGCCTTCACTGTGTCCTGATACAGAACCTGCTGAGCCTGCAAACCCGCCAGCGGACCGAGACACGAAGTTCCTGTGGTGTTGCTCTCCATAAAACCGGACCAGGCCGAGGGCAATGTCAGCAGCCTGAGCGTATGCCCGGTCGGTGCGGTGTCGAAGATCACATGATCAAAATCTGCGGTGGCAGACGCATCGCCGAGCAGCCTGGAGAATTCATCAAACGCGGCGATTTCTAAAGTGCATGAACCGGAAAACTGTTCTTCCATGCTGGCGATTGCTGCAGCAGGCAGCAACGTTCGATAGGGGCCAACCATGCGTTCGCGATAATCGGCGGCGGACTTTTCCGGATCCAGATTCATGGCGAACAGATTGGGGATGGAGGGAATCGACGTCGGATGATGCTGTAGTGGCGTTCCCAGTACTTCATCCAGGTTCGATGCGGGGTCTGTCGAAACCAGCAACACGCGTTTGCCAGCATCCGCCAGCTTCACTGCCGCTGCACATGCCACCGAGGTCTTGCCCACGCCACCCTTTCCCGTGAAGAACAGGTTGCGAGTGGTGTGTTTTAGAAATTCCATGGCCTGGTTCCTTGAAGGAGAGCGGCTGGGCGTCAGCCCCCCGTGTCGATTGTTTTAAGTGAATCAGCCCCGCGTTCCTGCCATCAGCCAAACGGCTTGTATTACTTCACGGGTGAAGTTGCAGACATGCAGAGCATTCACGGAGGGCTGACGCCCTGCCGCTTGCCTGCCAGGACGCTCAACTAACAGCATCCTGTCGAACCACTGCAGCAGCCTTCATCGGCGATCGGCAATGACATCGTCATGACAGGAGCGGCTGCAGCAGTCACGCCGCCAGCGGTCCACATCTGAAGCATTTCCATCGACGGATAGATGCCTCGGCTGACAACGCGTCCATCCACAACAACTACCGGCAGCACATCGGTACCCTTGCTGGAGATCAACGCGTGAATCTCTTTGTTTTCGATGAAAGCCTGAGGCTGCTGCGACAGGTTGTATCGTTCGACGCTGTGCCCGGCGTTCTTCATTGTTTCCAGGTCGGCTGCAAAGCGAGGCAACACGGGATCGACACTTGGCCCACAGATGCCAGTGGAACAACACATTGGGCGGTCATAGATCAGGATCGTTTTCATGGCAGTCACTTTCGTTGAAGAAATCATCGAAGAGCAATATAGGATGCCCGAAACGGGCGTTTCATAGTGCGGTAGGGTCACACTGTGTGCACCTCGGGTTGCGTAGACTCGAACGCTGGCGGCATACGCGTTCACATCAAACTGTCGCATTATCTGTTCCAGGCCGTCATGGACCGGGCTTCCGGAGCCGCCTGTTTCGGCCGTTGCCGAGGATGCACCTGATGTCCCCGATGCCGGAGCACAGCAGGATGCATCGGATTCCGGCGAGCAGCATCCGGAAGAACTGGCTTGAGCATACACGTTCAAATCGGCTCCGGTATCGGTCACGATGACCGCTTCGAATCCGGCTTTATTGAGCAGGCGTTCATATTCCGAGATCATCATAGCTCCGGCGATGCAGCCAACATAAGCATGGAGACTGCTGGCCACATCCGGCGGCAGCGGCTGCTTCAACGCAATGTCGCTGATCGAAATTCGACCACCTGGCTTGAGAACTCGCAGCATCTCGCGAAACACGGCCGACTTATCCGCCGCGAGGTTGATCACGCAATTGCTGAGAACGCAGTCGACAGAAGCATCAGGAAGAGGAAGATGATCGATCTGCGCCTGATAAAACTCGACATTCGTCGCGCCGGCTTTTGCAGCACCCGCTCGAGACCGCTCCAGCATCTCGGTGGTCATATCGACGCCAATCGCCTTGCCGGTTGGCCCCACAAGCCGGGATGCCAAGAGGACATCCAGGCCGCCACCGCAACCTGGATCGACAACAACTTCGCCCAGTTTTAATGCGGCCATTGCAACCGGGTTGCCGCACGACAAGCCCATGTTGGCTTCAGACGGCAACGAATCCAGTTCTTCGATAGAGTATCCAAAAGCTGCCGCAACTGATTTTACGGCGGTGTCGTTATTGGACAGTCCACTAAGTGCCACAGCCGCGTATTTGTCTCGAACTGTTTCTGTGATTGATGACATCCCGATCTCCCGTCCAGCTGATCTATATTATCGTAAATCGTCGAACGACGATATTGTGGGGCAAAAAAAGTCTACAGAGACGCCACCAGTGACTTTAATGCCGCGAGCTTTTCCGAATTGATGCAGTAACACACCTTGGGGCCATCCACTTCGCCCTGCACAAGTCCCGATTCCTTCAGGATTTTCAAATGCTGGGAAACCGTCGACTGAGCCAGCGGCATTTCGTCAACAATCTCACCGCAGACGCAGGTGTTACGGCTGATCAGCAATCGCACAATCCGCACCCGTGCTGGATGCGCAATTGCCCATGCCAGTGCTGCGATCTGTTCGGCGGACTGATCAGCCGGCAAACTGCAGGGACTGGTGTCGTCACAGCATGGCATCTTTTTGACAGCCTGTTTTGGCACCGAAGCAACTCCGTTAAATTGATTATCGTCGATATGCGATAGTCTGGTCTGGTGCTTTTGTAAGGAATAAATGCATGCAGACGACTTCAGTATGTACTTGTGAGGAATCAGATCAACGCCGTGATCGGTGCTCCCTCAACGACTCGCAGAGGGCGACCCGTGCGATCAGGGAAAGTCGCCTCATGGCTGATTCCCAGCAGGTGCAGAATTGTGGCGGTCAGTTCGGGCGGGGTGACTCGATCATGAGCTGGATAAGCACCGTCTCGGTCACTGGCTCCGTAGACCTGTCCTGCGCGGATTCCGGCACCGGCAAGGACGAAGCTAAAGACGTTGCCCCAGTGATCGCGGCCTCCGCTGGCGTTGAACTTTGGTGTTCGCCCCATCTCACCAACAGCGACGATCAGGGTTTCCTCCAGCAGCCCGCGAGCTTCCAGATCTTCAATCAACGCGGTGAAACCCTGGTCGAACTGAGGACATAGCACAGACTTCATGCGGACATCATTGTGAGCATGCGTGTCCCACAGAGGATTTGGAGCGCTCAGGTCACCCGGTTCGCGCGGCCAGTTGACAAACACCATGCGGACGTCGGCTTCGATCAAACGGCGAGCCAACAGGACAGACTGTCCCCACTTGCCGCGACCATATCGGTCACGCACAGTCGCGGATTCCTGATCAATCGCAAAGGCTCCTTTGGCAGTTCCCGAGATCAGCAGTCCCATGGCCTCCTGCCGCAGTTGTTCGTATTCGTCGATGGCTCGTGCGCGAACAGGTTGTAGTGCCACGAACTCGCTCAGCAGTGCTTTGCGAGATCCCAGTCGGCTCTCGGTTATTTGTTCCGGCAGTGTGAGACTGTCGATGTTGAAATCAATCGCAGACGGATCGCAGCGAAGAATCTCCGGATCCCAGCGGCGGCCAAGGAATCCGGCATTCTGTCCGGGAAGAAAAACGTTGGGATTGGCGACGATCGGTTCTGGCAACATCACCGAGCTGAATGGTCCTCCGTCGGTCGGGCGGAGCATTTTCACGATGGAAGCCAGCGTCGGCCAGTCGCTTGGCGCGAGTGCGCGCATGTCGGGGCCGACATACTTATGTCCGGTATTCACCCAGTATCCGCCCGATTCGTGATTTGGGTCATCGGTGGCAAAAGATCGAACGATAGCCAGTCGATCGGCGATGGTAGACGTTCGAGGCAACAGTTCACACAAGTTGATACCGGGCACATTTGATGAGATCGGTTTAAAGCTTCCTCGGATCTCCGCAGGCGCATCAGGCTTCGGATCAAATGTTTCGTACTGCGAAGGCCCACCGCTCAAATACAGATAGATGATCCTCTTCGCGCGGCCAAAGGAAGCGCTGGAGTCCGATGACTCTGAGACCACAGATCCAGCCGCCTGAGCGTTAGCCGCCCTGCTCTGCAGGATTTGCCCAAGACTGGTAGCTAACCATGCAGATGTTCCCACGTGGATACATTTTCGACGTCCGAAATTCACTTGCTGCGACTTCATCGAGTTTCTCCAGTCCGTCGCTAAATGATGTGCGTGAAACGACCTGAAAGCAAGTGATGGATCAATAGGCAGAGCCTTATGACAGCAGTTCAGTGTGTCGAATTGTTGCTGTGATCGACGTAAAGATCCTACGGAACGAAATCCGCCGGCATGATCGTTGAATCTTTCGAGACGCCTGCTTTGCGGAGTCCGTCGATTAAATCAAACTCTGCCGATGCACGCGCGTTTTCGCGGCGGAGGATTCGCACTCGAATTCCGTTGGAGTCGCCTTTTGCCAGTTTGGCCAGTTCGATGACTCGTGGTAACGGAGTTTCAACGTAGACAGGATCGAGATCTCCCGGGAGTTCCATCAGAAAGGACTTCTCGTCGATCAACACGGTAAACACGTCTCCAGAGAGAGACTTCTTTTCGTCGTCAGTCAGTCCTCCTTTGACTTCATCAGGGGCCGCGAGGGCTTTCTCCGAGGGAGTCTCGGTTCCTGTTGCAGTGATCAGCGACTTTTCTGATTCAGTTCCGATTCCTGACCCGGATAAACCAGTTCCGCCGGGGCCCATTCCCTTGAACAGCAGGAACAGGGCCAGGCCAATGAGAATCGCGCCGCCGCCAATACCTGCTCGTGAAGATGAGCGAACGACTCGACCGGGCAGATTCTGTGGGTGTTCGTTGCGAGACATCTAAGTTCTCCAGGGAGGGGCATTCCTGCCCGTCAATTTGCTGTCGGACAGGACTGTCCGACGTGTTGATCAGAATGTGATGACGTACTGATTCGATGCCGAGAACGACAGCTATTCTGATCTGCCGTTGAAAATCGGACCATTCGCACGAAAACCGACGATCGAGAAATCATACCACCGAATTCCCGCTGCGTCTTTGCGAAGTTGTTCCGCGAGGATGGGCATTCCATTGGTTGCTCGTTGTCGTGCTCCACCCTGGGCGTCTCCCCAGGACAGAAGCATGATGACCAGTGTTCGCGGATCCGCGAATGACTTGCTGTGTTCGAATAACCTGGCCGCAAAGTCCGTTTCAGATTCGTAATCTGCTGTGAATGACTGCTCGCCGTCTGAGATTCGAGTCTTGCCATTCTCCAGAACATGTACTTCCCAGACGCTGACATGCTTTTGCATCTGATCGACCTTAATCAGAAACCGAAATACATCCTCGCCCCGAGCCTGCATCAGTTCTTTGACACGCTCCGTCGCGGAGGAAAGTCGTTCTGCATCTTCAGGAGAGTTTGTCGTGCGGAGTTTAAGAATCTCCGTCATGGCCGCACCGGGCAGATTCAGGGATTCTGCCAGCAGAGTACCTGCCTGATGATGCTGCTCCAGAATGCTGCGGAAGCGCTCGTCGTAAACCGTTCGAAGATCTTCGATCGATTTCTGCTGACGAGCGAATTCCTGCTCCAATGTCTCACGTCTTTCGGCGAGTTCCGCGTCTGCTTTCGATCTTTGCTGAGCGATCTCTTTCTGAGCCTGAAGACTGCGATCGCGGTTCTCAATATACTGCGAAAACATCACGATCAGCAGCAGGTCCAGGAGGGGAGTGAGCTGCAGCGTAAGTCGTCGAGGACTCAGCATCAGGCCGTCTCCCTCGCCATAACTGCAGCAAGCCCCAGTTCACGCTTCGCGCGACCCACCATGTCGCGAACATGAGTACGACTTTCAGCCAGTCGATTGAATCGAACCTCCAGAAAGCTGTTGATGAACATCAGGAGGATTGCGGCAAAGAGTCCGGTGAATGTCGACCAGATCGAATCACCGAACCGTTCCATTACCACGTTGACGGTTGATGATGCGGCGGCCGCCGTTTGAGCGGCAGAATCGGCCTGAAGTGCTGATCCGATGGCGAGGACAGTGCCCAGCACACCCCCAAGTGGATAAGCCTCAATCATGGTCCTCGCCATGTTGGTAGATGTTTCGAACGACACGGATTCCAGATAGCGGCGTTTCTCATCAAGAATGTGTATGCGTCGCAGACATTCCGCTCTGTCGTCATGTCGACTGGTATCGGTGATGACGTCATTGACATCCTGCACGAAGGCGTCAATCTGCGTCGTCAGCGGAGCAGAACGACCAAGAATGCTGCGATACTTTAATCCTCGAGTGTAGTCGTCGAGGGTTCCGGCAATAATCCGCAAGTCTCGCTGATACCACTGCCGCAATATCGCAAAGTACATAAGATGCAACACCGCACAGCCAGCGATGACTGGTGTGGAAAGACTGGACAGAAATTGCAGCCATTCGCCCACATCATTGGTCTGAGGAATCTTCAATGGCATGGAGACCGAACCCAAAAGCAGTGAAAGTAATTTTGCCGTCCCGTTTTCAGGGCTCGGGCTTTGAGACTGAGGATTCTTGGGAGGTTACGTTGAATCCGCCTTGCACGTCCAGATCCAACGACGGAGTTCGCGGATGTGATTGGTTGGATTGAGTCAATTTTGGGTGCCTGGGGGAGATTTCAAAAGCTTGTCGAGGTTGATTCGGTCGTAACGAGGTTCCGGAGCTGTTGCTTCGAAGCCACTCGGAACGATTTTTCGGCCCAGGTTCGAGGTGATCAGTAAGGCGTCGGACTTCAGGCGATTGCAGGATTCCTCAGGTTATCGTACCTGGCTTGATTGCGCAGGTTTGAGACTGCAGGGGAGTGGGCAACGTGTTCGCTCGAGGTCCGGGTACTCTCGCTCTTTGGTTGTTTGTCTGCCAAACTACGGATTATCCCCCGTGCTGAGGTCCGACTGTACGGGATGCAACTGATGAGCCAGAACTGCGCGGTGCGACGATGCCCCGACCTGTGACACCACTCACAAAACAGATGAATTTCTGCCGAAGCCGCGTCGATCCTGTTGCTGAAGGAGGATCTTATGCTGGTGCTTTCACGTCAGAGCGACGAAACCATAATCATCGGTGACAACATCCGTGTCACCATCGTTGAAGTCCGAGGCGACAAGGTACGCATCGGAATTGATGCGCCTCGCGATGTGACAGTACATCGCCAGGAGATCTATGACGCCATTCGCCGTGAGGCAGAACCTGGCGCGAAAACGGTTTAAGACTGTTCATCGCAGACTTTCACCGTATCATTCAGATGCGGAATCTATAGAGCAGGCAGCCTTCGGGAATTGATTTCCGAAGGCTGCCTGCGTTTTTGCGTTGATCGTTGCTGAAGTGTCGACGGGTATGACTGCATCTGCAAAGCTCTTTGGTGTCCTGAACCTGCTGAAGCCGGAGGGAATTACGTCGCGTGACCTGGTGAATCGAGTTCAGCGACTTGTGAAGCCGGCAAAAGTTGGTCACGCAGGAACGCTTGACCCCATGGCGACGGGGGTTCTCCTGGTGTGTGTTGGTCCTGCCACGAAGCTGATTTCGTTGTTGCAGGAAGGCTCAAAAACGTACCGAACCGAGTTCACCCTCGGCGTGAGCAGCGATACTGATGATGCGACAGGCAAGATCAGCTTGCCCGCGACACCGATAGAGCCGTGTCAGCTTGCTGAAATCGTGCAGCATCTGGAAGCGATGATCGGAAACATCCTTCAGGTGCCACCGGATTTTTCCGCCGTTCATGTCAACGGCCAGCGTGCCTATGCTTTGGCTCGGAGAGGCGAGTCTGTCGAGTTGAACGCGAAAACGGTCCGAATTGACGAGATCAAAGTTCTTGACTACTCCTGGCCCAGGCTTGAGCTCGAGATTACCTGCGGCTCCGGTACCTACATTCGTTCGATCGCTCGCGATCTGGGTTTGCAGTTGGGATGCGGAGCTTTGATGAGCCGACTCGAGAGAACTCGTGTAGGCAATTTTTCGGTCACCGAAAGTTTGCCGGACGATCAGATCACTGTGGCAACAATTCAGGAGAGAATTCGCCCCGCCGTGGAGATTGTTGCCGGGTTGCCAGCTTTTGATTGCTCTGCCGACGATGTGGGACATTTAATTTGTGGACGCATGGTCCGGCTCGATCGCAGTCGAATGCGAAACACTAACGTGGCAAAGAATGTCATCGCTGGTGATATCATCGCTTTGACCGGAGCAGATTTCACCGACTTGTTGGCGTTGGCTGTTGTGACGGACGATTTTCAGCTTCAGCCTCGAACGGTTTTCATCGCCGCCGCGGGTGGCTGAAATTCAGGACGCAGACGGCTTGTTGGGCCATCATCGCACTCGTGATTCGGATTTATCAGTAAGGTCTCGAAATGGCTTGAGCTGCAGGGCGACAGAGTTTCGCAATCAAGCCTGCATAGCGAGTCCTGCCGCGAGGATCGCACTCATAGCGGCTGTCAACCAGAACCATTTTACAATCTTCGTTTCGGGCACTTTCTTAAACACGAAGTGATTGTGAAGAGGACTACAGAGCAGAATTCTGCGACCTGTTCGACGAAACCAAAACACCTGCAACATCACGCTAACGGTCTCCGAAACAAACACGGCCCCCGTCAGCAACAGCAGAAGTTCCGTACCACTGCTCAACGCCGTGAGTGCGACTATTCCACCAATCGGCAATGAGCCCGCATCTCCCATAAAGACCTGAGCCGGAAAACGATTGAACCAGAGAAATCCGGCCGTCGAACCTGCCAACGCGGCCGAGATGGTTGCTGCAACCATCAGGCTTTCGGAGTCACCGCCAGAAGAAATTTGTGCAACGAGAATCACGGTTGTTGCCGATGCGGTTATGGTGGTACACCCGGCAGCAAGTCCGTCCAGTCCGTCTGTGAGATTCACGGCATTCGAAACTGAAATGATGACGAGGGCGGCCCAGGGGATATACAGCCAATCGATCGACTCGGGCAGCCATCCGGATAAGGACAGCCGTGAGTTGGAGGGGCCGATTCGAAAGAAGAAAAGAAAAACAGCAGCCATGAGAGCAATCAATGTCTGTGCAGATAGCTTTTGTCGAACCGTCAGTCCTTTTCTTGTTGTCGTGGCTTTGATCCAGTCGTCGATCGCTCCGACAAGACAAAGTGTCAAAGCTGTGAGGCTGATGATGATTGTAGGTTCTGCGGAGGCTGCCGTTGTCGTGAACAAACTGGTCATGAAGGCTAGTAAGATAAGAACACCGCCCATTGTGGGTGTCTGCCGCTTTGATGCATGCAGAGCATCAAGCGTGGCTGAATCACTGGCGATTCGTTCGCGTAATCTTAATCTCAGCAGGCGAATGACGAATGGTCCGACGACTAAGGAGACGACGATCGCTATGGCCGCGGCGAACAATGGTTGTTGCAGTAATCCAAAATTGATGGAAGCCTGAGTCACAATAGGGTGCCCCCCAAAAAAAGGGACAGGCCCCCATCACGGTCGCTTTTCCCCGTGATTCCGGGATCTCTGCGGGAGCCGGTCTCGGTTTCTCTGAGCGTTCCAGGATTAATCTCGAGACTCCGCCTTGATCGTAATGATTGCATCACGAGCGATTACATCGATCTGTTTTCGATCCGCACTGTGTACACACCGAAGTGGTCGTGAAGAAGCCATCGATGGCTCTGCGGCAAGGATATTTCCGGTGGCAACATCAACCAGTTGCAGCTTCAGTGTGAGATTGCGTTTCTCGTTCGGCTGTAGTTCATCAACCGGCGGCTGACTCCACATCAACATGACATCGGTTGGAGCACCGTGAATTTCGGGAATGGACGTTTCCTGAAGCGGCATCGTCCATTTCACGGCTCCGGTCTTCGGATCGAGGCACAGGAGTGGTCCACCGTGCATTCGGGGATCTCGCAGGCGAAAGCTGCCTTCAAGAGAGCGGATTACGAATTCTCTTTGTTCTTCAAGCCCCACAAAAAGCTGACCATGGCGTTCGAAGGCGGTCAATCCAAATACGATTCCGGTCTTGATGTGAGACGCGGCTGGTGTGCGAAACACGACTCTGCCGGCAATCGTATCTAACAGGACAATTTCAAAATCTGAAGTGACGGTGACAACACGTCCGTCGCTCAATACTTGAAACATACTGTCGGGATTGTGACGTCCAAGAATGATTGGGTCGCTGTTCTGCAATGCATCAAGACCTGTGCCGCCATCGAACAGGTGAAGTTGCGAATTGCTATCCGGAAACAGCAGGCAACGCCCCACGGTTACGGCGTCGCTGATTCGTCCGATTGAGAGCCGTCCAGTGCCGAGTGATTTGCCATCCCGCGTGCTGAATCGTTCATAGCTGGAGAGATCAGTTCCCATCACAACCGTAGTACTATGATCGCCGAAGATTCTTTGGACACCGGGGATTGGGCGAGTGGCAGGAGATAACCGGAGTCGTCTGACCCAAAGGTCCTGTCCGGTCAGAGGATGAGAACAGTGCAGTTCGTCTCGATAGTGCCAGACAAAATGGTCGGCCCCGAGTGGTCCGAATTCAATCATGGAGGTATCAACTTCGGACTTCGCCAGCCGTCGGTTCCACAGGACGGTTGCTTTGTCCGGCACGATGCAGGAGACCATTGTAATCTGTTCGGCACCGGCGAATGGAACGAGACCCGGAGTTGTCACACCATTCGATAAGGCGCGATATCCAATCGTGTTGCGGTGGAAAGCAAACGGTAGCGGAACTCGGTCACGCAAACTGCCATCATTCATGTCGACAGAGACCAGTTCAGGCATATTTCCCGGGCCGTCAACAAGAAAGAACTTTGGCCGAATCCAGGTCGGTAAATTGCTGATCCATAGTCCCCTCTCGACACGCTGCATATCCCAATCGGTGACGCACAGGCTCTGCGTCGACTCGAAGGCGACATTACGTGCATTCTCTGAAGTCAGGCCTGGTAGAGTTGTCAACTGTAAGACGGGCTCTGCCGGTGCTGATGGAGCCTTTGCCGGGTCGTCCACTAGTCCTGCGATTACGTCACGCTGCCGAAGTTGGGTCAGTATCTTTTTGGGCAGCGGGGAATTAGAGATGCTCTGCCAACTGATGGCTACCGTTTCGGCTGAAGAAAAATCTCCGGTCCTGATCAATTGTTCGATGAGTTCACTGCGTCGCTGATCTGAGCTGATTTGATTTGGGAACAGTGTTAAGTTTGCTGCCAGTTGGCGGCGTTTCGGGATTGAAAGTGAAGCGGTATCGCCACTATCAGCGAAAGGCAGCGATCCGGATTCTTCAAGCAACAGTTCCGGTCTGACACTCCAGCCATCGGTAATCGTGACCGCTTTGTGCCACTCTGGAAATTCAGAAAGCTGCTGAATTTCATCCGCACTGAGTGAATTCTCGGGATTATTGAGAACTGTCAGGACTGCTGCACGAACCTGCTGCTCAGAACTCAGGTTCAACAGAGGAAGCAGCTCTGCTCGTTCCGGACTGATCAACGTCCGAGGACTTGTGTTGTTGCCCGACTCCATCGACTGAACGATTCTGGCGGCCCAATCCTGAAGAATGAGTTCTCCCAGATATCTCTCAAATGGTTCTCTGAGTTCTTCGTCGTCTGCGTCTGTTGTATCGCCTGTTCCGCTGGTCGCAATGTTGGCGGCTGACTTCAGCGTTTCGATAGCAAGTTGATCGTCACCGTTGATCAGCATCGCCTGGATCCTGGTCAATACCTTGGCAGATGTTTCATGGGTTATAGGGTCCTGCAACGGGATTGTTTTTGGCAGCGAGTCCGATCGAGGGAACACAGCCAGCGAAACGGGAGTTGATGCGTAAACATAGTCATCATCACTTGTAATCGCCCCGAATTGCAGTGACGCATCGGATGGCAGGAAAGATGGTCGCTGCCGAACGATCGTGCCGTCGTCCGTGTTAACGGAAAGCACATGACCATCAGCCTGCGGAATCAGACAGCGACGACCGCGACATTCCGCGCGGCCGGATGTTCGCATGATTGCCACGACCCAGTTCTGATCTCCTGTTTTCAGGCTGACGCTTCGACAGTGACGTTCACCAACCAGAATCGCCTGACCATTGGCAATCCCGGCGACGTAATAATCCGGGCTGCCACCGGTATCACCCGGCCCGAATGCTCTTCGAGAACTACTCCATATAATCTCGCCAG
This sequence comes from Planctomycetales bacterium, assembly GCA_026400835.1. Taxonomy (GTDB): domain Bacteria; phylum Planctomycetota; class Planctomycetia; order Planctomycetales; family Planctomycetaceae; genus SXXK01. The sequence continues at coordinate 66,162 of JAPLOA010000093.1, read as the reverse complement.
TCTCTGCATTGATTCCATGAAGTCTTTGAGATCGAAGGTCTGTGCAGACGATGACGCCATCGCCGGTCATCGGCAGCAGGACGCATGGAGATTCGATCTGCAAATCCTCATCGACGCCTGGCTGCCAGCGAAAACCTCGATTCTGTCGTGGCGACTCGTCGTCGCGAATGGCAGTGGCCCACAGCAGTTGACCGTCGAAGGCTCGTGCTGCAATCATGATCCCGGAGGGAAGCGAACAGATGACTGAGTCACCGACCACCATACAGACTGAAGTGGTGCGAACAGGATTCGCGCCATCCTGGTAGCTGCTCATCAGATCATCAGAAAACGTCAGCGGCTGCTGCCAGATAATGTCGCCTGTTCCTCGTCGCAGACAGTTCAGCCATTGCAGGTCTCTAAACATTGACGGCACAAACAGCAGTTCACCGAGGCCCACGGGAGGAGCCTGAAAGCGATGACCATTCAACGTCAGAGCGGCCTGACTACTGCCCGAGCTCGCTCCTGCCTGCTCCACTGGCTGTGTCACCGACGCCTGAGTTTTACTCCCCTTGTTCGTAGCAGTGCTCGATAAGGACGGTGCTGCTGAGTTTGAAGGACTTCCAAACAGGCTTCTTTCAATTTGGGGCTCGGATTGCATCGGCAGGTAATCGAATTTCGGCTGATCACCAGCGATCCACGCCACGCCCGGCACACCTTCCGGCTTCGCTTTGCGGAGCGCGACAATCCGAGTTGCCTGAGGAGTCTCCGCTAGTGCCGTTGGATCAATTTGAGGTCCCCCAAGTCGCAAACGTCCGCGAGGGCGGAGGCCGTTCTCTGCCAGCTCTGGGTCAGGTGAAAAGAAGTTGAAGCGATCGATCAGATACAGAAACTCATCGTCGCTGGACATCAGGCCAAATGCCCCGAGTCCATTGAAAATTCCCGGTTCATCAACAGTGCCGCCGCTGAATCGCAGATTGTCTGCATCACCCTCGTGAGAGTTGTTGATGCTCTCCTCACGATTAAACGTCTGTGTGGGCATTGTCCACTTCTGTCGACCAGTGGATTTTTCGAAAGCAATAATACGAAATGGGGTCCGGATAATCAGGCTGTCGTCCCACAGCACGGGACGCCAGTTTCTGAAATCACTTAAGGACTGTGCAGAACCCGGAATCATCGACTCCAACGCGTTGCCTGCCTGAGGTTGCGGGAGGCCCGGAAAACTCCAGATGTCTTCGGCCCATGTCCACACGGCTTTGGGCCACGGAGGTGAAATGGTTCCAGCGTCTTCGACGGTTGACAGGGAAAGCCTGGTTGTAGAGTCAGTCGCGGCATTGTGCTGATTCGGAATAACTTCTGCACTACTTGTAAGTTCGATACCCGATTTTTCCAACAATGACTTCGACCTGTTGCGGACAGACTCTTCGTGGATCGTGCCTGCATAGTCGGCCACCATTTGCCGCAATCGCTGTTCAACATCCCGGCGGCGTCCACTCAGAAAGTCGGCTGTCAGACTCAGAATCGCGGCTCGAGTTCCGGACTCTGTGAGCGGAAAATTGCGGGCGACATCTGACAGAGCAGACCTGTTCCCTGACGTTATCGCCTGCTGAAAGTTTGAATCCGCGAGGACCGTCACGGACTGCATCCACTGCTTCTGCGCGGAGTGATCCGCTGTCACTAAACGACGAAGTGCCTGCTGCCGGACTCCGGATGGTTTGGAAGTCTTCGGATCAATGCGAAAGACATCGGTCGGATAGGCAAAAATCTGCTGCAAAGCTTCAAGAGATTCACTCGTGAAGAGACCATCTGCGCCAGTTCGAATAGATTGCAACAGGAGTTCCTGTTCACGAACTCGAATGAGGTTCTCAGCCAGGATTTGCGCTGGACCGTGCTTTTCAATAAATTTGCTCTCATTGCTTTCATCGCCGATTTCGTCGGCAGCAAACGAGCCCACTGTTGATGCGAAAAACACCGCTGGGCAGAACACGAATGCACACAGCACTGTGACGGCAATCCACATCCCGGACAGCCATCGATACTTGCGACGGCAGTCACCAGTTGTTGATGTGGCTCGGGTTACTCGGGAAAAGATGAGTGGTACGGTCTTCGTCATGACCGTAGCTTGCCGAAATTCGGAAAAAAATAACAGTGAGACTTGGGCGGCGACGTCGGAGGAACTCAGTGAAGCGGAAAAAACGTAATGGATGGCGTTGCCGCTCTTGTAGTCGAGCGTACTCAGCTGCTGTCAGCCTCGAGCGGCGTGCTGAAACAGTCACCGTGCCGCTTGTAGTGCTGGCTTCAGCCGGCATTCCGTTGGAAATTTGGGCAACAATGCCGACTAAAGTCGGCACTACGCACGAAATCAACGGGTCTCAGGCCGTTTCAGGAAAGCGAATCGGCCAGCGCCCAGAAATCGGCTGGTGGAGAAGTTCGAAACTGCATCCATTCCCGAAGAATGGGGTGAAAGAACCCAAGAGACGCAGCATGCAAAGCATGTCGCTCTTCAGTTGGATCATCGCCATCAAATCTCGGAGCCTGTTTGATTGTGCCATGCGGACCGTAATACTCGTCGCCCAAAATCGGATGACCGATGTGAGACAGGTGGACTCGAATCTGATGATTCCGCCCGGTAAACAGAACACATTCAACCATTGAGTAACGATCAAATCTTTCGACGACGGTGACTCGAGTCTTCGCAGGCCTTGCGTTCTTTGCGTCCGCCCTCGCCGACATCAGAACGCTGTTGCCTCCGGGGCGTTGTCCGATTGAAAAGTCGAGGATGCGAGTTTCAAAATCCGGACGACCCTCAATCAGGGCCACGTACGACTTGGATAACTTCCCCTGCTGGAAGTCGATCGACAAAAGTCGATGAGCCAAATGCTCCTTGGCCGTGACAATCAGGCCACTGGTCATGCGATCCAGGCGATGGACGACACCGGGCCGAAGAAGTCCTCTGAGGGCAGTCTGCCGATCCAGATGACTCTGGAGGACATTGGAAAGAGTCCCGTCCTGAAAATCTCCCACCGGATGTGCAACTAGGCCGGCGGGTTTATCGACAACGATCAGCCATGGATCTTCGTAGACAACCGGGACAAGGATCGGTTCCGGATCCAGCAACTTGTCCGGAGGCTCAACCAGCCGAAGGGAAACACGCTGGCCTCGAAAGACACGGTCTTCAGGGGCGGCTGGTTGATCATCGATCTTCGCCAGACCGGCCGTCACCATTCGATTAATGCGCCACGACGTGTAGTTGCGGAGATGTTTCGAAAGGAACGAGTCGATTCGAACCCCTGAAAGGTAGGCTTCGACAATGCACTCAGTAGTCAGTGGAAATTCAGACATCAGAAACAATGGCAGCTATCGATAACTTCCCGGAGTTTTTCGCAACGGTTCGACAACGATAGCCGGAGCCGTCGAGACGTCGGCCGCAGGACGGGTCACTCCATACCGTGAGGAGTTCGCGGGAAGCATGTTGTGACTTTGCGAGACTGGTCGTGCCAGCGTTCCTGACGGATTGTTATTTCTGGAGCTGGCGGGTCGGTCAGCGGTTCCAACAGTATGCGTAGAGCGATGATTCTGTTGATTTCCGAGGCTTGTGACGGCGTCAGCAAATTGAACTGGCGGACCGGTTCGTCTCGGCATAGATGGCGTCGGAATCTGCTGTGATGAGACAGGTCGATTGATTTGGCCATAACGGCTGGCCCCGGAACTGTATCCCTGATTGCGATTCATTGCAGTGGACGTGTTCAAACGACCATCGGGTCCTGGCATCAACTGCTCATACTGGGGCTGAAAACGAGTCTGTCCGGGCGTTGCGGGTATTGCGTCCGGCGGAGCAGGCAGTGGAGGCAGAGCCAATGACCCTGACGGCGCTGGAGGTACTTGTTGAGAAGGCTGGTCTACCGAGGGCACCAGTGAGTCCAATGTCTGAGTTTGCGGAGGCGAACTGTATTGGTGTAGCGGAGCTTGAATTGTCGGATTGCCCATTGGCGTTCCATTACGCAGCTCGGTCGAAGAGTTCGCAGTTCCATGATTTGGCACGAACATCTGATGCGAGTTAGGGCCTGGCTGAGTTTGCGGCACTCCTGAAAAGCTCGGGTCGACGACTGCCTCGTGGTGTTGCGGAGCATAAACACTGCCTGAGTGATCATAGCTCGTCGCACCGTCGGACGGCTGCCCGTAGCAGTTGCCATTGGAATCACAGGGAGGCAGTGCAGGAAATCGCTGCCAGCATGTTTGATTATAGCCCCACGCAGGTTGGCATCCCGCAAAAGTATGAGGACGTGATGGTTCATCCTTGAACATCCTGCCCGCATTCACTGGCATTGCCGACACCAGAATTATGGATCCGACAGAAGCGGCGGCAAACAGTTGCTTGATCGTCCGAGAACGCATGTTGTTCGATCCTTGAACATTTGAGGAGCGAAGACTGAGTTGTCCACGCTTGTCGACTGATGTGGATTACTGTCCTTGTCCCGTACCACGATACTGATTGCCGATTCCACCGAACTGAGCCATATGGCCCGATACGCCACTGAAACCATTGCCAGCGCCACCGGGACCATTCAATTGCATCGCTCCCATCGGATTGAAGCCACCATTCATACCGCCGCCTTGAACAGCGCCGCCACCACCAAATCCCCCACCCATGGCACCGCCGCCGCCTGCTCCGCCAAATCCACCCATTGCACCGCCGCCCATGGCTCCGCCGCCAAATCCGCCCTGCATCCCGCCTCCTCCAAAGCCACCACCACCGGCCACGCCGTTGTAGCCGCCCTGAAACCGGCCTCCGTTAATACTGCCGAACATCACAGGATGCCCTGTCGCACCGAGCTGCGTGTAACCAATTCCTCCCGCCATGCGCCCCGGCTGCATCTGATTGGCCTGCAGGGCATTGATATTTTGCCCAAGCATTTGGTTCTGCTGAGCAAAGTCGACCTGCGGTCTTACCAATCCAAAATAGTTCTGCCCAACACCACCGCCTTCACGCAATAAGTTGATGTAGGGGCTGAACGTCGGAGCATTGCCCGGGCCGTTCATGCCTCCAACCTGCGCTGATGCCGGAACGGCAATACAGAACGACAGCAAAAGGCCAAACGTCTGGAATGAAGGTCCTAGGTTGATCATCAGAATCCACCACCGTTGTTGTTTTTCCCGGACAGGTTTTGTACCGCACCGTTACCCAGAATCGTGAAGCCCAGCATCCGCTCAAACGGAGCCGTGAGTTTAGCCACTTTTGTGCTCATGATGATCAGCGGTGAGGCTTTCACGTACAGCCGGTCACCCGGCAGCATCTGATAGTTTGTTGTTGTCTGAGCGCCCTGAGCAATCGCATTCCAGTCAACTTTCAGAATCTGATCCGGTCCGTAGGGATCTGGTGACGGTCGCGCAATCCAGATTGACGCTTTCGAAGCAACAGCAGGAAGTCCATTCACGCCAGCAATAGCATCCAGAACCGTTTCGTTACCAGTAGCCGGAATTCGATAGACCTGCTCACCAGCTCCACCACCGTCCGTGATGACGTAGTAGACTTTGCTGTTGTAGGCCAGAATATCAATGGAGATTTCCGGGCGATGAATATGCTGGCTTAGATGTTGTTCCAATGTATGCTTCGCCTGCTGCAGTGTCATCCCGGTGACGTACACACTGCCGTAGACGCCAAGTCCAACTGTGCCATCCGGACGAACCAGGTGAGGTCCGGCGATGAACTGCTTGTTCTGAGGCATCGGAAGAGTGACCAGTACCTGGGGATCGGTCAGGATCTGTCGCAAGTGTTCATCAACACGTCGCTGGATTTCATCAAGCGGCTGATCAGCGACCAGGACCTTCCCGTATTCTGGTCCAAGATTCAGATATCCATCCGTTCCAATGACATAAAGTCCGTTGATCTGCTTGAACTGAGCAGAAACAGGATCCTCGATCTGCCCAACAGGAATTGTCCGGTTGACCTGAACAATCAGTGTCTCGCCAGCTCGCACTGGTGCAAACGACGGACGAATATTGTTGACGGATTCAATCAGGAGCACGTCTGGTGGCTCGATCATGTATTCCGGCAGTGAGACTTTGCGAAGCTCTCTTGGAGCTTCGCACGCCATGCCATACCCCGCAGTGCTTGAGGCACAGTTTTCAGACTGAAAGTTATCTTTCGACTTACCGGAAGTCCATGAGGCACATCCACTGAGTCCGGCGCAGAGGAGCAGAGCGAGCGCGGTTGCGGTACACGACCGAAGCCGCAGAGTCCAGACAAAATGTGCCGGTACCATAGATTCCTCCGTGATGCCCTGTCGCAAAGTGGGCGACGACAAGGTTTCCATCCATGTTGTGAGGACGTGCGACAGACTCCAGTCACCGCATCATTTTCGCCTGGTCTGAATCTAATGACCCAGGAGCCCAGCGACAAATCCCCGCATCACATCATCGGAGGGCATTCAAGACCTGAAACCGGTTTTCTGGGGAGCCTTTCCGAGTGTGATGACAACGACCGCCGGATGTGTCGATGGAATCGATTGCATCACAGTTAACTGCGCTGGTGATCTGTGCATCGATTGATCGCAGCGACTGACTTATCATCAACCGGCAGCTTTCGCCGCAGGGAACAGCCCGTGGTCAAAGCAATGGCGTAGGTTTGCTTCAACGAATGGCTCACTGTCGTTGAGGAAATCTTATGTCTACAATTCTTTGATACTACGAGGCGAGAATTGCTGCCGGATTTGCAGTGTCAGAACAAAAAAGGAAAGAACGCTGATGAGCCAGAAAACGGTGTTAAGTATTGGTCAATGTCGTCCGGACACGGCTGCGATTGGGTATTATTTGAAGTCGCAGTTTGATGTGAGTGTTTTGACGGCCGACTTACCCGATCAGGCGATTGCGGTGCTGGAAGCGAATCCCGTGGATCTTGTACTGATTAATCGCAAACTGGATGCTGACGGTAGCGACGGACTTGAGATCCTTACTCGCATCCGTGGTGGCTCAAAGTCTGTTGTTCCTGTGATGCTGGTGTCCAACTATGCGGACTGGCAACAGAAGGCCGTGGAGATGGGAGCTGTTTACGGATTCGGAAAAGCAGAATTGAATCGCCCCGAAACCAGGACTCGTCTTGCTGCAATTCTGGAAGCCTGAAACTTGCGTACCTTTTGCCTGTGAAACTATTCTTGAAAACATCAACTTCTCTTCCGGCAATCGAGACGTTCGTCACACGCGAGTTAAGATCTGAAAAGACCTTTTCGCTGCGAGAAGTTAACTTCCAGGGACTAATCTGGGCGGTTGCCTTTGAAGTTGTGACGTGTGTGTTTCGATTTGGTTTTGCGCTGGAGTCAACTCGTGACACGGCCTCTTCTATTGGCCGATTGACGATGGGTCTGCGTATTCATCACAGCTATATCGGTATTGCCTGTGTGGGCCTGGCGTTCTGGCTGGAACAGCGATTCCCGAAATCGTCATTTCGCTTGCTTGCGATCGGAATCGGACTGTTCATCAGCGACATGATCCACCACTTTGTAGTGCTCTGGATTATCACGGGAAATCCGCAGTTTGATTTGCTGTATTAGAAAGTCAGACTCCCTTTGGACTGCTGCAGCCCGCTACAGCTTTGTTTCAGGCAGCCTGCTGACAAATCTTGGGCTTGCATTGGCCCGGGCTTAGAACGGTTGTCCACAGCAGGCTGTGGATCGGACTGCTGCAGCAGTCCAAACGGAGAAAACCACTGATTGCCATCTAAAAAAAGGGCTTCGAAGATTTCTCTTCGAAGCCCTTTTAAATCCATTCTGCCAAAATCAGCACAACTAGTTCAGAGTCGACTGGCCTGGCTTCCAGTTGCATGGGCACAGCTTGTCAGTCTGCAACGCGTCCAGAACTCGCAGAACTTCGTCCACGTTTCGGCCGACGCCCAGATCATGAACGGCCAGCCATCGCAGGACGCCGGTTGGGTCAATCAGATAAACTCCGCGGTAAGCGATGCCCTTACCGCAGTCCAGAACCTCATAGGCTGAAGAAAGCTGATGATTGGTGTCGCCGATCATCAGATGCTTCAGCTGTCCCAGTTCCTTGTGAGAGTCGCACCAGCCCTTGTGTGAAAACACGCTGTCGGTGCTGGCTGTCAGCACGACGGTGTTGCGATCGCCGAATTCGCCCAGAGCCTTGTCGAAGGCAATGATTTCCGTTGGGCAAACGAATGTGAAGTCGAGCGGATAGAAGTACAGGCAAATCCACTTGCCCTTCAGATCTGTCAGCTTCATGTCCTGAAACTGCTTGTCAGTGTTGTCCTTCGTGCGATCGTAGGCCTGGAGAGCAAGGTCCAGCCCGGGAGCTGTCTGACCAATTCGAATACCCATCGTAATTCCTCTGTTATTTCGTATAGTGCGAACAAATCTGAGCTGATCACAGTTCAGACAGAAACTTTGTCCTTTGACAGCGGCAGAGTATAGACCTGCTCAATAGTGATTCAAGCGGTGGCCTCTTCCCCGCAGGGATTGGTGTCGAACAGGAAAATCCGGCTGCCAGGTGAAATCCCGTCTCATGAAGATTCTGCTGGCCGATGATGAAGCTGCTGCCCGTTACGGGATGTCTCGCGCGCTGCAGGGGGCCGGCCGAGAAATTCTGGAAGCTCCCGATGGCAATGAGGCGCTGTCGGTCATCCGTGAAAAGACTCCGGATCTGGTCTTTCTGGATCTTAATATGCCGAAATGTGACGGCTTGACGGTGCTCGCAAATCTGCGAGAAAAGTCAGACTCTCCGATGCCGGAGATCATCGTCGTGACCGCGAACGACTCGATCAGTCTCGCTGTTGATTGTATTCGCCGAGGTGCTGCCGATTTCTTAACAAAGCCTTTTGATATCGACCATCTGCGAGCCATCGTCAAACGCTCGGAAGATCGACTGCGTCTTCAAAATCAGGTGGAAACGCTTCGTCAGCAACTTTCTGAGAGTGGTGCGACGTTTGGATCGATTCGCGGTTTCAGTCGGCCGATGCAGCGATTGTTTACGCAGATCGAACGTTCAGCCAAAACAGACTTGTCCGTGCTGATCCGTGGCGAAAGCGGGACTGGTAAGGAACTGATTGCTCGTGAATTGCATCAAAGAAGTCCCCGTGCGTCAAAACCATTTGTTGCTGTGAACACAGCGGCCGTTTCTGAAAACCTCGTCGAGAGTGAACTTTTCGGTCACGTCAAAGGCGCTTTCACTGGTGCAGATCGAGCCCGCGAAGGTGTTTTTCGCCGCGCGGATGGAGGCACATTGTTTCTCGATGAGATCGGTGACATGCCCTCCTCCGTCCAAACCCGACTGCTGCGAGTTCTTCAGGAAGGCATCGTTCAGCCCGTTGGCAGTGAAGACGGGATTCAAGTCAACGTTCGAGTCATCAGTGCGACTCATCAGGACCTGGAGCAGGCGATCACGGACAAAGCGTTTCGTCACGATCTGTATTTTCGTCTCAAGGGAATCGAACTGACAGTTGCGCCATTGCGAGAACGTCAGGAGGACATCCTGCTGCTTGCGAATTCCTTTCTGCCGTCCGAACGGGCATTCAGTCAATGCGCGATGGCTGCTTTGATGGCTCATCGCTGGCCGGGCAATGTTCGTGAGTTGCAGCAGATGATTGCCTCCGCAGCGGCGCTTGGTGACAGCGAAAAGATTACCGCTCGCGATCTGGGTCTCGCCGCCGCGTCGCCTTCGTCGACATCCTTTAAGTGGGAGCCTTACCTCGATCTGCCACTATCTGAAGCGCGTGATCGAGTGACGCAAGACTTTGAACGAGCCTCGATTGGCCACGCGCTTGAACAGGAATCGGGGAACATCAGCGCCGCTGCCCGTCGTCTTGGAATCCATCGTCAGAGCCTTCAACAGAAACTTCGCCAGTTGGGGATGACGACAAAACTGGGCGATGAGTAACTGGATCTCAGGTTGAAATAATCTCGCGTACGACACGGCCGTGGACGTCGGTGAGACGGAAGTCGCGGCCGGCGTGGCGGAAGGTCAAACGTTCGTGATCGATGCCGAGAAGGTGCAGCATCGTCGCGTGCAGATCGTGAGTGTGAACCGCGTCCTCGGAAGTCAGAATGCCATATTCATCCGACTGGCCGTGGACGATGCCGCCTGTCACGCCGCCTCCGGCCATCCATGACGAGAAGCACAGGTTGTGGTGCTCGCGGCCGGCGTGGTCCGCCTGCTGATGGAATGGAGTACGACCGAACTCGGTCGTCCAGACAACGAGCGTCCGGTCCAGCATACCTCTTTGTTTGAGATCGGTGAGCAGGCCAGCGATCGGCTTGTCGATCGCTTTTGCAAGACGCTCATGATCGCCCATATTCCCGTGCGAGTCCCAGTTTCCACTCGAACCAACGTCGATTAACTCCTGGAACCGCACGCCACGTTCTGCCAGTCTGCGAGCGACCAGGCATTGCCAGCCAAAGCCGCTCGTCGCGCCGCGCTCCAGCCCATACAGGCGGAGTGTGTCTTCCGTTTCCTGCGATAGATCAAACGCCTCCGGAGCTTCACGCTGCATGCCGAACGCTGTCTCAAAGGATCGAATGCGTGCATCGAGCGATTGATCGGCGGCCCGCTCCGCGAGATGAGATTGATTCAATCGTCTCTGCAGAGTGAGCTCCATCTTCTGAAGCTCGGTGTTTGCATTTCGTGGTCGGATATTCGGCAGTGGTTCGATCCCCGGCATGACGTGCGTGCCCTGATGGCAGGCAGGAAGGAAGTCGCTGCTCCAGGTCTGTGCGCCTGCGTAGGGTGCGGCAGGAGCCAGAACCACGAACGATGGTAGATTCTGATTGACGGTTCCAAGTCCATAGCTTACCCAAGACCCTGCGCTCGGTCGCGCGAACTGCGCTGAACCCGTGTGAGCAGCCAGCGTCGCTTTGTCATGACCATCACTCTCGCAGTGCATTGCATTGAGCACACACACATCGTCGATGACCGAACCAACGTGTGGGAACAGTTCGCTGACCCATGTTCCGCTTTGCCCGTATTGCTTGAAAGTGTACCGTGGCTTAATCAGGAACCGGTTGAACTCACCCGATTTATTGAGCCACCGCGACGCCGTAATGGACTTACCATGATCGGCGATGAGCTTCGGGCGGTGATTGAAGGTGTCGATATGCGAAGTGCCGCCGGTTGAGTAGAGGAAGATGACTCGGTCGGCCTTCGCGGCGTGGTGGCCGTTTCGCGCAGCAAGCGGATTGTCCGGTACCGCTTGAAGTTCGCTGCACAGACCGGCCAACGCGACGGCTCCGAATCCGCCCGATGCGCGGCTTAAAAATGCGCGGCGTGTTTGTGATTGATTCATCGTGTTCTTGTCCAATTTGGGACATCAATTGTTTGCAGAATGAATTGACGACAGGCCAGATGCCTAACCCCGCGCTAATCGATATATAGAAACGCATTGCTCGTCAACAACACTCTCGCCAGCGCTGACCAGGCTGCGATGTCCTTGTCAATAGTCGCTTCGCTGCCTGCAAGTTTCTCCCGATAGGCCGACACAAACGCGATTGCATCATAAAGGACGGCATCTTCAGGAATTTGACCGTGTGCTGTTTCGAAAGCCCATCGCATTTTCGCGTGGTCGTCACCGGATTCGGATACCACGCGACGCGCGAAGCCGTCGGACGCCTCGTGGACAAAGGGCGAATTCATCAGGAACAGGGCTTGTGTCGGAGTCGTTGTCGGTTGTCGAGTTGCAATGCTTTGGTTGGGATCCGCAGCATCGAACAACGCGAGGTATGGATGTCGTCGGTTTCGCTGCACCATCAAATAGACGCTGCGATGGTTTGAATCGTAAACCGCGTGGAATGGATTGTGGATGGTAAACGCCCATGTGTCGACTGCAGGAAACGGATGAGATTCCGGCACGTTGCGATCAAGTCGACCACTGACTGCAAGCATGGCGTCGCGGATCGATTCGGCATCCAGCGAACGCCGTGAATACCGCCAGTGCCAGCGATTGCCGGGATCGGCCGCGAGGTTCGCTTCGTTGTCAACACTGGCCAACTGATACGTTCGCGAATTCATGATCAACCGATGCAGCGACTTCACCGACCAACCGGATGCAATGAACTCGCCGGCTAGCCAGTCAAGCAACTCCGGGTGTGTCGGTCGCTCGCCGCGCGAGCCAAAGTCGCTGGGAGTTGTGACGAGCGCTTCGCCGAAATGCCACTGCCAAACGCGGTTTACGAAGACGCGGGCTGTCAGAGGGTTAGTGGGTCGGGTGATCCAATTCGCCAGTTCAAGTCGACCACTACCAGAACCAGCAGGAACAACTTCGCCACCGAGCACTTCAAGATTCCGGCGCGGGACTTCGTCGCTGAGCCGATGTGGCTCGCCGCGCAGTTGCAGACGACTATTCGTGGGCGAACCTTCGGCGACTCCATATGCCACCGGATAAGAGAGCTCCGTCGAGACAGCTTGCCGACGTTCCGTTAGTGTCTTGATCTCGACATCGAACGCCGCCATCCGTTGCTGAGCATCTGGTTCTATCGATCGAGGAGCGACCGGCCCTGAATCGGGCGCACCAAATGCTGTCTCACGAAGTCCGAGGTTGTCGAGGTCTCGTACACATGCTGCTCCTGCAACATGCCCAAGTCCGTCACAGATAAAGCAGTCAATGACACCGTCCCAGTTTGGCCCAGTCTGCTTATCCTGAAAGGCTGTCAGGTCATCCCGTGTGCCAACGATGCCAGTGTATGTTTTCGCGGCGGGGTCAATCGTCAGTCGCAACGTATACCATGTGCCAGGCGTTATCTGTCGAATGACCTCCCAATTGGAGCCGTTGCGAATCGCAAATTCCGTTGCTGTCACGCTGCATTCTACCGCCAGCGACTCAACGACACCGCGACCAACGAAGAATCGAAATGCGCCCTTCTTATTCGCATCGACTGCTCGAAAATCGATCGTGAAGTGCATCTGTTTGTCAGGCGCCGCCCGCAAGCCGTTTTCGAAAACGTATCGCAGTCCATCGTTTGGTTGGCCGCTTCCGAGTCGAACTCCCAATTTCCCTTGAGTGTGAATATGGTCGAACGGACTCTGTGCCTCGGCGGTCACCTCGATTGGCCCCGCGCTGAACCAGGGTTTGCCGGGCGGTTTTCCGGACTGCTGAGCCTCAAATCCCAGATCCACTCCACCCGTCTGAGAATCCGGGTCAAGTTCCGACCGCTTGCGTTTGATGGCAGCAATTTCATTATCGAGGCGAGCGAGTTCTTCGGCCTTCGTTTTCTCCCGTTTCGCAACTTCATCAGGAGGCACCAGTGGCGGAAAGTGCGCAGGACGTTTCTGCTCTTCGCCGCCAGGAAAAGCCCACTGCGTGCTTTCCATGATTCCATACAGTGCATAGTAGTCAGCGGCGGATACGGGGTCGTATTTGTGATCGTGGCATCTAGCGCAGCCTAATGAGAGTCCCAGAAGAGAACGACCGACCGAATCAATAGCATCGCCGAAGTCCAGATACTGATAGTCGGGCGACGCCTTGTATCCGTAGCGTTTTCCGATCGCCAAAAATCCCGTCGCGGTGACTCGATCGGCATACTCTTCCGCCGGGCCTCCGAGAGCAAGGATATCGCCGGCAATCTGATCGCGGACGAATTCGTTGAACGGGCGGTCGCGGTTAAAAGCGTTGATCACCCAATTGCGATACTTCCCGGCTTCGCGAACCGGATAATCGGCTCCATCGCCCGCCGTGTCGGCATATCGAGCCACATCAAGCCAATGTCTTCCCCAACGTTCTCCGTAGGCAGGCGACTGAAGAAGTCGATCGACCACCGTCTCAAAAGCGTCGGCAGATTCATCGCGTAGAAAGGTATCGATCTCATCGGGTGTCGGCGGAAGTCCAGTCAGATCGAACGTCGCTCGGCGAAGCAGGGTGCGTCGATCGGCGTCGGCGACGGGCGACAATTCGTGCTTCGTCAACTCAGCGAGAACAAACGCATCGATTGAACTCCGCGACCAATGATCCGCAGCGTCTTGCGGCGGGGTGACGGCTTCCAGGGGTTGGAATGACCAAAACGCCCGAGACTGTTCGAGACTCATTCGTTCCGAAATCGGTGCGGCGGATTCGCGTCGAGGATCATGCGCGCCGCGCTGCACCCATGCTTCGAGATCCGCGATCTCTACTGCTGTCAGTTTTTTATTGTCAGGTGGCATTTGTAAATCGGGATTATCATGTCGCACAGCCTGAATGAGTAAGCTCTTATCAGGCTCGCCCGCAATAATGGCATCACCACGATCACCACCGCGCATCCACGCGTCGCGTGAATCGAGCCTCAGCCCACCCTCTTGTTTTTTTGCTCCGTGACACTCCAGACAGTGCTTGACCAACAAAGGTCGCACGCGTGCCTCGAAGAAGTCATCATCGCTTTCCGCGCGACAAGCAGATGTGATGAATAGACTGCAGAGTGTTACACATGTCGTAACGCATGGCCGGGTCACTCTCACGAACTTACTCATTAAATGATTCATGCAGAACGACTTTCAAGAAGAGGCGATATCGTCCGGCTACCGCTCGCGTACACATGGTCCCGGTTGAAGTCGGCGTGACTTTTACCCGGGTTCAAGCCAGCAGCTCGTCCCGCACTCGGCCGGTGCCGGCGATTGGATGAGGGCGGCCTTGTTGGTCGGGGACGGTGGTTGATTCGTCGTAGCCCAAAAGGTGATAGGCTGTGGCCTGCATGTCTTTCGGAGAAATCGGGACGTCTGCCACGTCGCCGCCGATTGAGTCTGTCGAGCCGACAACTCGGCCGCGTGCCATTCCTCCGCCGGCGAAGACCGACGAGTAAGCTCGCGACCAGTGATGACGGGCTCCACCGGTTGGCTTGGAATCAATCTGAGGCGTACGACCATGCTCGCTGGTGCACAGAACCAGCGTTTCGTCCAGCAGACCTCGTTCATCCAGATCATTGATCAATGCGGAATAGCTTTGATCAAAGACCGGCAGAAGATAATTTTTCAGACGAGGGAAATGGTTTGAATGAGTATCCCAGACGGACGCACCGTGTGGTCCGAAAGGATCCCAGAAGACGGACACAAATCTGGCTCCTGCTTCCACCAGACGCCGCGCGGCGAGCATCGACTGACCGAACAATGTCATGCCGTAGCGATCACGCAGCGAGTTCGATTCCTTGCTGACATCGAGTGCCTGACGAATGCGATTGGAGCCAATAAGCGATAAAGCCCGCTGCTGATGATCGTTGTAGTTTCCGATCTCCAGTGCTCGGTCCAGCATGGGACGAGCGGTGTCGAACTGCTGCAACAGATGTACGCGGGCATCGAAGCGAGATGTTGAAAGCTCGGGAGGAAGCTGGCATCCTTCGGATAACTGAAACTGAGATGATTTGAGGATCCCGGCATGAGGATCGAGGACGTTCTCTGTCTGTCCGTCGGCATTCAGTTTCGGAACGACGACTGTTCCGGTTCCGTTAAAGTCGGACCAGAAAGGATCGAAGCTGTTTCCAAGGAACGCACCATAAGGACCGGCTTGAGTGGTCGAGCTGCCCTTGGAACAGAATCGCCACGGCAGGCCGATATTTCGCGGCAACGTTGGCGATCGTTCTCCTGAACGGCGGCCATCCAGATAATCCACGACGGATCCCATAAACGGCCATTGCTGAGGATCCCGCGGGGTGGTTTCCAGTGGAATGCTGTAAGTCGGCATTCCGGTCATCACATAAGCACAGCAGTGAATGGGATACTCATGTGTCATCGAGCGAACGACAGTAAGTTTGTCCGCCATGCTGGCGATCTGTGGCAACCCTTCACAGATTTGCAGGCCCGGAACCACGGTATCGATGGCCTTCATCTCTCCCTGAATTTCAGAGGCCGCTTGTGGCTTGGGGTCGAACGTTTCGTGTTGTGGTGGAGATCCGAACAGGAAGACAAAGATGCAGGCTTTGGCTCTGCTGCCGGGAAGTGTTGTGGCCGGTGAAATCGGTGATGCCAGGACCGGCATTCCGGCATTCAGCCCAAGGGCACTGATGCCGCCAATGTGGAGCAGATCACGACGCGTGATGCCATTGCAGAGCGTTTTCCGGCTACCGGAAAGATTGAGCATCGGCGATCTCCAGGTCGGGTATGAATTGAAGTTTCCTGTCGGCGGAGCGACAGGTGTACTGTACGCCCGTCGCTCCGTCGACGGGAAGAGTCGCAGACCACTTATCCTACGGCAAAAAATGCACAGAATCCAGATTCATCAGGCCGCCCGCCTGATTCGGGTGAGTAAACCGGACTATCAGATCATGTCGACCTTCTGCCGGCATGAGATCAATTGTTCGTTCGTAAAACTGTTCCCATTGGCCGTTCACTTCGATCTCTGTTGACGCCAGCAACGGTCCGTCCGGTTGATCAAGCCGCACTTCGATGGATCCTCCTGAACCTGCGGAGGCAATCTTCAGAGTCACACCATGAATTTGATCGAGCGACATGTTTGCGAATCGCAGGTAGTGTCCATGATTGATGCCTCCGATGAATTTTCCGCCTCCGGCATTTCCGGAACCCAGAATCTGTGGCCCCCGGACTTCATCTGCCGTCTCGGCTTCGACAAGACGTTGACGTAGATAAAGAATGGCCGATGCATTGAGAGCCGGAATCATCCCTGCTCCTCGATCCAAATAGTTGGCCTCGAGTTTGTAGTGCCCGGGTTTCGCAGTTTCTTCTGCTGAGACTGGAATCTCGTTGTTGAACCCCGGGAAAACTCTGACGAGTCCTGTTGGTTCAAGACTATAGATCCAGCCCACCATTTCGCGAATCTCATCAATCGTGTGATGCGAATGAGGAATCATCGGGACCTTGCCCCAAACTCCCGTCGAGCCCTTGATGACTCGTTGAACTGAAGCTTCAAGTGCTCCTTCTTTGTCTCGATACTTATTCGCAATTCCCAGCAGCGGAGGACCGACGCGTTTCTGATCCACCGCGTGACAGTTAAAACAATCGCTGCCCTTCATCCGGCGCATGCCCATCGGTCCCTGATCAGCGGTCTCGGCATTACCATTGGCGGACGGCACAGGTCCAGGAGAGAAAACCGCGTTCAAGGATACTCGGCCGGGCGATTCGGGATCGATCGGTTCCGCATGGCCCTGATCAATCTGTTCATCGTCGTTTGTTCCATCCTCAACATCAGCAACAACCAGTTCGTAGCGAATTGGTTGTTGAGGATCGAAGAAGTCGCCAGGCAGAGGCTTCGCAAATCGAATCGTCGGACGTTCGTTGCCGACAAGAACCGGGACTGCTGAAGACTGGCTGGCTCCTTGTGAATCCGTGACAACAAGTTCGACGTTGAAGACACCCGTTTCGTTGATTGCGACTTTAGGTTCTACTTCATTCGATAGGACTTTTGGAGATGCTGATGGTTCGGCTGTGTTAATCAGACGCCATTCATACTTCAAAGTGTCGCTGGCGTCTTTGTCAAAAGTCCCTTTGCTTGACAGAGAAACTTCCAGAGGTGCACGGCCGATATTGTTTTCGACGGAGGCGACTGCAATCGGAGGCCGGTTGCCTCGAACATAGTCGATTCGGATAAGGCGAGCATCTGCGTTCACTCCCCAGGTTTCCCCGTATTCCATAACGTATAACGATCCCTCAGGACCGAAAGTCATGTCGACGGGACGCACGAATTTGTGTTGCGGCATGAAAGGTTCGATCGACTTCACATCGCCCTGCTCGTCCAGATGAACCAGCTTGATCCAGTGGCGAGTCCATTCGTAGATGAACAGACAACGGTCGCAACCTGCTGGAAACTTGACTGCTGATTTTAGTGAATCATCGTAGTGATAAACCGGCCCTGCACAGGCCGAGCGTCCTCCGGTGCCGAGCTCTGGAAATTTTTCGGATGCACCGTACGGATAGTAGATCAATGCCGAAACTGGTGACGGCAGAATCTTTTCGCCAGTGTTGTTGGGAGATTCATTCTTTGGACCAGAAAGGTCGTACAATGGCCCGGCCATGTTGGTGGCAAAGTCGTAGTCTGAATAGGGCAGATTGTTGGCGATGAAGTATGGCCAGCCAAAGTTGCCTGCCTGACGTGCCTGATTGATTTCGTCGTAGCCTCGGGGGCCTCGTTCGTTTTCGCCATTCGCATCCGGGCCAACTTCGCCCCAATAGACGAATCCCGATTCCGAATCGACCGTCATTCGCCATGGGTTTCGACATCCCATGGCGTAGATTTCCGGCCGACCTTTGGAGCCGTCTTTGGGAAACAGATTGCCGTCGGGAATCTCGTAGCCACCCTCCGCTGTTGGGCGAATTCGCAGGATCTTGCCGTTGTAACTGTTTGTGTTCGCGGATGATTTCTGGGCATCCCAGGGAGCACGCTCCGGTCGCTCGTCGATGGGGGCATAGCCCTGTGAGTCACCATGAGGATGAGTGTTGTCGCCGGTCGCAATAAACAGCTCGCCGCGAGGTCCCAAGTGAAGTGACCCGGCATGATGGCAACACTCTTTACGCTGCTCCTCAAACTTCAGCAGGAGTTTCTCAGACTCCAGGTCGAGTTTACCGTCTCGCAGCGTGAAGCGGCTGATGTGCTGTCCGGAAAAAGTAGGCGGTGAGTACTGCAGATAGATCCATTGGGTATCGGCGAAATTTGGATCCAATGCCAGGCCCAGCAGACCATTTTCCTGTTCCGTCGTAATTGTCAGCTCACCTACGAGCGACACTTGATGTGTCACGGGATGCAGAGACTTCAGCTTACCGTTCAGTTCAATGAAGTAGATCGTTCCGTCCAGAGCAACGGCGAGCTCCATCGGCTGGATCAGACCTGTGGCCAGAACGGTCGCTTCGAAGCGACTTTGGTCGACAGCGGAGTCATCGGCGGCCGCGATTTGATCGCAGAACAGAATTCCGAGTACGGCTGAAAACAGAGGAATGCACAGACCGGGGACGAGATTACGAGTTGCGGGCATGATGGTTTTGGGTGGGTTGGTTTTCGGTGAGATCCGGCAACCGTCTTCGCTGCAGATTTGTCTGTGCGCCACGGAGTCCGAAAGTTGAAGCACTGCAGTTTAGAGCCAGCGTCATTCAGATGCGAATGAATTGTGGTGTGCGATCGTTGCGAGGCTGAATTCGTTCATGGTCGGTTCGTGAGAGGGACGGAAAACGGCGGCGATCGAAGACGGGACATCGGCGAGCGGCTGGGCGTCAGCCCTCCGTGTTGAGCGGATCTGTTCTTCGTGTCTTTCTGTCCTGTCATGATGTCTGTTACGCATTCGCTTGTTGACTGAACTCAATGGGGACTACACGGAGGGCTGACGCCCAGCCGCTCGCCGCAGTGAATTCATTCTCCAGGCGATGCGGACTTTTTCCTGGTGTTGCGTTACGATTCCAAAAGTATTCTTGTGGTCGGATGTGTTCTATTCGAGAGTCAGCGGTGGAATCAAAGGTCATTCAGGTCAAGGTCAAGCCGAACTCTCGCGTCAGTTCATTTGAACAGGCCGAAGATGGTACATGGCTTGCCAAACTGAAATCTCCACCAGTTGATGGCAAGGCGAATGAAGAGCTGATCGCATTGCTCGCAAAGCACTTTGGATGTCGCAAGGCTGACGTGTCGATCAAGAGCGGAGCGTCTGGGCGAATGAAACTGGTGCGAATTGAAACGGAGTGATGACACCAGCGACGGATGAGACATCTTCCTGCTGGCGCTTCTGGATTCTTCGTCTGGTCACTAGCATGCGTGGAGAAGTTCGTACTCACATCGATTGATCGGACCCGACCTCATGCGACATGTGATTCTGAGTTTTCTCTGTCTTGTCGCAGCCATTGCCTACATTCAGCGTGCCGCGTTGAGCGTACCGGCGCTCGAGGTCGCGAAAGATTTTGGGGTTCCTGAAGAGTCACGTGCAACAGTTATGGGCTGGGTGCAATCTGTCTGGTATCTGGGATATGCTTTGCTGCAGATGCCAGGTGGATGGCTGGCCGATCGTTACGGAAGCCGTATTACGCTGGCTGGCCTTTGTGTGCTCTGGTCGCTGCTTACGTTTCTTACTGGATTGAGTTTTGGAATCGTATCACTGGCCGTCATCTGGTTTCTGATGGGAGCCGCGCAGGCTGGAGCGTTCCCTTGCGCGGCGAAGGCGATTGGACAGACTTATCCGGAGTCTCAACGCGCTCGGGCTTCAGGAATTCTGGCCGGCGGAATGCTCATCGGTGGTGCGATTGCTCCGGTGATCGCCGGGAACATTCTGGTAAATCTGAATCCGTTAGCGACTTCTCTGCATGTGTACCGGTGGCAATTGTTGCTGTGGCTGTTTGCAATACCCGGAGTCGTCTGGGCTGGCGTCTTTTTGATGTCCATCAAAGGCCAGTCACTGCCTCTGGTTCGTCGCGACAGTTCCGAAACTACTGAAGGAAGCGGCGAAATCTGGGGACGACTTTTGACCAGTCCATCGCTGGCTCTGTTGTGTGCTCAGCAATTCTTTCGAGCCGCCGCGATGGTGTTTTTTTTAACCTGGTTCCCGACGTTCCTGCAGGAGACCCGCGGAGTGTCGTTGAAGGAGTCGGGGCTGCTGACAACTTATGCTGGTATTGGCGGCGTTGTGGGAAGCCTGCTGGGCGGAGTGATCTCCGACTGGTTGTTTCTGAAGACTGGTAATAAACGGCTCAGTCGTCAGGGAATAGCGGTCGTCGGAATGGCCAGTTGTGCGATTCTGATCACCGTGTCGGGGTTCGTCGCCGATTTGAATGTCAGTATTGCGATCGTTGCTCTTGGTGTTTTCTGTGCGGCGTTTGGCGGCGTGAGTGGATACACCGTTGCCATTGAGTTTGGTGGTAAGCGAGCGGGCACTGTTTTCAGTGCGATGAATATGTGTGGAAACATCGGCGCGACGCTGTTCCCGATTACAGCAGGATGGCTGGTGGATCTGACCGGCAACTGGAATCAGATCCTTTATTTCTTTGCGATCATTATGGCGATTGACGCAGTGTGCTGGTCAGTCCTGAACCCCAAACGACCTCTCTTTGAATAAGCTCAAGTCATGACGTTTTCGAGTCAGAAATCTGTGACCCGTGTTTCCACTCCTCAGGCGCTGGTTCGAGCGGCTATCGCTCGCTGCGATATTACTCCGCCGGTTGGGATCTATCATCGGATGTGGGGAGCAGCGTTGCATGACAAAGCGACAGGCATTCACCGTCCGCTGACAGCAACTTTGCTGAGGCTGGCTTCGAGAGATGAATCCGAATCTGACGATCAGATTTTGATTTCCATGGATCATTGCATTCTCGATACTCCGGAACTGGAGGGCATCCGAGATGCTGTGGCTGCGGTGACATCAGTTGCTGCAGAGCACATTCATGTGATGGTCACGCATACGCATGGTTCCGGCTGGATGTCTCGCAAGCGTAGTGAGTTCCCCGGCGGCGACTTGATCGGTCCTTATCTCGATAGCCTGTGTGACAAGCTTGCGAGCCTTGCTGCTGAGGCCCAGCCGAAGTTGCAGCCAGCCACGATTGTTTATGGAACAGGCCGATGTTCGCTGGCTGCTCATCGCGACTTCTATGATTCGGAACGAGGTCATGCAGTCTGCGGATTCAATCCAGCGGGATCAGCCGATGACACGGTGATCGTAGGACGCATCGCGACTGAGAGCGGTCAAATGATCGGGACGATTGTTAACTATGCCTGCCATCCAACCACTCTGGCCTGGGACAACACGCTGCTCAGTCCGGACTGGATCGGAGCCATGCGCGAAACTGTTGAGCAACAAGTCGGAGGACTCTGTTTCTTTATGCAGGGAGCTTCGGGCGATCTGGGGCCTCGTGAAGGATTTGTCGGTGAAACGACGGTTGCTGATCGCAATGGTCGCATCCTTGGATACTCAGTGCTCGCCGCGCTGGAGCAGCTTGCTCCGGCAGGCACGGAGTATGTCTACTCGGGACCGACACTGTCCGGGACGTGGATTGGAACCTGGAAGCATGTGCCCTGCTCTGCTGATGAGAAGCAGAGCCATCAACAATGGTTATGGTCAACGATCACGGCTGAATTGCCGTATCGACATGATCTTCCGACCATTACTGAGACGACCGCGAAAAGGGAACATTGGTTCGCGGAGGAAGAAGCCGCCAAGGCTGCTGGCAATGTTGACCGCATCCGTGAATGTCGTGCCAACGGGGAACAGATGACTCGCCAATTGGCACGATTGAATGCACTCGCGCCGGGGAAATCATGTCCGTTGCCGGTGACACTGGCATTTGTCGGCGATGCGATCTGGGTGCTTGTTCCCGGCGAGCTTTATCAGGTGTTTCAGCTTGTGCTGCGAGAACGTTTTGCCCCAAGGCCTGTGCTGGTTGCTACGCTGACGGGAGACTGGCAGCCTGGTTATATTCCGCCGGCGGCTTCGTATGGGTATGGCATTTATCAGGAAGTCATTGCCGCGACTTCACCCGGCAGCCTTGAACTGTTGATTGAAGACGTCTCGCGAGTAATCACCAGTCGTATGACTTCTGCTTCCTGAAGCCGGTCACGTGAATTGTGCCGTCGTCGTGTAGTTCAAGCAGAGAGGCTCCGCTGTTTTCGAGCCCGCTGCCTTCGACCATTGCGACCAAAGTGCAGTAATAAATGCCATCGATGTCGTTCAGATCATTCTGATGGCTGTGCCCCTGAAAGACGGCAAGTACTTGGCCTGAATTCTTCAAAACGTCTCGGACATCAACACAGTTTGTGACACCGTGATCGGTCGTTACGTCGAGTCGTTGATGAACGAACACGATTGTCGGGAGCTTTGTGGACCGCAGGTCTTCACGCAGCCATTCCAGCTCAGCCGGCGGAATGTTGGCATCGTTCCATTTTGAATTTTTTCGGCCGTAAGGCACACCGTCATTGCGAAAGCATGCGTCCAGCACGATGAAATGAAAACCGACTCGATCAAAAGAGTAATAGGATGCTTTTTGTCCGACTTCCTGCAGGAACTCGGTCTTTGTCAATGTATCGACGCAATGATTGCCCAGAACATAATGTCGATCGGTTGAGAGTTTTGAGAACTCAAGATTGATCGTGCGGAGATAGCTGAGTTCTGTTTCGACACTGTCTGCAGCGTCGATCAGATCCCCCAGTTCCACGACAAAGTCGAGCCCGGTCTTCTGGTACTCTTCGTCGGCCGAATTCAGCTTGCCAATCGTCTCACGATAGAAGCGACTGCCAGCTGCTGGTTTGTCAGCGTGATGCAAATCTGTGATGAGTCCGATTCGCAGTGAAATCGATGGCGATGCATTTGCCGCGGTGATTGATTTCTGTAAGCCTAATCCGGCGGCTGCCGCAAGGACGAGAGCGCCGTTTGACACAAACTCGCGGCGAGATTGATTTGATGGCGAAGATGTGTTCATGCGGCTTGCTGATTTCCAGGGTTGTTGTTTGGGTGACCGAAACAACTCGATGCGTCAGGCTTGAAGCTGCGAGTTTGCGACTATCCCAACCCGAAACGTCAGAGAGGGATTGCGATTTCACGTCCGAACAGTGCTTCCCCCAGAATCCCTCGCTCACGCTTCGAGTTGTGATTGCGACCTGTGTCTTCGCATGTTTCGATCCGTTCGTGTCGCCAAATTCGCAACTTCAAAACGCGTCAGCGAGGTTTTTCGCGGCCGTAGTGCGAAAGGTCAATTCCTCACTCACGTTTCGGGTTCTGACGAGAGAACACAAACCACTGCAAAATGATACCGTGTTTTCTGAGGATGATTAGATCATCAGCCCGAGTGTCGCCGTAGTTTTAATGAGGGCGGAAAAAGAAAAAAGGCCGATCGGATCATTCTGATTCCGATGGCCTTTTTCAGGGAGCGAGGTTTCTCAGGCACTCGCTCAAATTTGTGGGCTCGTTTCTCAGGCGAGCCACCGTCTCTCTCAGAAATACGCAGCTTTCTCAAGGCTACGTTTTGGGCTCAAGGATCTCACTCCGAGCCCAAGTCTCTCTCGAAAGAAATAGATAGCACGGTCCGTGCCAAAGACCTCTCACAATACCCGAGCAACGATGTGGATTTGAGTCGCGAATTGATTTAAGTGTAATCGCAGTAAATGTTTATGATTGTCTGCTGATTTGTTGTTGAGTTGCTTCGCAGCGTTTCCGCAACACCGTTGAGGGATGGAATTGCAATTCTTACAACGACGGGGCATTGCAGTTTTTACAAATTTACGAGTGGTCGGCTGCGTTTTCAGGACTCTGGGCCGTGAATGTGTAAGTTTGGACGTGAGCCATCAAATCGCGTTGACGATCTGAAAAGCCTGTTTGCCAGATGTGACCTGCCGCAGCGATGCGGCTATAGTGATCCATCTCTGAAAAGCGATTTCGGCTGTGTTTCAGATGTGCTGTTCCGGATCCGTCATTAAGCGGAGTGTTCAACGTGCAGTTCCTGAATGACTCAAGTGTTCCCGAAAGTGTTCTGCGACGTGATTTTTTGCGGACCATGGCGGCTGCATCGACGGCCGCTTTGGCGGCGTCCGCTCCTCGCCAGCTTCGTGGAGAGGTGAATCTCAATGCCGTCCACCCGAGGCCAACGGCCGACGCTTGCATCCTGATCTGGATGGGTGGCGGTATGGCCGCTCCGGATACGTTCGATCCGAAACACTATGAGCCGTTTCGAGTGGGGCTGCCCGTCAAAGATATGCTGAGCACTTTTCCCGCGATCGACACTGCGGTGAGTGGTCTTAAGATTTGCGAAGGGCTGGAGCAGATCGCCTCTGTAATGGATCGTGCCACGCTGATTCGCTCTGCGGTTCAGCCGGATCTGGGAAGCATCCTGCATTCTCGGCACCAGTATCATTGGCACACCGGTTATGTGCCCCCGCAGACCGTAGCCTGTCCTCATATTGGTTCCTGGATGGCTCGCATTTTGGGCTCCGTGAATCCTGTCATGCCGGCGTTCGTCAATGTGGGACAGCGACTGGAAGGAGTCGGGGAAAGCGAAGAGTTGAAGGCATTCACGACGGCCGGATTCTTTGGATCAGAATTTGGTCCGATGAATCTTCCGTTTCCAGAAGACGCAGCTCAATCTGTTCGTCCGCCGGGTGCGATGACCAGCGATCGATTTTCCAGTCGGAACAAATTGTTCCGCCGTCTCGTGGATCAGAGTCCTCAACGCGAATTCATGAGCGACTATCAGCAGGAGTCGATGCTGAGGTCTCTCGACAACGCTTATCGATTGCTGAGTTCAAAAGATCGCGAAGCCTTTGACATCAGCCTCGAACCCGAAGAAAGCCGCAAGCTTTATGACAACAGTCGCTTCGGGCGTGGTTGCCTGTTGGCTCGTCGATTGGTCGAAGCCGGGACTCGGTTTGTTGAAGTTACAACAGAGTATGTTCCGTTTCTGCACTGGGATACTCATGCGAATGGGCATGAAACTTTGGCACGCATGCATTCAGAAATGGATCAGCCCATCGCGCAGTTGATCAGAGATCTGGAACTCCGTGGTCTTCTGGATCGAACTCTGGTGGTTATTGCTTCGGAGTTCAGTCGGGACGCTCTGATCGAAGGGGTTCCTGGCTCTAATGCGGCCGACCAGGCGACGGAACGAGTTGAAGCCGTATCCGAAATGAAGCACTATGGACTGCATCGTCATTTTACCGGCGGGACCAACGTTGTCATGTTTGGCGGCGGGATGAAGCGCGGTTTCGTCTATGGCAGGACTGCCGATCAGAGACCTCTGATTGCCGTTGAGAATCCTGTCTCCATTGCCGACCTTCACGCAACGATCATGACCGCGATGGGCATCAGTCCTCAGGCTGGATTTGATATCGAAGGTCGCCCATTCTACGTGACTCAGGATGGCAAGGGCCAGGCCGTGAAGGAACTGTTCGCGTAAGTCGTGGTGAGAGGTTGACTGAGATGAAATCTGCGTCTGCCATTGAGCAATTAAACATGCGACGATTCATGATGCCGAGATATGTCCCGATTCTTGTTCTCGCCGTCTTTGTATTTCAGCCCGAGGTCGGCATCGCGCAGGAACAGGATTCTCCGGCGGAGTTCTCTGCTGAGGATCTGACGTTTTTTGAATCCAAAGTTCGTCCGCTGCTTGTGGATCGCTGTTATGAATGTCACAGCGAAGAAAAACAGAAGGGGCAGCTGCGGCTTGATGCCAGAGAATTGATTCTGGCCGGCGGAGAATCCGGAGCGGCTGTTGTACCGAAGAATCCTGACGAGAGCCTGCTGTTACAAGCCGTTCGTTTCGAGTCCTTTGAAATGCCGCCGAGCGGTAAGCTTCCGGATACTGAAATTGCGATCCTGGAAGAATGGATTCGCCGTGGTGCTCCGTGGCCAAAGTCTGATGGGAAGCCGGTTGCGACCACTCATGGCAACAAGGGCTTCACAGACGAAGATCGAGCCTGGTGGGCTTTGCAGTCCCTGCAGGATCATGCGCCGCCGGAAATTGAGAACGACGTGTGGAGTCGAAATGAGATCGATCGATTTATTCTGAAACAGATGACTTCTCATCAGTTGACCCCGGCGCCGGAGGCTGATCGAGCGACCTTGATTCGTCGCCTTTCTTTTGACTTAATCGGGTTGCCGCCAACTCCGGCTGAAGTCGCTGAGTTTGAAGCGGATGCCGATCCTCGTGCTTTTGAAAATCTGGTTGATCGATTGCTGGAACGGCCTCAATATGGCGAGCGATGGGCTCGGCATTGGCTGGATGTCGTCCGTTATGCGGACTCGGACGGTTATCGCATTGATCACTATCGTCCGGACTCGTGGAGATATCGTGATTACGTGATTCAGTGCATGAACAGTGATAAGCCGTACGATCGATTTGTGCAGGAACAGCTGGCCGGCGATGAACTCTTCCCAGACAGTCCGGACGCACTGGTCGCCACCGGCTACTTGCGTCACTGGATCTATGAATACAACAACCGGGATGCTCGCGGTCAGTGGGATCTGATTTTGAATGAAGTCACGGACACAACCGGCGATGTGTTCCTTGGTGTGGGCCTGCAATGTGCCAGGTGTCATGATCACAAGTATGACCCCATTCTGCAGAAGGACTACTATCGTCTGCGTGCATTCTTTGAAGCCATCCGTCCGGACGATAAGCGAGTCGTGGCTTCTACCGCAGAGCAAAGCAGCCATGCGGAGCAACTGAAACAGTGGGAAGCCGCTACTGCCGATATTCGCGAAAAGATTGCCGCTCTGGAAGCCCCTTATCGAGCCAAAGCGAAGCAGGATGCATTCGAGAAATTTCCGGCGGACATTCAGGAGTTGTTGAGGGCTGAGAATGCGAAAAGGACTCCGCATGAGCAACAGGTTTTTGAGATTGCCTGGCGCCAAGTCGACTACGAGTATGATGGGCTTGATAACCGGATCAAAGGCGACGACAAAGAGAAGTTCCTGGCTTTGCGACGTGAACTGGCAAATCATGATGGCTTGAAGCCCAAAGCTCTTCCCACGGCACTTGTTGTTACCGATGTCTCAAACGAGGCACCTGTAACAAAAATTCCGAAGCGGAAGACGGAAGTCGGGCCGGGAATTTTAAGCATTCTGAATCCCGATGAAATGGAGATTCCTGCGCTATCTCCCGAGCAAACGACCACCGGTCGGCGAGCCGCGCTGGCTCGGTGGGTGACTGAGCCGGATAATCCTCTTACAACCCGAGTGATCGTCAATAGGATCTGGCAGGGCCATTTTGGACGCGGGTTGGCTCAGAATGCCAGTGATTTCGGAACTCTTGGTGGACCTCCCACGCACCCTGAACTGCTGGATTGGTTGACCCTGAACTTTGTTCGCGGTGGCTGGAGCATGAAGAATCTCCATCGCCTGATTGTCACATCGGCGACCTACCGGCAGGGGGCCGAGCATCCTCAAATGGCGGAGTATCAGTTGACGGATCCGTTGAATCGCGAATACTGGCGATTCTCGACTCGACGACTGGATGCGGAGCAGATCCGTGATGCGATCCTTGCGGCTTCTGGGCAGTTGGATCTGACTCCCGGTGGCCCTGGAGTTCAGTCAGATGTTCCTAGACGCTCGATCTATATGCGTGTTATGAGGAATGAGCGGGATACCATATTAGATGCGTTTGATCTGCCGTTGTTTTTCTCCAGCACATCATCTCGAGACACAACGACATCGCCCGTTCAGTCGCTGTTGCTCTTCAATAGTCAGATCATGATGAACCACGGAGCGAAGTTTGCGGCGTCACTGCTGAGCAAGCAGAATGGAGCCTCATCGCAAACAACCGCTTCGCAAATCGCAGCGATGTGGAAGCGAGCCTTTGGCCGTGAGCCTTCAGAATCAGAACTTCGCGATGCTGAACAATTCCTGAGCGAGCAGCAGCAGCGAATCGTTGCTGAGCGAGGTAAGGTTGATACGGCATCGATTCCAATTGGTCGATTGCCTTATCGAGACGGCCAGGCCGTTATTGTAAATCCGGAAGACAAACCGCTGAGAATGGCGGTCGACTCCACTGACGCGATGAACTCCACCGAGTTTACCATTGAGGCCTGTTTCCAGGTTCGGTCGATCTACGACACGGGTGCTGTGCGAACGATTGCTGCGAAATGGAACGGAGACAACAAGCAGGTGGGATGGATGCTGGGAGTCACCGGCAAAGGGTCACGACGAAAGCCGCAGACGTTAGTCATGCAGCTCTTCGGAAAGTCACAGGACGGAAGTCTTAGAGAAGCCGCGTTGTTCTCTGATCAGAATATCGAGCTGAACACACCGTACTTTGTGGCCGTAACGTTCAAACCAGCGACGACAGTTGCAGAATCCGGCGTTGTGACCTTTCACCTGAAGGATCTGGCGAATGCCGATGAACTGCTCGCCTCGGTTTCTGTTCCGCACAATGTGATCGATGGTCTGCACAATGATCTGCCACTGACGCTGGGATTTCGACAGGGAGCGGCGGAAAGCAGTTTCGATGGGTTGATCGACGATGTTCGCCTGTCGGCCACGGCTCTTGCGGTTGATCAGTTATTGCTCAACTCCGAAGGTCCCGGGCCGTCGACACTGGCCCTCTGGAAATTCGAACCGGTTCCGGGACTCCTGGAAGACTCCAGTTCTCATTCACGTCGTCTGTCCCTCCTTCGTCAGGACTTATCCGCCGTTTCACCAGAGCAGGCTGCTCTGGCTGATCTGTGCCACGTCATTCTGAACTCCAACGAGTTTTTGTACGTGAAGTAGCGGATTTTCATCCACTAACGTGACCTCACAGCGGTTTCGCTGCATAGCTGGAGACAGGCCAGGGAAAGATACCGTTCCAGTGTTTCATCGGTTTTTTGCGCGGGAAAAGTGCGTTTATACTGTGAGGACGTGAATTGTTGAGCGAGTTTCGCGATCGTCTGTCGCGGGTTCCTTGACCGGGAAAACGGGCTTCTCAATAATCCGGCCCCTCATAGGGACGTCGTCCGATGTCCCTGCCGCATCAACACTTTCCTCGCGGGGCTCTGCTAAAATGAAGCCGGAAGAACTGATTGAATTTCGGAAGATGCTCAAACTTCTGCAGGCACGTCTGCGGGGAGACGTCGAGCAGCTTCAGGAAGAGGCGTTTTCCGGTTCCGAGGCGGGAAATGAGTCCCGATCGTCCAATCACATGGCAGAAATGGGCTCCGACGCCTGGGATCTGGAGTTTTCTCTGCAGCTTGTGGAAAGTGATCAGGGCGTTCTGGAAGAGATCTCGCACGCTTTGAAAAAGTTTGATAATGGTACTTACGGACTTTGCGAAGCCTGCATCGAGCAGGGTAAACCGGAAGCAAAGGCACGTATCCCCAAGGCTCGCCTGCAAGCGATTCCTCATGCTCGCAACTGTATTGAGTGTGAAAGGATCAAGGAAAAAGGTCGCTGATGACTGCTTATCCACGGACTCGGATTGCTGCTTATGTCGTCCTGACAACCGTGGCATTGGTAACGGATTTGATCAGCAAGTCGGTTATATTCGGCCGACTGGGCGGAGTCTTTCAGGGAACAGGCTGGCTGATCGATGGCTGGCTGAAGTTTGAGCTTCACACCAGCCTCAATGCTGGTGCGTTGTGGGGCATGGGGCAAGGTTTTGCTTCGGGGTTTGCCCTGTTGAGTATCGTAGCCGTCGCAGGGATTGTTTACTGGCTGTTCTTTCGAGGTGCTGCGGCCAGTCTTTGGTTAACGGTTGCTCTCGCGATGGTTTCCGGCGGAGCACTTGGAAACTGTTACGACCGGCTGGGCCTGCACGGCGAACATTTTCCGAACGATCCTGAACCCGCACTGGCCGTAAGGGACTTTCTGCGATTCCGCTTTGGGACGTATGACTATCCCATCTTCAACATTGCAGACTCATTTCTTGTCGCCGGCGCGATCATGTTGATGATTCAGTCGGTCAAGCAGGAAGAAGATTCTGTCCCGAATGAATCAGCAGCTTCGGCGTAGCGGATTCGTTCAGATCGGTTGTGTTTCAGGGGTTCGTAGCGTCGACTTCAGTCGACGTTGCCTGTCTGATCTCAAACGAAGTAATGCCAAGGGCGGCCACGCATAATTTTAGTGTCGACCATTGCTCTGCAAAAGCACGTGCTTTCGCAGAGCGAAAGCCGACACTATCGAGAACGATTGATTTCCAGATCCGAGGCCAGCACTTCCCGCATGGTCGTTCGTAAACGAGTAATTTCCTTGACAAGCTCATTACTGTTCGATCGGCGTCATTGGAAACCTCTCATTGGTGCTCCTCGGTCAATTCAACTTCTGACTGCTCTGCCCCGACGACTGACGCGGCGGCCTTTAGTCCGAATAGCCAGAACAGCGCGGGATGCACGAAGAAGTCCAGCAATGTGGAACTGATGATACCGCCCAGAATCACGGTGGCCACGGGATAAAGGATTTCTTTGCCCGGCTGATCTGCAGCAAGGACCAGCGGAATCAATCCAATCCCCGCCGTCAGGGCTGTCATCAAGACCGGGGCCAGTCGTTCCAAACCTGCCCGGACAATCATCTCTTTGGTCCACTGTTCGCCTTCGTAACGAACCAGATGCAGGTAGTGGTTCAAAAGCAGAATTCCGTTTCGAGACGCGATTCCCGCCAGCGAGATAAAGCCAACCATCGCGGCGATGGTTAGAGTCTGATGAGTCAACACGAGCGCTGCGACGGATCCGATAAAGGCCATCGGAAGAGCCGCCATGACCTGCAACGACAGGTTGACCGATCGAAACATCGTGAACAGCAAAAGGAAGACACCCAGCATTGCAACCAGAAACAGGAGTCCAAGCATGCGAGAAGCCTTTTGCTGACTCTCAAACTGCCCGGCGAATTCGATGTAGTAACTCTGCGGCAGCGATGATTGCAGATCTTTAAGTTTCGCCTGAATCTCCTGCACGACATCAACGAGACCTCGATCTGTCACGTTGCATTGAACCACAATTCTGCGGCGGACTTTTTCTCGGTTGATCGTATTCGGGCCGCCGGATTCATAGATCCGGGCCACGGCTTCCAATGGTACCTGCCCACCTTCCGGGAGATCGATCGCGAGGCGTCGCAAAGTGTCGAGGTTCTCGCGGGCGTCTTCTTCCAGTCGCAGGACGAGATCGAAAGATCGCTGGCCTTGAAGTATCTCGGAGATACTGTGCCCGTTCATGGCGGTCTCGATAAACTCATTCACATCGGCCGCACTCAATCCATACTGGAGCAGGCGATCCCGATCCAGTTCTATCCGCAATTGAGG
Source organism: Planctomycetales bacterium (assembly GCA_026400835.1). Taxonomy (GTDB): domain Bacteria; phylum Planctomycetota; class Planctomycetia; order Planctomycetales; family Planctomycetaceae; genus SXXK01. The sequence continues at coordinate 34,620 of JAPLOA010000093.1, read as the reverse complement.
CACCGTTGTTTGCTGTTCAACGATCAGGTCTTTGACGCCGGGAACAGCGGAAATCACACTCTTGACTTCGTCCGCTTTACGCCGCAGGATCTCGAGGTCGTCTCCAAAGATCTTGATCCCAATCTGAGCCTTTACACCTGACAGCATGTGCGAGATCAGATGTGAGATGGGCTGTTCAACGGCCGTGACGATGCCCGGGATGTCAGCCATGGCCTCGCGAAGTTCTTCCAATTGCTCTTCGCGATTGCGAGTTGACCGTGGATCCATTTCCAGAATGTACTCACTGGCACTCACTGGTTCGGCATGTTCATCCAGTTCAGCTCGGCCCGTTCGTCGGACGATCGAGACTACGTCCGATACTGCCTGTAGTCGTTGTTCAACGGTCTGATTGATTTGGTTGCTCGTGGCCAGAGATGTTCCTGGAGGCAGCAGGACATTCAGTTGCACGGCCCCTTCATTGAATGCTGGCAGGAAGTCTCGATCCAGCCTCACCACAAACAATCCGGCCACTAAAACTGCAATCACAACGACTGCCAGATTGAGCCGTGGGAAGGCGAGACTAAAGCGAATGACTTTGTCGGCGATCCATTTCAGACGTCTGAGTAGTGGGCCATCTTTCTCTGCATGACCACCAGTTGTTCGTCCCAGCAGCCAGTAGGAGAGAATCGGAGTAACGGTCAGAGACACGATCAGAGATGAAAAGATGGAGACAACATAAGCGACTCCCAGCGGCGTAAACAGACGTCCTTCCATGCCCTCCAGAGCGAACAGCGGGATGAAAACCAGACACACAATCAATGTGCTGAACACGATTGAATTTCTGACTTCGGTACTCGCCCGATAAACGACCAGCAGAGGTGGTAACGGGGACAAAGACTCACGGTTTTCTCGGAGACGGCGGAAGATGTTTTCGACGTCAACGATGGCGTCGTCGACAAGTTCTCCGATGGCAACGGCAAGGCCGCCCAGCGTCATCGTGTTGATCGACATCCCTGTGATCTTGAATACGATGACCGTCATCACCAGCGATAGAGGAATTGCCGTGAGTGAGATAAAAGTGGTGCGAAAATTCATTAGAAACAGAAACAGAATGATGACCACCAGAATGCCGCCATCTCGCAGCGCTTCGATCACATTGTGGATCGCTCGATCAATGAATGATTCCTGCGAATACATGGGTTCAATCTGGTAATCTGCGGGTAGTGAAGTTTTCAGTTCCTGAATGGCAGCCATGATGTTCTTCGTGATTTCCCGAGTATCCGCCCCCGGCTGTTTGCTGATCGTCATTACCACAGACGGGCCACCTTCGAACTGGCCCGGTTCACCAGTGTCGGCATTGTTGGGTAACCGTCGATAAGCACTGCCGTCGCCGCGTTTTGATTGAGCAGCCTCGATGACTCGCGCGACCTGAGCCAGTGCGACTGGTCGACCATCACGAATGGTGATGACCACTTTTTGAAGATCTTCAACAGTCTGAATTCGTCCAAGTCCGCGCACGAGCAGTTCATTGGGGCCCTGCTGATCGAGATAGCCACCGGTAGCATTCTGATTGCTGCGTTGCAGCGCTTCGCGGATCTGTCCCAGCGTAACGCCGTAATGTTGCAGAGATGATGGTTCCACCAGAACGTGAAACTGCTTGCGGCCGCCTCCCATGGTGAAAACCTGGGCGACTCCGGGAATGGTCAGGAGTCGTTGACCGATGACCCAGTCCGCCTGAGTTCGTAGTTCCACTGGATCCGTCTTGCTGTCTCGGCTCCACATACCCAGAACCAGAATTTGTCCCATAATGGAGGAAACAGGCCCCAGTTGGGGCCGGACCCCCGGCGGCATTCTGTCGCTGACCGCCGCCAGTCGTTCGTTCACAATCTGGCGGTCGACGTAGATATCGCTGCCAAAGCCAAATTCCACATTGATGACGGCAAGTCCGATGCCAGATGTGCTGCGAACAGCCTGAACACCCTGAGCTCCATTCAATGCGGTTTCGAGTGGAAACGTGATGCGAGTTTCCACTTCCTCGGGTGCCAGACCAGGAGCTTCGGCCATGACCACGACACGCGGACGATCGAGATCCGGAAAAACGTCGATCGGCATTTTCAGGGCCGCCCATGATCCGTAGCCCAGGAGGAATATCGCGACGGCAATCGTCAGCAGTCGTTGGTGCAATGCAAATCGGATGATGGCGTTGAGCATGGAAGTACCGGTGATTCGATGTGATTCGTCTATCGAGTTTGAGATGCGCGGTGCAAAGTTTCGTAGGCCGGAACGAACATCGTGAGTTCCGGCGTTGTGGATTTTGCCGGAACTCGCTTCGCTTCGTCCGGCCTGCTTCCATCAGAACATTCCATGTTTGAGGCCTAATGCGTGTGGCCTGCGTGTGGATCGATTCCTCCACCGGCTTTATTGCGAACCGCCATCTGCATCTGGTGAGCGTTCCGCAGAGCAATCACATCGCCCGGGAATAATGCTCCGTCATTGGCGATGACAACAGACGACTGATCCTTATGAATCACATGGACCGGGATTCGATCAAAGTGATCTCCGTTCTGTTGGAAGACAAACGACTCCGCGCCTTCCTGAGCCACGGCATCGACAGGCACGACGATCTGATTTTTCCATTCCTCTACCGGAATCATTAACTGCAGGCGTTGGCCCGGTTTGTATTTCCATGAGACAAACCGATTGCCCTCTTCATCTTTATGATCTCGCACAATTTCGTTTTCCAGGTCGACGAAGAACTTCAAAGTGCGAGCGTCCTCATCGATTTCGCTGGCAATAAATGAGATCGGCAAGTTGTTCAGAGTGACTCCGGCCGAGAACAGGGCCTGAGCTTTCCAGTTGTTCGCCGTCGCTTTACTGATCGCATCAGCGTCCTGCTCAAATGCGCGTCCTTCGAAGTACAATCGGCTGTAGTCCGCCAGGGAACACAGCTTTCCGCCCTGTTCAATAGACTGTCCATGTTGCACATCCATTGATTCGATGATGAGGGGAGCCGCTGGATTCTGAGTCATCGCGACGGGGCGATAAGTGTCATTTCCGGACAGCTTCAGCTCGTTCTGAATCGTCCTGTTTTCAGGGACAGTGACATTGAGTTCGCTCAGAAGTCTTCTGTCCTTTTCAATTTGAGAAACCTGCCGCTCCGACAACCCATGAAGTCTCAGCGCTTCCCGCTGTGCTCCCAGCAGGGCTTCCAGTTTCTCTTTCGCGTATTGGTGCTCAAGTACCGAGCGTGGAGGAATCACACCGCTGTCGACGCCGGCCTGCAGCCGTTTGAGTTCTCTCTCTTCAACATCCAGTTCACCGAGTGCTCGCACGAATTCAGACTGCGACGCTACGAGTTCTTCGTGAGTCAGTCTGATCTGAAACAAAGGGGCTCCTGGTTCCACTGCTGATCCCGGAACTGCCGAGACCTGTGTGACAACGCCTGTCATTGGTGTGGAAACCTGCAGAACAGTACGTCCAGGACGCTCAACAATCACAGCAGGCACAGAGATCGTTCGATAGTACGTGGCTGTTGTAATTGGCTTGAGAAACTCGGCCGTCAGCCCAAGATTCTTCATCGCCTGTGCCGACAGTTCCAGTGACTCCACTTCGGCGTGAGGAGCGTGTTTGTCATGTTCCGCATGACCATGCTCGTCATGACCATGAGCGTCATGACCATGCTCGTCATGACCATGCTCGTCATGACCATGAGCGTCATGGTCATGAGCGTCGTGCGCGTGATCGTCTTTCGCTGGCGCAGATTTTCCCACCATTTGATCGACCTTCGTGTTCAGCGAAGTCCACCAGAGGTTGCGTGAGGCGTAAGCACCGCCAGCGAGGATGCAGAGCATCAGAAGCTGAACTGGACGACTGGTCAGTTTTGAGCGAGGAGTATTCATCAGCGGAGAATTCCGAATAAAGCAGAGTTTAAATTCATTCGTGCATGACGCGAAGAGTGCTGTGCAACGACATTTGCCGAAAGAACCTGAAGCAATGTCTCAAGGGCTCGTCAGGTGCGATGGACTGCGTGTCAGTCATGCACGGACAGAAATAGAATCTGCTGTGTGCGACGAGAAACGTAGAGGATATGGGTGCTTGAGATCAAAACAGTGGTCACCTGAAATCAGGCGAGCGGCACGCTGCTGATCAAGTACGCCAGACCTGAATTCGCGCGCAGAATGTGGGCGCGCAGGTGTCGCTGGAGAGAGATGGGCAAAGGCAATAATCCGCCTTCACCACAGATCCTGCGTTCGCATCGGCCTGCGGGGCGACAATCCAAAAGCCAAATTCCGAAGGAGCCACGATCGCAACTGCATTGGTCGCGACAAAGCGGCACTCAGTGTGATCGCATTCACTGGAATGCTTGTCATGTGACACCGGAGATTCAGAATCCGACGACCGGTGGTGCAAGTGGCCCGGAGCATGGGAATGCCCGCAGTGAGTGGAATGCTGGGTCTCAGAGGTCTCGACACAATGACTCATGCAACCGTGGATATGATGCCAGCCGCATCCGTAGACGCTGTGCAACAGCATCGTCAGAAGCGTCAAACATCGAAAAAACACGGCCACAGGAACACTCCAGTGCGATCTGACCTGGCACGGCCTGGAGATAAATCCAGGGAAAACCGCGCGGTCAACCGCTGGTGCAACTCTACATTATAGATCCCATGGCGCGAATATGAAGATGTTGCTTTTGCTCAATTGCGATTTTGTGCTGATCGGGTTTCCCCGAGGAGCTCGGGTTGGCGATTAAGGTTGTCCAACGGCACTTTGGAGTCGCAAAAAATTGCTGTAGAGTCGTTCGAAAAGACTGTTCGAGGAATCGGACAACGGCTTCTCACAAAGATCAATTCGGATCACCGTAAAGCCAGCATCGGCGGCGAAACCAGCGGTTGATTCCTTATGGAGTGAGTTCAAAAGGAAGAACCGAGGCTGGTCTTTGGGCAGTTTCTCCGTCAAGGCTGTCAGTTCGTCCTTGGCCACTGATGTCAGTTCCTGAGATTCATCCCAATGAACATATTGGAACTCCCAGCCCAGTTTGCTGGTCAAATAATAATAATGGGGGCTGTCGCCGACCACAGTGAATTTTTTGTCTGCGGTCCTGGCGGCTAAGTCAGCGGCGAGTGTTTGAGTTTTTGTGAGTTCGGCCTTGATGCTCGTGATTGCGGCCGTGAATTCCTCGGATTCATTCGGCAGCAACTCGGCAAAGAGATCCGCAACTCTCATGCTTTGTGATTCAGCGAGTTCCGGGTCCAGCCACGTTGCCCACACTGTTCCAGGATGAGCATGTTGACCTTCAGGGCCGTGCTGATGAGTGATCGCGTCCGGAATGCGGATGAACCGCGAATAGTAGCCGACGGCGGTGTCCTTCACGCGTGAGCCCGGCAGGGAGACGCGATCTTTCCATGGCTCATAACCCGCGCCGCTGATCAGAATGAGATCGGCTTTTTGGAGTCGCTTCACATCGTCTTTCTGCGGCTTCCAGTTGCGTGAGGCGATGTTATCCGGAGTAATCCTGTGCACTTCGATATGGTCACCCGCGAGTAAGTCAGCCACCTCGAAAAGTGGCTGACTTGTGACCATGACCACTGGCTTCTTGTTGGTGATGGGATTGCTCGATCTGTCAGTCGAGGAGCTGTGCTTGACGTCGCCGCATCCAGAAATGAGCAAACAGGCCGTCAAAATGAAGCCCGAGGAACGCATCATCGACTCCATCAGTCAGTTGTTTTAGCCGCCGTTTCGTTTGAATTGCTGGCTTCAGCCAGCAATCCACCGCAACCGCATGTTTCGATGCCAACTGTAGCCGGCACCACGGATCAAATCGACGCGCCACTAACAAGGTTTACTTCAGGTTCTTCGCCAGCAGCTCTGCAATCTGAACGGCGTTCGTCGCCGCACCTTTGCGAAGATTGTCGGAGACGCACCAGAACGTGATGGCATTCGGATTCGACATGTCCTTTCGAATTCGGCCAATGAAGACGTCATCGCTGCCATCACAGGTAGACGGCATCGGGTATTGGCTGTTGGCCGGATCATCGACGACTGTGATGCCAGGCATTGCCGCGAAGAGTCGGCGAGCTTCTTCCACAGAGACTGGTCGTTCCGTTTCCACGTTGATTGTTTCGCTGTGACAGTTCGAAACAGGAATACGAATACAAGTTGCGCAGACCTGAATGGATTCATCTCCCAGGATCTTGCGAGTTTCGTAGACCATCTTCAGCTCTTCGCTGGTGTATCCATCGTCCTTGAAACTGCCGATCTGTGGGATTGCGTTGAACGCGATTGGATACTTGAAGACCTGGTACTGATAGTCTTTGCCTTCCAGATGCGCGCGTGAGCCATCAATGAGATCGGCGGTGCCCTGCAGTCCCGCTCCACTGGTGGCCTGATAGGTGCTGACGATCACGCGACGTACTTTTGCGGCATCATGCAATGGCTTCAGAGCCAGTACCATCTGAGTCGTTGAACAATTGGGGCTCGCGATAATTCCTTTGGCATTCAAAGCCGCCTCTGGATTAATCTCCGGGACAACGAGAGCCACGTCGGGCTTCATACGCCAGAAGCCGGATTCGTCGATGACCTTACACCCAGCTTTGATGGCTGATGGCAGAAACTCGGCGGCGGTCTCATCCGGAGTGCTTGCGATGAGCAGGTCGATTCCTTTGAAACATTCGTGAGTCAGTTCTTCCACTGTGATCATGCTTCCGTTGAACTCGACCTTCTGGCCAGCGCTTCGAGCTGACGCCAGAAAGCGGAAGTTCTTTGCGGGGAATTTTCGTTCCTGCAGAAGCTGAAGAATGATTCGCCCTACGGCACCGGTCGCGCCAACGACGGCCACAGTGTTAAACACGGAATAATCCTTTCGAAACGGAAAGACAGCTCATGGGAGCGGTGGAAGAAGTCAGTGAATTGTCGATGGTAGCCCGTTTTCCAGACCACCAACGTACATGGGCTGTTCCTTTTGGGAGCGGGAAAATATCCTTCCCGGTGAGAATTTCCAATTCCGGCAGACAAACTGAGCATTCTCCCGACTTTTGACAATGCCGTGAACCCAACAGAAGGCTCCGAATTTCAGGCTCGTTTCAAGATCTGCGTTGGTCGCCTGACGCTGGAGCCTGAGCGCGCGCTGACGGAGATGTTCGACCTGACGGCTCAGCGACTGGTTCGGTTTGCCGTCACAATTACTGGAAACCAGCCGGACGCAGAAGATGCGCTGCAGGGGGCATTTTCCCGCATTGCCTTTCGACCTCGGTTGCTGGCGAATGCGGACGCTCCCTGGCCGTATTTGATTCGTTCGGTGAGAAACGAGTCCCTGCGGATTATCCAAAAGAGACGAGGCAGGGGATACGAAACGCCGGATCGAGGCTCCAGCGAGGAAAGCGTGGAGGCTCAGGTCGTTCAGGAAGAAACGGCGGACAGTGTTCGAAGAGTGCTGCAATCTCTTCCCAAGTCGCAGTATGAGGTTGTCATTCTTAAGCATTGGGAAGAACTAACGTTTGCCGAAATCGCCGAAGCATTGGGATTGTCACAAAATACTGTGGCCAGCCGATACCGATATGCGATGGAAAAGCTTCAAAGAAGTCTTGAACCCCTGATAAAATAGTGATCCCACCTCACAAAATCCTGCCTTGATGTTGTTCTCTTACCCTGCCTTAATGTTGTTGTCTTCAAGGGACAAGTGAATCCAATGATCGATCCTGTCAAACGAATCACCGAACCTTTGCTTCCGGAGCACCAACTCCTGCGTGAAGTCGGTACGATGCCGCAGTTGTCCGGCGATCTGCGTTCCCGCGTCGTTGTCGATATTCGTCGTCAGGTCCGTTACGGCCGTTGGGCGGATCGACTGAGAATTGCTGCGGCGGTGTTGGCTGCAAGTTTATTGGTTTGCCTCGTCTGGAAGTTTCGCTGGACTGGTCAGGATCAGGTTGCCGAGCGGAAGCCGGTTGAGGTTAAGGCACCAGTCTCTGTCCCTTCTCCGCCGTCGTCTGGAGTTTATTCCAGCAGCCCGGCTCCACCGCCTGAGCCTTCCAAGGTGCCTCAGGGAGGCCCATCATCTCTTCCAGACATGCGAGAAATGCAGCAATTGAATCGGCTGATCGAGGATATTCAGGGGCGGAATAACGTCCTTTGTGGGCTCGTGCCGATCTGGTAAAAAAAATGCGTGCTGGGTACGTTCGAATTCGGGAGTTCGGTGTTTGGCGAACGGCCCTCGGAGTGTGCCTTCTACTTTTTGAATGGCAGTGACGCTACGCGAAAACCTGATTTGCGTACTGACATTAACTCGGTACCATAACGTTTGGCGAAGCATGAGTCGTTTTACCAATGGTGCGGGTGGCTGGGGACCGAAGTCATTTTCGGAAAGCAATCTCCCGGTGTTACGGGATGAACTGATGAGCCTCAATCAGTTTCCAAAGCTGTGGCATCCGAGCGTTTCTCGAAGGACCGCTGTTCAGGCCGGAGCTATTGGATTGCTCGGGCTGGGCAGTAATCATTTGGCAGGTCTGCAAGCGTCCGATTCTGCCACTGGGTTCAACGGGACAGCGAAAACCTGCATTTATATTTTCCTCTCGGGTGGACTGTCTCAGTTCGAGAGTTTTGATCCCAAGCCGGAGGCTCCTGCAGAGGTCCGTGGTGAGTTCGCCTCGATCGCAACGCAGACTTCGGGCCTGGAAGTTTCCGAGCACCTGCCACGCCTGGCACAGCGAAGTCATCTCTGGTCTGTCGTGCGATCTCTGACCCATTCGACCAACGAGCATACGCTGGGCCATTACTACATGCTCACGGGCCGCAGTGGGGCGACGCCCGGATTCCGTGGCGATCGTCAGCCTCGTGGTACCGACTTTCCTTCGATTGCCTCGACGATTGGTGATGCGATTCCGGCTCGCAGCAATCTGCCGCCTGCGATTGTGCTGCCCGAGCGTTTAGTGCATTGGTCCGGCGGAACAATTCCCGGCGCTTATGGGGGGCTGATGGGATCTCATCGAGATCCATTCTTTGTGGAAGCTTCTCCATACGGCAATCCGTTCTGGCGGGGGGCTTATCCGGAATTTACATTCCCAAATGAAACGAAGAAGGCTCCTGCGTCGCCTGATGATCGAGTGTACCAGGCTCCAAGTCTGGCTCTGTCACCGGGCATGACGATGACGAGGATGAACTCTCGAACCAGTCTGTTGACTTCGATTGATCGTCAGCGGCGAGACCTGGAACAATCTGCGGCTGGCCGACATTACGATGAGTTCCGGCAATCCGCGATTTCGTTGCTTTTGGAGCCGACAGTGCGCAGTTCGTTTGATGTGACGAATGCGGACGCCAAGACTCAGGAGCGATATGGACGCAACAGCTTTGGCTGGTCACTGTTGATGGCTCGCCGATTGGTTGAGGCTGGCGTGAATCTGATCCAGGTGAATCTTGGCAATAACGAAACCTGGGATACTCACGGGGACATCTTCTATCGCATGAAGAATAAATTGTTGCCGCCGACAGATCAGGCTTTGTGTGCATTGCTGGATGATCTGCAGAATCTTGGTTTGCTGGACACGACACTGGTCGTGATGGGCAGTGAGTTCGGCCGCACGCCGAAACTCTCGACACTGTCGGATTCTTTTCCGCATGCAGGACGTGATCACTGGGGCGCGGTGCAAAGTGTGTTCTTTGCGGGCGGCGGCGTTCAGGGCGGCCAGGTGATTGGATCGTCCGATGAGTTAGGGGCGTACCCGGCAACCAGTCCATTCAAGCCGGAGAACATGGCCGCCACGATGTACAGTGCTCTGGGAATTCCGGCCACTGCAGTCTGGAAAGACGAATTCGAGCGACCGCATCAGGTCTATTACGGCGAACCAATTACAGAACTGCTGTAAGCGTGAACAATGAATCCGCTTCGCCTGTGATTCGTTGAGTTGCCCGTACCATGAATCGAAAATGCCCGATATCGAACATGCCCGATATCGAACATGCCCGATACTGCGACGTGCAGATCGGGCGCAGTGATGACTGTCTACCGGATCAAATTCAAGTTGGACGTGCGTTGTGTTCGGTTCTGGTTGAACGCGATCGCATGAATCGTAACTTCGATCAAATTGGCGGCAATCCCGGTCCGTCGCCGTTTCCTTGCTTCTCACCCGTGTCATTGCAGACGATGGTTAAGTTTGCATCGCAGTCACAGGTGTCAGCGCGGTCAGTGTACGCAGCTCCGTATGTACGAGCCTTAAACTGATTGGCTCCTTTTGAGCTGCCGAAACCGGAAAGATTGTAGGATTGATTAAGGTTACCGAACGCACTCGAGAGATCGCTGAGTTCTCCCACGATCGCACATTGAAGCTCGACCATTCCAACCAGAAGTCCCAATACAAGGATCGTACAAACGAGGACAAGTTCAGCGGACAGGATCACACCAGACTCGTCGTTCCAGAGTGTTTTGAGAACGGACATTGAGAAATCACCTGAGGGGGAAATGAGTAAGATCAGCGTGGCCTTCATGGCTCAACCGGAACAAGAAAAGGCAGGGAAGAAGTCCCTGCCTTTTCAAATTTTGAGCAGACGCTCACTGCATGGGAAGTGATTACTTCTGAACTTCACCAATGTCGGTGCAAACGATACTCAGGTTCGCGTCGCAGTCGCAGGTGTCAGCACGGTCGGTGTAAGCAGCACCGTACGTGCGAGCCTTGAACTGATTTCCGCCCTTTGAGCTACCGAAACCAGATGTCTCGTAAGACTGGTTCAGGTTACCGAACGCGCTTGACAGGTCGCTCAGTTCGGCGACGATTGAGCACTGCAGCTCCACGAGACCAACGATCATGCCGAGAACCAGAATCGTGCTGACGAGCACGAGTTCAGCCGACAGGATTACACCAGCTTCATCATTCCAGAGAGTCTTCATCATTGTAGAGATCTTTCAACATATTCAAAGAGAGAAAGGAGAGAGAGTTTTGCCCGGCAACGGGTCGTGTGGAGGAATGTCTTTGGCCAAAGCTCATTCATTCACAGAAGTCGCAGACTCCGCAAGCGTCACAGCATTCATCCCGTTTGCCGTCTCAGCATCACACAGAGTTACCTGACATGGTGACAATTGATGCCAACACTATGCCATCAGGCCCGAATCTCTTTTTTCCCTACGGGGTTTCCCTTCGATACGTTGCGTAAGTGCTTTTAGCTGAGGGACTTGGGCTGTTTCATTCTGTGTAGGTGTTTCCCTGCGTTTACGCATTGAGTGGCAACTGTGCCAAAGGACGTCGACACATTGCATAGTCTGATTGTCAACGATTCTTTACAGACACTTCAGAGCTTGCCTTGGAGACAGGCCTTTAACGACTTCCACATGGCCAATGCGGGATGGCAGCACAAATCTCAGTTCGCGGCCTTCCGTCTTCTTGTCCAGCATCATGCAACTGACGATTTCCTGCTCTCGAGTCTGAAGCTCTTTGGGAACAGTAACAGGAAGGCCGAGCTGGGTGAGCAATTTCGTTTGACGATGAGTTTCTTCTGACGTAATGCGATTCAAGGTCTCAGCCAATCGACTGGCGCAAATCATCCCGATGGAAACGGCTTCGCCATGCAGAAGTCCGCCATAACCAGAGAGTGCTTCAAAGGCATGGCCGAATGTGTGGCCATAGTTCAGCACAGCTCGCAGTCCGGTGGTTTCATATTCGTCCTGGCGAACTACGTCGGCTTTCAGTTCGCAACTGCGGGCAACAACGTGCCGCAAAACTTCCGTATTGCGAGCGTTCAATCCCTGTACGTTCTTCTCCAGGTAGCCAAAGAATTCACGGTCGAGGATGACTCCATACTTCACGACCTCGGCCAGTCCGGATCGATACTCGCGGTCGGGAAGCGTGGCCAGTGTCGTGAGGTCAATCAGAACTCCAATTGGCTGATGAAACGCACCGATCAGGTTTTTTCCTCGAGGATGATTGATGCCGGTTTTTCCACCGACAGAGCTGTCCACCATTGACAGGAGCGTTGTGGGAACCTGCACAAATCGCAGTCCGCGAGCGTATGTCGCTGCAACAAAGCCCGCCAGATCGCCAGTTACTCCACCTCCGACTGCCACGACAATCGTACGTCGATCGGCCGCCATGTCGACGAGCTGATCATAGAGCAACTGCATTTGAGCATAGGACTTTGACTGCTCACCGGACGGCACAATTGCCATGCGAACTTCGGCTCCAGCTGCTTCCAGGCTTTTCTGAACAGTAACGCCGTGAGGATTCTGTACTGAGGCATCGGATACGATTAAAAATCGCAATTTTCCGACGTTATCAGCATTTGTCCATGAACCCAAAGCGGCTGCCGCCGCTGAAAGACAGCCTTCGCCAATTCCAATCTCGTAACGGCGCGAACCCAGCTCAACGTGAACAGAACGAGTCCAAAGGGCGGTGGAATTCATCGGAAAACTCAAATTCGTGAAGAGTCTGGCAGGATGTCACCGAATCGGCGAATCCGGGATCGGAACCATCAGGACGGTTGAAAGATCCCGGAAGAATCACGGAAACTATAGCCGCGGTGCTGACAGTCAACCACCGCTCACGCTTCTGGAGTCTGGAAACATCAATGCTGGCAAAACGCATCATTCCCTGTCTTGACGTTCATGCAGGCCGAGTCGTCAAGGGGGTCAATTTTGTCAATCTGCAGGATGCCGGCGATCCCGTCGAGATTGCCCGTAAGTACGAGCAGCAGGGAGCTGATGAGCTGGTGTTTCTGGACATTACCGCCAGCCATGAACAACGCGACATTATTCTGGGAGTAGTGGCGAGAACTTCGGAAGAGGTCTTTATGCCGCTGACTGTCGGGGGAGGGATCAGAACTGTCGACGATATCCGACGACTGCTGAACGCGGGTTGTGACAAGGTTTCGATTAACTCGATGGCGGTCAAGAGCCCGGATTTCGTTAGCGAGGCAGCTCTGAAGTTTGGAAGTCAATGCATTGTGGTCAACATCGACCCGAAGCGGATCCGGAAGGATGGCAAGGAATTCTGGGACGTACACATCAACGGCGGACGCATTCCGACCGGTCTTCAGGCTGTCGAATGGGCACAGGAAGTAGAACGACTTGGGGCCGGGGAAATCGTTCTGACGTGCATGGATGCCGACGGAACAAAAGATGGTTACGACCTTGAGATTACCAGGGCCGTTGCCGATGCGGTCAAGATTCCTGTCGTGGCTAGTGGCGGAGCTGGATGTCCGGAGCATCTTTACGAGGCTGTGACCAGGGGTGGTGCCAGTGCTGCTCTGGCGGCCAGCATTTTCCACTATGGCACATACACTATTGAAGAAACCAAACAGTTTATGGCCGATCGAGGGGTTCCGGTGCGTATGCTGCGTTCCTGAATGTCGCTCGCAGGCAGGTAGCAAAAGCGACGCTCTGTCTGGGATCAACGGGCCGAAAGCACAGGGCATTATCATCACCCGCTGCGTCAGCGAGGGATTTATGGAGAGAAGAATGTAGGGCAAACGCTTTCCAAAATCTCTCCTCCGGAGTTACTACAACTCAGCGTGTCGGGAGATAAAAGCATGCCGATACGACCGAAAAATTTGGTGACCGAAAGATTTGCTGACTATTGATTTAATCCTGACCCGCTGCGTCAGCGAGGGATTGTTCGTGAGAACCCGGCAACGTTGATCCCTCACTGACGTTTGGGATTGTTGAACCCATGCAATCAATTCACCGTTCAGGGACAGACAGACTTGCCTGATGCGGACTGTTTATCAAAAAAGGCCCGTCCAGGTGGACGGGCCTTTTTTTGGGTTACTTCTTCTTGACGTTGTTCTTGCCTTTTTTGTCACTCTTTTCGCGTTGCTGTTCAGCATTTTTCTGAGCATCGGCAGCAGCATCGAGAAGTCTTTGCAGGAAGCCCGGCGGTTTGGCGGCAGTCGCTGCGGGTGCTGGAGCTGACGAGTACTTCGCGGGCTTCGTCGATGGCTGCTCATCAGGCATGATGACTTGTACGCCCGGTCCTGCTGGCGTCAGTTTTCCAGTTCCCAGCAGTTTTCGCTCCGCGATACTCCATAGGCTGGACGCGATAAAGTACAGACACAGACCAGCCGGTTGATGCCAGAACATGATGCCCATGATGCCCGTCATCATGTTCATCATCTTGTACTGCATTTCCTGCTGTTCATCCTGAGCAGGCGGCATAAACATTTTCTGTTGAGTCAGAAACAGAGCTACGGTACACAGCGGCAGAATGCTGAAGTCTGCACCAAGACCAAACGGTAATGCAAACGGCAGCCGGAACAAGGCGTCTGGCCCGGCCAGATTCTCGATCCACAGGAAGCTTTGCAGACGCAGGTCGACCGCTGAGTTCAGAGCTGTGTAAAGCCCCACAAAAATGGGCAACTGCAGGAACAGCGGCAAGCATCCGCTCAGCGGATTGATGCCATTCTTCCGCCAAAGTTCCATCTGAGCGCGAGCCAGTTTCTCTTTGTCGTCAGCATACTTTTCCTTCAGCAGAGTCAACTGCGGCTGCAGTTCTTTCTGCCTCGCAGCCATAATAGCCTGCTTGCGTGAGAGCGGAAACAAACAGCCTCGGACAAGCACTGTCAGTGACACAATGGCCAGATAGTATGGCATGCCAATGCTGAAGAAGGTGTCGAGCAAATAGTGCATGAAACGAGCAACAAAACCAAACATCCCGTAGTTCAGCACCTGGCTCGCCTGAAATGGCAGAGGGTCCAGTAACTCACGATGTTTTGGCCCCACGAAGAATGCATACTTATGGACGACAGAATCATTTTTGGCATTCAAAACAATCGGCATCGACGCCATTCGCAGGCTGATGTCCGATTTTCGTGGTTCTCTTGAATGGCGAGCAATCAGCACCGGGTAAGTGCGTTCCAACCATTTCTTTTCCGCCTGTTCTTCAGGAGTTCTGTCATCCAACGGAGCGACCAGAGCCGCGAAAAACTGGACGTCGATGCCTGCATAGCGGAAAGCAGACGTCCATTCATGATCTTCACGCAGCTTATTCTTTTGTTCCGCCAGAGTTGATGGACGCTCAAGTTCCTCTTCAAGGTCATCGCAGTAGTCGACAACAGAGCTGGCTGCGAGTGTCGCTGCTTTCGTACCATCAACAAACTCGAGATGCAGGTCGCGATACTTGGACGTATGCTCCTCATTCTCGAAGAGCACTCCCACCGGCCCCTGAATCTCGTAATCAAACGTGCGCGGTGAGTCGCTCAGGTTGATGACTTCCAGAGCGATCTCGAGAGTATAAAACGATGGATCAGAGTGCCACGCCTGAACAAGTTCTTTGCCTCTGACCGCCAGGCGAGGCAGTGAGAACGTCTTGCGAACTCGTAAAGTCCCGTCGGGGGCGTCGTACTCGAAGATCGCTTTAGCCAGCGTGTCGGTTTCGGTTCTCTCAACCAGTTTCCAGTTTGCTGACTCAAGCGTTTGCTTCTTTGACGACAGTTGACGATCGATGACCAGGATTGCTGTGGAAAAGGTTTTGTCGTCAGTCAGGTTGTTGCCGACAATTCGAGCAGGAACCTTCCTGTCTTGCAGATCTTTGTATTGCGGGGCCGTCAACGAGACACTCGCGACAGACGCACCGGCCGATGTTAAATCGACATTCAATGCATAACCGCCCTCAGGATCTGATGAGCCGAGGGTGACTTTCTCCAGAGGATGTTCAGGAATTACCAACTCCGACTCTGGCTTTTCCTCTGTCGTTCCAACCGCACTAAGTTCCCCGCTGCTGCCAGAATCGGCTTCATCGGCGACAATGGGTGCGGCGGGTTTCTTCACGGGGATTGGAAAAAACTTCGGCTGAACGACGGCGGTCCACAGCCAGAGGAAGGCCATCGAAGTCAGCAGGAACGAGAAAAGTCGGCGATTTTCCATAAGGGCAGATCGCGAGATGACTCGCGAATTCCATAAAAATGCGTTCAAAGTGCCACAGACCGCGTGCAGAGGGAGGCTCGGTCCATGTTGTGGAGCAAATTCCGGGCGCAGAGTTTCTGCGGCCGTCGTTCAACTTGGAAAAGGCTGTTACTTTAATGTGTTTTCACAACCCGAAACGTCAGTGAGGGATCCATTCATTGCGTTGTACGCTGGACATCCCTCGCTGACGCTTCGGGTTCCGATTAAAGCGACATGCCTTGGAAACAAGCGGGGAAAGATAACCGATGCAAACGCAGGCGTGTATTGTCGGATCTGGAGAACTCCGTTTTCCCCGGAGTTTTCACCCGAAAACTCATTCGGCAGAGGTCTGGGAAGTCTGTGCCAGTTCGCTGGTGAATAGGGATTGTTGGCGTTAAAAGGCTGGATATATCCTCCTTCTGCCCGCCTCAGGGTCCTTCCTGTTTGATAGAAAGCCGCCTCCGTGATCACGGCCTGCCGCCATATCTTCCTCAGCGCTGCGGTGTTATGCGTTGCTTTCACGTCGGCGTTGGTGGCGGATGGCCCGTATTCAACGACCGCTCCGGTGCCCGATACTTTCCGCGCCGGTTTTGAGAGCATCTCCGAAAAGGAATCTGAGGAACTGCTGTCCATTTTGGTTGAAGGGGAAATGTCGGGGCGAGGCACAGGACAGGAAGGCTACTTCAAGGCGGCTGCCTGGTTCGCATCAAAACTGGAGTCCTATGGGTTCCAACCCGGCGGGACGGATGGATCGTGGTATCAGGGAGTCCCCTTTATCAAATTGTCGACTCAGCCTGACCAGTGCTATTTTCGAGCCGGTGACGAAGAAGCGATTGCTGGAAAGTCGTTGGGAATCAGTGACTTTGCGGGATCGTACGAAGGCGATTTACCCGTCACGTTAGCCACGGTCACGAAGGAACGGCCCGCACCGGTTGACGGTTCGATGGAGGGCCGCCTTCTGATTATTCAGACTGAGGGGCGGATCAGTTGGAATGATGATTTTATTCTGAAGTCTCGCCCTGCCTGTGTCCTGATTGTGGCGGATGAAGCTCGCGTTCGTAACGAAGCGGTGAATCAATCGGAGCAAACTCCCAGCACGATTCCCGTCGCGATGGTGACCGCTGCCGCAGCAAATCAACTGGCCGGCAAATGCGGTCTCAACGCGTCCTTCTTTGGCGATGCAACTCCCGCGCGAAACCTGTTCGTCACGTCTTCCCAAACAATAAAGTCGAAACTTGTGATCGACCGCGAAGCGATTGATGTGCCCAATGTCGTTGGCTGGTATCCCGGCTCTGACGAAACTCTGCGACAAGAGTACATCTGCGTCGGCGCTCATCTGGATCATCTGGGAGTCCAGCGTGGTGAATTGTTCCCAGGGGCTGACGACAATGGTTCAGGCTCTGCGGCCATTCTGCAAGTGGCCAAAGCGATTCACACAAATCCCATCAAGCCGAAACGCAGTGTACTGCTGATGGCGTTCTGTGCGGAAGAACGAGGTCTGCTGGGCTCCAAACATTTTGTGGCTCATCCGCTGAAACCTCTGAGCGACATAATCTGCATGTTGAACATCGACATGATTGGTCGCAATGAAGAGTCCTCTTCAGAGCCAGCATCAGAGAATGCCAATACCATTCACCTTGTGGGCAGCAAAGATCATTCGGCCGAGCTGCATGCGATGGTGGAGACGGCTAACAAGTCCGTTGGATTCGTCTTTGAGTACGATGAAGAGAATCGTGTCGATGGACGCAGCGACCATGCGTCGTTCTCCGAGAAAGGGATTCCTGTGACATTTCTCTTCGGAGGCTTCAATCCTCATTATCACAAGACGACTGACACGATGGACGGCATCAATTACTCCAAGATCGCGAACGCTGCTCGCCTGGATTATCTGGTGCTCATGATGGCGGCTGAACATGGTCGCTTTGCGCTCGATAAGAAATGACCTGTGTAGCCATAGCGCTGTGCCCAGCTCTTTCGTTTCGCTGAATGGTTCCTGTTAGTCCTTCTGTATTTGCTGAAGCATCGAATGCCCGTTACTCGCCATTTTCTTGATCCCTCCAAGCCCGCGTTGTTGAACGCTGTGGACTACTTGATTTCCCGATACGCAAACGGAGATCAATTGGATCTGTCGAAAGTGATCCTGGTATTTCCTGGTCGTCGGGCGGCTCGTCGAATGCTGGAACTTCTGGTGCAGCGAGCCGGCGCGAAATGGCCGGCGCTGATCCCGCCGAGAATGGTGACGTTTACGCGTTTTCCGGAGATGCTTTATCCGCAGAAGCAAAAACTCGCGGACGATCTGACTCAGTTGCTGGTCTGGCGGAAAGCTCTCTATGCGGTGCCGCAGGGAGAAATTCGAGCGGCCCTCCCGCATCGCCCGGATGAAGATTCTGTGCCAGCCTGGATGGCCCTGTGTGAGTCATTGCGAAAACAACACAACGAACTTGCGGCCGAAGGGCTGGAATTCGACGAAGTCCACGAAAAACTCGCGCAGTCCGGAGATCTGGAAGAAGCTGAACGCTGGAAAGCCCTGCGGCGAATTCAGTCAGAATATCTCGTCCAGATGGACGATCTGCAGCTCTGGGATCGACAGGCCGCGCGACTGATTGCAGTGCAGATGAATGAATGCCGAACAGATTGCGACATCATTTTGATCGGCACGGTCGACATGAATCGTATCATTCGGCAAATGCTCGATCAGGTTGCTGATCGAGTCACCTCGCTGATTCATGCGGCCGAATCGGAGCAGGATGATTTTGATGAATACGGATGTGTGAAGGCTGACGTCTGGGAGAATCGTCAGCTCGATATCAAGCTCGAAACGACTCGCATCACAGGATCGCCGGCCGAGCAGGCGCGGGCGGCGATGGAAGAACTCGCGTCTCACAACGGGGTCTATCGAGCCGATGATATCACGATCGGTGTTGCTGATGACACGATGGTTCCGACTCTGTTGCAATCCATGGCCGATGCGGGAATCACGGGACAATGGCCGGTTGGAATGTATGTCTCGGAAACTCGCCCGTTTCGACTCCTGCAGTCTCTCGCTCTGCACATTGCCTCCGCACGAGATGACATGCCGGCGGACTTTGCGACGCTGAGCGATCTGGTGCGACATCCGGATGTAAATGACTGGATCACTCAGAATCTTTCCAACACACTCAATGATGACGATGCTCTTGCGAAGTGTGATGTCTGGCTCAGTGAACTTGATCAATACATGATCGATCACCTGCAAGTGACGCCCGGCGAAATGCTGGGAAAGGCTCCTCGTCGAATTCTGGTGGCCGAAGTCTGCCGTTCCGTCGAAGCCCTGCTCCGTTGCCTTGTCGCAGATGCCTATTCCGCAGAATATTCTGGTTCCGCAGTCGGAAAGCTGAAACCTCAGAAAGCAAAGCCCGTCCAAAAGTCGCGTCAAAGAACGCTTGATGAGTTAGCGGATGCTGCAGAGTCGTCGTTGACTCAGCAACTTGAACAACGTCGGCCATTATCTGAGTGGGCCGAAGGGGCCGTGCGAGTTCTCGCGACGATCTACGGCGATCGCGAGCTGCACAGTGAATCAGCGGCGGATCGAGGCATCGTCGAATGTGTGACAAGGCTTCAGGATCTGAATGAACAACTGCAAAGAATTCCTTCGGCCGCCCTGCCCTTGTGTTCGGCCAGTCAGTCTCTGCAATTGTTGCTCAGGCAGATTGCTGACGACACGATTCCTCCTGAAGCCGACAAGAATGCGGTGGAACTGCTCGGCTGGCTTGAGCTGACTCTCGATGACAGTCCGGTGCTTATTCTAATGGGCTTTAACGAAGGCAAAGTTCCGGAGTCGATGAACTCCGATGCGTTTATGCCCAACAGCCTGCGAACGCGACTGGAGCTGACAGATAATCGTCGCCGCTATGCCCGCGATGCTTATGCGATGACGTCGATCCTGCGCAGTCGTCGCAAGGTGGTGCTGATCAAAGGCCGAACCGATGTGCAGGGCAATCCGTTGTCGCCCAGTCGCCTTTGGTTTGCCGCAGATCCTCGTTCAATTCCTGAACGAGTTCGCAGATTCTACGACCCGGATTACGTGACAGAGAGTACGTCCACGGCGGAGGCTGCTATCGAGAACTCCTCAGAGTCAATGCCGCGTCTGAGTGGGTTTATCGTGCCGCAGCCCATTGATGTACCCGCTGCTCCGACAGAGATTCCCGTTACGGCATTTCGAGAATACCTGCAGTGTCCGTATCGATATTTTCTGCGTCGTGAATTACGACTTCGATCCATCGAAGATGACGTGAGAGAACTCAACGCGCCCGCGTTCGGAAGTTTGATGCATGATGTGCTCAAGTGCTTTGGGCAGTCAGACTTTCGTGAATCTCTCAGCACCGAAGCGATCGAAACATATTTGTTGCAGGAGTTGCATCGTGAATCACTGGGGCGTTTTGGCAGGTCTCGATCAGCGACAGTCAGTGTTCAGCTCAAGATGCTGGAAAGTCGGTTGATCGCATTTGCTCGATGGCAGGTTGAAAGTCTGAAAGAAGGCTGGCATATCGCGATCACGGAGCGGGATCTGATCTGCGACGACTTTTCCGATGTGAATGGACGCCCGGTCAATTTGATTGGGCGAGTTGACCGGATTGATCGTCATGAATCCAGTGGCGAGTGGCGCGTGCTGGATTACAAAACCAGTGAAGCGGCTGAACCGCCGAACAGGACTCATCGCAAGAAGGACGAATGGGTTGATTTACAATTGCCGTTGTATCGCCTGCTGGTTAAGTCGCTGGACATTAAGGGGACCGTCCATTTGGGCTATATCCAACTGCCTGGTGATCTGAACAAAGTCGGCTACGAAGCTGCCACGTGGTCCGACGACGAATTGTTCACTGCCGAGACGCTGGCACGCCAGGTGGCTGCGGATATCATTGATCTGAAGATCGATCGAGTCACCGCAATGAATGATCAACGCTACTCCGACCTGGCCCGCATCTGTCAGGATCCTGTGATTGATCGAAATATTCCGTGGCTGACGACATGGAGCGGTAGATGGACCAAGCTGGACTGAAAAATTTCAGTCTGCAATATGAATACGGTGGCAAACTGTTGGAGTAACCCATGAGCATTGAGTCCCGGTCCTCACTCGCTCAATCATTATTCCAGCACGTCGACATGTTGTCTGGCGTGATTGGTCCTCGGCATCCGCTGAAGGCCGGGACAATGGCCGCAACGGCGGCCTATATCGAGTCACAGTTTCGGGCGGCTGATTTGTCTGTGACGAGAGAGACATTTCCGGTCAATGGACAGCCCACCGATAACGTGATTGTTACGATCCTCGGCCATAAAGCTCCCAATGAAGTCGTCATTCTGGGCGCTCATTATGACTCGACGCCGACGACTCCTGGGGCTGACGATAACGGTTCGGCCGTGGCGGTTCTGATCGAGACGGCTCGCATGCTGAAGTCTGTATCGCCGCGCAGCACGATTCGATTCGTCGCGTTTGCGTGTGAAGAATCTCCTTATTACGGCACGAATGAAATGGGAAGCCTCGTGCATGCTGAGGGCTGTCGATCTCGTGGAGAAAACGTGATCGGAATGTTGTGTCTGGAAATGGTCGGATACTACGTTGATGACAAGAATTCTCAGGATGTCCCGCCTGCGATTCCGAAATGGCTTCGCTGGTTGTTTCCTCGACGAGGTAACTTTCTGGCGGCTGTCGGGAATCCGCGATCAGCACGGCTCTGTTGGAACTTTCGCCGAGGCTTCAAGCGAGGAACACGGTTTCCGTTATTCTCGATTGTTCTGCCCGAAAGTATCCGCGAGATTCATTTATCCGATCAGCATGCGTTCTGGATCAATGATTATCCGGCTCTGATGTTGACCGACACCAGCTTTCTGCGAAACCCACACTATCACCGCTGGACTGATACGGCGGAAACTCTGGACTACGAGCGAATGGCGGACGTCACTTGCGGCGTTGCCAGTGCGGTCCGCTGTCTTGCAGGTGGATGATTTCGGGGGGATTTTGACTTTTGATGGGAAAAAGTGACGGGCAGGTTATCCTGAAGAAATTCAAGCGAGTAACAGGACTGCGCACGGAAAAGGTTGTTGTTATGTTTCTGCGGCAAATCTGTCGCTCAGCGGACGGAGTACTTGCCGGGCCGCGACTTGCGAAGGCGGCGGCGCTCTGCACGGTTCGCGGGAACATCAAAGGAGGAGGGATCGAATGCCGGGGCGTGGCGTTCTGATGTTCCCAGCTTTTCACGCAACTCGCGATAATGCGTCTTCAAACGTTGAGCGTAACCCTTATCTCGCTCAACCATGTCGGTCCAGAATTCGAGCAGATCCGGAGCGTACGATGACTGCTTGTGGAAGGGATCCAGAAAGGGATTGGAACATTCGGCGTTCGTTTTCCGCCAGACGTCATCTTCGCCAGGACTCCAGGTATAGCTAAAAGTCGCCACGTCGGGCGGATGTGGATCTGATTCAGATTTCGGGTGCAGGACCTTGATGATTACTCTTTGGCAATTGCAATTAAGGTCCGTGCAGAAGTACTCCATGAACAGGAACACACCGGCCGGAATGTTGCCACAACCATCAGGGAATATTGCGTTTCGCAGTTCCGTTCCCGTTTTCTGAGGAATCGCTTCGAAGTATCCAACGACTGACATCTTGAATTCCTTTTCAGATGGGAGCGACAACCTGATTTGTAATTTATGGGGAAGGAAACTTTACCATCGCCCTTCGGGATTTAAAGAGCAATCGTGGAAATCTCTCCCACACCGACTGATCACAATGATCAGTTGTCTTAGGAGATCACGGATGTTTTTTACAGCAGGCTGTAAATGAGAAAGCAGCAGCATGCTGCAGCATTCCGAAGGAGTGTTTGCTCACTGTGACTCGTGCCATCGCCAGTGCGGTTTGCCATCTTGAAGGCGACTCTGAATATGATTTTGGCAGAGTGACGAGTGAGCCTGTCTTATCTTCAACGGTGAGTTTACTGGTCTGGATTTTCGATCAGCAACCGGAGTCTTTCCCCAAGTGGTTCCGGGAATCTCGTAATCCAGCCGTTGTTCAACAAACCGACCTCGATCATGTCCAGAAGATGCACACGATCTTTCAGGCGAAAGGAATTCAGCTTCATTCGTACTAAACGTTCCAATGGCAACGTCCGGATACCATCACCGTACTCACTGGGCTCAACATCGGGGTTTGATTCGTAGTCTTTTTCTTTAACCATCTGATTCGCGAGGACAACATGGATGGCATACCGAACAGAATCATCTTTCCCCTCAAGAAACATGTCTAAGCCGCCAGCTTTTCGATAGTGGTAGCCATGTTCAGCCATCACTTGCTTGACCTGTTCAAGATTCTCAGGGCGAATCAGGACGTCAACATCATTGGTGGCGCGTACAGCACCGGGATCAACCTGAGCCACCCAAATTCGAACCGCATTTCCGCCCACGATCGCAAATGGTATCCCGCTAGGTTCGAGTATCGCGATCACTTTTCGCAGTCGTAGCTCAACTCTATCCATTGATTCACCAATCCTTTTCCAGAGTTGATCGCCGACCACAGTCAGTGCTGAATCCATTTGTTTTACCGCCGTAATGTCAAACGAGCATTGCAAAAGGGGGTATCGCAAAAGCGACCTTGTACATGTTGGCCAGAGAAAACCGTCTCCTGCGATCCTCGTTAGTTTCCGCTCTCCAGCCGCCGCAGTTTCTCCTCGAGTTCTTGGACGCGTCGTTCGGCAATCAGCCGGGCTTCAAGTTCCTGCTCCTGCATTCGCTCGGCTTGTTCTCGAGCGAGTTCTTCGGCATCTGCCCTGGTCAACTGCTCAACACCAGTTTCCTTATCTACAATGACAAGGTTGTCTTCCCGCAGAAAGAGCTCAACGCCCAGAGTTTCGCAACGAATGCGTCCATTGGCTTCCGCAATCTGATGCAGCGAACCATTCGCCATGCGATATCCCTGCAAGGGCGGTTCCAGATACGACGCGGTCGGATCGTACAGAAAGTATTCCTGCACACCCATGCGTTCGTAGATGACGGGCTTGTCCACGATATCAATCGAACTGGTCCCTCGTGAGGTCACTTCGAACACAACATTCGGAACGCGTTTTTCGTTCCATGTCTGGAACGTTCGCCGACGGCCGGGTTTGCAGTCCAGCACCACAAAACAGTCGGGTACCACAAACTTTGACGGCGTTCCTTCTTCGTAGTACACGAGCAGATCGCTGGCGATATAGACCTGCTCATCACGGTATCGTTGTCGAAAGATTTCCAGAAGGCGGAACATCCAGTCGCGGTGCAGGTCGGTTTCGCCCATGGGTTTTCCATCGGATTCCGGATATTCGATTTCGTTCTGAGTTGTCACGGAACTCATTGCTGCCTCCTCCCCCTGCAGGGAATGTTAAGCATCAGTACTCATAAATGCCGCTGATATCCTGCCGCAATTGATGCCATTCGCAGAATAATAACGTGGTGTGACAAGCGAAGCGAAGGCATATCTGGTTTCGCCTGCACAATCACATGCAGACCTGTTGCCACGCAGGCCATTGGTCGATCTCCGCCGTCGAACGCAAGTACGAGAATTCGATGCGCCTGCACTCGCTGTGGCTCGTTCATTCCAACCTATTCCCTACGACGCAGGAAAACAGGTCGTCAGGTAATCGCTCAATTTTGAGCAGATTTTGGTTTGCCGTATTTGCCGCAAACGAAATTTTTCAGCTCACGTGATTCTGCTTGTATGTCTCCACGAATGCGAGACGTCCACAGTTTCGTTATATTGCTGAGACCACGTTCAGGTCATTGTCCTTCTCTCTCAGAGGCGTACGATCGATGAGACTGCTTCGAAGCATTCTGGCGACATTTCTGGTGCTGTTGTCCTTTGGTCTTTCTGCTCCGTTAGTGGAGGCTGAAGAATGGCTGACTTATCCGGGAGGAGAAGGGCCAGGCAAAGGAAAGCACATCGTCTTTATTGCCGCTGAAGAGTCGTATCGCTCAGAGTTATCGATGCCGCTGATGGCTCGCATTCTTTCTCGCCATGGCTTCAAGTGTACAGTTCTCTTTGCGATCGATCCAAAGACTGGAACGATCGATCCTCGAGTGAACAATAACATTCCCGGTCTTGAACTGCTGGATTCGGCAGATCTGCTCGTTGCGTTTCTACGATGGCGAGAACTTCCCGATGAGCAGATGAAACATATCGTGGACTATGCCGAATCCGGACGTCCGATCATTGGTATCCGCAATGCGACGCATCCGTTTCGCTATGCAACTCGGCCTGAGAGTGCCTACGCAAAGTTTGACTCAGCCAGCAAAGAGCCGATCGGCGGCTGGGGGCGGCTGGTGCTGGGAGAAACGTGGGTCTCGCACTACGGCAAAAATCTCGTTGAGAGTACTCGTTGCGATGTTGTGAACTTCGCCGGAAGCCATCCGATCTTTCGTGGCGTTCGTCGCAATTTCTGGGTCCCTGATGACGTCTACGGAGTTAGTGAAAAGCTGGAAGGCGACAGCGAGCCCGTTCTTCTCGGTCAGCCACTGACTGGCTGGTCGGCAGAAGATGAGCCCGTGGTGGATAAGGCTCCAGTGCCAATTGCCTGGACGAAGTCGTACACCGGATCTGCAGGAAAAGCGGCTCGCATTTTTACAACGACAATTGGGCACGCCGATGCGTTTCGAATCGAAGACTTTCGCCGTATGTTGGTGAATGCCAGCTATTGGTGTGTGGCACTGGACGACAAGGTTGACGCATGGTCGGATGTGGCGATGACTGGTGCCTATGAACCTGGACCAGCGGGTGCGGCCGGACTGAAAACCGGCGTTAAGCCTAACGATCCGTCATTCGTTGAAGTTGCGGCCGTAGCGGATCACAGCCAGAAACCTGCGATGATCGACGACTCACAGCCGGGCTGGCGATCTTTGACAGAAGCCGACTTCAAAAAGGTTAACAGTGCTGATGATACGTGGAGCTGGAAGGACGGCGTGCTGCATTGCACGGGGCAGCCAGTCAGTGTTTTGCGAACAGAGAAACAGTACAAGAACTTCGAGATCATCGTCGAGTGGATGCATGAGAAAGCAGGCGGCAACAGCGGTGTATTCGTCTGGGGGACTCCAGCGTCGATTGAGCGATTGACTGCAGCCGGCAAACCAGGATTACCGTCTGGCATTGAAGTTCAGGTGTTGGATCACGGCTTTACTGAACGGATGAAGGCCAACGGAGCCAAGACCGACTGGTTCGGAACCAACGGTGACGTATTCCCCGTTGGCGTCAAGATGACGCCGTTTCCTCCGTTGTCTCCGGACGGCAGCCGCAGCTATCCACGCCGACATCTTGCGAACGGCCACGGGCACTGGAACCAGTACTACATCCGAGCAATTAGTGGAGAAGTGCGGTTGTGGGTGAACGGAGAAGAGGTCTCCGGCGGAACAGGCTGTGAACCGGCTGAAGGCTATCTGTGCCTTGAGAGCGAAGGTTCACCAATCCAATTCCGCAAGATTCGAATCCACGAACTGCCGTAGAGTTTGTTGGAGGGCTTGGGATGGAGTTTCCGTCGGAAGGTGCGTAGAGTTTGATAAACGCATTGCTGGCAGAAGAATCGTGAAACGCGGCTCCACGTTCTTTGGTCTATATCAGGGATTCAGCCAGATGGAATTGTTTCCAAACACACGTGGCCGTGCGTGATATTCACCCAGTGCAGGTGCTTTAATGGACTAATAGAAACAATCTTTGCCAATTCATTTCTGTTGTTCGGTGCGTCCTTTGAATATGTCGTGACTGCAAGACCTGTGTCAGAATTGAGCAGGTGAAACTGCTGGTTGCCGAGGGAACGACCTGAGTCTGATATTGGCAGCAGATAATCGCCGGCCGTTTCTTCACCAGCGCATTTAAGAATGGCTTTCCGATAAAGCGATGCATCCAATCCGACTCCCCAATCCTCGATCAGTTCTCGAATGACTTGAAGAAGTAAAGGTTCACCTGAGAACCAATTGGTCTGCCAATCGACCTTTCTTCGTTCGTCCAACGTCCGAGAGGTATTTACAAAGCGAGACTCAACGGACTGACGGCGGAAGTTAATGAGCTTGCCATGAGTTGACTCGGCCATGAAGAGGTAGCCAAGGCATTGAGCTTCGTGTTTAGGGGTGAATCTTTCGACGGTCTTTAATTCGTAAATTACTTTCCGGTCAACAAGCAGATCAATCTTTGCAACAGACTTAAAGTTGCCCAATGATAACTTGATTGGGACTTCTGTTTCTGCTTCGAAACCCGCACTGCGAAGGCGAAGAGAAAGATCTGTCTGATAGACGGCTTCGTCGCAGAGGCGTCCTCGCGCTGAATGGCATGCAAATGCGTGTTTCATAACTTCATAGTCAATCAGGCGCATGGCATCGTCTGAGATACGAGGTAGCTTGTATGGCAGTCTGATTGGCATCAGCGATAGTTCATGGTATGCGGCGTAAAGGTTTTGAAAAGAGGCTGGTCGAGCAGCTGGTCATCGCTTCAGTTGGCCTCATCTATTCTGTCTATTGCTGGGGGTATGAAGTCAAATCGTCGGGGCCGAAAGTTGATTTTTTGACCGAAAGATTCAGTGACCGAAAGATTCAGTGACCGAAAGATTCAGTGACCGAAAGATTTCAGTGACCGAAAGATTTCAGTGACCGAAAGATTTCAGTGACCGAAAGATTTCAGTGACCGAAAGATTTCAGTGACCGAAAGATTTCAGGGGCGTTGTTTGTTTGGCTTTTAATATTTCGGTCGCGAAATATTTCGGTCTGCTTGTCCACGCGGCGCGGGATTTTCGACCGAAAGACTTCAGGGGCGTTGTTTGTTTGGCTTTCAATTTTTCGGTCGTGAAATATTTCGGTCTGCTTTTCTACACGCCGAGTAATTTTTGACCGGAAGATTCATTGACCGAAAGATTTCAGGGGCGTTGTGTGTTTGAGCGGTCAATTTTTCGGTCGTGAAATATTTCGGTCTGCTTGTCGATGCGCCGCGGGATTTTCGACCGAAAGATTTCAGGCGTGCGTTCTTTGGTTACGTATTCGAGGTGAGTTTAGAAAAAGGAAGATGATGCGATGCGTAGAGGACTCATCTTACAGCAAAGTATTACTATTTCGCGATTTATCTGCAGCTTGAGATACTCGCTGGTGATTCTGATTGCTGCCACTGATTGTCTGGCTGTCGGCGCGGAACTCAGGTTGGCCAGTTTTCGTGTGGATGTGACTCCGTCGATTGGTGATGGGCCGTGTGTTGGCTGCATGCCGAAGGTTGGCAGTATTGAGCATCCGCTCGAGATGCGGGGCGTCGTCCTGCGGTCCGGAAATGACCGTTATGTGATTGCCGCGATCGATTTCTGTGGCATCTGCAACGCCAGCGATGAAGTACTGCGAGATGCCATGGCTAAAGCTGCCGGAACAACCAGAGAACGAGTCGCACTGCAGTCATTACATCAACACTCCGCGCCGATTCTTGATGAGGATGCAGTCAGGATCCTGCATGGCGAAGGTAGTCCGGAACTTGCAAAGCACATTCAGTTCACCCACGAGATTGCTCAACGGACCGCGATCGCGATTCAGAGTTCGCTGAGCGAAATGAAGACGGTCACACGCGTTGTCGGGACTACAGCCATCGTGGAGCAAGTGGCTTCGAATCGTCGCGTGCCTCAACCGGATGGAAGCATTGCGGTCCGTGCCAGTGTGACTCGTGAACCTGACGTGCGCGATGCGCCGGAGGGATTGGTTGATCCTTGGTTAAGAACCGTTTCGTTCTTCTGCGGGGATCAGACGCTGGTGCAGTTGCATTACTATGCGACGCACCCTCAGACGTTTTATGGAGATGCGAGAATTTCCTGGGACTGCGTGGGAATGGCTCGCCAGCAACTCGAGAACGAATCAGGTGTTCCTCAGATTTACTTCACCGGATGTGGCGGGAACATCACCGTTGGGAAATATAACGATGGAACTCGATTGGCACGTGGGCAACTCACTTCGCGCCTGCATGATGCGATGGTCCGCAGCAGCGCCGCGAAGCCGGAAGTTGCGTTGGATGTCGCGAATCTGAAGCCATCCGATGTTTCGTGGGCCTCGACTCCCATCCGTTTTACTGCTCGTGAAGACGGAGCATTCAATCCGGGTTTACTGCAAAGTCAGCTTGCACCGGAGCAGGCATTTTCGACGCGATTAACGGCGGCGATGTTCTCTGGATTCGGTCAACGTTTGCGAGATGGCTACATCGCGCAGGCGAGTCGGCTCCGTATTGGTGAACTCGAGATCCTGCATCTGCCGGGAGAGCCGTTTGTTGAGTTCCAGTTGTATGCTCAGGAGCAGGCGGCGAAGAGTTCTTTTGTCTGTGTTGCAGGATATGGTGAATGTGGAGTCTGGTATTACGGGCCTGATCGGATCTTTACGGATCGCGGAGGCTATGAGCAAACCTGGTCTCTCACGGGGCCATGCGAGGCGGAGGTTAAGTCTGCGATCAAGGCACTGCTTACGAGATGAGGAGCCAATGAGGAACTCAGGAGATCCTGAGCTGTTCAGACGTCAGATGTTCAGCCGCTGATGACAAAAAACTTTTTCAGGCGTTCTGAGATTGTCCATGTCGAAACTTGTCCCTTGCGGAAAGAGACGATGTCGCCAGGGACCAGGTTTATAGGTTCCAGTCCATCGACCTTGATGCAGACCTTGCCTTCGAGCAGATGAAATGTTTCATCTGCCGGGAATGTATAAGGAAAAGTTGCTGGTTCGTGAGTCCACAGGCCAGTCAGCAAAAGCTCCGCCCCGCTTGAGCCCTGGCGAAGCCAATGCACTTCCCCAAACGGTATGCCATCGACCATGAACGGTTCGTAATTCTGAACATCCACGCGAGAAACGGGAATCAAAGTCATCGCAGGGTTTCCTTTCGGCGGTCGAATGGCAAATCAGACGGTGTGGGAAAGATACCGGTCCCTCAGCCAGAAACCTATTGATGGGGGCGATTCGTGATCGTGCGATGAGGCAGATCGGATTTTTGTTGCCATTTTGCTGTTGACGCCAGCTTGGATGACTGTGATATCGTGATATTACAGTGAGGCCGTGAGATGATTTGTCAAATCAATATCAACAACGGCATTCCGATCTACGAGCAGATTTCTCGTCAGGTGAAATTTGCCATCGCTAACGGCTCATTGCTCGTCAGGGAGCATGAAGCTACATACAAATTTGTCGACGGCGAGCGGCAGGGCGTAAGCCCTCCGAGAAAACAGCCGCACTCGGAGGGCTCACGCCCTGCCGCTCGCCAAGAGGTTGTCGTTACACGAACATTCTTCTTCTCAAAGGTCTCCCTATGGAACCTGTGATTCGGTTGTCGAACGTTTCCAGGCGATTCGGTCGAGTGAAAGCGCTTGACGATGTGTCGCTGAACATCCAGCCGGGCACGGTCTGCGCTGTGCTGGGATCGAATGGATCTGGCAAGAGCACTTCGATTCGGCTGCTTCTGGGCTTTGAATCGGCCGACACACGATGACGCCAGCATTGTTGCGTCAATCGTATCCGCGTCGCAGGCGGTCCAACGATTTGCGGCGAAATCAACGATTGGCGATCTCATTCAAGATCCCATGATGATCATTGATCGCCTGGATCCCGGACACTTTCCAGCCACAGTGGATTTGATGGCCGAAGAACGGGCTACATTAGTCACGATTCTGCTGCAGCGTCACCGGATGATCCACGGAGAATTTCCGGATAGCCTGGTGGAGCTTGCATACGGGGACGAGATAATCTCGATGCAGTTGACAGATCCGTGGTCGGGGACTCCATTCTTCTACGCTCCGAAAGGTTTGCCAACGCCTATGCGACTCGGCTTCGAGAATGAACAGTATCGGATCGCCTTACGTTCCAGGCAATGTGGCAGCTTCCCTGCGGAAACATGCTTTCTCAGCTCGTCTATGCAGTCGTCCAAAAGCTGCTGCATCATGAGTGGTCCCCAAAGAGAACGCCTGAGTTAAGCCGGACCGCTTTGCGGCCTTGGCTTGTACAAATTGTCAGGCGGCACCTATGCCCAGCCATTCTTACGGGCCAAATCTGCTTCCATGGCCTTGCGAACGGCAGCCTCATTGGCTCTGTCCAATGCCTCAGGCTTCGGGTGACGAGCAAAGTACGGGCCGAGCCAGCCAGCCTCATGAGTGAATGCCATGGTCCATGCAAAGTTCGGCGGAAATACGTAATAGTCAGACAGTGACACTGAGTCAGGCAGTTTGTCGGTGAGGAAAGCCACCTTGCGATCGTTCGATAGAATGATGAACTCAGTCCCGATCTGTGCGCTGTACTGCTTGAGCGCCATGTCTCCCCCAACGCTTGGATAGACACAGCCGCTGAAGATGTGCCAGAGGAACTGCTCATCCTTCAGTGCCTTGTCGCCATTGCTAAACGTGGAGATCCACAGTTTTACCAACTGCGCGGCTTCCTCTTCGGAGAAAAACCGAACCACGTTGCCTGGAGTAACAGTGAGTTCTCTTTCGCGAGTCACAATCTACCGCCTGAAGAATCCATGAAAGCCGTTTGCAGGAACAGGTTCTTGACTGCTGCAGGAATTATTCCCCATAACAGAAGCAGTGCCAATCGCACTGATCCGTCCGTTGGGTTTTTTTGTGGAAAGACTACCAATGAAGATCGTCGCACTAGACCTTGGAAAATTCAAGACCGTCGCCTGCATTTATGTTGAAGGCAAGGCCGAGTTTACTACGCTCAACACGTATCGTCAGAAATTCACGGAGCTCTTCAAACAGCATGCGGCGGACATGGTCGTATTCGAAACCTGCACCGCAGCGGGATGGCTGTCCGATCTGTGCGAAGAACTCGACCAGCCGTTTTTTGTCGCCAATCCCAACGGCGAGGCTTGGAGATGGTCCACCGTCAAACGCAGGACTGTCAAGGACGATGCGCTGAAACTTGCAAAGCTCACCGCGATGAATCAGCTTCCCACGGTCCACGTTCCGTCGCGAGCCACCCGAGCTAAACGATCACTGCTCAAGTTTCGGAAGTCGATTGTCACCGCACGTGTCAAACTGCAGAACGAGATTCGAGCACTTTGGCAGGCTCAGGGATTGGCTCCTTTGCCAGCCGGCAAATGCGGCTGGACGAATGAGTGTCTCGCCAATGCATCGATATGGATCTTTCCAAGTTCTTTGATCGAGTCCAACACGATATTTTAATGGTCCGAGTCGCACGGAAAGTGCATGACCGACAATTGCTGAAGCTGATAGGTCGCTGCCTGCGAGCAGGCGTGATGGTCGAACGTGAACTGCAACCTTCGATCGAAGGCACGATGCAGGGTGGTCCACTTTCTCCGATCTTAGCGAACATCCTTCTGGATGATTTTGACAAAGAGCTGGAATCACGTGGCTCCACTTCGTGCGTTACGCTGTCGACTTCCTTGTATTCACCAAAACAAGCGAAGCCGCCCAGCGAGTCGCCCAATCGATTGAAAGCTATCTCACGCGAAAGCTCAAGCTGATGATCAATCATCAGAAGAGTCGCATCTGCGGCACGGACGGCGTGGAATTCTGAGGATTCTCGTTCGTAGGCTACGGCGGCAATTTTCGTGTGAGCCCGAAGAATCAGGTGAAGTTCAAAGACCGCGTTCGTGAGATCACTCGTCGCAATCGCGGCGTGTCGATGTCACATCGGATGCTTGAACTCCGAAGCTATTTTCAGGGCTGGATCGGCTGCTTTTCGATCGTCCGCATGAAGACGTATTTTGAAGATCTGGACAAGTGGGTCCGTCGTCGCATCCGGTCCTGTTACTGGAAGCAATGGCGAGGGCCATGGACTCGAATCGCGAACTTGCGGAAACTCGGGGTGAAAGAAGACGAAGCGGTGACTCACGGTTGCAGTCGCAAAGGTCTATGGACGATGTCGTCTAGTCGTGCAGTGCATGAAGCTCTGTCGCTGGACTATCTCGCCCATGAAGGACTGGCGAGCCTCTTAACAATCTGGCAGACACTCACTGCGAAGGATCTGAACCGCCCGGTGCGGACCCGCATGCCGAGTGGTGTGGGAGGGGCTCAGCCGCGAGGCTGACCCCTATCCCGATTTTTTGTTCGCATTTTGGCCTGGGCGTCGGCCACGAACATGAAGATTCCTCGTGTCTAAACGCGAGATAAAAGCTACGCTTTCTTCTTAGAACGCCTAACAAAACTCTGATTGAAGCTTTCTGAAGCAGATGATTGATTCAGCGATCTTAAGGAATGCGTGATGAATTTCGTCGTTGCGGTCAAAGCGGATTCGGAGGCGGCGGAAGTTATGGAGCCAGCCGAGGGTCCGTTCAGAGACCCATCGAAAGATGCCAAGGCCGCTTCCATGTTCCTGATTCCGTTTGGCAAGGTGTGGTTCGATGCCTCGTTTGCGAAGCTCTTCTCGATGAGGCTCGGAGTCATAGGCTCGATCGGCATAAACCTCATCCTGATGATTCTTCGGATGGCCGGGTTTCCCACCGACGGGCGGAATACCGTCGATCAGTGGAAGAAGTTGAGTCACATCATGTCGGTTTGCTCCCGTCAATGTATCACTCAGCGGAATGCCATTGGCGTCCGTCAGGATATGATGTTTGCTGCCGGGTTTACGGCGATCTGTGGGATTTGGGCCTGTTTTCTCGCCTCCGCCCACGGCTCTTACCGACGAGCTATCGACCGTCGCTCGAGACCAGTCGATCAGATCAGCCGCTCGCAGGCGATTGAGCAATTCATGATGCAAGTTGTCCCAAACGCCCGCTTCCTGCCACTCCATCAACCTCCGCCAGCACGACATCCCACTTCCGCAACCCATCTCCTGCGGAAGCATTTCCCAGGGAATGCCACTTTTCAAAATGAACAGGATGCCTGTAAGAACCTTTCGATCGTCCAACCTTGGTCGCCCACCTTTCTGACTGGCGACATGCTTCGGAATCAAAGGTCCCACCACTGCCCACAAATCATCTGACACCAACGGCTCTGCCATGACTCGATACCTCCTTGATCATTCAGGATTCCAAATCCTTCGCACCTCAATCATACAAACCCCGTCAAGGGGGTTTTGTTAGGCGTTCTTAGTGTGCTTGACGTAGTACTCCCTCAACTGCTCAGAAGGCGTATTCCTGTCTGGACGAAATCCAGGCCAAGAAGGAAACAGCCTTCCTCCAAGACGCCAGTACGGCTCCAGATTAATGTCGGGAGTACTGAGCAAGGCGGAGGTTCTGAATCGGAGCAACAGTCGAACGATCATGGCATCTCCCAACGGCGGAGATGGGATTTCATCTTCCCAGACAATGGCGTCGCTCATAATGTCGTAGCGAAAGGTTGATTGTGGAGAATACGTACACTGACCTAGTTTTTCTGCAGCATTATGGAGCTTTTGAGATGTAGCCTCGTCGAGCATGATAATGGACTCCAATCAAAGCAATGAAATGAAGATTTCAAAGATAGGAGCGAGCCCGTCCTCAACAAGTACCACTTCTCCGCCTAAAACAGTTACTCCAGTTTCGGAAGCAACTCCAAGACTACTGGCTAAGTCAATATTTACAACTGGTCCAGTATTCACAAGAAGCGATAACGGGGCCAGCCATCTATTGTTTATATTTCAGGCGAGCGATGGGCATATTGACGGGATTTTCATTTCAGTGATGTGGCGGAAAACGCTCGGCGGGCGGAGGTGATGCTGATGGCTCGGTTGTGGCCTCTGGCCTCGGCGGATGCTTCCATTGATTTCGGGCGACCTACGCTCGAACGGAACCATTTGCGGAAGTTCACCACGCAATCCACCCACATCTCCGCTGAGATCCCAAGTCGCTCGAACATGGGC
>JAPLOA010000101.1 GCA_026400835.1 Planctomycetales bacterium | reverse complement strand
GTTGGCGACAAACCTTGAATCATTCTGTTCAATCCAACAAAGCTACAGCTCGATTCGTCTGATTCCCCCCGTCTTGAAATTCTTGACCGCTGAAACTCATTCAGATTGCCCCAGACGGTATTTCTTCACGGCCTCGGAGGGCCGACAAATCCATTGCCGGTGGCGTGAGCCACCGGTTTGCAAGAGTAAAGAACCAAAGGCCTGAAGGGCCGAAATACCTGTGAATGTGTCGGCCCTCCGGGCCTGAATTCGTGTGAGTTCCTGTTTCCGGTGGCACACGCCACCGGCTGACGATGTACCGGGCTTCCAGCCCTGACGAATAGCAGAACCTCAAACACAGTCGCCTGCGGCTAGCCGTTAAACAAGTCTTGTCCTCACTGAAAATCGAACACTGAAAACCGAAACCCCTCACTCCCCATGACCTTCCTTCAGCCCTTTATCCTCTACGCACTGCCGCTGATTGCTTTGCCGATTCTGATCCATTTGATCAATCAGAATCGACACAAAACGATTCCGTGGGCAGCGACCATGTTCCTGCTGCAGGCCAGACGGATGGCGCGAGGCATGGCGAGGTTGCGATATATTCTGATCATGCTGGCTCGCATGCTGGCCGTCGCGGGATTGCTCTTTGCCGTCAGCCGACCGATGGCCGGTGGCTGGCTTGGGCTGACGACCAGCGGCGCACCGGAACTGACGGTGGTGATTCTGGATCGTTCGGTCAGCATGGAAGAGGAAGATCCGAACACCAATCGCTCCAAGCGAGCCACCGCGGTGGAGAAACTGGCCAGTGTCTTCAAAGATCTGGGCCGGAATACTCGTATCGCCCTCTTTGACAGTGCAACGGGGCAGCGATTTGATCTGACTTCTCCGGAAGCTCTTACGGAGTTACCGGAAACAGCACCGACCTCAACAAGTGCTGATATCCCATCGTTGATGCAGGAGGCAACTCAGTACATTCTGGCCAACGAGGCAGGTCGCACCGACGTTTGGATCTGTTCAGATCTGCGACAGTCAGATTGGAATCCCGGGGGAGGACGCTGGGAATCTGTTCGTGAACAATTACGTGATCGTGACGGCGTCAGAATCTATCTGTTGGCTTATCAGGATCTGGCACCGGATAACCTCGCGATTTCCGTCAGCGGAGTTCATCGCCGTGAGACCGTCGATGGGGCTGAGCTTGTGATGGATCTGAAACTCACGCGAGCCGCCGCGATCAGCGATCCTGTGCGAGTTCCCGTGACGTTTGTGATCGGTGGAGCTCGTTCCACGATTGATCTGGAGCTGACGGGAACTCAGTTGGTTCGCAACGGACATACGATTCCAATCGATCGCGAATCAAAACGCGGCTGGGGACGCGTCGAGTTGCCTCGGGATGCTAATTCGTCCGACAACGTCTTTGATTTTGTCTATGCGGAACCGGCTGTGCAGAAGACCGTCATCGTGTCTGATGATGCGGAAGTCGCGGAATTGTTGCGGCTTGCGGCGGCGACTCCCTCGGATCGAAGTCTGGTTTACGAC
Organism: Planctomycetales bacterium; assembly: GCA_026400835.1. GTDB lineage: Bacteria > Planctomycetota > Planctomycetia > Planctomycetales > Planctomycetaceae > SXXK01. The sequence goes on along the minus strand of JAPLOA010000101.1, from coordinate 5,642 downwards.
GCGCAGATTGTGGCGGCATCGCAGGCGGCCGTTATTGAATTCGACAAGACCGCGTTGATTCTCTGGCATGCACCGTTGCCGACGGATGTTCTCGCGAAGCAACTGGAATCGTTTGTTGGTATGGGCGGATGTGTGATGTTCTTCCCGCCGGAAGTTCCATCCGACACAGCGTTCATGGGAACTCGCTGGGGCCAGTGGGTGGAACCGCAGGATGTCGACCATTTTGCCATTTCGCGATGGCGAACGGATACAGATCTTCTGGGTAACACTCTCAGCGGAACACCATTGCCTGTTGGCCAACTTGTGACCTATCGCAGTTGTGAAGTCGTGAACGAACAAGGCTCGGCACTGGCTCAGTTGGAGAAGGGACCGCCGTTGTTGTTGCGTGCTCCGACGGATCAGGGAGCGGTCTGGTTTTGCAGTACCTTGCCCACAACGGCAAGCTCGAATTTCGTCAGTAACGGAATCACGTTCTACGTCATGATCCAGCGTGCGGTCGCTCGAGGAGCCGCGGCTTTGGGTGAAGCGCGGCAGTATGATTGTGGAACGTTACCAGCTGGAATTGCTGAGACGTGGAAACCGCTGGATGAAGTTTCCGGGCGAGTCCTGATGTCTCAACGGACCATCAATAACGGACTATATGAATCCGAAGAAGCCTCGTTCGCGCTCAATCGCCCTCTGACAGAAGATGCCGTTGAAGTTGTGAGTGATGGGACTCTGGAGCAGGTTTTAAACGGGCTGAATTATACTCGGATCGACGACAAGGCTGGCAGTGCGATGGCATTGGCCAGTGAGATCTGGCGTACGTTTCTCGTGCTGATGATTCTGGCGCTGATGGCGGAAGCGTTGCTGTGTGTGCCGGAGAAACAGATTTCTGCGGCCGCACCAAAAGTCAGCGCAGTGGCCAATGAAACGCGAGTAGCAGCTCCTGAACAAAAGACTTACGACTGGGGCAAACGCGCCACGATGAAAGAATCGACTCGACCATGACGTTTGTCTGGACTCCTTTTACTCTGGCGCTTTCGGTGATCGTTCTGATTGCTGCGGCTTTCTGCTGCCTGATCAGTTGGCGGCGGAGTGGGTACACTCGGTCGATGTTCTGGCTGGAGCTTCTGCGGTTTGTGCTGATCGCTCTGGTGGTGTTGACCTTAAATCAGCCTGAGTTTGTGCAGGTGATTAAGCCTCAGGAACAACCGACGCTGGTGATTCTGCATGACGAATCCGGCAGCATGAAAACTCAGGATGTTGTTAATCCACTTGCACCGGCCGAGAAACCAAAGACACGTGAAGAATCCATTGCGCCGGTGATTCTGCCGGAACTCTGGAAGCCTGTCGAAGGTCGAATGAAAGTTGTGTTTGAGCCGTTCTCTTCGCAACCTCCGACGGTCGAGAAAGGAACAGACCTCAACCAGGCATTGCAGACCGCGGCTGACAAACATGCCAACCTGAGAGGGATCGTGTTGTTATCTGACGGCGACTGGAACATGGGGCAAGCTCCGAGTGCTGCCGCCTCCGCGTTGCGAGTCAAGAACGTGCCGGTGTTTTCCGTTGGTGTGGGCAGTGAAGAGCGATTGCCGGACATGGAACTGGCTGCGTCCGATGCCCCGACGTTTGGCGTCGTGAATAAGTCGCTGCGCATTCCGTTTCGAGTTATCAGTTGGTTGGCAGCCGACAAAGATATCAAAGTGTCTTTGAACGGAACTCGTGGCGAGAAGATTGAAAAGAACGTGCGAGTCACCGGGATGGGACAGTTGCAGGATACGATTGAATGGAAGCCGGAGAAGACGGGCGACTACGAGCTGACCATCGAGATTCCTGTCGATGCTTCAGAAACTTTGACTGACAATAACAAGCTGACGATCCCGATCACCATTCGCGACGAGGAATTAAAGGTTTTGGTTGTCGAGTCGTATCCTCGGTGGGAGTATCGCTATCTGCGAAACGCTCTGGAGCGTGATCCCGGCGTCGAGGTCAGTTGTTTGCTGTACCATCCCGATCTGGAAAGTGTGGGCGGCGGGCGAGGTTATCTGGATCAGTTTCCGACGGAGAAAGAACTGTTCGAATACGACGTCGTGTTCCTGGGGGACGTTGGCATTGGCGGCAAGCAGTTGACACCTCAGGATTGTGTCAATCTTCGGCAGTTGGTTCGCAGCCAGGCGGGTGGTCTGGTGTTTCTGCCGGGCTTTCGAGGATTCCAGAATTCACTGCAGACGAGTGAACTGGAAGAGCTATATCCTGTCATTCTGGACCCGGCTCATCCGAAGGGACACGGGTCTTCTCGTCCCTCGCGTTTTGCATTGACCGAAGCTGGTCGTCGCAGCTTGTTGACTCGGCTGGAGCCTGATGACAGCGCCAACGAAACGGTGTGGAATGCATTGCCCGGTTTCCAGTGGTACGCGGCGGCGTTGCGTGCAAAGATCGGTTCGCAGGTCCTGGCGACGCACGATTCGGATTCGTCATCATCTGGTCGAGTCCCTCTGATCGCGACTCGGACGGTTGGCACTGGCAAAGTGTTGTTCATGGGATCTGACGGTGCCTGGCGATGGCGAAAAGGTGTGGAAGATCTTTATCACTATCGCTTCTGGGGCCAGGTCGTTCGCTGGATGGCATATCAGCGAAACATGTCTCAGGGGGAATCGATGCGATTGTTTTATTCGCCTGATCGCCCTGAAGCTGGCAACGTGTTGACACTGAATGCAAATGTAATGAGCACCGCCGGAGATCCTTTGCGAACGGGAACTGTGGTTGTGCAGACGTTATCGCCGTCGGGGCAGACGGATTCGGTACGACTGGCACCGGCCGGGGAAGATTCGTGGGGATTGTTTACCGGCACCTTTTCTCCGACTGAAGGTGGTCAATACAAGTTCGTAACGACCTGTGCAGAAACCGGTAGTCGACTGGAGACCACAATTGCGGTTCTGGGGCAGGAGAAGGAACTGATCGGCCAGCCTGCTCGCACCGATGTGCTGAAGGAGATTGCTCAGGTGACACGCGGTGAGCTGACCACAGTATCGGAGATTCAGGGGCTGGTCGATCGCATCGCCGCGATGCCTGAACCAGAACCACTGAATCGTCCGTTTCGACTGTGGAGTCATCCCGCGTGGGCGGCGATGATTGTGGTGCTGCTGGGTGTGTTCTGGACGGGCCGAAAGTTGGCGGGATTGGCGTGAAAGGTGTACGCGATAAATGCAGCTCCCCGTAGCGTGGGCTTCAGCCCACTTCTCATGCGCTATGTCTTGCCGCGAGACGGTCAGACATCCTGCTAAGGACCAGTCCCGAAATAAGTTCCCTATAATCACAACCCGACGCGTAAGTTTTGAAGTTGCGCCTTTCAAGACTGGGGGAGATCAAGGGTGCGAAAACACAGGGAACTATCCTAACCCGACGCGTCAGCGAGGGATTTACGCAAACACTGCCTAAAGCGCTAAAACACAATCCCTCGCTCACGCGGCGGGTTGGGATAGACGCAAATGCGCAACTTCAAAACGCGTAAGCGAGGGATCGGTGCCTTGCAGAGAAATCCCTCACTGACGTTTCGGGTTGTGATTTTTAGCGGCAGTAGAAACAGGATGTTATTTCGGGACTGTTCCTAAGCAAATGAGTGCGTTCAGTTTGCTTTCCCTGCGATCTACGTCAGTGTGCTCAGTGCTTTCTGGGTTAGTACTCGGCGCGAGAAGTGGGCTGAAGCCCACGCTACGGAGAACTGTGCTCCGTTTTTCTGGGATTTACTTCCGTGTGCTCTGTGACCTCTGTAGTAAAACTGAGGTGCGAGAAGTGGGCTGAAGCCCACGCTACGGGGGAGTACGGCGAGGCATTAAAACGAAAAGAGCGGGCTGAATAGCCCGCTCCGTGAATGCTGCAGCCCGATAATTTACGCTGAAGCCGCTTCGCTGCCGGAGTTCAGGCACTTGTCGATTTGGCGAACGGCCTGGCGAAGGCGTTGGCTGTTTTCGACGATCGCCAGACGCAGAAAGCCTTCTCCTTCAGAGCCGAATCCTCGACCGGGGCTCACGGCGACTCCGCCTTCATTCAGAAGCTTCATGGCGAACTCAATCGAGCCCATCTTCTTCCATGGCTCTGGAATTTCTGACCAGACGAACATGCCGGCTTTGGGCACGATGGGATTCCAGCCAATGCGGCGAAGTCCATCGCACAAAGCATCGCGGCGAGTCTGATATTCGGCCGCCATCGTGTCGATGGCAGAATCACAATGTCGCATGGCCACAATGGCGGCAATCTGGATTGGTGCAAAAATGCCGTAGTCGTAGTAGCCCTTGATTGTCGCGAGGGCGCGGACCATCTCACGATTTCCGCAGCAGAAGCCAATGCGCCAGCCAGCCATACTGTAGCTTTTGCTCATCGAGGTCAGTTCCACACCGACATCGATTGCACCAGGAGTTGCCAGAAAGCTCGGAGCCTTGTAGCCGTCGTAGCAAACGTCGGCGTAAGCGAAGTCGCTGATCACCAGGAAGTTATGCTTCTTGGCCAGTCGAACCAGCTCGACGAAGAAATCCTGTTCGATCACTGTCGACGACGGATTGTGAGGAAAGTTGACAACGACAACTTTGGGTTTTGGAACGAGATGTTCGCAGGTGTAGGCGATGTTGCGAAGGAACTTCTCGGGATCTCGTACATCCAGAGCGATCACGTTGCCGGACGCCAGCATCACTGAGTACACGTGAATCGGAAATGACGGAGCCGGAACAATCGCAGTGTCGCCGGGCCCCATCAGTGCCAGGCACATATGGCTGAAGCCTTCTTTGGAACCGAGACACGCCAGCACTTCATCGTTCGGGTCCAGTCGCGCGCCGTATCGTTTGAGGTAACGCGCGGACACTTCTTTGCGGAGGTTGCCGATACCGTTGGAAACGGAGTAACGATGATTTCGAGGATCGACCAGAGCTTCTTCGATCTTCTTGACGATCAGCGGATCCGGTGGATCAGTAGGGTTGCCCATGCCGAGGTCGATTACGTCAACGCCTGCAACTCGCAGTTGGTATTTTCGCTTGTTGATGGCGGCAAACAGATAGGGCGGCAACCGGCGGACTCGATCAGCCACCGGAATTGTGAACGGATTGTCTTCAAACAGGACTTCTGATTCGCTGCGCATGGTTCGTTTCCGAGAATCGATTCGTTGGCGCGTCCCGATCAGTATGGGAGGACGCGATCAACATTTGAATTGAGGGGTTCGGGGATTCTAGGGACACAACAGGTTCGCCGCGATGGCAGCTTTCAGGAACTTTTTCTGCCGCAATTCCTGAGAATTCCTGCCCACAAAAGACAAACAGCCCGGCATTCGCGAGGAATGCGGGCTGTTTGTCCCGAAACAGGAGACACGGGTGCTCGGGAGAATGTTTTCCGGGGGGAGGCGAACAGGACGTTTTCACCACAGAAGTCACGGAGAGCACAGAGGATTCACAGAAGCGGCAGGACAGCAGAACTTTTCGAACGCAGAGGTCGCTGAGGAACGCAGAGTTAAGTCCTGTATTGGATTTCTCTCTGTGGACTCTGTGACCTCTGTGGTGAATCAAATCGTTCAACATGTCGTGATCACTTGGAGGGCTGACGCCCTGCCGTTCGGATTCAGATTTAGTAAGAGCTGTAGCTGCCTTTTTCACCCTGAGCAGGGCTGTTGCAGGTGA
>JAPLOA010000064.1:0-60000 GCA_026400835.1 Planctomycetales bacterium | reverse complement strand
ATGAAAAGGTGGATCTCGAACTGTCAGTGGCATTGCCGGTTCCATCCGACAACGAGCGACCCCTTTTGCAGTTTCTGCGAAAAGTTTCTTCATCGCCAATCTTACTGGCAGTGAATGGAACTGTGTCGTCACCAGTCGTGGGTTTGCCTGAAGGGGTTGATTTTCTTGGTGAGATCTCGCGAAGAGTGACACCGGCGCATTACACGGCAGAGCCTTCTGGGGTGCCAACGGCCATTTCGGATTTAATCCAGGATGTGGTAAAGCCTGGTTCGGACAGCCAGGAGAAGAAAAAGAATCTGGCGGGAAGCATTCTGAACCTGATTAGAGCTGTGGAAAAGCAGCGGAAGTAACTTCAGGCTATGCTCCGCACGGTGTGGATAGAGGCCGGCTGTTCGTGGGATATCGTTTGCGGATCACCTGAATAGCGGCCGCGCACGGAAGAAGGCTGTCGCCGTCATCATCGATCGATATTCACCCGGATGGGAATAACTTCATGCGGATCAATTCCTCAATACAGCAACTGGGCTCGTTGAAATGCCGAACGATCGATGCGCTTGGTGATAGCAGCAGACCCGAGTTGTTGGTAATTCTCAATCATGGTTTTGGAGCGTCTGGAGATGATCTGGCTGATTTTGGCCCGATGCTGATCGATTCAAGTCGGCTGATTCAGTCGTGCTGTCGCTTTGTGTTCCCGGAAGCTCCGATCGATCTTTCTCCTCTGGGAATGGCGGGTGGTCGGGCATGGTGGCCGATCAATATGGCGAAGCTTGCCGAAATTAACCAAACTCGAGACTACGATCAGCTGATGCTGCTTGAGCCGCCTGGTATGAGAGAGGCTGAAGAAAAACTATTTGAGACCGTAACGGCTGCCATGTCCGTTTCCGGACTGGATGAAACTCGTGTGGTTCTGGGCGGGTTTTCTCAGGGGGCCATGGTCAGTACGAACCTGGTGCTGACAAGAAATTTGCGACCGGCATTGTTGACACTGTTTTCGGGGACTTTGCTGAACAGAAACCACTGGCAGAATCTTGCTGCATCACATTCCGGCTGCGATATCCTTCAATCTCATGGCCGGCAGGATTTTGTGTTGCCATTTGCACCAGCCGTCGAGTTAAAAGATCTGTTGGTTGGAGCTGGCTTCAGCGTCGAGTTCATCGAGTTCAATGGCCCGCACACGATCCCCATGAACGTTCTGCAGAGATTCTTATTGCGCGTCGAACAGTGCATTGAAAGAAATCGTGTCGCCGAGTGAATTTTGGATCCTTCGAGGATTGAGGGGTTCTGAATTCCTGTTTCGCCCAGGGCCTGTTCTCCTGTCAGTCCCATTAGACACGTGCAACAATTCCGGAGTGTCTGCGACCTTGTCCAGCGGTATTCGGTACTTTACAGGGGCAGTTGAATGCAACGGCGGTCATTTCTTCAAACATCGACAATTGCTTCTCTGGCCTCATTAGCCACAACTGGCGGAGTGAAGGCGGCAGCCGGAATGAGTGCTTCAGATGGAGATCCGATTGATCGTCTCACGAATAATCTGAACCCACAGATTCAACATGCGCGTGATGTGGCTCTTTCAATCCTGAAACCATCCGCGGCGGAGTTGGAACGAGGGCTGCGGCTGCATTCCGAGTCGATCGTTTTTGATTCTTACGGATTCTCACCGCGGGCGGCGATCAATGGAGATCTATTGGCGGCGGAGATCGAAGCAGGAGCATCAGACCGGGAGATCGAGGATCTTCAGGAGGACATGACGATGACGCGTTATGTCACTGATGCAATCGAGCAGCAGGAGTACCGAGATGCCTGGCAGGCTTCAGGAGTCACCTGTATTTTTCAGAACGCAGGGCAAGAGTGTCAGTCTCCCTTGAGACTGATCAAGCGGTTGGCTCGATTCAGCTTTGCCACGGATCTTATGCGTGAATTTGTCTGCAAGGCCGCGGTCCCTGGCGATATTGAGACTGCAAAGGCTGCCGGGCGACATGCTCTGTATATGACCGGGAATGGTATCCCGCTGACGCAGGAATGGGATTCGAAAGAAGATGAGCTGGCGTATGTAAAAATCTTCTTTCAGCTTGGCATCCGCATGATGCACCTGACCTACCAGCGAAGAAACATGATTGGTGATGGATGTGGCGAGACATCCAATGCTGGCCTCAGTGATTTTGGGCGATACGCGGTTGCGGAAATGAACCGCATAGGTGTCATTCCGGACTGTGCTCATTCGGGGTGGCAAACGAGTCTGGAAGCGGCCAAAGTCTCAACTCGACCGGTTGTTGCCAGCCATTCCACATGTGCGGCGATCCATCCCCACATCCGGAGCAAGCCTGACGAAGTAATTCAGGCGATCGTTGATTCAGGGGGATACATCGGGATTTGTTGCATCTCGAAGTTCCTGCGAGGCGCAGGCGATGTTTCTTCGTTACTGGATCATATTCAATACGTCACGAAGAAGTTTGGCGTCGATTCTGTGGCTATTGGGACCGACGTTGCGTATTCGTCTCAGAATTCTTCTTTGGAAGGTCGCAAGCTTCCGAAAAGTTCTCGCTCGCGTGAGCCTTTTCGTTCACTGTGGCCAAAAGATGATTTTGCGGAGACTCCGGAAATGACAACAAGTCTCGCATGGACGAACTGGCCGCTGTTTACTGTAGGGCTGGTACAACGCGGTTACTCGGACGACGAGATTCGAAAGATTATCGGAGGAAACGTTATGCGAGTCGCGCGTGAATCGTTGAAATGATTTACGCTGCTGGGGGTTGAATCAGGCGGCCCTCAAGGCGTCGGATTGTTGAAACTGCGGTCTGTATGTTGGATCATTGGTTCGATCAATCGTGTTTACCGCTGAGCGATCTCCTGACAGAATCTGTTGGCCAACTGATTCGAGTCGAGACATTTCGGACTGCAACAAATCGGCCCATGCGGCAAGATCTTCACGTGGTGTTTCTTCGGGAACAACAAGTGGCGTTCCGGCGATCAGTACGACTCGGGAGAATGGTTTAGGGATAATCATATCCGTCCAGCCACCGCCCACAGACCAGAATCGATCGGCGAGTAACGCGCAGGGGACAGCAGGACGTCCTGAGCGAGATGAAATGTAAATAATTCCTTCTTTCATCTGGCGTCTTGGTCCTCTCGGCCCGTCAGGTGTCATCGCCAGATGCAGTTCCGGAAGGCTCAGAATCTCGCGAACCGCCTCGAGTCCTCCTCGACTGGTACTTCCGCGAACCGGACGAATCCCTGCCATCATGACTGAGTCCGCAAGGTAACCACCGTCACGATGTTGGCTGATAAGGCCGGCCAGGCTGTGTGTCTTTAATGAAAAAGCCGCGAGCACAATGTGATCGTGCCACATGCTGAAAGTAAACCGCTGCTTTCCCTGGGGCTTGACGTACGGGGTTCCTTCTGGCGCAACGCAGTGGTGTTCCACGCGTGCGAGTAGAAACAGCAGTCGAAGACAAACTGTGGCTGTCCACGACAGAACCAGATTTAGCCATCGAGAGCGAATCTTCATGCGTCTCCACGCCTCGGAAATGCGAAAACGGTGACAATTATGTCTCTTTGCGAGACTTCAGCCTTCAGCAGTAATTCGGTTTTCTGCCGGGGTTTATGAGCGGCTAAGCCATCGAAAGAGGGGATCGTCTTCTTTGGGAATACTCTGGCGGTTCGCCAGGAGCCCAGGGAGTCTAAGCATTTGGTCAGTTCCTGTTGAGACCAGTTCCGCCGGCGCCCCTTTAAACCCGCGTGAGGCAAAACGCGGCAGGTCCGGTGCATCCTGAGACAACTTCTTGACTCAGTTGGGCGCCTGTCAGGATGCTGCGGATTCTTACATTCTGCACTTGGCATCATCAGAAAGGCGGCTAATATCCATGGTGAGGTTGGTCGTATGAACAGTGGCGGATGCGGTCTTGGCTAAAAACGCTGGTGGCGGAACGGTGATTGCTGTTCAGTGGTTGCTCATCGTTTAGCAATTCCAACTGGTCATGCCGGTTGACCTTGTTGCAATTTCACTCGTTTCCTATCTGGGTTCTTTCGCTCGGCTGGCCTTTTTTAGGCAATTCGGGCGGTTTCTATCCTATGTCCGGGGGGTCCGGACAATGCTCGCGATTTTCATATGGAGATGATCAGTCTGTTCTCCTGAATCCTTTTCTTTGGCGAGCGAATCCTTGAAAACAGCATTGTCTGCGTGAGTGGACAGTGCTGTTTTCGTTTCTGCTTCGGATTTTTAGGTACCACGGCCTGCAAGGTCTGGATTTTGTCTGCAAAAGGAATCTCATCCTTCCTGATCGTTGCTTTGGTGGTACTTTGGGCATTCATTGATGTGAAAACCTCTTAACGTTTGGAAGTCGCCTTGGTCCCTGCGTAGACTATCCCCCCGCTAAAACGTGTTTTTTCCCGGGTATTTTTTCTACGCACTCGGGGGTCGGATTTACGGAGAGGGTCCGATGATGTGCTTCTGCGGAAGGACTCCGTAATGCCCCGCAAGCTGGTTGGCATCGTGTGGGTAGGCAACGAAGCACGTTTAGAGTATTCCCATCTGGTTTTTCACTCGATGACCGGAGCGCTTTTTTCATGTCATCCACCAATCGTCGCCAGTTTCTGAAGGCTGCCAGTCTTGCCGGAGTCGCTTCGGCTTGCTTGCCTTATTGGTTTTCCCCAGAGTCACTCGCATCGCCGTTTCGGAGTGCTAACGAGCGTCCCGTTTTAGGATGTATCGGAACGGGCGACCGTTGGAATGCGGTTGGTCCCAATGCCATGAAATTTTCCGACTGCGCTGCAGTATGCGACGTTGATGTAGCCCATGTCGAAGCGGGTAAGGCGAAGGTTCTTGAACTTCAGAGCAAGCCCGGAGTTGCGCGATCAGTCGACATATATGAGGATTATCGACGCGTGCTTGATCGGAAGGATATTGATGTCGTAACGATCGTCACTCCAGATCATTGGCATACAAAAATCGCGATCGAAGCAATGAAGGCGGGAAAGGATGTCTACTGCGAGAAGCCGCTCACACTGACGATCGACGAGGGCAAGCAGATCCGCAAAGTTCTGGAAGAAACAGGGCGAGTCTTTCAAGTTGGAACGCAACAACGCAGTGAGATGGATTTGCGATTTCTGCATGCCGTCGCATTGATTCGTGAAGGGCGCATCGGCGAATTGAAGACGGTCACTGTTGCGATTGGTGGAGCACCGAGCAGTGGTCCGATTGATGTCGCCGAGATTCCTAAAGGCCTGAACTGGGATATGTGGTTGGGGCAGGCTCCAATGACAGAGTACCGCTTCAAAAAGACCGACGGCCGTTACGGAAACTCTCGATGTCACTATGAATTCCGTTGGTGGTATGAATATTCGGGTGGCAAGATGACCGACTGGGGTGCTCACCACGTGGATATCGCAGCCTGGGCGTTTAACCTGGAGAACACGGGCCCTGTCAAGGTTGAGCCGGTGATGGCAAAGCATCCGGTACCATTCGAGAATGGAATGCCCACAGATCCGAGTCAGTACAACACGGCGACGGAGTTTCATGTGACTGCGACATTTGCCAATGACGCTGTGCTGCATATTCGCGATCGAGCGGATGACCTTGGATTTGATAACGGACTGATGCTCGAAGGGACAGAGGGCCGGATTTTTGTGAATCGGGGCAAACTCACTGGTGCTGCTGTCGACAGCATGAAGGAAAAGCCTCTGCAGGAAGAGACTTTGAAGACTTTGTACAAAGGTAAGCAACCCGGCAACCACATGAAGAATTTCTTCGAGTGTATTGTCGACAGGGCTCAGCCGATTAGTGATGTCCACAGTCATCATCGCGCGATGACCGTCTGCCACCTTGCGAATATTGCAATTCGTCTGAACAGAACCTTGAATTGGGATCCGGACAAAGAACAGATCGTCGGCGATCCGCAGGCCGCACTTTGGCAGGCGCGTGAACAGCGTAAGGGTTACGAAATTCAAGTGTGAGTCGTTGCGGTCTGTGTATTTCAGGTATCGTGTCTATACCTGCATGCGTATTTGTTGGCGGATCTGATAGTCTCTTCGGAGCATTTTGTGGAACAATGCTTTTCAGAAACAGAATCGATGCTGGGTTTGTCCAGCATCGTGGACGTGTATGATCGGGACGATCTTTATGATTTTCTTGACAACACGCGGATCGTGGAATTTTCGCGTCTTGGCGGTGCTGCGGGATTCGCAAGTCCTGAGAATGTCAGTCGGTCTACGGGGATCTCCGTTCGTCGGATTCTTCGCCCCGGAGTGACGGCTGCTGAGATCGGAGTTGCGCTGGGGCGACGCCTTGAGCAGGAGTCCGGAATTCTTCTGCGGGATTTTCCGGTAATCATGCTGTGTCATTCAAACACGGATCCAATTGCGTGTGAACGTCTCGCCGAGGAGTTATCTGAGAGACACGGGGTTTCTGCAGGTAAACTGCTCGCGTTTAATTTTGGATGTAGCGGTTTTTTGAAATTGCTGCATGAAGCGGTTCTGCATTTGTCAGGGGACGAATGCGTTTCACGGATAGCACTCCTGAATATTGAAACTCCTGAAACATGGCATGATTCGTCGGACCGTTTGTTCTGTGGCATTGTTGCTGCCGGGGCGACGGCTATGGTCCTGGAGCGTGGCAAGGGAATTCCTGTCTCTACTGTTCGTTCTGAAGATTTTCCGGTCCCGGATCATCTGCGGCCGAATCCCGATCCTTTGTTTCGTCGCGACACAACGGATGGTTTTTGTTTTCGTGGGCAGCCCATTCACCGGACTGTCATGCGAATGAATGCAGAGCCCGTGTTTCTGAACGGCATCGAACTGATGCTGGAAGGATTGCGGACAGCGGCGTCTTCGATCGAAGTTCTCCCGGGGCAGCGAGTCATCGTGGTACCGCATCAGCCCAGCGGTAAGCTGCTCAAGGCGCTGGTTGCTGCGGCCAGGGTCGAGTTCCCGGAATTCGAATATCTGAACAATTTAAAGACATACGGTAATACGATCTCATCTTCTGTTCCGACGATTCTGTCGCGCCTGTCGCAGGTGCTTGAAGCTAATGGACTTCAGCCACCGCGTGAAGGTGACCACATTATTCTTCTGGCGGCAGGGATTTGCATGGAAGAAATCGGTGATCATATGTCTGCAGGTCATGCCTGCCTGCAATGGGTTACCGTGTCCGACAGAGAGACGCAGTTGGAAGAAACGGTCCTTGCGCATGGCAGTGTTCCGGCTGTCTGAGGAGTCTCCACTTCTTTATCCCGGTGCGTAATTACCGCAGCATTGCCATCGGTGTTATGAGCCCCTGCCCAAACTTCTGAGCTGATTTCGTCTAACGTGATGCCTGCCGGGAGTCCCGAGATGCTTCGACCGTACCTGTTGAATATGGTCTTGTCTCTTCTGGCTGGCCTGATCTGTCATCCGCTTTCCGCGGAAGACACCCGAGTGCGCGTTCAGGATGTCTTCTATCGGACAGACATAGAGACTCCGACGCCTGGTATGCAGGACAAGTGCCGACTCGATATCAGTTGCCCGGTTGGCGAGAAACAGTTTGCCACGATTCTCTGGTTTCATGGTGGCGGACTGACTGGCGGAAAACGGTCGATTCCACCGGAACTGGAACGCAGTGGAGTTGCCGTTGTGGCAGCGAGCTATCGTCTTCACCCGGACGTCAATGCGCCGGCTTACATTGAAGATGCGGCCGCCGCGATTGCATGGACCGTGAAGCACATTGAAGAGCATGGTGGCTCTGCTGATCGCATTGTTGTCAGCGGGCATTCGGCCGGAGGTTATCTGGCCGCGGTGACTTCCTTTGACAGGAAGTACCTGCAGGCCTTTGGTGTCGACGCGGACTCCCTGGCGGGAGTTGCTCCAATCAGCGGTCAGATGATTACTCATTTCACGATTCGAAAAGAGAATGGCATCGAGGACACTCGACCGGTCATCGATGGCTATGCACCATTGAACCACATTCGGAACAACAGTCCTCCGATATTGTTGGTCACTGGCGATCGGGAACAGGAACTTCTCGGACGCTATGAGGAAAACGCGTATACATGGCGAATGCTGAAGCAGTTGAAGCATCCGGACGTTACGCTTCATGAGTTGGGAGGTTACGATCACGGACAGATGGTCCGTCCCGCGTTTCCATTGCTTCTGAAGTTCGTGGACCGCGTAACGGCTGTCGACGCCTCTTCAGCGAAATGATGGCGTCATGGCGTCAGGTTGTCCGAGCGTCCGCTGGCGAGTGCTTACTCTGTGAAATACAGAATTCGTCCGCAGCCTCGGCATCCCATGAAGTCGCTCATGCGGATTCGTACCATATCCTGATTCGTGACCTTGGTACTGCAGGCTTCGCAAAAGCCATCTTCCATTACCGCAAGCGCGCTGGCTCCGTGAGCTTTTCGCAATCGATTCCAGGCGGCTTTGCCCTCGCCAGGAATGACTTTTTCTGCCTCAACGATCTGAAACTGTATGGCCGCGATCTTTGCGTCAACTTCAGGCTTTGATGCTTCGAAGTGGGCTTTTGCCGTCTGAGCAATTTTCTTTCGGGACTGCAGTTCTGCTTCAAACTGTTTCAGTTTTGCCTGAGCGGCATCGATCTCTTCCATTGCCCCGAGTGCAGTCTCTTCGATTTCTCCGCGATCCTTTTTAGCGCCTTCGATCTGGCCCTTGAAGATGTCGTACTCTTTGTTGGATGAGGCGCTGTTAAGTTGTCCAGTGAGCTTGCCGAGTTCTGCTTCTTTAGTCTTGAGTTTCAGATTGAGATCATCAGCCGCTTTTCGATTGGCCTTGATCGTCTGCTTTTGTTCCTCAATGGCCTGTTCGGCCTGAGTCACCTGTTTTTCTGCCAGAGCGACGGCACGAGGACCATCAGCCAGAGCCGCCTCAGCTTCCGCCAGTTGCTGCAATAGACGATGGAGATTGCTCAGAGCGACAGACATCTCAGATGCCATTTGGTAACTCACTTTCAGACTGACTCAAACGAAACAACCCATCCAACTCTGATGCGAAGACCGCAACCTGATCTCAGGTGGCGGAAATCCCCGTGAAGTACTCTGGTTCCTGCCCAGCACGCCATTTGATGTTACAGCCGATGCTTGGGCTTTGCTCCGTGGCGGCAGGCTGGCCACCAAGAACAGCGTCACAAGCAACTCTGAGATCGGCGCCGGTCACGGGAAGTCCATTGCCGGGGCGGCTGGAATCAAACTGTCCGCGATAGACCAGCGAATGATCGGCATCGAAGAGGAACAAGTCCGGAGTACAGGCGGCCTTGTAGGCGATCGCAACTTCCTGCGTCGCATCGAACAGATAAGGGAAAGTATAGCCTGCGGTGCGAGCTTCTTCTTTCATCTTGTCGGGTCCGTCCTGAGGATAGGCGGCGGCATCGTTGCTGCTGATGCCAACAATCGCCAGCCCTTTGCTCTGATACTCGGCAGCAAACTGCTGCAGCGCCGAGCGAATATGAATGACGAACGGACAATGGTTACACATAAAGATCACAAGCAGGGACTTGCCGGCGAATTGTGATCGGGAAACCTGAGTTCCATCGACGTTGGGCAGTGAAAAGTCGGGAGCCTGAGTTCCGAGGCTCAGCATTGTGGAGGCAGTCTTGACCATATTCGGAAGTTCTCTTCTTAAGCCAGAAGTTGATGATTCAAAGGTGAAGCGATCTGCGGATGTTCTGTGTTTCGCGTGTTCACGAACGGTGTTTGTGGACTCGTGTGATCAGGGGTTCAATGACGGCCATCGGAACAAAGTCCTTCAGGCGAGATCGAACATCCGCCTTTGCCATTTGGGCGATCTGCTTGATCAGTGAACTGGAGATATGAGCATAACGTTCGGCCGACATCAGGAAAACAGATTCGATCTCCTGGTCGAGCACCCGATTGGTCAGAGTCATCGTAAACTCCGCCTCGATATCTGTCAGCGTGCGAACACCGCGGAGCAAAATCCGGCTGCCGCAATGTTTCACAAACTCCACGGCGAGGCCATCGAAGGTGCGCACATCAACGTTGCCAAGATCCCGTACAGAAGCCTGGCACATCTCCAGCCGATCAGCTGGTGAGAACAGGGTGTTTTTGTCCGGGTTGATCCCAATCCCCACTGTGACTTGTTCAAAGATCCTGGCGGCTCGCCGGATGATATCCAGGTGGCCCAGAGTCATTGGATCGAAGCTGCCGACGTATACGGCGGACGATGGTTTTTCGTCTGGAGTTGTCATCATACGTTTCCAGTAGTGTTGCGTGGGAGACCAACCTTCTGCGGCCGAATCCACTCCGGCAAAACACTGGCTGACAATCCGCACCGCCACCACTCTAACAGACGCAGCCTTCGTTCTCCTCCGTCAGCCGACAGGGATTTTCAACATGAGAAGAAAGCAGGCCGAACCGGTCGCTGTATCGACACCTTCTCGTCAGGAACCAACAGCTTCTTTGCGAGCTTTACATGAATTGTCCTTGCCACGCCGGCTCAGCGTGGCTGTTTTCAGAGATAGTCCGTAGGCACTTGATTCTACCTGAACCCGTCGAACTCGTTCTTCGGCACACTGCAAGGTTGGCGTAGCGGATGTTAGAGTCCGGGTCCTCCTGAGTCGGCCTCTTTCGGGCTTGGTCTCTTTCCTGCCCTCGCGTTCGGAGCTGTTTCTATGCGATTGCCCCTCTTGCGGATCCTCCTAGTTGCAGTACTCGCTCTGCTCTTCAACGGCTCACAGCTCAAAGCAGAGCACGAAGGCAAGGTTCAGATTTTGTTGCTCGGCGACAGCACGACAGAGGGAAGTGTTCCTCGACGCCATGTGCCCGAAGGTCCGCATCTGGAAGATGTCATTCGCCTTCTACTGGCCGAAGAGAAAGATCTGCCTCCAACAAACGTGATCAATCTGGGATTGAGTGGCGAGTATATTCGGAGGCTGCTTGATTCCGGTCGCTACGAGAAAGAAGCCTCAAAGTTACCGGGCATTGACTACGTCCTGATCCGATACGGTCTGAACGACAACGCTTATCGCGAGAATCTTGAAGAGAACTTTCCGAAGGACTATCACGAGCTCATCGAGCGGATCAAGGTCGACCATCCACAGGCAACTCTCGTTGTAATGACGGTCATTCCTTACGGCAGCGAAGAGATGTGTCTGCGGCTGAACAAGTTGAATGAACAAGTTGCGAAGGCAGAGGGGCTGACACTGTTCGACATCTACCCGCGTTATGCCGAGGAGCTGAAACGAGGCCCTGACATGTTGAACTATCGTCGCTTTCCGCTCGAGAAGATTCCCGAGAACAGGCGTGAGTTCGTAAAGTCGTTTATCGTGCCCGGCGCAAACCCAACCGTTGAGGTGATGGATAATCGGCTGGATGCTCATTTCGGGCATCTGCCGGGGTGGTTCGGAGATCGACATCCTAACCTTGCTGGCTATCATGTGATCGGCGATGAAACGGCCAAATTTCTGGCACCGCTGATTCGTGAAACGCATGTGGCGGCAAAGAAATAGCCGTCAGCTTGACTTGAACAGTATTCCGCTTCCACCATTCGGAGTTCCAGATCATGTTGCATTCCTCCCTGTCGCACTCTGAATCGCGGCAACTGTCACCCGTGTCGCGCCGGATCGCGGGCCTGTTATTCCTTGTCGGATTTTTGTCGATGAACGCAGCCGAGTCAGCCGCTGAAGAGTACAACTACGACGAATCCAAGGTTCCAGCCTATACCTTGCCCGATGTTTTGAAGGCTGAAGATGGCACAAAGATTGATTCCCCGGAACTGTGGGCCAGCAAGCGTCGTCCGGAGCTGCTGCGAATGTTTGAGGAACACGTCTTCGGAAAACTACCGCAGGGTGAAGTGAAGTTGCGAACAAAGGTTCGTTCAGAAAATCCAAAGGCGATCAACGGCGCAGCGCTGCGGCGTGAAGTGACGGTTTATTTCTCGGCGGACGACAACGGTCCGCAGATGGATCTCCTGATCTACACGCCAGCAAATGCCAAAGGTCCCGTGCCAGCATTCCTGGGTTACAACTTCAACGGAAATCATTCCGTCGAGAAAGACCCCGCGTTGAATATTACGGAGTCGTGGGTTCGCAACAACAAGGACTACGGAATCGACAATAACAAGTCGACGGATGCTGCTCGAGGATCAGAAGCCAGCCGATGGGCCGTAGAGAAGATTGTGAAAAGTGGTTATGGCCTGATCACGATCTACTACGGCGATGTCGATCCGGATTTCGACGATGGATTCAAGAATGGAATTCATTCGCTGTTCGAGAAAGGCGCTGCTCCGCGTGCTGGCGATGCCGGTGGTTCCATCAGTGCCTGGGCGTGGGGCTTGAGCCGTGCCTTGGATGTCCTGGAATCAGATGCCAAAATCGATGCGAAGTCCGTGGCTGTCTTTGGGCATTCTCGATTGGGGAAGACCTCGTTGTGGGCCGGAGCCACGGATCCTCGTTTTGCGATGATCATCGCCAATGAGTCTGGCTGTGGCGGTGCCGCGTTGAGCAAACGCTGGTACGGTGAGACGGTGGCCCGAATCAATACATCGTTCCCACATTGGTTTTGTCTGAACCATCGCAAGTACAACAACAACGAACAGGCCATGCCGATTGACCACCATATGCTGATCGCTCTGTCAGCGCCACGCCCGGTTTACGTGGCCAGTGCTGAGGAAGACAAATGGGCAGATCCCTACGGTGAGTTTCTCGGTGTTTACCATGCGGGTCCGGTGTACCAGTTGCTGAGTAAGAAGCCGCTGCCCTCGGAGAAAATGCCGGGTGTCAATGAGCCTGTCATGACGGATGTGGCCTACCATGTGCGTACCGGCGAGCATGATGTCAAGGACTTCGATTGGGAGCAGTACATTGCGTTTGCTGACAAGCATCTGAAGAAGTGAGACGAGCGGTTTTTCGATGATGGCGTGACTTCGCTTTTCAACAATCGCAGTCTGCATTGTGTGGCGTGCGTAGCGTCTCTCGCGACACTAGACTTCGGCGTTTGATTGCCTGAAAAGAACTGACGGGCTTCCCTGTTTCGTGATTTGGATCTGACCACAGCTATGAAATTTGCTCTTGTTATTCCTGATGGTGTTGCCGATGAAGGTCAGCCGGAGTTGTCTGGTTTGACGCCGCTGCAGGCTGCTCAGATTCCTCACATGGATGAGGTGGCGCGGCTGGGGATGGTGGGGCAGACGGACAATGTTCCTGCGTCGATGCCGTCCGGCAGTGACGTCGGGACCATGAGCCTGTTCGGTTATAGTCCGCTGGAGTTTCACACCGGACGCGCGCCGCTGGAAGCGGCGGCGCAGGGGATTGAACTGCATGACGGCGACTGGGCGATTCGCTGCAATCTGGTGAACATCACTGATGGGCGGATGACAAGTTTTACGGCCGGTCAGTATCCCAATGAGATGGCTCGTGAGCTGATCACACTGTTGCAGAAAGATCAGTGCGGAGACAGTCACTGGAAATTTCAGCCGGGTGTCAGCTATCGCAATCTGCTCTTGTATCGTTCCCGTGGAGTCGCCGCGCCCTTCTCGAAGCAGACGGAGAGTACTCCTCCGCACGATATCACGGACCAGCTGGTTTCTGAGCATTTGCCGAAAGGACCGGGAGCCGACGAACTCCTGCGGTTGATGGATCACAGTCGGCAATTGTTGGCGGATGCGGAACCGAACCGTCGACGAGTTGCCGCAGGAGAACTGGCGGCTACGCAAATCTGGTTGTGGGGACTGGGCCAGCGTCCGGCGTTTCGATCGTTTGTGGATCGCTATGGGGTTCGAGGCGCTGTGATTACGGCCGTGGATTTGCTCCGCGGGATCGGGCGATTAATCGGCTGGGATGTCGTGGAAGTCGAAGGAGCCACTGGTTATCTGGATACGGACTATGCCGCGAAAGGTCGAGCGGCGATCGAGACTTTGTCGCGACCTGATAAAGACTTCGTTGTCGTTCATGTGGAAGCGACCGATGAGGCTTCTCATGAAGGGCATGTTCACGAAAAGATCAAAGCGGTTGAGAACATCGATCGACATATCGTGGGACCACTGCATGCATGGTTGAAACAGCAGGGTGACTATCGACTGTTGGTTTGTCCCGATCATCCAACCTTCCTGAGAACTCGCACACACAGTCACGGCTACTGCCCGTTTGCGATGTGCGGTTCCGGAATCACGCCTGACGCCGCCACGACCTACAGCGAAGTCAGTGCAGCGGCTTCGTCCGTCGCGTTCCCCAACGGATGGGACCTGATGGGCCGATTCGTGGGCAAGAGTTAGTGCACCGTCATAATGTAGTTTGAGGCTTCGAATAGAGCGGACGAGACGTCCGCGCTCCCGGAGTGCGGGCGTCTCGCCCGCTGACCATTGCGCAATGCACCACTGGAAAACGGAAAAGGTGTCATGACGAAAACGGAAAAGGTGTCAGGCACCGTTTATTGACGTGTGGGGTGTGATTTGAGTATCGTGGTGGCATGGGACGACCAAAACGATCAGCTCCAGGTGGTTGGATTTATCATGTTTTGAACCGCGTTAACGCACGGATGCCGATCTTCACGAAGGACGAAGACTTCATCGCGTTCGAGAGGGTGCTTGAGGAGGCGGTGGCTCGGACGGGGACACGGCTTTTGTCGTATTGTCTGATGGGCAACCACTGGCACCTGGTGGTTTGGCCTCGGGAAGATGACGAGCTGTCGCGGTTCGTCGGCTGGCTGACATTGACTCATACGCAACGCTGGCATGCGCATCGTAAGTCGACGGGGTCCGGTCATCTCTATCAGGGGCGATTCAAATCGTTTCCGGTTCAGGACGATGACCATTTCCATACGGTAAGCCGGTATGTGGAGCGCAATGCTGTGCGAGCCAATCTGGTGAAGCGAGCTGAGGACTGGCGATGGAGCAGCCTGTATCGTTGGTATTCCGGCACGACGGACGAAAAAGCTCTGTTGTCAGCATGGCCGCTGAGGCGTTCCGCAGGCTGGCTGTACCATGTGAATGCTCCTCAGGCCGATGCAGAACTCATCGCACTCCGTCGCAGTGTCAATCGGGGCTCACCATTTGGCGACGACACGTGGGCAACCACCGCGACAAAGATACTGGGCCTGGAAATCACCAATCGGCCTCAAAGCAGACCGAGGATTCAAAACAACGGTTCCTGACACCTTTTCCGCACCGCAGAACTATTCAATAGACAACCACTGCCGGGAATCGATGGGCTCAAACGATACTTGTTGATGGATCGTCAGGATCAGTTTGCTCGAGCGATGGTGCACAAGCTGACAGCGTATGCTCTCGGCAGGCCACTGTCCTTTGGTGACAACGCCAACATCGACAACCTGACCACGCAGTTAAGACGCCGCGAAGATCGCCTCAGCGAACTGATTGAAGTGATCATTAACAGCAAGATCTTCAATACGAAATAGGCAGCAGAATGAGAACAGATTTGGCATCGTGCCGGGTTTCATTCTCCTGCCTTGATTCTCTTGTCTGTGAATTTCCACAGGACCATCATGGCGGGTTCTTCGTCGCTGTGGCTCAAACGGGTATTAAGAGGGCTCTCTTCAATCGCAAAAGAATGAAGGCAGCAGAATGAGAACAGATTCGGCATTGACGCCCAACCGCTTGCCGGGATCGTCGGTCTCTTCGATCGAGGCCGTAGATTGCTGAACTGCGGCATCATTTTGTGCTCATCATTTTGCCATCACACTCATCCTTGCCCTGCGAAGTCGTGTTTCGTAACCTGACAGATGTGTTACGCCGTTGTGTCCTTGTACTCTTTGAATGGCTGAGATCGTCAATGCACATCGGTGTTTTTGGAAATCAGGGCAGTTGGTACGTCAATGAGCTGTGTCGTCGCGGCTCTGAGCGCGGGCATGTGATGTGGCCGCTGCAGTTTGAGGAGTTCCAAAGCAGGGTCTCGGGGCAGGGGATTGAGCTACGATGCGGAGAACACAACGTCCGTGAGTGTGATGCTGTCCTCGTGCGGACGATGCCTCCGGGAACCCTAGAGCAGGTTGTTGCTCGTATGGATCTGCTGGCCGGACTTCAGGCATGCGGGACACGTGTTGTTAACTCACCGCGTGCTCTGGAATGCGCCGTCGACAAGTACCTGACAACTCAACGTCTCGCGCTGGCGGGATTGCCGGTGCCGGAGACCATCGTCTGCGAGAACGCGGAAGCTGCATTGGAAGCTTTTGAGAGACTGGGGCGAGATGTTGTCGTGAAGCCGCTGTTCGGTGCCGAGGGTCGCGGCATTATTCGGGTCTCAGATCCCGAACTGGCGATGCGTGCCTTTCGAACTTTGGAGCGATTGGGTTCGGTCCTCTATCTTCAGAGATTTCTTGATGGGCCGGGTTTTGATATTCGAGTGCTCTTGGTGGATGGACAGCTTGTGGGTTCGATGAAGCGCATTCCCAAAGAGGGTGATTTTCGCGCGAATATTTCTCAGCAGGGAACCGGGATTCCTCATCGTCCTTCAGACAGAGAGATTGAGCTGGCGATCGCTGCGGCGAAGGCAACGGGCTGTTCATTTGCCGGTGTCGATCTCATGTACGACCACGAGCAACAGCCCTATGTCATTGAGGTTAACGCCGTGCCGGGATGGCGAGGGCTGGAGCGAGCCTGTGGCGTTGATGTTCCGGGGTTCTTGTTCCGCTGGCTGGAACTGGCTTGATTAAGGCGGCAAAAGTTTCGCCTCGGTTGGCTGTTTCCTTGTGACCTTTCTGCTCGGAATAGCTATCCTGTTGGGCGACGATCCTGCCTCTGACTCTTTCGATTTGTCCTGACTCCCACCAGGTTGACAACGATGAGCCGACGATTCTGCCTCTTTTGGTTTCTCGCCGCGTGTTCCTTCCTGCACCCCGTGCAGGCTCAACTGCCAACAGTCCGACTGGATGGCGTTTTTCCCGCCGGCGCTGCACCGGGTGCGACTGTGGAAGTGACGATCACCGGGAACGATCTTGATGATGTCGATCGGCTGGTCTTCAGTCATGACGGAATCTCGATGGCACGCAAGATGGCGGAAGTGACACCGTTTGATGAAGGTCCCCAGCCAATCGAAAATGTGTTCCTCGTGACGGTCGCTCCCGGGGTTCCTCCTGGGAACTACGATGTGAGATGTCAGGGGAAATACGGGCTGTCGAATCGTCGTACCTATATTGTCAGTGCTACGGCCGAATTCGTGGAGACAGAACCGAATGGCGGCAATGATGTTCCGGCCTGGATTGAGAAGGACGGAGTGCGAGAAAACCCTGCTCAGGAAATCACGTTGCCCGTCACGATCAACGGTCAGTCAACAGGTGGACCGGATGTGGACTGGTATCGGTTTGCCGGAAAAGCAGGGCAGCGCGTGTTGCTGGATGGGCAATGTCGCCGGATTGATTCGCGGATGGATCTGGCTGCGACGATCTTTACCGAGTCTGGTGTCATTGTTGGTGAGTCGCGGACAGGCCAGGCGAATGATTCCATCGCGGACGTGACGCTTCCTGCGGACGGACTTTATTTCATCAAAGTTCACGACGCTTTGTTTGCACAGGGCTCGGGATTTATTTATCGATTGACGGTCGGATCCCTGCCGTATCTGGACTTCGTGTTTCCTCCGGCGAGCCTTCCGGGGTCGAACGAAGAGTTCACACTCTATGGTCGCAATCTGCCCGGAGGTCAGCCGTCACCGTATCAACTGGATGGTCGTCCGTTGGAACAACTGACGGTGCGAATTCCGATGCCCGGTGATGTTGTCGGGAAGCTCACGTATTCTTCATTGATTGGGCCTCATCAGGCAGGAATGGATGGCATTGAATACCGAGTCACTGCGAACGGTCTGCAATCCAATCCTGTACTGATCACACCGGCAACGGCTCCGGTCGTGCGCGAAGCTGCGGACAATAACAATCCCAATGCTCCGCAGCTATTGACTCTGCCATGTGAAGTAGCGGGCTCGTTTTATCCTCAACGCGACGTCGATTGGTATTCTTTTGAGGCTAAGAAGGATGATATCTGGTCTTTCGATGTGTTTGCCCATCGGCTTGGTCGAGCGATCGATCCTGCGTTGTTGATTCAGCAAGTCAGCACAAATGACAAGGGCGAACCGGTCTTTACGGACGTAATTTTTTTGGATGATGTGCCGGAACTGAACGTCAACAATCGATCGGGGCGGCATGAGTTTGATGAGCGGACGGCGGATCCCTCGTATCAGTTTAAGGCTCCGGCTGACGGGACTTATCGAGTCCTCCTGAAGGACAGCGTGAGTGCCGTGCGAAGTGATCCGAGGCTGATTTATCGGTTGGCCATTCGCAAGCCTCAGCCTGACTTCCATGTTGTGGCGATTCCGGGAGGATCGACCGAGAGTCTGATACTTCGCAAGGGCGGACGGGATGTGGTGAGAGTCACCGCTTATCGACAGGACGGCTTCAATGGCGAGATCCGAGTGTCTGCGACGGGATTGCCGGAGGGAGTGACCACGGAAGAGATCACAATTGGTCCCGGAAACAATCATGGGACTCTGGTATTGTCAGCCGCTGATGCGGCGCCGATGGGCATTGGGACACTACAGATCACCGCGAAAGCCATCGTCAACGGAGCGGAGGTTATCCGTCCGGCACGGTATGGAGCGGCGTTGGTACCGTTTCAATTCAATCAGCCGAATGCCAATGTTCCCAGTGTGCCATCACGACTGGTCGAACGGTTACAGATTTGTGTGTCAGAAAAAGAAGTCGCTCCGCAAGCCCTGACGATTGGAGATGGCAAGCCGCTGGAGACGTCACGCGGCGGTGTCTTGAAGATTCCTTATACCGTTAAGCGAGTTGAGGGTTCAGCCGGTAATCTGATTGGATTCCCCAACGACTTTCCACCGAACACGAATGCTCAACAGGTGAATATTGGTGGCAACGAGAAAGGAGAATTTGAGCTCCGGTTTCAGGCTAACACGGTTCCGGGGACGTATTCGTTTTATCTTGCGGGCTTCAATCAGGGATTGCAGTACAAGCGGAATCCGGAACTGGCGGAGAAAGCCAAGCTGCGACAGGAACGTATCGCAAAGATTCTGATGGATGCTCAACAGCAGGCCCAGAAAGCTCAACAGGACAGCCAGCAGAAGATAACCGAGTTTAATCAGGCGAATACGGCTCTGACTGGGGCGAACACGGCAAAACAGCAAGCCGATCAAAAAGCGACAACGGCAGCCACGGCTTTGAAGCAGGCCGAAGCGCTACTCAAGCAGAAGACGGAGCAACTGGCAGCCGACGCAGCGAACGAAACACTGAAGCAACAACTAGTGGTTGCTCAAACGGCCTTTGATGCGGCAAAGAAGGCGGCTGAGGAAGCGACTGTGGCGGCGACCGATGCGGCGACTAAGCAGGTTGAAGCGACTGCAAAACAGAAAGTTGCCGAGGAAGCTCGCACAAAAGCACAGGCTGATCTTCAGACGGCCCAACAATTTCAGCAGAGGGCTCAACAGGAGAAGCAGCGAGCCGACCAGTTTGCAAATCAGAAACAGAATGAAGCAAACGTCAGGGCTTTCAACGTACTTGTTCCTTCGAATACGCTTACGATCAAAGTGGTTGAGTTTCCTGCGAAAGTCGAATCAATGCCGGAGACGCTCGCCATCAAGCAGGGTGAAAAAGGTGAGATGATTATCAAAGTTTCCCGGCAGTATGAGTTCACCGGGGCCATCACTGTTCAGTCGCAGTTACCGGGCGGAGTTGGCGGCATCAGTATTCCCGGTGCCAGTATTCCGGAGAATCAACCCGAAGTGAAGTATGAGATCACCGCTCAGCCGAATGCGACTGTGGGAGAGCATCTGGTGAACGTTCGGCTGCAGATGAATTTCAACGGCCAGCCCTTAATCATGGAACGACCATTGAAGCTCACTGTGATTGAAGTGAAAAAGTAAATCTGTTCAGGACTTTGAGTCAGCGTTATCAAGCGGAGATGAGCCACTATGATTGGCATTACCTGATGATGCTGGTCAGTTCCTGAAGGATTTCGTCTGTTACGGTAATTGTTCGGGCGTTCGCCGAGAATCCTCGTTGGGCAATGATCAGACGAGTGAATTCAAGAGCGAGGTCAACGTTGGACCCTTCCAGCTGTCCTGAGCGAAGTGCTCCTCGACTGCCGGACAGGGCAGTGCCGATGTCGGGATTGCCGCTCG
This sequence comes from Planctomycetales bacterium, assembly GCA_026400835.1. Lineage (GTDB taxonomy): Bacteria > Planctomycetota > Planctomycetia > Planctomycetales > Planctomycetaceae > SXXK01. The sequence continues at coordinate 39,926 of JAPLOA010000064.1, read as the reverse complement.
CCAATGACGACGTGAAGTAGTTGTTACCAATCGCGACAAGACCGTCTGGATTTCTGAAGGAAGCGATTGCCAACTGGGCGAGCGGGATCTTCAAACCGTTAGATGCCAGTCCAAAGACTTTGCCGTCGGTATCAATCTGTACTTCAGCCAATTCGCCCGGTGGAAACCCGTCCGGCGTTAGTTGAAGCCGAGACACTTGTCCCAGTGCAGTCAAGCCGTCGAATTGTGCTGGTGTACCGAAGCGAAGATTGAGAGTCTGTGAGGTGGGTTGACCTCGAAACTGGACTGTGATGTTACTATCGCCCACGCCGGAGCCCGCAACTTGAGCGAACGACCCATCTGGTTGAAATGAGATTCCCTCAACCAGCGAGTCGAGGATTGTCCCTTCCGTCGGTGAAACAGAGGCGACCAGGGTCCACGATTGATCCGCCTGTTTTGTCATTGTCAGACCAATGGTGTGTCCTGCACCGCTTTCGTCGAAGACTTCCACTGACTGAAAAACCGTATCTGCGTTTTTCCCTGTGCGAGTCAGGATCATCTCATGGTCTTCAAAGTCCGATCGCCCTGTATTTGTAGTGCCATCGCTGAATGACATGGATAAAAAGGACGGACCGGTAGCGTTAGCTGTGCCAACAACGTTGCCGAACCCGTCCAGAGTTATGGTCGAGCCGGCAAAAGAAGAATTCAAAGCTGCGACAAGGTCGCCTACCGTGGATGTGGGCGTCAGGAGAAGTTCTGTCACCGTGGGATTCGAACCATCCGACCGCCGTCCACTGATCAGGATTTTGTCTCCGGCAACGTAATTCACTGTATTTGAATCGAGGTCGGACAAATGGGTCGTCAGAGTTGCAGGTAACCCTGCGGCCAACAGCGGTGTGGAAGTCATCACTTCCTGTGCAACGGGACCGGTTGACGTTGAGGAAAGATTTCCCTTGATTTGCATCTCCGTTGAAACCTGACCAGGAATGCTGGCTCCCTTGGGAATATAGACGCGATCATCACCGGGAGTCTGAAAAGCCGGAAGGTCTCCATTGGTTTCGCCGGTTGGTCCAAAGCGTCGCACAAGATATCCCGTGGAGGGGTCCGACAAGTAACCACTCTCATCCAATGAGAAAGCTCCTGCACGCGTGAAGTAGGTACGCTCGCCGGAAGTAGCGACGAAGAAGCCGCCTCCATCCATTGCGAGGTCCATGTCGTTCCCGGTCGGGTCCAGATTGCCCTGAGCAAAGTTCAGGTCGACCTGAGAAAGGCGGCTGCCGGTTCCGATCTGTACCGAATTCACGCTGCCCAGAAGTCCTGACGACGACGACTGCTTACCTCGTTGAACTTCGTACATAAGGTCAGAGAACAGGGTACGGGACGTCTTGAAGGCGGTCGTATTGAGGTTGGCGAGATTGTTTCCCACGACCTCAAGCATCTTTTGATGACCGCGGAGTCCGGAAATCCCGGTAAGTAGAGAGTTGGCCATAGTCAATCAGGTCCGTATATGCGACAAAATTTCGGAAGACTGTGAGTTAAGGAGTCAGGCTCAGCCAGCGCGTCAAACAGCAGTCATAAATCAATGGCTGTCACGGGGAGAGACTTTGCTCGTTGTAGGCAACACCCGTAACGTTGCTGATCGGGTAGAAGTTGTTGCCAATTCGTACCAGAATCTGCCCGTCATCGGGCTTGATCTCGGAGACGATCCCCTTTTCCATGGCTTTGTCACCGTAGCGGACGCTCAAGCCCAGAAGCCCGGCCCCGGCATTGATGGATTCGAGGGTTCTAAGGTCGTTTTCCGCGGACGTTTTCTCGATCAGAGTGTCGAGCTTTGTCCCCAGGCCAGTGATACCGCTATTCATATTCTGAATCCCTTCCACAGTGGTGAACTGTGCCAACTGAGCAAGGAAGGCATCGGTGTCGGTAGGCGCCGTAGGATCCTGGTACTGGAGTTGCTTGGCAAACAGAGTCAGGAACTGGTCCTTGCTGGCGATACCGGAAGTGGATGCTGCGCTAGCTGCTGTGGTCATGGCTGATTAGACTTCCTGTGGTGTATTAACGTGGGAGCGATGTTGACCGGACTAATGGTTTCAGGCTCTGAAATTCAACGCGTGTTGCGAATCTCCGGTGCGAGTAGTGGCCGCTGTGGAGATTTGACTTGCCGCCCCATTTCGCGAACTGCGACGCTGAGTTCCGACGGGCTGATCGAACCTCGAGGTTGAGTCCTGAGGAGTTTGTCGCTGAAACGCACCGCCATTCATCATGTCAGGAGACAAAAATTCCAATGAGCGGAGCTCCATTTTTTCTCCTCGTAATTGATTTTCAATTTCGCTGCCTCGGGCCAGCAGCATGTCCATTGTGACAGCTTCGCGTGCTGTAACTCTGACTGCGAGTCCCTCTTTCGATTTGGACAACTCAATCACCATCTCGCCGAGGTCCTGCGGATCCAACTGAACAGTCAGGGTTTCGGATTCTGCGGTTGTATGTCTCTCCAGATGCTCAATTACAGCCCGCGATACCTGAGAGCTCAGCGGTTGCCGCATTTCAGATGTCACTGAAGTTGTCAGATCCGGCAGATACATAGCGACTGCTCCAGAGGAAGAGTATTGTGCTCCGTCTGATCCAGGGGAAGAAGTGTGTCCGACATTACTCAGCAACTGACCATCGTCACGAGAGCCAGATTGATTCGATGTACGATCGGCGTCAGAACCCGACGGTTGCCCCCAGAACTGGTCGAGAGTCTCACCGCGCGAATTCGCGAGCGTGGTTTTCTGCAGTCCACTTGTTTCCTGTAAAGGTGCGTCTGATGCATTCACCGTAGTTCCGAGGGAATTCAGTGGGCCTGTGCTTTCGGTACCGAGTGGAGCAAGGTTAGTGACTTCAGAAAAACCATCGCCAGAAATACTTGATTGCAGGCCACTGGTTCCCGACCGATTTCTTGTCGGGGCCGTGGCAGCGACAGCACGGCTCAAGGCGTTCATGATTTCCTGAGTGACCACGTCCGTATCTTTGGTGGATTCATAGAGTCGCGTGGCGGACCGGAAAGTTGTCTCCAGGCCCGATTGCTGAAATCCCAGCTCTGCATTTGGCAACACTTCCACTTCTGTTTGCGGGGCTGCAGCGTTCATGTTTGAGTAAGAGGCACCGGGGTTCTCAATGGATGAGTTGTTGCCGGGAATAGTCAGTCCACCAGAAGTCTGTTTAGGCTTAACATCAGCCTTTGCCATAGGCGCTGCAGGGGCAGGGATTTGTATGTCGGCAGTGTCGAGCTTCTTTGAGTCTGAAGAAGTAGTTGGCGTCGGAGCCGCATTTGATGCTGATGAGTTTGGTGTGGCAGTCAGCAAACTCCGCGGAGCACCAGACGTGGTGGCCTTCTGGAGGTCAGAAATTGTCGCCTCGACAGTCCCGTCGCGTGGCGAGACGTCTACTTTGGTCTGCTGCAATTTGTCTATGGATACCGCAGTGTTCAGAAGCATCCCCAGAACTTTCGAGAAATCTTCCTGGTCCGGCTCTTCATCAGGTTTCCGAGTTGTGTCGTCCGGTTTCTCTGCCGCTACTCTTTCCTTTTCTTCTGCTCGGCATTCGTGGCACGCTTCCGGATTCTTTGGCGCGTAGTCTGAGTAGTCGTTCTGGGGTGGCAGCACGGTCGTAAATGGAAGGAGCATAACCATGGTACTCACGCTTCCCGAAAACATGTTCAGTCGATCGATGGCTTCGGTCAGATCCGTTTTGCAGAGGGCACAATCCACACTGGTCGGAGTTCCCGGTTTGGAAGTCCACTGCCAACATTCGCCCGTTTGCGTTTGCTCCTGAGCAACATCGGCTCAGAAGTCTTGCTGCAAACGAAGTGCATTGAGACTCCGACCGCAGTTTGCGTACCGAGAAGTGATTTCAGGTCGTGGGCATTTCTACTCATTGCCTGCAAAACCCGATTTTTACAGGTCCGGAATGAGCCAACTGCTCTGAAAAGGAGACTGAGTTGTTCAGCTCAGAACGCGCTGCGGGAAAAAAATTCCCAGCAACAGAAAACGTTTCCGCTTTTGTTCTGCGGGCCTCAGTTCGTTCGTGGACCTTGCAGGTGCGTCACCTGTGCCAGCACTTTTTCCAGTTCCTGACGGCAGAAAAGCTTTTGCAGAAAGCCGTCAAAGGAGTCTTCGTAGACACCGTCCTCTGTACTGGAAATACAGCCGCTGCAAAGAATCGCCGGACTCTTGCAACCGGTCGCACGGATGGCTGTCAAAGTTTCACGTCGATTCATCCCAGCCATCGTAAAGTTCACCAGGATGGTGGCAAAATCTGATCGTCGTTGGGTCAGGGCGACGGCCGCTTCTCCACTGGAAGCTTCGACGACAGTCCAGTCGAGCAGTTCCAGCATTTTTACGAGTGGCGTTCGGACAAGATCGTCGTCATCAACGACAAGAATCGTGTTCGATGGTGCGGTTTTATGCGTGTTTAATCCCGGTAAATTGGTTCGATCCATACCTGATTCTGCCGACATCTTCCTGAGAAGCCGGATTGTAAACCGAGTTCCCGCTCCGGGTTTGCTCCAGACACCCAGAGCAGCATTGTGGGACGATGCGATGCCCTGAACACTCGACAATCCAGGGCCGTGTCCGGATTTCTTTGTCGTAAAGTAAGGATCAAAAATCTGAGCGACAACGTCGGGCTCCATGCCGTGCCGGGTATCAGTCACACGCAACGCGATATACTCTCCGGGTGTGGGTGATGAGATCCAGAAGTATTCCGAACTGCTTATGCGTCCACCTATAAGCTGATTGTCAACTCGCATTTGAACATCGCCTTTTCCGCCGATTGCATCTGCAGCATTTGTCACGAGATTCATCAAGACTTGTTGAAGCTGTGTGGTATTGCCGTAGACGAGCGCCGGGTCCAGACAGGCTTCGAAGGAAATAGCAACCCGGTCAGGCAAAGCCGCTTTGACGAGGGGCATCATTTCCCGAACCAGTCCGCAGAAATCGATAACAGATTTTTCTGCAGTGGATCGCCCGGTGCAGGCCAGCATCTGTCGGCAGATTTCTGACGCCTGATGAACAGCAGCCCTGAAATCGCAATCATGCAGGCTGAACCTGTCGACGTTTCCCTATTCGGAGTGAGCAGAATGCAGCACCACTGAATAAAGAAAACCGCCAGCAGGTAGCCGGAAACGATCAGATCCAGTTGTCCCGGCGTTCTTGCTCTGGGCATCAGAAGATTCCGCGCTACGTAGAACAACACGGAAATCAGCGAAAAAGTCACTCCAATCGCGATGTTGTTTGGGGCTGGGTAGAGAATCAATACCACCAGCCCCGCGGAAAGCGATCCAAATTTCAATGCAATTTGGTTTTACAGGTAGACCGGATGATTCCTCAGATCTTCCTCTTGCGGTTTTGCAATGGAGGAAGAATCTGGCGGACTCGACTCCTGATCAGAGTTCCTCATCCGTCACACAGCCTTCAGATGCAGACTTCACGCAACGAATGTACTTGGCCAGTGTTCCGCGAGTTGCCTTCAGCGGCAGCGGGACGAATACCGCCTTTCGGCTGGCCAGTTCCTCAGCAGATAGATCCACATTGATCTCATTTTTTTCTGCATCAACCGTGATCTGATCACCGTCTTTCAAAAGGGCAATCGTGCCGCCGACCTGAGCTTCCGGCGTAATGTGTCCCACGATGAAGCCGTGTGAGCCACCGCTGAAACGTCCGTCGGTCAGCAGCGCAACATCAGTCCCGAGGCCAGCCCCCATGATCGCCGATGTCGGAGTCAGCATTTCCGGCATACCAGGTCCACCCTTGGGACCTTCGTAGCGAATCACAACAACATCGCCTTTCTGAATCCTGCCGTCTTCGAGACCCTTCAGCATCAGCTCTTCAGAATCAAAACATCGGGCTGTGCCTTTGAAGACCAGACCCTCTTTGCCGGTGATCTTTGCAACAGCACCATCCGGGCAAACATTGCCTCGCATAATCCGGATGTGACCACTTTCCTTGATTGGATTCTCGATTGGCTGAACAATTTCCTGGCCTTTCTTCAGCCCTGGCAGATCCTTCAGATTCTCTGCCAGAGTCTTTCCAGTGACAGTCATGCAGCTTCCATCAATCAGTCCTTTTTCCAGCAGATACTTCAGTACCGCCGGAGTTCCACCAATCGTATGCAGGTCTTCCATCACGAACTTGCCGCTGGGCTTCAGGTCGGAGATATAAGGAATGCGATCACTGACGCTCTGGAAGTCATCGATTGTCAATGGAACATTGACCGCGCGAGCCATGGCGATCAGATGCAGAACGGCGTTGGTGGAGCCACCCGTTGCCATAATAAGAACCATGGCATTTTCAAATGCCGCACGCGTCATGATGTCGCGGGGCTTAATGTCTTTCTCCAGCAGATTTCTGATAGCAGCACCAGCGCGGAAACATTCTTCCAGTTTGGCCGGGTCTTCGGCAGGAATTGATGAGCTGTAAGGAAGGGACATGCCCATCGCTTCAATAGCGGAAGCCATCGTGTTGGCTGTATACATCCCGCCGCACGCTCCAGCTCCTGGACAACTTCGACGGACAATCGCAGCGCGTTCTTCTTCGGTGATTTTCTTTCCGAGGTATTCGCCGTAAGACTGAAACGCTGAAACGATATCCAGCTTTTCGCCTTTAAGACCACAGCCGGGTTTGATGGTTCCGCCATAGACCATCAGCGCGGGGCGATTCAGACGACCCATCGCGATAATGCAGCCAGGCATGTTCTTGTCACAGCCGGGCAATGAGACGTTCGCGTCATACCACTGAGCGCACATGACGGTTTCGATAGAGTCTGCAATCAGGTCTCGGGACTGCAGAGAATAGGACATCCCATCGGTGCCCATCGAGATTCCATCGCTGACGCCGATGGTGTTGAATCGCATCCCGACCATACCGGCCGCCTGAACACCTTCTCGAACCCTGGCTGCAAGATCCATCAGGTGCATGTTGCAGGGATTGCCCTCGTACCACATGCTGCTGATACCGACCTGAGCCTTATTCATATCAGCCTGATCCATGCCGGTGGCATAAAGCATGGCCTGGGAGGCACCCTGAGAAGCGGGTTGAGTAATTCGGCTGCTGTGCTTGTTGATCTGTGTCATGGCGATTTTAACTGGTTTGACTGGATAAATTGGGCCGTGGGAGTCGTGAGGACAGAAATCGTTCAGACTTCCTCCGGCAGCACGATAGCAGCCAATCAGCCCCGTCGCAAAGTCGGATGAAAACAACCTCGTGATTTCCGGCAGCGGCGGAAATTTGAAGGACAATTCCCACATCGCGCGGTGGAAAGGGCGTCACATTTTTGGCAGAGTCGGGCTGTTATAAGCCCGAGGAAGCGGCAGATCGTCTTTGCGAAGCACTCTGAATCGCCCGCTGACGCTCTCCGTCGGTTCGCTCGAAGACGACTCGCACTAAGCGTTCAGCAACTGGCGACAATTCTCGTCCGCGACGACGCATGACGACCTGGGCCGTCTCGATGGCTGATTCAAGTGACCAGTCCATCGTCAGTTCACCCCACATCACGCTGCAGAAGGATGGGATGTGTCTTGGCAACAAACGTCCGCCGGGCAGCACCATCGTCATCACGCCGACTGAACTTCCCGTATTGAACATGCTGTCGAGAGAAATCTTGGAGTGATCTCCGATGAATGAACCGACCTTGGTGAAGCCTGAGTCCACGAGCTGCCCCAGCAGAGGAACTTTGACGCTGCTGTAGTCATTCTTGAGGTCCGATGTGGACGACATTGCTCCGATGTTCACCCAGGGGCAAACATAGCTATGGCCGAGGAATCCTTCGTGATACTTGTTCACATAGCCATGCAGGATCGATTCTTCGACTTCTCCTCCAACCCGGCACTGTTCCCCGATTGTCGTGCCGCCTCGAATCAGTGCACGAAAAATCCGGGAACCGCGACCCACATGGCACGGGCCCTCTATTCGGGTAAACGACTGGATTTGGACATCACGATCAATCGACACCGGACCACGTCGAGCATCAATAACGACATACGGATCGATTGATGCCTGCGAAGAGATGTAGATGTCAGCAGCATCCCCCAGAATCTGTACATGGTCGAAATCAGGGCGATGAGAAATTCCTTCGTCGCAGAAGTCTCTGACCAGTTGTCCGGCGTTCTCGTTGATCAGATCCCACGGATAGCGAACAAACCGCCCGTTCGTGGGCACGATCCGCTGAGTTCCGGCATAGCGTTCCAGCGAGACTTCGGGATCGTTCTCAAAGATCTCTGCAAGCTCTTCACCGTCACCAAGAATCCACGCGGGATGTCCGTCGATGTAGCCAGCTCGATGATTCAAAAAGTCGAGTGCATTCAGCCGACGTTCCGGAAGCCAGCGGCCGTTGATCAGCAGGACCGGCCCTTTTCGAAGCCAGTCTCGATCATTCACTTTGATTTCCGGCTGCTCTTCTGCATAGGACTCTTTGAGCCACGATCGGATCCAGACGCCAAACTCCGCTGTCGGAAACCAGCGCTGCAACCGGCGGCGAAGACAATCTCGCCCGCAGACCAGTTCGAACACTGGTCGAACCAGAGCCACCGGGCTCAGGTTCTCAGTCTGCAGATCTTCGTACAGCAAAATTCGCATAGGGAGCGGCAAACAAGAGAGATGCCTCGCCATGGCGAGGTCGTGTGATTTCCAGGCAGTATGGATTCCCCCCCGCATTTTGCCTTTCACACGATGGTTCCGAAATGCCATTTGCTGATCTACGCGTCCTGCACGATCCCGGTGCGTTCGACATTCCCAACGCCAGCAGCAGATGCCGCTTGGTTCTGAGAGGAATCGGCAAAAACAGCAGGGTGGCAGTGTTAGCCGCGCGACCGAAAAGCTGTCTGGCGCTTTGGATGCGGTGCTGAAGTACGACGACCAGAAGTCGCCGGGAGAATTCCAGACACCCTTTTCAACCCACACTCATCCGATCTCGTACGTCACAATTCCATGACGCTGAGCCCGGCTGATACGGTCTGTCGCGTAAAGCCCGGCCAGAACAAACTCAACACAAGATGCCCTGACCGCAGAGTTTTCTGAAGCGTTCAGTTCAAAGGCTTTATCCCAGATCGGCGGGACTCGCTTAAGCAGCGTTTCATAGTGATCACTTGGAAGCATATCACCAACCTCAATCTTGACGCCTTTGGCAAAGATCTGAGAGATTGCTTCGAGTCCATGCTGCTCAACGTACTCCGTGAACACACTCTTTACGGCTTCAGCGATGACTGCATCCAGAACCTGGCGTTCGCTCATCTGATGACTGCTCATCAGATCGATCTCAAGCTTTCCAAGCGATGACGAATACAGATGCCCGAGATCGCTGATTCGTGGTACCGCCGGCTTTTCACCCAGCACAGCTCCTCTGCGACGAGCACTGGCGATCATCGTCTGATAGTTTGCAATACTGAAACGCGCGCTGACGCCGGACGTCTGATCGATGTAACGACTCTTCCTCGCGCTACGGCTGATCTCTTCAATAATCTGTTTCATGAAGTAGGGCACAACGACAGGGAAGTCACCGTCCAGCGGAACATCACATTCCTGCTCCATAATCTGGATCCCGGCGTCACGATCATGAGGATAATGAGTCTGAATCAGGCTGCCGATACGGTCCTTCAACTGCGGAATCACTTTTCCACTGCGGTTGTACGTCGCCGGATTTGCAGAGAACAGAATCATCACATCCAGATCAAACTGAATGGGGTAACCGCGAATCTGCACATCTCGTTCTTCAAGGATATTGAACAAACCGACCTGAACAAGTTCGTCAAGTTCGGGCAGTTCATTCATGGCGAAGAGCCCTCGGTGCATTCGAGGAATCAGCCCGAAGTGCAGAGCTTCCTCGGCCGACATACTGGTTCCTCCCGCCAGTCGAGCGGGGTCGATTTCTCCGACGATGTCGGCGAACTTTGTTCCCGGTGCGAGTCGTTCGGCGTATCGCTCATCACGAGACCACCATGCGATCGGGATCTGGTCCGGAGACTTTTCGGCGATGCAACGTTTGCCTTGTGAAGTAATGGGCTTGTAAGGATCTTCGTGAACCGGACAGCCGGGCAGATCCAGATACGGGATCGCGTCATCAAGGAAGCGAGGCAGGGCACGCATCATGCGGCTTTTCCCCTGACCCTTTTCGCCAAGAAACAGGATGTCGTGTCCCGCCAGCAGGGCCAAGCTGATTTCGGGGATGACGGTGTTCTCGTAACCCAGAATTCCAGGGAATAGATCCGTGCCTGTTGCGAGCAGTTTGAGGAAGTTGTCGCGGACTTCCGCTTTTACGGATCTGGACTGCCAGCCACTGGCCTGAAGTTCTGCCAGTGTCGCGGGACGATTATGTTTTGCGGAGTTGGCCGGCTGAGACATCGAGGACCTGTTCCTGACGAAGAATCGGTTCTGCAGGGTTAACGGAGTGAGAGATTATTGACTGCCGCAGCCCGGTGAACAGTCAGGTCGTCAAAAATAGTGTCGTCGTCGTTCGCAAAAACAAGCTTTCAAACCCAGGTGGAGTCTGAAATTTCTTGTGTAAACGCAACATTAAGCCACGAAAACACGGATTCTTCAGTGCTCAACGTGGTCGAGCTGAAATTGTGGGCCACAGGACTGCTTTCAGCCAGGTGAAAGCGGCGAGCAATGTCCATAAGAACACAGGAATCAACATCGCGAGTCCTGCGAGACTCATGAGCGACTCTGTGCGGCCATAATGCATTTCGTTGTACAGACGTGTCACGACAGGTTCGAGCTGCACGGGTCTGAGAATTGATGCCGTTGTGACATCCCAGAAACACCACTGAGCAATCACCAGTCCGCACAGCAGCCCGGGGAAGGTCGTCATTCTCCAGAAGATCCCGGACACTCGCCGACGAATTTCCGGGTGCGGAGAACTCATCAACAGCGAAGCGGAATGCAATGACGAGCGTTCCGTCATCTGATTCATCATCGCGACAAGTGCAAAGGATCTGGGGAGAACTGCCATGGACTGCCCCAGTAACATGGGCAGCCAGGTATCGTAAAGAGGCCGCAGCAGACTGTGCTGAAAAGCGGCCAACAGAAGCAGGCTAAGCACCAGCGATCCGATCAATCCGGGTAGAAGCAACAGCAAGAACAGTTTTTGATGCAAAGGTTGATGAGATTGATTTCGGCCATTTGGTTCTGGTGTCGCCTGCATCATCCCGGCCACGTTAATCGCCAGTGCGGCTGCAGCGACAGCAAAACCCGCCGAGGTCAGAATTTGCTCTGCCGCCATTTGAAACATCTTCGGGTTGTTCAGCAAGGCCCGCAATCCGCTCAAAGCGCTGAATAGATTTATTGAAAGTGGCCAGAGGAGAAACAACCCAATCCCAGGCAATAAACAGAACAAACTCAGCAGTCGATTGGGCTGGTATCTGGAAGAATCCGGATACGATGGTAAAGACGAGACCGCCGCTTTTGGTACATGTCGCAGCAGCATCCATAAAGCGGGAGACAGCAGGACCAGTTCGATGAAAAGTGGACCAGGAATCATTCTGACCGAGTCACTCAGTGGCTGGCGATCGGCGTGGGCATCAAACAACCAAACGGACCATGTGACAGGGTATCGGTCGATCTGCATCAGCGCGGCTGTTTCAAATTCCTGAAACGAGGTCAATGCCATGATGCTCCATGCGATCAAACTGGATCTCCAGCGGCCGGTCAGCCGCAGCATCAGCCATCCCTGCCTCCATTGCATCATCGTGGGTGAACAGGATTGTCGGGAGGAGTTCGACGGCCTCAAAGAGTTCCATGCGTGCAGAGACTCCCGACTGACCGACGAACGAGTCACCATCTGTCTGACGGCAACTCCAAAGGCCGTTGATCGCGCCATGAGCAGCAACAGATACAGGAACTCTGTGGAGAAAGCGGCGAGCAGACGTGGTGTCCCCTGACTCAGTTGCGTGGCTGTCAGACGGTAGTTAAATCCAATCAGCAGTTCTGGCACGAAGAACGGAAGAACAGCGAAGAATATCCAGAGCCGGCGTGAGCGAGTGGTTGTGGAGCACTCTATTTGTTTGGTCAGGGCTGCAACGGGCACGAGGGATATGCTGGCCACAAACACGCAGCGAATGAGAGACCAAAGCAACGATTCGGTAAGTGTCATACTCTGGAATTCACTTTCCGGAATATTCCTGAGACAACCAGCGCAGTACTTCCTGATCATGTTGTGCTGCACCGTCAAGAGAAACTCCATCGGCCGCCCATTTCAGCAGAGGCTGAAGATCAGCAGGCAACAGAGTTTCATTGACAGGCCCCAAAGGGATTTGCCTTGAGGCCGAATTGGCCAGCATGATTTCGACTTCTTCGGAGATCAGATAGCGAATAAATTTGTCTGCCAATTCCGGATTTAGGCAGCCTCGAATTTTAGCAACGCTGTTTGGCAGGCAGATCGTTTTCCCCGATTTCAGTCGCACAGGGAGCATTTTGACCGGCTTGCCCTGATCCATGGCGATGAACACATCATCAGAATCAGTAAATCCAAACAGACAGGCTCCTTCCGCGACGAGATCTTTGACGGCCCCGTTTCCGCGAGCCTCGCGGATGCCTCGATCACGCAGAGAGCGGTGCCACGATTTGAGTTCCTCGAATCCCCACTCATCGCAGAGAACGGCGTAATGTGAGAGCGTAGTTCCGAAGAGCGGAACCGCAATCGCAGCCTGTGAGAGTGAATCTGCTTTCATCGCGCTTTCGACAGCATCCTCTCTGGCCGTCATCAGGCTCGTGTTGACGATGTAGACGCGCAGCCGCGCGGCAAAGCCTGCCCACTGATTGTCCGGATCCCTGAACTGTTGTGGAATCCTTGCAAAGAGAGACGCATCACAAGGTTCCAGAACACTCTCATTCTTCAGTCGAATGGTACCCAGTGTCTGATTGTTCCAGAAGACATCACATCGAGGCCGATCTTTCTCTGCGATCAACAGATTTGTGAGCCCCAGAGACTTATTGGCCTCTTCGTCATAACGAACCTGTACGCGAATCCCGGTTCGTTGTTCGAAGTTGCGAATGATGGAATCCGCAAAGATTGAATCATGAGCGCAGTAAACGACAAGCGTCCCGGACTTATCACTTTGTGAACTCAGAAACAGAGGTAAGACCACCGCTGCTAACAGGATGGCAGTGAGAACGGGAAGGCGGTTTGATTTGTCTGCCATGAAGATTGCTGGCCTCGGAAGACAGTCTGTTCCCTGGCGAGTGCGTCGCACACGATCTATTTCCGATCGAGGCGTCCCGGGAGTCTTGCGGCCGCGCGGCCCGTCGCTGAGTTGGGAATCGGTGTTCACAGGACGGACCTGTGAACACCGTGCAAAATTCAGAATGCCATTACTTTGCTGGAGCTGGCTCCGCAGCCGCAGCGCTGGAAGGTGCTGGCGCGTCGCTTGCCGGAGTTTCACTCGCAGGGGCTTCTGCCGGTACACTGTTTTCAGCAGGGGCAGGGGTTTCAGCGGGCGAAGGGGAATCGAACGACACGGGCTCGTCTTCCATCGGAGGTCTTTCACTCTTTCCACCTCCGGTATCTGGTCCGCCGCCCATTCCCATTCCCATCCCTGGACCTCCCATCCCACCGCCCATCATGCCAGACGCTTCAACTCCTGAGTCGGCAGTCCCGTCAATCGATGGAGCAGGTTTGTCTATGCTGTCTATTTCATCGGAAGCAAAGAACGCCATGGCCATGGGCTTTTCTTCGTTGGTGGCGACAATGGTGAGCTTCGGACTGGTCTGTCCCATCAGAGGCCTGAGAAAGCTGTACCATTCATAATGGTAGTAAGTATCAGGACCACGATTCTCAATGGTTTCTTCAGGAGCCAGTGACATCATTCCGCGAGCTTCTTCAAGCGAAAGATCGGTGAACTCACCGTCGTTTGATTTCGCGGCCAGTGATTTTCCGGACATCATCTGCCCAAATCCCGCGCGGAGTTCAATGGCACACACGACGCCCACAACCAGCAAGAGAATCAGCGAAGCAATGGTGCGAACGGGCGAAACTTTGGGGCTCGTCGCCGACTTTGGTTTTACGTCAGCCATGAAAATCTCCCGAAATGGACGAATTGAACAAGAAAGACAGACATTTCCCCACGATACTCATCGTCTGGACGGTTGTCACCCGTACATGGCGAATAGCGATCACGGAATTGCCGCATTTATTGCTGTGCAAAGGCGGCGTTCTGGCCAGCAGTCTGATCAAAGTGGAGATCCCGGTCATTGCCAACGATCACCTGGATTCAACGCCGCGTCTTTGATAGCCTGAATCGTGTAAAGCTCAACAACCTGAATTCAAGGAGAGGATGATATGGGATTGCTTCAAGCGGGCTTCAGTCACGTCTGTCGTCTGCTGATTGCTGTGGCAATCCTTGATGTTGATGCTCAGCAGGGCTATGCTCAGCCTCCCGGTATCCGATTGAGACTACCCGTCGCAAATGATGACAATCCACTCAAGGCGGCTTTTGTTGATCGTGACATTGACGCCAGCGGAGGGCTCAGTGAAGGCGAATACTTAGCCGATTCACAGCTCGACCTTGTCAGGCGGAAGCGAGATTTCGCGGTGTTTGATTTCGACGCAGACCAGCAGTTGTCTCTGGATGAGTTTCTGACAATTCCGATGGGCCAAAGCGAAAGCCATCGAGGTGTCATCAACGATCCTGTCATTCGAATTGCCGAGTCGAGACTGACCGTGATGCTTGAGCGATGGGGCCAGTGGGACAAAAACTCCGATACTGCTTTGGATCGAGAAGAGTTTTCTGCAGGTCGAATTGCGGCAGAGATCCCGGGGCTTCAGAATGCTGACTTCAGTAAGTGGGATCAGGATCAAGACGCAAAGATCTCTGCAGACGATGTCGCTCGAACACTTGAGATCGCCTACGGCATTCGCACTCCTGCCGGTGATTTGCTTCGAAACAACGCCGGGCGAGTTGTTGACTGGGTCACATTTCGTGGTCTCAAAGTCGACGGAAATGGAATGGTCAGCAAGGCTGATTATTTTGAAGCGCTCGGCGGTGCGGAGAATAAAGAAGGCTGGTTCGGTTCAATCGATAAGAACCTCGATGGCCAATTCGATTTTGCGGAGTTCGCTCAGGGAGACCATCGTACGGATCCCGTTCAGACGTTTCTGAACCTTGATACAGATCTGAATGGTGTATTGTCCCGCGCGGAGATTGATGCGCTGCCTTCCGACTGGAAGACGATGGCCTCGTTTGCGTTCACCGCATTCGATGACAATCACAATGGCGCGATTTCGCTTTCTGAGTACCAGCTGATGCCTCATTGCAATCTACTGGCATCATGGATGAGCGCAGTGGACACCAATGATGATGGCCTGTTGCTTCAGTTTCGGTTGCTGCCGGGAATTCCGCTGGCAGCTCTTTCTGCAGAGTATTTCCAGCGCCTGGACCTTGATCATGATAAAGCGTTGTCGCTCAATGAGTTTTCCTTTGTGACGAATTATCGCCCGCCGGCTGAGGTTCGAGTTCAGTATGAGGACGGCCGCCGGAAGGCCATCACTTTCCCGGGCTTCGGATTTGTCTGTTCTCCGGAGATTTCGCCCGATAGCAAATGGGTGGCCGCCGATGGCTGGGAGCGAAATCAATCCAATACCGACGCGCATGTGCTGGTGGCCAGTCTTGAAACAGATGAGATCCGAGATCTTGGGATCGGCTGTATGCCCAACTGGTCGGCGGATGGAAAGCAGATCGCGTATTGCCGATATGGCGAAGGAGTCTTCATTCGCAGTTTCGAGGAAGGCTCGGATGAGGAAGAACTGATTGATCCTGCAGGCTGGGCCATCCAGTTTTCAGCCGATGGGTTGCACGTGGCCTACGTCAAGCGGAACGACCTTATCATTCGTAATGTCGCGACGGGCGAACAGCGTGCGGTCTTTGCTGCTGGCGACAATCCTTATCGGTATATCGAACACAACATCGAATGGTCTCCGGACTCTTCGAAGATCGTCTTTCGCGGACATCGCACAAATGGGGACATTGATATCGCCACGATTTCAACTGCGGCGAACGGACCCGATCTAACAGTTTGCTGCAATGGTGCCGATGTCGCACCGGACTTCGCCTGGCAGCCGGATGGTCAAAAATTCCTGTTTCCACGACAGATTGCGGGACAATTAAGCCAAATCTATGAGGTGACTGCGGAAAAAAACCAGCAGTCGATTCGCTATGCGTTCCAGCCTGAAGATCGCAGTAACAGTGGGCTCGACTGGTCTCGCGATGGTAAAGTATTTTCATTCATGAGCGACAAGTAGATCATTGAATCGCATCCCGGATGCACGATATCGCGCATTCGCCTGATAACGCCCGTTCCCAACCCCGTTTGAGTTTCCCGTATGTCAATTCATCGAATCCCTCTGAAGAGTTCTGTGCTGTTCGCACTTATGTTCATTCTGTGGGGTTGCTCAACGGAACCAGAACGTGAAGGAAAGCCGACGGAGACCAATCCCGATGGCAGAGGAGTTACTGAGAGTTCCTCTGCTGGCGAGATGACGATTGAGCAGGTTCAGAAAATCGTGCAGTTGCATAACCGTGGCGTGGGGCACCTTGAAAATCATGAGTGGGCGGATGCCGAAGAAGCACTTAGTGAGCTTCAAATGCTGTTGCCTGAAAATGTTGATGCGGCCAATAACCTGGCGATTTCCCGAACTCTATCGTTAATCGATCGCAGCTCTCCGTATTCACAATCAAAAGACCCGAAGGCCTATGCCACGGCAGTCCAGAAAGCAAATGATGCCATTACGATGCTGGATGCTCTGGCGAAGACCGATGAGCAGAAAGCCGTTGCGGCATTGATTGCTGGCAAGCAGGCCGCCTATGAAGACAGTTCAACGAATCCTCGAATCACTGTGGCTCTCGAACATTTGCGTCGCGCGATTACTCTTTCCGCGGACCGTCCGCAAATGTGGTATGCCCTCGCGCTGGCGATGGAGGGTCACCGCGACTATTCGGACTCGCCGGAACTGATCAAGGCCTTGCAGAAGACCAGTGAGCTGGCTCCGGAGAACCTGGCTGTCATCGGGAAGCTGATGGAGAAACAGGCGCTCGGGCTTAACTCAAAGAACGCGGAAACAAAGCAGTTAGCTGGCACGATTTCAAACACTCTTGATAAGGTTGCCACGTTATTGCAGCCTCTGAACTCCGCCATCAAGCAACAGCGACGAGTCGACCTGGTTGACACAATTCGAAAAGCACTGGGAGGCCCGGGCAAAGATAACCCGGCCTTGCTGCTGGGGCCGGCCATGATGACCAAGAACCTGATGTTGCCGGAACTGGCGACTCAGATCGACCAGCGGCGTATCGATCTGAATCTGCTGGAGTACCTGATTGTCGATCTGCCGGGTCGGTTGCCGTTGAAAGACGATGTTCGCGCGACAGTTTTCCCTCCGGCTGAGCCAACGGTATTGAAAGAATTCACGCCCGGAAGCGGGCTTCCGGAGATCACCGGAGTCACGCAGGTTCAGTTGCAGGACATGAATCTGGATGGAGCCGACGACCTGATTCTTGTGCAGGACGGCCGAATTCGAATCTATTCGCGCGGTCTTGATATCTCCGCGCCGTGGACATTGCTGATGGAATCACCACAGGAGGCAGGGACCTTCAGCAGTTTTCTCCTTGCCGACATCGACCGCGATTTTGATCGCGCTCTGTCGGACATCAAAAATCCCATGAAGCTGCGTGACCGGGATGGAGATCAGAAAATCGTCAAAGATGGCAGCGGAAAGACTCGCTGGTTCGATACCGATCTGGATGTTGTGGCCTCGGGCGAAGCAGGCGTGGTAATCCTGAAGAACGAGTCTTCAGAAGCGGGGGATCGCAGTCTGACCGTACTTCCGCAGACAGCAACGGTTGCGGGCGTTAATGATGCTGATGCAGCGGATCTGGAATCCGACGGAGATCTTGATTTGATCTTCGCGACATCAGTCGGAATGACACTCTGGAAGAATATCGACGGCAAGACGTTTGAACCGATCACTGATGGGGTCACTCTGCCAAGCTATCCGATTGCGGCTGTTTCAATCGGCGACTGGAACCGCGATATGGCCATGGATGTCATCGGTGTGAGTGCTGATGGTAAGGCGGGATGGCTTCAGAACCTGCTGCATTCGCGTTTCCGATGGCTCGATGGTCTTCCGTGTCCCGCAGGCGCTGCAGACGTTCTTATTGATGACTTCAATGGCGACAGCCGTTGGGATCTGTTGATCGCTGGTTCTTCCGGCACGAGCCTAATCGCCCCGAAGAACAATGAATTGCTGGCAGATTCGAAGGCCGAGTCACTGGCAACTGTTTCCGGCGTCTCTCTGCATCGCGCGGATTTCGATAATGATGGTCGGTCTGATCTCGTGTCGGCTGGTTCTGCCGGATTGACCCTGCTGCGCGGTACAAATGATGGTAAGGCGGAAGATCTGACGAAGTTATTGCCGACCGGTACAAAAGCCATCCGTGTGGCGTCGTCTGACATGGACGATGATGGAGATCTGGATCTGATCCTCGTTTCCGATGACGGAAAACTGCACCAGCTGACTAACAAAGGCGGCAATGAAAATGAATGGGCCGAAATCGTTGTTCGGGCTGTTGGCGACGATCCGCAATTTCCTTCAAATCGAGTCAATATGCATGCACGTGGCTCTGTGATTGAGCTGCGAGCGGGGACCGCGTATCAGGCTCACGTGATCACGGCTCCAAAGCTGCATCTCGGTTTAGGAAAGGCTAAGGAGATCGATACGATTCGCGTCATTCTGACGGACGGTGTTCCCCAGAACATTACGAATACGTCGCTGTTGCGTGCTCGTCTGGGGATTCTGTCGCCGCAGATCCTGAACGGGTCCTGCCCGTACATTTACACATGGAATGGCGAACGGTTTGAGTTCTTCAGTGATTGTTTGTGGGCTGCTCCGATCGGACTTGTGCAGGCGACTGGCGACATGGCACCGACTCGCGAGTGGGAATACCTGATGATTCCCGGAGAACAACTGAAGCCACGAGATGGTCGTTATGTGTTGCAGTTAACGGAAGAACTTTGGGAAGCCGCTTACTTCGATGAAGTGAAGTTGATGGCCGTCGATCATCCTGCGGATGTTTCAATCTTCACTAATGAAAAGGTTGGCTCTCCGGAGATGGCGGCTCACCGAATTCATACTGTGCAGAATGCACGCCTGCCTGTGTCGGCTATTGATGGGACGGGGCGAGATCTTCTGCCCGGTTTGAAGTCTCTTGATCAGGATTATGTCCAGCCGTTCAAAGGTCGAATTCTGCAGGGATTGACTGATGAATGGACGATGGAGTTTGATCCGGGGCCGCTGGCTGCGTCAGACGGAAGTCGTCCGAAGAATATTCGACTGGTCATGATTGGCTGGGTGTTTCCAACGAACACATCGATCAACCAGGCCATCGTTCAAAACCCGGAGCTGGATCCACCGGCACCGCCATCACTGGAAGTTATTGATTCAAATGGTGAATGGAAAACTGTTCGGCCTTTTATCGGCTTCCCGAGCGGTAAGACGAAAGCCATGGTTGTTGATCTGACGGACGCTTTTCTGACGACCGATTATCGATTGCGTATTCGGTCGAGCATGGAACTTTATTGGGATCAGGTCTTCTTTACCGTGGATGAAGAGGATGCCGAAACGCAGCCGCAGGACTGTTCCCTGGCAGCGGCGGATCTGCACTATCGAGGTTTTTCTCGCCGCACCTACGCTGGCAACGCGCTCTTCCGGGAAGGGCATGCGCCGGAGGGATACGATTATGATTCCATCACAACGGTGCCAAGATGGAATGAGATGCTGGGCCGATTCACAAGGTATGGTGAAGTGTTGCCGTTGCTGGGTCATCAGGACGATCAAATGGTTGTCATGGGGCCCGGTGATGAGTTAACCGTCGAATTTGTTGTCCCCGAGAAAGAGATACCAGCCGGATGGAAGAGAGATTTTGTGCTCTACAACGTCGGCTGGGATAAGGATGCTGACCTGAGTACGGTTTATGGCCAATCCTCGGAGCCCTATCCATTCAAAGCGATGACTCGTTATCCATTGGCACCAGATGAAAGCCAGCCGTCGTCGCCCGAGTATCTCAGGTATCTGGAAGAGTATCAGACTCGCGAGTATCAGCGTTTCGAGTTTCACAATCTGATTCGTGATGGACTGTAAGCTCGGCGAACGATCCTCGTTGGCCGTTGATGTCGTTATGGATTCAGCGTCTTGTTTAACGGCAAGCCGCAGGCGTATGAGAAATCGGGCAATAGTGGCTACTGTGTGCCGTCGGGGATTTAGTTTATAGGCCGCTTGTCAAACGGGGCGACTGGATATGTCTGCAGATCAAGCCATGGGGAGAGCCGGATCTCCAGCGACCCGTGTCTATCGTTGGTTGCATCATCTGTCGATTTGCGCTCTCCTCGTGATGTCCCGTGATAACTCTCTCTGCGCGGATGAGGAGTCTCAGCTGCCCCTGGTAACCGATGATCGCGTCGTTGTCCGCTCGGCGGGAGGCTATCGCCCAAAGACAATCTCTTGTGTCATTGAAGACATCGCCGGGCAGAAAATCGTTGTTCGTCGTTCCGGCAGCACCGTGAATGTGATTCGTTTGCAGGACGTTGTTTCGGTTCAGTTTCGAAAGTCGGAAGAGTTCAACGAAGGCCTGAAGAAGCTTCAAGAGCGTGATTGGAAGACTGCACTGACATCGCTGCAATCTGCGGTAACGACAGAGAACCGAAACTGGGCTCGTCGGGAAATCAATGCACACCTGGCTCAGGCCTATCGCGCGCTGGGAGAGTTCGAAAGATGTCTGGCGACTGTCGAGAAAATTGTTCAGGATGATCCTGATACGCGACATGTTGTCGAGTTGCCACTTGTCTGGGATGAGCGATTGCCGGCCGAGAATCGAATCCAATTGGCTGCGGCCGATCTGAAATCTCCTTCAGAGGTTCGGCAGCTTACGGCTGCTTCCGCGTTGTTGCATGAATCGAGTCAGGAAGCGGCTGCGATCTCGGTCCTCAAAGATCTGGAGAAGTCCGCGACAGGTGTTTTTCTGGAGCTTGTGAGGGCTCAGCTTTGGCGTCTGCGTTTGCTGCATCCTGAGCAGCTGCGGGAGGCGGAAGTGGAAAGCTGGAGCCAACATGTGCAGGAACTCGACCGTCGGACTCGATCAGGCCCGGAGTTCGTTATCGGCCGGGCATTGCTGGCGACTCATGACTATGACAATGCAGCCACCAGTCTGCTGTGGATGCCTTTACTGGAGCCTCTTGATCCACCGACGACCAATGCCAGTCTGCAGGAAGCCATCACGGCGTTAGAGTTGTCCGGCAGACAATCTGAAGCAGACAAGCTGCGTCGCGAATACCAACCGACGGGTGAAGCCGACAGATGATTCCAGTTTAAAAAACACAATGTCCATCAAAACGCTTCTCAAGATCAGCGTTTAAAAATCCAGTTGTGCGCGGACACCAAACATATCGGTCTGGCTTTGGGGCAGGACAGGGCTGTCAGAAATCGAGTGAACGTAGTTGAAGACCATTTTGGTATACGGATTCCAATACCAGTTCACACCAGCCGTGTAGTCCACGATCGTACCACCCTGAATGGCGTTGTCGTTGAGATCCAGCCATGACCAGCGACCGGCTACTTCCCATGCACCGAGACCCGGGTTGCAGTTGGTCCCTGCGAACGTCAGGTTCGATTTTGGAATGACTCGGTCAATGGTGCCGGTCTTGCGATCGTACGGCCGATGTTCGCCGGTCAGAAAATATCCGGCCTGAGCATACGCGCCAGGCAGGGCTGAATTGACACCATTCTGGTTCACGAGGTTAACCATGGCCTCGGACTGGAGGCTGAACGGTCCCTCAACCCACAACAGCTCACTTCCCAGAACGTTGTAGTAGGGCACGTTAGCCAGAGGGCCGGTCGCCACGAAGAATGGTGTTCCATTCGAGCCGCCCGGGACTGCCTGGCCGCTGCTCCCGACAGCACCAGGTCCGTTGGCTCCGACGAAGAATTCAGGGATTGTTCTGAAGTTGATCGTGTCTTCGGGAGGAGCATTAAAGAAGTGCCCGACGCCAAGGTGCACATAGTTCTTTCCATCACGATCCCATACAGGAACCCATGTCAGTCGTTCTGCCGTGCCATAGCCGCCGTCAGAGGACAGAGTTCCTCCAAACTGATCCTGGCCCGATCGAAACACTGACGCGGCCCAGGTATTGCTCAGGTCATCGGAGTGATCATAAAAGCCGATGCCGATGTGGCGAAACGGAGTGAACGGCTGAAACAGGACAGATCGTTCCATGAAGGTTGTGTAGCGAAAACTGCTGACGGTCTCGAGTCCAAACGGTTGCTTCCATTGGCCGATACGAACATTGCCAAAGAGTGGCACTTTAGTTTGTTCCAGCCAGACGTCTGTGAATGTTGGACGTCCGAAGAACCCAAAGTCCATTTGAAAGAAGTAGTTGGTGAGTTCGGTCACACTGCCTTTGGCCGACAGACGTGCTCGTCGAAAATTGGCTCCATCCTGAATCTGTCCGTATTGTGTTTCGCTGTTGCTGTCCTGATGAATCCATCCCGCGTCGCTTTGAAACACACCATTGACACTCACCGACGGATAGGTCTTCTTGTTGGCTTTCTCCTGAAACGATTTGAAAGCATTATCGAGGCTGGCGATCCGCTGATCCTGCAGGGCGTCTGCACTTTGATCTTCACCGGAATGAGACGTCATCACCTGCTGATCGCGCTGAATGATTTCCTCCGTCACAATATGACGGACATAGGTTTCATTCAGCAATGGGGTTGAAGTCCCACCCGCAAACAGAGTTTCCGGCGTGGTTGATTCGTACAACCAGCCTTTGGGGTGTTTGCTTGAGGATCCCGAGAACGATGTTTGCTCCACGTCAGACTCAGCATCGCCGGAATCGGCAGTTTCAGCGTCTTCTGATTCGATGGGGCCAACTTTTTGCTGCAGACGTTTGTTGTCGGCTTCGAGTCGTTCGATTCTTTCCAGCAGGGTTTCCAGGGAGAGGTCGGACTCCTGCCCCAGTAGCGGCCCTGAACGACCGCAAAGCAGTAGAAGGAATCCCGCAGCGAGGCCACGAAACAGAAACGACTTCGGTTTTTGGCAATCCATTGCCAGACTCCTTCCGCAAGAACTCTTAGTTTTGCTCCTTCTCTATTCGGTCCATTGATTGAAAGCGACATCTCCAATCTTGTGGGTCAGGTGAAGAATTAAGCGGAGATTCATTACTGCCGCCGAACGCCAGGCGAGAACCTGCGCAGACTGCCTGATCGGATCTTCCGGAACGACGGTAGTGGCTGGTTTTTGGACACAGTCGAGAACGGACTCGATGGGATAACTCATACGAGTTGCGATTAGAACAAGCCAAACCATTTCTTTCGGCGACATGTGTTGACTCTTTTGAGATCAGTGACATCTTCAATGCCATGCCGTGAAAACTGAGCCAGAAGTTTGTCGAGTCCGAAGTCCAGTTTGTAGTTCGTTTCTTCCGGGTACAGCGGTACAACGGAGTAGAAGTGAATGCTGAGTTTGTCGTCGATTACGAGCTTATGAAAGTCGTCACCAAAGTTGACCGGCGGCAGAATGAGCGAGCAGGAGAAATCAGTGTTGTCTGCATAGGGTTCGGCCGGGTCGCCATTTGGCACGGTGTGTCCCGAACCCAGCCACGTGTCGTATTCATGGGGAAGTCGGGCCAGCACTTTCAGGAGTCGTACGGGCCAGTAGTTGGCTTCGTCAGAGAATGCTTCCTGAGAAATCTTCCATGTCTTTGGTAACTGGATCAACAACTCTGCAAATCGCAAATCCTGGCAGACGTCCGGAACCGTCATTGGACGATCACTCATACCACTTGTGACAAGCGTATGCCACGGTCGTTCCCTGGACGGTTTCACCCAGTGAATATCGATGTGGACAAGGTCCGAGAGGATCTCGTGAAAAACCAGGCTCACTGGTCCGATATGTTGCTCAACATGAGCTGAAATTGCCCCAATATGCGCTTCATTCCCGGCGGCCAGTTCGAATTCGCGAATCCTCGGTTCGTGACGCAACAGGTCTGTCCCATCACGTGATTTTGGGGGTTCATCGAGCGGTGGAATGAGCAGGATCGTTCCACACTCTTTGCATTTGACACTTTTGCCGGCGCGGTTATCGGGAACCCGATAGCGTTTTTCGCACTCTTCGCAGCGGACGATGATCGTCATGGCGGACTCCATGAAATCTGGAGGCTTCAATTAGCGGTCAGTGTGGAAATCCATCGCCCGCAGATGCTGTTTGATACGCTGATCCTGACAGCTTTGTCAGATCAGCTTAGTCAGCGGTTTACGTTGGAGATGATCCTGATTGTCGACCGGTCAGACAAGTGACTTTATGGTTGCTCGGCCAAAGACTTCCGGTGATGCTCATGAACAGTTCGAGCCATTGCGTTGCTGATCTCTTCCTCATCGCCCAGCACAATGTCGGCCCCCGCTTCAAGGAACTCGGACATGTAAAGCTGATAGCGTGATCGAACAATCCTGGTTGCCTGCGGAGTCAGTGTCCGAATCAAGTTCAACACGGCCAGCGCATCGCCGCGCGAGGGCAATGTGATCACAACAACTCGGACGTGTTCCAAATGCAGATGCTCCAGAACTTCCGCATTGCCGGCGTCGCCAATCACCGCTCGAAATCCAAGAGCTTCTGCAGCCGCAATTCCTGTCGAACTCAGATCGACAACAAGGACACGGTCGCGAATCTCCTGCAGCCCTCTGACCGCACCGCGACCGGCCGGGCCGAAACCGATGATGAGAACTTCACACGGCGAATTTCCGTCGGAGTGATCAGATTGCTGAGTGACAGCGGATCCGCATCGTCGATTCAGCCAGGCCGAAATCTTTGGAGCGACACTGATCAACCATGGAGTGACCATCAGCGTCACAATTGAAGCGGACACGATCGCTGAATACTGTGTTGCCGAAAGAATGCCTCCGGTACGCGCTTCGCTGCCGAGAACAAAAGCGAATTCTCCGACCTGGCACAGGCATAACCCTGTTGACAAGGAAACACCGGAGCTCTGGCGGAACAGACGAAACAAGCCCCAGATGATGACAGCTTTGCCAACCAGAATCACGGCCGCCAGGGATAACACTGTCGGCAAGTTCTTGAACATCCAGACGGGATCCGCAATCATCCCGACGGCACCAAAAAACAACGTTAGCAGCACGATTCGCAGAGAAGAAACGTCGGCTCGAACCTGCACCGCGAATTTCGAGTTCCCCAAAAACATTCCCGCTACAAACGCACCCAGAGCTGGCGACAGTTTTGCCGCATGAGCAGCCCAGGTGGCCCCCAGCCCGATGATGATGCTCAGCAGCACCGTGAGTTCTCGATTCCGTCCGAACGACGCCGACTGGAGTGCTCGCACGGCCACATAATTCATCAGGAAGTACAGGCTGCCGATGATGACAAACGCCGCGAGAAGAATGCTGAAGACTCGAGACGCCACAGCCGCTGGTTCTCCACCCTCGGCCAGTAATGGAATCAGGATTGCCAATGGCACAACAGCCATGTCCTGAACGAGCAACACCGCCAGTGAATTGCGTCCGGAGTGTGAATCCATTTCCCCGCGGTCCACGAGCACTCGCAGAACCGCAGCAGTGCTGCTCAGGCAGATCATCGCTCCAATGGCGACTGATGTTGTGAAAGGCAGCCCCCACAGCCGACATGCCAACGCTCCCAGAATCAACGTCGTCACAACTTGCGCCGCTCCGCAGAGCAGGGTGGACTTGCCCAAACCAATGACTCGCTTCCACGAGAACTCCAGGCCCAGACTAAACAGGAGCAGGGCAACGCCCAGCTCTGCGATCGATTCAATTTGTTGCTCAGCTTTGACAATCGCAAGACTTCCGGGGCCCCCCATGACCATGCCAGCCAGAAGATATCCAACCAGAGGACTTTGCTTCAATGCAGACATCAGGCTTCCTGCCAGCAAACATGCCAGTAAGAGCAGAATGATCTGCAACAGCATGTTCCAGGAATCCATGTTTCTACCTTTCCAATTGTTCCCGTACTGACGATCGCAGTGTCATTCTAGTCGAGCCGCCGATATTCTGGTGCGGGTGTTTACTATTTTCCTGGCCTTCGTGTGCTGTTGATAAAACCTCATCGAGTTGCAGTCGGCCAATGCCTGCGCAGACCAAAGGATGATCTGGTGCTCATTTCGTTAACCATGCTCTTCAGATCGAAATTACTGCTGGCTTGCTGGATTCCTGCGATCATCAGTGGTGTGGCTTCTGCTGATGGTCTTGAGAAGCTCAAGGTGGAACGACTGGAAGCAGTCCGACTCAGCGTTGAATCGCTGCGTCAGCAACGTGTCGACGCTCCTCGGACCGACGGTTATCAGGAGCACCGTGCCAACCTGCATGTTCATTCACACTGGTCACATGACAGTGTTGGCACGATTGAAGAGATCGTTGCGGCGGCGAAGCAGACAGGCACCAGCGTCGTGATGTTCACCGAGCACCCCGCTGATCACTATGATTTTTTTGTCGATGGGCATCGTGGTGTTCGTGACGGCGTACTGCTGATTCCCGGTGCCGAAATGAACGGCTTCCTCGCGTATCCGACATTCAGTCTGCGTGGTGTTACTCCGAAGTCGCCGCAGGAGCTTTCTGATCTGATCCTTGGCAGAGACGGGCAGGCATTTGTCTCTCACCCGGAAGAACGCATGGACTGGGAGATTCAGGGCGTGACCGGTATGGAGATCTACAATACTCACGCCGACTTCAAAGACGAAAAGAACATGATCTCCGCGCTGAAGAATCCGTTTCGGATGATTCAGCTTTCAGAACTGATTCGCAAGTATCCTCAGGAGTGCTTTGCTGCCCTGCAGAACTATCCGGCGGACTACCTGAAACGCTGGGACGAGCTGTGTCTAAAAGCTCCGCACACAGGTGTTTCAGCCAACGACGCCCATCAAAATGTTGGCTTTGTGATTCGATGGACTGAAGGTGAGAAAGGACAACTGGAAGATGCGTTGGGAGAAAAGCTGATCGAAATGGATCTTGCGTTTCTGCCTGACAGCGAAAATCTTCGCAAGGACAAAAAGCCGGGCGATCCGATCTTCAGTATGTATCTCGATCGCTACGAAAACAGTCTGAGACACGTCGCGACTCATATGCTGCTGAAGGAACATTCCGAATCGTCCGTTCGTGAATGTCTGGAGGCTGGTCGAGCTTTCGTGGCATTCGACTGGATGGCGGATGCAACGGGCTTTGATTTCTACGCAGAATCATCTGCGGGGCGACATGAGATGGGGAGTGAGCTCGTCATCTCTAAACCTCTCAACTTTCATGCCGCCGCGCCGTTGCCAGTGCATTGGAAGCTCGTGCGAAATGGCATTGTTATCCATGAGTCAGACGGTCGAACTCTGTCGTTCCCTGCTGACACTGACGGTGTTTATCGCTGCGAGGCGTGGCTCAACATTGCCGACGAACCCATGATTTGGGCATTGTCGAATCCAATTTATGTTCGCCCTGAAATGTAGCCATCTTGCTCCGCAAGATGAGCCTTATTGGGCGCACAGTGTCGTGCCAAACTCGCTTGTCAACGAGCGAAAGTTGACGCGACGGTCTACCTTGGATTGCACCATCAGTGGCTCAGCATCGAGAACCCCTGTAAGGCCTCGTCTCGACGGAGCGAGACGGCTACGTTAAATCGCGAAGGAATTGCCCGGCAGAATTTACCGGGCGTTGCTTAAGAGCGACAGCCGTCAATTCCATTCCGCGTTGCGAATATTGTGAGGAAGCAACCGGCTGGCTCGATGTAGCCGTCGAGTACACACTTCCCACATTCCATAGATGTCTTCTTCCAGAACCAACGTGCCGTCGGCTGGCAGAGTATGCCAGTCGCCGCGTGCCAGTTCGCTCTCCAATTGACCTTCGCCCCAACCGGCGTATCCGGAGATCAGACGAAACTTGACGCTGATGTCGGGCTTCTTTCCGTTGCGAACGACTTCTTCAAACGAATCTTCACTGCTGGCAAGAAAGAGTCCGGGGGCCACTTCCTGGTCGGTCTTGCCCAGAGCAATACAGTTGTGCAGGATAAACAGAGAAGTTGGTTCGACAGGTCCGCCAACAAACACCGGTGAGTCGTTGACATTGGAAACGCCCTGTTGTGATAGCGCCTTGCCAATCGTCATCGCCGACGGACGATTGATGACCAGTCCCATGGCGCCCTGATCATTATGGTCCAGCATCAGCACAACACTGCGATAAAAATTGGGATCTTTAAGGTAGTTGGCGGCAACCAGAAAGCTGCCTTGTAGAGAAAGCGACACTTTGCAACTCCTAGAACCACCAGACACTGTACTGTTAAATGATCACTTCAAATGAACCAGATTGTGGAATTCGTTGGCCAGAGCAAGCCAAGGCCGTTGCGACCGAAAGATTGACGACCCAAAAATTCAGGTCATGAAAGCCCGCCTCGCTCTGCGATTCATTTTTCGGTCCCTAAATTTTTCGGTCGAATATGTTCTCAGTAAAAGAGCACCGCTAAAGTAAACCCGGTTGTCTTCAGCCCGGCACTGTTTATATGCAGTTTGCTAAAGCAGCATGACCAGCCCATCCATTCCGGACAGCCGACTGTAAACCGCCAGAACCTGTTGAGATGACTCACACATGGGTTCGATCGTGACTGCCACATGTCGCCCGTGCTCCGTATTCCGAAGCGAAAACGGCGGATCACTCTCCAGTTTTAGTTCATCACGAACACACGACAACACCCGAGCCATAAAATTTCCGTCGGCGTACCCAATCACTTTGAAGGTGTAGTGACACGGGAACGAATGTAGTTTTTCGAGCAGATCGATGGCTGGAAGGTTAATCACACAGTCCTCATGTTTCTCTTAAGCACTTTGATCAGCCGCATTGTCCCTGTGAGCAGCAGCCTCCGCCAGTCGAACCATTGTTCAGCGAACGGTTCCACGGAGCTTTTGTCAGAAGCATACCCATCCCGCAGGTGTTGCTCAGTCCTGCGAACGTCAGACCCGCACCGATGAATGCTGGCACGACCAGAAACCCGATGTTCCAAAATGCCAGCAGGGAACCAATCAGTGTCAGCAGCCCTGCACAAATTCGAACTTGACGCTCCAGAGAAATCATCTTCTTTTGACCGCGATTGATTGGCAGGCCGGCCTGCTCCCAGGCCAGTGTTCCGCCTTCGACGTTGACCACATTGCTATAGCCCGCTTTTTCAAACATCTGGCAGGCTTGTGCCGAACGTCCACCGGAGCGGCAAATAATGTAGAGCGGTTCAGAAGCTTTTGCTCCGCGAGACTCCATGATGGCTTTGGGATTCAATGTATCCAGTGGTGCGGACAACGCCCCTACGGCATGGATTTCGTAGAACTCCATCATGGATCGAACATCAATCAGATCAAAACCGCCTTGACGACTGAGAGGGGCGAATTCCTGAACGGAGATCTTGCTGGACATGGTTCACTTATCCAAAACCGAAGGCGCGGACTCGAAAGGATTTTTCAGAACGAATTTACGGGAAGTATACCGTCGAGCCACAGAATTTTGCTCCGGAATCCTCCGTTTCCCAGATCGTCGACCATTGGTCAAAGGAATGCATTGCCCGTTTTCTTCGCGATCTGTTAGTTTTCGTCTCGACCCACGGTTTGTCTCCAGATGTCCATTTTTTCGACGCTTTCCTGAGGCCGTATGATGTCTGCCATAGGCCAAGCCAATTCAGGGACTTCAGACTTCCCCGTCGTCTTTTTTGACGGGGTCTGTGGTCTGTGCAGTCACAGCGTGAACTGGTTACTGGCCCGCGATCCTGAACACCGCTTGCGGTTTGCTCCACTCCAGGGGACAACGGCCGCGGCGATGATTTCCTCAGATCTTCGTGACCTGCTTGATACTCTGGTTTTTGTCCGCAACGGCACAACCTATATCCGTACCGCCGCCGTGAGCCGCATTCTGATGACGCTCGGTGGCCGATGGCAGATGCTGGGTGCTATGCTGTGGCTGATCCCGTTCCCTGTGCGTGATCTGGGCTATCGGCTCGTGTCTCGGTTCCGTTACCGAATGTTCGGCAAACACGACGCCTGTCGCCTGCCAACCCCCGCTGAACGCGCGGTGTTTTTGGATTGAACATTATTTGTGTGGCACGACGTGTTCAGACGCGGGCGATTTGGCATCTTTCTCCAGGAACTCGCCAAACTCGTCGAGCACATTCTTCTTGTTCGGCCACTTGGGCGGATACTCGAACGAATAACCAAGTGGCAGTTGAACGTCGAACACTCGGTCGCCGCGTTTTACGCGAAGCGGCAGGATGGTTCCGGCCTCGGTCTTACGCTGATGGATCTCCATCATCGAAAGATCCTTTGGTTCCTTGCCATCAAACAGCAGGATCTGATCATCAACCTGAAGTAAACTCTTTGAGGCCGGACTGTCTTTCTGGACGTCAAACACCGTCAACACATTCGTATCCAGAAAGGCGAGAAAAAGACCACTTGCTTCCGGCGGCACACTTTTCGGCCATTCGCTCGAATGCGGTGCCAACCAAATTTCATTGTACGGAAAATCCAGCACCACATCGAAGTGCGACAAGCACCCGATACCGATAGCTTCGAAGTTGGCTTCTTGAACTTCGATATCCCGAAATTCAAAACCACAAATCGTTATCGATTTCAGGAGGTAGGTTTGGGCTTCTCGAACTTCCGTGGCGGTGGAGATGTTCACTCTTCTTGCGGGAACGGCATTGCCTAACTGTGCTTGAAACTTCAAGGTTGAAGTCTGCATGAGCATGAAAGGCCAGCAACCGGTATCGACCATCATCGGCAGTTCCACGGATGATGCAATCGTAACTGGCAATCGAA
The DNA here is from genome assembly GCA_026400835.1 of Planctomycetales bacterium. Classification (GTDB taxonomy): domain Bacteria; phylum Planctomycetota; class Planctomycetia; order Planctomycetales; family Planctomycetaceae; genus SXXK01. The sequence goes on along the minus strand of JAPLOA010000064.1, from coordinate 9,084 downwards.
AATCCAGACGTCGGCGTCGTTCGAGTGTCGCTTTCACGAATCCGGCTGTTGGCTACCATGGCGAATCGACTCTGGCAGCAACCTGTTTCTTTAGGTCAATCCGAATCGCCATTTCTCGCATCTCAGAAAGTCCAAGAATGCCGTCAACGCCCAAAAGCACAAGCGATTTCGCTGGTTTCTCGATGAGAAATAATCGAGTTTTCTCGGAGACATTTCCAAACGTGGATATACGAATATTCTCGACGAAGGGAAGGCTTCCAGACCCGATAGTAAATTGGCCATGTGTTTCCCCGAAGTGCCATCCGGGTTCTGGCGATTCGCGAAAACGAGCCGGATAAAATGTGGCGGATGAAGAGAATCCAGTATCCACGACGAAAATGCCCGAGTGAGGTCCAAATTCACCTGCAGTGCATGTGAAAGGTGACCTCCGCTGACATTCGAGAATTGTCAGGTCGTCGGCTGCGAATAGACGCAGATTAATTGTAGTTATGCAGAAAGCTGCGGCAGCGAGAAAACGCTTCGCCCACCAAAGCGGGTCACTAGCGAACATGCAGTCCTCCATTCTCAGGACGCCTCAACTGCATTCTCGAAGAATGCCTAAGCAATCGGGTATCGTGACCGTCTGAGCGGTTCATTTGTGGGTGATCGCTCAGAATGGAAACGGATGCCACGGTTTCAATACCCGCTCTGAGTAGAGGTGAGACGTCTCGTCGCTTTGGATCATGAATGCGGCTTCAGAGTAAACTCAATTCAGCCGGTCGAGATGCAGCCCTCCGCTTATGGATTGTAGGGGCCGTATTGGATACCACCTTGCAATCCCCAGAAGACACCGTCTCTGTAGCTGTCATAGCTTTGCAGGAACATCGAACGGAAAACGAACGGCGTTTGTGCGGGGATCTGATCAGTGAGCATGAGTGCGCTGGCATCATCAACATTCTGATTCGTGATGGTCACTGATGTCTGCAGTGTCCACTGATTGTCACTTGTCTTGATCGCACCAACAATACTTCCCGACGTCGTGGCTGGTCCAACCAGCGGAGCGTAGCTTCCCACCATGGCACTCAGATAATTTTTTTCGTCATACCAGTAGCCCGCTCCGGCTAATGAAGCTGTACCAACAGTGCTGTCAAACGCATAATCGGCCATCAAGGTGATGTTTTCGAATACTGTATTTCGGTACGTCGCCGATTGAGTCACGTAGTCTTCGCCATCACGCGGCATTTTGTGATAGGCCACATGCAGCTCATGATTCTGAATCACAAAGTCGCCGGTAAAACTCTGGCTGACTGTTTGGCCGTTGGAGAATGTTGCGTTTCCTGACACAGAAATCGGGCCGTGTTTCGAAGACGCAGAAACCGTTCCGCTCCATTCGCCACCGGTGAGAGACAGGTTAACGCTCCATGTGTCCTGATCTCCGTTGGCCATGACTTTTTCATAAGTCCCAACCACCGATACGGTTGCCCCTGTGGCTGGAGACCCCGTATTGTAACTGGCATTGGCGGTCAGGCTTTCTCGCGTGACAGTCGCTGTTGGTTCTGCCCAAAGATTCACATATCCGCTGGCCTGCCCAGCGCCAGTAGCAGTGTTGTACGAGGCCTGACCGCTCATTCCGTAAATGGAATAGTAGGGAGCTGTGTTACTGCCCGGATAATACGGGAAGGCCTGTCCCGGACCAAAGGAAGGTGCAACCGCCGTCGGGCTTGAAAATGCAGGCCCTTCCAGCGTCATGGTCGGAAAGTTAATGAGCATCGAGCTGTCCAGCGAATGCTGGCCCCGACTGGTCGTTGTGATTGTGGGCAACTCAAGCACCCAGGATTTTGCACTCGCAAATTGATTGCTGAAATCGATCGGAATATCCTTCACAGCTTCGTACGCCTCCTTGATTGCGTCATTGCCCTTCTTAAATCCGGCTGCCACCTGCTCATTGAGGGATGTGAACATCTGACTGGCCGGGTTCTCGGTCAACAACGCCCGTGTTTCGAGCCACTCTGTTGCCTGTTGACTGATACGCCGAGGCTTGCGTCGGCGAGCCCTTCCGGAACAGCCAGACCCATGGCCCTTTGCAGCGCATGATTGTGCGATCAGTTCATAGCCTGTCGCAAACAGTTCATCCAGCCCCCGCCCCGGGTACCAGATTTGCGGTAGTTGTCATGGCGATTCCTAACCCTCTGTACTTTGGATGGAACATATCAAGTAGGTAGTCTGACTACGACGGTCCTAGAGTGACCGCGTATGCACGTTATGTTCTGCTACATTGAATTTCAATCCACTCAGAAACAACTTTTTGTCAGCAACGGCACAGTTTACTTGCGCATGGCGGCCGTGAGCCGCATCCTGATGACACTCGGTGGCCGACGGCGGACGTTGGGTGTTATGCTGTGGCTGATCCCATTTTCCGTGCGTGATCTTGGCTATCGACTTGAGTCTCGGTGCTGTCACAAAAATCCAGGAACGCCGATTTTCGAAACAGGCCGTGGTTCTCATGCTTCAATCACTCATCAATCCCTGGCTGTTGATTGGGCTGGCTGGGATTGCGCTGCCGGTGATTGCTCATCTGCTGAATCGAAGACGTTTCGATGTCGTAGAATGGGGTGCCATGCAGTTCCTCAATCCCTCGCGCCGTACGCGTCGCCGATTGAAGCTGGAAGAGCTGCTGTTGCTTCTGCTGCGGATTGCTCTTGTCGCGGTCATCGTCCTGGCCGTCGCGCGACCGGTGATTCCGAGCGGATTTCTCAGCGGTTTTTATTCGTCCGGTTCTCGAACAGTCGTCGTTGTAATCGATGGCTCCAACTCCATGTCACGGACGGATGGAATGAAGACTGTTCACCAGACCGCTGTTCGTCGAGCGATGGAATTCCTCCGTACTTTGGGTCCCAATGACACTGTTGCTCTGATTGATGCTCGAGATGTCCCGCGTGCCGTGATTGAATCACCTCTGCGAGATATCCGTGCGGTGGATGAGCAACTACTGACTCTGCCCGGCCCGGGCGGTGCGTGTGATGCCGTCGCGGCGATGGAGAAGGCGATTGGAATCCTGGGACGCTCCAGTGCTGCTGCGCGAGAAATTGTCCTCTTCAGCGATCGACAGAGTCAGGGTTGGCGTCCGACCAGTGACGCCGATTGGGCTCGTGTTGATGAGATGCTCAAGTTCCCCGCAGTGCGACCGCAAATCTGGGTTGTTGATGTGGGGCTTCCTGCTGATCCGGGTTCCCGCAACGTGTCGGTGGGACGAATTGAGATTTCGCGAGAAATGTCGGTCCCTGATTTTCCAGTACGGTTAAGTGTGCCGATTCGAAATGATTCTGATCGCGAAATTCAGATTCCTGTGCGACTTCAGAGGGAAGGTCAGACTCTGCCCGGACAGACTCAGGATGTCTCTGTGCCTGCGCGGTCTGAGGGAATTGCCGAATTCGAACACTCGGCTCGTTCGGCCGGGACGCATGTGCTGACCGTTGCCGCGGAAATCTCAGGCGATGCGATCGTTGCAGATAACGTCAGTCATGCGGCGTTGCACATTTCCGATTCCTTGTCTGTGTTGCTTGTGAACGGAGTACCCTCGTCGACGCCGGCTGAGCGAGCAACCTTTTTTGCCGAGCTGGCGTTTGCTCCTTCGGAGCAGGGCGTCCCGTGGGTTCGGACACAAGTCGTTGACGCCAGGGATTTGACCCCCGAACATTTTCGAAAGGCGGCCGTTGTCGTTCTGTGTAACGTCGGCAAAATTCCGGAGGCCGCTGCCAAGGCATTGGCGGAGTTTGCAGCGGCCGGAAACGGTGTCATGATTGCCTGTGGACCGAACACAACACCGGAATCATTTGAGCAATCCTTTGTGGCAACCGGGTTACTGAAGTCTTTGCGAGTCACGGGGACTCAGGAAATCTCCGAGACGGACGTTCCCGTGCAGCTCGCACCGCTTTCGATTCAACCAGGCTGGTTGGATCGCTTTCGCTCCGATCCATCACGGAGTTTTCTGAAGGCAGGCTTTGGCGCGTGGGTGCAGACGAAAACAGTTGAACCTGACGTGATCGCCCCGGAATCATCGTCGGCGACATTGGAATCTGATCTGCCTATTACCCTGGCCCAGCTAAGCAACGGGGCCCCGTTGCTTTTGCAGGCTCGGCACGGGGCTGGCACTATCCTGGTGCTGACATCAACGCTTGACCGAACGTGGACGGATCTGCCAACGCGTTCTGACTTCGTGCCGTTTCTGCACGAAGCCGTTTTTCACGTCGCGTCATCACGGAGCCACCGCAATATCGGGTTCGCGGAACCTCAGGTTCTGCGGTTCACTCTGCCAGAGAGTAACGCGATCGCCGACAACCAGGCCAGCAGCAGTTCAGCCAGTGATCATTCCAGAAAAAAACGTACTGAAGTGTTCACGATCACCAATCCATCCCGGTCGAAAACAACTCTTCCCGTAGCCAGCGATTTCACGGCAGCGGAGGCGGTTTTCAACGAAACGTTTGTCCCGGGAGTTTACCGAGTTGACGGACCTGCCGAATGGCCGACTCCACCACGCGACGCCTTTGTGGTGAATTATGACCATTCCGAAGATGATCTGACGGAACTGACCGCAGCGGACAGAGACCGAATGGCAACAAACGACCGGATCCACTTTGTGCCGGTTTTCAGCGAGCTTGCTCGGCGAATGTATGGCGAAGAGAGCACCTGGGAGCTGTGGGCTCTGCTGATGGGCCTCTTTCTGTTGTTGCTGATTTTTGAGCTGGTGCTGACCCGTCGGTCTGTTCAGAAGGGCTATGGATTTGTTTTCGATGGCGTCAATTCGCCGTCCGCAATAGGCAGTGAACCTGCAAAAAGCCCCTGAATAATGCGAGTCATATGTGGGAGATTCAAACGGCTGACTTCATCCGTCGGCTGATGATAATCGCTGTGAAGAGATCCGGCGGAAAAGCTGTGAGCGATCACTCCCTTTTGAACAAACGCGTAATTGTCGCTGCGAGTGTACAACATCTCGCTGACATCTTCGCGATAAAAAATCGTCACATCGGCGCGAGCTGCGCCGGCGGCCATTTGATTGCCAAGGTTTGATCGCGTCCAGCCAGTTCCCCACGCTTTGCCTTCGGCGTTTTCCTCCGGGCGACCGATCATTTCCATGTTGATGTTGGCGACGGTCTTGTCCAGCGGCCAGAGTGGGTTCTCCGCATAGTACTTTGAACCGAGCAGTCCTTTTTCCTCACCCCAGAACGTCATAAAAATGACCGACCGTTTCGGGCGTTGTTTGAGCGAGCTGTAAGCATCAGCCAGCGTGACGACAGCAGTGACTCCGGTGGCGTTGTCATCGGCTCCGTTATTGATCGTATCTCCACCGCGATCACCCGACAGTCTTCCGATGTGGTCCAGGTGAGCCGAGATGATGATCGCCTCTTTGGCAAGTTCCGGATCACTGCCGCGCAGAATACCGATCACGTTTCTGACGGGGGTAGCCACGGTTTCTCGTGCGGGAGCTTCGACGCGAATCTCGCCTGTTGTGTCTGAGTTGGCACCAATCAGGATCACCGGACACGCTGTCAGGAATTGAGCAGGAAACGTCAGCGGCTTTTCTCGAAGGCGACCGGCGGCTTCCGGCAGGATGCTGTCGTCCGCGACTCGCACCAGAATAGCGGCTGCCCCTTTGTTGGCCAATTGAGCGACACGTCGAGACCAGGTGGCGACCAGCATTCCGGGATTGTCGACCGCTTGAGGAGGCAAGGGGGATTCATCGATCACAACGATCTTGCCGGCGACATTATTCAGGTCTTTCCCGTCCGAGATTCCCGCGGTCACCTCGCACTCTTTTTCGCCGCCAAAGAGGACTCCTCGACATTCCAAAGGCATTCCATCTCGTGTGATGGTCGCCTCCGTTTTGGGCTGGAGATACTGAGTCAATTCGGTCGTTTGATAGTAGCTGCCGTCCGGCCCAGGGCCTTCCAGACCGGCTCCTTTGAGTCTGGCCGCGACATAAGCGGCCGCGATATCGAGTTCTGTTGACGGTGTGTCGCGGCCGGCCATTTCGTCCGAGGCCAGAAACGACACCGTTGACAGGACTTCAGACTGTTCGATTGTCTGAATGGCTGCTTTTTGATCGTCCGTCAGCGGCGCGACAGAGATCTCCTGTGCGAGACAAGTTTGAGAGATCGCCGCAATTATGAAACATCGCAGGACAGATCGAAACATGAGATATCCGTTCGGAAAGGGATCAACGAAAAGAAGCCCGGCTTTTTAGAAAAGCCGAGCTTCCAATGCGAGCGTTTCAGAGTTCGATCTTCAGTCTACTTCTTTTCGCCCTTGAGCTTGTCGACGCTGACTTCAACAGGCTTCAGAGCATTGTCGCCCTTCTTCACAGTGACGGCGTACTTGCGATTGACGTAACCCATGCGTTCGTGCCAAACGCGGAATTCGTGCTCACCAACAGGCAGGTTTGGAATTGTGAACTTGCCATCTTTGTCAGTCACAGCGGCATATGGATGATCAACAACCATCCAGTAAGCTGCCATCCAAGGGTGGAAGTCGCAGGTGACTTTTATCGGCAAGCTTTCGCCAACCTTGTAATCAACCTTTTCGCCCTTGCCCAAGGCTGTGTTCGGAGCAATCAACACGTTGATTGGCTGATTCTTCAGTGGATACGTGTGAGTGTTGTGAGCGATCGCGTCACTGGAGATCACTTCAACAGTCTGGCCGCCGAGGACAACCATGGCGTGCGGAGTGAACATGCAGCCTTTCTGGTCGAACACAACGGTTGCTGGCTCAGGCTTCTTCGCATCGGGATGGACGTTCTTTGGAGCTTTGGCAAGGTAAACAAAGACGTTGGCAACGCCCTTGGAGTCCTTGTCGATCAGCAGGTCATCCTTGAAGGTGTCGCCGGCTGCGCAGACGGCCTTGTCTTTGATGTCCGCACCGGCTTTGTGCAGCAGTTCCGGAGCCGGGATCGCGCCAGTCGCAACAATCTGGCCAGAGACATTGCCCCAGTCCTGAGCAACGGCGGATGCAAAGCAGCATGCTGAAAGAGCTGCTGACAAAAAGATCTTCTTCATTGTGATATTCCTGAGTTTCAAGGATCCGACACGGAGCAGGCCATCGTGAACCGAAAGGCTACCTCTGATGGAAATAGCCGAGCCGGGCTCTCCACGTCCCGGACACATACCGCACTGCTCCGAATTTTATGACTGACACATCGGGAAGTCGAATGCGTCTTTTCGATTCTCCTTCCCATGACGAAGTACTTCCCAGCGTTGGGAGTTCATCAGACTATCGGTAAAGTGATACGACACAAGTACAGAGGCGGCTTCCGGAGGGCGTTTTTCCGTTGCAAAAGCGGGGTTTTTCAGAAACCGAGCCGGGATAGCTCAGTAATTGTGCGAATAGTCACGTTGTGTTTCGGCGAAGTCTTCCGTTGGTGATTGTGCTTCAAAATAGGCAGTGTGTCCTGCCTGTGCCGTGGCTGATGCAGAGGTGACAGTGTGGTGAAAGGTATTCCTGGTATGACAAACCGCTGTTGTCTTTTGATGCTCGTGATCGTTTTCATGGCTCTTTCCGGGTACCAATCTTCGTCAGCCGATGAAGTGCGTCCGGGCGTCAAACCGCCCGACACAATCCTGAAACAGGTTCGACCAGCACTCGAACGCGGCCGGGAAGCTCTTGCCGCAAAGGATGCCGAGGCGACTCAAAAAGCCGTTCAGGAGGCGGTTGAAATTCTTGGCCCGTGGGCTGGCAATCCCGAAACGGCGACACGGTACTTTCCACCGATTGATCAGTCTTCATTCTCCATTGCCGCAGTTCGAGAACGATGGATCAAGGAGATTGATCGAGGCAAAAGAGGACTCCCGTGGCTCAAGAATCCCAAAGGAGATCCCACCAGAATGCAGGCAGGACTTCGTGAAGCCGCCTGGCCTCTGGACTCGCTGGCTCGAACGGCCATGTTGTTCCCTGAGCATCGCGAAGAGTTAACAGCGATTGTCCGAGAGGGAGCGGATTGGCTGGTCAGTCTGCAGCACTCGTCCGGTGTCTTTCCCTTTCCTGTTGGGCCGGGCCTGAATCCACGCGACAAGGTGGGTCACATCGTGGCCCGCGCGATGAAGGAGCATCCGGAGATTGTTGTCGGTGGATGGATCCCTGACGCTTCCGACGGTGGACTTCAATTCGATAACGGACTTTGCGGACGAGCCTTGATCAGTGCCTGGGAGTTGACTCGGGAAGAGAAGTATCTGGAGGCTGCTCGTAAGTCCGGCGGCTGGGCGATGTCTCGGCCACTGGTATCGAACTGGAACTACAATGCATTCAGTGTGGGATTGCTGGCTCGATTGGCCTCTGCGACAGGAGAAGCGAAGTATCTGGATGCGGCCGTGGAGAAAGCACAGATCGGAGTCCTGCCCGGACAAATGGCCACCGGCCGATGGTTCGACGCTCACAACGCCTGCGCGGTTTATCACAACATCCTGATGCGTGAACTCCTGGAATTGTTCCATGCATTGCCCAAGGATCATTCTTTTCGGCCGACGGTTTCTGATGCCGTCACTCGAGGACTCAATCAGGCGGCAGCAGAAACACTGGCCAACGGCTTAAATGATGGCACATATTGCGGATAGACGAACGAGATCGCATCATAAATGCTGGTAATGCTGGGGCGCGGAGCGCGTAAAGGCCGCAGATAATAGTTAAAATGCGACAGCTCGGCGCTAACATTCATTCCTATCAGTGAACGGGTTGACGATAATAGGTTGCGCGGGCTAAATACGGGCGTGTCAACATCAACCCATTGCAGCTTGGGGTGCGCCAGCGCGTTTAAATCGTAGCGTGTGTTTTGGGTGAATGGGTTACGTAAGGCCAAAATCTGTTCATGTTCATCAAGCATGGCCGGCAGATGCGCCAACAAATTGTAAGCCACGCGCCCAATGCCGGGGAAGTGGTTTTGGATGACACGGGCATCGAAGAGATAGGGCATATTGATTAGGATTTATTTAAAACTTGGTAAGCCACCAATAACCACTTGAGAAGGAAATATTGCACCCCGCTATAGTGTTTTTTATAAAAATGTAATAGGCTTTGATAATAAAATTGATTGGCTTTGCCTCTATGTTGCTCGCTTGCGCC
>JAPLOA010000098.1 GCA_026400835.1 Planctomycetales bacterium | reverse complement strand
ATTGGGCGGCCACATGAACCGAAAACATGACAGCCACCCCGGGTGGCTGGTCCTCTGGAAAGGATGGACTAAACTTCAGGCCATGATCGACGGAGCAAGAACCCAAGAAGCCACCCGGAAATGTGCCTAAACCTAAGGCGTGAGCCACCGGTATTCGAACATAAAGAATCTTAGACCCGGAGGGTCGATACATGGGCGGATGTGTCGGCCCTTCAGGCCTGAATCGCATTGCATTGTTTTTTGCAGTCCGGTGGCTCACGCCACCGGCAGTGGATGTGCCGGGCTTCCAGCCCTGACCAAAATGCGCAACTTCAAAACTGACGCGTCGGGTTGAGAAAGTCGCACTGCGCAACATCGGCATGCAAAACACTGGCAGGCTCGAAGCACGGCAATCATCGCTGCGACTTCAATCGCACCTGAAACCAGCAGCCAGTGGCCGAGTCTTTCAGCTCAACGTCGCCGCCATGAAGGCGAGCCAGCTCACGAGTGATCGATAATCCAATCCCCGTCCCTGTTGACGCTCGCAGGTCACTACTGAGCCGTGAAAAGGGCTGGAAGACGCTGGCTCGATGAGCAGTCGGAATCCCGGGCCCGGCATCGATCACATCAATCGTGGCAAATTCTGAACTGACCGCGACTCGAATCTCAAGATGTCTCCCCGTTGCCGCGTACTTCTCCACGTTACTGATCAGGTTGCCCAGAATCTGTTCCACGAAATCAGGATCCAGCCACAGTTCATTCCCCGGCCCGCCACTGACCTGAATCTCCATCCCGTGGTTTTGCAGTGACGGAGTAAACCGATCGGCAATCTGTCGCACCAGTTCGATCACGTTGACCGAAACCGGATGAAGTTGCAGAGTCTTGCGTTGTTGTCGAGCAAACGTCAGGACGTTCCCAATCAGGCGACTCAATCGCTGAGCTTCCGATGAAATCACTTCCAGCCGTCGCAAAGGCTTCTCCGACTGATCAGCTTCGACCTGTTCCAGATCATGCTCCAGCAGGTCAGCATAGAGTCGAATATTCGTCAGCGGTGTCTTAAGTTCATGGGACACCTGATTCACAAAACTGACCTGCTGCGACGCCTCTCGCATGTCACGCGAGTAATCTCGATACAGCAACCACGCCAGCGAAGTCAGTGTGATTGCAAACGCACCAAGGCCAGCCGCGAATCCCAGATACGCACTGCGGCCACCGCCCGTGGCAATTTGATCGGGCGGTATGAAACACTGCAGTCGCCAGGAGGCCAGAGGCGCTGCGACCGGAGCTTCACAGAAGGGTACCGCATCGGTGGTGACATCGTCGCCCCATTCATAGACAACTTCCGAGGATGAACTCAGAACTCGAAACGCAGTTTGCACATCGGACGATCCCAGTTTCGAACCAGAACGTTCGGTCTCCGGCAACCACGAGATCAAGTCCGAGATCCATCGAGCTCGCTCCAGGGCAGCACCGACAATGTGGCCCGACGGCCTGCGTTGCCAGTAGATCAGGTTCAGTCCTCGATCCCAGTACCACACAAACCAGCCATTTGAGGGCAGAAACGGAGCCGGCTGTTCTCGCGTTTCCGCGCGAGCCGAGAAATCCGGTGCAGCCATCTGCGGTGCGGCCATTTCCCCATCATTATCTGCGGCCTCGGCAGACAGCGGTGCCGCGAATTCGGTGGCGGCCATCGCCGGATCCGTGGCACTGAATGACGGCTCGTTCTGTCGTGGTGCGGCCGACGCTGCGGCTTGAGTTGTCGCCTGCGTCTCTACAGCCGTTCCGGTCGCTGGCCCCGTTCGGGCACTGCTCGCCGCAGGAGCACTTAGATTACCGCGAGCCCCCTCCGCCATCTCAGGAGCTGCCGCTTCAAAGGGATCCGAAGGGGCAGGCTGTTGTGACACTTCGGCTTTTGATCGAACAGAATTCCCCGGCTGAGCGGGCATCCTGACACTGGGGCTGGCATTCTCGTCCAGAACCGCAGAATCCAGTGTCGTCGCTTTCTTTTCGGCCCCAGCGTCTTTCACCGACTTAATCGCCGCTATCAGCTCCTCCAATGGACTCGGAGCTGGGGGCGCATCACCCACCATCGGAGCCTCCTGCTGTGCAATCGCTTCAGCGGACATCGAACCTGCTGCGATCTGATCGTTCACAACATTCTCCGCAGACCCATAGGACGGATCCGCTTGCTGCTGTGAACGAGATAGTCGCTGTTCGCCTTCCGAGCGGAATGCTCCCCCGCCGCTACCGGACATCGCGACAGCAGAACGATCACCACCAGCTCCGGCTTCCGTCCGTGCGATGGCGTTCTGAAGATCCCACTGAGTAAACATCCGGGCCGCCTGATTCAGAAACGTCAGCTCTGAACCATTCAGTACCCCGGCCGGGTTCGGATACATCAGCCGACCATCGGGAGAAAGCACAAACAACTGCGTGACCTGCGGTTCCGATCGAACAACCTCCCGCAATACCGACAGATCAAAATCATCCACAGAGGTGATCTGATGAAGTCGCCGTTGAGATTCCTCAAACCGCAAAGCGACCTGCCGGTTGACATCATCCAGCCGTTGCTGCATCACACTGCGAAATCGTTGCTGCGTCACCGACTGCTCATCCCGCGCCATGCGAACCCCAAGCCATGTCAGCAGACTGACGGGGAGCAGTACGATCAGAATCATCAGAATCAGTGAGCGACGTTTCATCCGGACGATCAGCCAGCAGGAACCGGAAAGACCACTATCAGCACCATGGCATGATACTCAGGGCAACCGGACTGCAAATCAGCTTTTCTGCATTCCTGTGTGAGTTCGCTAAAACCCGCCCCGGCAGCAACGGCTCCAATACTGCAAACCCCTGTTCGGACATCACATACGCGGATGTCAGGAAATTGTGAAAGCGATTCGAACCTTCATCCGACAAAAGCGCGCCGGCAATCGCAACGCACAAACTCCAGGACAAGCGGTATGGAGTAGCCCCCACTCTCTGTGATTTCAGCATTTCCATTCGAGAGCAGGAGGACTATCTCCTTTCCAGAAAACCAGAATACTCCGGTATGTCTTTCCTCGGGTGATTCTGTTGATCTACACGTGCAGTGTGGGCAGGATTTCGCCGTTCGATTATCACCCAATAAGAACGCCTTACAAAACCGGGACCGGCTCCCGAAAAAGCCTGAAACACGCTTTGGGAGGGTGCCTGCCCAGGTTTTGTTTGCGTCTCTAAATCAAATCTGACGGGCCACATGAAAACGGCCCCGAACATAAAAATGTTCGGGGCCGTTTCAATTCGGCGTTTCATGAAACAGAAGAATCAGAGCTTGTCAGCCATCGCCTTTGCTTTGGCTTTGATCTTGGCTGGATCGCTCATACCTTCCAGTTCAGTCATTTCCTTGAGTAGCGGCTCCACCTTTGCGGCATCAGTGGCCTTCATTGCTTCGAGAGCCTCTCGAATCATTGAGGCACCGCTACCTAATTCACCACTGTTGGCAACATCGGTCAGCATCGCCTTTGCAGGAGGTGCTGCCGGAGGTGTCACAGCCTCTTCAGGAATATTCGCAGTCCCACCGCCGCATCCAGCGAGTGAAACGAGGGCCATTCCGATCAAAAAGTTTTTCGAAAAAGTCATTAGAATTCTCCAAGCACTTCGCCACCGCGGGTGGTTCCCAGATTTTGCCAGGTCGTCAGATCGATGTTCTCAGAAACAAACCGAGAAGAACCATCAGCCAATGTCACCTGAACTCCGCCAGTATGGCGACTTCTGGCTGGGAAAGCTCCCGCAGAATCCATCCAGCCACAACCTACGCAAGGCTGACAGGTTGGATACTTCCAGTTCGGAGGGACAAAAGTGTTAAACAAAGTCTGGGCTGGCATCCCAATCGCCCATTCGCGTCCACCGTGACTGTGGTGGCTTGCTCTGCCAGCATTACACGCTGTGCCATAAGTCTCCAGTTCAGCCGCAGTTGGCTTTGTCAAGTTGGTTCCTGACCATACGATCCCCCGTACCACATCGCCGGGTCGGTACGTTGAGTTGTCGTTGTCACCAATCAAATGTTCCCCGAAAGCAATCGTATTGGCCGTACCATCTGTGATATCTCGCATTTTCACGTTCACGTCGAATGGAAACAGCCCCTGACGTAGCCCAATGGTGCTTGTTGGCAGTCCGTACTGACCACCGTCTGCACCCATACAGCCTGGATAGCTATTGTTTCCACGCTCAACCGATCCTGGGAACGGAGTGTCTGAGGGGCAAAGGAATGCCGTGATTTGAGTACGACGTGCGGTGTTGTTGCCAGCCGTCGCATCAAAATACGTGTTGAAGTCAATTGACGAGTACAACGGGGCCTGCTCGATGTAAGGCAACAGCATCGAATGCACGCTAAAACCTCGCCATCCTGTCAAGGTGCCGTTCGCAGGCACAGCAGATTGAGTTCGAATGTGTGCCGGAGGAAACGTGTTGAACGTGTCATGGTAGTTATGAAGCGCCAACCCCAGTTGCTTTAAATTGTTTTTACACTGCGTGCGGCGAGCAGCTTCACGAGCCTGCTGAACCGCTGGAAGCAAAAGCGCAATCAGAATCGCAATAATTGCAATGACCACGAGCAGTTCGATGAGTGTGAACCCGCGACTTCGGGAACGTCCACGAATGAGCATTGACTGTACCTCCAAGAAGAAGGGAAAAAGAAAAACAGCTCGCAGAAAGCGGTCTCCCTGCGAATCGTCCAGAACCTGAGACTTTATGCCAGAATTCGGTTCAAATCAATTTCCGATCGCAGGATTCTAGGCACTGTCGCAAAAAATATCAGCAAATCAGCGAAAATATGATTACTCATGTACAGAATTTCGAACCCCATCGGACTCCTTAAAAGTGATGATACAATCACTTTCCGCGATTGGGATCGACTGCTCAAGCCCCGATTTGGGCCAGATCACAGTGACCTTTTTACATTCGATTCCGGCAGCAACCCCGAATGTCACTGCGGATTCGCTTTGACTGAGGTAACTGCCACCCCCGGCGAGATGACGGATTTGACTGCCAGCCGATGTCTCCAGAAGGATACGAGCTCCCAGACCGTCTCGATTGGAACGAGTCCCAATCAGTTCAACTCGCATTGACCGCCCTGTGGTCACGGTTTCGTTGTGGAGAATGCAGCCCGCACTATTCAGGTGCGTAAAGACCAGATCAATTTTTCCATCCTTGTCAAAGTCACCCGTTGCCAGCCCTCTGCCGACATGCTTCCGGTAAAAATACTGTCCGTCCTTTCCCGGGTCGATTTTCCGGAAAATTCCCTTTCCCTGGTTTTCAAGGTATACCGGTAACTGCTCGGCATTTCCATCGTTCGGATAACAAATGACGTGCCCGTTGGAAACCGCGATATCAAGATCCCCATCAACATCAAAGTCTTCGGTGGCAGTACCGAACCCAACAAATTTTGATCCAATGGCATTCACGCCGGAGTCACGACTGATGTGCTGAAACTGACATTGGCCTCGGTTTCGGTAGAGTCCAAAAGTTTCCATTTCGAAATTGGTGACCCACAGGTCGGTCAGGCCGTCCGAGTCAAAGTCCCCCACGGCAGTTCCCATGCTTCCGGTCGGGGCTCCTCGTTCATCTAAAGCTGTCCCGCTGGCGACACCAATCTCTGTCAGCTTTCCTGTCCCATCGTTTTGATAGAGGAAATTTGGGGTCGTGTCATTGGCCACATAAATGTCCGTGTCAAAATCGTGGTCAAAATCCGCGAGCACAACACCAAGTCCCTTGCCGCCTGGCACAAGTCCGGCTGCTTGGCTGCTATTGGAAAACGTTCCGTCTCCGTTGTTCTCGTAGAGTGTATCATTCAAGGCCTCGAATTCCCGAGGCGGACAAACATCTCGCCTGTCGGGACCAGAACCTGCACAAACGGGATTGTTATCAAATGACCAGTTTGCGTAATGGCACACATAGAGGTCCGGCAAGCCATCGCCATTCAGATCTCCCCAGCCGGCACTTGAACTCCACTGTGAATCAACCAATTGAGACTCGGCTGCGACTTCTTCAAAGGTGCCGTCACCCAGATTGTGATAAAACTGCAAGCCACCGTACCCTGTCATCAGAATGTCGGCGAAGCCGTCATTGTCCGAATCGGCCACTGCACAACCATGTGAATAGTGTTTCGACGTCGCACACCTCGCAACCTCAGCAACGGGCTCAAACCTGAGTCCTGGTCGGCCGCGACATAGGAATGAATCTCGGCCAACAATCAGCATTTGATCGACAAATCCGCCTCCCCCTGGCGCGAAGACGTCAAGTTGATTGTCTCGATCGTAATCCAGAACCGCGCAACCACCGCCGAGTGACTCCAGAATGGCATACAACCCGGCTTCGCGACCGTTCTGGTAGTCAAAATGGAGCTCCGTCTGCTCCGTGATGTCCACAAAGTTCGCCGACTCCTTTACCGCTGGCCGTGTCACATCGCGCTTTGTCGGCGAATGTTCCTGACAGCCCGCCAAGACAACGAGTACAGGGACTAGTGCATGTGCAAACGTCCTCACGGCTTAACTCCTGCTTCAGGCGGCAGCTCGGCAGGCCCATCCGCGGCCTTGCGGTGTCGATCAGCGAGAGCTGCGTATTCCGGCTCGCGAACTTTGAGACTGTCATAGTAATCGGCCAGAAGTTTGTGGGCCGGACGGTAACTCGGATCTTTATTCAGTGCTTCCTGCAGCCAGAAGACTCCACGGCGAGCGTTTTCATATTTCAGGAACAACTCGCCAATTCGACATCGTGCTTCCAGATGAGGTTCTGCCGGACTCTTATTGATGTCATCGACCAACCGGTCGATTTCTGTCAGCACAGTCCGAATCCGGTGCACTTCCGCCAATTCCGTTTCCGCCAATTTTGATTCTCCGAGATCACGCAACGATAACGCTCTTGCATAACGAGCATCCAGGTGGTTTGGATCGTTCTGCAGCACTTTTTCCAGCAGGCGTCGTGCCTCAGCGTGATTTCCCAGCGCAGCTTCCAGTGTTCCCAGCTCATACTCGATGGGATAACCACGTTCCGGTTCGCCAACGATCGAGAAACTCTCCAGTACAGTATTCCGATCCAGTGTGGCAAATGGTGCAAGTGCAGAGTGAGCCTCCTGCAGTTGTCCCAGGGCCCGAAGGCACTTTGCTTTTAATAACAGAGGTGCTGCGTTGGACTGCATCTGTGTTGCGATCTCCAACTGCTGCTGAGCTTCTTCGATTCTGTTTTCGCCATAAAGTATTCTGGCCAGGGCATATCGGGACGGCCAGTGTCGACTATCTTTTGAATTTGCGGTTTCAAGTTCACGGATTGCATCCGGAATGTTCTGCTGATATTCCAGAATTCTCGCCATTGCATAATAGGGCTGAGGGTCCTGAGGATACTCTTGTTTCCAGACCGGCAGTATCGTCATCGCCACCTCGGTAGCTCCGATCATCATTGCGCCGTTTACATACGCCTCACAGATCTCTGCGCCATCTTCACCACCTTGCTGCAGCAGAGCGTTTAATTGCTCAGCGACATGCCGGATTCTCCCGGTTTGTGCTTCCAGTAGTAGATATTCTATTCGTATTCTCGCCCGATTAACGCCAGCAGCATCGGCCGCTACCAGGAGTTCCGGAACTTCACTGATCTTCAGTTGCTTTCTGAAGAGGCGCGCCTTCAGAAGCAGCGTTTCCGGCGTCGAACATCCAAGATTCTCGCAGAACCTCAGCCACCCCTCCGCCTGTTCATAATCCCGCCGTGAAATCGAATTCGCGATCGCCGCGTCTAATGTTCGCCCCACGCCGCCCCCAGCCCAGAAAACAAAGATTCCGGTGCAGATTACAGCAATCCACCAGATCCAAATTCTGCGACGAGCCCAACGTTTCGGCGTAAGCTTCAATGCCCGGGAGATATCAAACTGTATTTCGGACACGCGAATCGAATCCCCAATGAGGGCCGCCGTGATGAAGGAATCAAACCAATGCTGCAAATTCTAGCGGATGCGCATTGCTCAAAGCCAGTGGGCGCGATTCGATCTCGATGTTCAAGCTGCGATCACTGTCACGGCAAGGCGTTTGGTGTCGGTGGGAGTTGCCGTCCACGATATTTGGCCTGAGCCATCCGCAGAGCGTGATAAGTTCAAGGCCTCCACTTGCTCCTGAAAGGCCTTCTCATTTGACCTGACGGACGCAATCAGCACTGCTGCTATGCCTGCGACGTCTCGCCATCAGCATTCACGGTCTGCAGAATTTCGGGGCTGGGGAAGCGATCCCGGTAGCGAAATTTCTGCCACCAGTTGGCTTTTCGCAACAGCGGATCCGTCGCGTCGACAACGCGAGTCTTACCTTTGCGAGTCACGATCGTGAGCTTGTTGCCAGCAGCAGGTCCGACCACCATCCAGAATTTGTCGACAACGTAAGAATAGTCTTCGCCTAACTCCGCAGGATGGACAGACCGAGCGCGCGGTCCTGGGTGAGGACTTTGTTTTGTTACGGTATAGACGACAAGATCGCCCGACTGAAATCCATGGTTCGGCAACACGGACACGCTCTGAACTCCACGCGGTGACTTCCTGGTCACTGAAAACAGTGGTGGTTAGGACCACTGAATTTCGCAGGTTTTACCCTTCATTGCGAATCAGTACAACCGGAATCCCGTCATTGGCACACTTCAGGCAGTCCCTGAGTGCATTTCGTAGTGCCGACTTCAGTCGGCATTTCGGCTTCGCCGAACAGCTTGCGATGTTCCGCTAAGAGTCAATGTTTCTTTGTAGCCGGATTCGTGAGAATTCGGTGGGACTATCGGAAGCCTTCCGAATTCTCACGAATCCGGCGACTCACAACACACACCACTCAAAGTATCACGCGTTCCGGCTGATCGTCCGAAAACACCGCTCAATTCCGCATCAGGAACTCATCCGTATTAAACAACGCCCGTGCCACGCTGGTCCAGGCGGCCAAATTTTCGACTGGCGAATCGGTCTCAGTCCGTGTGACAAACCTGGCGGCTTCCACGGGAGCGGAGACAAATCGAGACAGCTCACGACTCAAAAAGTCCTCCAAAACAGCGACTTCACGCGGCGACGGTTCTCGAGTCAGGCAGGTCAGAAACATCTGCCGACAGCGGTCTTTGTCAGTTGTTAATTCGGTAGCAGCCAGAGTCCGCCTCGCAAGCCCCTCGGCCAGCTCCGTAAACACCTTGTCATTGGCAACGGTCAACGACTGCAACGGGGTATTCGAACGCGATCGGCGAGTACACACGGTACTAAAATCCGGCGCATCAAACGTCTGCAGTAACGGATACGGAGCACTTCGATAAAACATCGTATACATCGTGCGACGATATCGATCAGGCCCTGTTGAGGTCGGCCAGTCCTTTTTGTTCTGCGTGAAATCGTAAATGCCGTCTGGCTGAGGCAGGTAGACGCTCGGGCCGCCTATCTTCTCCGAGAATAATCCACTCGCCACCACGGCCAGGTCTCGCACAATCTCTGCTTCAACTCGAAAACGAGTCTGACGTGACAGCAGATAATTGTCGGGATCCACTGTCATTGCCAAGTGATTCTCTGGCGACAATTGAGAACTCTGGCGATAGGTCGCTGAGTTCAAAATGGTGCGATGCAGATGCTTCAATGACCAGCCATTCTCCATAAACTCGACTGCCAGCCAGTCCAGAAGTTCCGGATGCGTTGGCAGAGTTCCCTGGTAACCAAAATCATTTTCTGTCTCAACGAGACCTCGCCCAAAGTACCGTGCCCAGACACGATTCACGGTGACGCGAGCGGTTAACGGATTATCTCGATGCACGAGCCATTGCGCGAGATCCTGACGATTCGAAAATGTCGGCGATGAGTCCTCGCTCATCAGAGCCGCAGGAACACCGGCCGATAGTGGTCCATGATCCTTGTCCGGACTCAGAAAGTCACCACGAGTCAACAAATAAGTCTCTGGCGGCTTTTCGAGATCTTTCATCACCATCTGTTTGAAGGACGCTCCCTTGGCGGGCAATGCGGCTTCCAGCTCATCAATGCGTTTCTTGATCTCCGCCAGACGCATCGCAGAAATGCTTCCGGGCGAATCGAGTGAAACTCGGGCCGTCGAAAAATCAATCGCAAAGTGCCCGGTCAGATAATTCTTATTCAGGTCATGACGCATCAGCACATTCAGAACGCCGTCGGTAAATGCAACGGGGTCAGAAAGAGCAAAGATGGCCTCATGAGGAGCATTCATTTTTGCTCCGGCCGCCTTTTGTGCGTCGTCCACATTGATCGCCCAGCCCGTCGTTGGCAGTTCATCGATTGCGTCAACAACCGGATACTTTGGCTGACTATGATCAGCCCACGCTCGCGCGAAGCGATGTTCGTTCACGCCGGACTTCACGTAAAAATCCGTCAACACAAAGTTACCATTGCTGGCCGTTCCAGGGCCTCCGCCCGGAAGACTGGGGTCCGTCATTGTTCGCAAACGAATGGCTGTAATCTTCGTGGAGGCATCTGCAGCTTCCGGCTTCTGAATGGTAATGGTGTAGGCATCGTTGGCATTCGGCTCGGATTTCACCAGCAGCGAACTGTCCGGGTTAATCTTCAGGATAATACTGCCGGAGGCTCGCACAGCAGTCACTTTCGCCGACTGCCATTGCCAATCCAGACTTGACAAGTTCGGTTGATCCGGCGCATTTTTCTCCAGTTGAGATTTTTCCTTTTGCAGCGTCTGTAATTCTTCCAGTTGCTGAAACTGAGCATCGGACCAGCCGAACATTTCATCGGCTCGTACCTCAACCAGCTCACCCGCACTGTTGGCATCCGCAGCTCCGTTGAAGAACGCATAGAGCCGATAATACTCATCATGTGTGATCGGATCGAACTTGTGCGAATGACATTGCGCACAGCCGATCGTCAGCCCCATCCAGACGGCTCCAGTGGTACTGACGCGGTCGATTAAGGCTTCGTGTCGATACTGGTCGGGCTTCACGCCGCCTTCTTCGTTAATCATCGTATTGCGATGAAATGCGGACGCCACCAGTTGTGACTTCGTCGCATTCGGAAGCAAATCGCCCGCCAGTTGCTCGATCGTAAACTGATCGAACGGGACATCTCGATTGAGTGCATTAATGACCCAGTCACGATACGGCCACATCACGCGAGGTCCGTCGATCGTGTACCCATTGGAGTCCGCATACCGCGCCTGGTCGAGCCAGTGACGGCCCCAGCGTTCGCCATAATGAGGACTTGCCAGCAGTCGATCGATTAGTCGATTCCACGCGTCAGGAGCAGAATCCTCTGAGAACGCTTTTGCCTCTTCCACGGTCGGCAATAATCCGAGCACATCCTGAGTGGCTCGACGAATCAAAGTCGCCGAATCCGCAGCCGGAGAAGGTTGCAGGCCGCTCTGTTGAAGTCGTTGCAGAATAAATCGATCGATCTCATTCCGACTCCAGGTGTCATTCTCAATCATCGGGACAGCCGGTCGTTCCACACGACGAAACGCCCAGTGATCCTGATACGCTGCACCTTCCGCAACCCATTGTTTGAGCAAACCAATCTGTTGTTCGGTCAGAGGTTTGTTGGTCTCGGCTGGAGGCATCCGCTCCTCCGGATCCGTCGCCAGAATTCGAGCCACCAGAGAACTCTTATCTGGAGTGTTGGCGTCGATCGCACCATGTTCAACGGCAGACTCACGAACATCCAATCGCAGATCCGCCGCACGAGATTCCTCATCCGCACCATGACACTGAAAGCAGTGATTGGAAAGAATGGGCCGAATGTCTCGATTGAAATCGACCTTCGCCGGTGTGCCAGATGCCTGTTGACCACCAGCGTCCCGTTGCAGGAGCACTAATAAGAGAAGCAGTCGGGAAACAAAGCCGAAACGTCGGATCCTGCCGGGATATTGCCGGAAGAAGTTTGAATTCATCGGAGGGCTCACGTCACGAAATGGTGAGGCTGGGCAAGATCACTGGAAAACTCGCGGGCCGGTAGTCTACCAGGAATCTCGCCCGGTTCCCAACAAGAAGCACCTCAAGTAGGTCACGCCTGCCGGGCGGGACTTCGCGGCTTGCCGCGACCTCGGTGCATGTGAAATTCGATGCCGCCTGCAATCCTCACCGAATTGCACACAGGGTTCGCCTTGCGGCGAAAGTCCTTTCCGGCAGAAAGGACCTACTTTCACAACCATACACGACGACAATCTGGCCCTAATCGAAAGCCATCTTTCTGTCCCGGAATCTTTCGGTCCGAGCTCTTCGCCACACGCATAGCCCTCGACCGGAAGATTGCAGGACCGAAAGATTTGAACATCAGTGATTGAGAACTCATCGCTGAGTGTTTTCCCTCATTCACAGGAAGTTCCCCTGCGCTAAGGGGTTTCACCACTGTTCCAGTATGGCAAAACCTTCGCCGGTCAACACAACGCAGGCGTCAGAGTTTACCTGATCGGTAAATCCACTATGTACCTCGACAACAACGGTCGATTGAGAAGACACGGGCAGATGCCAGCCGCACAGACGGCCATGCGCTGCTTTGTTTGTGGGAGAGACGATTTCGGGTGGACCGAATCGACGAACCTTTATCAGTCAGAACAAGAGTTGTTGTCATGTCAGACCATGCTAAACAGGAAGCGCCCGCCGCAGAAGGTCACGAAAAACCTTCTGGTGGTGGCAGCATTGTTCCCTGGATCGCGGTCGGAGTGATCAGCGCGGGGCTGGGAAGCGCGATGCCGTTTATGCTGGCGGGACAAAGTCACGCTCCGGCCGACGCGGAACATGCTGAAGAAACAACCGAAGGCGAACACGGAGAACCAGTTGCCGAAGAATCGCACGGCAGCACCCCGCCCAGTGCTACTGGCCACGGTGGCTCCACAAAGTCAAAGAAGGTGAAAGCCTTCACGTTGCCAAAAGATGAAGAAACAATTTTCCAGCCGTTTGGTGAGCCTGACAAAGATCAACGGATCGCTGTCAATCTGAACGAAGGTCGCCTCACACGGTTTCTAAGCTTCTCGATCACGCTGCAGATACCCAAGTCCGTTGAAGACGAATTCAAAAAGAAGGTCGACGCGAAGAAATTTGTACTGCGAAACTGGCTGCTCAGCAAGGTTTCGGACCTGAGCATTGAAGATATCCGAGGAGCGGCCGGGCAGAATCGGCTTCGTCGAGAGATTCGCGATCACTTCAACAGTGTGTTGTGCCCCGATGGTTACGACCAGATTTATGACGTTCTGTTTGAAGAGTTTAACGTTCAATGACGAGTCCTGATTCACTCTCCAGTGTCGACTTCTCCGCACCGCGCCGACTGGCCGGATCGGCGAATCGCGCGCTGTCTTCATGGAATGCGACGGCCACGTCGATGCTCCAGGAATACTGGCAAGCGCTGGCTGGAGATCGAATCACCATGCAGCCGGCTCGGATCGATTCATCGGTCGCACAAAAGGCTCAGCAGACTCTTCCGGATCCCGGCTATGCGGCTCTCCTGAAGATTGGTCCGGATCGCTTCGACGGCATGGTTGCCTTCTCCAATCGCCTCGTTCTGACTGTCGTCAGTGAAATGCTGGGAACGTTGGGCGAAGAATGGCCGGAACAGCGAGCACTCACTGCCGCGGAACTTTCGCTGGTTGAGTTGTTGTTCGGCGAGATTGCTCGAGCTCTCAGTCAGGGCTGGCCGGAAGTGACACCGCTGCCCGTCGAGATGGATCAGGTCATCGTTCGCCCCCTTCGTAGCCGTGTCTTTCAGCCTCGCGAGAATCTTGTTCGAATCGTGGGTCAGATCAATACGGCCGTGGGTGAAGAAACGTTTGTGATGCTGATGCCTCAGGCCGGTCTGGCCTCCATCGGCATCAATGAATCCGCAATTCCTCCTGCCGTTGATCAGTCTGTTTCACCACAGATGCGAGCCCTGGCGGAAACGCTTCCGGTCACAATGTCAGTCAGTCTTGGCAAAGCGACTCTGACGCTTGGCGACATGAATAACCTCGCCGTGGGCGACACATTGATTCTTGATCAGTCATCGGGCAGTCCTCTGGAAGCGCGAGTTTCCGGACATCTGCAGTGGTTAGGCTTCCCTTGTCGTCTGGGGCAGCGACAGGGGTTCCGTATTATGGCATCCAGAAAAGAATGAGGAGACAGGCGTGAGCGAACCGTCAGCCGAGACCCTCGAAGCGACCGAATCGGCGCTCGACCAGATTATGCCGGGCGGAGATCCCTCCGTTCCTGAGGCACATCCGGTGGAGTTTCCGCAGGTATCGCGAACTCGAGCCAGCACGGCTATGCCGCTGGAACGTTTTGCAGAAGTGAGCATCGAAATCTCTGTGGAGATTGGTCGAGTCACCATGCCGATCGGTGAACTGTTGAAATTGGGTGAGGGAGCTGTTGTCGAACTGAATCGAGCTGTCTCGGAACCAGTCGACGTGATGGCTCAGGGCGTCAGAATTGCCAGCGGCGAAGTGGTCGTCATCGATGATCGATTCGCCGTTCGCATCACAGAAATTGTGAATGCGGAAGAAGGACGAGATGCGTCTCGCTCTTCGGCCGCTCGCAAACGGTAGACAGGAATTGGACAGAGCTTCGGGAAACCGGACGCTAACGCGTTCCGGCTGATACGGCGAAACAGCAGAACAGGATTGAGCGTCAGGAGACGCTCAAAGACTTCACATCAGAAAACTTATCATGCGGCTTTTCGAATCAGCATCCACGACGACCAGCGTACAGAGTTCAACTCTGACCCGACGTCCCGGTGCGCGATGGGTATCGCCGCTGATTCTGGTCGTTTTCGCTGGAATTCTTGCTTCATCTGTTGTGTCCTCCTCGGCGGTGGGCCAGCAGTCGCACAGCGGTTCTGGACAATTCCGCAGACGTTCGACAACAGGTGCCGGTGAATCATCTGCCATCGATTCAAAGCTCAAGGGATTCCTCGAACAGCAAGCCGGAATCGAACAGCCTCAACAGATCGAACAAACGCCACAGCGCACGGCACGGACACAGGTTCGCTCCAATGGCAACGGCAGCGAATCTCACCGAAATACGCAGCAGAGTTCCTCTGCGCTCCGTTCCACTCGCTCGGCGACTTCGGTCAATGGAACCAGAGTCCCGGATCAAACTGATGATCGCGAGATCTCGCACGGCGGTGACGAAAATTCACCGGCCATCAAACAAGCCGCATGGGAACCAGAATCGGATACGGCTCCTGGCAACTCAGCGGCAAGAGGTAGTTCATTGACTGCACTCCGTCAGTCTGAAACGATCTCTGAACTTCAGCCAACGCCATCGGCCGCGTCTGAGCAAAAGCCTGCTGATATCTCAATGCCTCTCAAATCATCTGCCGATACCGGCATGTTTCTGGACCTGCGAGATGATGCCAAACCAAAGAGTGCGTCTGCCCCGATCGGGGAACGCGGGGCCGAAGTTGCTATTGAGACCAGTCCTGTGCAGGTTCTATCGCGAGCTGTTGCGTGGATTGTGATCGCGTTGTGCCTCTTCAGTTTGGCTGCTCTGGGAGTTCGCCGCTGGCAACGCCAACGTGGCCTGCTCCCAACCCCTGGATCACGATCACGCGTGATTGAAACTCTGTCACTCGGACCGGGTCGGTCTGTGTCACTGATCGAAATGGCTGGACATCGAGCGTTAGTAGCCTTCGATGCTGGCGGTATCAAACAACTGGTTCTGACTCCTCCATCTTTTCAGGATGAATTGACGGAAGCGGATGAGCCATTGATTTATGAACGTCCCGCAAAGGCTCGGACAGACCTCACCGTCCTTGCCTCTGAAACACAAACCGATTCTTCGCACAGTTTTAATTGAGGCCGATCATTCGTGGGATAGCCTATCGAGAATCGCCTCAATAGTGGCCACGTATAGAATAAGCTCTCGCCAAGTTACCTTTTTCAATCGTCTGGCTGTCGGAATGGATTCCGCACAAACAGTTCAACAAATACTGGAGTCTGAAGCATTTCAGGGACTCTCGCCGCAGATCAAGGTTGCCTTGTTCCTCGGCGGGATGGCTCTGATTTCTGCAGCACTCGTTACCATGACGGCGTTCACTCGGATTGTGATCGTCCTGTCCTTCGTTCGCCGCGCGCTTTCAACACAGGAAATTCCGCCGACTCAGGTTGTCCTTGGCCTGTCGCTGTTTTTGACTCTGTTTGTCATGGGGCCGACGCTCACAAAGATTGAACAGGAAGCAATTCGGCCTTATCTGGCTGAGACCATTACCGGTCAGGCTGCCTGGAACAATGGTCGTTTCGCACTTCACGACTTCATGATCCGCCAAACTCGGAAAGCAGACATCATTCTGTTCGCGAGAATGGCCAACGTCACCACGATCGAACGTCCCGAGAGTACTCCGTTTGATGTCCTGATCCCGGCCTATGTCATCAGCGAACTCAAGACCGCCTTCATCATGGGCTTTTGTCTCTACATCCCGTTCATTCTCATCGACCTTGTGGTTTCAGTCATTCTCATGTCACTGGGCATGATGATGATGCCGCCAATGGTGATCTCTACACCGTTCAAAATTCTGTTGTTTGTTCTGGTCGATGGCTGGCAACTTATCGCCAAAGTGCTGAGTCTGAGTTTTCATTGAGCACAGTCGAATCCCGGAATCGTTCATCGTAATCCTGATCCTTTACTGAGTTTCCAGATCACTTATGTCAACGCCCGCAATCGCCATACCTCCGACCGGCAGCTGGATGAAGCAGAGCGAAACTCTGCTTTCATTCGGCATGATTATCGGCCTGGTGGTCATGCTGGTTCCGCTGCCCCAGTGGCTGCTGGACTTGCTGTTGGCGGCAAATTTGGCGGCGACAGTTCTGCTGCTGCTGGTGACGCTCAGCGCTAAACGGGCCCTTGAGCTGACCGTCTTCCCTTCGCTGCTTCTGCTGCTCACGCTTTATCGCCTGTCACTGAACGTCGCCACAACGCGACTGATTCTGCTGGAAGGCGATGCGGGGCATATCGTGACGGCGTTCGGTAACTACGTCGTGGGCGGAGAGCTGGTCGTCGGCCTGACGATCTTCCTCATTCTGGTGACCATTCAGTTTATGGTGATCACCAAAGGTGCAGGGCGAATCGCCGAAGTGTCGGCTCGATTTACATTGGATGCGATGCCCGGCAAGCAGATGGCGATCGATGCAGAACTGAATGCCGGAAGCATCAACGACAAAGAAGCCCGTCGACGACGCGATGAGTTATCTCGTGAGACAGAATTCTACGGGGCGATGGACGGTGCCAGCAAATTCGTCCGTGGAGATGCAATCGCCGGATTGATCATTACCGGCGTGAATCTCGTCGGTGGCGTCATCATGGGCGTCGTCAACGGAATGTCATTCGCCCAGTCCGTTCGAACCTACTCCATTCTGAGCGTCGGCGACGGTCTGGTCACTCAGATCCCGGCACTCGTGATCGCAACTTCGGCCGGTATTCTGGTTACCAAAACAACGTCGGACGACAGCCTCAGTGATGAAATCGGCGGACAGCTTTTTCATTCGCAACGATCCATGTGGATCGGGGCTGGCATTCTGGCCTTGATTGCTCTGATGCCCGGACTTCCCAAAATGCCATTTCTGGGTGTTGCCGTGGCGTTGTTGCTGATTGCCAATCGAAGTAAACCGGCTCCTTCGGTCGAGGCTGCTCCTGCAGGTACAGATCCGGACAAGCCGACGCAGCCTGACGATGAACGCCATCTCGATGAGTTCCTGCTGACAGACCGAGCTGTCGTTGAAGTCGGAGCCCGGCTGGTTCCGTTCATTCAGAGTAAGCGAGTCAAGGGTCTCTCAGAGCGAATCACAGCTCTACGTAGGGAGTTCTCCCGTTCTCAGGGACTTTGGATACCTCCGATTCGCGTGAACAGTAATCTGTCTGGTTTGCAGCCCGAGGAGTATCGCATCCTCGTCGCAGGTCGCAGAGTCGCAGGCGGTGAACTTCGAACGGAACAGTTGCTGGCGATCCTGCCTGAAGGTCGTCATTCCAGTGTGCCCGGTGAACCAACAACTGAACCCGCTTTTGGTCTGAATGCCCGCTGGATTGTTTCCGAGAGCCGAAGGCTGGCTGAAATTCAGGGATGCACCGTTGTTGATCCGCTTAGTGTTCTGATTACTCATCTTGGTGAAGTACTGAAACGTTTCGCGCATGAATTGCTCACGCGTGAAGCTCTGAAGCAGATGCTCGATCGAGCCAAAGAGTTTGCCCCCACCATTGTTGAAGAGATTAAACCGGAGACTATCCGTATGGGAATGCTGCATCAGGTTCTTGTTCAACTGGCCGAGGATCGGATTCCCCTCGCCGATATTACTCTGATTCTCGAGTCCATCGTGAATCATGCTCCTCAGACCAAGACCAGCGAAGATCTGACCGATCACGTTCGCGTTGATCTGGGCCGATTGGTCTGTGAACGCTTCCGTGGAACCGATGGTCGTCTGCGAGTTGTCGCGATGGAGCCAAAACTGGATTCGCGTATGCGGCAGTCACTGCATCAGGATCAGCTGGCGTTGGGCGCTGGCCCGCTGACGCGATTGATTGAAGCCGTCGGCAAAGCCGCGCGGGAATCTGAGCGAAATCAATTACCGCTGGCTCTGCTGGTGGATCAGAAGGTACGGCGTCCTCTCAAGCGATTGCTCGCACGCACAACTCCCGACGTGGGAGTAATCGCCTACCAGGAAGTCCCCAATGATCTGGTGATTGATTCCGCAGTGATGCTGCAGTTCGACGACATTATTGGTCCGGAAACCAGCAACGAAGCCGGACAGCTTCGCGGTGCGGCCTGACAATGAAAACAAAGAAACTCGGATCGATCCCGAGGACTGCCTCATCGCTCTGAACATCATGGTCTCTTAATCAGAATTCGTTGTAACAGATCTGAATCCAATGCATATCAATCAAATCATACTCGATCGACGTCCGTGGGGCCGGGCCTGCGGACTGCTTGTGAGTTGTTTGGTGATGATCGTCGGCATAATTCGCAACACCGGACCAGCAGAGATCGTGCTGCGTGCCTTCACGGCCGCGATCATCTCTGCCATATGCATCCGCGGGTTTGTGAGACTGCTGCAGACGATGGCAGACCCCGGCGCTGAAAATCGTTCTGAGTAAATCTCAGAATTCGTTGGGCCAGAATTCCGAGTGGTACGAAGCAACTATTCAGTCCGCGGTCACGATTGAGGCTAACCACTCAAGGGTATGTCCCGCGCACACCCGGCCTCATTTCAAATTGTGCCAAGAATAAGACTGCGAAATCATCCAAATGAGCACTCGCATGAATTCCGCTGTAAAAGCGTACAATAAAGTCTGTACGATGGATCTTCGAGATCGTCTGATCATCGAACATCTTTCTTACGTTCGTCACATCCTCGGAAAACTTCTGGGATCACTGCCGGAATATGTTGATAACGAAAACCTTGAATCGGCTGGCATTCTGGGGCTTGTGGAAGCCGCAGGACAGTACGATCCGGATCGAGGTGCCTCGTTTACAACGTTCGCTTACCAGCGAATCCGCGGTGCGATTCTGGATGAACTGCGACGCAACTGTCCGGTCCCGCAGGCGATTCTCCAGAGCTGGGCTCTGATTAGAGACGCATCCGTTCACATGGCACCTCCCCTGACTCCGGAGAAACTGTCAGATGCCACCGGTCTATCGGTCCGCGAAGTGGAAGACTGCCTGACCGCCATGCGGTTAACTCGTCCCGAAAACTGGGCGGATGAATTGGGAGAACTGCCCACACCCGATCATCGCCATTCTCAGGTCGACGCAGGATCCCACCGGGCCGAAGAAAGAATGGCTTTGGCCGATGCGATCGAACAACTCCCTAAAAAGATGCGGCTCGCGGTCACGATGTATCACATGGAAGACATGCGAATGAAGGAAATCGGACAGGTGCTGGGACTGTCGGAATCCCGCGTGTCTCGACTTCTGGCAGCCGCAGAATTACAGCTCAAGTCAATCATCAGACGGAAAACAGGCTGAGCAACACGACAGCTTCCGCAGCCAAACTCTTTGCGGCATCTCTCCTGGCAACGTGTGGTTTTGAATACAGCCAGTTGATAGCCGACCCTGAAAATTCATCCCTGAATTGAAACTGGAACGGATTGAAACATGAGTACCGTGCTGTCATCTCGAGGTCGCGTCTTATCAAGCCAGCAGGTTCGATTCAGTGAAGCCCCGGTTCGCTTAGGACAACAAACTCGTTGCTCAAAGGAGCCATCCACTGTCTCCGTTCAAACTGATCCGGAGACCGGTGATGTCGTTGCAATCATGGTTCACTGCGGGTGTGGTGAAGTCACTGTCGTCGAATGTGCTTACGGCAGTGTGACCCTCCAGTAACTAACGTGAACCAAATCGGGACAGGTACATTCCCTGACCTTGTCCCGAGCGATCTCAGTTCTTTCAGTCAGTAAAAGCTTTTTTCGTCAGGCGTTCCAGCCATTATTCCTGGGGCGGCATAAATTGAGTCCGGGTGTTCGCGGGACATATGATCCCCATCATTACCTCAATCATGGCCGCGCAGTGAATAAACATGTGGAGTGCCTGAACGACGTTATTCGGGAGTCTCTGGTGATGAACGAACGATTGTCAGCAGTTGCAATGACTGCAGGACACGGTGATCCAATTGCCTGTGTCGCGGCTGACTCCGTTTTTAATTCGCAACGGAAGACGGTCATGCCGCAAACTTCAATCCTAATCAGAACATCACAATCGCTGCACTTGATCATCGCACTGTGCCTCTGTCTTTCCACTGGCTGCGCGTTCTCGAAGAATCTGCTCGGTAAGTCGAAGCTTGCACAGCCAGTTCTCCCGGCCCCGGTGACAGCCAATCCCGAGATGGCCAAAGCTGACTGTGCGGCTCCCTCAATGCCGCCTCGCGCTGATGCATTGACCGCTCTACCCGTCGCTCCGCTGCCAGCGACTCAAGCAGTGGCGAACTTCGCTCCGGTCAATAATGGAACACAGCAGCAGCCAGCAATGCAGCAACAGCCGGTCGCACAGCAGCCATATGTGCAGCAGCCTGTGGATCTCTCGGCTGTGCCCCAGCAAGCTTCGGCTACTCTACAGCAGCCGGTTCAGCAACAGACATCGCAACAAGTTGCTGAGGTCATGCCGCCGGTTGCAGACCTCGCTGCGACAAGTCGGGCACAAGGGCAGACTGCTCAGGCGATCCCCGCTGCGACTGCCTTTGTCCCCGGGCAATCTGAATTGACGACGCCCGGGTTGCCACCAGCGACAGTTCAAGCTGGACTCCCGGGCTCAAAGGCTCTCAGTGGGCCAGAGCTGACAGCAGCACCCGCTTCAGCGTTTCGGGCTCAGGCCCATTCAGGGTCATTACCGGCAGTCGTGTGTCCTCCCGGAATGGTTCCCAACCACGGATACCTTACCGACGCAATCTCGCCTCCCGAGAAGATAGCGGAGTGCGAGAAGCAAGTTCACGAGATGAATCAAAAATTAAGTGAACTTCAGCTTGATACGTTGAAGGCAAAAACGACCATGCAGCAAATGGCGGAACAACAAAGGCAGTTGCTCCTGGACAACGAACAACTTCGTCGGCGAGCTGAAGTGGCCGACCAGCGATATCTTGAAGAGCTGGATTCGCTGTCAGAGATTGTTGGGGAAGTCGTTTCTCAGACAGGCTCCGCCAACAAGTCAAATCCCGCCGCCAAACCATCGCGTGGTACGAATCCACTGCGACCAGTTCCACAGTCCGCAGCCGGACAATCTTTGTGATTTCGAACTCTCGCTATTCAAGCCATCAGGCAACAGGAGTCTTCCGAAGAAGTCTCCTGGCGAGTCTCGCGTTGCTGGTCGGTTGTCATGCCGGACCGTCGGCGAATGAATTGTGTGGCCCCAATGTGTCCACAAGATTCACCACGAACCCTCTCGCTCATGAAAAATTTGATCGCAACTATGTGCCACCTCCTGTATCCACTCCTGGTCTCAGGATGGGACTGAATATGCAGAGCGGCATCGACCCGGTCCACAGCCACTTTGCATCGAATCTGGGAACCGTGTTGATGCGTGAACTGCAATTGTCCTCAGCGGCTTTGGCCGTGGAACCGCTGGTTTCGCTTCAACCGCGATCTGCCGTACCTCAGTTTCCGCAGCAATCTTCTGATGGCATTATTTCTGTCGCGTTCACATCTCCGCAGGATGGCCTCCCACCGCAATTGCCACCCAATCCCATGTATCATTCGGAATCACTGCCGATCGTTGACCAGATTCTGGTTGTCCGCGTGATTGAGTATCGCCCATACTATCCAATTCGCGCTACGCTGGAGGTTAAGGTCCTTGATGGACAGTCTCAGGATCCGGTCTTCGCAACAACGGCGACCTGGTCGGGGGAAGAATATGAGTGCGAAGGTAAAAAATTCAGTTTGAAGAAGGCACTGTTCTGCCGTGAGCCCGCATGTCAGCCTGCACCAGGACACAATAGCCCGCAAGCCCTGATCCATGAAATCGCCAATGATCTCGCAGCCTGGTACAACTATGCTTCAACCTCACTCATGGTGACGCCAGCGAAACCAGAAAAGTCGTGGCGTGACAGTTGGAAAAAACTATTCAAAAATGGCGCCTGTCCGCCTGCTTCTCCATGCCCCACATCGTCCGGATCTTCAACGTCGCCTCCCCCGTCAACGTCGCCTCCCCTGTCAACGGCACCGGTGACACCTATGAACATCCCCGAGAATGTTCCACCAGTCACAGTTCCGGAGACCTTTCCTGCAGACATGCCTCCGGTTCTTCCGGCTCCGCCCGCCGCGGACTCCTTACCACAGCCGACGAATGTCTCCAATCCCAACGCTGCGGCCATTCACTGAATAGTTGCCGCCTGATTAGCAGCAGATCTCAGCGCGATCATCTCAGCCGCAACATCCGCAACTGCCATTGAGGCCCATACACCTTCAGACATCAGTCAGTTGGTCTATGCATTGCGGGTTCGTGTGATCAAGTCGCACGGCGTTTTCGCACTTCAGCAAATGGTTGTATTTTACAGCGGCCCCGGTGTTGAACAATACCACCGTTTCGTGTGGGGCAATCCAACCCGAGTCCTTTAACTGTTTCGCCGCAATCCAGATGGCTCCACCTTCCGGAGCACAGTGCAGTCCCTGGACTCGAGCCAACTCTTCTACGCCCTGCATCAGTTCAGCATCGGTCACTGTCAATGCAGTCCCATGACTGCGGCGAAGTATATCCAGCATGATGAAGTCACCGACCGCCGCAGGCACTCGCAATCCCGAAGCGATAGTATGAGCATTCGGGAACATCGGCGCGGATGTCGCTCCATCACGAAATGCTTTCACGATCGGAGCACAACCTTCCGCCTGAACCACGACCATGCGAGGTCGCTTTGTACCAATCCAGCCCAGCGCTTCCATTTCGTCAAAGGCCTTCCACATCCCGATCAATCCTGTACCGCCACCGGTGGGGTACAGAATCACATCCGGCACTTGCAGTTCTGATGTTTTGCGAAGGTCCGCAAGATCGAACGCCAGCTCATAGCCCATCGTCTTCTTGCCTTCAATGCGAAATGGCTCCTTCAAAGTGGAGAGATCAAACCATCCGAATCGATCACAAGCGGCTCGACACAAACGACCACAATCACTGATCAATCCATTGACCAGGCAAACCTGTGCCCCACCACAGGCTGATTCCAGAATATTCGCTGGCGGAGTATCTTCCGGAACAAAGATGACACACTTCATTCCTGCTCGAGCCGCATAGGCCGCCGCAGCTCCGGCCGCATTTCCCGCTGAAGGAAGAGCCACCGTTTGCACCCCCAACGCAGCGGCGCGAGTAATCGCGGCCGACATTCCGCGGGCTTTAAAACTTTGAGTAGGATTGAAGCTCTCGTCTTTGACCAGAAGATTCTCGAATTCCCGAAAGACGCCGCGGCGGCAACACGTCAGTAATGGCGTCAAGCCTTCTCCCAAAGAAATCGCCTGATCCGGAGAGTCAACCGGCAATACGTCGTAAAATCGCCACATCGAGCGTTCGGAACGTGCCCTGATCATGGCTGGAGTCAGTCGACCCTTGATTTGACCCAGGTCGTATCGGGCTAAAAGCGGCTTCCCTGCTCGACTCAGCCCCTGCAGCCTCAAGTGATCATGAATCTCCCCGGTGAGTGAACATTCCAGCGACGTATGCATGGGTGCAGGCTTCAGTCTTGAGGCAAATGCTGATTGTCCGTTAGAAAGCGTGCGTTATACTTTTTATGGCTGACGTCTCAAATACATCTCAGGCAAGGAAGCGATGTTCGCGTTTCTACGAAATAACTGTGAAATCGTCCTGAATCGTGTGTTTGCCGCAATGGCTGCGGGAACCATCGTCGCGCAACTGGCAATCGGTTGGCTGAGCCTGTGCGGGACTTCTCCGATTTCAATCACCGCATTAATGGTTGGCTTTACCGCTGGTGTCACTGTGTCCCGCTGGTTGGGGGATTCCCTTCCGGTGCATATTGTACGGCGAAACCGTATTAATGTTCCTGCCCTTGCGCTCACGCTGGCTTTGTTACCTCTGAGCTGGCTGCTTCCGGAACTGCTGAGTTCGACTTTGCTGGCCGGATGTGAAACAGTCGGCACGGGCAGTTCCTTTCAGGCAATGTTGGCCCTGCTGTTTCCGTCTGCCATCGTGGCCACCATGACAGCCCTGGCCGGCATCTTCTTCCAGTCAATCACTCCTGTGGCTGGCGGAACCTGGATCCGTTCCTTTCTGACGGGAGGACTTGGTTTTTCACTGACCACTCTGTTGTGCCTGTTTGCCTGGCCATTAGCTCTGATTCCCACATGCACCGTGCTCGGCGCGTTCGCATTCTATACGGTGTTTAAGCTCTCGACCGCAAATACGGCCAACACTCCTAAAACGCCGCGAAAAACGGAGAACTCTCCGGACTGGCTCGTGCCTCTGCACTTTACGACCGTTGGAATTCTGAGTGTCGCCGTTGCTCAGATTATGAATCACCTCCTGGCGATCACGGTGCCTGTTCTGGTCATCGCCGCCGGTATCACTTCCGTGGCAACTCTGACTCTTTCGTCTCCGACTGCGGAGCGATTGCTGCGCGTCAAAGGAATGAATGCCATCGCGCTGTGTATTCTTGCATTGCTCCCGGTGCTGTTTGGACGACTCGCCGAAGTGAATCTGAACATCAGCAGCGCGAACAGTTCTGCCGTGCTGACCATTTTGTTCCAGGCTACCGAATGTGCTTTCCTGGCCACGGCCCTGTTGATGCCAGCAGTTCTTGCTTCGCGTCAGGAAGTTCGCCCTTCGGGAGGACGAATCGAGATCCAGGCAATAACATTGGGAATGGTATTCGGGCTCGTCTCTATCGGACGTGGTCTGTCCCCCATGCTCGCGCTGACCCTTGGATTACTTCTGCATGCCCTGGGGCTGTTCCTTCAGATCCGATCCACGAATTCAGACACAGTCTGGCATCTTCAGATCAAACAACGCACTTTCGAAATACGTGCCTCAACGTCGATGCTGTTGATTCCCCTGTTAACTCTTCTCGGCAGTTTTGACACAGTCCGGACATCGTCACTAATCTTCTCACCTCGAACTCAGGCAGCCATCGAACGAGGCGTTGATCAGGACCTGATCGCCCAGTCAGATGCCAATCGACTGATGAAAACGGCGACGGGCCCGACCGGAGAATTTTCTGTCTGGAAACGAGCCGGGAATGTCGTGGAGTTCCTCAGAAACGGCGTTTCTTTGGGGAAAGTCAGCACAAACACAAATCTGTCGCCTCAGCCCGCAGAAGAAATCTTACCGGCGATCATGGCTCTGGTTAGCCATCCAAGGCCGTCTCGAGTACTTGTCCTGGGCGATGATACCGGTGCCTGCCTGCGATCCTGCAGCCACTTCCCGGTTCAGGAAATCGTGGCCATTCGTTCCGATGTCAGCCTGACAGATCTGGCGCATGAGTTCACGTGGGGCAGCCAGGATATTCCAGTCGACAAAGATGAACGAGTTCGAATACTGCATGTTCCGCAGATCGTCGCTCTTAAAGATCGCAGCTTGAAATCATTCGACGTGGTTGTCGCGTCGGCTGATGCGGCTCAACGATTATCGGGTATCGCGCAGTTCACTGTCGAGTTTTATGCAGCAGCACGTTCGCGAATGAACTCAGAGAGCGTATTCTGCCAGCGTTTTCGTCAGCATGAACTTGGGCCGGAGCCTGTTAAGCAATCGATGGCAACTATGCTGCAGGTGTTTTCTCATGTGGGTGCTGTTCAAACAGTGCCCGGAGAAATCCTGCTGTTTGCCACGGACAGCAGTAGTGGACTGGTTAATCCGGAAATTCTCTCTCGCTTGCAGCGAGAACATGTCCAGCAGGAAATCGCGACGACCGGATGGGACTGGTCTCAGGTTGCTGTTCTTCCTCTTGTGGATGCGCGAGATCCCATCGGGATTTTCAACCACGAACGGCCTCCTCACGCAATCTCCATCAGTCACGGTGGATTTGCGATGCAATTGCCGTTCAACACTGCAAAAGCAGGCTCACGCGGCGAAGAAATCCGAGTAGCCTTTGGGCCGCATCAGATGCAGCTTCTCGCCAGAATCCCGGAAGGCGACGATCATGCCGAGGTTCAACGACGCCTGAATGCCTTGTCTCAACAGCAGGAGATTCTGGCCGGTATGCCGGATCAGCCCTGGACCTATCGCAAGTCACTGCGAATGGAAATGCAGCGAAGCCCCCGTCCTCCCCAGGAGATTATTCAGGCGGGACATGTCGTCAAGACGTCTCACCCTTTAGACATCTTCGGTCGTGATTATTTTGTGGCGTTGGGAGATGCTCTCTCTGCGGCAACTCAGCAATTGCCAGCCAACGAGAAAATCGCGGAACTGGAGCGATTTACGACCAGCCCGGAACCGCTGCTGAGCCACTTTGCGCACTACGAAATCGTGCGGTTGCACGAACTGACCAATCACCCTGATCCCGCCAGTGAGTTTCAACACCGGCTGCATACCGTCTTCTTCACAACGTCAACCGACGCATCCGTCCGTCCCGTGATGGCAGCGATTGAGCAACTGGTGCATCAGCCAGAACTGGTCAAGGCTGACGCCGACCGATATGACATGCTGAACTCACTCGTGCAAAAGCTGATCGAACGCTGGGAAGCACGAACGAACTGGGAACCCAAGTCGGCCGTTCGAGTCCAGCATGATGTGGATCAGTCGATCAGAGTCACAAACCTGGCGCTGGATCAGATGGAGCAACAGGCCTGTGCTGCAAACGTAAGTCAGGCAGATTTTCTGTGTCGACGACGCTACATCAACGCGGCTCTCATTAGCCCATTGCGAGCTTACCGTGACCAGGTTCTGTCTCACCGAATCAAGTCTGAGAAGCCTGTCGAAAACGACTCTGAAGATCCAAACGATACGCCATTGATGCTGAATCCTGATAGCGATCTCAGCACGAACTGACAGCCTTTCATTTATCGCCGACACCGTTAAAAGAAGCACTGTCCTACGCATATCTCCTGTGTCATGATCCGGATAAAGCCGAGCTTTTGCGAATCAGCGGACGGCACACGAAGTGTGCCTGCTGCTTGTTGAACGGTATTGCGTTTATCACCAGGCCGTGGGCGAGGTCTGCGGCCTGGGTGAACTGCGTCGCCCGCAACTCGGCGGTCAACGAAAAGCAGACACACATTCACAAATCTCCTGACAGACGAGTGAGCTTCCATGTGCAGCAAACAGTATCTCTCCGGCTGGTGTATCCTTACTCTGGCGCTGTGCTTCTCGCCTGCGGCCTACGGACAATCCGATTCCACACCAAAACTACCACCCGGGAAAAACAGCACCGAGCCGAAGCGGCCCGTCATTCGCACTGTGGAACTGGATGTCCTGATCCAGTCAGCGCCGAATTACCGGGTTAAGGCTCAGGAGTGGGGCCGACTGCTTCAGGAATTGGGATATACGCCAAAGTTTCGACAGCCCAAACCCGGTGAAGAAATTCGCATCGAAGACATTGTTGAGGGGGACCGTGTCACCGTGCATATCGTCTGCGGCATGTCGTCCGACGGCTCGATTCGCATCGGTCGCCAGAAGTTTACGCTGACGGACTCCAATAAGCTCCGCATCGTCCTTGATGAACTTCGAGATTACGGAAGCGGCGGACCACCCCAAAGAAATCCCACATGGGGCATGACTGAAAAACAACTGCTGGAAGTCATGAAACTTCTTAGTGAACCGGTCACCGAAGTCGTTCATCTGGAATCACCGCTCGTGGCGGTAGAATCGCTGGGGCTGCCGGAAGGAGTGAAACTGACATTCGCTGACGCCGCTCGCGAACGTGCCCTTGGGCGTCGACCGGAATCCGCTCCGGAAGAACTGGACCTGAAAGGTTGCAGCAAAGGCAGCGGCATCGCGATTGTCCTTGCGCAATACGGTCTGGGCTTTCGTCCTCAACGCATTGCCGCGGATCGTTTCGAACTCCAGATTGATGCGGGCGGAGAAACCAACAATCTCTGGCCGACCGGCTGGAAAACTCAGGAAACCGTGGCAAAGATCCTGCCGGCTTATCTGAAATCAATTCCCGTTGATGTCGAAGACGCAGAAGTCTCGGCCTTGCTGGCAGTCGTCTCAGAGCGACTAAAGATCCCGGTCTTTAATTCCAGCTTCGAACTGGCCGCTGCAGGAAAGAATCTGGATGAGTTGACCTATTCACGCAGCGAGAAAAAAATCGCGCCCTCGCGTTTGTTGACTTCAATCGGAGATAAACTTCAACTGGGTTTTGATGTGCGAGTCGATGAAGGTGGAATGCTGTTTCTATGGACCACCACCGCTGCAGAATCTGCCGCCTTTCGAGCACGCTTCGCTCATGTGAAGCAACTGACGGAATAGTGTGGCTGCGGCTCAGTGAAGGTCGTCGACCCATGACAACGCCGTCAGATTATGCTGGTTGGTTTCGAATGAGCTGATCGAGCTCTTCTGCGGCGGCCTGCCACTCGCCAGCTCGAGCCTGAGCAATAATGGCCTGTAGCGCTGTCATCGCGGCTGGTGATACCTGCTGTTCTGCCTGCAGTCTTTTCAGGCTCTCCTCCACAGCATCGACCAGTTCCAGGCGTCGAGATGTTACAGCGGTGTAGAGAGCATCAGCCGTGCTGCTGACTTCCTCGGACCCCAGCGGCGGCGCGGAGTTACAACCAACGGCCGCAATGAAAATCAACAACGCGGACAACGTTTGCAACAAGGCACGCCAAGAAACACACAGGCGAGCAACAGACATCAGAATTCTCCCGTGACTTCACCACTGGCTCGAGTACACAAACCGGCCCACGTAAAACCATCCATGTATTGCGAAAAGAACCTGACTGAGCCATCTCCCAACAGACAATGACAGCCGCCAGCATGATCAGACTCTAACTGATCAGGATGCTGAGCAGGATGATTGGGCTGATGGATTATTACCTGCGGATGATCGTGCAGATCCGGACCACTGTGACCCTGAACCAATGCACCACCGCTGTCACAGTCGTCGGTGACAACGCCATTTTGTTTTTTGCAGGTTACAGAAAATGGCACGACGCCAACCCACGTTTTATCACTCAACCGTGAAGTGTGTTCGCCGATAAAGACCGTATTCGACGTGCCATCCGTGATGTCTGCCATTCGAACTCGACTGTTCCTGAAAAATGGCCCGTCAATAGTGGCTGAACCGGCCCCCAAAACAGGTTCCGGAACTGAAAAATCAGTCGACCACGCCGCTGGTCGAGCCCATGGTCCCTGAGTTCCCGCCATGGTCACATAGTGCGAATGTGCCAGCGTAAGACCCGGAGAATAAGGTTGAGGATTCCCGGGCGACTCGTTGTCGCCGGACGTATATCGCCGCAGAGCAAAACCGTCACTGCCTCCAACAGCGCTGGGGCAGAGAAACGCGGTGACCTTCGATCGCAGCGCAACGGTTTGTTGCGGAGCCCATAACGGAATTGTTGGATCAAATTGCTGATAGAGCGAAGACTGCTCAAGATAGGGCAGAATCATCACGCCCCAGCCCAACCCGGACGGTCCATTGCGATTGTCATCGGGGAAACTGACGCCAAACGCCGTTCCGCTGGCAGCAGGACTGCCAAAATAGGCCGGCGGAAAAACGCTGTGTGCATCGTGATAATTGTGCAGCGCAAGTCCGATCTGCTTCAAGTGGTTGCGACATTGCGTCCGACGAGCGGACTCGCGGGCCTGCTGTACTGCCGGCAATAACAATGAAATCAGAATCGCAATAACGGCGATTACGACCAGAAGCTCGATCAGGGTAAAGCCACAGTGGGACGTCTTTTTCCGCCCCGCCACAGTCGAAGAAACAAACTCCATGAGGTTCTCCCGATTGGTGTTCATCACTGAGCGTTAAGTTCCACCAGGTCGTGAAACCGCAGAAACGCTCTCAGATCACCCGTGCCAGGAAAGTATTGTAGCCAAGGCTACAATCATCAAGGCGGAAAAGCAGAATTTTTAAAAGCAGTCCGGCATTGGCGACCGCGGCGTTGTTGATACAGAGGGTATTCTGAAGACGTGAGTAGC
This sequence comes from Planctomycetales bacterium, assembly GCA_026400835.1. Classification (GTDB taxonomy): domain Bacteria; phylum Planctomycetota; class Planctomycetia; order Planctomycetales; family Planctomycetaceae; genus SXXK01. The sequence goes on along the minus strand of JAPLOA010000098.1, from coordinate 97,354 downwards.
GTTTTCGGTTAAGGAAAAGCCGCAGATGACAGCATCAGTGAACACCGACGCCTTCGGCTTGCCGTTAAACGACACAATCGCAGGCTGATGAACAACACTTCACGTCAGTCAAACTTGACCTGAAACCCGGAGATCATCATTCCCGCATCTACGGTCAGGGTCTGACCTGTGACAATGCGGCTACCAGTGATCAGACTGACAATGCCGTCGGCAATATCTTCAGGCTGACATGTTCGGCCCAGAGGAAGGCTCTTCTTATAGGCCTCGACGAGTGTGTCAAACCGATCGCCAAGCCCCGCATGAGTCCAGCGAGTTTCCACGAATCCTGGTGCGACGCCGTTAACTCGAATCAGAGGGGCAAAGGTGCGAGCCAGCGAGACAGTCAGGTTGTCCAGAGCGGCCTTGGTGCAGCAATAAGGAATCGAACTTCCCTGTCCCAACTGAGCGGCCACGCTGGAAACGTTGACAATCATGCCGCCACCCGATGTCGTCATCGGTTCTCGCACTGCTCGGGCACAATGGAAGGCACCAACGACATTAACTTTCCAAAGTCGTTCCCAGGACTCATCGGTGGCAGCTTCGAGATTCTGAAAGGCAATAAAATCCGTTGTGCCCGCGCAGTTGACCAGAACATCAATGCGTCCAAAGACTTCCATCGTCTTTGAGACCATAGTGCGACAAGCTGCGTCATCGGCAACATCAGCTTTCACAGCAATCGCCTGTGAGCCCAGAGCAACGATCTCCTGAACCGTCGATTCCGCATCGGCCTCCGAACGGGAGTAATTGACGACCACACAATAACCGATTCGAGCCAATGCCACCGAGGTGGCTCGACCCACTCCGGTTCCTCCACCAGTCACGATGGCCACTTTATTTGCAGACGACATTTCGTAATTCCTTTCAGGCACGATTCAGAGCAGAGACTGAACAATCAAACGTGGAACGCCTAAAGATGCCGCAACTGACGTTCCGGAAGATCAACCTCAGAGACATGACGAGCAGCCGGCGACGGCAGGTCAAACTTCCTTAAAAACGCAGGGCGATCACGGCGACCGGAGCGAGTGTAGTCGGCCCAGATCTCCAGTGCGACGCTTCGCTCTTCGAGTCCACGGACATCAGTGAGGTACTCAAACACACGCTCAAATAAACGGCTGAGCGAAATCCCGTGTCGTCGCTGTTCTTTCTCATAGAGCCAGTCGCAAAAGACCTGAAACTCCGCGAAGGCCGAAGTTGAATCGTCGAGCATCATCCGTAACGTGGCCGAAAAATTCCCGCTGTTGCCGACAAGATCCCAATATCTCGCGAAACGTCTCAGCCCATTCACCTGTTCAAACGACAATAACCGATTCGATAGAATTTCATACGGAGCATTTCGGCTATAAACCATCTGCCATTCAAAGTCATGGCGAATAATCGGCGTACCTCGCAGACGTTTGAGAATGCCGACCTGAATTTCCTGGGGATGAAGAATATACAAGCGATCAAACCCGGCAGCAAAACTGTCCAGCGATTCACCCGGCAGACCAACGATCAGATCTGTGTGAATATGAACGCCAGTCTCGCTACGCAGAAATCGCAGATTCTCTTCCAGCTTTAAATTGTCCTGAGGTCGACTGATCAACTGGCTCACATCATCGCTGAAGGTCTGAACTCCGATTTCGAACTGCAGAGACCCGGCAGGAAATCGCTGAATAATCTCACGCAATGACTCCGGAAGTCGGTCGGGAATCAGCTCAAAATGCAGGAACAAACCGGGCGTCCATCGCTCAAGAAAGAACTCCAGAATTGCTCGACTGATCCGCAGATTCAGATTGAATGTTCGATCGACAAATTTGAATTGCTTCGCGCCTCGATTCATAAGCTTCTGCATCGACTCCAGAAACAGCGGCAGCGAAAACGCGCGGACGGGAATCTCGAGAGCCGACAGACAAAACTCACAGGTAAATGGACAGCCCCGCGACGCTTCAACGTAGAGAACTCGATGAGCAAGATCTTCCGCTGAGTAATGTTCATAAGGCAAATGAATCTGATCCAGTTGAGGGACTGGTGCATGCAGAATCTTAGGAATCGAACGGCGAGACTCGGCGTCTCCGGTCGACAGCAATCGTTCGCATAACAACCGAAATTCCAGATCCGCTTCACCGGTGATGATGAAATCTGCGAGAGCCACAATTGACTGTGTCTCCGTTTCGTAACTCACCTCAGGACCGCCCAGCACCACGACGACATCAGGAGCGACCTGCTTTAGATCAGCAATCAATCGCAGTGTCTGGTCGACATTCCAGATATAAACTCCAAAGCCCACGATCCGCGGAGCTTCGCTCAGAATCGCGGCCAGAACGTCCTGAAGGTTATCGTTGATTGTGAACTCGCGGATGACTGAATCAGCCTGCAGGACTCCGAGGTTAGCCTGCAGATAGCGAAGCCCGAAGCTGGAGTGAATGTAACGGGCGTTGAGTGTTGTCAGGACGATGGAAGTCATGCAGGGACAGTCTTTCGACTGGAACACGTTTCTAAAACGGGACTGGCTCCCGACGATCATCTGAATGACCAGAAATTTTGAATTTTCAGCAGTGCCTGTAACGGTTTTTAAACCACCTCGACTACTTATTAACCTGTTCGTCTGTGTCAACCAGCAGTTGGTAGGATTCCTGCGAATACTCCAACTGACGAAGTTGATCGATCACACCCTCACGCTGCAGAATTCGTCCCAGGCGGGCCAGGATCTGAAGATGCGTGGCGGAATCCCGGGCGAGAACCAGAAAGAACAGATCCGTCATCACCCGTCGCGGAGCACCGAATGGGATTCCGGAAAGCGTTCGGCCATAGGCAATCACTGACTGGCCCAGAGCATCCGGAAGTGGATTTCTTGGATGCGGAATGGCAACTCCATTCTCGAACCCCGTCGACATGACATCTTCACGTTCCTTCACGGCCTTCAGCACGGCCGCCGGATCCCAGACATGCCACGTTCGGCCAGCCACCTCAATCAAAGCCTGAAGAACCGCCGGACGTGTTCCGGCATCAAGCGGAACCTGACAGGTGTCGGGATGCAGCAGCTCAGCTATCGCGTTGGGGGTCCGAAGTTCCGTATTCTGCTGAGACTGCTCAAACTGAGCCAGGCCCTCATCATCAAGACTCCGAATATCCTGTTCGAGCCAGTGAGTGATCTCGATCTCGTTAAATCGCCATTCGCCCGCGATGCGTCGCCCTGGAATGACACCTCGATTCACAAGCTTCTCGACAAGACGTCGATCTCGTCCGAGCTTCTGAACCAGTTCATCCAAATTGTAGAAATCTCGAGACACGAGTTTTGGTCATCCGAGTGAAAATGTGCAGCGGGCCGATGAAGCATGGTACAACACGAGAGCCGCCCGGTGTTATCTGCTCAAAACACTTCGCAACGTCCTCTCAGAAACCAAATGCCAGAATAGCAACGCAGGTCGCCCAAATCGCCCGTTTTTCATGACCCAAGTTCCTCTTGGCCGGAAATCAGAATTCGGAGTACTATCCCGGGCTTTGTTGAATTGTGATTGGTCGCGAAGGCACTGGGACGTGCCCCGTTGCTCACTCAAAGGTTGATTCGAGGCGATTTCGAAATGGATTTCAATATTCGCCCTGTCGGCAAAGCCTGCGCGAAATCAGGCCGGGCGTTCCGTCCGGGTGATACGTGCTGGTCTGTGTTGTTCGAAAAAGACGGACAACTGGTCAGACAGGATTTTAGCGCCGAAGTGTGGGCCGGTCCGCCGACAGGTGCAATTGGACACTGGCGATGCCAGGTTGCCGAATCTGCAGATGCCGGTCGCCCAAAGCTGGATGCGGACTCACTGTTTGATTACTTCCTTCAGTTAAGTGATTCTCCAAACATCGTCCAGCAGCAATATCGCTATGTGCTGGCCCTGCTGCTGTTACGAAAACGACGATTAATTCTGGAGCAGGTCATTGACATTGATGATCGTCCTGTGATGCATCTGGTCGGCAGTGCCGGCGAAGGCCCATTTGACGTTCCTGAAGAGGAACTATCAGAGGATCAGATCGAAAGGCTTCAGCATCAACTGTTTGACTCTGGTCGTTCCGTCGCCGCTTAGGAACAGTCACGAAGTGAGCTCCCGTTATCACAACCCGAAGCGTCAGCGAGGGATCAAAGTTCCATTGTAAAATCCCTCACTGACGTTTCGGGTTGGGATTCTAAGTCACCGAAATATCGAGAACTCGATTTGAGACTCTGCCTTAACCTTTGATCTTACTGGTCTTGTCTGGAACACCCGTTAATGAACCCTGCTCGAATCATCCTGCTGATTGCTCTGACAGCCACTGGTTGTCAGTTGGGCGGGCGTCGACAGGAAGTTCGTATCGTTGACCCAGTGCTGCCGGAGTCAATCGGCCGGATCGAGCTGGTGGAATATCTGAACGGCAAAACCGCCGGACTGCAGAGCTGGCGTTGCATGAATACTCAGGTTCATGTCAGAAGCCCTGATCTGATGATCGCTCAGAAACTCAAGGGGACTTTGGCCTGTTCTGCCCCCGGACAATTTCGACTCGTTTGCGACAATACCGTTGGCCATGCGGATTTCGGCTCCAATGAAAATATTTGCTGGGCTTATGTGAAGCCGGGCAAGTCGGTCGTCATGACATGGAAACATGAAGATTCAGCTTTGCTGCAGCACTTGCCCGGCGGCTTACCGCGGCTGGAGCCTGAGTGGCTGATGACCGTGCTGGGTGTCGAACCACTCGATGCCGATCGATACGATCTGCAGCATGCCCCAATGGGATCCAAAGAAGTCTGGCTGGTTGCCATTGAAGACGCTCCGGACGGCTCATCATTGCGACGAGTCATCAAAGTGGACACCGTGCAGGGAGTAATCCGCCGTCATGCACTTTATGACAGCGATGCTCAGCCGCTTCTGATTGCAGATCTCAGCGACTACAAGTCCTGTGGTAAGCATGAGCTGCCCCATACTGTTCGTATCGACTTCCCCAAAACAGAAACTCAACTGACCCTGAAGTTCTCTGGTATCGAAACAGGTTATCAGATGGCGGAAGCGTTATGGCAGCCGCCTCGAAACGTGGAAGTCATGGACCTGGGAGACTACGTTCGTCTTCAGATGCAGCACGATCCGCAATTCGCTCCTCGCGGACGTTCTGGTTCTGCAGCAAACGCGGATCCCGGTGTTAAAACAGCATTCAATTCTGCCAATCATGGAACTGCCAAAGGCAACGCGGATAGCGACTCAGAGCCATCGTTGGATGACGAACCGTCATTCGATACCCAGTCACCAAATCTTCACCTGGCTGGAAACGAGAAATTTTATTCTCCCGACGGAGATGACTCTTTTAACGACCAGTTTTCAGGACAAAACCAAACCAGCGAAGAGGATTGGGAGCGGGCTCTGACAGAAGAGTCGCTGGTTCCTGAGTTCGATGTTGTGGCACCACGTTCACCTTCCCGTGGCAAGAAACGCTGGTTCCAGTTCTGGAAGAAGTAAAGAGCGGCTCGTACCGTCTTGTGACAAGAAACGACCGTGTGACCATCTCTGTGCAAACAGTGACCGCATGGCACAGGTGAAACCTTGGCTGATCGACCACAGCGTCAGTTCACCAGCGTCAGTTCAAAGATGTCACTGCCATTCTATTCCGGATACACGGCTCGAACCGCGCGGCGGCCAGTGTTGGAGTTGGGCTGCGCTGATGATGACTGTGGATTCTGAGGCTCGTTGAATCCTGAGACGCGCTGAATCGGAGTGGAAACAGGGGCGGCAGCAACCGGGCCTCGAGTTTCCGGGAACGCTCGAATTGTGGTCACGATGGTTTTTTCCTGCACGACTTCTTTTTCGTCAGCCGTGGTCAGTTTCATCGTGATGTAACGGGTCAGATTCATCTCCAGTGGAAGTCCGGTCGCTCGGTCGACAATGCAGCGACCAAGGCTGTGTCCTCCGGAAATTCTCAATCGCCCCGCTGTGTTCGAGGCTGCAGCATCACCAGAGGCGATGCGGCCAGTAATATCAATTTCTGCCGTTGTATCGTTGATTTCTGTAAGGCGATAAGTGGAAGTCAATTGAACCGGAACCGGCTGCATCAGACGACGTTCGCGAGTCCAGACGTCACCAGGCAGGACTCGAGTGGCCGCATCGGGATCGACAGTGGCGTCGTAGGGAAGGAGGCCGATGGAATCATCCACAAAGTTGGCCACGCCGTCGTCACCGAATCGATTGCTGATTTCTGAGAGCAGCGTTTCTCGTCGTTCGAGAGGAACTTCTGCCACGCAACGCTCCAGAAACTCCTTATAGCCTACCATTTCGCGAATGCTGTTATCACGACCGAGCCAGAACGAGAAGCCATTGTTAATCATTCCTGCGTATGGCAGAGCATCCCATGGAACGGCTCCGGCGTGAGTCGATGAGTCATAAGCCAGTTGCTGTCCGGCCACGTCGTGAGCATAGTTGACTCGGGAATAACGGACTCCCAGCAGGATCGCATCGTCGCGGACCTCTTCAACGGTGATCACCAGTGTGAGCTCCAGCCGGGTTTCAGCGAGGGCCGGAGCCTGCTCGGATCTCTGAACCAACGTCTGATGGACCGTTTTGACCAGCGGAAACCGGTCGCCTTTCTGGAGACGCAGCTCCAGACGATCACCACGAGCACTGGATTGGCCGGAGCGACGGTCTGCGGGTCGAGTGCGGCTGACGGTCTGAGTGTGATCTGTGTGATTGTCTTCGGTGTAGACGGGTTCAGCAGGCTCCTTGAGTTTGGCGGTGGAATCACCACCGGAGCTCAGCAGTTCATCGATCAGGGCGGTGTCTGCATCGGCGGGAGCAGGTTCCGTTGAACCGCAGCCGGTCAACAGAAAACCTGCACCGGACAGCAGCAAAAGACGCTTTTGATGACGGAATCGATCCATGATTCAGCAACTCCTGGAGTCCCGGGAATCCATTCGGGAGATCGTAATTCCATGCACGGCATGACATTGAGACCAGGTGTTCGCGGGAACAGCATCTGGAGCAATAGTTCAATTGTGACCGCGCACTGAATAAAAACTGAGTATCGAAGTCTAACAGGAATCGGCAAGGGCGGTAAAGATTCAACTGAACGGCAAAAATGCCGTCAGTCCTGTCAAAGAACGTGTGGCAGACGGTTGCCCTCGGTAAATCAGGCTGTCATCATCCGACATCGTTGGATTCAGGTCCGCCTTATCCCGCAGACACTTTTTTGCAAGGATTATTGAAGAACACTATGAAAACTCGCCTCTTTGCCATGATGTTTCTGGAGTTCTTCATTTGGGGGGCGTGGTTGCCACTTATTTTTGGTTACCTGCCAGGGCTCGGTTTTACAACAGCTCAGCAGTCCTGGATTTTGAACGCGTTTCCAATCGCTTCCATTATCGGAATGTTCTTCAGTAACCAATTTGCCGACCGAAATTTCTCGGCTGAGCGTTTCCTTGCCTTCAGTCATCTGGTTGGCGGGCTCGCAATTCTGGGGCTGGCATTTACGAAATCGTTCTGGCCATTCTTTGGCCTGATGTCGCTGCACTGTTTGCTTTACGTCCCGACGATCTCGATTACGAACTCGATTGCCTTCGCTAATGTGAAGGATGCTCAAAAGGAGTTCGGGATCGTGCGAATGGGCGGAACCATTGGCTGGATTTTTGCCGCCTGGCCGTTCACTTTCATTCTTGTGGACTGGGCGAAGGTCGATGCGGCCAAACCAGAAGGTTTTGTGGGATGGCTGGGAGCAGTTCTGGCGAACGGGCTGACAGGCGAACCGCTTCAGGATGCCACGAAGTGGACCTACATCGTGGCCGGAGTGGCGTCATTGGTGCTGGCCGCATTCAGCCTGACACTGCCGCACACTCCTCCGAAAGCTGCGGTCGAAGGAGAAGCTCAGTCATTAGCCTGGTTGCAGGCTGCCAAACTGTTAAAGCATCCTTTTGTGCTGATCCTGTGGATCGTGGCCTTTATCGATTCGTTCGTCCACAACTGTTACTTCAACTGGACGGGGACATTTCTCTCCAGCAAAGAAGTTGGCATTCCCGGCAACTGGGTGATGCCCGTGATGAGTATCGGACAGATCGCAGAAATTCTGACCATGTTTGTGCTGGGGGCTACGCTGAAGGCTCTGGGCTGGCGGACCACGATGATCGTGGGAGTTCTGGGGCATGCCCTGAGATTCGCTGTTTACTCCTTCATGCCTCAGAAAGAGCTGATCATCGTTGTCCAGATTGTCCATGGTGTCTGCTACGCGTTTTTCTTCGCGACGGTCTACATTTTCGTGGACGAGCATTTTCCGAAGGACGTACGTTCCAGCGCACAGGGGTTGTTTAATGTGATGATTCTTGGCGTAGGCGCATTGGTCGCGAATACGGTTTGCCCTTATCTGATGCAGGAAGTCTACACCAAAGACGGAGTGATTGACTTCCACGGTTTGTTCCTTGTGCCGATGGCCGCTGCCATTGTTGCGTCATTGGCAATGGCGATCTTCTTCCATCCGCCAAAGATTAATGCGGTCGCCTCCGGGACCCCTGTAACAGGTCACTGACAGGTCAGAAGATCACTGTGCAACGGACGCATCAGCCTAAGCAAACGGAGTTCATTGCGGCGGGAACGGGATCGGCGGCATTCAACGCGGTTTCGTTCCTTCCGTTTGTGGCCAGCCTCACGACTCATCCTGTGATGATCTCCGACATTGACGGCGGCACCGTCTGGGTCAATGAAGCGTTTACTCGTGTTTCCGGCTGGCCACTGAATGAAATTGTCGGACTGAAGCCGCGTGAGTTTCTCCATGGTCCAAAAACGGATCCCACTGTCGTTCGCCTGATCAACGAAAACGTCGCGGCCCGCAAAGAATTTCAATGTGAGATCCTGAACTACAAACGTGACGGCAGTATCTTCTGGATCTCGCTGGATGCTCAGCCGATCACCGATCAAAGTGGAAAACTGATTGGCTATCTGTCGGTCCAGAGTGACATTTCGGATCGCAAGCGATTCGAAGCCGCGTTGTTGCGAGAGCACTGGCTGCTGGAAACCGTCAGTGTCTGCCTCAGCAAGTCTTTTTCAACCGATAATCCTCGCATCGCCTTTGAAGATCTGCTGGCACGTCTGCTGGCGTTAACCTCCAGTGAGTACGGATTCATCGGCGAAGTCTGTTTTAAAGAGTCCGGAGAGCCGTGGCTGCGAACGCTTGCTCTCTCTGACATCTCCTGGAACAAAGCGACGCATCAGCTTTATAAAGACAGTGCGGCCAAAGGATTTGAATTCAGAAACCTGAAGACGCTGTTTGGTGAAGCTCTGGTGACGGGACGTCCGGTCATCAGTAATTCGCCATCGATGAGTGAAAGGCGGGGGGGAATTCCGGAGGGGCATCCTCCTCTGAAACAGTTTCTGGCTCTTCCCATTATTCGCGACAATTCACTGGCAGGACTGATTGGGATCGCCAATTGTCCGGACGGTTATTCCGAAGCCGACGTGACGTTTTTGCAGCCATTGGTCACGGCGATCGGTCAACTGATCGATGCTCATCGCAGGGATATTCAGCGTCGTGAGACGGAGCGTTCGCTGCGTCAGACCGAAGAATGGCTTGAAGAAACCGGGCGTGCGGCGGAAGTTGGAGCCTGGCAAATTGACTTGACCACGATGACTCTGCGGTGGTCTGCTCAGACATACAGGATGCACGAGGTTACCGCAGACTATGTGCCGACAGTTCATACCGCGATCAACTTTTACGCCCCGGAGTCGAGGCATTTGATTCGTGATGCCGTTACAAAGGCCGTTCTGGATGGTACAGCATGGGATCTTGAACTGCCTTTCATCACCGAGAAGGGACGTCATCGCTGGATGCGTACGATCGGTCATGCAGCCTCGGAAGATAGTCAAGTTGTACGATTGTTTGGCTCTATCAAAGACATCACAGAGCGTCGCCTGATTGCTGAGGAACGCGAGCGTCTGCAGGAGCAGGTCACTCGATCACATCGCATGGATTCCGTTGGTCGGCTGGCCGGTGGTATCGCGCATGACTTCAACAATATGCTGGCGGTGATCCTCGGTCATTCAGAAATGATGATGTTGGATGAAACGCTGCCATCAAAGTACAAAGTTCATCTCAAAGCAATTCAGACTGCCGGACATCGTTCGGCAGCGATGACTCAGCAACTCCTGACTTTCGCACGGAAACAAAATGCATCGCCTCAAATTGTGAATATCAACAAAGCCGTCGAAAGAATGCTCGATCTGCTGCGGAAATCCATGGGAGAAGAAATCGAGATCGACTGGATGCCCGGAGAAGGGGCATGGACGGTGAACATCGATCCTGTTCAGTTGGATCAGATTCTCGTCAATCTTTGTATTAACTCTCGCGATGCCATTTCAGATCACGGTCGGATCATATTGTCGACGCGGAATGAAACACTCCGGACCACTCGCAAGTTTCGCGCGCACGAGGTTCGTCCAGGAAAATATGTTGTCGTAACGGTCTCCGATACGGGATGCGGGATCAGCGAAGCGACTCTCGCACATCTCTTCGAGCCGCATAAGACGGCCAAGCCAGCAGGCGAGGGCCCGGGACCAGGATTGGGGCTTGCAACGGTCTACGGAATCGTCAAGCAGAACGGCGGTTCCATCGACGTCGAAAGCAGTCCCGAAATCGGCACCACATTCAGAATCTATCTGCCAAGGCATGGTGGCCCGGAGAAAGAGACCCCAGCTCAGGCCGATGAGGCGACCGTACCCAAAGGCGGCACGGTTCTGCTTGTGGAAAATGAGCCCGCAATGCTCAGGATCGGAAAATTATCGCTGCGGCAACTGGGCTACAAAGTTCTGGTCGCGACCACGATCGACGAGGCCATTCAGAAGGTTCGAGCACAGGGACCATCGATCGATGTTGTCCTGACCGACGTTGTCTTGGGTGGAGGAAATGGCTGGACGCTCGCACGTGAGATTCAGGAGATTCATCCCACCATGCGATTCGTCTTTATGTCCGGACTAGGGGACTACATTACTATTGGCCGGGGGGCGTCCAGTCATCCGTTTAAAGTTTTGACAAAACCTTTTGATCTGCAACGTTTATCAAACGCCGTTCGCGAAGCCGGCAGCACGGCGGGGTGTTGATTTCATCACAACCCGACGCGTCAGTTTTGAAGTTGCGCGTTTGCGTCCATCACAACCCGAAACGTAAGTGAGGGATCGAGCTGTCGCGTTTTACAAGTGTCTGCGTAAATCCCTCGCTGACGCGTCGCGTTATGATAATTCCCTGTGTTTTCGGCCCGGTGATCCCCGGGAGTAATCTTCAGCCCGATGCAGCGTGAGCCCCACATCAATCTGAGCGTGCTCAGGCAAGAATATCGTGGATTACTTCGCCATGGACATCGGTCAGGCGAAAGTCTCTGCCGGCATAACGGAACGTAAGCTTCTTGTGATCAAAACCAAGACAATGCAGCATCGTCGCATGCAAATCATGAACACTGGTCGGCTTGTCGACAGCCTTAAATCCAATGTCATCAGTCGCTCCGTAGACCGTACCGCCCTTGATTCCACCGCCAGCCAGCCACACACTGAAGCCCCAGTGGTTGTGATCGCGACCGGATTGAGGTTTACCGTCTCCGGAGAGTTCGACCGTCGGTGTCCGACCAAACTCGCCTCCCCATAAGATCAAAGTATCCTCAAACAGACCTCGCTGTTTCAAATCCGTCATGAGAGCAGCAATTGGCTGATCAATTTGTCCGGCCAGATTTCGATGGGCGGCCTCAATGCCCGCATGATTATCCCACGGCTGCCCGGCACCATGCCATAGCTGAACATAACGCACACCTCGCTCCAGCAGACGACGCGCGATCAGCGTTTGACGTGCATGAATTCCTTCTCCGTACATCTGCTGGATATGAGCAGGTTCACGAGTCACGTCAAACGCATCGGCCGCATCGTGCTGCATACGAAACGCCAGTTCAAACGACTGAATCCGCGCGTCGAGTCTTTGATCGATTCGCTGAGCCCGATGTTCTGCATTCAGTCGAGCCAGCAGACTTAACTGCCTGCGCTGCGCGTCTGTTGCGATCTGGGGATGTTCGATGTTTTCAATGAGCCTGCTCAGCTCCTTATGCTGTGAATCAACATAGGTGCCCTGAAACGCACCGGGGAGAAATGCCGACTGCCAGTTTTCCGTGTCCTTGATCGGAAGCCCACCGGGACACATAGCGACAAACCCCGGAAGATTTTGATTCTCGGTCCCAAGCCCGTACAGAACCCATGCTCCCATGCTTGGCCGCGGTTGCACGGAGTCGCCGCAATTCATCAGCATCAGCGAGGGTTCATGATTCGGCACCTGCGCATACATGGAACGAATCACGGCAATGTCGTCGATGTGGGCGGCCGTCCGGGAGAAAATCTCACTGACTTCGATACCCGACTGACCGTAGCGGCGAAACTTAAACGGTGAAGGAAATGCCGCCCCGGTCTTCCGTTCGGTCAGCAGATTATCTCCCAGCGACTGCCCGGCGTATTTGCTCAGCAACGGCTTATGGTCAAACGTGTCAACGTGTGACGGACCACCATTCAGAAAGAAGTGAATGACCCGTTTGGCCTTCGGCAGAAAGGGAGAAGGCCGATCATTCAATGGACCAGCTTCCATCGCGTTCAATCGACCGTCTGCATTCAGCACATGGGCCAGACCGAGCGCGCCAATACCCAGCGCAGAACGCTGCAGCATTGAACGACGATCGGATGTCTCCTGAAGAACAGATACCGGTGCGGCAATTGAGCGGAGCCCGGAAAACGCGATATCCGGATTCGTCGGAAGTGATTTCAGAATATCGTTTCGCATGAGGACACTCTCGAGCGAGGAACACAAGGCAGGATGGGCTGGTCGGCTCAGGCTCCGTGAATTCGCAATTAGTGAATTCGGGATTCCAGACGAGCCAAAGCCGACTCTTAATCATACCCGGAATTGCTGCTCAGGCGAAACGAAGAACTCCGGCCTCAGGGCACTTCGACCCAGCTTCGAGATTGATGGCTTCTGAGAATTGCCTCGCAAATCCTGATTTCGCGATCTCCATCGGAAAATGTCGGATAACTCCGCCCCGAAAAATCCCGCTGCTGAATTGCATTGTAGAACGCAGCAAAACAGCCGCGGAAAGAGTCCGCGTAGCCTTCATTATGACCGCCGGGATAAGCCGCATGAATTGCTGCTGCTGGCGAAAGCAGGGCCGGATCGCGAATCAATGCTTCATTCGAGCGATCTCGATGGCCCATCCAAAGCTCGTTGGGGACTTCGCTGTTCCACGCACAGGCAGACTCCGAACCCGCGACCTCAAACCGCAGACAGTTTTTTCTCCCGGCATTTACCTGAGACACATGCAGGCTTCCCCTTGCGCCGTTTTCGAACTGCAAAAGAATCGCGCCGTAGTCGTCGGTCGTAATCTCAACGGGCTTCCTTGCGGATTCGTCTGCGGCCGCGAACGTCGTGATCTCACCAACAGGTCTGTTGCGAACGGGATGGACTGTCATCAGATCTGCACAGACAGCAGAGATTCTCAGCCCCGTCATCCATGTGATCAGATCGAGCCAGTGAGTGCCAATGTCGGCAACAGCTCTCAGAGCACCTCCCTGACCGGCCAGCACTCTCCAGTTGTAGTCGGTAGACTTGAGAAGCCAGTCCTGAATATAGCTTCCGTTCACATGCAGAACTTCCCCCAGATTTCCATTTTGAATTCGGCAACGCACCTCAGAGCAAAGCGGATAAAAGCGGATGTTGTAGTTAACGGCGGTCGCCTGTTGATTGAACTGGCTCGCCAGATGGACAAGCTCAGCAGATTCATGGCTGTCCATTGCCAGAGGCTTTTCGCACAGGACATGCTTGCCGGCTTTCAAGGCTCGGGAAACCAGATCGAAGTGGGATTGATTCGGAGTACAAACATGAACGCAGTCAACCTCCGATTCTTCCAGAACCTCCTCAATTGACAGGTAAGTACGATTCAAGCCAAACTTGCTTGCCGCAGCAAGGCTCTTTGCTTCGGATGATCCCAGCATCCCTGTGACGTGGACGCCTATTCTGCGAAGGGCATCCAGATGAACCCAGCTCATAAAGCCTGTGCCAATAATGGCTGTTTTCAGCGGGCGCATTGAAATCTCCTGGGATCACACAAACCAATGAGTGGCAGCGTTTGACGTTGAAGAAGTCCAGGCCCCGACGACTTCGAAGTGAAGATATCGAGGTTCCGACGGGAGCCTGGATTGAATCTCCGTAAGGAATTCGCAATCCTTAACAGTCCTCGAAGTGTATCACACGGGCGTGCGGTCGAAATGGATGTCAGAATCATGGTCCGAAAAACAATGCTGTTGCCAGAACTGCTGGTACTAGTGGCATTGATGATCCCGCAGCGTAGTGTTTGGGCCAGCGATTTTCGGTATTCAGATTCGGCTGATGTGATTGTTGCAAGTTCGCCGGTGCAGGAGTCGCCTAAAAAGGACTACGGCCTCGAAGATTGGTCGCGGCTCCTCGGCCGAAATGCCGTTCAACTCGACCAGGACCTCGAAGAGTCCATCCGGCTATGCACGGAAACAATTCAGCTCGCGCAGGCTTGCGATCAGCCAGCCGTCGTTGCCATCGCCATGATGCAAAGGGCAGGTGCAAGGTCGAGTTTGGAAGGAATAGAAGCGGGAGACAACGATTTCCGTCGGGCACTGGAACTATTTCCTCTCAGCAATCATCAGAGCTACCAACTTTTTTTTACGCACGCCTTGTTTCAGCACCAGCAGATTCCGGGACTCAGTCATACGATTTTTGTCCCGATGCCACCGATTTCAGAACTGACGATGCCGACTCCGAACGGCAACTGCGAGATCCGTTGCCGGCTTCTGCAGGATCTGTTGGCTTGCCGGCTTGATGATGGCATGATGCCGGACGCCCATCTGTTGGAATGTTCCTCTGTTCTGTCATCAAAGGTGAAGTCTGATGTTCAAACACGACACGAGATTCTGACGCTTCGCTGCGATTTAAAGTCAAATCCTGAGAAACCCGTTTCGGAGTTCCTGCAGCAGTGTGATGCGATCAGACGGAGGCCGGAATTTTCGGCTCTGTCCCGCGATTTACGAATCTCGACTCTCCTGCTGATAGCCGATCTGGAACAGCAGTGCGAGGATGATTCAGCCGCGTTGTTGACGCTGGAGGAAGCTCTGAAGCTGGCCTGCGAATTGAAGCATCAAACGTTGATTGCCAGATGTCGATTCACCATGATCGATATCTTTCAAAGGCAGGATGATCTCGTACGGATGCAGTCGATCTTCGACTCTCTCTATCACTCCATTCCGATGATCAACTGCCAGGACACGTTGCGCAAGTTTGCAGGAGCAGTACTCAACCTGCCAGCAAACGGAACGGGACTCCACAATCGACAGGAGTTACGAAAACTTCTCGCTTCACGAGTGCAATGTGTCAAGACCACAGCTCGCCTGACGTCTCAGATGCTGGGAGAATGGAATGCTTCCAGAGCAAACCGGATGATGACGATACAGTCCGAGCGAATTACCGCAGCACAATTGCGAGCGGATGAAGAAAGCCAACGCTCCTTAAGGTCTTCGCGCATTGGATTTGCCGTGTTTTGTGGATTGGCCATCATCCTTCTGAGAGAACGCCGGAAGCTGCGAAATGCCAATCGCAGACTCAAAGAGGAAATCCTGAATACGGAACAACAGCGACATCAGACTGAACGTATCGAACTGCGGCTGGCTCAGACGGAACGACTGGAAAGTCTTGGAGCACTGGCCGGTGGAATCGCGCATGATTTCAACAATCTTCTGGTCGGCGTGATAGGGAATGCCGACCTGCTGAAGTACCTGGAACCCGGCTCGCCGGCAGGTTCACAGTGCCTGGAAGGAATCATCCGTTCTGCTGAAACGGCGGCCGGACTCAGTCGCAGGATGTTGGCCTATGCCGGAAAACAGCCTGCCACGAAGAAGGTCATTGATCTGAATGATTCAGTGAATCGAATGCTGCCACTTCTTCGGGCCGGTCTTGGTGGACGTCATTCGATCTTGTTTGATCCGTATCCGATTCCTCTGCAAACGGAGGGCGATGCGGAACAGATTGATCAGATCCTTTTGAACCTTGTGACCAATGCGGCTCAGGCCATGATTGATGTTCAGGGAGTAATCCGGATTCGAACCGGGTGCGATTTCCTTCCCGATGTTCCGGTCGATACACCGACGTTTGGACATCGCCGAGCTGGTGGGGAGTTCGTCTGGTTTGAGGTCATTGATTGCGGCAAGGGAATCGCAGAATCAGATTTCGCCCGAGTGTTCCAGCCATTTTTCTCAACCAGGTCCAAACCGGACGGACATGGATTCGGACTGTCTGTGGTGTATGGTCACGTGAATCGCCATGATGGCCTGATTCAGCTAACTTCGTGTCCGGGCGAGGGCAGCCGCTTCCGCATTCTCCTGCCCAGGTCTGCAATGCCGGCACGAATCGAACCTGTTAGCTCGCACCCTTCAGCACTGTCAACGGTATCACGTGTCCTTCGAATTGTGGCGGTAGACGATCAGACCGAAACACTGGAGGTCATTGGACGCACCATGGGACTGCTTGGTGGCAAGGCAGACTTGTTTACATGTGCGACGGATGCACTGGAGTATCTTGTGGAGCACAAAGATGTTGATTGCCTGCTGCTTGACTTGGTGATGTCTCCGGTGGATGGTCCGTCGATGCTGGAAGTGTTGCACGCAAAGGGAATTCAGTTGCCGGTTATTCTGATGACTGGCTGTTCCACGGAAGGAATTCCAGCAGTGACTGGCGATCTACAGGTTCACGGGGTGCTCCAGAAGCCGTTTAGACCTGAAGAATTGATCTCAATGATCAATGATCTGCGGTCCGACGAATCGCCAATGGTGAAGGCTCCCATTGAATCGGCAAAGCCATGAATTCCATGGCATGCCAACTCTGCGATCACCGTTTATCGCCTCACTTGGGCACCACCTTCATGGAATAGTGTCCCTCAGTCGGCCAGAAATCTGCTGCGGCTGATTCATCAAGCGGCTTTTTGACTGAGATCTCATAAACATAGCCTGCCTTCAACGCTGCCGTTTGAATGGAGACTGTTTTGAGGTCCTCAGAAACTGTCAATGCCGAAGGAACAATCGGGTGTCGATCTGAATCAGGAGTGGCATAACTGCCGCCCCAGGATCTCGTGTAACCCTGCAGACTCCAGTTGCTTACATCGGTCGCTTTGCTGGCTGTTACTGGGTGAAAAAAGGAGACTTCAAATCCCTGGGCCGTCGCTCGAATTTCACGAATCCCATTGGGCATTTTCTTTGCCGGAACCATCCGCTCGATCGTTCCCGTGTTCGTGCCGCCCTGCCAGCCGCTGTCCCAGATGCTGCCGATGTAGAGGCCCCCGTCTGGCCCAATAGCCGACGCAACAGGCCCTACGAAGTTACCGCCACCGCTCGGCTGATCGGGCAGACTGAAGCGATAACTGGCTCCCTGCATGGTGCCGTTCACATCCTGAATCGTGAAGCGAATCAGACAACGCGTATCATATTCACAACCAACACCATGCCCGGCCAGTTCAGAGATCGCATAGTCTTTCGGAAAGAAGGTGATACTGTTCACACTGCGTGTCCATGGATGCGGAATCATCAGGCCCGGCGTTTCCACAGTCACATCCTTGGCTGTTTCGTGTCGCGATGGAACCCCGTAGTGTTTGCCTTCAATAATGTGATTGATTTCATTGAACGTATTCTGAACTCCCTGGTTATCGGTCGCGAATAATCGATTCTGACTATCGAACGCCAGGCCCATCGGGAACCGCATGGAAAACGCAATCGGCGTGATCGTTCCGGCGGAGTTGACTTTCAGCACGGTTCCTCGCCAGCGATCATTATCCGCCGGACGATTGTTCTGAGAATAGTCACTGCCGAGGCCAACGAAATAGTCGCCGTTCTGATCGCGAGCCAGTGCCGTGGTCCAGTCGTGATAGTCGTCGCTGAATCCCCAGCCTGAAGCAAACACATCAAACTCGTCAGCTCGCCCGTCCTGATTAGTATCGCGGAGCCGCAGAATCTCGGGCTTATGTGATACCAATATCGAACTGCCATCAGCCTGAATTCCATATGGCGCCGCAAGGCCTTCCGCAAATAATGTCAGAGCATCCGGGCTGCCGTCCTTGTCCCGATCGTCTGCGATCCAGACCTGACCACGCAAAGACGTAAAAGCCAGGCGACCATCGGCCAGCCACGTCATCGCCGTGGGCATAATCGCGGTATCAATCGGAAGTCTCCGACCTTCGAATCCGGGCAGGGCTGTGACTTGATCTGGCGAACTCATCGCTCGTGGAATTCCTGGCGGAACAATCACCGGCGGTTTGACCGAGGTGAAAAACTGCAACGTGGCCGTTTCTCCATTCTGCAGACGAACCTCAGCATTCGCATTGTTCGCAGTGCGAGCTTTCACACTCCACGGAATCCCAGCCAATGATTCCGCATCAGACCAGCCATGCAACTGTACGAGATAGCCGTTTGGTGATTCTTCAACATCGGCTTTGACCAACCAACCGGTTTGGTCGCCCGATTGACCGGATGGCTGAATCGTGAACGTGACGACCGACGTCAGCAGACTCCGGGTCGGATCATTCCAGGCCGTGATGGCCGTATGCCGTGAAAGCGCGGCCGAGCTCTTCGTGTCCTTCCCTGTCTGCTGGCTCGCAAGAGGTGAAGGATCGAAATAGTATCGCACTCGAAGTATGACCGACTGATCAGTCACCTTACTGGAAATCAATTCCGCGTGACGACGCTGATCGGTCACCGGGCTGGGTGGCTCTTTATCTTTCGCAGTCTTGCTGACGAGCCGGCTCAGCAACGTGATCTGTGGATCCAGCGAGACGGTGACGCCTGCCATATCCCAGAACCAGCTTTTGCCTTCCGTTCTTTGGCGAGCAAACTCGCCGATCGTCCATTGCCGCAGCCGCATGGTGTCCAGATCGATCAGAATGTTGTGACCATTGTTGAAGCCGACAGCCATCGAACGAGCAACACTGTTGCGATCTTTGGGATCTCCCACTGTAAAGACATCTCGCACCACCCGTGGTGGTTGTCCCGGCGCGACGGTCACAAACTGTTCATAGCGGCTTACGACCGTTGGAGGAGAGAATTTCGGATCGGCGAGTGCGGTCCACATCAGAGCGATCTGCTGCGGTAGTGAATCTTCAAGGACCCCGGGGATGGGCTTCCGAATAGCCGGCATTTCAATTCCGGGGACTACTCGAATGGGATTCTCCATCCAGCGCATAAAGTAGCGCGGACGAATTCGTTGCCCCATCGACATGATGTCAGACCCGCGCGTGCCCATGGCCACATTGCGAGGTTCGTACGGACCGGCTTTGTGGCACGCAATACAGTTGAAGCCACCGGCTCCGATCAGATGATTCCCGGTCAATAGATCAGCAGGTGTTGCAATGACCGGATGATGCGGATTCAGATGCCGGAACAGCTCCTCGCGAGCGACATCGGCAGCGTCTGGTATTCGATCGGCCCCGACCAGGTACCGAGTGACGGCTGTCTTCTCATCGGCAGAGAACCTAAACTTCGGCATTCGCACCAGCAGCCATGGCAACCTGCGACCGGCTTGTTCTCCGCTGACCGCAGACATCAAATACTCATCTTTCAGTTTGTCACCAGCTGCCGTCAGTGCGGGTGGGATCAGTGCCTGGCTTTGACCATTGAGGTCACTTCGCAGGGAGGAGATGACTCCGGCATGAGTCGAAAGCCCCTTTTTGAGATCTCGATCATGACACGCAAGGCAGCCGTTACGATGCATCAGCAGCGAACCCAAAGCAGCCCCCGTTACGTGCTGAATGTCAGTTCGTATTGAAGTCAACCACGCATTCAGTTGTTGACGCTCAACATCCGTCGCCTGAAACCACGGCCGGTGATTGGGCTCAGAATTGTCTACGGTGTTTGACTCCGGCTTCTTGACGGCAAGGCAATTGTGAGTGGAATCTGCAGACTGAATTCCTGTGGGCCGAGCAATCTTTATTGCCGATGGTTCAAGGCCTTTGATGCTATGACATCCAGCACAGTTCGCGGCCGTTGCGATACGACGACCGTTAGCGATCGAGGCTTCAAGTAACGGTGGTGAGCTTTTTTCTTTTGAAACGCCGGCCCCTGGATCAGCCTTTTCTTCCGAAGTGCTCAATACAAGTGCAGCGACGATCTGACGGCGTTCATCGTCTGAAAGCGAGAAGACCGGCATGCGATGATTTGGATTCAATTCTCCGGGAGCTTGCAGCCACTTTGAAAGCCACTTCGCAGTGCGACGTTTTTCAATGCCAACAAGCTCCGGCCCATGATAGGGACTGGCATCGGGCAGAGCCTCGGATGATTCTGACTCCGACTCAGCAGCTTCCCTGTTGAACTGCGACAATCGGTGACACGCGATACATCCGGTCGTCAACAGAAGTTTTGAGCCAGCATCGACGTCATCGGCTTTGAATTTGAGTTCTTTCTCATCCAATGGTGATTCTTTGTCGGCTGCATCCATCAAAAACAGCGCGACATCATGAGCTTCCTCGGCCGTCAGTCCAAACGAAGGCATCGCACTGTGAGAATTAATAGACCTCGGGTCCATCAGACGCCGGACAAGCTGATCAATCGGCGTTTCGTTCACATACTTCAGCGACGGGGCTTTGAGAGTCGAAGCTTCTGCAAGGCCGGAATGACAGGCCGAACAGCGCATCGCGTCGGCCAGAAGTCTTCCGGACTCCTGATCCCCGGCTGTCGTATTGGGTGCCTCATGAGTCAACACATCGGCTGGCAAGGGTTCCAATGTAAACTCCGGAGATGACCAGAAAAGCTGGAGCCTGGCATCAACATTGACTGTGCGTTTGAAGGAAATCTCCAGAAGATGATCGCCCGCCGTCAGTTCGATTGGTTCAGCCGAATGAAAGAGATTCTCTCCTTCCGACTGCAGCGCCAACTTTCCGTTAACAACGATGGTCAGTCGTCCGGACACCATCGCGTGGAAGGTGTGTTTTCCCGGCTGACGAACCAGAAGGCGGCCCTGCCACTTTGCCTGATAGTCGTCCCCGAGTCGGCTGTCGGGAGAAGAATCAGTCCAGTCAAACGCAATCCGATCGTCAACTTTCCGAACGATGGATATTGAGTCTGAAAAGAGACCGGCTAAACCGGGGCGAGTGGTCTCTTCGTCGGACAGGGCCGACTGATCAATACCACAGAGCAGTATCAGCACGAGCGCGACGTGGGTTGCAGGCGGAATTGATCGACTTTGCATGGTTTCAGGCTCCGGTATGCACAGAATCGGTGACGCCGAACTCTAGCACAGACAGCGGCAGTCCTGAATCGGGAACCAGAGCCGAAACCCCTGTGGAAATCAGATGTACGGACGAACCGTTGAACGATCTGTCTTCTGGCAGCACCGGCGGCAGCCGTCCAGTGCCCCTATGATTTCACGGGCTCACACCGGGCAGTTCGCGATGCTCCGCTGGTTTTTCAATCGCTTCACTAAGTGATGATGCTGAATGGGAGACTAAAGCAGCAGGTTGCCACTCCAACGGCTTACTGGCCGCAGCCGATGCCTTACAGCCCACTCCTGTCAGGCGGCCTGAGCTTTCGCCTCGGATGCACAGTCCATCACGTTGTCTGTGTTGCGAAGATCATCAGAAAAGCACAGCGATTTTCTGGCTACGCATTCCTTGCCGAGGTTACTGAGCTGGTACTGGAGCCCCACACTACGGCCCGTGAATTCGAACTTGATGAGTCCCTGAGCAATCAAAAAGCCATGAATCGAAGTCAATGATGAGGACTCAAGTCCTGGCACTTCGAGAATTCTGTCCAGCCAGCCAGCATAGTCTGTGTTTGTCGCTTTGGCAGCCAGGTCTCGCACAGCATAACACTCAAGAACTGTAAGGCAGTTCTGATCAAAGGTGTCTGGCGGTGTCTGCGTTGTGCTCATGCAAATCTGTATCGACAGGATTCGTCATTGCTTTCAGCAGACGAAGTCTCCGTGGCATGATCGTTACGTTCGTCAAGTACTCTTTGATCGGAAAACGGCATTTTTCGATCGCACCCGCGACGGAACTTCTCGGCATCTGCGGAACCTGCAGGCGACATTTCCTGATCGCTGTGAAAATCTCCCGAGAAACATACTGGGGGATTACAAAATTATTCAAGCAGGAGTTCGTGGAGTTTAATGCCTCCCGCTTTCTGCTCCACCTCGAAAAACTGGACGCGATCCGTCGCGTCAGTGAAGGCATTGGGAGGAACCATGACGGACCATTTACCATGGCTCGTCGGAGCAACGGATGTTCTTGTTGTCGCCTGAATTCTGCCGTTGACGGCGACAGCAAGAATTGCCGGTTTGTCAGCCGACGTCGTACCGCTTACCTGGCCCTGATAATAGCAGGGAACCAGATTCTGCTCGCCAGCTTCAGAAGACAAACGTCCTTCGCTTAAAGTGAGCGTGAGTTTCGATTGCGTTGAACTCAGAAGTGGCGAAGACTCTCGACCAGACAACTCGGGAAGAAACTGCAGGTCGGTAAATGCTCCCTCAACACCTTTGCCAAAAACTTTATGAAGCCGATCAACGTATTCGAATCGACCGGGGAACGCGGCTTCAAGGATGATTGCAGGGGAGGCAACGACCATCTTTCGTGGTCGCTCCGGAACTTCAGTCATCAGCGATTGCCCATCCCAATTTGAGTCCTTCGGCAACCCCAGAACGTCCGCAATCGTTGGCAGAATATCTATGGTCTCCACGTTTCGATCAGAGATCATCGATTTTGTCTGATGCGGATACTTGATAAACAACGGAACAGGAATCAGGTCAGAAAGAGTTGCCCCCTGCGGATCTCGTCGGCTGCATCGAGCCCGAAATGCGAAACCATGATCAGCCGTGACAACGATCATGGACTCGTCGAAAAGTCCTGTTTCTTCCAGCCGATCAAGTATTCTGCCCAGACAAAGATCGGCAAACCGGACCTGAAGCAGATACCTCTGCCATCCTTGATTGACCAGCCACTCATCATCGCCCCAGGAGCCTGAATCGTCTCCGGGTATCGCATCCGGGCCAATATTCATGCGTCTGTATAGTTTTCCGGAATCAAGCCGTGTCCATGGGTCATGTGGTGCAGAAATATGCAGGAATCGTAACGCGGGTTGTGCAGATGGCCTCAGACATTTAACGAAATGATCCACTTGCAGATCCTGATCCGCATCCCAGAGGTAAACAATTTTCCCGTCCAGAACTTTCGCGTCGGCCGGAGCTGGCGGCAGAAGGCGAAACCATTCTCGGGGTACATCAAGAGCAAGTGAGTCCACCAACCGGGGCAGGCACATCCTTTGGTAAACACGAAGAACAGTATCCAATAAATCAAGAGTCTGGCGGGGAATACTCGCCTGGCGATCCATCCGCTGAAGATGCTCCGGAGCAAGCTGAGTATACGGTTCAAAGATCGACTGCTGAAATTGTCGCGAGTTATCGAGGAGCCTGAACAGATTCAGCGGGTACTCACTTTCCACAGGACGTTGAAGTCCGGTCGGAAGACTGCCGGAGAGTATCGCGGGTAGCGCATGATCCGTTCGTGTATGTACCGTTGAAGCATTGCGATAAAAGTTGCAGCGATCACTCAGTCCTGCAAACGACGGATACCGCGCTCGATCAACTTCGTGATTTTCATCCAGCAATGCCATCCCACTCAGCCCGTCGAAAACAACGAAGATGACAGAAGCCGGAGAGCGTGCGATGACCGGCTGAAAATACTCGCGAGCCGGCACCATGAGTACTTGTTCCTGAACAGCTGGGTTCAGAAAAAACACCATAGGAAACAGGATAACTCCAGCAGCACTTGTAGAAAGCAGTTGTCGAAAGATCTCTGCCCGAAAGTACAGTCTTGCCAGCCAGCCCGCGGTGAAAATCGCAGGCAGAAAAAGAACATCCTGCGACAGACTATACAGAGCTCGCCAAAGTGTGGCTGATGCCCATCGCGCGGTATACAACAGCGCGAGCAACATCAGCACGACCACCAGGATCGTACGAATCACATCTGCGAACTTCGGATAGCCCAGACGATGCAGTACAACACGCAGACTCAGAAACGAAACGGGAATCCCCAGTGTGAGCAGTACGACAGCCAGCAGGACAGCCGCTGGGGAGTAATCGTAGTACCGCAGAAAAGCCACATTATTGACAAGGCTGTTCAGGATCGGCTGCACGACCGCAAACGAGGTCAACGCGGACAGATGCAGAAATTCCTGAACTGTGGTGGGGCGGTAGCTCTGTGCCCGACGGTCGAATGTTGAATCCATTGATTCCATATACAGTTTCCGAAATGCTTATGGTTTCATCGGCCTCAACCGGAACAGAGTACGAGTGCCCGACTGTAAGCCAAATTGCTCCTGCACAACAAAGTGGCTCTCCACAAGTCTGAGAAACTCTTCCTTGCTGTAGTCATTAAAGACATCAGTACGGTTTCGCAGTAACCGCTGAACCTGTTCATCGTTCCGATCGATAAACTCGATGACGACTGTCGCCTGCAGCGAAGCCAGCCAACGGATAACGTCACTCAGCAGCAGATTGCGTCCAATCACCAGATGATGAATCAACGCGAGACACAGCACAAGATCCGGTCGAGAACGTTGCTCCAGTGGTGACCGCTCCTGGCCTCTCCACCCCAGACCGGGAGAAGGATCGCTCAGGTCTGTCACGAGCGGCACGATGATGCGATTCTTCTCTTCACTCAAAGCTCGATAAAGTCGATCAATCGTCAAATGGTCAGCATCCATCGCCAAAACGACTTCAGAGCGCTTCGCCGCAATCCGCGAATAACGTCCCTGATTGCAACCAAGATCCCAAACGGTCTTCCAATGACCCGAAGCGCAGACCTTTTCAACGAATTGCTCTTTTTCGTACCCGTCCCGACTGACCGGCCCTGTGACGTTGTCATAGTCAGACCAGACCGACTTTACTTCTTTCCATTGCAGGCGGTCCACCAGGCGTGTTAGCCCTGCAACGTTGTTCTGTATCATCTGCTTATTGAAGCCGTGGGCCTGCAATGACGATGCTGTCGAAACCTGCGTTTCGGCGACTGCCTGCAAGCGAGCATGCAGCCAAACGTGAGTCATGGCGCCAGAACGAAACAGGTCAAACCACGACAATACTCGCGCAAACTGTTCGGGCAGAATCCCTTCCAGACTGCCTCGCAACCACGGCTGAAAATGAACACCCTTCCATGCCTGCAACATCAGCGGATAAAGAAACATCTGACAGAACTGACGATAGCCTTCCCAGGGCGTCCCGGGATTCATTCGAATGATTGACGGTGTGTCGATCAGGACCGGCTGAGTTCCCTGGAACTGAAAGTTGTACGCTGAAGCATCTTTCAGAATACAATCCTCCTTCAGGCTCCGTTCCATTAGCTCCAGCTGCAGCAGCGCGGCTTCGCGCAGCATCGAAAAACACCATTCATAGGGCCACGTGATCAACGGCACACGTTCATGCCGGAGTGTGGCAACGAAGCCAGTGTTCGGCACCCGGCTTTTTTCTGTCGACGCCAGACTCGTTTGAATAATCTTCTGCGCATTCATGGCCTCCGGAAAAAATGGCCGGGATGAAACCCAGGTCCATTCCTCAAGCGCTGAGGCATCAATCGCCCGACAGATCAAGCCATCGCTATAAAACACTCGCGCCGACCGGTCTCGAAATGACCCGTGGGCAAACTCTTGTGTTGGCACCATGGCTGTCAGGCATCGGCGCCTGAAGTATTTGGCTTAAGGGGTTTTCGAGAAACCCGCATCGTTCGCCAGAAATGCCTCACGAGAACAACAATTCCCGCACCGCCACCAACAATCGCCTGGAGCAACATGCTGCCGGTACCAGGGTCCAGATATGCAAATGTCAACATTGTCGTCATTATAAATCCCCTGCAGGGTTCGGGTGTTTAATTGGGTCTTCTTCAAGTACTCAACTGCAGGCTTCAGGACGCAAACACTGTTCCATCGTTTGGGTGTCGCCCAATCTTTCAGATTCTCGTGACTCTGGAATTCCTGTGATTACAATCCCGTTGTCAATTCAATCCCCAAGCCGGAGAAAACAGCCCTGAGCCACTCATCTGAACGTGCGATCAGACCCGAAGACACCTTTAATCAGGCAGAATGTGCAGAGAACGAGCATTGCGACCATCACCATGATGGTGAGACTGGAGAAGAATGCGAATCCGCATCCTGTGAATCAACAGCAGGCTCTGCCATTCCTGAACTCAGCGCTGCACTGCCGCGGCAGACCAGGATCCGTGCCTGGGAAGGTTCGCTCGAAGCCGGCTCACGACCAAATCGTGAAGACTTACCGGCCCCCCCCGAACGCGTTCACCGTCGCTGGGATCGCCTGATTCGTCTCGTCGGCAATGACGGCATTCGCAGACTGCTGAACTCTCACGTCACTATCTTCGGACTGGGCGGTGTTGGCAGCTATGCTGCCGAGGCACTGGCGCGTTCCGCCGTTGGAAGAATGACGCTCGTAGATTTTGATGATGTCTGCCTCACGAACGTCAACCGGCAACTTCAGGCTTTCCCTGCGACGGTTGGCCAGTCGAAAGCTCAGCTGCTTGCGGAGCGAGTACGAGCCATTCATCCGGAAGCGTGGGTCGACCCGATTCAGGCGTTTTATGATGCATCAACGTCTGATGCTCTGCTGACACCTCGCCCTGATTTTGTCGTTGACGCCATCGACAACGTTACATCAAAAGTGTTGCTTCTGGAAACCTGTCTCAAGCAGGGCATTCCTGTCATCAGCATTACCGGGGCCGGTGCGCGAATGGATCCCACACAGATTCGCATCGACGATCTCAGCCGCACCAAAGTCGATCCTTTGGCACGAGTACTCCGAAAGGAACTGGCTCGACGAGGATTCGTGGCCGAAGGCGATGTGGGGCTTCCTGTTGTTTTCTCTGAGGAAGAAGTTCGAGCTCCCGAGGTTCCTGAATGGGATGTTGAAAAAGGCTTCCAATGCATTTGTCCTCACCGAGCCGATTCGCCCCATGCCTGCGAAAAGCGCCGAGTGATCTATGGGACATCGACCTTCATGACCGCTGCCTTCGCGATGGCTGCCGTTTCTGTGGTCGTTCGTCATCTGACAGGCAATCCCGGTCACGCCAGAATGTGATGTCGGCCGGGCAGCTTACTGCAACAAACTTTCGCTCCCGCGCGGGCCTGACGTTTCACGCAGAAACGGCTCCAGTCAGTGCTGAATTCTTTTCTGTCCTGGGCTTTATCGCAGCCATCTCGCTCCGCCGGGATGTGCCCTCGAGGTTTCAAATTCAATAACCAATGCAGAGCCCAATGTCCCACAACGTGTAATACGGATCGGCGAGCATGATTACGCAACGATCGGTCCTGCAAGGCTCGTCTCGGCGGAGCAACGTAGCCATCTCGCTCCGCCGAGATGGGCCTTGCAGGTTTTACGTTCAATAAAGAATGCAGAGACCCATGTGCCAACGTGTAGTACGAATCGGCGAGCATGATTACGCAACGATCGGACCTGTAAGGCTCGTCTCGGCGGAGCAACGTAGCCATCTCGCTCCGCCGAGATGGGCCTTGCAGGTTTTAGTTCAATAAAGAATGCAGAGACCCATGTGCCAACGTGTAGTACGAATCGGCGAGCATGATTACGCAACGATCGGCCCTGAAAGGCTCGTCTCGGCGGAGCGAGACGGCTACATTGGAGTACATGGAACTGCATTTCTTCGATCGCAACGCAGAGTACACCGTCATTGAGCGGCGATTGCCTCATTGGCTTCAGCCTGGAGTGGTCTGTTTTCTGACATTTCGCACGGACGATTCAATTCCGCTGGACGTCGTGGAACGATGGCGGAGCGAGCGAGGACGCTGGCTGCGATTACACGGGATCAATCCCACCGCTTCCAATTGGCGACACCAGCTTCAGCAACTGGACAAATCGGTTCAAGAGGAGTTCTATGACCATTTCTCGAAACGCTGGCACGACGATCTTGATGCATGTCATGGAGCGTGCGTTCTGCGTTGCCGAGAGATTGCAGAAATCGTGGGGAACAGTTTGCATCATTTTGACGGTGATCGATACGAGCTTCTCGACTTCATCGTTATGCCAAATCATGTCCACTTGCTGGTCGCGTTCTTGAACGAAACGGCAATGCTGGCTCAGTGTGATTCGTGGAAACACTTCACCGCCCACAAGATCAATCGAGAACTCAGGACGAAAGGTCGGTTTTGGCAACAGGACGGTTTCGATCATCTCGTGAGATCAGAAGAGCAGTTTCTCCACCTCCGGCGGTATATCTCCAACAACGGCGTGAAAGCTAAGTTAGCTCCGCTTGAGTATCTGCATTACTCCAAGCCGCTTTCACCAGCCTCCTAATGTAGCCATCTCGCTCCGCCGAGATGGGCCTTGCAGGTTTTACGTTCAATAAAGAATGCAGAGACCCATGTGCCAACGTTTAGTACGGATCGGCGAGCATGATTACGCAACGATCGGTCCTGCAAGGCTCGTCTCGGCGGAGCGAGACGGCTACTTTGTCCGAGTTACATTGGCCTCGCCGTATTCACGGCAATCACTCAGACAAAGCCGCCGGATTACTCACCATCCTCTTCTTCAACAGGTGCGATTTCCGGAGCCGGCGTGACCAGTGGCGCCTCTGCCGCTAACTTCGCCACGGCCGCCGCAGCTCTTGCGGCTTCTTCGTCAATCACGTCACCAGGAATGACCGCACAGGACACAAGCGTGTCGTCCTGATCGAGGCGGATGATCCGGACACCTTGAGTATTACGGCCGATTGTATTGATGTCCGAGGCTCGAATACGCTGGATCTTGCCGCGAGACGTCACCATCAGAACTTCGTCGGAATCAATGACGCTCAACACGTCCACGACCTTGCCGTTGCGAGCGGTCGTCTTGATGTCACGAAGTCCTTTGCCGCCTCGACGCTGGCGGCGGTACTTCATGTTGCTGCCGGGGCTGGATTCATCACCCGCTTCGGCTTCTGCAGGCTCGTCGGCGACAACGGCGTCATCACTCGATACTACTGAATCATCAGTTGGCAAAGCGTCATCCGGAGCGACCTCCGCTGGTCCGAACGGCGTCCGCTTACCGTAGCCGTGTTCGCAGATACTCAGCAGCGTCCGTTCTGGATCTGCGACAACCATGCCCACAACGATATCGCCCTTCGACAGGTTGATACCTTTTACACCGCGAGTTGCACGACCAAGCGGGCGAGCGTCTTCGTGGTTGAAACGGATGGCCATACCGGTTGACGTCGACAGAATCAGATCGTTGTCACCTTCAACAATTCGTACGTCGACGAGAGCATCTCCGTCGTCGAGACGAATTGCGATGATGCCGCCCTTCTGAGGACGTCCATAGGCTGACAGCGCGGTCTTCTTGATGATGCCCTGTCGTGTCGCAATGACGAGATACTTGTCATCCGGAAAGTAACGTACGTTGAAGCAGTTGGCGATTCCTTCGCCTTCCTCAAGCGTCATAAGGTTGGCCAGTGCACGACCCTTACCAGTGCGAGCCTGCAGCGGAAGATCGTAAACCTTGATCCAGTGAACCTTGCCCTTGTCGGTGAAGAACAGCAGATAATCATGAGTGCTGGACACGAATAGATGAGCGATCGGATCCTCTTCGTCCGATGTGGCGCCTTTGATACCTTTACCGCCGCGATTCTGAGCTTCGTACACATCCAGCGGCGTTCGCTTGATGTACCCTCGCTGAGACATCGTTACGACCATCGGCTGTTCTGCGATCAGCGCTTCCTTGTCGTAGTCGCCCAGTTCCTCTTCTGAGATCGTGGTGCGGCGTTTGTTCGGGAAGCGAGCTTTCAGCTCTTCCATGTCGGCTCGCACAACCGCGCGCAGGTTGGCTTCGTCGGACAGCAGTCGCAGGTATTCTGCGATGTTGTCGAGCAGATGCTGGTGTTCTGCGACCAGCTTTTCGCGCTCCAGATTCGCCAGCGAACCGAGCTGCATTGAAACAATCGCTTCGGACTGATTCAGCGACAGGAAATAATCGGTCGCTTCTCCGTTCTCCAGTACGAACGCCCTGAACCCGTCGTCACCAAGAGCCCGTGAGACCAAAGCCGATGGTATCGGAATCGTCTGCAATGCATCTTTCGCAGCCGCGCGACTCGCAGAATCGCGGATCGTCTTGATAATGCGGTCGATGTCGATCTGAGCCAGCAAGAGGCCTTCGACCGTATGTTTTCGTTTGCGAGCTTCTCGCAGCATGAATTCGGTGCGGCGGCGAATCACGTCGACTCGATGGCGAATAAATGCGTCCAGCATCGAGCGGATCGGCATTAACTGCGGACGATTACCGTCCAGAGCCAGCATAATCACGCTGACGGTTGTCTGCAGCGGTGAGAATTCATAAAGCTGATTGAGTACGACATCTTTATCGGCATCGCGCTTGAGCACGATATGCAGACGCACCTGCCACGACGGAACGTTACGGTCTGTCAGGTCGACGATGCGCGAAATGCCGGCGATGCGTTCGTCGCGGACCAGCACTTCCAGCTTCTCACGAATACGGTCGCGAGTTTCCTGGTACGGAATCTCAGTAACAACGATGACGTCGGCTTTACCTTCCGTCTCGAAGTGCGTGCGGGATCGCAATGTCAGCGTTGAGCGACCTGTGATAAACGCCTGACGAATGCCCATCGTCCCGCAGATGATACCACCGGTCGGAAAGTCCGGACCTGGCATCGCATCGAGCAGTTCATCGAGCATCAAATCAGGATTATCGATGACTCGAATCACGGCTTCGCAAACTTCCGCCATGTTGTGCGGAGGAATGCTGGTCGCCATACCGACTGCGATCCCGTTCGAACCATTGACCAGCAGGTTCGGAAAGCGAGCGGGCAGGACAACAGGTTCAAGGCGATCGTTGTCATAAGTCGGCGTATAGTCGACAGTCTCACGATCAATGTCGCGCATCATTTCCGCGGCGGCAGTCGAGAGACGCGCTTCGGTGTATCGCATAGCCGCAGGAGGAAGACCGGCGAGCGAACCGAAGTTCCCCTGCTTGTCGATCAACACTTCACGCATGACCCAGTCCTGAGCCATGCGGACCAGCGTGGGATAAATCGCACCTTCACCGTGAGGGTGATAGTTACCGCTGGTGTCACCGGCGATCTTCGCGCATTTCTTTCGACCACCGGTTGGGCCGAGATTCAGGTCGTTCATGGCGACCAGAATTCGACGCTGTGATGGCTTCAGACCATCTCGAACATCCGGCAAAGCGCGACTGATGATGACGCTCATCGCATAAGTCAGATAGCTGGTCTGCATCTCACTTTGAATGTCCGTTCGGAGCACTCGAGGATCAAAAGGCAGACTGCTGTCGCTTTGAGGATTGTCGGTGGACAAGCGGAAGATCTCCTAAAATGACTGAGCAATCGCAAGTTCTTTTGCGACAATGATTTATGTCGCACGTTTGCCAGGAGGGAATTGTAGCAGAATCTGCCGGTTTCTCAATTCTGTTGGAGGCACACTGTGCAGGGAAAAACCGAACTTGACCCGTTTTTCGAAATCTCCGTATAACCCCGTCTAATCGGGCACTTCTCCGCACGCGAAACGGTGAAAAATGCTGATCGGAAACATGCCGGCCGTTTAAGCCGTGTGAACCCTGTGTTCATCGGCAACACCCATCCCAAAATCCTCTCTCTCCTTCTCACCCTCTTTGTTCCGAGATGACTCACTTCTCAGGAGACTTCGTCATGCAGGATGCATCCATGTCTTTCGTCAACAAGCCCGTCACGCGAAATCGCACGGGACGCGGCAGTATTCTGGTTGGCGGTACTCTCGTCATCGTGATTGCCGCCGGAATTGGTATGCAGGTCTGGCGTGCTCGCAGCAGTCAGGCCGCTGAGCAAAAAGCGGCAACTGCGGCCGTCCCTGCTGAGTCTGAAGCGACGAAGACAGCGTTTGCCCGAGTCAATGGCGAAGCGATCACCTACGAAGCCCTGGCAAAAGAGTGCGTGGCAAAGCATGGCAAAGAAGTTCTTGAGAACATGATCAGCCGCACGATCATTCGTCAGGCTTGTGCTGAAAATGGCGTAACAGTTTCAGAAGCTGAAGTGGATCAGGAGATTGTTGAAATCTCCAAGAAGTTCGGTTTGGCTGTTGATCAGTGGTACAAGATGCTGGAAGCAGAACGAGGCCTCAATGCTGAACAGTATCGTCGCGATATCATCTGGCCGATGCTGGCGTTGAAGAAGCTGGCTGGTAAAGAAGTCACGATCACTCGCGAAATGCTGAAGATGGCTTACGAGGACAACTACGGTCCGCGAGTGAAGGCTCGCATGATCGTGCTGGACAATCCTCGCCGTGCCACAGAAATGTGGGAGAAGATCAAAACAAATCCTGATGACTTCGAAAGCCTGACTCGCGATTATTCTGTTGAAGCCAACAGCCGAGCACTCGGCGGTACAATTCCCCCGATTCGCAGGAACTCCGAGGGAACTCATGAAGCTCTGCGGAAAGCCGCGTTCCAGTTCAAGGAAGTCGGCGAAATCTCCGGCATCATTCAGGTTGGCCCGAGCCAGTACGTGATCCTGAAGTACGAAGGCCGAACAGAACCAATTGAGCATTCAACAGAAGACGTGGAAGCTCAGTTACATGCAGAACTCGAAGAACGCGAAGTTCAGAAGCTCGTCGGGGAAACTTTCGAAAGCCTGCAGAAGTCAGCTCGAGTTGACAACTTCCTGACCGGTGAATCGCGAGGCCGCGTTGAAAAGGCTTCCCGGACTGCAACCGCGGCTGATGAGCCAGCGACGCGATAGTGCTCAAAGCCCGACGAGTGGAAGTGGTCCGGAAGTCGTTGAATCACTGGGCAAACCCAGTGGTAACGTCGATTGAAAAATGATCACGAGAAGAGCCCGTTGATGGAAAGATTGGTGGACCGTACACCCGTCGCTCCATCAACGGGCTCTTTTCATTTCCCTGAGTTCAACAGCTGTTTGTAAAGCGTTCGATGTCGGTTCACCATCTGATCGACGGAATGCTGAGTCTCGATCAATTGCCTGCCCGCGTTGCCAAACTTTGCGGCTAATTCGGGAGATTGCAGAACTCGCACAAGAGCCTTTGTCAGCTCAGGGCTTTTTCCAAGTGGAAAGTTCAGTCCGGTCTCTTCGTTGATAATCAGCTCAAGATTCGGCGCGATGTCGCTGGCGACGCAGGGAACTCCAAGGCTCATTGCTTCCATCAGACTATTTGACATGCCTTCAAATTCACTGGGCAGGACAAAAGCATCGAGAGCTGCCAGCAGCGGCCACGAGTCTGCTCGATGTCCGGCAAAGATAATCTTTTCGCGACAGCCAAGTTGACTGGCGAAACTGGTGAGTGAATCACGTTCAGGACCCTCACCAACGATTACCAGGCGAGCATTCTCGACGACCTGATGCAGCAGTTGAAATCCCCAGATCAGATCGGGCAATCGTTTCTGTGGAGCCAACCGACCGGAAAATCCAACGACGCGATCTTCGGGACGTAACCCAAGAATTTCTCGAGCCTGATCTCGAGTATATCCCGCGGGCCCACTGGGGATAGCATTCGGGATAACGGTAATTAAGCTTCCGGGGACGCCCACTGCTTCGTAAAACGAAGCCACGCTGGCAGAGTTTGCCGTCATCGCGTTCGTGCGACCTATGAGTCTGCGGTCCAGCATTAGTTGCCAACCGCTCTTCCACGAATCAACACAGCGTTCGGACACAACGACCCGACAGTTCGCAGGTACGATTCCCGGTAGCCTGACGTACGAGTTTGCAGCGAAGAGAAATGACTGCACAATATCCGGCTTGAAGGCTCGCAGTGCATTCCGCAAACGCAGATATGTCAATGGATCAAATCTGAATCGCTTCCCCAGAACTTCCACGGAGATCCCTGCGGCTCGCAATTCATCCGCAAACGGGCCGCCTCGATTCAACGCGATCACATGAACCGAAAACTCATCCCGTGCCAGCCCCATCGCCAGCAAAGTGAGCTGTCGTTCAGCGCCGGACTGATCCAGCGTTGGGATGACAAAAGCAATTCGGATCAACACATTTCTTTCAAACGATGCCGAGAGCCTGATTCGCCAGGTTGCAATTCTCCGGGAAGTGTAGCAGGCGATTCCTGTCACATCAGTCATCTGGCATCAGATTGCAACTGCGGCATTAACCGTAAAGCGTTTCCGCCTGAGCATGATTAATCTTGCGGCAGCGGAGCTTGTCTCCGGCCAGCTTTTCTCCAGCCGGATCGATGTAAACTCGCCCGGTTCGTCCGGGTTGTACGCTCATCACGTGAATGTTGAAGATGAACGCCCCGTCATCCATGGCGGTAAACCAGTGGACATTGTCCTTCAGGTCAGTCACGGTGGAATAAGATCCCGATGCGAATGAGCCATCGATTGTTGGCTTCACGATCATGTGGTCTTTGTTGTCTTCCAGTCGATCAAAATGACGGCCGTGGAAGTTGCCTTTCAAAATCAAAAATGCAGTGGCCATGTTGTCGTGGCCATGTGGAACCACCGAGCGACCTTTGTTCAGAGCAAACACCTGATGCCCGAAGACAAGTTTTGTGGGCAAGCCCTCAACTTCCGGCAAAGTGGCCTGAAGACTCAATTCGCCTCGCTCTTTGAATTTCACGTTGGCTGTGAGCTTTTCGAAGTCAATAAATTTCAGCAACTCCGGAAGATCAACCTGGCTGAAGAGTTCTTCTACCTGCTTCTGCCATTCCAATTGTTCAAGCTTTTTCCCCTTCAGATCAAGACTCATCGTGTTGAGTTTTGCCAGCCACTGAGATGCGACCGGACGAACATCGCTGGCAAACGCATCTCCGGCAAACAACGTGTCGAGAAGAGACCACGTCAACAATGCTCCCAGAGTCTTCTGATGAAACTCACGCCGCGTTGATGAAGTCATAGTGGTTGATGCCCCTGACGATGAGAATTCGGAATTCAGATTTCGCGAGCGCCGACGCCTGTGGTCTGTGGTTAAACAAGGAACGTTATCACACCATCGAGACCAGTGTCGGTCTGTATTCCATGACACGCTACGAGTTTTCGCAGCGACTTGCAAGATGGCGGTGAAGTGATCACGATGCAATTCCGCCACTTGTGTTCTGTCGCGGTTCAGAACAGGGGTCAGGAACCAATCGCCAAATGGCCCGCAGGGTGCTCCGCACTATTGGTTCCTGACCCCTTTTCTGAGGCCGTGACCCCTTTTCTGAGGCCGCATCCCGCCTCTTGATTTCAATGGCTGAAGGAGAATCCATCATGGCCAAACTTCGTCGTCGTCGATTTCTACAAACTTCCACGGCCAGTGCTGTCGCGCTGGGCATGGGAAGTCTGGCATTGTCCGAAACACTGCCCGTTGCCTCAAATGCAAGCGGTTTGTCCCTGCGAATTGCTCCGTTTCGCTTTGATGTCACGCCGCCAATGGGACACTCCTGCTGTGGAGGCTGGATCAAACCGATCGAAGCGGTTGATGATCCGCTGGAAGCGATTGGATATGTCCTGCTGGGAGCCGGTGATCCTGTTGTCGTCTGCGCGGTTGACTGGACCGGCATTCTGAATCAGGCTAATTTTGAGTGGCGAACGGCCATGGCGGAAGCGGCCGGGACGACTCCGGATCGCGTCGCCGTGCATTGTGTTCATCAGCACAACGCCCCATTGGCATGCCTCGACGCCGAAGCCCTCGTCGCTGCCGAAGGCGATCTGCCGCACATTGTGGACGTTGCCTTCTTCCGGGAATGTCTCGACAAGGCTCGGCAAGCTATTAAGGAGAGTCTCCCGAAGGCTGAGCCTGTGACTCATGTCGGACATGGCCAGGGCAAAGTCGTCGAAGTGGCCTCAAATCGACGAATCTACGTCGATGAAACCGGGAAAATTCTCGGCATGCGTGGCAGTGCCTGTACGGATCCCAAACTGCGAGCGATGACGGAAGGGTTGATTGATCCTTATCTCAAAACAGTGGCCTATTATAACGGCGAGAAGAAGCTGGTTTCCTGTCACTACTATGCGACTCATCCGATGAGCTATTACGGTGACGGACGAGCAACCAGCGACTTCACCGGGTTGGCTCGCAAGCAACGTCAGCAGGAAGAGCCCGGGACGACTCATATTTACTTCACGGGTTGTGCGGGGAATATTTCAGCCGGCAAGTACAACGACGGTACGAAGGAGATGCGGCCTATTCTGACGAAGCGAATCTACGACGGAATGGTCGCGTCAGAACAGAGTATTCAGCGACAGCCGGTAGAGAATGCAGAATGGCGAACGGCCGAAATCCTTCCGCCTGCTCGCGTGAGCTTGAATGCTGAGCAATTAGCTGCTGCGATCAGCAACAAACAGAACAATGTCGTGGGACGCAATCGTCCGGCTTATGAACTGGCGTGGTTGAAGCGACACGAGAAGAAGATGCCGATCCTGCTCAGCTCACTGCGAATTAATGACATCACGTTGCTCCACCTACCCGCCGAGAGCTTTATCGAATACCAGTTGCGTGCTCAGGAGTTTTCCAAAGACCGCTTCGTGGCAACGGCGGCTTACGGCGACGGTGGCCCGTGGTACATTCCAACCAAAGAAGCCTATCCAAACGGCGGCTACGAAGTGAGCGTCGCGTTTTGCGAGCCAGCGATTGACGATGAATTGACGGAGGGGATTCGCAAGCTGTAGAGCTTGCAACAGCGGAAAATCCCGTCGACGGAGCGACGGGGGTACCGTACACCCGTCGCTCCGCCGACGGGACTTCCTCTGCAAGCGGCTGAATGTGTATCAAAAAAACTTGCGGTTGAAATCGCGTGGGTTTGCACAAGTTTCTCGCTGTGTTTCGCTGCGTAGCTGCGGCAGCATTTAGCCCCAGGCTTCAGCTTTTGAAGTTGCGCGTTTCGGCGTTGAGGTTGTTCACTTGCGGAGAAACACTGGGATTTATCACAACCCGAAGCGTCAGCGAGGGATTTACGGCAACCCTGCGTAAAACGCAAAAGCACAATCGCTCACTTACGTTTCGGGTTGGGATGACCACAAACGCGCAACTTCAAAAGCTTCAGCTTGGGGTGGGAGGCTAAAACACAACCCATCAGCCGTGAAACGGCGACAGTGATTGTTTTTTTACGATATAAACAGATTGCTGTCGCCGTTTCACGGCTTAATATCAATTTTCAAACGCCCAGGCTAAAGCCTGGGGCTACCTGCTGCTGCCTCTACAAGGCGAAATCGAAACAATACTTGTCCCACTGAAAATCTTTGCAATACCAAGTTTTGGACACCGCAGAACAAGTCCAGCGCAAGTGCACGACACCGGGGTAAACCCGGTGGCGTACGGGGCTTTCTTTGTTCAACGATTAGCTCAGCAGGTCCTTTACGCACTCACGTTCTTCGCGCAATTCGTTGATCGTGATGTCGATCTTCGACTGAGCGAACTCACTGTGGGTCTGGCCTTTCACGATGGAAACCTTCTTGCCATCACTCACCAGCGGGAAGCCGGTGATCAGACCTGGCTCAATGCCGTAGCTGCCATCGCTGCAAACCGCGGCGCTGAAACAACTGCCGGCTGCGGTTGGACGAATCACGCCCTTCACAGTATCCAGAACAGCATTCGCTGCTGACGCCGCGCTGGATGCGCCGCGAGCGGCGATGACCGCAGCTCCACGCTTCTGAACGGTGGAGATGAAGTCGCCCTTCAGCCATTCATGATCAGTGATAACTTCAGTAGCTGGCTTGCCGTTGATCTTCGCATGAAAGAAGTCAGGGTACTGTGTCGCGGAGTGATTACCCCAGATACCAACATTGCTGACAGCCGCGATCGGAACACCGGCCTTTTGAGCCAACTGTGAAGTCGCTCGGTTCTGATCCAGCATGGTCATCGCAAACCAACGATCAGAAGGAACGCCCTTCGCATTGTTCATCGCGATCAGGCAGTTTGTATTGCAGGGATTACCAACAACGAGCACTCGAACATCGGGAGCTGCAGCGGCAGCAATCGCGCGGCCTGTGCTGGTGAAGATCGGGCCGTTGATGCGGATCAGATCGCCTCGTTCCATACCGGCCTTGCGAGGCACGCTGCCCACGCACAGAACCCAGTTACAGTCGCGGAAGCCGTCTTCCAGATGATCACTGTCTGCCTTCACAACGCCGGCCAGCGTCGGGAACGCACAGTCATCCAGTTCCATGTGAACGCCGTCCAGAGCTTTCAGGACGGGAGGCACTTCCACCAGATGCAGGATCACAGGCTGATCAGGCCCGAAGACTTCTCCGGATGCAATGCGATAGATCAGAGAATAACCAATCTGGCCTGCCGCGCCAGTGACGGCAACACGAATCGGAGACACCATGAAACACACACCTTTTTCGGTAGACACAAAAGACCAGCGACAAAACGCTGGAGTGGATGGAAAGGGATGACGCAGTGTAGTGTGAAACACGATCGGCGTTCAAAACACCGCCAGCGCGATCATTCCTGCGGGTTTTTCAAACGTGGTACGACTGATAGGAGAGATTCGTCAGTGGAAATGGCCGCGAAAGCCTCAATTGGTGCGGTTTTGCCAGCTAAAGTCGTAGTTGGGATGAGGTTTTGAAGTGGGCCCGGGAGAACAAAATTCCCTTGTCTTTGATCACGAAATGCCGGCGGAATGAGAATAATGTGGGCACTTTGTGGAGACGAAGGGCATCGCATTTACCGGGGATTTATCGCTCCGGGGCAATGATTGCCACTCCCCAAAGGCGATCCCACAGGAGTATACTTTGGCGACGCTGTGTGACAGAGTCTGGATTTTGGAAGACAAAAACGGGCATGTCGATGAGTCTGGCAACAGTCTTCGATGAGAAATAGATGTGTTCAAGTCGTGTGTGTGAGATCTGGAGAATCGCATTATGAGTTCCCGAGGATTGAACCTTCCGGATTCCACACGTGAGCGACTTGAACAGTTTCGTCAGCGTGTTCGCCTCATCAAAATCGCCGAAGGAATTATGGCGGGCCTGTTTGGACTCGTGCTGTCCTATCTGGCTGTGTTTATCATCGACCGCTTCATTGATACGTCCGCTTTGTTTCGCACGAGCCTGTTATTGTCGGGATCTGTGGGACTGGCAGTCCTGTTTCCTCTGAAGTGTCATCGCTGGGTCTGGGGAACTCGCAGTATGGAGCAGGTCGCAAGACTGCTCAAGCATAGATTCCCCGCGCTGGGTGATCAGTTGTTGGGCATCGTCGAACTGGCTCACAGCGACAAAGATCTGGGCAGTAGTACTCGTCTGGCTCAGGCCGCGATTGATCAGGTCGATTCGGTTGTACGACAGCGAGATTTCTCCGACGCGGTTCCTCGACCGAAGCATCGATTCTGGGCGAAGACGCTCGCCGTCCCGGCCGCGTTGGCGATTCTTGCATTGGCGATCGTGCCAGCAGCCGGCTTCAACGCGATGTCTCGCTGGCTGATGCCCTGGCGGAACGTAGATCGTTACACGTTTGCTCAGGTGGATGGACTCCCGAATAAGATCGTCGTTCCGCACGGCGAAGATTTCTCATTGGATGCAAAACTGGCCGAGTCAACTCGCTGGTCGCCAGCGTCAGCCTCTGCAAAATTTGAAGGCCAGCCGGTCGTGAAAGCTGGCAAGCAGAATCAGAACTACGAATTCAAGTTGCCGCCGCAGACGGAAACGGGCACGTTGAATGTTCGTGTTGGCGACCTGACCAAAGGCGTTAACGTTGAAGTAGCAAACCGACCGGAATTGAGTTCACTTTCGGCGTCAATCACGTTGCCTGCGTATCTGCAATACAAAGAACCGATCAAAGCTGACGTGCGCGGCGGAGCCATCTCGCTGCTCAAGGGATCCGTGGCCGAGTTCGAAGCAGAGATCAGTCGTAACCTTGCCGAAGCGACTGTGAAAAATCAGCCGGCTGCTGTTGAGAAAAATCGAGTGAAGCCGTCACCACTGACGGTTGGCGAGTCCGACGTTCTGGATTTCCGTTGGCGAGATGAACTGGGCCTGACTTCTCGCGATGCCTTCAGCCTGAAGATCAACGCAATCGAAGACGGTCAGCCAAGTGTAATGCTGCAACAGGATGAGCCACAGCAGGTTGTACTTACGACGGACGTGATTACGTTCGACCTGCAGTCGCGAGATGACTTCGGTGTGCGTCAGATCGGATTGGAATGGAAGGGTGTTGAGCATCCGGTTCACAATCCGAATCCGGATTCGGGAGAAAAACTTGTCGAAGGCGGCGCGCCGGAGAAGAAGATTCTCTCTGCCAGGGCGACGTTCTGTGCAGATACCGACAAAGTGCCGGCTCAGACGATCGAAGTGCGAGCCTATGTGGAAGACTACTTGAAAGAACGCGGTCGAGTTTACTCGCCGGCGTATGTGCTGCATGTGATGACTCCGGATCAGCATGCGGTGTGGATGATGGAGCAACTGCGTCGCTGGTCGAGCATGGCGGACGATGTGTATGAAGAAGAAGTTCGTCTGCACGACAAGAATCGTGAGATTCGTCAGATGGATCCGGATCAATTGAACGCTCCGGAAACTCGCCGTGAAATTGAACAGCAGGCAGCGGCAGAGCGAGCAAACGGCGATCGACTGACGTCCGTGACGGATCAGGGCGATCAACTGCTCAAGCAGGCATTGCGAAATACGGAGATGATGGTCGGGCATCTGGAAACCTGGGCGGGGGCCCTCCAGAAGCTTCGCAACATCGGTGAGAACCGGATGCCCTCAGTCGCTGATTTATTGAATCAAAGTGCGAAGGCTCCCGGAAAGAAACCTGCAAGTTCAACCGCCAACGCGAAGTCTTCGCCTCAGGCGGGAAACAATAAGGGCTCTCAAACTGGTGAGCCTGGCGAGCCGAAAAAGCCCGGTCCCGAGCAGCCAGCTGTTCCAAAGTTGACTGATACTGAATCCGGATTCAACAAGCAGAATCCAGCAGATACTGACTCAGAAAAGAAGGAAGAGTCGAAATCCGGCAAGGGCAAGTTTGGACTGCCTTCGACGGTTCTGCAGGGTGGGCCACCTCCGGAGAAAAAGAAACAGCCTGAGAATCCGGCTGAAGAAAAGGTCGACGAAGCGGTGCAGGAGCAGACCGATCTGCTGGCGGAATTCCAGAAGGTCCGCGAAGACCTGCAGAAGATCATGGACGATCTGGAAGACAGCACGTTCGTTAAGCGTTTGAAGTCGGCATCTCGCGAGCAGCTTGAAGTGGCCACGGCTTTGAATCGCACGTTGTTCGACAGTTTCGGTGTGAGCGAAAAGTCGCTTGACGAAAAACAGAAAGACCAGACCGAACGAATTGCCGCGACCGAACAGGGCCAAAGTCAGAAAGTTCGCACGATCCAGGATGATCTGGAAGCTTACTACGATCGCCGCAAGGAAGAGAAGTTCCAGCGTATTCTGAAAGAGATGGAAGAGTACGAGATCGTCAGCAAGCTGAACGACCTCGGAGATCGAGTCCGGGATAATCGCAGCGGCGAAGCCATCGCAAAGGCGGAGTTCTGGGGTGATACTCTTGATCGCTGGGCTGAGGAACTCGTTTCTGCCTCAAAGTGTGGCCAATGCAAAGGCTGCAAAGGAGATAGTTTGCCGCCATCGATCGTGCTGGAAGTGATGCGAATCCTGGAAGGCGAAATGGACCTGCGTGAGGAAACTCGATCACTGGAGCAGGTCCGCGAAGAAACAGAAGCGGTGGCTTATCAGGACAAGGCAGAAGCTCAGTCGGAGACACAGCGAAAACTCTTCGACCGACTGGAGAATGTTGTGACAGACATTCGTTCGCTGCCGCTGGGAGAAGAGAAATTCGAGAAGGAAATTCAGTTGCTTTCGGCTGCTGGAAATGCAATGACGGACGCGACTCAGATTCTGAGCCAGCCAAATACTGGTCCGCAGGCGATTGCAGCGGAGACGGAAGTGATCGAACTGCTGCTGCAGGCGAAACGAGCGAATCCAAAAGGCGGCGGTGGAGGCGGATCGAATCCCGGCGGCGGCGGCGAGGGCAATACCGATCAGGTGGCTTTGGAGCTCTACGGTCCCGGCTCAGATCCGAATGCTCAAATTGAACGACGTGAAATCCGTCAGGCCACTGGAACCAACAATGACCAGACGCCTGCAGAGTTTCGCGACGGCATTGATGCGTTCTTTAACGCGTTGGAGAACAGGAAGTAGTTGACTCTGCATGAATCGTTTAACGGCAAGCCGGAGGCGTCGGTGCACACAAACTCAGTCGCCTGCGGCTTGGCGTTAAACGAGTACTTCTCGCTGGTCGCTCGGATGTTGTTCCGAGCCCTAACCGAAGAAATCTACGACAATCCTGGAGACTCCGTGTGCTGAAAACCCTGGCCGCTTGTTTGCTCTCGATCCTGTCGCTGTCTGCTGCCTGTTCCGCGCAGGAGAATCAGGTGCGATTCGGAACCGATGTGCCTCGAGATGTGGAGCAGATCTATGAGCGTGGTCTCGAGTGGCTCGCCACGAATCAGACGCCCGAAGGAATCTGGCAAGGTGGCGACAGCGGTCCGGGAATCACGGGCATGTGCATCATGGCGTTTCTGGCGAGCGGCGAGGATCCGAACTTTGGGCGCTACAGCGAGAACATCCGACGTGCGGTTCGCAGCATGATTAAGGGACAGACAGAAGCGACCGGCTTCTTTGGTGGCAACATGGGTCACAGCAGCATGTATCATCACGGATTTGCCATGTTGGGC
This sequence comes from Planctomycetales bacterium, assembly GCA_026400835.1. Lineage (GTDB taxonomy): Bacteria > Planctomycetota > Planctomycetia > Planctomycetales > Planctomycetaceae > SXXK01. Next base: position 54,677 of record JAPLOA010000098.1, on the reverse strand, counting down.
ATTTCGGAAGTTTACGGTGTGCTGGATGAAGACACCTTGTGGGATGCTGAAACCAAGGCCGACGAGCGACGCAGTATCGGAGAATCTCTGGAACTCGCCGTGCGAGCTGCTGTGACATCTCAAAAGAACAATCCGTTTCATGCGTGGCGATATGGTCCTGAAGCGACCGATGCTGATACTTCAGTCTCCGGAGCTGTCCTGATGGGACTCCTGGCGGCTCGCAATGCTGGTGTCAAAGTGCCTGATGAAGCCATCGATCAGGCACTGGATTATTTCAAGACGATGACCACCAATCGCGGCGAGGTTGGCTATTCCGGAATCGGTGGCGGTGGCTCAGCCAATCTCAAAGCGATCGCAGCTCTTGTCTATTCCATCGGGAAGCGGAAAGACTGGAAAGAGTACAAAGGTGTGCTCGGAGCCATCACCGTCAATCTGGAACACGAAGAGTACAGCTATCCGGAATACTTTCGTTACTATACGGCTCAGGCTTTGTTTCAGGGCGACTTCGAAGCGTGGAACAAGTGGAACCTGAAGACTGCTAAACAGCTAAAAGATCTGCAGAGCGATGATGGCAGTTTTCAAAGCCAGCACGGACCGGCCTACGGGACCGGAATGTCGCTGTTGGCGATGGCTCTGAACTATCGGTTCCTGCCGATATATGAACGATGATGATTTTGGTTGGGTAGTGTGTTAGCTGCCTGTTGTTTGAATTCGTAGTGCCGACTTCAGTCGGCATGACTACTGGTGTGGCTGATGTAATGCCGGCTGAAGCCAGCACTACAGATGGACTGACGACGAAATTAACCAGGCGCTAACGCATGTCGGCTGATCATGCAAAACTAAGAACCAGAAGCAGTGACTCTTCTCTCGGACAAGTGAACTTCATGATCAAAGCCTTCCTGCCGATCACTGCCTTGTTGATTCTGTGCAGCGTTTGTCATTCCGCAGATGAATCGACTCTCGTCTGGAGCAACGGCGATAGTCTGAATGGAAAGCTGCTGCGAGCAGATGACAAAGTCGTTGTCTGGGAATCGCCACTATTTAATGACCCGCTGCAGATTCAGATTGAGCATCTCTCCTTGCTGAAGTATCCGGAAGTCTCCGAGCCAGTAACGCCACCGGCAGGCTTTCGCATACTGACGAGAAACGGTGACCTGCTGTTTGGGACATTAAAGTCAGCCAACGACACAGCACTGACCTTTGAGAGTTCTCGATTTGGGACCTTCGAGATTCCTCGGAATCAACTGGTCAGTCTGCATGGTGCTGGCGGTTCAGGCGGCGTGATCTATTCTGGTCCTCGAGGACTTGATGGATGGCAGCCTGCGTTCCGACGTGAGACAGAAGAGAATGGCCGAGTCCCGGGGGCTGTTCGCATTGCACGTCCGGGTATGGCCGAAAAACCGGTAGCCAACAAAGACCCGGAGAAGCCAACGTCCTGGTCAGAGGACCCGGAAGGTGGCATCATGACCAATCGCGCAGATGCCGCTTTGTTTCTGCCTCAAAAGCTGCCTCAGAAATTCGAACTCGAAATTGAGCTGCATTCGAAAAAGACACTGTCGTTTGCTTTGGCAATTGGACGCGATGCCAAAGCCGGTTTGCGTCTGGAATCATGGGTGGATGTGCTGGTGGCAGCCAACGGAAATAAGTTTGCCTCGCTGCAGCAGATATCGGAAAAAGACCACTTCCTGCACGTCCACGTCTTTGTCGATTACACGAAAAAGAAAATGCAGGTTTACAACCCGGCTGGTCAGAAACTGGGCGAAGTCGCCATCACCGGACTTCGTGGTGGTGCCGAGGGGATCCTGCTGCGCAATGGCGAGTGGGATTTGAGCCTGCGCCGATTACGAGTCAGCAACTGGGATGGCAGCGAACCTCGCTTTGCAGCTGGCAAAGAGAATCGAGTCCAGATGGCCGACGGCACGGTGCACTTCGGTGCGATCAAAAGCTTTTCGGCAGAGACTTCCAGTCTGGTCATTATGAAGAACGAGGCTGAGCTGGCACTGCCAGTTGATCAGGTTGCATCACTTGTCCTTGCGGTTGATGAGAATGCTCCAATCGCAGCCCGTGGTGCAACTCATCTGGCCTGGGCTGACGGGGGCTTTGTGTCGGGCACGTTGGTTTCGATTGCGGATGGTCGCGCCGTGTTGCGACCTTCGTATTCCGAGTCGCCATTGAGTTGTGATCTCAACAATATTCTGCGACTGGGGCTAACTCCGGGCCAGAAGGAATCTGCTCAATCAGATCGGCTGTTTCATGCGGGTGGCTCGCTGCAGGGAAGTCTGGTGGTTGATGGCGAGGCTGACACACCGATCCAATGGAAGCCACTGGGGGGCCTGAACGCTTCAACGCTGAAGAATGGTGGCGATGCACGATTTGTGCGAGCCGAGGGCATGAAGCACTTTTCAGAGAATCCCGAAATGCTGGCCAGCTTTCCGGACGTCATCTATCTGAAAAACAATGACGTACTGCCGTGCCGTGTTGAGAGTTGCACTGAGGATCAGGTTCAACTCGCACTGCCATTTAGTGACGTGAAGTCGTTTGCTCGAGAACATATCAAGGCGGTCGAGCTTTCCGGAACCGGGCGAATTCATCAGAGAGGATTCGGAGCCGAAGGCTGGCGCGGCGTGGCTTCGCAGAAGGTACCGAAGAAAGCCGTGGCGGATCATGAGAAGTCCGGGAAGACTGACGAGGCCGCGTCAACGGAAAGGCCTGCGATGTCAGACAAGCCACCAGCGAAAGACCGACCAGCCGTGGCGGATCATGAGAAGCCCGGGATGGTGGAATCCATCGTTCTGCGTGGCAACGCATCGGCTTCTCATCCGTCAATTTTGACAGGCGACACGGTTCGCTTTCATATGAAATGGCCGGTGCAATCCTATGCGAATATGACGGTTTCATTGTTCGGTACGGGAACTCGCAAAGATGAAAGTTCAACACATGTTTCTTTCTCCCTGATGCAGACCAATCTTCAGGTTCTTGATCGACTGCCGCCTCAGAACCAGATGTTCTTTCGAGGCTTCGGCGGACAGAATGCCGAAGAGATCATTCGCGCAGCCAGTGGTGAAGTGGACGTGCAACTCGTCGCTCGCGATGGCAATCTGCTGATTTCGATTGATGGCAAACAGGTCAAAACCATCAAGCTGAATCCCGACGGAGCCGGATCAAAAGGACTGGCCTTCAATGCGAATGTCACGATGACAGGACGAGTCATCATGAACGGTATGGTTCAGCAATCGAACGGTGACGGCGTTGAGATTTCGAAATTCGAGATCGATAACATGTCAGGGGCATCGATTCGTCAGTTTATCGAAGAGGAAGCTCGTCTGGCGACGCTGACAGTTCCTCGATTTCGACGCGACAATCCTCCCACAAATGTTATGATCGCAGCCAACGGAGACCTGCTGCGAGGACAGTTGAAGTCAATTCGTGAAGCTGACGTGCAGTTTGAATCCCGCCTCGAGACATTGCGAATCGATCGTTCGCGAGTCGCGGCGATTGTCTGGCTTGATCCACCGAAGAAAGATTCGGGAAAGAAAGTTGAAAAAGCCGCCTCAGACACGACGACTTCCGATCAGGCGAAGGCTGTTGCTTCCGAAGGCGAAAGCAAAGTCGCACCGGTCGTGTCTGAAGTCACCGTCGAAGAGGATTCGGAAAACGGCTTTGTGATGGGCGATGAAGATGAGTCTTCCATGCAGGCCCTGTTGGCCGACGGCTTCAGTATCACGATGACACCTGCTCGACTGGAGAACGGTCAGATCAAGGGCCACTCGAAACTGCTGGGCGATTGTGCCTTTCCAGCCGCCACGATCAGAGAACTATTCCCTGGGGATCCAGCAAGCCGCACAAACATCGCCGCGTTTGATCAATGGGTCGCACGGAATGCTCAGGAACCGGACTGGGACATCGCGGCTGAGTCCGGTGGTACATCTGAAGGGGCCGCAATGATTGGCCAGGTTGCGGATGACTTTGAACTGTCGCTGCTGGACGGTTCAAAGTTTCGATTGAAAGACCATGCGGACAAGATCGTCGTGCTGGATTTCTGGGCAACGTGGTGTGGTCCCTGCGTGGCTGCTCTGCCGGATTACATCGCGGCGACTTCCGAATTTGATTCGTCGAAAGTCATCTTCGTGGCCGTGAATCAGCAGGAAGCATCGGATCAGATTCGAGGCTTCCTGACTGAACGCAATCTGTCGCCGATAGTGGCTCTGGATCGCAGCGGAGCAATCGGGCAGCAGTTCAAGGTGTCGGGTATCCCGCACACCGTAATTCTGGGAAAGGGCAATGTGATTGAAGATGTGCACGTTGGCTATCAGCAAGGCGGCGGCGAATCGATGCAGATCGCCATCCAGCAACTTCTCGACGGCACCTGGAAACGCCCCACCCCTGAAGCCGCTCCGGCTAAGCCGGTGACGCCCCCGAAAGATCCGATTTAGATTTTTCCAGAATTGATCTGAATCCGGGGCTGCCTTCATCAGCCCGAACGAGTGAGCGTCCGGTTTAGGCGTAGTTTATTTCGCCACCGGCCCCTGGTTCACATATAACTTTACGTTATGAGTTCCCCGGCCGCCGGCGACGATGTCGGGGCGGTTGTCGCCGGTGAGGTCAGCAACGATCAGGTCTTCGGTGGCCATGCCACCGGCATCCAGAATGTAGCGAGTCCATTCGGTGCCATCTGCTGATGGTGAGTAGACGCTCACGCCGAATTTCTCAGGTGTATCACTGTGACCGAAAGCAATGTCGTCGGAGCCATCGCCGTCAAAATCGGCCGTCCATAGCGCATGACCTCGGCGAAAACCCTGATCGATCACTTTGCGTTCCCATTTGCCGTTAGCAGACGTGGGCTCCAGATAAACCGCCAGATGATCTCCATGCATGGGTTCCACGGATGTCAAAAATCGTTGACCGTTCCTGAGGCGACCGATCTTCACCTCACCGGCTCCGTTGAGATTTGGATCGGCGTTACCCGTGATGCCTTCGCCCAGTCGGGCCGCGGTCCAGTCGCTTCCTGAACGAGTCACCAGCGACACGCCTTCTCGGCTGGCGGTGATCGTGTCGATGGTTTTGTCGCCGTCGAAATCCACGTGCCAGTGATTGTGCATGCGGTTCAGATCGCCATTCAGAACAGTTCCCGGCCATCGTTCTGTGGCGGGGTTCGCAGGGATCTCATAGGCCAGCAAGCGCACACCGTTACCAACGCTGGCGTTGAGCGGTGAAATCACCAGTTGAGGTTTTCCGGTGCCGAGTACATCAGCCCAACGCATGCGATGGACGTTGGTTTCTTCACCGATGGCAGCGACCTGCCAGAGTGCTTTCGGGTCTACAGTTCGACGGATCCAATGCAGAGTTCCCGTCTTCGTCCATCCGGCACCGATTGCAAAATCCACCTGGCCATCGCCATCGATATCGTGAGGAGCAATGCACACGTTATCGAGCGGAGTCTGATCCTGCAGAATGACATGAGCTTTCCACGAGGGCTGTTCGTACCAGACGACTCGATTCTCCGTCAGAGCCACGATGTCCTGATCTTTGTCATTATCCACGTCTGCGATCGTCACCGCATAGCAGACTTTGCCAACATTGGGGTCAATGACTTTCTCGGTGAAGGTCGGAAAATTGCCGGCCAGTGCGGTTGCAGAGGAAAGCAAAATTGCAGTTGGGGTCGTCAGGAGACGGCGAAACATAGAATTGCTCCATAGAGTCTTTTTGAGGCAGATAATCGGCGGCGTTTCACGGCCACTATCGAAGTCTGAGGTTGTCATGACTTCCCGGGGACTGCGGAGCCCCTATGGTAGCGACCATAGTGGGCGTGCAGGAATCTTCGAGAGGCAATTGATTCCAGTCGGCTCCGGAATTACAAACAGCGGTTTGGCTGACGTTCGAGGAGTTCCCGTCGACGGAGCGACGGGCGTACGGTACACCCGTCGCTCCGTCGACGGGCTTGGTCTGCTGGGGTGCGTCTGGAGTCTTTATCAATGGTTCTTGAAAACTCTTCTGCTTGTAGCCGCGTTGCTCAATTGCTTCTGATCGCGGGTTTCATCCTTCTGCCAGCGGGAGTTACTTCTGCGTTTGCACAGGATGCGGCAGCTCTGCAGTGGTTTAGAGCCGAGGTTACCGAAGGAACGGCGAGCGGACAGTTTCGTTGGGCAATTGATCCTTCTGCCATGGACTCCGAGTCCGCTGAGCTGACGATCGTGACCGACGAACACTGTTCGCTCTATGTCAATGGCCAGCGAATCTTGAAGAACGTAGCTCTGAAACAGGCAGACGGAAATGTTGAAGCTGCGGGCTACAACGTGAAGTCCTTGCTGCGACAAGGACGTAACCTGATTGCCGTCGAACTCAATTCGGAAGACAAGGTGGCCGTCTTTGGTCTGTCTCTGATTGCTCGTAAGGGCAATGATGTGCGAAACATTGGCGGAGGCTGGAAGAAAGCTCCTGCGATACCACCGGTTGGCTGGCAGCAGACCGACTTTAACGATCGAGACTGGCCGGAAGTGAAACCGGTCGCGGATGAACCGGGCAATCGTTTCAAAGTTTCAATGCCGACGGCCTTCGCGGCTCCAGTGATTCCAGCCAAGGCACGCACGGCCCCGTTTCAGTTCGAAGATGGTGACCGAGTTGTCTTCGTGGGTGCGACATTCTTTGAGCGGGCTCAGTTGTCGGAACATCTGGAAGCGACATTAGCTGGCACTCTGGGTGATAAGCATGTGACATTTCGAAATCTCGGCTGGAGTGCCGATACGACTTATGCGGACTCACGAGGTATCTTTGATCGGCCGGAAGTGGGTTATCTCCGCATGGTCGAACATATTCGTGCGGAAGAGCCGACTGTGGCTTTGATTTGCTATGGTCAGAACGAAGCTCTGATCGCCGGCTTGACTCCCGAACAGTATGCGGATCAACTCGGGCGGTTGTTGGATGAGCTCACAGCATCCGGAATTGCCTGCGTTCTGGTGTCACCTCATGAACTGCTGCCAGCAACGCCTCCGATTCCGTCGCCATCGCGGTTCAATTCCAGAATCAAGGTTTATTCTGAGACAACTGGCAGTGTCGCTCAATCACGTGGCCTGTTGTTTGTTGATGTCTTCAGCGGCTTCACGAAGCAGTTGAGAGACATCGATTACGCCATTAACTCCTGCTACAAGCTGCCACCGGAACAGGAATCCAAGCCAGCATCGTCGGATTCACTGACGGCTTCGATTTACCATTCATTGGCTGAAAACGGCATGCATTTCACCGAATATGGTTATGCGTGTGCCTCACTGACTTTTCGAGATCGCCTGTTGAACATCCCGGCGAACCTGCCAGTCGTCGACGTGGATGGCTCGACGAAAACAGTGACCAGCACGGATGCAGAAATCCGCAACGTAAAATGGAATCCTGACGACAGCACCATGGTCAGTTTTGAGGTGCAGGAGAAGATGTTGTCGGCTCTGCCTTTGGTCATCAGTGCGGGGGCAGCAAGTGCCAAAGATGTGGCACTAAACGGCGGAGTGATCTCACAGGGTGAAACGTCGCAGGAACTCCGTCAGCGTTCATTCCTTGCGGCAAAAGACAGCCAATTCAAGCAGGGCCGATCTTTTGCAACTGAGGTGAATCCTCAGTACGAAGCAATTCGCAAGCTGTTGCTGAAGAAGAATGAACTGTACTTTCATCGCTGGCGACCACAGAACATTACGTATCTGTTCGGTTTCCGAAAGCACGAGCAGGGAAACAACGCGGCTGACATCGCCAGGTTTGACCCGTTCATTCAGGACCTCGAAAAGCAGATTCACGAACTCCAGCAGCCACAGTGGCGAACGGTGGTCCTGAAGACAGGGAAGTAGTGTTCTCTGAGGCGTGACAGTTTTTAGCTGAAGTCGTGAGACTTCAGAAGGTACCGAACTCTCACGAGTCAGGCTATATTTTGATGTCGTGGTGGCTCAAGCTGCAGTTTTGTAGGCGAAAAATCTCGGTCGTCCCTGATGACGATCTGGTTCGGCCTGCGTACACTTCAGCAATCTGATTCTTTGAACCGTTCTGTTTTGCTTTAGACATCCCAATGCCTTCAAATCTCACCGACGCACAACACGAAGCGGTGGAGCATTTCGAAGGGCCCCTGATGGTGCTGGCCGGGCCTGGTTCCGGAAAAACCCGAGTGATCACGCATCGGATCGCTAGACTGCTGGAACGCGGCGTCGCGCCGGAACACATTCTCGCGCTGACGTTTACCAACAAGGCGGCTCGCGAGATGCAGGAGCGAGTCGAAAAGCTGCTGGGCGGGTTGCGAGTCCGCGTCAGCACCTTCCATCGTTTCTGCTCCAGGATTCTGCGGCGATTTCCCGAACATGTGGGACTGAAGAATAACTTCACGATCCTCGATCATTCCGATCAGGTCTCCATCATCCGCCAGATCATGAAGGATGAAAAGCTGGACGGAATGTTTCATGAGCCCGGGCGAGTTCTGGGGCGCATCAGTCGTGCTCGCAATGAAATGATCACCGCCGAACAATTTCGGCAGCAGTTTGAGCAGCGTCCGGGAAATCCTCTGGACGCCATCGTCTATCAGGTCTTCCCGCTCTACGAAGCTCGCGTCCGGCAACAAAACGCTGTCGACTTCGACGATCTGTTGCTGCATGTCGTGCGGCTGATGGACGATGAGCCAAACGTCCGCGAGCAACTGGACCATTACTTCCGCTTTATTCTGGTCGACGAGTATCAGGATACGAATCTTGCTCAATATCACATCGTGCATGCGATGTCGCAGATTCATCCCAATCTGTGCGCGACGGGAGATCCGGATCAGTCGATCTACGGTTGGCGAGGAGCGAGGCCGGGGAATATTTCCACCTTTGAGCGAGACTTTCCGGACGTCCATATCGTCTCACTCGATCAAAACTTTCGCAGCACACAACGCATCGTGAAGTGTGCCGATCAGTTGATCTCGAACAATCGCCGACCGCATCGCGGCAAGCTGATGACCGAGAATCCGGAGGGTGAACCGGTTCGACTGTTGTTGTTTGAGAATCCCGATGCCGAAGCCGACGGCATTGCGGAAGAGATTGCCGCTCAGGTGGCATCCGGAGCTCACAAGTATTCCGATTTCGCCATCTTCTACCGCGTCAACGCGCTGTCACGCCTGCTGGAAACCGCGTTGAGTCGCCATGCGGTTCCTTATCAGGTTGCGGCTGGCTATTCATTTTTCGAACGGGCCGAGGTTCGCGATCTGATTGCCTATTTGCGGCTGATCGAGAATGAGTCGGATGATGCCGCGATGGAGCGAATCATCAATCGCCCGGCTCGTGGTATTGGAAACACAACGCTGCTTAAGCTGCGAAACTATGCAGAGAAGCATCGCATCAGCCTGTTCAGTGCGGCGCGTGAAGTTCGAAGTGTTGAAGGCATCAGTGCTCGAGTTCGCAAGGCCGTGGACGGCTTTACCGATTTGATAAACAAACTGCACGAACAGTCGGCTGAAGGCCGAGTGTCCCCGCTGATCGAACGATTAATCGCCGACATCGACTACATGTCGCTATGGCGAGACGAAGAAGACGAAGAAGCAGATGTCGATCGAGCTGCCAACGTCCACGAATTGATCTCAGCGGCCCGGCATTATGACGCTCTCTCCGAACATCTGGATGAAGAGCGTAAAGAAGAAACGGGAATGCCAGCGTTTCTCGCCGAAGACGATCGAACGTCATTGCAGGGATTCCTGGAACTCGCCACGCTGGCCAATGAAACTGACAATCTGGATGCAAGTCAGGGCAATGTGACGCTGATGACTCTGCATGCATCGAAAGGTCTTGAGTTTCCGTCGGTTTATATCATCGGCATCGAGAGTGGCCTGATTCCGCATGAACGTGCCGTTACGGATGGCAATGTTTCCAGTTTCGAAGAAGAACGGCGACTACTGTTCGTCGGGATCACTCGAGCCATGCAGAATCTGACGTTAACGCAGACGTCGGAGCGAACATTTCGCGGCATGCGGCGCACGACGATTTCCAGCCCGTTCATTGCGGAACTGCATGGCGTGATTGATCGCAAAGCGTCCGTGGCAACACCACCTCCGATCACCGCCGCGATGCTGGATGAACGCCTTGAGCAGGCTCGGCGCAGGTTTGAGGCAGCTCAGAAGATCGGTGATCGCAAGCTGATTATGACCGCGGCTGAATTGGCGGCAAAGAAAGGTCTTCCCGATGCCGCAGCCACCACGGACTCACCCGGAGTATTTCAGTTTCAAACCGGCATGCAGGTCCGTCATCCTCGATATGGTCGAGGAGTTGTGACCGAACTCTCCGGCGGTTCAAGCCGAGCCACGATCAGCGTGCAATTCGAAAACGATGGCCAGACCCACACGTTTGTCGCCAGCCGCTGCCCGCTGCAACCCGTGGGCCTGCCGTAAACGAAGACTTACGCCAGCAGCTTCTCCACGACATTACCCGCCACGTCAGTCAGACGAAAATCGCGTCCCTGATGGCGATAGGTCAGACGCGTATGATCCAAACCCAGACAATGCAGAATCGTCGCCTGCAGATCATGCACGTGGATCCGATCTTCGATCGCGTGATAGCCCAACTCGTCGGTCTTGCCAATTGTCGTGCCTGCTTTGATGCCACCCCCGGCCATCAGAATTGAGAAGCCGAACGGATGATGGTCTCGACCCTCTTTCCCCGGATTGACGCCTCGTCGAATCTCATGCATCGGCGTTCGCCCAAACTCACCGGCCCAAATGACGAGTGTATCATCCAGGAGACCTCGCTGTTTCAGATCCTGAATCAAACCGGCCGCCGGAAGATCGGTCATGTCGGTATTCTTTTTCAGATGGTTATTCAGATCCGAATGATCGTCCCACGTCGAATGATACAACTGCACAAATCGCACGCCACGTTCGACCATTCTCCGAGCCAGCAAACAGTTCGATCCGAACGGCCGCGTCATGTCCTGATCGAGACCGTACAACGTTCGAGTCGCTTCGGTCTCCTTCGAAAAATCAACCAGCTCTGGTGCGGCCGACTGCATGCGATAGGCGAGTTCATACGCTTCGATTCTCGCGGTGATCTCCGGGTCGCCCGTCTTTTCGAATCGAGCTGAATTCAGTCGAGTAATCGCCTTGAGCCGTTGACGCTGCATCTCGGAAGATAATCCATCCGGATTCGACAAATGCAGAATCGGATCGCCCTGATTTCGGAATGTGACGCCGCGATAATTCGATGGCAGAAATCCGTTGCTCCACAGTGCCGTGCCGCCGTCAACGCCTTCGCCGGAATTGGACAACAGCACCACGAAGCCTGGCAGATTCTGAGATTCACTGCCAAGGCCGTACGTGACCCATGAACCCATGCAGGGATGGCCAAACAGCGTCGATCCGCACTGCATCAACAACTGGCCGGGATCATGATTGCTTGTTGTTGTGTACATGGATCGGACCATGCAGAGATCATCCGCACAAGAACCAAGATGCTGCGCATAATCCGAAAACTGCATACCCGACTGCCCATAACGTCGAAACGTGCGCGGGCTTCCAAAGCAGCGAGCATCGCCTTTGATCACGGGGTCCGCCAATGTTTCAAGAAACGAGGACGGGACCGCTTGTCCGTGGAGTTGATTGAGTTTGGGTTTGGGATCAAACAGGTCCAGATGACTGGGGCCGCCCGACATAAAGATGAAAATGACGTTCTTCGCACGAGGAGAAAAATGCGGCCCCGTGATTGGCGACGAGAGTCCATCTGCGGCAAGCATCTGACTTAAAGCGATCGAGCCAAATCCAAAGGCAGAGCTCTGAAGGATAGCGCGACGATTCAGTCTGGGCTGCAGGTCCATAGAAACAACTCCCCGACTCAAAAAATGCGGTTCGCACTTTCGGTGACAGGCATATTTAAAGCGCGCCTGTGGAAAGACATGCGAGCATTGCACCATGGAACCGGAACGCCGTCAATCAGAACGAAGCAATCAAGACTTCATGGGCCCAGTTGCGGATTCTTCATGAGCGTGTCACCTGAGGCCATTTTTTCTCGCCCCTGCCTGTCCCTGTCAGTGGCTTGTGCGCACAGGTTTGATTTGCGGCAGAATTTCTCTTCAGCAGAAAGTGTTCAATGAGTACGTGGTGGCTCAGGGCTAAACGACAGCACTTTCAACGACTGCCCCGGCATCAAACAACTTCGGCAGCTCTGGCGAGATCTTCGTCATTGCCAGCGACAATCAGCGCGTCAGATTCCTTCAGGACGGTATCCGGGTCTGATGTGAATGACATTTTGTCTGACAGAACATCGTGAATCGCCACAACAGTGATCCCGTAGTTTTGCCTCAGAGCCAGAACTCGCAACGATTTGCCATTCCAACTGGAAGGCACACCCATTTCCTGAATACTGAAGCCTGTGCCTATCGAAACATAGTTCAGCAGGCCGACCCCTGACATGCGTTTACCGAGGCTCAATGCGGATTCACGTTCAGGAAAAATCGTTTCGGAAACACCCAGCCGCTCCATAACTCGCGCATGGTCCCGAGAAATGACTTTTACGTACACATCACGAATACCCAGATCATGCAAAGCCATTGTCGTGAGAATGCTGGCCGTAATATCGTCGCCCGTACTGACAACAGCCGCATCCGAGCCTTTGACGCCCAGACGTTCGAGAGTGTGAATGTTCTTAGCGTCGCCAACAGCCGCACGGGATACATACGGAGCGACTCGATCGACGGACTCCTCGTTCATATCGATGGCGATGACTTCATGCCGCTGCGAAAACAGAGATTCTGCCACGCTGGAACCGAAGTTCCCCAGTCCTACCACAACGAATCGTTTCATCACTTACCCCACCACAACATCTTCATAAGCATATCGAAAATCTTTGGCCCCGGCGCGAGGCACAGTGAGTGCTGCCGCGAGAGTCAACAGGCCGACTCGTCCAAAGAACATCAGCAAAATCGTGGTCCATTTTCCGACCACAGAAAGCTTGGGTGTGATTCCCATCGACAGTCCGACTGTGTTGAAAGCACTGATGGCTTCAAACATGCACTCAGTAAGCACGCTGCCGTCAGGCTTAAGATGGCCTTCTGACATTGTCAGCAGCAGAATCCCCAGCAGCGAAACCGCCGAAGCGATCGTAAATAATCCCACGGCACGCGACGAAGTTTCTTCCGGAATAGTACGGTACCAGATCGATGTCGTCTGCTGACCTCGCAGTTTTGACCACGCCATAATGATCATTAATGCCAGCGTGGTCGTCTTAATTCCGCCCGCTGTCGATCCTGGTGAACCTCCAACGGCCATCAACAACATCGTGACCAGATTCGAACTTTCTGCGGCCTTGCCGTAGTCGATCGAGTTAAATCCGGCTGTGCGAGTCGTCACGCTCATCATCAGACCATTCACGATCTTATGATGAACTGGCAGTTCATTGAGTGTTCTGTCCCATTCCAGAACTGTCAGTACAACCCAGCCGCCGACAATCAAAACCACCGTCGTGACGATCACAATTCGGCTCTGTAACGACAGCCGATAAGCCTTTTTAGCACGACGAGACTTCACGATCTGCAATAATTCTTCGTGAGTCAGAAAGCCCAGTCCTCCAAGCACGATCAGCCCGGATACGGTGATCAAAATCATCGGTGACTGCTGAAACCCCATCAAATTGTCTGAGAACGTTGAGAACCCGGCATTGCAGAAAGCACTGATCGAATGAAACACGGCAGGCCAGAGTGCTCCCTGCCATCCAAGCTTCGGAACCCAGAACGCATATAGGAGGATAGCCCCGACAGCCTCAAAGATCAGAGTGTAACGCACGATATTCATCGTGACCTGACCGGCCGTCAGATGCAGGGACGTATCCGGAGTGAAAATGCAAAGCTCTTCTTCTCGCAGCGACAACCGCTTCCCCAACGCGGCGATGATCAGACTGGTAAAAGTCAGAATGCCAAGTCCTCCAAACTGTACCAGCAGCAGAAGAAGGACTTGTCCCTGAAAAGTGAGCACTGTCCCAGGATCGACGACCGCAAGACCTGTCACGCAAACGGCACTGGTGGACATAAACATGGCATCGACCCAGCCCAGCGGAGCTTCGGTCGTATTGCCGGGGATGAGCTTCAGAGCAGCCCCGCCCGCCGCAATCAATAGCGCAAACGATGCAACGAACATCTGTGGCGGCGTGATCTTTTGCCAGATCGCCAGCCGAATGCCCTGAGGTAATTCCCATCTCGTCTTTGCGCTTTGCCGAAACATGCGGGGAGGATCTTAGATGACACGATGACCCGATTAAAGCCTAATGCGAATAGAATAACAGAGCTTCCTCCGCGACATGTTCTCAGGGCGGAAATCTTAGCCGCTTTGGCGAGCGATCAAATGATCCAGTTCGACTCTCAGTTTCGGCAGGATCTCATCGTACGGGAAGGCTCCCAGGCTATCCTTGCCACGTTTGAGGTTGACGTGAGTCGGCCCGCACCAAAGCCCGAGATCAGCGTCATCGGTCTCGCCCGGGCCATTGACACGACATCCCATCACCGCGATCGTGATTTTGTACTGTTCGGCATAGCGAGTCATGTCACGAACCTGCTCGGCCAAGTCGATAAACGCTTCGTTCTCAACCCGCGAGCAACTCGGACAACTGATAATATTGAGCGTCTTCAGGCCATAATCCACGAAGCTGCGAACTCGACCGGCCGCAATGTCATCCAGAATCTTTCTGCCAGCAACGATCTCTTCAGCCTTACGATTATTAGCAACCGTCAGAGACACTCGAATGGTGTCACCAATGCCACGACTGATCAGTTGTTCAAAAGCAATGCGAGTCTTAATGATGCCATCCGGTGGCATCCCGGCTTCGGTGACTCCCAGATGCAGAGGAACATCCGAACGCTTCTCTGCAAATCGCCGATTGACTTCAATCACCTTCTGCGGGTCAGAGTCCTTCAGGGAAACGCAGTACCGAGTGAACCCGAGATCATCCAGCAACTGACAATGCTCCCACGCACTTTCCAGCATCGGCGAGATCGAATCGTGCTCATCAAATTTCGATTTCACATCCGGGTCAACTGAACCACAGTTCACGCCAACTCGCATTGCGCAGTCATTGTCCTGGGCAACCTTCACGAGATACCGAACTTTGTCCTGCCATGGTTTTGAACGTTCGTGATGATAAAGGTGTCCGGGATTGTAACGAATCTTGTCCACATACGGAGCGATCACTTCGGCAAGACGATAGTTCTCCTGGAGATCAACCGACAGGTTGCCTTTGACCTGTCGCCGAATCTCCATCAGCGCTTCAGCTTCTTTTTGATTATCAATCGCGACGCGGACAACATCCGCACCAGCCGCTACCAGATCATTAATCTGACGAACGGTCGCATCAATGTCCGTGGTCTTGGTTGCAGTCATGCTCTGAATCGCAATCGGAGCATCGCCACCAATGAAGCGATCTCCAACAGAAATGCGGCGAGTCGGATTGCGAACAATGGTGAACTTGGTTTCGTTAGTCATAATATCGTCTGTGTTGAAAGATCTATTGTTTCGCGTCACTTTCGTGGCGACTCGCTGTTCTGGTAGGTCCTGCCTGCCGGGCAGGACTTAGCGGCTTGCCGCGACTTGCACAAACTGGAACAGTCGAAATTCGGCGGAATTGTAAACGACATGCACCTACGGTTCGCCTATCGGCGAAAGTCCTTTCCGGCAGAAAGGACCTACAAATAAAAACCCCTGAACTCACCATCTCCTACGCCCCAGAACCCGAAAATGCTGGGGTTTGTTAACTACTCCGCACGGTTTGAGCGGTCTTCTTTCCGGAATATGTTAATGCAACACGATCGCTCGGCCAGGACCAGCGTGAGCATCTCGAATGCGAACCGGAGCAAACAGGAAATACGATTTTTCAGGAACGTTGCCGACGTTGTTCAGGAACTCAATCCCAACCATGTCGGCACTTCCCAGCGCCCAATAGGTCATCAAAGCTCGTCGTGGATCCACGCCACCCAGGTCCGGAGCATCCGTCGCAACGCACCGAATTCCCTTGCTGCGCAGGTATTGAATGGCGTCCGGTCCCGGAGCCGGCCAGCCTTCCGATTTTCCAGTGAGCGGATCGATCCAGACTCCTTTATCCTCCGGAGTTGGTTTCAAATACGTATCGATGTGTCCCGTCTGAAAGATCACGATCTGCCACGGAGTAAATTCCCCATGAGCCTTCTCCCAGGCCTTCAAATGGTCAACGGTCACTTCCGGTGAAGAAGGCCACTTTGTGCGATCCGTTGTCCCGACCAAAGATCGCACATCGACAACTCTTGCATCCCCGCATGTCCATTCCAGCGGCACTTGTTCTGTCGTTCGTGAACTGCTTCCACGTTTGCCATAGTGCGCTTCGTATTCTTCGAGCCATCCTCGCACCTGAGGCGAATACTCGACGGCCGTTCCTTCCGGTGGCAAGGCAAACGATGGTGTAATCAAATGAGTTCCGGTCGTCGCATCCATCAAATGCGTGTGATGCCATAAATCCAGATCGGGCGAATACAAAAAATCGACCTTCACGTAGACCTGGCGATGTCGCCCAGCCAATGCTCCCGGATTGGTCACCGGCATCTTCATGGACAGCGTTGGCGATAAATCAACAGCCCGCTTGTTTCGAGTCGACTCAATCAACCGCTTCGGCAACTCACCGCCAACAATCGCAAACACGCGAGTTTCAGAATACATTCCGTCTGCATGTTTCGGACTCAGCATACAATAAAATGCTCCGGTCGACGGAAGCTGACTCAGGTTCGTTGCACCTTCGGTCCAGATCATGCCATGACGCAGGCCAGCGTAATGAGTTGGCTCGGCCAGATTCGGCATAGGCCCCATGCTGGCACTGTCGGTGCCGAGAGTCATGACTCCGCGAGTCGCCAGGAACTCCATTGTCTCGGGGCCCGGATCCGGATATCCCGGAGCAAGTCGATCGGCAACATCAGCGATATAGCGATGTCCATCCGGAAACGGGCGATAGTACTTATCTGAATAGTCACTGCGAAACAGCACAACGTCGCCGAATCTGAGCTGTCGATGCTGCTTCTCAAAGGCTTCCACCTGAGCTGGCATAATGAGCGGACTCACGCCGTTGGGAGCTTTGTCGAGCATTTCTCGCACATCCACTACGCAGGCTTCGCCGCCGAATTGCCAGGCTTCAATCTTGTCCGTGAAAGCCAGACCAAGTGGTCCGGACTTTTCGCGATTGAGTTCCGGACGCACAACGGAATGTGGTGGAACATCCATCTGCGTTCCCGTGTTTCCGTCGATCAGAAGGACGTCAATACTGAAGGGACTATTGGGGCCGATGGTCTGTTCATGAATAAGTTGAAAGCGAGGAAACGGATGAGTCGGCCACGTCGCTGGATACTCGGGCGCCACCAATAATGAACAATCAACGAACCGCGTTCTGCTGTCGGCCTGTTCCTGTGCATTGACTGCTGACCCGGTGACCAGCAGGCCAATCACGACCATGAGCAGAGCGAAGCCTGTCGGCTTCTGACCTTGTCCGGACAATTTCATGGTTTCCCTTTCGTCGGCGACAAAGAAGCGACTCGTCCCGAAAGGAACGAGTCGCAAAAGTGGCTGATGATCATTCAGCGGTTATATATCGCAGTCGGCGTTTACACTCTGCAGATCACTGCTGCTTAATCTCGTAACAGCACAGGATCTCCTGATCACGGAGGTACAGCTTGCCGTTCGAGATCACTGGATGAGTCCAGATTCGTCCCTGAGGATTTCGCTGTGTCGTCTGAGGATCCATTTTAAAGCGGCTGACCTCCTTGTAACCCGCAGGAGTTGCTTCGACGAGGAAGCAGTCTCCGGAGCCTTCTTCAAGGCAGTACAGCATGCCGTCAGCATAAGCGACCGCACCTTTGCTCTTGTTCTTGAGGTCGTCTGACCAGACCTGCTCGCCGGTCAGCATGTTCTGGCAGACCAGTCCGGTGGCATCACTGTGTCCATAAATGTGTTCACCCAGCAGCAATGCCCCGCCGTGATGGTTCTTCATCACTTTGTTTTCGTAAATCTTCTCAACCTTGTTGTCGGCCGTAATGTTGTACAACATGCAACCCACACCGTATCCGGCGGTCAGATAGACCGAACCGTCCTTGTAGATCGGAGTTGGGATCACCGCAACTCGTCCCGGAAAATCACCCTGCCACAAAAGCTTGCCATCAGCAGCATTCAGGCCGAACACTTTGGAATCGGTCAACTGAATGTATTGACGCTGACCGAAGTGTTCCACAACGATCACCGACGAATAATGAGCGTTCGTTGTCATCTCCGTGGACTGCCAAAGTTTCTCGCCAGTCATCAGATTCAGGCAAGCGACAGTTCCGTTGGAGCCGCCTGGTGTTACAAGAACTTTTTGGCCATCAATCAAAGCGGACTCGCAGAAACCCCAGCTTGGGATACTTCCACCCATTTCCGTCAGGCTGGCTTTCCACTTTTCTGAACCGTCAGCGGTTGAGAGGCAAACAACGTCACCCTTGCCGCCGATTCCAACAACGAATCCTTCCGAGACTGTCGGAGTACTACGTGGCCCGCCGCCCCAGCCGTTTTCAAGATACGGACCGATATTGGTCTGCCAGATTTTGTTGCCGGTTTTGACATCGATCGCGATGATGAATTCATGGGACTCCGGAGTCGTCCCGTCAGCACCCATCGTGTACAGCACATCACCGACGATAGAGACTCCGGAATAACCAAGTCCGCAGTCCCGGGAAGTCCACAACTTCGTCGGTCCACCCTCAGGCCATGATTTCAGCAGTCCGGTTTCTGTCGAAATATCATCGCGGTTCGGGCCTCGCCACGACGGCCAGTCCCCTGCAATCGCACTGACCCCGGAGATGATCAAAAGCCCAACAATTGAACAAAACGCCTTAAAACGCATGATTTTTTTCCCACTCGATATAATTTTGCCAGGGCATTCGTGGGAGATGTCGTCAGGAGCATCGCCTCACTCGTGGCCGCGCACTGAATAACCCTGCACAAATGCAACTTCGATGAACAATTCTTGCCTGGAACTGGAGGTGGCGGCTCCTGCGACCTGGCAATGTTGGAAAAATGTAACAGATGGTTTCAAAGTTGTCTTTTGACTTCGAGATCGTCCGCAATTTGAAAGAGTCCGGAATTGAAAGCCCTCGGAAATTCGTCATAGTGGGGAGATTCTGCGGTTTTCCTTCGAGAGGATCCTGCGGCTCCTGCCTCTGCTTCCCCGTCCGATGCTTCGACTGCACAGTTTGGCTTCTTGTCGCCAATCTGCCCCCTAATGCCACTTGCGGAACTGCTTTGCGCTGTCATTTCGATAGTGAGTATCCGCGCTGTTGGAGTTCTCTGGATCATGTTGATTCGCCCGCTGTTTGTTCTCTGTTCTGCCGTTCTGGTTCTTTCCGCCATCTCAGTCAGTGCGCAGGATGAAACACCTGCCAAAGAAGAAGCTCCGAAATTGGAAACCACCAAAGACAAAGCCAGCTATGCCATTGGCTTCAATATTGGCAGAGACCTGAAACGTCAGGGTCTTGACCTCGATCCAAAAATCATTGCTGAAGGCATTGCTGCTTCCATCGCCGGCAAGGAATCTGCTCTGACTGAAGAGCAGATTGCTGAAGTCTTCGCTGCTCTTCGCGAAGAAATGGCCGCAAAGGAAGCAAGGAAGGGCGAAACCAATCTCGCCAACGGCAAGAAGTTCCTGGAAGAGAACAAGGCCAAAGAAGGCGTCAAGGTAACGAAGTCCGGCCTGCAGTATCTGGTCATCAAGGAAGGCGACGGAGCCGTTCCAACCAAGGCCAGCACCGTCAGCACTCACTACCGAGGCACTCTGGTTGATGGCACCAAGTTTGACAGCTCTTACGAAGGCAAAGAGCCAGTTGAAGGCGACGCTCCTGTTTCCTTCGGAGTGACTCAGGTTATCAAAGGCTGGACCGAAGCTCTGCAATTGATGAAGGTCGGTTCTCACTACCGACTGTTCATCCCGAGCGAACTGGCTTACGGCGAAAATGGACCACCATCCATCGGTCCTAATCAGGCTCTGATCTTCGAGATCTACTTGCTGTCTTCAGAAGAGTAATGACTTCTGATTCGTCTGATTATTGAACACTAAAGCACCCGGGACTGCTTGGTCCCGGGTGCTTTTTTTGCGCGTACTGTTTGACGTTTGGACATAGTCGCAGCCGTTACGACAAACGACTCTCGCTGGAAGCGTTGCAGCAAGCCGTCGGCGGTTTACTTTTCGTTCCATTGCGAGCTGGCGACGACTCGTTTAACTTCAATACGAGGAGTGCCGAAGTTTAGAAGGAGCCCGAATTGCTGGCCGGTCGCCTTCAGATAGTTCAGGCTTTGTGCAAAATGAGATTCGTCCAGCTTTGCAAGGGCCTTGAGTTCCACAATTACACATCCTTCGACCAGCAGATCTGCGAAGTACTCACCCACAACGACATCATCGTAGAAGACGGCGACTGGATGCTGCTGGAAAACAGCTACCCCACTCTTCCGCAGTTCATGGGCCAGGGCGTTCTCGTAGACCTTTTCCAGAAACCCGGCACCGAGTGTATTCGCTACTCGAAATGCGCAGCCGATGATTTTTTCTGTGATCTTGTTCACATCTGATTCTGACATAGCGAATACCCTGAGAAGTAAATCAAAAATGGTCCACAGATGAACGCAGATAAACACGGATAGAGCCGCAGTGTTGCGGGTCTGGAACCTTAAATCCACGGCTGCTGAATCAACTGCGTTTTCCAATGTATTACTTTCGCGGCAATGTCGTCCGTCTCTTGTCCTGCACTTATCTGTGTTCATCTGCGTTTATCGGTGGACAATCACTCTCGTCACAACGGAAGACGCAGTCGATGATCTTTTCGAAGTCAGATTCTGCCAGGACTCATCATCCGAGCAGTAAACGCAATTAGTCCACAGATGAACGCAGATAAACACGGATGAAATCGCAGTGTTGATGGCACCGAACCTTAAATCAACGACTGCTGAATCAACAGCGTTTCCCAATGAATTCATTGCGCGACCATGTCGTCGGTCTCTTGATTTGCTCTTATCCGTGTTCATCTGCGTTCATCTGTGGACAATCACTCTCGTCACAACGGAAGACGCAGTCGATGATCTTTTCGAAGTCCGATTCCGCCGTGACTCATGATCTGAGTAGTAAACGCAATTAGTCCACAGATGAACGCAGATAAACACGGATAGAGTCGCAGTCTTGCTGGCATGAAAACTTAAATCCACGCCTGCTGAATCAACAGCGTTTCTCAATGAATTAGCCTAGCGGCAATGTCGTCCGTCTCTTGCATTGCACTTATCTGTGTTTATCTGCGTTCATCTGTGGACAAACAAGCACAACGAAAGACGAAAAAAGCCCGGCACCTTGCGATGCCGGGCTTCTGAATCAGTCAATCAAGACGGACAGCAACGCCCATCCTGCGATTGAAGACTACTTCTTGCTTTTCTTCGTTTCAGATGCTTTCGCTTCTTCAAGAGCTGCCTGAGCAGCTGCAAGACGAGCAACTGGAACGCGGTATGGACTGCAGCTCACGTAGTTCAGGCCGATCTTGTGGCAGAACTTCACGCTCTCCGGGTCACCGCCGTGTTCGCCGCAGATGCCGAGCTTAATGTCCGGACGTGACTTGCGGCCCTTCTCAACAGCCATCTGCATCAACTGGCCGACGCCAACCTGATCCAGCGTCGCGAACGGGTTCTTCTTGAAGATCTCGTTCTCGGTATATGGCAACAGGAAGTTACCCATGTCGTCGCGGCTGATGCCGAGAGCGGTCTGAGTCAGGTCGTTCGTGCCGAAGCTGAAGAACTCCGCAGTGTTTGCGATTTCGTCAGCGGTGAGGGCACCACGAGGAACTTCAATCATCGTGCCGACCATGTAATTGAAAGTGATCTTTTTCTCAGACATCACTTCCTTCGCCACGCGATGAATGATCTCAACCTGCAGGTCGAGTTCCTTCTTGAAGCCAACCAGCGGAACCATCACTTCAGGATTCACTGGAATCTTCTTCCTGGCGACGTCAGCAGCCGCTTCGAAGATTGCTCGAGCCTGCATCTCCGTGATTTCCGGATACGCAATACCCAGACGGCAACCGCGGTGACCGAGCATCGGGTTGAACTCGTGCAACTGAGCAACGCGAGCCTTCACCTTGTCCGGCTTCACGCCCATCTTCCTGGCGAGGTCGGCCTGAGCCTTGTCGTCATGCGGAACGAATTCATGCAGCGGTGGATCGAGCAGTCGGATCGTGGCTGGCAGACCCTTCAGAGCCTTGAAGATACCTGTGAAATCTTCGCGCTGATAAGGCAGAAGCTTCGCAAGAGCCTTCTTACGGTCTTCCAGATTGTCGGCGAGAATCATTTCTCGAACGGCGTCAATACGATCGCCTTCGAAGAACATGTGCTCGGTTCGTGTCAGACCAATACCCTGAGCGCCGAAGGCGATAGCCTGTTCGGTCTGCTCCGGATTGTCCGCATTGGTTCGAACAGCCAGGCGAGTGACCTTCGAGCACCATTCCATCAGCTGCTTGAAGGCGAGAAATTTTTCGGTCTTGGCTGCTGCCTTGTCACCGAAGAGCAGACCCATCACGATGCTGGATGGACCAGTCTTGACCTTACCACCGTAGATCGTGCCAGCAGTACCGTCGATGCTCAGATGGTCCACACCTTCTTTGAAGGTCTGGCCAGCAATCTTGACGGTCTTTTTGTTGTAGTCGATCTCTACAGCGCTAGCGCCGCAGATACAGACTTTACCCATCTGACGAGCGACAAGAGCTGCGTGTGAAGACACACCGCCCTTGGCTGTCAAAATACCGACGGCCGCGATCATCCCACGGAGGTCTTCCGGTGAGGTTTCGTTGCGAACGAGCAGAACGCTTTCGCCCTTTTCGGCAGCAGCGGCCGCGCGGTCAGCGTTCAGATAGATGACGCCGGACGCAGCACCTGGACCAGCAGGAAGACCGGTCGCAAGAACCCTGGCCTTCTTGATTTCCGCGAGGTCGAAGTCCGGAGCAAGAAGCTGCTCGAGCTGGTCAGCCGGGTTACGCATGATCGCGGTTTCCCAGTCGATGAGCTTTTCTTTGACCATGTCCATGCTGAACTTCAGAGCTGCGGCGGCAGTACGCTTGCCGTTACGAGTCTGCAGCATGAACAACTTGCCCTGCTGAATTGTGAACTCGACGTCCTGAACGTCCTTAAAGTGCTTCTCCAGAGTCGCGCGAACTTTCATCAGCTCGGCGAATGCCTTTGGCATTGCCTTTTCGAGCTTCGCCACAGGCTCTGGTGTTCGCACGCCGGCAACAACGTCTTCGCCCTGTGCGTTGATCAGGAACTCACCGTAGAACTCATTAGCACCGTTCGCCGGATTGCGTGTGAACGCCACGCCGGAACCGGAATCGTCGCCAGTGTTACCGTAAACCATCGCCTGGACGTTAACAGCAGTGCCCCACTCGGCTGGAATGTTGTACTTGCGGCGATAAACAATCGCACGGTCATTCATCCATGAGCCGAAGACAGCTCCGGCTGCTCCGCGAAGCTGATCCCACGGATCGTTCGGAAACACTTTGCCGGTACGCTCTTTAACAAGTGCCTTGAATCGCTTGACCAGTTCCTTCTGATCGTCGGCAGTGAGATCGCTGTCGACAATGTCTTTGTGATACTTCTTGTGCTTGAACTCTTCAATCACAACTTCGAATGGCTCATGATCTTCGCCTTCGCGCTTCTGCACGCCCAGAACGACGTCGCCGTACATCTGGATAAAGCGGCGGTAGCAGTCCCACGCGAATCGCTCGTTCTTCGTGGCAGCAACCAGCGACAGAACGGTCTCGTCGTTAAGACCGAGGTTCAGAATTGTGTCCATCATGCCCGGCATGGAGTCGCGAGCACCGGAACGAACAGCAACAAGCAGCGGCATGCCTTTGGCATCGCCGAACTTGCAGCCCATGATCTTTTCCATGTTCTTGATGCCGGCTTCCATCTGAGCCTGAAGTTCCTTCGGGTAGGACTTCTTGTTGGCATAGTAATAGGTGCAAACTTCGGTCGTGATGGTGAATCCGGGAGGCACTGGGAGATTGATGCGGGTCATTTCCGCGAGATTCGCGCCCTTGCCGCCGAGCAACGCTTTCATTGAGCCGTCGCCATCCGCCTTGCCATCACCCCAAGTGTAAACGTACTTTGCTTTTGCCATCGAATTGAACCTCAAGAATTTAGATAGGCTGAGACCCGTCACAGCCGACGTTGAAAGGCGAATCAGGCGACGCCGATCACTGAAACCTTTCAGCACCGAGCCCCCAATTCGACGAGGCGAAATCTGCCCGAGACATTCTCGTTACAGAGCCCCCAAAATCCACGGCCAGAACTGACCGCTCGCGGCGCGCACCGCAACCGGAGACCGGTGCGGCGGACAAGCGAGCGGGCACGGTAGCAATGGCACCTATAAACTGCAAGTTCGTTCCTCAGCCGCTCTAAAACCCCGCAAACTTGAGACCCAAACATCGTCGCGGTGAGCGGCGCGGCGTAAGCCCTCCGTTGACGGCGTTTTCAGAGAGTTGGCCCTGCATGATTGTTGATGAGCGAATCGACAATCCATCGCGACGTGACGCGGGATGGGATGTTGCGGCCGTTGACAAAAGACACGGAGGGCTGACACTTAACCGCTCGCCGGGTGTCCGGAACTCAGGGATTTCAGGGGCTTTTTGCTTCTCGAACTTGCGGCTTTTGAGCAATTCATCAGAATCCCGCAGCCTGCATGATGAAGTCAGAGGTAGCTTTGCCTGGGGGATTCAGGCTCCCCATCATACTGAGTTTTTCGCGTTATCATACCGGAGCATCGGTTCATGGCGGTTCGTGGCGTACGTGGGGCAACCACTGTTGAGTCTGACGATCCGGCCTTGATTCGTGCGGCGGCACGGGAATTGATGGAAGAACTGCTTCGTCGTAATCAGATCACTGACTTTGACGAAGTGATCTCAGCAGTTTTCACGACGACTCAGGACCTCTGCTCCGCCTTCCCCGCGGAAGCCGCGCGGGCGATGGGGATGAGTCAGGTTCCGCTCTTGTGTGCTCAGGAAATTCCTGTTCCGGGTTCTATGTCGCGCTGCATTCGCGTGCTTCTGCATATCAACTCTGAGCGAACGCCGAAGGAAATTGAGCACGTTTATCTCCGCGATGCCCAAAAGCTGCGGCCAGATCTGAAGAGTGCACAGTGAAAAGATGTGGTACTCGGAGAAATGCTGGAACTCGCTCCGCGGGCAGTCAGTTGATTTAATCGGCTAACGGCAAGCCGCAGCGTCGCCGCGATTTCACCCTCGACTGCGACTCGCCACTAAACATTGGCGCACAACACGTGACCAACATTCGACAGTGCATTCTCGACACAGCGGTAGGGTACTTCCGAATTCCCAAAATTCCTCCTGCTGCGAATTTGATCGGGATTCCAAGCTATTCAGCGGTTCAGTGTCGATGGAGTCCAGCAGATTCGATCTTTGTTCGGAACAAGCCGCCAGTCAGCGTGCAATTGGCATAGCGGATGCTAAAAATGCGGGAACTCGCAGTTAACCACGATAATTGCGGGAGTGCTGCTCAAATAATTGGCACGGCTGCTGGGAATCCCTGCAGCGAGGCGATCCGAGAGGAACGTCTGGTTGCAATGATTAAGAACGGGCGAGAACGTTTTTGGTGTCGGCGTAAGGCACCGCCCGGAGGTCCTGATCAGGAGGTCGCTTCAGTTACGGGAAGCAAGAGTAGTGCGCGGTTGTCGGAGGAAGCAGAACGCTGTTGTTCTGTCCGCAGTGACCGACGATTTAAGAGAGCCGTAACGTCACAGGTTTTTCCGGGAGGAGTAAGCAGAGAATGGCGAAATCAAAATTAGAATACATCTGGCTGGACGGAACAAAGCCTACTCAGGTACTGCGTTCCAAGACCAAGATTGTCAAGGACTTTGGTGGTACGCTCGAAGAGTGTCCAGTTTGGTGCTTCGACGGCAGTTCAACAAATCAGGCTCCAGGTGGATCATCTGACTGCCTGCTGAAGCCAGTCGCAATCTTTGAAGATCCAGGCCGCTCCGACGCGTTTCTGGTCATGACAGAAGTTCTGAATCCAGATAGCTCCGTTCATGACTCTAACGGTCGTGCAACGATCGAAGACGATGACGACGATTTCTGGTTCGGCTTTGAGCAGGAATACTTCCTGTGGGATCGCGAAACCAATTTGCCACTTGGCTTCCCGGTTGGCGGATATCCAGCTCCACAGGGTCCATACTATTGCTCAGTCGGTGCGAAGAATGCCTTTGGCCGAGAGCTGATCGAAGAACATCTCGACCTGTGCCTTCAGGCCGGTTTGAATGTTGAAGGTATCAACGCAGAAGTTGCGACAGGACAGTGGGAATTCCAGGTCTTCGCCAAGGGTGCCAAGCGCGCTGGAGACGAAGTCTGGGTTGCTCGCTACCTGCTTGAGCGAACTGCTGAAAAGTATGACTTGTCCATCAACTGGCACTGCAAGCCACTGGGTGATTCGGACTGGAACGGTTCCGGCATGCACGCCAACTTCTCAAACACCGTACTGCGGACATGTGGCAGCAAGGAAACCTACGAGAAGATCTGCGGCGGATTTGCTCCACGAATCAAAGAGCACATCTCCGTCTACGGTGCTGACAACCACATGCGCTTGACCGGCAAGCATGAAACTCAGTCTATCGACAAGTTCAGCTTCGGCGTTTCTGACCGTGGTGCTTCGATCCGTATTCCGGTAGCGACTGTTCAGAATGGCTGGAAGGGCTGGCTCGAAGATCGACGCCCAGCGTCTAACGCTGACCCTTACAAGGTTGCTGCTGAGATCATTCGCACCGTCAAGGCTGTAAAGATCTGATTGATTTCAATTGAGCCAGTCATCCCGAAACGGTGCGGTTCATCTGCCTCGTCAGGAGGTGACTGGATCGGGAGTCACTGCTGATCTTTGGAGCGATCCACTGATCAATCCTCCCAGGCTGTCCGATGGCAACGTCGGACAGCCGTTTTTTATGCGCTGGTGTTATCGGGCCAATGCCGCAATCCGGGAATTCTCCGCAATAATGTCAATGCTCTGATTCAGGGCCTCGACGATTTCCGGCAGCAATGCATCGGCATCATCCGATGGAATCTGACATGTTCCGGCTGCAGAGTGACCGCCGCCGCCATGTTTCAGCATCAGTTTGCCGACTTCAACAGGATTGGTGCGATTCAGGATCGACTTGCCAACGGCCAGCACGGTCATGCCGGGCTGCCGGCTTCTCAGCAGATGCACTGACACATTGCACTCGGGCAGCAGGGCATAAGACAGGAATCGGTTACCACAGTAGATCACTTCTTCAAAGCGAAGGTCGATCACCGCTACGTTGCCGTAGATTCCGGAACTGCGAGCCACCTGGTCGCAGTAATCAGATCGCTGACTGTTATAAAGGTCTACTCGTTCCCGTACGTCCTGAAGATGCAGAATGTCTTCGATTGTGTGACTGCGGCAGTAATCCACCAGAGCCATCATCAGTTGATAGTTGGAGATCCGAAAATCCCGGAATCGACCAAGTCCGGTTCGTGGATCCATCACAAAATTCAGCAGGTCCCATCGCTTTGGGGACAGAATGTCTTCACGAGAGAATCGGCCGGAGTCACACTTGTCGACCGCTTCCATCATCTCTGTGCTGATATGTCGGAAGCGAGCCGCCCCGCCGAAATAGTTATAGACGACGCGAGCGGCTGAATCGGCGTCAGGGTCGAGAATGTAGTTCTGGCGAATTGTCTGGCCGTTACGAATCGCTTCGCTGGCATGATGATCAAAGCAAAGATGGCAACTGGCGACGTAAGGGAGATTCGTGATAATGTCACGCGAATTGACCTCAATGAGTCCGTCCTGCATATCCTTTGGATGCACGAACATAATGTCGTCGAGCATCTGAAGTTCACGCAGCAGCGCGGCACTGACGAGGCCGTCGAAGTCACTGCGAGTAATGAGGCGATAATTGAAAGTCTGCAGGGGCATAAGAATCACTCTGCCAGAGAGAGAGTCGATGGTCAACTGCTCATGTCACGGGAACATCAGGAGCGGGCAAAAGAACCGTAGTTCGGGATTTCGTGGTGTGTTGCATTCATGATTCGAATCTTGCATTTCAGGACAGTGTCATGGATCTGTTTGTTTCGGTCGTAGTGATCCTGCAGGGAATTGACCTTCAGCTTTCCCTCGGTCCCGAAACGTTCATGGTAGCGCTCCATCCCGCCCAATTTCTCCCCCGGGGTTCTTCGGTTTGCTCAGAATTTTGGGCGAGTTCCCGATAAGTTTGTCAGGGAACGAGTTTGAAACGTGGCCGAAAAGGTCTTCAGGAATCTGGCGAATGGAGACGCTCGGAATTCGCAACTGGAGTTGTGAAAACCTATCGTTCCACCTTGAAGACTAAAACGTTCACCCCAGGTTCGGTCATGATCACTGTTCGTATGATGCTGCCTGTCCTGCTGGCCATTCTTTTCGCCAGCACCGTTCTACCCGAATCCCGGGCCGGCGCAGAGCAAACATCCAGCGTTCGGTTGAAGGTACCGTTCGCGGCTGCGGTACCGCAGTCGACGGAGGGATTAACGGCCTCGCGGGAAGAATCCCCCCGCCTTGAGGACTCCGGGAAGTCTGCAAATTCGGAGGCGGAAGAGTTTCTTGATGAGCAGATCAAGCGATCCGCGGCGGCTGCTGGTCGAGGCGATTCTGGCTGGCTGCTGGTCGCCTACTGCACGGCGATTGTCATCGCCTCTATCGGTGGAGGCTGGCTGCCTTCGTTAGTGAACCTGACGCATACCCGAATGCAGACGATTATCAGCTTCGTCGGCGGACTGATGCTGGGGATTGCAGTCTTCCATCTATTTCCGCATTCCATTCATGGCAGTCAATCGGCCGATGATTCCGCGTGGTGGATGATGGCCGGGATTATCACGATGTTCCTGCTGATCCGCTGCTTCCACTTTCATCATCATGGTCCGCTGGAGATTTCAACAGCAGAAGAGGATCCCTGTGCCAGCCATCGCGGTCACGACCATGACCACTCCCATGACCATGGCCGACACGATCACGATCATTCGCATGACCACGATCATGATGATGCGCAGAAATCACCACTGAAGATACTCAGCGCTACTCCGATTCCGTCGCCGCAAAGTTCGCCGCAGCCTCACTGCCATCACGCCCATCAGTTGAGCTGGCTTGGGATTACCCTGGGGCTGTCCCTGCATACTCTGATCGATGGCATGGCACTGGCTGCGAGTGTTCAGGCGGAGTCAACGTTCCGTAACGTTACGCTGGTTTCGGGCCTCGGTACTTTTCTGGCCATTATGCTGCACAAGCCGCTGGATGCGGTCTCGATCACCTCACTGATGGCCGGCGCCGGCTGGTCGACTCGTTCACGGTTATTGGTCAGCATTGTTTTTTCAACGATGTGCCCGATGGGTGCTCTGCTGTTTCGCTTTGGGATTTCTTTGTTCGGCCAATATCAGGACGAATTTGTCAGTTCCTCTTTAGCGTTCTCAGCGGGTGTGTTTCTGTGCATTTCGCTCAGTGACCTGCTGCCCGAGATGGAGTTCCATGCTCACAATCGAGTCCGCCTGACCGCGGCTCTCCTGGCAGGAATCCTGTTAGCGTATGGAATAACATTTCTTGAGCCCGGTCATCTGCACTAACTCAATTCACCAGGCAACAGGTTATCGACATGAGAACACGGCGATCGATTCTAAAGGCTGGGTTGACGGGCTTTGTGGGATCAGCCATTCCGCACGCATGGGCGCTGCCTTCTCTTAAAGCCGCTGGAGCGAGGCATAAGTTGCCGGTAGCTGCGGTGGTTTCTGTTTATACACCGAACAGTCATGCTGACGTCATCGCAGGCAAGATCCTGGAGGGGTATCACCAGGATGGTGGAGTCGGTCCGGACCTTGAACTTGTTTCCCTGTTCACCGATCAGGTTCCCTCGCAGGACATGAGTCGTGAGAAGGCGAAGTTGCATGGTTTCAGGATTTCCAAAACCGTCGACGACGCGCTGACTTTCGGAACGGATCGGCTGCAGGTCGCAGGAGTTCTCTGTATTGCCGAACATGGACAATATGAACTGACTCCGGAGACAGGCCAGCGGATGTATCCTCGTCGTCGATTCTTCGATGAAGTCGTGCGAGTTTTCCGCAGATGTGATCAGGTGGTCCCGGTCTTCAATGATAAACATCTGTCGTATCGCTGGGATGACGCGAAGGCGATGTACGATACCGCTCAGGAACTCCGCATTCCGTTCCTGGCGGGGTCTTCTCTTCCTGTCGCGTGGCGAGAGCCTTCGCTGGAACTGGCGACGGGCACAGAAATCGAAGCTGCTCTTTCAATTGGTTACGGCGGTTTTGAAGATTATGGCTTTCATGCTCTGGAAGCCCACCAGTGCCTGCTGGAAAAACGAAGCGCCGGCGCGACAGGAATCGCAGCCGTGCGAGCGTTAAAGGGCGATCAGATTCGGCAGGCGGAAGCGGCCGGAGAATGGTCGACGGAACTTTTCGCAACCGCTCGTCGGCTGATGCCCGGTCATCCGGAAGATACAGCTGGCTGGAAGCCCGGAGAAAACTCGGCCGTCTACTTGCTGGAGCATCAGGATGGCTTGAAATCGGCCGTCATTATGGCGAACGGTCTTGCGGATCAGTTTACGATTGCAGTAAAGATCAAGGGGCAGAATAAACCAGTGGGCACGTGGTTCCGGCTGCAGGAAGAACCACCCTTTGGCCATTTTGCGTGCCTTCTGCGGGCCATCGATAAAACATTTCAGACAGGTCAAGTTGCGTACCCGGTCGAGCGAACTCTGCTGACCACGGGGATTCTTGATCGAGTCATGCAGAGCCTGGCTCAGGATGGTCGGCGGATCGAAACACCGGAATTGGCGATTGAATACTCGCCGACCGACTGGCCGTTCGCAAATGAGAACCAGGACTCGGCCTGCATGCGTTAGAACACAGTACACGCAACTCAAAGCCCCGAAGAAGACGAGATCTTTACTTCTTCTCAAGACGGTAAAGATGTGTGTCCGTTCGAAGAAAGACGGAGTGATCAACCATGGCCGGAGTTGCCAGCGTGCGGCCTTCCAAAGTGTTGGTGGCAAGGACTTCGTACTTCTTTCCCGGGGCAAGAACTGTCGTCTTGCCGTCTTCATCCAGCAGATAAATCTTCCCATCCGCCAGAGTTGGTGATGCAGAGAAGTTACCGCCGATTCGCTCCTGCCAATGCTTAGTCCCGCTGACCGCGTCCAGGCATGTCGCGATGCCGTTGTCGCTGATAAGATAAAGTTCATCGCCGACAAGCAATGGCGATGGATTTAGCGGAGCCGCCTTCTTCATGTTCCAGCCGAGATGAGATTCTGTGACGTCGCCAGTGCCATCGACTTTCACAGCATAGAACTCGGGCTGATCATAGCCGGAGCTGATGAAGACCAGACCTTTGCCGACAACCGGGCGAGGCACGTTTGAGTAACCATCGTAGCGGAACCACCAATACTCTTCGCCGTTGCGAGGATTGTACGACACGATGCTGTCAGCTCCGCTGCTGAGCAACTGGATTGTGCCATTGATCTCTGTCAGGAGCGGCGTCGTATAGGACATCGGGACGTTGGATTTTCCCGTGAGTCGATCTTCTCCGATATGTTCGCGTTTTTTCTTCCAGCGGATTTCTCCCGTGTTCTTGTCCAGAGCGACGACAAACTGAATGTCGGAACCATCGCAGTTGAGAATCAGCAGGTCTTCGAAAATCACCGGCGATCCGCCGGGGCCGTGGCGATGATCGTGTTTGAGGTCCTGAGTCTTCCAGACGACAGTGCCATCTGTCTTGAGGCAGGCGGTGCCGTGAGCACCATAGTGAACATAGACGCGATCGCCTTCAATCAGTGGTGTGGGCGAAGCGTGACTGTTCTTGGAATGGACCGGGCCCGGTTCGGCGAGTTCAAAAATCGTCACATCATGCAGTGACTTTCCAGTGGCTCGATCAAGTGCGATCGCGTGCAGTTTTTTGCCTTCATCGATCGCCGTTGTAATCCAGATCTGATCGCCCTGAATCGCCGGAGAAGACCAACCCAAACCAGCGACCGGGACCTTCCATGTAATGTTCTCCGTTTCGCTCCACGTCAACGGGAGATTTGTAGCATCAGAATGCCCCTGCCCGCCGGGACCACGAAACTGAGGCCAGTCGGCCGCCTGAGTTTCTGAAACACAAACCACGCACAACAGGACAAGCAAGCATCGGCACATAAGCAACCTCCGGGCAGGTAAGCAGAATTGGCGGGCTGGCATCGTGGTGCATCCATGGCGGGAATGCAAGAGACTCAGTACGCCAAACAAAACCGGGGCTGGCCGACGGGTAACTCAATAATATGCAGAAAGAAGATTGGACATGTCCTGTTACGGTTTTGCTGGAGTTTCTTTGCGGTCGCCGAAGCGAACGGCTCCTGCAGCACAGGATGACTGTTCAGGTGAGTTCCATTCAGAAAGAACAGTCGGAACGGAAGCCGTCGCCGGTTGAAGCGAGGCGGTTATCCGGTTAAAAGCCGCAATGTGTCAGGAGAAAATCGGCAACTACGCGATAAAACTCCTGAATGCGTCGGCCATAGTTCTGTTACGTGGGGCTTCGTTCACTTTCAATGGCCCGGCGACAGAGTAGTCTGACTCAACTCATTACGGTTCGGCATGAGAAAAGGGTGATTTTAGATGATGTCAGAGTCAGCAATCCGTGAAAAAAAAGACCTGCTGCGAAAGCAGGCGCATGCGAACCGAAATGCTCAGGAAAACAAGGATGACCTGAGCCGCCGTATTGTCGGAGCTTTCATGGCTCTGCCGGAATACGCAACCGCTGAAGTTGTGATGTTCTACATTGACGTTCGCAGCGAAGTCCGCACTCGACTGGATCTGGAACTGGCTTTGAAGTCAGGCAAGACGCTCGTTGTTCCATGGTGCAACGCAGAAGGCGAACTCGAACTGTTTCGTCTCGACAGCATGGACGAACTGGAACTTGGGATGTATCGCATTCTGGAGCCCAGGGCTGAATTGCGAACTCTGCCGGAGAAACAGGTCGATGTTGAGTCGCTGGATCTGATTATGGTGCCTGGCGTTGGGTTTGATCGCCGAGGTGCTCGCATGGGCCACGGTAAAGGTTACTACGACAAACTGCTGCAGCACGCTCGCCGCGACACACCGCTGGTCGCGCTGGCATTTGAGTGTCAGTTGTTTGATGAAATCCCGGTCGCTCACCACGACATTTTCATGGACAAGATCATCACTGAAGATCACGTGTATCAGGGAAAAGGTCGATGACCAGTGCCGGTTCGAATTGTGTGATTGAAGACACATACGCCGAAGCCTTTCGCAGTCTGTATGTGGAGTTTCTGATCACCGCACGCGATCGCAAGTGGCTGGATCATGCCATCAATGCAGCGACCGGCTATGGTTCGTCAACGATCATGTGTGATTGCGAAGCGGGACTCGATCGTTACGTAGGGCCGGGCGGAGACGAATCATTTGTGACTCCCGATGGTCGCCCGGGAGCCATCTGCCAGCTTCACGTACCTCGCTTCTGGAAACATCGCGTCGAAGCTCTGGAGAAAGCTCTCCTGGCCCGTGTTTGCCAAAACGTCCTGACGTGTGCGACGACGGCCTGTTTTTCACTCAGCCAGTCAGAACCCTATTATCGCCTGGGCCGAAAACTGTCGTTTTTCGGTGATGGCTACGAACAGGTTGAGGACCGCTTCGGACGCAAAATGTGGGTTGTGCCGACGATGGGTGGCGAATTCTGTATCGATCGCCGTTTCGGATATCACGACGGAGTCATGGGCGGAAATCTTTGGTTCATGGCCACCAGCGAAGACGCATCGCTGGAAGCGGCTGAACGAGCTGTTGAAGCCTGTCAGCATGTTCCCGGAGTGATTACTCCGTTCCCAGGTGGAGTTGCCTCCAGCGGATCCAAGGCTGGCAGTAAGCACAAGTTTTTATTCGCCAGCACAAATCATCCGTTCTGTCCGACGTTAAAAGGTCGTCCGGGAGTCAATTCACAAATTCCGGATGGGATCAAGTCTGTGATGGAGATCATTATCAACGGCCACGATCTGGCCACCGTCAGCGCGGCGACTCAGGCGGCGATTAAAGCGGCGGCCGTTGTTCCGGGTGTCGAAAAAATCACGGCTGGGAATTACGGCGGTCGGCTGGGCAAAGCCTGGGTCTGGCTGATTCCGGAAAATCATCAGGAAGCCTGATTCGGAAAGGACGCGAAGTACGCGTTGATTTGCCGTTCTATGAACTCCAGCAATCGCATCGTGTTTCTAAAAACCAGAGGCATCCGCCATTGGCGGCTCTGGCCTGCTTGAATCATCTGTTCGTTATGACGAAACCCATCGACGCGCAAGACAAGCATCCCCCCGTTGGATCATTGATCAAAGTTGTGGCCTTTGATGCCGTGGGCACATTGATTTATGCGGAGCCATCCGTCACAGCAACTTATTGCCGAGTTCTGAATGAACTGAGCGGAAGCCCGGTCGATGAATCTTTTGTCCGCAGGGTTCTGGGGATACGTCTGGCAGAACGCTCAAGTCACGAGAATCTGCGGACCAATGAAGACTCTGAAAGACAGTACTGGTATGACCTGATTGCCGAGCTGGTTCCCGATGCGAATCGCGTTGACGCCTGTTTTGACTCGCTCTACCGTCATTTCGGCATCGCTTCCAACTGGCGATGCTATCACGATGTGGCCGGTACACTCAATGCTCTGAAGTCCGCCGGGCTTCAGCTCGTACTCGCTTCAAATTTCGATGAACGATTGAATGCAGTCTGCACGGGACTTGAGGAACTGCAGGGGATTTCCAGCGTGATCATTTCTTCGGAAGTCGGCTGGAGAAAACCGGCTCCGACGTTCTTTGACATTGTCTGTCAGCAGACCAACTGCCGCCCCGAAGAAATTCTGTTCGTCGGCGACGATTTGATCAACGATATTCACGGCGCGAAGCAGGCGGGGATGGCGACAGCCTGGATTGATCGCAAGGGAGAACGTCCCGGAGCCATGTTTGGGTCGGAAGATGAGCAGGCAGCCATTTCGACTCGCCAAATGCGGACACTGACGGAATTGATCCCTGACGCGTCCTGATCAGTCGCTGGCTGACATGTGGGGCAGTTGCGTGTTGCTGGACGGTCTTCGGATTGGCTCCTACCATGAGCCGCTTTCCTGCGGTCTCTAGTCCCGCCACATTGTCCCGCCACATTGGATTCCTGCCCATGTCCAGAGTTCCCCTGATTGCACTGATCGTCCTCTTTTCGCCCGATCTCCTGCTGGCTCAGAAGACCTGGACACAGACTGTCGAACGTCAGCCAGTCGTTGAACGTAGTCAGGATATCGCGGAGCCGGCGGACAAAGATATCGCGGGCATTTCTGATTCAGCCTTCTCCGGCGGCACGGTTCCAAAGTGGATCTGGGGACCTGACAACAACTCCCACTATGTCCTGCGAACAACGGTTGAGTTACAGGACATCAAAGCCGCGCGACTGCGAGCGTCATGCGATAACGTGGGTACTGTGTTTATCAACGGGAAACGTGTTGGCGGCAGCAGTGAGTGGCAGGAGCCCATTGATGCGGATGTCGCGTCTGCTTTGGTCAAAGGCAGGAATGTCATTGAAGCCGAAGTTGAAAATCAGGGTGGCGTTGCAGCGTTCGTCCTCAAACTGATCGTGCAAACTGCCGCTGGCGATGCGATCGAAGTCGTGACCAGTGAAACGTGGACCTGGAGCACAAAGCGAGATACGGATTCAAAAGATTCAGTCCATCTGCGTGGCGAATACGGTGACGGTCCGTGGGGGCTGGTCTTCAACAACGCGGCGATGCCGGGACGAGTCCCAGCCGGGGTCTTTGAAGTTCTGCCCGGATTTCAGGTCGATAAACTTTATACCGTTCCGAAAGACGAACTGGGCTCATGGGTCTGCATCACATTCGACAATAAGGGCCGCCTGCTGGCCAGTGATCAGGGCGACAAAGGACTGTTTCGTATCACTCTTCCGCCGGTCAACGGTGAAGGAGGCGTCCGTGTCGAACCGCTTGATTTCTCGAAGTGCGAAATCAAGCCGAGCGGCGCGCAGGGAATGCTGTGGGCGTTTAATTCGCTCTATATCTGCTGTAACGGTGGTCCCGGCAGTGGATTGTATCGGGCGCGCGACACAGACGGCGACGACCAGTTTGATGAATGCGTGAAGCTGAAAGATCTTCGAGGCGGTGGTGAACACGGTCCTCATGCTCTGCGACTTTCACCAGACGGAAAACGAATCTTTCTGATCGCCGGCAACCATACTCGACCACCGTTTGACGAAGGTGAAGAGCTGAAGAATCCGAACTACACAAGTCGCATTCCTACGAACTGGGCCGAAGATCATCTGCTGCCGAGGATGTGGGACGCGAATGGTCATGCGGTTGGAATTCTGGCTCCGGGCGGCTGGATCGCCAGTACTGATCCCGATGGAAAAACATGGGACATCTGGTCGATGGGATACCGAAATCCTTATGACATGGCTTTCAATGCAGACGGCGAACTGTTCGCATACGACGCAGACATGGAATGGGATGTTGGTATGCCATGGTATCGCCCAACACGCGTCGTGCATGCAACAAGTGGCAGTGAGTTCGGCTGGCGAAGTGGCAGCGGCAAATGGCCGAATCATTATCTCGACAGCCTGCCACCGATGGTGAATATTGGTCCGGGTTGTCCGGTCGGAGTCGAGTTTGGTTACAACCTCAGGTTCCCGGCCAGGTATCAAAAGGCGTTGTTCATCTGCGACTGGACTTTCGGCACCATGTACGCCATCCACACGCAACCCAGAATGAGCAGTTACACAGCCACCAAAGAAGAGTTCCTGTCTCGCACGCCGCTACCCCTGACTGATGTCGTGGCCGGACCTGACGGAGCCATGTATTTCACTGTCGGTGGTCGTGGAACTCAGTCTGAATTGTTTCGAGTCACTTACGCAGGTAAGGAATCCACAGAGCCAGCCGAGCTTCGCGATTCCTCACAGGCGGGGGCTCGATCACGCAGGAAAGTTCTGGAAGCTGGCCACGCTGGCGTTGGGCCAAATGGCAAACAGTCGCCAATGGATGCGGAGACCTTTATGAAGGATCTTCAAGGCGATATTCGCACAAACGATCGTTTCCTGAAGGCGGCTTCGAGAAACGCGTTTTATCATTCTGCCTTGTTTGACATCGTGATGAAGACGGAAGTGATCAAGCAGGCAGATTTCACAAAAGGTGAACCGGATGAAAAGCTGGGTGTCGTTATTACCCTTGCAAAGACTCCACTCCAGTCAGCGGATCCGGCCGACACTGCTGTCATTTCGATGAAATCAGATTTTCAAAGGGTCTGTCTGAATACCCTGCGATCAATGTCGTGGAGCAGCATTTCGCGTGAACAGCATCTGGGATACCTTCGAGCCTTGAGCCTCGTGTTTTTACGACTCGGCGCTCCGGATGATGCTGTTCGTCAGGAGTTCGTCGGACGCATCGACGACGCATTTCCATCGGGCGATGATGAGTTGGATCGGGAACTCTGCCAGATGCTGGTTTACCTGAATTCACCGACTGTGATTGCGAAGACCGTGAAGCTGCTGGAAGCTCCTTCAAAGCCGACAGTGACGGACGATATGAAGGACTTGCTGGCTCGAAATCGCGGCTACGGCGGCGCAATTGCTGAGTCAGTTGCGAAAGCTCCGGACCAGCAGCAGACGTGGTACGCGTTCTGTTTACGAAATGCCAAAGATGGCTGGAAGATGGACGAGAGAAAGATCTACTTCGCATGGTTTGAACGCGCTCATCAGTGGGCCGGAGGAGCCAGTTATCATGGCTTCCTGAGAAATATTGAACGCGAATGTTTTGAGAATGCCAGTGAGAAAGAACGACTTCTGATTGAAGCGAGCGGTGCGCGTAAGCCGTACACTCTGCCTGAGATTCCAAAGCCTGTGGGTCCCGGCAAGGACTGGACTTTGGAAGAAGTTCGTCTTCTTGCGACCGATGGGCTCAAGGGACGCGACTTTGATAACGGCCAGAAAATGTATGCGGCAACTCGCTGTGTGATCTGTCATCGTTTCGGCGGAGACGGCGGTGCGACGGGTCCTGATTTGACGCAACTGGCCGGCCGCTTCAACCTGAATGATCTCACTGAAGCCATCATGGTGCCCAGCAAAGTCATCAGTGATCAGTACAAGGGAACGACTGTCGTCACGACGTCCGGGAAGTCTTACAGTGGTCGCATCGTCGGCGAAAATGATGAACTGATCCGAGTTCTGACCAGCCCGGAGGACCCTACGAAGATCTCGGAAATTTCCAAGTCTGAAATTGAAGAGTTGCAACCGTCGTCGGTTTCAATCATGCCGATGGATCTGCTGAAGCCACTGAATCAGGATGAAGTCCTTGACCTGTTGGCCTACTTGTTATCACGCGGCGACAAAGGCAACGCGATGTTCCGCAAGTAGCCGTTTTTCCTACCCCCCATGATTATTGTCCGCAAGGAAATCCTGAATGAAGACTTTTGTTTTGTCACTGCTGCTCGCACTGACCTGCGTGCATAGTTCTGCAGTCGTATTTGCAGCCGAGCCGAATCGTGAAGACTATCCCAAAGGCGAATGGGTCTCATTGTTTAATGGCAAGGATTTGACGGGCTGGACCCCGAAGATTCGCCACTGCGAAGTCGGCGAGAACTTTGGGAACACTTATCGAGTCGAAGATGGAATTCTGAAAGTACGCTATGACGGTGGCGGCTACGAGAAGTTCGACGAGCGATTTGGCCACTTGTTTTTCAAGGACACTTTCTCCAGTTATCGCCTGCGTATCGAATATCGATTCGTGGATGAGCAATGTCCGGGCGGCCCGGGCTGGGCAACTCGCAACAGCGGGGTGATGGTTCACGGGCAGGATCCAAAGACGATGACCAAAGATCAGGATTTCCCGGTTTCGATCGAAGTTCAGTTCCTCGGAGGCAATGGCAAGGATCCACGCACGACGTCGAATCTCTGTACGCCGGGCACAAACGTTGTGATGAATGGTGAACTGAAACTCCAGCACTGCATCAGTTCATCATCGAAGACCTATCATGGCGAACAATGGGTCGTCTCTGAAACAGAAGTCCACAACAGTGAGATTATCAAGCATCTGCTTGATGGCGAAGTTGTGCTCGAATATCAAAAACCACAGCTCGACAAGCGTGATGAGAATGCAAAAAAGCTGATCAAGGGCGACGACCTGTTGATCACTGGCGGCACGATTTCACTGCAGTCCGAAAGTCATCCCATTGACTTCCGCAAGGTCGAGATCATGGTGCTGGAAGAGTAGCGGGATCAGTGCGAACTTCAGGATTTCTCTCGGAGCAAAGCCCGACCAATCCCTGTTGGTCGGGCTTTCGGCTTTCGATGAGTGATCGCTGTCAGGTTGGCAATTGCAGCCTGAATTTCAATTGGTGGCTCAGCGTATACTGGACTTTCTTATGAACCTGCGAAATCTGAATTCCCCTAATGCAGACGTTCGCATGAAGGGCTTTCTGACGCGTACAACAGTGGACGATGCGTGGGCCTGGATTGGCTCGACGCTCCCTGCAGGCTCCCGCAATTCCATTGAAGTGATTTCACTGAAAGATGCTGCCGGTCGAATTCTGGCCGAGGATATCATCAGCGAAGTCAATGTCCCGGGATTCAATCGGTCCATGATGGATGGCTATGCATTGCGCGCCGAGGAAACCTATGGGGCGACTTCGTATAATGCCTTGGCGTTCAACATCATCGGCACCAGCCTTCCGGGACAGCCGTTCACAGGAATTGTGACTCTCGGATCAGCCGTTCGCATCATGACCGGTGCGCCAATGCCGGATGGGGCCACTGCCGTATTGCCGGTGGAAGGCACGGAAATTCAGAATGACATGATGTTGGCAATGTCCGAGGTTTCCATCGGCAAACACGTTGGCGTCATCGGCGAAGACGTTGCCGTGGGAGCCAGGATTCTGACGGCAGGACGAACACTGCGTCCTCAGGATCTGGGAGTTCTCTCATCGATTGGTCGCGGAACGATCCCGGTGATTAAGCGACCGCTCGTCAGAATTCTGATCACGGGCAATGAATTGTTGCCAGCGGGGACAAGTCCTGAAGGCTTTCAGATTGCGGACGCGAATGGTCCAATGTTGTATTCTCTGGTCAATCGTGATGGCGGTATTGCGGACATGCCTCCATTGATCCACGATAATCGTGACCAGTTGCAGGCGGCGATGCTGGAACCTGCGGATGTGATTCTTGTCTCTGGCGGTTCCAGCGTTGGCGAGGAAGATCACGCTCCTCAAATTCTGGCTCAGCATGGCACATTGGCGATTCATGGAATTGCGATGCGTCCCGGCAGTCCTGCCGGAATGGGAATCCTGAACGGAGCGTTTGTATTCTTGCTGCCCGGCAATCCGGTTTCATGTCTCTGTGCGTATGATTTTTTTGCAGGCCGAGTCATCCGGGCTCTGGGCGGTCGCAATGAAAATTGGCCGTATCGCAGGATCACGGCCACGCTAACTCGCAGGATTGTCTCAACAGTCGGCCGTGTCGACTATGCTCGTGTCAAACTGGACGGCACTGCTGCCGAGCCGATTGCCGTGAGCGGTGCGTCAGTGTTGTCATCAACCACGCAGGCGGACGGCTTTATGATCATCCCTGCGAACAGCGAAGGTTTTGCGGCGAATTCGACGGTCGACGTTTTTTGCTATGATTAGAGCCAGTGGATAGACCAATTCAAACTCGGAACACTCATGGTTATTGACTCCCATCAGCACTTCTGGAAACTTGATCTGCCGTTTGAGTATGGCTGGTTGCATGAACCACAGCACAAACCCATCTGTCGAGATTTCCTGCCGACAGATCTGAAGACGCATCTGCAGGCGACAGGTGTCACAAAAACTGTCTTCGTGCAGACACAGCATAACGTCGCAGAAAATCGCTGGGTGCTGGAGATGACCAAAGACCATGACTTCATCGCCGGAGTCGTGGGCTGGGTCGATCTCGCCAGCGAGTCCTGTGAAGAACAGCTCAGTGAGTTCCTCGGTAATCCGAAGTTTGTTGGAATTCGTCACGTGACTCAGGCTGAGCCGGACGACAACTTTATTGTTCGGCCGGACATCATTCGAGGCCTTAAGGTGCTGCAGAAGCATCAGGTCCCGTTTGACCTGTTGTTCTTTACGCAGCATCTGAAACATGCAGCGACGCTGGCGGCAACGTTGCCGGAACTACCGATGGTGATTGATCATTTGTCCAAGCCGAAAATCAAGGATCAGAATATTCACGACTGGAGTCTTGATCTTCGCCGCGCGGCGACCTTTCCGAATGTCTTTTGCAAGCTGAGCGGCATGGTGACGGAGGCCGACTGGAGAAACTGGAAGACAGCCGATTTAAAACCTTACGTGGAGATTGCCCTGAAAGCGTTCGGTCCGGAACGCTGCATGTTTGGATCTGACTGGCCGGTCTGCGAACTGGCGGGTTCCTACGAAACGGTCTTTTCTACTCTGCGAGAACTCACGCAAACACTATCCGCTTCAGAACAGAATCTGATCTTCGGGGAAACCGCCAAACGCTTTTATCGGCTGCAGGTGTAGACAATCGGTGAATGGCTACACTACCGTCGACTTGTCAATGATCCGTCTCCGAAAGCACCAGAACAATGACCGCACTTCCTCCTGACAAACCGCTCGTCCTGGGAACTCACGCGTTGAAGTCTCGCCTGATCGTTGGAACGGGAAAGTATGCGACGCTTGAACTCATGCAGGAGTGTCTGGAAGCCAGCGGCTCCGACGTGATCACGGTTGCCGTGCGACGTGAGCGTCTGGTCGATGCGTCCGGACGCAATATTCTGGACTTCATCGATCTTAAACGATACACAATCCTGCCCAATACGGCCGGATGCTTTAACACCGAAGACGCCATCCGAGTGGCTCGTCTGGGGCGAGAAATTCTGCGAGGACTCGAGAACCCCGGCGCAGACTGGGTGAAGCTGGAAGTGCTCGCGGATACTCGCACGCTGCTTCCAGATCCCATTGCGACCGTCGAAGCGTGCAAGGAACTGGTTGATGATGGATTTCAGGTGCTGTGCTATACATCAGATGACCCGATTACGGCTCGCCGTTTGAAAGCCGCCGGGGCCACCTCGGTGATGCCAGCCGGGAGTCCGATCGGCAGCGGTCAGGGTGTTCTGAATGCCAACAACATTCGCATCTGTCTGGAGTATCTCAAAGAGAACGATCCGGACTATCCCGTGATCATTGATGCCGGCGTCGGCACCGCCAGCGACGTGGCCTTTGCGATGGAACTCGGATGCGACGGCGTGTTGCTGAACACCGCCATTGCCAGCGCGGCCAATCCGTTGCGGATGGCAATCGCGATGAAACAAGCGTGCGAAGCCGGTCGCAACGCAGTCCTTTCAGGCCGGATTCCTCGTAAGCTTTACGCCACGGCTTCCAGCCCAACAGAAGGCGTGATCAGTCGGCCGTTGGGTTAGAGGACTTTCTTACTGCAAGTGCCGTGTCTGCTGAATTCCTGCCTGTTGACAATTCGGAAAGTTCACGAGCTATGAACATTCAGAACATGGTCAGGTTCGCCCTGCTGCTCATTTTGATCTATTGCACAGGCTCTCAGCCCAGCGTTGCTCAGGACGGCGTCGTGGCTGGTGCATCGGCGACGCTCACGCTGGAACAGCTTAAGGCTGAAGGGGCTGCAAAGTCGCGATATCGGCAACACAATGAGGCTCCTTCGGCGGGCAAAGAAACTCAGACGAAGGACACTGTCGCTGCATTCGAACAGATCATTAAACCGGTGCTGAAAGAAGCTTGTGTGCAGTGTCACGGGCCGGATCATGTCGAAGGCAACATTCGGATCGATACGCTGAATCCTGACCTTGTGAACGGATCGGACTCGCACTGGTGGCTGGAAGTTCAGGCCGTGCTCAGCAACGGTGAGATGCCTCCGCCGGACGCTGAAAAACTCAAGGATAGTGATCGCGCCCTGGTCGTTGAATGGCTGGCAGAAGAAATTCAGCGAGCATCGAAGATACGACGTGAAACCGGCGGGCATTCGTCGTTTCGTCGCCTGACGCGATACGAATACAATTACGCTCTGCAGGATCTGCTGGGCGTGAAGTGGAACTTTGCGAAGGATCTGCCGCCCGAATCTCATTCCGACGATGGCTTCCAGAACAGCTCTGAGTTGCTGCATATGTCCGTCGGGCAACTGGAATCTTATCGCCAAATCGCTTTGACCGCGCTGCGTCGAGTCACCGTGCGAGGTGAGCGGCCGCTGGTGATTCATTGGGGCATCTCAATGGAGGAAGCGGCCGATCGAGAATGGCCGAAGCAGCAGGAGCAGCTTGCAAAAGCCAAAGAGCAGTTCAAGGATGATCCGGTCAAGCTGCAACAGGAAGTGGATCGACTGACAGACAGCTTTAAGCAGCCTCACGATCGACCGTTTTATCGAGAACTCTCAAGTGGTGACACGGCCCGCGCGGCGTGGGACTACGGTGGTGCGAAGTATGCGTTTGACCCCGAGGGCGCCGAACCGAAGTTTCCGGATTCCTTTGATCATGTCGCGGTCATTCCTTCCGGACGCAATCAGGAACTGACGGTTGAACTCGGTGACACAATTCCTGACGAAGGAATCATGCGAGTTCGAGTGCGGGCCTCAAAAGAAGCCACCGAAGAGAATCGCGTTCCCAGTTTACAGCTTGAGTTTGGTTTTCAGGCCAGCAATGAAGGCCGCGCTGAGATTCGCGTGAGCACTGCGGATACTCCGATTACCGCGACGGCTGATGCTTCGGCGATCTACGAATGGGATGTGCCGCTGGGAGAAATCTATCCGCGCAACGCATTTCGTCGCGAATCAAAGATGGGCGATCTGCCGAGCCCTTCGGAGTACATCCGCTTCATCAACAGTTCGGTTCCTCAAGGCGGACATGGGGCGATTCAGATTGACTATGTGCAGGTGCTGGCTCCGTTCTATGAAGAATGGCCTCCGCGAACTCACAAGCAGATCTTCTTCGACAGTG
Source organism: Planctomycetales bacterium (assembly GCA_026400835.1). Taxonomy (GTDB): domain Bacteria; phylum Planctomycetota; class Planctomycetia; order Planctomycetales; family Planctomycetaceae; genus SXXK01. Next base: position 10,630 of record JAPLOA010000098.1, on the reverse strand, counting down.
AGCATCGAGCCGATGAAGCGATCTATGCCAAAGAAGTGCTGACTCAGTTTATGACGCGTGCCTGGCGGCGTGACCTAAGCGACGAAGAAATCCAGCAGAAGTTGAAGCTGTTCCATGCGATCCGCGGTCAATGCGACAGCTTTGAAGACGCGATGCTGGAAGTTCTTGCCGCCGTATTGTCGTCTCCGAAATTTCTGTACATTGTCCATGAAGATCATGAAGCCGGAAAAGACTCAGGCTCATCTGCTGCGGCAGCTCGGCTGCCATCCGATGAACTTGCATCACGGTTATCGTTGATGCTGTGGTGCAGCATTCCGGATGACATGTTGCGGAAGCGTGCCTCCAGTGGAGAACTTGCCGATGCAATCATCCTGCGTCAGGAGGTTGATCGCATGCTGCAGGATCCGCGAGCGGAACGGTTTGCGGAACAGTTCGTCCATCAATGGCTCGACATGCAACTGCTGGACTTCCTCACACTGAAGAACGAAGAACCGGAACTCAAGGAATCGATGCAGAAAGAGCCTGTCGCGTTCTTTCATGAAATGCTGCGTCACAATGAAAGCGTACTCAACTTTATTCATGCTGACTACATGATGGCTGACGAACGATTGGCGGTGCATTGCGGGTTGCCAAATGTGCGAGGCAACAGTTTCCGACGTGTTGCACTGAATGGAAGTCAACATCGTGGCGGCTTGCTGACTCAGTCCGGACTGATGGCGATGAATTCCAACGGTGCCGATTCGCATCCTCTGAAACGTGGTGTCTGGTTGTTGAAGTCCTTGCTCAACGATCCGCCTCCACCGCCACCGGCCGCAGTTCCGATTATCGACCTGGCGGATCCCGAGATCATGAAGATGACCCTGAAACAGCGGATTGAGAATCATCGTAACCAGGCCGCGTGTTTTTCCTGTCACGCCAAAATCGATCCATGGGGAATCGCCTTCGAAAACTACGACGCCCTTGGGCGCTGGCGTGATCAGATCAACGGCGTGCCTGTTGATGCCTCCAGCATGTTGTTCAATCAGCAGGAATTGAAGGGAGCCGATGGCCTGAAACGATTTCTTCTGCAGAACCGACAGGATCAGTTCGTTCGAGCGATGGTGCATAAACTTGCAACATTTGCACTTGGACGCCCGCTGACCTTCAGCGATCATGCTGACATCGACAGCATCACAGCACAAGTTCGCCAGCAGGGAGACGGCCTGGCAACCATGATCAACGGCATCGTGGCCAGTGAATTGTTTCAAACGAAGTAGTTGAGGTCGTCAGGACAGCAGTTCAATGCCAACTCGCGGCAATCCGAAGATCGCGTACCCACGCGAGCAAACGTAAAAGATCCTTTTCTGACCATAAGGGCAACAAACATGAACCTGAACCATCTGGATCGTCGACGATTTCTTCGTGGTACGGGCGTGGCTTTGGCTTTGCCGTTGCTTGAGTGCGTCGCTTCGTCAGGGTTGCGAGCGAATGACGAGCCCAATTCCATCAAGCGACTGGCGTGCATCTATTTTCCGGATGGCGTCGGGATGCCGCTGCCGGAAGATCCGTCGTACAAAGACTGGTCATGGTTTCCGCATGGGAACGGCACCGAGTTCACGTTTTCAAAATGCGGTGAACCATTCGAGCCGCTGCGGAAGGATCTCACGATCCTGTCGGGGTTTTCGCATCCCGCCGTTCGTAAAGTTCACGGGCACTGCAATGCCGATCAGTTCCTGACGGCCGCTTCAACAGGAACAGGCGGACCCTATCAGAATTCGATTTCTTTGGATCAGGTCTACGCAACTCATGTCGGCGACCAAACACGATTCTCATCGATCGTGATGTCGACCGACGGCGGTACCGGGACTCCTCGAGGAGCACAAACACTTTCCTTCGATCATAACGGCCGCGCGATTCCTGCAGAGAATCGTCCGAAGCGAGTTTTCGATATGCTGTTTGTCAGCAGCGACGAAGATGCCGCACGTCGTTTGGCTCTCAGCAAGAGCGCGCTGGATGATCTGATGGAAGATGCGGCATCGCTGCGCCGGAAACTCAACTCCTCCGATCAACACAGTCTCGATGAATATCTGGAATCGGTGCGTGAAGCGGAACGACGAGTCGAAAAGGCGAGGCACTGGATTAATACGCCACTGCCGGTTGTCAAAGAGGATCACTTGAAGCTGGACATCACTCCGGATGAACCTCGAGCCTATGTGCAGACGATGTTTGAGCTGATCTATCTGGCGTTCAAAACCGATTCAACTCGTGTCGCGACATATCAGATTGGTCGAGAAAACGGATTTGGTATCAGCGATCATCTGGCCAGAGCCGTCGGATATACTTTGGCCCATTCGCTGACTCATGAGACAAAGAATCCCGACGGATGGAAGCGTCTGGGAATCTACTGTCAGTTCCTGAACGAAGAGTTTGCTCGCTTCGTTACACGCCTGCAGCAGACGCCGGAACCCGCGGGCAAGGGGAACATGCTTGAGAATACGATCGTGTTCTTCGGATCTGCGTCCAGTGCCTTTCATCTGTCGCGTAACTATCCGCTGGTGCTCGCCGGTGGTCAGAATATGGGCTTCTATCATGGCCAGTATATCAACAACGCTGGCGCCGATCCTCAGGCCGGCGCCTGGGATGGCGGCACTGAACCGTGGCAGTTGGAAGTCAGGAAAGAAGACAAACCCCTGTCCAACATCTTCGCCACCATGCTGCGGCAACTGGATGTGCCGACCGAAACCTTTGCAGATAGTGACGGGCTGGTCAAAGAGCTGTTGAGTGATCCGGCATGATTGAATACTGCCCTTAAAAAATAGATCCGGAGTTGCTCCGTGTCAGGCGACTCATCACCCTGTGGAGGACAGACGAGAACTCGCCGCTCATTGGCACAAACTGTGCAGCAGTGCAGCGGTAGAAACTTTAAGCGTTTAAGAACAAGGCATTTGCACATTTTATGATCGACAATGATCAACTTCACCGCGACATGTGTCTTCTGGAGGAATTGCTGGAGCATGTTGTTGCAGAGGATGAGGGAATTGAAGCCGTTCATTTGGTTTCCGAGATTCGCCAATTAGCTCGCGACCGTCGAGCCAATGTGCCAGGCGCGGAAACAGTTCTGGCCAAAAAAATTCAGGGCCTGAGTGAAGATCAAGTTCGTCTGGTAGCGCGTTCCCTGAGTATCTTCTTTGATCTGGCCAACCTTGCTGAAGATCGCCAACGAGTTCGTGTGCTGCGTCATCGGGAACAGGCTCGTCATCCGGATCCGATCAGTGAATCAATTGGTGCGTCAATTCAACAGCTGAAAGCGGCTGGTTTCGACGCAGAAGGGGTTCAGCAGGCGCTGAATCTGCTGGATGTCGAATTGGTCTTCACAGCTCATCCCAGCGAAGCAAAGCGGCGCTCGATTCGCTCCAAACTGCGTCGCATGCGCCATTGCCTCGTGGAGATGGATCGACAGGATCTTCTGCCGCGTGAGCGGGACGGTGTGCGATCTCGACTGGCGGCCGAATTGACAGTATTGTGGCAGACTGAGTTCCTGCGTCCGATGAGACCATCGGTACTGGAAGAAGTTGAGCGCGGTCTTTCGATCATGCCACGTTTGTGGGAAGTCGTTCCCGAGATCTACCAGTCTCTCCGTATGGCGCTGGCCAGAGAGTTTCCTCAATTCGAATTCACAATTCCCCGCTTTCTGCGATTTGGTTCGTGGATGGGTGGTGACCGCGATGGTCATCCGGGAGTCACCTGGGATATTACGGAACGGACTTTAATCTGGCTCCGTGATACGGCCATTGATCGACATCTTGACTGGTGCCACAGGTTGTACGATTTCCTGTCTGTGTCACGCAATGAAGTGACTCTGAAAAACGATCTTCCCAACGCTTTGTCGATCGCTGAGACTCGATGGCCTGAGTTTTCAGAAACACTCGCCCGAGTCGCACCGCATGAGATCTATCGACGATGGATCCGACTGATTGAATGGCGACTGAAACAGTCCCGCTGCCCCAGCATGACGCAGCCTGCTCTGGACGGGGCCTATTGTGATGGTCAGGAACTGGAGCATGATGTCGATGCGTTGATCGTCAGTCTGCGACAATGCCATGGTCAAAAGGCGTTGGCTGCAGAAGTTCAGCGTTGGTTTGATCTGACGCGAGTTTTTGGGCTGAATCTGACTCGATTGGATGTTCGCCAGGATGCCGGACGCTATCGAGAAGTCATGGCCGAATTGCTGAAGGTGACCGGCGACTGTGGCAACTTTGCGACGCTCAGCGAACCGGAGCGTCAGGCCGTGCTGATCCGGAGCATGGGAACAGCGAAGCCGCTGGACGAATCAGCATTGGCGCCGCTGACACGTGAAACACTGTCTTTGTTTCGGCTGCTGTTGCAGGCCATTATGCGATTCGGACCAAACTGCCTGGGCGGGCACATTATCAGTATGACTCGCTGGCCGTCAGACATGTTGACGGTACTCTGGCTTTGGCGCCGCGCCTGTTCGGAGTTACAGGCATCCGGGGCGGCGACAACGACAGTGCCAACGCACACGTTGCGAATCATCCCGTTGTTCGAAAAAATTGGTGATCTGAAGGCTGCTCCGGCTGTCATGTCAGACATTCTGGATCAGCCTGTTTTTGCGGAACATTTGAAGGCTCAGAATAATCGACAGATCGTGATGGTTGGTTATTCCGACAGCACGAAAGACGGCGGCTATCTGGCAGCCTGTTGTGGGCTCGACCGAGCACAGGACCTGTTGCATCAGGTCGCAGCAGCTCGCGGGATTCGGATGACATTCTTCCACGGTCGTGGCGGTTCGCTGGGACGTGGTGGTGGTCCGGCCGCGCGGGGGATTCTTTCTCTGCCTCCTGACGCGTTGGGCGGTTCTTTGCGACTCACGGAGCAGGGGGAAGTTCTTGCTGAGCGATACGATGATACTCAGGTGGCGTATCGTCATCTGGAACAGGTTACTTTTGCCACGCTCGTCGCCAGCAATGTTCCTCGCCCGGTTGTCCATGCCGAATGGCGCGAGTTGATGGAATCACTGGCTGATCAGTCTCTGAAGGCGTATCGCCAACTGGTGGATACGCCAGGCTTTATAGAATTCTTCGGTGAAGCGACACCGATCGAAGAAATCGAAAACCTGCCGATCGCGTCACGGCCTTCTCGTCGAACAGGCCAGCGAACGCTGAATGATCTGCGAGCTATCCCCTGGGTCTTCGCCTGGACTCAGAATCGATGCCTGATTCCCGCCTGGTATGGACTGGGGACAGCCTTATCGGAAGTGAAGTACAGTAATCGCTCGGGCTGGCAACGCATTCTGGAAATGTATCGTCAATGGCCATTCTTTCAGGCCACGATCGATAATGCAGCGACCGCGCTGGCAAAGACCGATATGTACGTTGGGCAGTGCTATTCAGAGTTGTGCAGCGATGAGGAGCAGCGGGGACAGATCTGGAAGCTGATTGCCAGCGAGCGAGATCGGTCTCGACAGACCATTCTGGATCTTGTGGGTGGTTCAGAACTGCTTGCGACAACACCCTGGTTTCAGGGATCGATCGAAGTGCGAAACCCTGATATTGATCCGCTGAATCTGATCCAGATTGAGCTGCTGCGAAGACGCCGAAAGCTGGACAGCGCAGTCGATGAAAGCGATCTTCAGCGTTTACGAGATCTCTTAAGGCTTTCGGTTCAGGGAATTGCCGCCGGTATGCGTACCACTGGATGATCCCGGCAAGGAGGGCATTGCCGGGATTGGGCATCGGAACTGAGCACCAGTTGTCAGGAGCTGACCAACTCGGCAGAATGCGGCCTGTAGAGCCGTGTAGTGTCAAGGACTATCGCTAATTTCGAGCTGACCTGTCCTTCGAAAATGTTTGTCTCCTTGTTTGTAAACAGGTTGAGGCGACCCCACCTTTCGGCCGAATTGATCATCCGGAGATTTCTCCAACCGTATAATTTTGGCAAAGAAATTCGTTATGCAGGATCCCAGAATTGACCGCCTTGCTCAGGTCTTGATTCATCATAGCTGTCGTCTGCAGCCGGGGCAAAAAGTTCTGATTGAAGCCTTCGATCTGCCGGAACCCAATCTGGTCTGCCGTCTGATTGAAGAAGCCTATCGCGTCGGCGCGACGCCTGTTGTTTCGATGAAGAATAATGCGGTACTGCGAAGTCTCTATCGAGGTGCAACTGCCGAAAGCATGTCACTGGCCGGGAAATTTGAAGCGGCCGTAATGACCGAGATGAGTGCCTACATTGGCATTCGCGGTTCAGCCAACTCCAATGAATTCGCTGATGTCGCCGGGACCAGTATGGATCTCTATCAGCAACATTGGTGGCAGCCGGTGCATGTGCAGATTCGCGTCCCGAAAACTCGCTGGGTTGTCCTGCGGTACCCGACTCCGTCGATGGCTCAAGCGGCCAGTAAAAGCTGCGAGCAATTTGAAGATTTCTACTTCGACGTCTGCACCGCCGACTACGCAAAGATGGCTCAGGATCTGTTGCCGTTGAAAGCTCGGATGGAAGCGGCCGATCAGGTCCATATCATGGCTCCGGGAACCGATCTTCGCTTCTCCATCAAAGATATTCCGGTCGTTCCTTGTGCTGGCGAATCCAATATTCCTGATGGTGAATGCTTCACAGCTCCCGTACGAGACAGCGTCAACGGAACGATTCTGTTTAACACATCGTCACGCTACCAGGGAACTGTGTTTGATGGGATTCGCTTCGAACTGAAGGATGGCAAGATCATCAACGCCACGTGCCGAAATGCTCCCGAGCGACTGAATCAGGTTTTGGATTCCGATGATGGTGCTCGTTACATTGGTGAATGGTCTTTCGGGACGAACAATCGCATTCTGCATCCAATGCTGGACACGTTGTTTGATGAAAAGATTGGCGGATCATTTCACTTCACGCCGGGCAATGCTTACGAAGAAGCCGACAACGGCAATCGCAGTCGAGTTCACTGGGACCTTGTTCTGATTCAGCGGGCCGACTATGGCGGCGGCGAAATCTGGTTCGACGGAGAGCTGATTCGTAAAGATGGCTTCTTCATCCCGAAGGATCTGCAGCCGCTCAACGAAGGCCTGCCGAAGTAGCGAGTGGGCTAAACGAGAAACTCTCATCACAACCCGACGCGTGATTTTTGAAGTTGCGCATTTGCGACTATCCCAACCCGAAACGTCAGTTAGGGATAGCGATTTCGTGTTCGAAACGTTTTCCCTCGAAATCCCTCGCTCACGCTTCGGGTTGTGAAGACACATTAAGTCAGCAACTCATTCTCGCATACCGCTTCAAGCAACCGTCAGATACACGCCTGTCAACGCCACCAGAGTGCCGATGATCGCTCGGACTGTAATCTGATAGCCATACGCGATTCGCAACATCGGCATCACGAACAGCGGCGTGGTACAAGTCAGCGTCAGGACGATCGCCAGATAGGAATTCTTGTACGCAATCTGACTCATCCAGATCCCCAGCCAGGGACCGCAGATCACGGCCGGCAGATAAGATTTCAAGGCCGACGGATCGAAAGATTTGCGAGCGGTACTGAGGAGTTGCCCGGTGACGATCGCAATAAGAATACAAAAGACCGATGCTACACAAACTCGAATCACTGTCGCTTCCAGGGGATCGCATCCGCCCGCGGAAAGCTTCTCACTGCCGAACGTTCCCAGACGACTGAAGGTTCCGCCGCACGCATTGCACAAAGACGCCAGCAGTCCCATCGCAACGCCACGAGACATCGAAGCCGGAAAATATCCGGGCGTCTCGGCGGCCGATCCTCGTTCCGTGACAACAATCGCAATGCCGAACAACGTCAGCAGGATCCCGGAAATGCTGAGAAGCGACAGAGATTCCTGCAACACGCTCCAGCCGATGATGGCTCCGAACAGAGGCGATGTCATCGACACGATCAATGCACGGCGAGGCCCCAGGATTTGCAGGCTGCGGAAGTAGAACGTATCGCCAATCAGTATCCCAATGACGCTGCTGACGATGAGCAGCAGCCACGTGTTGCGATCCGCTTCGAACATCGATCGCCCGGCAAGGCCAGTGACAACGGCAAGGTGCAGGCAGAGGATGATCGACGCCAGAAAGTTCTTGCCGAAGTTGATCTGCCAGGCAGACAGTTTTGTTCGGCCATAAAACAAGCTGGAGCAGGCCCATAACGCAGCGGCAGAAAGGCCTGCGAGTTCTCCGATTCCGATGATTCCATTCACTGAAGAAGAATTCCCTCCGCCGCTCTGCCGAGCGATCTCATTATGAAGTCTGGCTCAATGCATCTAGCGCGGTAGTTTCTGACTCTGACCGGTTCGCGATGCTTCATAGATCGCCAGGATGATCTCAACGCTTTTACGTCCCTCCGCGCCGTCAACGCGAGGTTGTCGTCCGGTCTTGATCGCATCGACAAAATCTTCAAGCTGCAGTTGATGCCCGACGAATGAAATCGCCTTTGGATCTGATGCACCACCGGAGGTTGCTGAACCCGCGCCGAGCTTAGCCCTGATCTCAGCGTCTTCTGGTTTCTCATCCGCGAATTCCCATCGCAAAATGGAGTCCTGTTCGACGATAACCGTGCCACGGCTACCGTGAATTTCGGTCTTCTTCAACAGGCCGGGCCAGGCGGCTGTCGTGGCTTCCATCACCCCGATGGCCCCATTGGCAAACTTCAGGCAGGCGACTCCCACATCTTCGACTTCGATGCGTTCATGAGCCAGTGTTCCCGTGAAACCAGCGATCTCGGCCACGTCGCCCATCAGCCAGCACAACAGATCCACGTTGTGAATCGCCTGATTCATGTAAGCTCCGCCGCCGTCCAGAGCCCACGTGCCACGCCAGCCACCGCCGTCGTAATACTCCTGAGTCCTCCACCACTTTACATAAGTATCAGCCAGCGTGATTCGGCCGAAACGTCCGCCATCAATCGCAGCTTTCAACGCGACATTCGCAGCACTGAACCGTGATGGAAAAATTGTGCAGAGCTTAACACCGTACTTAGTACAGGCGTTGATAATGTCATCACAGCGTTCCAGAGTAATCTCCAGAGGCTTCTCCACGACCACATGTTTTCCAGCCTCTGCTGCAGCAATCGCGGGATCGCGGTGAGCACCGCTGGGAGTGCAAATTGTGACAATCCCCACGTTCGGATCGGCAAGCAGTTCGTCCAGCGTTGAGTAGGCTTTGCATCCGTACTCAGCTGCGAAAGCATTAGCCTTGTCGACATTCTGATTGAAGCACGCAACGACCTGCCCGCCTGGCATGGCCTGAATCGCCTTCGCATGAAAGTGCGCGATCATGCCCGTGCCAACAATTCCAAACCCTGTGCTCATATTGAATTCCTGTCGTAAAACGGAGTTGCTTTGAGAGTGTTTTTTATCGCAATACGATCCCGATGCCAGCGGGTTGTCGATTTAATGGATTTTCGCAATCCGAAACGCCAGTGAGGGATAAAGTTGCTGCGTTTTCAGCAACAATCCCTCGCTGAGGCTGCGGGCCAGGATCAAATGAAAACCCGCCGCCAGCGAGCTTCTGAAAAGAACTGGATACGTTGAGGTGACGGAAGTCTTGCGATTGTGAAAATGCTCATAGGACTGCATCATACCTCGGTCTGGCTGCGTGTCGGTTTGCCGTAGCTGGCCGCGAATCACGGAGGACACCGTAATATGAAAAAACCGATCTCATGTGGATTTCTCATCGTACGCGGCAAGCCAATCGAATCCTTTCTGCTGATGAAGCATCCGCACCGATGGGACCTGCCAAAGGGACACGTCGATGAAGGAGAAACGGAACTGCAGTGCGCTTTGCGGGAACTGGCTGAGGAAACCGGAATCACGGAACAGGACATCGAGGTCGATCCGGATTTTCGTTTTCAGAATCGCTACCTTGTGAACGAAAAGCGATACGGTGGAGAAGGCTCCATTGAGAAATTGCTCTATGTATTTCTAGCCTGGTTAAAACACCCGGTCAAAATCAGGCTGACAGAGCATCATGGGTTTCGTTGGTTCCCGTGGAATCCTCCCCACGAGATCCAGGAGCTGACGATTGATGGACTGCTGCAATCGCTGGAAGAACACCTCGCAAAGATGCACGCCGGTGAAACTCCTACGGATGAAGAAAACGCTAAGATCGACTGAACCAGCAAGCAACGCGGATGGGATTTGGATGCTTTGCGGAGATCGGTAGACGCAGGGTTGCACTTCCACGAAGTGGGAGTGTGCCCTGCGACTCAGGCCCGGAGGGTTGACATATCCTCTGCCGGGTTCGTCAGGCCCCGGAACCGAATGACTGTTGATCCAGAGGCCCGGAGGGTCGACACATCAATCCCAAACATATCGTGGATCGTATTCCACTTCGTGCTTCTTCAGAAGGTGCAAATGCTCATCTTCATACGAGTGGTCGGCATGATGCGCTGTCTGTTTCCACGTCAACCAGCGCTGACGATTCTTTGTGCTGAAGACAATGTGATACAGGAGTTGCTGATGTGTACTTCTAAGCGTTCTTCAACCGCAAAGCGTTGTCGACCCTCCGAGGCCGTGAAGAAATACCGTCTGGGGCAATCTGAATGAGTTTCAGCGGTCAAGAATTTCAAGACGGGGGGAATCAGACGAATCGAGCTGTAGCTTTGTTGGATTGAACAGAATGATTCAAGGTTTGT
>JAPLOA010000084.1 GCA_026400835.1 Planctomycetales bacterium | reverse complement strand
GTGTGTATACTCATCCGTGGCCTCGCTGTGTTTCCGTAAGTTGTTCGTTGACATCAACTTCTACGCAGCGATGGCCCTTTCATTTGAACCAGTTATGAATAATCCGGGTTTAACGGCGAGCCGCAGGCGTAGGCGAATTCGGGCCACGACGCCTACGGCTTGCCGTTAAACGAGTAAGTCAATAGACCGCCGGCACGTATCTGCAAATTACTCACGAGCGTAGCGCAAAAACGCCTCTTTCAGAACTGCCCTGTTCATCCAGATTAGCATCACGGGCTGTTCGGTTCCCAGGCGACGTTTTGTTCGGTAAAGTTTTGCCGAGGGGGGTACTTCAATGAACGCTGTCGACAGCCATGATGGAAAAGAGTTCCATCGAAGTGGCTGATGGCGGAAGGCCCAGGACGGATTCGTGTTCATGAAGAAGAAGGGAATCTGACTTTATGGATCAATCAGCACTGCCAGCGGCTCATCTTGTGAATGGGCTGCGACGTCTGGTGGATGATATTCGCAGAAACGAAACTGCAGGCTCACGCGGACTCACGGATGTTGTCTGCGGCACGACCAATCTGTTGACCTATGGCGATGCAGGAGTTCATTACTGCGGACATGCGGTCGAAGATCTGATCCAGATGTACTCATTTGAGCATGTCATCTGGCTTCTGCTGCACCAGAATCTGCCCACTGAAGAAGAGATGGCGGACTGCAGTTCCATCATCGCTGATTCTGCGGTGATTGATGAGTCGACCACTGAAATTCTGGCACGACTCCCTGTTGGCGCGAGGCCGCTGGATTTGTTCCCACTCTGTCTCTCGCTACTTTCATTTTTTGATCCGACACCATGCGACAGCAATGATGAAAGCGCGAGAACTCGCGTGCTTCGGTTGCTGGCGCAGTTGCCGTTGATTATTTCTGCCGCGCTGGGAGATTCGACAGACATCGCGGCCTTGTCGTCGATGCAACTGTCGACGGACGAGACTGAACTCACATGGGCCGGGCGTCTGTTGTGTCGACTGCGAGGAACCGAAGAGCGTCCTTCGGCAGCAGAAGATGCGGCGATGAACGTTCTGATGATTTGCGAATGCCTCACGGAAATGCGCCCGGCGTGTTTTACGGCGAGGTTTGCGGCCAGTACGACATCTCACATTATCCCGGTGCTGCAGTCGGCGGCGTCCCTGTTTGTTTCTCAACTTCGGAATGACCCGTTTCTGTGGACCAGCGATCTGCTGAAAGGATTCCTGAATCCGGGACAGGTTGAGGCGTGGTGGCGGCGTCGCGAAGGCCAGCCGATGCCGTTCGGATTCGCTGCGGCCTCAGAGGATAATCGTGCCTCGCTGCTGACCGAAACCTGTCGCACAATGCTGGGAAGTATCGACAGAATCCGCGTAGAAGCGGCTGCGGCTCGACTGGAAAAGCTGCAGGCTCAGGAACAGCGAGTTCCCACGACCGATTGGGCTGCGGCTCGCCTGATGACACTGCTGGACATTCCGGCCGATCGGCAGGCCCTGGTGATCGTGATGGCGAGACTTGTGGGCTGGGCCGCTCAGGCAATTGAACAGCAATCGTCTGGCATTAGCCTGCTTCCCGCTCTACGCTACGGGACTTGAGACTGGCTCAGTTTTGATTCGATTCGTGGTGCCGACTTCGGTCGGCATTGGGGCCACATGGTTTTGCTTTAGTCGTTTCGTATGCGTTTTCGTTTAACGGCGAGCCGTAGGCGGAGGCGAAACTTGCGACAACGCCTGCGGCTTGCCGTTAAACGATTGATCCACATTTTGACAGGTTCTTACCGAAATGCTGGCTGAAGCCAGCACTACAAACGCCTGCAGGTTGTCGCACTTCTTACACTAACGAGTTCCTTTTTCATTCTGGTTTTCCATGTCAGTTGCATTTCAGCAGTGTATCCATCCCGATTGCGCGGCCACTTACGATGTGGGCCAGATCCTTACGGCTTGCCCGAAGTGCGGCAGTTTGCTGGACGTCACCTATGACTGGAATGCCGTACCGGTTCCAAAGTCGCTTTCGGAATTCGAACGCCGCTGGACGACACGACTGAATCCCGTCGACTACAGCGGTGTCTGGCGATTTCGAGAACTGCTGCCATTTGCCACCGATGAGCAAATCGTCACGATCGGCGAAGGCCAGACCATTCTGCAGAAGAACGACAAGCTTGCGCGCCAGTGCGATATGAAAGTCGGTCACCTGTTCCTGCAGTATGAAGGCATGAATCCTTCAGGAAGTTTCAAAGACAATGGGATGACCGCCGCATCAACTCATGCTCGCATGGTCGGTGCAAAGATGACGGCCTGTGCTTCGACCGGAAACACTAGTGCGTCATTGGCGATCTATGCGGGCGTCACCGGACATTTTCAGTGCATCGTCTTTGTCGGCAGCGGCAAGATCGCTTTCGGCAAGTTATCTCAGGCGCTGGACTATGGAGCGAAGACGATTCAGATTCGAGGCGACTTCGATGACGCCCTGGCACGCGTGCGAGACATCTGTGCGAAGCATCCTATCTATCTTTGCAACAGCGTGAATCCGTTTCGTCTGGAAGGTCAGAAGACGATCATGTTGCGAGTTCTCGAGGGACTCGGTTGGCAGGTGCCGGACTGGATTGTGGTCCCGGGCGGAAATCTTGGAAACAGCAGCTCCTTCGGCAAAGCCTTTATGGAACTGAAGGCATTGGGGCTGATTGATCGCGTTCCCCGGTTGGCCATCATCAATGCGTCCGGAGCTGACACTCTCGATGAGTTCGTAAATGACGGCAAACTGGTCTGGAACGGTGGTCGTCCGAATGCCGATCAGATTTGCGGCCGCTACACCACCATGGATCGTGACAACGAACGAGCCTCTACTTTGGCCAGCGCGATTGAGATTAATCGTCCGGTGAATCTTGAGAAAGCTCTGCGAGCACTCTCCGTCTGTAACGGTATCGTGCGAAAAGTGTCGGATCAGGAAATCATCGATTCACGTGCTCGAATTGCCGCGACAGGCTTTGGCTGTGAACCGGCCAGCGGGGCCACGATTGCGGGCGTTTTGCGCCTGCGAAAAGAAGGCGTGATTCACGCGGATGATCGAGTCGTCTGTATCCTGACCGGACATCAGTTGAAGGATCCGGATCTAACTATGGCCTACCATTCAGGGGACCCTCAGCTGATGAGCAAAAAGCTGACGCCAGCCGGAGTCACTTCAACGCCGTTCGCGAATCCACCAGTCGTCGTTGATAATGACGAAGTTGCGATCCTGAAGGCGCTGGGTTTGGCGTAGCCGGTTACTCTTCTGCCGACGATCGCTGTTTGCGGCGGGCCTGGGCTGCGCGGCGATAGTCTGAGAAGACGTGAGCGGCCAGAAGTGTTGTCTCTGTGGAGAGCTCTTCGACCCGACTTCTGAAGAACGCCAATGCACCAATGGCCGGAATTGCCACGCCGAGCCCCTGCAAGGTTGTGATCAGGGCTTTGTAGACGCCGGGTGCAAGTTCCGAGATTTGTGGATTCGCCTTCAGTTCGAATTCCATGAAAGCCAGAATCATCCCCCAGACTGTTCCCATCAGCCCGAGCATCGGGGCCAGAGTGCTGATGACGGACAAATGTTCGATGCGGCGGAAGTAGCGACTGGATTGTTCGACCGCTGCGTCTTCGATCGCTTTTTCGACGGCCGCATAACTGCCAGTTCCGGCTTCTTCGAGTCCCGAATGAAGCAATCGACTGAGAAATCCCTGATGCTTTTCACAAAGCTGCAGCCCCTCGGCGATTTTTTTCTCAGCGAGGCACCTGTGAATTTCTTCGGCCAGCCCTGGCGGCATAAATGTTGACCGACGGATATGCAGCACATAGTCAATAATCAAAGCCACCATGATGAAGCTCAGAAACATGATCACGTAGCCGATCATGCCTCCCGCGGCCAACATGTCGCGTACGTTCAAAAATGACTGAGCAGTCTTTTCCGCAGCCTGAGCCGGCGCGGCGTCCTGTGCGAAGAGACTTGTCACCGTCAGCAGGCAGACGGCTCCGCCGCACATCAGGACCAGCCGTCGAAAACCGGAGTTTGGCGATCTGGGTTCAAAAGGGATGCGCATCCTGACATTCCGTTGCCATGTGGGTCGAAATCTTCAACATTGAGAAGTGTTGTAGTGTAGACGAACCTGCCGAAAACTCGACGGTGATTCCGGAGCGGCCCGGAAAAGGGGCTGGAACTCATCGCCAGGCAAGCGAAAATCTTCGTCTCTGGTTGAGATCATTGCTCCACGGGGACAAGCCTGGGGTGACAAACATTTGGGGGTGACATCGCTTGGCATTGCGCTGTTTTCGTCCGTTGTTCCGTGCTGCGTTTCGCAGCGTAGCTGCGGCAGCATTTAGCCCCAGGCTTCAGCCTGGGGTGGGAGGCAAACACGATCCATCAGCCGTGAAACGGCGATAGCGATGCTTTTTCCACGAGATCAACACATAGCTTTCGCCGTTTCACGGCTTAATGTTCATTTTCAAACGTCTTTCCCCGAGGCTAAAGCCTCGGGCTACCCGCTGCCGCCTCTACGAGGCAAAATCAAAACGATAGTTGTCCCACTGAATCTCGATGCAATACGAAATTCTTGACAGCTCAGGACAAGCTCCTTTGTGGCAAGTCGAACTTAAGTCCACGCCATTGGGCGCAAACCCGGTGGCGGAGGTTCCTGCAAGCCCGGTGAATTGGATTCAACCCCGGAAGACATCAACCGGCTTAAAATCGCCCTTCAGAATCCTGCCGGATTCGCACTGAAACCAATTCTCTATGACAGCCGCGTAGACCTGCCGAAAATCGGTGTGATGCTGGAGGTCTCCATCTCTGAGCTTTTGCAGACTTGGCAATTCTCCAACGAGTCCGCTCTTCACGGCATTTCCCGCAAGAAACATGGGGCCGGCTGTCCCGTGGTCAGTGCCTTCGCTGGCATTCTCTTCGACTCGTCGACCAAACTCGCTGAACGCCATCACGGTGACAGCATCAGACTTTTTCATCTGATCCACGTCATCCAGAAAGGCCTTCACGGAATCACCAAGCTGCCGGAGCAATCCCTCGTGAGCCCCGGGTTGCTGGGAATGAGTATCAAAGCCGTTGAGTTGCAGATAGTAGATCGAAGTCTTCAGGCCGGAACTCATCAGCCTGGCAACGGTCTGCAGTTGTTCGCCCAGTCCGTTCTTTGGATACGTTACGATCGAAGCATAGGTCTTGCCAGTGGAACTCAAACGCTCACTGGCCGTGATCGCGGAGCTTGTGCTGGACTGCACGAAGTTCAGCAGGTCGTTGCCTTCAGCTCTCCTTGCGTCCGCCAGCTCCTGAACGGCTTTGCGAAAGTCTGCATCGTCGGCCCCCTGAAGTCGAAACTGTTCCAGCGAGCGAATCGATGGCACGCGTACTCTTCTCGACATCACCGAGAACGGCTGTTTGTCGTGGCCGAGGTGCAAAGCAGACGGATCTCCACCATCGGCGTCTGTTTGTTCCTCGAGAAATCGCCCCAGCCAGCCGTCCGTGCGAACGTCATTCTTTCGCTGACACGTGTGCCAGATATCCATAGACTCAAAGTGCGACCGATTTGGATCCGGGTATCCGACCCCCTGAACAATTGCCAGCTTGCCGGCTTCAAGTAGATCCGCGAATCCTCGCAACGCGGGATGGAATCCAAGCTCTCCGTTAATCGCCAGAGTGTCGCTCCTGGCAACGGCCAGTTTGGGACGCAGTTTGCGGTATGTCTCATCTGCAAACGGAACTACGGTATTCAGGCCGTCGTTGCCGCCCGCCAGTTCGATAACGACAAGGACTCGATCCGTAGCCGCGTTATGTGACGCCGCCTGGACAGCAGCTCTTTGCAAAGCAACGGGCGCAAATCCACCGAACGTCAGAACCGCAGCCCCCGTGGAGTTCTTCAGAAACGATCTGCGTGAGTTTTGTGCCATCGAATCTTCTGCCTTCAGCGAATGCCAAATCAAAAATCGGCGTGCCCGGGAGTTCTGGGGAACGGTATCACGTCGCGAATATTGGTCATCCCCGTGATCAACAAAACCGCTCGCTCAAGCCCCAGACCAAATCCAGCATGAGGCACTGTACCATATCGACGAAGATCAACGTACCACCAGTAGTCATCCGGATTCAAATGACATTCCTGCATACGCTGGATCAGAACATCGAGCCGCTCTTCACGCTGACTGCCGCCGATGATCTCGCCGACACCCGGGACCAGCACGTCCATCGCACGCACCGTTTTGCCGTCTTCATTGCATCGCATGTAGAATGGCTTGAGAGTGCGAGGATAATTGAACAGAATCACAGGCTGACCAAAGTGTTCTTCGGTCAGGAATCTCTCGTGCTCGGTCTGCAGATCACTACCCCACTGAACAGCGTAATTAAACGTCTTACCACTCTTCTGAATGATGTCGATGGCGTCGGTGTACGGCAGTCGAATGAATTCTTTGTTGCGAATATTCTCCAGCTTGGCCAGCACCGTCCTGTCGATGCGATCATTGAAGAAATGCATGTCGTCCGGACATTTCTCCAGCACGTCGTTCACCATGGTCTTGATGAATGCTTCGGCCAGATCCATATTGTCAGGGAGTTCATAAAACGGCATTTCTGGTTCAACCATCCAGAACTCCGCCAGGTGTCGAGTCGTATTGCTGTTCTCTGCGCGGAACGTAGGGCCGAAGGTGTAACAGTCGCCGACAGCCGTTGCATAGGTTTCTGCTTCAAGCTGTCCGCTGACGGTTAATGAAGCCGGCTTGCCGAAGAAGTCCTGCTTCCAGTCGATCGCATCGATTTGTTTTTTCGCCAGCATCGCCAGATCCAGCGTCGTCACCTGGAACATCTCTCCAGCACCCTCGCAATCACTGGTCGTGATGATCGGAGTATTGAGGTACAGGAATCCTCGCTGCTGAAAAAAGTTGTGGACCGACCAACTGATGCAATTGCGAACTCGAGCCACCGCGCCGAATGTATTTGTGCGAGGTCTCAGATGAGCGATCTCGCGCAGGAACTCCATGCTGTGTCCCTTCTTCTGCAGAGGGAACGTGGCCGGATCCGCAACACCAAGGATAGTCAACGAATGAGCATGCAACTCGATTCGCTGCCCCTTGCCCGGAGATTCCTTCAGAGTTCCCTCAATCGAAACACTAGCCCCGGTGGTCACATCTTTGATGGACTCTTCGTAACCAGGAACTTTACTCTCCACGACGACCTGCAGATTCTTCATGCAGCTGCCGTCGTTCAGTTCGATGAACGAGAAACCGCTCTTGGAATCACGGCGAGTTCTCACCCAACCTTTTGCGATGATGGAGGTTTCCGGCTGACCGTCGCGAAGAATTGTTGCGATGCGAGTGACTGGCATGATGCGTTCGTTCGAAAAAGCATGAGTTTACGAATGGTGAATGGCAGAACTATAGACGCCGGATCATATCGAGTCCCCCAACATTTTCCTGCGCGACTTGTCGGGGGTACTGTTTTCTGTTTTCGCGGCAAGTTGGCGGCCTGGAACTGGCGTGAGTAACATGCGGCTCCTGAACCCGTTTCAATCAGATGCGAAGAAAGAATCCCGTCGGCGGAGCGACGGGTGTAACGTACACCGGTCGCTCCGCCGACGGGGCTTTCGTCTATCGCGATCTCCACAGTTCTGTAAGTCAAAACCCCGATGTTGATTGCATTCCATAAACCTTACGGAGTTCTGTCACAGTTTACGTCTGATGGCTCGCCGAATCGTCCTCTGGCGGAATTCGGCTTTCCGAGGAACGTGTACCCTATCGGTCGGCTGGATGCAGATTCGGAGGGCCTGCTTCTCTTAAGTGACGAAGCGGAATGGAATGCGAAACTCCTCGAGCCTCGACATGCCCATGAACGAGAATACTGGGTGCAGGTGGAGCGAATCCCGTCGGCGGAGAGTTTGCAGCAACTGGCATCGGGGCTGATCATTCAGGGCCGAAAAACCTTGCCGTGTCATGCTCGATTGCCGGATCCTCAGCCAGACGTTCCCCCGCGAGCCCCCCCGATACGCTTTCGCAAAAGTGTGCCTGACTGCTGGATCATTCTGGAACTAGTGGAAGGCAAGAATCGCCAGGTTCGTCGCATGACCGCCGCGATTGGTCATCCCACGTTACGTCTGTTGAGGAATCGCATAGGCGAGCTGACTCTGGGGGAACTCTCCGCGGGAGAATGGAAGATTCTCTCGGCCGAAGAGAGACGACTCGTTGCGGGCGACCGGTGCCAGAAAGCGACAAGCCCCAAACGGCCACCAACTGGTCAAAAGTGAGCACGTGCCATACGGGTGACTGTTATGCAAATCACGACCATCCTGTTCCTGCAAACGTCTGTTGGCACCGAAAAACACCAACATCGTGGCTGCGATTGATTGAACATTTGTAACGATTGCGCCGGTGAAGACAGTTATCTGGTTCGTGTCTTTCCGATTGAGCCGCTTCTGCGTTGCGTGACGCCGGAGTGGCACTCACAGTCGGGAATGACCGCATCATGAGATTCAGGTGCACATCGGGAACCGTCGATCAAATCGGCAGGTCTCATGGATTGAGCCCTTGTGTAGTTTGATTGGAATGGAGTCCTCTCATGAAGATTCGTGCCGTCGCGCCACTCCTCTGTGGTGCCGCGTTGTTGTCGTCCACGGGATGTCAGACGGTGAATCGATGTTGCTCGTCGCTGTTTGCGGCTCGAGCGACCACCTTCGCAGACACCACTCCGATTCCGGAAAAACCCGAGAAGGCCGCCAAGCCAGCTGACGACTCCACGAAAGAGGCCTCATTTCGTCGAGCAGAGACCAACGGCTCAGACGAGGCCGGTGCAAACAACCGTGTTCCGGAACCTCCTGCAGTGAATCGGCGATTCAACATCCCCGAAGAACTGCCGGGAGCCGATGCGGCACCGCTCGTTCTTCCGCCAATGGACCCGACTCAGTCGATCGAACAGCGTAAGTCCCTGGCTGATGCTCTGTTCCCGAACGTTGAGCCTGCAAAAGTGGAACCTGGTCCGGATGCCGACTCCGCACCTTTGACATTGTCCCTAATGCAGCAAATGGCAGTCGACAATAGTCCGGTCATACGTCAGGCCGCGGCTGATGTTGAGCAGGCTCGGGGCAAAGCGGTTCAGGCCGGACTTTATCCAAACCCTACGTTCGGATACGAAGGTGACACGATCGGGACTGCTCGCACAGCCGGGTATAACGGTGTGTTCTTTACTCAGGAATTCGTCACCGCCGACAAACTGACGCTGGCACAGAACGTTGCGTTGAATAACGTCCGAGCCGCTCAGGCTGATCTTCGCAAAGCACGGGTTCGTCTGGCGAGCGATGTTCGCCGAAACTATTTCAAAGTGCTGATTGCTCAGGAGCAGCTGAAGTTCAATCGAGCGATTGCGAAGCTCAGCGAAGAAGTTTATCGGGCTCAAATTGACCTTGTGACCGGCGGCGAGTCAGCTCCTTATGAGCCACTGCAATTGCGAGTGTTCGCGGTGCAGGCTCGAAATGCAGTTACGACAGCCAGCAACAGTCTCGACGCCACATGGCGTCAGTTGGTTGCTGCGGTAGGCATGCCTCATATGACGCGACAGAAAGTTGCCGGCTCAGTGGATCTGCCGGTGCCGGTTGTTGAATACGAGACAATGGTCACCATGCTGCAGCGACATTCGGACTTGATCGCTTCGAATGCTCGCATTGCCAGTTCCGGAAGTAACCTGAGACTGCAGGAAGCGATTCCGATTCCAAACGTGACATTATACGCCGCGTTCCAGCATGATGATACAACTCCGCTGTCAGACTATTCGACCAACGTCCAGGTCTCCGCGCCGGTACCGGCTTTTAACCGAAACCAGGGTAATATTACTTCGGCTCATGCAGAACTGGTACGAGCACGCCAGAATCTGACGGAGACGAATAATACTCTGATGTCAAATCTGGCGGAAAACTACAATCGCTACGCGACCAGTCGCACGATCTCTGAAAGTTATCGAACGGACTTGTTACCCGATCAGGTGCGAGTTTATCGTGGCGTCTATGATCGCTTCCTGATCGACGGTGAATCCATCGACTTTGCTCAGGTCGTGGTGGCCCAGCAAACGTTGACTCAAGTCGTGACAAGTTATCTGCAGTCTCTGTCGGATTCGTGGATGGCGACAGTCGACCTGGCGGAGTTGTTGCAGGTCGACGACCTGATGACGATGGACGGCATGGCGATGACTCCTGAAGCGATCTCAGCGGGAGCTTCAGCTCCGAATCCGAAAGCCGTGCCGGCGGCTATTGAAGGACCGTCAGCCGAGTTCGAGGCAAATTCGCTCTCAACCACCGAAACGAGGCAGGTGGCTGTCGTTTCGCAGGATGAAGAGGACGCCGTAGACGACCATCAGTCCGTCGAGTCATCCGATGGAACCATCGAGCCGTCAACTCCGCTCCGGAGCCGTCGTCCACGAGCCCGAATGATCGGCGAGGCCGACGGCGACGCGGTTCAGTGATCCCCTCACAACTACGTCCCCAAAGCCCGGCTGCTGATCAGGCTGTTGATTCAATGGGTTTTCACAACCGGACACGTCGGCGAGGGATAAACCTTGCCGCGTTTTCAAGCACGATCCCTCGCTGACTCAGCCAGTGGGTTAGGATTAAATCAACTCGCTGTGATTCCCGCTGAAAACGTCCGGAAATCGGCCCAGAACTGCATCCGACAATCGGCAAACCGGGACGCTGCGACTTGAGTTGGGCCGGGGTTTTCTCTGATCCGGCAGAAGCAGTGGCCAATTGCTTGTTTTCGAGCAGGAAGCTTGAAACAATTCGGCAGCCAGAACTAGGCGGATTCCGCGATCCTGACACCCACCTCAGGTTCGAGCGTTTGTGCGACTTCTGGTCTGGCAAGGTGCTTTTCCACCGAAGTTTCCTGCCAGAATGCGGTTCCTGGCATCGATTTCGGTGTCAGACGTTGAACCGAGGGCTTCGTGTGAAGCGCCATCGATCGACATTTTCTGTGACTGAAAACTGATTTGCCAGAAATCATGCTGAACCTGCTTCGAGCTTCATCCGCTGCATTCTCCCGGTCTGTGACCGCGGGTTGGACGATTTGTGCGTCCGAAGTGGTTGCCGGTTCGCAGGCGGCATCAGTCGCCAACTTTGTCAATGCGGGTGTGAAACGCGCGGCCGCGTCCAAACGGGCCATTCTGCCACTGAGCTGACCGTGTCCTGATCACGTGTGTCAGCGAATTCTGGTGGCAACTTCGATGCGCACACACCGTTTCCGGCTGGTAGTCGGAAGAAAAACAACAAACAGACGAGCGACAGGGTGGCAACCCTTCGTGTCGTCGCTGGTGAGCTCGAAGGGCCAACGTCCCGCCGCTTACCAGGGCCTGAAAGATAATTGAACGAGGATCACTCACATGGAAGACATTCGCGGTAATCAGTATCCAGCTCCGTTCCGGCCTTCCTTTGGTGCGCCGGAAGCGACGGGCTTGTACGACCCTCGTAACGAACATGACAATTGTGGTGTGGGCTTTGTCGCGAACATCAAAGGTGTGCGGTCACATCAGATCGTGGATGACGCCGACCGAATCCTGCGTCACATGGATCATCGCGGCGCTTGCGGCTGCGAATCCAATACCGGTGACGGAGCCGGGATGCTGACCGCGTTGCCGCACACATTTCTGGCGCGAGTCGCCAAGTCGGATATCGGTGTCGATCTTCCGGAGGCGGGTCAATACGGTGCCGGGATTGTGTTTCTTCCTCAGGATGAAACTCAGCGAGCTATCTGCAGGAAGACTGTTGAAGAGTTCATTGCTCAGCAGGGACAAAGCCTGCTGGGATGGCGTCCGTTGCCAGTGGATTTTGACAAAGCTGACATCGGCAAGTCCGCTCGGGCTTGCGCGCCTCACATGGAAATGTTGTTTGTCGGCGGGGCTCCGGGACTCGACAAGGATGCTCTCGAACGCCAGTTGTTCATCATCCGCAAGCTGTCCAGCCACAAGCTGCGGAACAGCGATATGTCTCAGGCTCTGTTGTTCTACGTTTGCTCCCTGTCAACGAAGCTGATCATTTACAAAGGCATGTTGACATCGTTCCAGGTTCTGCCGTTCTTCAAAGACCTGCAGGCTCCTGACTACGACACGCATCTCGCCATGGTGCATTCGCGTTTCGCGACAAACACCTTCCCGAGCTGGGACCGTGCTCAGCCACTGCGATTTATGTCGCACAACGGTGAAATCAACACCGTGAAGGGCAACTCAAACTGGATGTTTGCTCGTCAAGGCATGATGAAGAGCCCTCTGTTCGGTGAAGACATCAAGAAGCTCTTCCCGATTGTTGAGCCGCACACGTCCGACTCCGGCTGCTTCGATAACGCTCTGGAGATGCTGTATCACTCCGGCAGTACGCTGCAGGAAATTGTAATGATGATGGTGCCGGAAGCATGGCAGAATCATCAGACGATGCCGGAAGAAAAACGAGCTTTCTACGAATACTACTCCTCGATTCAGGAGCCATGGGACGGACCAGCATCGATCTCGTTTACCGATGGACATTATATTGGTGCGACCCTGGACCGAAACGGCCTGCGTCCAAGCCGCTACTATGTCACCAAAGACGATCGTGTTGTGATGGCGAGCGAAGTGGGTGTATTGGACATCGAACCTCAGAACGTTCTGTACAAGGGGCGTCTGCAGCCTGGACGTATGTTTCTGGTTGACTTCGAAAAAGGCCGCATCATCGACGACGAAGAGTTGAAGTCGGATGTGGCTTCACGTCGTCCGTACCGACAGTGGGTTCAGGAACAGCGCATTCAACTGGATGAATTGCCAAAGAAGACACCTTCGGAGCGTTTAACCGGACAGGAACTCCTCAGCCGTATGCAGGCGTTCGGTTACACCGCCGAAACCATGAACTTCATGTTGTTGCCGTTGATCAAGGCGGACAAGGATCCGATTGGTTCAATGGGCAACGATGCGGCTCTTGCGTGCCTGAGCGATCAGCCTCGCATGCTGTACGATTATTTCCATCAGCTGTTTGCTCAGGTGACGAATCCACCGATCGACTCGATCCGTGAAGAAGTCATCATGTCGCTGGAATGCTACATCGGTCCTGAAGCCAACCTGCTGGATACTCAGAAGGAAAGCTGTCATCGCCTCGCGGTGCCTCATCCGATTCTGACGAACCATCAAATGGCAAACCTCAAGGGAGTGAACCATCGTGGCTGGAAGTGTCAGGTCATCGACATTACGTATCCGAAGTCCGAAGGCGTCTCAGGGCTGCGTGCAGCAATCGATCGCATCTGCTCGGAAGCTCGTGATGCGATTAAGAACGGCTTCAGCCTGATCGTCCTGTCCGATCGCAAGGTTAGCGCGGAGCGAGTGCCAGTCAGTTCGCTGATGGCCACCGGTGCCGTCCATCATCATCTTGTGCGATACGAATTGCGAACTCAGATCGGCCTGCTGGTCGAGTCAGGTGAAGCTCGCGAAGTACATCACTTCTGCCTGTTGATCGGCTACGGAGCTGACGCGGTCAATCCTTATCTTGCACTGTACGCTCTACGACAGGCTCGCCTTGATGGCAAGCTGACCGATGACTGGGATGATGACCGCATTATCGCGGCGTATCGATCCGGTGTGGCTCACGGCATGCTCAAAGTCATGGCCAAGATGGGCATTTCAACTCTACAAAGTTACAAGGGCGCACAGATCTTTGAAGCTCTGGGCCTGGCTGACGAAGTGGTCAATCTTTGCTTCGCTGGAACTTCCAGCCGAATCAAGGGAGTTGGCTTTGACGTGCTGGCGCAGGAAGCGTTGCTTCGACATCATGTTGGCTTCCCCGAAAATCCGGACAGCATCTCTCAGGAGCTGCCAAACCAGGGACTCTACGCCTGGCGTCGACAGGGTGAAAAGCACGCCTGGAATCCTCACACGATCGGTCGAATTCAGCAGGCGGCTCGAACCGGAGATAAGTCTGCGTACAAGGACTTTTCGAAGCTGGTTAACACAGAGACCACTCGGGCGTGTCATTTGCGTGGCTTACTGAAGTTCCGCAAAGGCAATTCAGTTCCTCTGGCGGAAGTGGAGTCTGCTGCTGAAATCGTGAAGCGGTTCTGTACCGGTGCGATGAGCTACGGCTCAATCTCGGCAGATGCTCACGAGTCTCTGGCGATTGCGATGAACCGTATTGGCGGGAAGAGCAATACCGGGGAAGGTGGCGAGCGATACGATCGTTTCGAACCCATGGAGAATGGAGATTCTCGGCGATCCGCGATCAAGCAGATTGCGTCCGGACGATTCGGAGTGACCTCCTGGTATCTGACGAACGCGGACGAACTGCAGATCAAGATTGCTCAGGGAGCAAAGCCGGGTGAAGGCGGTGAGCTGCCAGGTCACAAGGTCGACAAGACAATCGCCGAGACTCGCATGTCCACGAAAGGTGTGGGACTCATCAGTCCACCGCCGCATCACGACATTTACTCGATCGAAGACCTGTCACAGTTGATCTTCGACCTGAAGAATACTAACCGTCGTGCTCGAATCAGTGTGAAACTGGTGTCAGAAGTCGGCGTCGGAACGATTGCGTCTGGTGTGGCCAAAGGTCATGCGGACAACATCCTGATTTCCGGCTTCGAAGGCGGAACGGGAGCCTCCCCATTGACCAGCATCAAGCATGCGGGTTTGCCGTGGGAACTCGGGATCGCAGAAACTCATCAGACACTCGTGATGAACGATCTGCGAAGTCGAGTTCGGCTACAGACTGACGGACAGCTCAAGACAGGTCGCGACGTGGTTGTGGCGACCATGCTGGGAGCAGAGGAGTTTGGTTTTGCGACGGCCCCGCTGATTACTCTGGGTTGTATTATGATGCGAAAGTGTCACCTGAATACTTGCCCGGTCGGAATCGCGACTCAGGATCCGGTGCTTCGCAAGAAGTTCCAGGGCAAGCCAGAGCATGTTGTGAATTACCTGTTCATGGTGGCCGAGGAAACTCGGGAGATCATGGCAGAACTTGGCTTCCGCACGATCAATGAAATGGTCGGTCGAGTCGACATGCTGGAACTTGACTCCACGGTTACTCACTGGAAAGCCAGCCAGCTTGATCTGTCCCCAATCCTGACGCCTGCGAAGAAGCCGCACGATGCCGTGCAGACTTACTGCACGATCAGCCAGGATCATGCTCTGGACAACGTTCGCGATATGGAATTGTTGCAGAAGTGCGAGCCTGCTCTGAAGGACAAGAAGCATGTTCGCATCGACACAACGATTCAGAATATCGATCGTGCATTCGGGACAATTCTGAGCAACGAAGTCAGCCGGGCTCACGGAGCCAACGGACTTCCATCGGACACGATCCACATCAAGGCGAAGGGATCAGCCGGTCAGAGCGTTGGTGCATGGCTGGTGCATGGCATCACCATTGAAGTCGAAGGTGATGCGAATGACTACGCCGGCAAGGGTCTATCAGGCGGTCGTTTGATCGTCTATCCTCCAAAGGATGTGACCTTTGTTCCTGAAAAGAACATTATCATCGGCAATGTGGCTCTCTATGGAGCAACATCCGGGGAAGCGTATTTCCGAGGTGTCGCGGCGGAAAGATTCTGCGTGCGAAACTCCGGTGCAACGGCTGTTATCGAAGGCTGTGGCGATCACGGGCTCGAATACATGACCGGCGGTCGAGCAGTCGTTCTGGGCCCAACAGGACGCAATTTTGCTGCGGGAATGTCCGGAGGAGTTGCCTACGTCTACGATCCGGACAACCAGTTCCTTGTGAACTGCAATCTGGAAATGGTGGCTCTTGAAAAGATGGCCGAGGAAGCCGACATTCAGGAGTTGAAAACTCTGATCGAGAACCATCATCGCTATACCGGATCCGGTGTTGCGAAGAACATTCTCGATCACTGGCAGAAGTCTTTGGGCCAGTTCCACAAGATCATGCCGGTTGACTATAAGCGAGCCCTGAAGGAACTGGCTGCAGAACAGATGGTCAAGGCGTAGTTGGTAACCAGCACGCGAGATCGGGAGTCTCCTGACAAACCTGACTCGAAAAATTGACCAGCGAATTCTGCGGATCTGGAATTGTGCAACTCGAAAAACTTCTCTGCCGCTGAGTTTTTCCTCAGCGGCATTTTCTTTTTCCATCGAACAGATCGTAATCCTCATGAGTTCTTCCATGCCTCTGCGTGCGCTTGTCAGTGTCAGTGATAAGACCGGACTTGAGACCTTCGTAAAGGGACTTGTTGCGCTGGGTTATGAGATTCTTTCGACCGGGGGAACTCGTAAGTTTCTGGAGCAGACTGGCGTTCCGGTGATTGACGTCACCACCTATACGGGATTCCCGGAGATCATGGATGGTCGTGTTAAAACGCTGCACCCGAAAGTTCACGGAGCGATTCTGGGACGACCGACGTTGGCCTCAGATGCTGCCGCCATTCAGGCTCACGGGATTATTCCGTTCCAGATCGTCGTTGTGAACCTTTATCCGTTTCAGCAGACCGTCGCAAAACCCGATGTCAGCTATGATGAAGCGGTCGAAAACATCGATATCGGTGGCCCGTCAATGGTTCGATCGGCCGCCAAGAATCATGCCCATGTGGCGATCGTGACACAGCCATCGCAATACGAGGAAGTCCTTCAGCAACTGCAGGCCGGCACGATGGGTGAAACCTTCCGTCGACGCCTTGCTGCGGCGGCTTTTGAGATGACCGCCACCTACGACCGTGCGATCAGTGATTACATGGCAAATATTGTGGCAAAGGAGTCGGGACAAGCCAATTCTTTTGGTCACCGACTCTCTTTGACTTATCGACTGCAGCAGGAACTGCGTTACGGCGAAAATCCTCATCAGCGGGCTGCGTTCTATGTGGAAGATCGACCATCAACAACGTCTCTGGCGAGTGCTCAGCAGTTGAATGGCAAGGAGTTGTCCTACAATAATCTGCTCGATCTTGATGCCGCCAAGTCGATCGTTTCGGACTATACTCAGCCCGCAGCCTGCGTGATCAAGCACAACAATCCCTGCGGCTGTGCTGTCGCGGAGAATCTGGCCGATGCCTTCGAAAAAGCCTACGAAGGAGATCCAGTCAGTGCATTCGGTTCCATTATCGGGTTGAATCGTATCGTGGATGTTGCCACTGCCGAACGCA
Organism: Planctomycetales bacterium; assembly: GCA_026400835.1. Classification (GTDB taxonomy): domain Bacteria; phylum Planctomycetota; class Planctomycetia; order Planctomycetales; family Planctomycetaceae; genus SXXK01. Next base: position 280,596 of record JAPLOA010000084.1, on the reverse strand, counting down.
TGTGTGTTCCGGGGCGATTTATTGAAGCGATCATTGCTCCGGGCTACGAAGAGGCAGCTCGACAGTTGCTGACGACAAAGCCGAAATGGAAGAGCAACGTGCGACTGATGCAGGTTGAATTTCTGGATACCGATCGTGGGGCTCCGGATTATCGCCGAGTCAGCGGCGGGCTGTTGGTTCAGGATCGTGATGACCTGCGACAGTCTGACGAAGGCTGGAAGGTCGTCACTGATCGCCAGCCGACGGCTCAGGAATTATCGGACCTGAAGTTTGCGTGGGCTGTCTGTCGCCACGTCAAATCCAATGCGATTGTGTTTGCAAAGGATGGCATGCTGTTGGGAGCAGGGGCCGGCCAAATGAGCCGTCTGGATTCATCGATGATCGCAGCATTCAAGGCCGGAGATCGCAGTCAGGGCGGAGTCGTTGCGTCTGATGCGTTCTTTCCGTTTCGCGACGGCATTGACGCAGCAGCCAAAGCCGGAATCAAGGCCGCCATCCAGCCGGGCGGTTCAAAGAATGATGACGAAGTGATCGCCGCCTGTAACGAGCATGGCATCGCCATGATCTTCACTGGAATGCGACATTTCCGGCATTAGAGCAATCCCGGGACTTGCAGATCGCTGCGTTCGTAGCCCCCAACGCTGCGTTCGGGGACGGCTTTTGCAGCAGCCAACAGAAGATCATTGCGAGCCGTGTAGCATTCCACTGGCTAATCATGTGCCGACCAATGTAGCCATCTTGCTCCGCAAGATGTGCCTTGTAGGATGCACGTTGAGTTGCCAAAGCCGGTCGCCAACTTCAAGCAGCGTTGATGAAGATGTGTTGGGGATCGGCCCTGAGTTTTTTGATTGATGTGCTATCCGCAAGGCCTCGTCTCAACGGAGCGAGACGGCTACTTTGAAAACCGTCTGATTCAGGCGGAGTTGTTCGGGCACTTCTGCACCCAAAAGAATAATGAACGACAGTCGGTTCCTATGGTATTACATAAATCGCACCGACAGTGGCGGCCGCCTGAACTGCGATGGCTTTGACGGTGGGTTTTGGAAGGTATGCATCCGGACCAAACTGCTGACAGGTTGGACAGTCAGGTAGCGATCGCACGCATTTGTGTGGCGAGTTTGAGGCCATCATATACGGCAGCAATGGGATCCTTCCGGCGAAGTGCGCGATGGATTTGACCTCGGTCAGACAGCCGCCCGTTTCGCCACATCGCTCCATGTTGGGATCTTCAAAGTAGAGCGGCTGGTATCGAATTGGGTACGTGTTTCGTGATGCATGCGAACGATGCCAAGGTGCAGGAACGTAATGATGTTCAGCGGGTATGGCCGTTGACTGCTGAGGATTGCTGTCTTCTGGTCTTGCAAGCGGTTGGCCAGAGTCGTCGAGTTGTACGATTGAGTCAGCAAGTCGGATGGCTGTCAATGGCCTACGCTTCGAAACGACTGGTGCCGAGGATTGCTGCGAAGCCTCTTGCTTCTCCTCCGGCATGTTGGAGAAACCATCGCCGGACGCGGACTGAGCATTCTCAGCGTGTAGTGTATTGGCGACGCCGAACAACTTTCCGGGGAACTGATCCGGATCATCAAGAGCGGACGCACAAGACATTGTGACGTAGTTCAGATAGCTGTACACGAAGAAGGTGTCTTCTTTCACCTCGGCCATATCGCTGTTGTTTTTCGGCGACGTTTCGTGGGATGCCTGTTGATTTTGGGCAACAGTGGACGATTCTTCAGGGACGGCAAGAAGAGGCAAATCCTCGCCCGAAAGAAGTGTTTGTTCATTGCCCGGTCGCTGAGTTTCCGCGCCGACCGGAGGGGCGATTGATTCTGATTCGGGCGACGCTGCTGGGGTCGTCGTCAGGGAATCATCGCCAGGGCTCGAACCGTTAAGCAGCAGTCCGAACAGGGTGCTGAGGCAGAATGCTCTGCAAAATAGTGCATCCAGCATGAAAAACTCCGTTCTTCCGACGCGCGCGAAATCCTTTCTTTTACTGATCGACAGCGGCGAAAAGCGAACCTGAGCCTGTCAGGATTGACCGATTTCATCGTCCCAGGTGGCAGAACCCCTGCAACTGTGCATCAGCCTTCAGAGGGCCCTGAACGCGGTCCCCTCAGTGAACGGGCACGGTTCTTGCCCGTTAAGGGTGCCAGTCGGCCAGCAAAACCAGTGTTCCAGCTTGCGTTGGGGGTCTTCAGAGCCTGACAATCCAGTGACCGATCTGTCCCTCGACGCTTATTCTCCACGGACGTTTTCATGAGTCTTCCGAACTATCCTGATCGACTGCGTGAAAAAATTGCTGTCTGGATGAAACGGCACTATCGTCTGCGGCAACGTCAACTGAAAGTCGTGCGTCTGGAAGACCGCCGCCTGCCCGACGCCAGCTTTGCGCTGGTGGGTGATATCCTGACAGTGGCAGCCTTTGATGGAGCCACCGACGCGGTTGATGTTTCTTTTGATGCGAACAATAACGAGTTTCAACTTGAGTTATCGTCCGGAACCTGGCTTTCTGAAAATCCCGGCCCATTGGACCCGGCTGTCAGCTTGAACGGTAATGTTCTGACGGTGGCCTTACCGTCTCTGAGCCAACTGCAAATTCATGGCTCAGGTACACCGATTCGCATTACGGATTCGGGAAGCGCCTTCTCAATTAGTCAACTGACGATTACCGGTGCCGCTGATCTTGTGCTGGACTCCGGCAATGATATCGATTCAATCAGCATTGAAGCTCATAGTCTGACCCTGCATGATTCAGACGATCTTGACATTTCAACGCTGCAGGTCACTGATTCGGTGGACCTGTCTGTCGCTGGAACTGTGACGAACAGCGCCGACGCGCAGATTGAGGTTGGCGGACATGCTTCATTTGAAGCATCTTCAATCGTCCTTGGGCAGCATGCTGCTGATCACGTCGACCTGAGCAGTGTGTCTGTAACAGCCACAGAGTCAGTTGAGATAGATATTGATTCAGCTGTGGAAATGACAGGCTCAAGCAGTGCTGCTGAGTTGACTCTTTCATCCGAAGGTTCGATTCAGCTCGCTGATACGGCGACATTAACCGTTCACGGAAATACAGCCCTTGAGGCGGACGAGATTGACGTCCGAGGCGAATTCCATAGTGGCAGCTTAACGTTTCATTCCGCAGGACATGTACACATTCATGAATCCTCGGAGATGACTCTGATCGGGCAAAGCTCTGCGAGTTCGTTAGCGTTGCAAGTCGACGGCCTGCTCGCTGACACCTCGGAAAGCCTATTGCAGGTGACCGGGCACGCCGAAATGAACGCCGACAGCATTACGCTGGGCAACGGCGATATTGAGATTGGGAGTCTGCAGTTTGAGTCAGCCGGTACTATCACGTTACTACAGGAATCAGAAGTACGGCTATCAGGTAACAGCTATACCGGTAGTCTGGTTGCTGAACACGCTCAGCTGATCGGAACTGGCATTATCCACAACGGAATCGAGATTTCTAATGGTGGCCTCCTTGGAGGCTGGCTGAATATTTCCGGAGCACTCACGATCGGCCCGAACGGAGTGCTTTCCCCGGGAAACAGCCCCGGGATTACGACCTCAGGCAACCTGACGCTGACTGGTGGTTCCACGCTGCTGATCGAACTGGATGATGATAACTCCGGCGGATACCTCGGTGCCGTTGCGGGAGTCGATTACGACCAAACGCAGGTGACGGGCACAGTCACGATCAATTCTGGCGCGGCGTTGAATCTTCAGGATCTCGGGTCGACTCAGTCCTTGACCGGAGATGTCTACGTCATCGTTCAGAATGATGGCGTTGATGCCATCGTCGGGACTTTTTCGGGGCTCTCCAATGGAGCTGTTGTTGCAGCCGGTGGTGGTGGTGGTGCATACAGCATCTATTACAACGGCGGCACGGGTAATGACATTGTGCTGATCCGTCGACCTGCATCGTTGTCTGAGGTCTATGTCTCCAATACGTTTGTGGGGCTTTCGAATGGAGCCTCCGTTGCTGATTATGATTTCCGGACGACGGGCAACCAGGCGGGTGTCTATGGGCTCAATGCTTTTGCCACGATCCCCGAGGCGATCACAGCTGTGACCGCCGGCGGAATCATTCACGTCGATCAGGGGACATACCTGCATACATCGACGCTGGCCGTCAACAAGACCGTTACGATCGATGGTCAGGGAATGGGGCTCACGAATATTCTGAAATCGGGAGCTCCCACAGGAAACTTCGACGAAGCGATCCGTATTACGGCTGACGAGGTGATCCTGAGTGACGCCAAGCTGGGCTGGCAAATCCACAATACCACGGACTACCAGGGCTACGTAGTCATTACGACAGCGGATTTCACTTCGATCAACCGCATTCTCTTCGGAAGCAACGCAACAGGAGAAGGCTATCGCAGCGCGGTTGTTTTTGAAGGCAGCGGTGCGAACGGTGCCGATGGATTGGAAGTATCTGATTCCGTTTTCGAAGGCCGCTGGGGCCGAGCCGCAATTCGTGATGGGGATTCCGGCAGTGGGCAAAATATTCTGATCACACGGAATGAGTTTCGAGAAGACCATTTCCGCTGGGGCCCCATTGCCATCGGACCTCAGGATTCCGCAGGAACCCCCAATAACTTTGCGTTCAGCGGTGAAATCTCCTTCAACTACTTCGGCAACGGACTGGATACTCTCGATTTCCAGTCTTTGGGCAATCAGAACTATACCGTCACGATTACTAATCAGGGGCTGACTGCCGCTGGGCTTGATATCGTCCACAACACGTTTGACTGGAATGACTCTGCAGAGACCAACGCCAACGGCGTCTATGCTCAGCCCGCTGGTGTTTACATCACTCCATCGTTGACGCAGAACACGAATCAGATCCTGATCCAGAACAACATCTTCAATAACTTCGCGTACGCAGGTCCGCAACCCGGAAGCACAGACCCGCTGTGGCGTCCAACGGGCGGCGTCTTTGGGGGAGCCCTCGAATTCGATGGCGCTGATGATTTTGGCGTCTGGCAGAGTTCGCTATTTGATGCAGGAACGGCTGGCACTCTGAATTTCTGGGTGCAAATGCATGATACGAGCCGACGAAATCAGTTTTTCGAAGGTCCCGGTAACGCTGGATTCGAGATGCAGTATCGAAACACCAGCGGAGGTCAGGTTTATGGCCGAACGACGACCGTAGGAGGGGATAATGTTATTCGATCAGGCCCCGATGGTGCGACACTACTGAATACCTGGCGCAACATACAGTACACATGGGACTTTAGCGCGACCAATGCGACTGGCCGCATGCGACTCTATATCGATGGCGTTGAGTCCGGCTATCTCACCAATTTCACACCGAACGATTTGACTTGGGCTTCTGCTGTCAGCACTGTCAACGGCTTAATGAATATCGGTCGTGATCCCGGCGATACAACTCGCTATTTTGATGGTCTTATGGATGACGTGGGCTGGTTCAATTCAGTTCTGAACTCAACAGATCGAACAAACATCCGTACGAACGGCGTATCAGCACTCGCCACTGATGCGAGACTTGTTTCACATTGGGACTTCAATCAGTCTTCTGGCGATATTGCTGTCGACAACAGAAACGGAATTCAACTTTATCTGTCCACCACAGGTGTGGTGCCCACGGAATTCGGCGCGGTATTTCGACCGGGGCAAGGGCAGTTCGGCGGAGCCCTTGAATTCGATGGCGTCGACGATTTTGCGACATTCCGCAGTGGTGATTTCAATGTCGGCGAGCGAGGAACTCTTAACTTCTGGGTGCGTATGCACGACACGAGTCGCCGCAATCAGTTCTTTGAGGGGCCCGACAATGCAGGCCTGGAGTTCCAGTTTCGCAACAACTCGAGCGGCCAGGTGTATGGTCGAACAACAACGGCAGGCGGGGACTTTGTTATTCGCTCCGGCCCTGACGGCGCGACGCTGCTGAACAGCTGGCGCAATATCCAATACACCTGGGACTTCAATGCGACCAACGCAGTCGGAAAAATGCGAATCTATGTCGACGGTGTGGAATCCGGGTATCTTGCCGGTTCAACACCCAACGATCTGACATGGACCGCAATCACGGATACTGTCAACGGACTCATGAACGTAGGGCGTGATCCAGGTGATCTCATACGATTCTTCGACGGCCTTTTGGATGATATTGCCTGGTATGATCAGGTTCTCTCAGTTTCCGATCGAAGCACGATTCGAACGGCCGGAGTCTCGGCTCACGCAGATCTCGTGGCGCATTGGAATCTGGATGACGCGATTGGGACAACGGAGGCGGCCGGGAATAGTGGCACAAACATCACACTCTATGTCAATCAAATTGCTCCTTTGCCGCCTGTCTCTGGTTACGGTGTTGTGACTCCGCTGGCGGCAATCGTCTTAAACAACGTGTTCTACAACGATGTTGCCGGTACTTATGCGGATTCCAATCAGGTTCTGCACTCCAGCAACATCACCGGCCCCACCGCCAATCCATTCTTTGCCGGAGATGATCCACATACTGTTTTCACTGGGACAACTCTGGCTGAATTCTACCGCTTGCGTTTTGGATCCTCGGCGGCTTATCAGTCGACGGAGTTTCAGGCCAGTATTGCCACCTTGATTCCTCACGTGGGTGCGAATCAGGAGAATCCTGTTGCGGTGGGTACTGAAGATATTCTGATCGCTGGCACTGACTTCGACGACCTCGTTGTTATCACATTCACCGGTGAAAACGATGGATCGTTCGTGTTCACTCGCAATGTGACCGGCGGAACTCCTGATTACGTTGGCACATTTCATTTTATTGATGTCACCTCATTCACATTCGACGGCTATGGCGCTGATGATGTGCTGATCATCATTCAGCCAACGGCGACTCAGGGCGGTTTGTACAGCCTGAGCAAGGGCATAGCTTTTCACGGTGACCTGCAGAACAGTAATGGAAACGCGCTGGACAGTGATGGAGCCACCGGCGGTGATACTCTGGTGCTGCTGACTTCTGCAAACGACAAGGCCATAATCGATTCTGTTTCCTATGTGCTGAGTAATGATGATCCGGCTGTCCGGCATCAGGGAACGATTACTGTCGCCGATGGCTTGCTGTCAACCACGATCACTTACACCGGTACGGAGCCGATTCGTGATGACCTGATCGCGGATGCTCGCACGTTTTCGTTTGGATCGACGGTTGGCGGTGGAACTGAAACCATCAACGTCTCTGCCATCGGCGATACCGTAGCCATGGCAGCGGTTGTCCCTTCGCGTCCGGCGATCAGCAGCAGAACTCTGAATAACCGCATTGTCTCTGACCTCACTCCCAGTATCAGCTTCGCAAATCCTCGCACACAACTCACGTTGAATGCAGGCCTCGGCAATGACACGATCAATATCAATTCGCTGCACATGGATTATCGAGCAGCCCTGGCGGTCAATGGCGATGGTGGTACCGATGCTGTGAATCTGAATTCCAGCCTGACGTTGGGAAATGCAGTCGCTGGCAACACCGGAAATCTCACTGTCAACTCTGAGACGGTCGTTGTCGCTAATATCGTGGCGATTAATACAGCGGCGGAATCCTCCGGCGACGGAGATATCAGATTCACGTCAACTGGATCTGTCAATATCGGGACCGGTGCAAGCCTCACCACGAATTCGGGTTTCGTCATTGTCACCACGGTCGATGGAGATATTGACGTCGACGGGACGATTTCGACAGGCAGCGACAATATCCTGCTGATGGCGAATGGTGCAGGTCGTGATGTTGAGATCACAGCCGACGTTTCTTCGACCAGTGGACATGTGACGCTGATCGCGGATGACTCGGTCCGGCTGCTGCCGAATGTCGATGTTCAGACAAGCAATGCCGGCACGCTGATCATCGAAGCGACTAACGGTTCGATCACGATGGATGCGACAGCGGCTTTAACTTCGGCCAATGGCGGAATCCGGCTCCTCGCCCTGAACAGCATAACCGTGGGCAACATTACTGCCTCCAACAGCCATGTCAGCATCACCAGCAGTGCGGGCTCAATTGTTGATGCAGAGATCAATGACAGCGAAGCAGATGTTGTTGCGTTGGGTTTGCGATTACAGGCAGCTTTGGGAATCGGCACGCCTGGAGGAAGCAGCAATCCGATCGAGACGACGATTACCACCTTGTCGGCACGAGCAGGCAGCGGTGGCATCAACATTCTGGAAAGCAATGGCCTTACCGTCGACGACGTCACTGTCACCACTCAGAAAGTGCAAACCAATAACTCGACGATGGCAACAACTGACGCTTTGCAAAGCGATCTTGTGACGACCAATGCGGGCTCGATCGTGCTGCGATCTACAAATGGCACGATAACTCTGAACGATGGGACCGGTTCTGCGAATGGGATCGCCGTTTCGGCCAACGGAGCAGGCCATGTTTTGCTTCAAACCATCTCTGGCGCCGCGGATATCGTCGTCAATGGAAATGTCGAAGCAGTCGTGGGGCATGTCTCATTGTTCTCCAGCGACGACATCGATCTCAATGCGAATGTTTCCACCGGAGGCTCCGGATCTGCTTATCTGGCAGCTGGCAATATTGGCAACGATGCTCTGACCGGGATCGACATGCAGAGTGGAACTTCGATCGTGACAGCGGGCGGTAATGTCAGACTGACGGCGGATCGAGAATCCGATGTGTTGCTGGGGCTAATTAACGCCGGGCAAGGCAATGTATCGGTTCTGGCCGAACGAAGTGTACTCGACAGCAACGTGGCCGCACTCAACATTCAGGCCAACTCGGCGCGAATCGTTGCAGACGCGGCGCTAAGTAATGCTTCGAATCAGGTTGGATTTATCGGTGGTTCCGAAACAGGAAATCCAGACCCAAACGTCAATACCAATGCCATTGATCTTCAGGTCACAACCCTCGCTGCTCAAAGTGCAACCGGGATCTACTTGAAAGAAGCGGATGGCCTGAGTGTCGATGCGACGCCGCAGATTGTTGTGCAGTCCGTGAATGCTGACGCCAGTTCGACCACTCAGTCAGATGCCTCGTTGAGCGATCTGGTTACCACAAACAACGGGCCCATCAAACTTCAGACTATCGTTGGCTCTCTGACTCTGAACGATGGTGACGCAGATGCCCTGGCCGTCTCTGCCAGCGGGATGGGTGACGTGCTGCTGCAAACATTGGGCTCCAATGGTGATGTGCTCATTAGTGCCGCGATCCGCAGCATCACTGGAAACATCACGATCAATTCTGCCGACGACATTGTCGTGAATAGTGCAATCACAACCGGCGGGGCAGGGACGATTTATCTTGTCGCGACTAATGGAGCGACGGATGCCACCGGAAGCCAGATTGATGGCATTGCGCTGAACTTTGGCGTCACGAGCAGCTCCGGCGACGTGTTGATCAGCTCACAGAATGATGTCCAGCAGTCGGCTCTGCTCTCCAGCATTTCCGGCGATATTGGTATTATCGCCGCTCGGGATGTTTATCAGTCTCCTGCTGGCGATGTGACAACAACAAATGGTAATGTGCTGGTGCAGGCGTCATCCGGAAACTGGATAATGAATGCCGACGCCACCATCACCGCTGGTGGTGGAGATATACTTGGTACCGCGGGCACAAATATCACGCTGGGTGTGATTAGTGCCACAAATACCACAGCCAATCGGATAGCGTTGCATGCCGTGGGCGGAAGCATCACCGATGCGAACGTGGCAGTCATCAATATTCAGGAGACCGTCGCCGGGGCTACGACATCGCTCAGCCTCAGAACTGGCACCATCACAGGCGGAGCGGGCGGCACGACATCTGCGGTCAATAATCAGGCTCTCGACATCAACGTTGACACCGTTGCAGCCAATGCTGCGACCGGGATCTATCTGCGTGAAGTCGCGGCCGGCGGAGCCATCACTGTGGATACGGCCAGTGCCGTGACGGTCAATATCAATGGTGTTGTTCGATCTGATTTCGACAGCAGCACGACCAGCGTCGCGGAAACTCTCACCATCGCCAGTCTCGAAGATCTCACCAGCAACGGGCCAATTAAACTGGTCGCCGAGCATGGCACAATCGAAATCAAAGGTGGAGCCAACACCACGGGAGTCAATGCCAATGGGACCGGTAATGTTCTTCTGGAAGCTCGTGCAGCAAACAGCGATGTCATCGTAAACGCTGCCATCGCCAGCGGCGGCGGACACATCACGCTGGACGCTGCCGATGATGTCGATCTGAATGCAACACTCAGCACGGGCGGTGCAGGAAGTGTTTACATCAGCGGGGCTGGAGTCAGCATTGATGCCACAGTCACGTCAATCAACGGCGATGTGCTTATCTCATCGACTCAGGAAATCAGTCACACCGCGGCCATCAATTCCAGCAGTGGAGACATTGGCCTGATCGCAGATCTTGCGATTACACAGACGATTACTGGCAATATCTCAACGGCGTCCGGTGATGTATTGATTGAAGCGGGAACAAACTGGACGATGGCCAACGGCACTGTCATTACAGTTGACGGAGGTAACTTTGATGGCAAGGCTTTGATTGGCGACATTGCACTGGGACGGATCAATTCGACCAGAGTCGCTCTGACGGCCGGGAGCGACATCAGCGATGTGAACGGGACGACTCTTAATGTCGTTGGAACCTCTGTCAGTTTGCGAGCTGGCGGCCTGATTGGTAATCATCAAAGTGGCAATGGCACGTCGCTGATCAATGCGAACGCCATTGATACTCAAGTCACGACACTGGCAGCCTCAGCAGGAACAGGGATCTACATCGAAGAACTCAACAGCCTGACCATCGATACCGTCGCGGCAGTCAGCGTGTCGCTGGATGGCCCGAAACACGCCAACTTCAACAGCACCACTTCTGATGTATCGCAAGCACGAAGCACGGCGATCCTCGAAGATCTGACCACTACAAATAACGGACCGATCAAGATTGTGACCACAAACGGCTCACTCACAGTCAATGGTGGCAGTTTGGCCGCTGCAGGAGTGGTCGCCAACGGAACGAGCGATGTTCTGCTGGAAGCTCGAGGAGCGGGCAGTGATGTTACGCTGAATGGGGACATCAGCAGTAACGCTGGGGATGTGACCGTAATCGCTGCGGATTCCGTATCGATCAACCGGGACGTAACAACAAACGGATCGGGAACGGTCTTCGTGCAGGCTCAGTCCGGCACCATCACACTGACAGATGGTGATTCGAATTCAAATGGTATCCAGAACGGCGCGGGCGACATTCTGCTTCAGGCGTCATTGAACATCACGTTAAATGCTGAATTGGAATCTTCAGCCGCGAGCATCGGTGTTGATGCTGGTGCAAATCTGGAGCAAAGCAAGAACATTACAGCAGGGGCTGATGTTCTGCTCGTTGCAGTTCAGAACATAACGATGCATGGCAGCGCTGTGACTGAAGCTGGTGGCGGCGAACTGATCATGAACGCCGGTGAGAATATCTCCCTTGGCCTGCTGCAGGCCACGAGTGTCTCACTGGAATCAGGTGGCAGCATTCTGGACGTTCGACTTGCGGAAACAACTAATATTCGTGCTGCCAATTTGCGAATGGTAGCTGGCCTTGAAATTGGCGCAAGTGATCCCGGAAGCTCCGCTGACACAAATCTCCATGCGATCGACACCGAGGTGACAAATCTCGCTGCACAGTCTGCTGCTGGAATTCATGTTCAGGAGGCTGCAGCTGGTGGAGCCGTTGTAATCCGAAATGTGGCCAGCATCAGAACAACCGTTTCTGTTGAGCGTGCCAATTTCAACAGCACCCAGTCGGTGGTCACGCAATCTGACAACTTAAGCGGGCTCGCGGATCTCACGACAACTCTCAATGGCGATATCAAAATAGTTGCGAAGAACGGTTCCATCACAATCAACGATGGAGCGGCTGGTGTAATCAATGCCGCGAACTCACGCGGCATACAGGCTCACGGATCTGGAGACGTGCTTCTGGAAGCACGAGGTGCAACCAGTGATGTCCTGGTTAACTCGAGTATCCGCAGTGGTAGCGGCCATATCACGCTCAACAGTGCTGATACCGTTGATCTCAACGCCAGTCTTCAGACCAGCGGCAATGGAACTGTGTTTATCGTTGCCAGAACCGACATCGATCTGGATGCTGAACTGATTACGATCAGCGGGGATATCCTCGTTCAGGCCGGGCGCGATTTGACCCAGACCGATCTCGTTCAAAGTTCTGCAGGGGATATCGGCCTGATGGCAGGAAGAAATCTGCTGCAATCCGCCACCGGCGACATGTCCACCTCGCTCGGTAATGTTCTGGTCGAGGCAGAGACAAACTGGGAAATGACTGAAGATACAACAATCACCGTCGGTGGTGGAAAGGTCGTTGGTCAAGCACAATCAGGTCGAATTCTGCTGGGAGTCATCGAACTCACAAATGCGACGAACAATCGGGTTGCACTTTCCGCAGGGAGCGATCTGGCTGACGCTAATGGAGCAGCGATCAACATCTGCGAGTTAACGGTATCTTCAGAGACATCGGTCAGTCTTCGATCCGGCGGAGCAATCGGGCGCTCCGATCTGCTGAATCTGTTGCCTGGCCAGAACGTTAATGCTTTGGATCTGAATGTCGATGTGGTTTCAGCAAGTGCAATCGCAGGAATCTATCTGCGCGAAGTTGCTGCGGGCGGAGGACTGACTGTCTCAACTGTCGACGCTGTGAGCGTGTCTATCAATGGCGTTCAACAGTCTCGTTTCAACAGCTCCAGTACAAATGCGGGACAGAACCGCACAGTGGCCTCATTGGAAGACCTCGCCACAAGCAGCGGGCCGGTGAAGCTCGTCACAGAGAATGGCACAATAGTTCTTAGCGGCGGCACTGATTCGACGGGATTGTTAGCGGGCGGCAGCGGCGATGTGCTTCTGGAAGCTCGAGGGGCTGGCAGCGATGTCGTTGTGGATGCCACAATTTCCAATGGCACGGGGCATGTCACGCTGAACGCAACAGATCATGTGGACCTGAATGCGGCTCTCAGCACCGGCGGCTCGGGCACAGTCTTTGTGACTGGTGCGAGTATCAGCATCAATGCCGATGTAACGTCATTGAACGGTGATGTACTAATCTCGTCCACACAGGGAATCATTCAGACGGCTGCCATCAACTCAACAAGCGGTGACGTGGGACTATTCGCCAACCTGGCGATTACTCAAACCAACAGCGGAGACATTACCACCACCTCGGGTGATGTGGTTGTGGAAGCTGGCACGGACTGGACAATGTCCAACGGGACAGTCGTCACCGCAGGTGGAGGCGATTTTGATGGCAAGGCACTCGCAGGCGATATTGCATTAGGCCGGATCAACTCCGAAAGAACGGCACTGACTGCCAGCAGTGACATCAGCGACGCGAACAGCACAAGTTTGAATGTGGTGGGAACATCACTGAGTCTGAGGGCTGGCGGGCTGATTGGTAATCATGACAATGCAAATCATACGCCTCTTGCCAACAAGAATGCGATTGATACACAGGTCACGACGCTCGCAGCAATGGCGGGCACGGGCATTTATATCGAAGAAGCGAACAGTCTGACTATCGACTCTGTTGCTGAAATCAACGTTTCTCTCGACGGGCCTGTCAGATCGAATTTCAAGAGCAACACGACCGATGTTTCTCTGTCTCGCAGTACGGCAGTGCTGGAAGATCTGACGACCGCGAATAATGGACCGATCAAGATCGTCACACTTGACGGAGACATCACTGTAAACGGCGGAACAATGGCGGCCGTTGGAATCTCAGCCAATGGCACGGGCGACATTCTGCTGGAAGCTCGCGGCGCGGGTAGCGACATCGGGGTTAACTCAGATGTGATCAGCGGTACCGGTCATATCAGCCTTGTGGCTGCAGATTCAATCAGCATCGTCAGAGACGTCATCACCGGAGGCGCGGGAAGCGTCCTGATTAATGCGAGCACTGGCTCGATTACTCTCACAGATGCAGATGCCAACATCACGGGAATCCGGACATCATCCGGGGATATTCTTTTGCAGGCGGCGCAGAATGTGACACTGACGGCTAACCTTGAATCTGCGTCTGGCAATATTGGCGTCGCATCCGGAAGTGATCTGCAACAGAATCGAAACATCACTGCCGGAGGCGATATTCTGCTTGCTTCGACACAGAACATCACAATGGCCGCTACTGCCGAAACGAGGGCTAACGGCGGAGAATTGATTCTCACCGCAGGCCAGGATATCTCTCTGGGTTTGCTGCAGGCCACTAACGTCTCACTAAACTCCACCGCCGATATTCTTGATGCCCGTCTGGCCGAAACCACTAATGTTCGAGCGACGAATCTGCGCATGATTGCGGCTGGTGCTATTGGTGATGCGGATTCCAGCAGCGGCTCCGGCACGAATCTGCACGCCATCGACACAGAAGTGACCAACCTCGCCGGAAAGTCAGGCACTGGTATCCATGTGCGGGAAGTGAGTGCTGGTGGTTCTGTTGTGGTAAGAGACATCGCTGCCATATCAGTCAACGTCACCTCCGGCCGAGTCAATTTCAACAGCACGCGGATCGACGTGGTACTGACACAACGCCTGAGTGGTTTGAGCGATCTCACAACCACCAGAAATGGTGACATTAAACTGCTGGCCGAGAATGGACAAATCGAAATTCAGGATGGCGGCAATGGAGTACCGCAAGCATCAGACGGCATGGGAGTCAGCGGGCATGGGACTGGTGAGATTCTGTTGGAGTCGCGAGGCAACGCCAGCGATGTGGCCGTGAATTCTGATTTGAAGAGTGACAGCGGACATATCACGGTAAATGCTGCAGATGATGTGAATCTGACAGCAGACATGGCGACGAGTGGCCTTGGCACGGTTTACCTGTGGTCGCAGAACAATGCCACGGATGGGGCCACGGGAATTGTCATGGCGAACGGGACCTCGATCACGACTGGTGGAGGCAACGTTCGACTGGTTGCAGGTAATGAATCAGACATTCGGCTGGGACTTATCAATGCAGGCACTGGTAATGTCAGCCTGAATGCGGAGCGTTCTGTCCTGGACAACAACGGTAGTGCACTCAACGTTCAGTCAGATGCATTGCGAATTGTGGCCGACGCTGCAATCTCCGGGGCAGGCAGCGTAATCTCCCTGAATGGAAACGGCGGAGGAATTATCGGCGGCCCTGAGACAGGCAACGGCACGCCTGACGCAAACATAAACGCCCTGGATCTTCAGGTTTCTACAGTGGCGGCTCAGTCAGCCGATGGGATCTATCTGCGTGAAGCAGATGGGCTGACCATCCAGTCGACGGGCATCATCTTGGTCGAGCAGTCGAATTTTAACAGCAGCACGACGACACGGACGGATGCCTCATTGAGCGATTTGGTGACGACAGACAATGGCTCGATCAAACTATTGAGTGCTCAGGGGACGATAACGGTCTCCGACGGCGATGGAGACGGCGCGGGCATCAAAGCCGATGGGACGGGTAATGTGTTGCTTCAGACTCAATCAGCAACAGGCGACGTTATTGTTGACGCCGCAATCACCAGTGCTCTTGGGCATCTCACCCTGCGTGCGGCAGATGATGTCGATTTGAATGCCGGCATCAGCACGAGCGGAACCGGGACAGTGTTTATCACCGGTGACGGGGTGAGCATTGATTCGACTACGACGACCGCAGGCGGGGATGTGTTGATCTTGTCAACTCAGAGTCTGCGGCAGACGGCATTGATTTTCTCGGCCAGCGGAAACGTCGGATTAATCGCAGCGAGTACGATTGTTCAATCAGACAGTGGTGACATTACCTCACTCTCAGGTGATGTGCTTATTGAAGCAGGCCTGGACTGGACAATGTCGACCGGCACTATGATCAGCTCTGGAGGAGGCGATTTTGACGGCAAGTCGCTCGCTGGCGATATTGCTCTTGGACAGATTCGTTCGGCAAGAGCTGCGGTTACGGCTGGCAACGATGTTAGCGACGCAAACGGCACTTCTCTGAATATGACTGGAACGTCCGTTACGTTTCGTGCGGGCGGACAAATCGGCAGCTCTGATCCCACCAATGAAACGGGCCTGACGAATCTGAATGCAATTGACACTCAGGTCAGTACTTTGGCAGCCCTGGCAGGCAAGGGAATATTCATTGAAGACGCGGACAGCCTGATTATCGATTCTGTGGCGGCTGTGAATGTTTCCATCGCTGGTCCGAAGCAGGCCAACTTCAACAGCTCTACGACGGATGTACCTCAATCACGAGGCACGGCTATTCTCGAAGATCTGACGATGACGGGAGTCGGTGAAATCAGGGTCACCACAGTCAGCGACTCCATCACATTGAATCGCGGCACAGCCATCGCTGGAGACGTGCTGAAGGATATCGCCGTTTACGCTCCCGGTGGCGGAAAAGTTTCAATTCAGACAGCCACCGACATTTATGTGCGTGGAAACATCGTGACGCGACCGGAAGGAATTGTTTCAACTGATCCCACGACGGACGGCATTCGGCTCATCGCGAATTCCGGTGACATCGTGATCGGCGATCCGGCCGACCTCACTCGTCAGATCGTGATCAGCACTGACCATGATGAAGTGAATGGATCGGAAGATACCACAGACGATGTCGTTGATCTGATTGCTCGAGTTGGCCAGGTCGGGAACACGACAGTCGGGGGAAAGATCTTGATTCAATCGCCCGTGACAATTCGTACTGAAGGCGGTGTCGCGAAGAAATTTGGTCCTCGCCCCGACGTCGGAGTTCCTTCGACAGCCTTCTTCCAATACGTAAGCAATCCACTGCCGCTGGCGATCGACAATTCACCGGCGGCCTGGGGCACAGGAAATGCTTATATCAATGCCTTCCATGTTCTGATTGGCCAATCGGGCGAAGAAAATCTCACCGTTGACATTGACTGGCAGGATCCATCTGAAGAGCCTGGCGTTTTCAATAACAGCGGCACTCAGACAATTGCGGGGAACCTGGGAATCTACAATCAGATTTCCTCCGAGCGAATTCAGCAATTCCTTGTGGAGAAGGGTGGCCCATCCACACAAGCAATCGACAACAACACGAATGGACAGATTGTTGTCGGCCATCTCTACACTGCGTTGGACTATACGAGGTTTCAGCAGCAACAAAATCGCACGACGATCATCATTGATCTCAGCGTTTCTCACCACTCGTCAATTAACCTGACGGCCTCTTCGATCGCTCAAAGTGGCGTAACACAGGGAGTCCCGGGCCTTGATGCAGCCTCGACAGACATCTCTACAACTGTTTCGGATCGTGGCTTTGACACTCCGGATATCTTTGAGAATGCTATCGCCTCATTCAAGATTCCCACGGTCACTCCTGCACCGCCAGCACTGTTTACCGTCACCTTTGTGCCTCGTGCAGATCGTCCATTTAACGTGGCTCCCCCTGAAAATCAGGCCGTGCTGTCAGCCCGGAGCACCGCGGAATTCGGAAGTGGGGCGGTGAGCGGAAGCGTCTTTTCCACTGAGGTTTACTTCCAGATTCGTCGGCAGTACGAAACGGATGGGCCCGCCGAAGTTGTAGTTGAACGCATCACCGACAGCAGTTTGATCTCTTCACGTGAGGCGTTTGAAAAATTCGTGGAGCAGAATCCTGAACTTCAGGATGGTGCTGGCTACGAGATCTGGCTGATCTCTGAAACCGGTGGTCAAAAAGTTGAACGGCCGATCGTGGAATTTGAAATTTCCGGAGGCCAGCCCGGAACAATGAATGATGCGGAACCAGAAGGTAGTCCAGCACAACAATTGAAAGACCTTCCGTTTGAGCAGCCTGCCGAGGCGGACGCAGATCCTGAAGCACAGGATTCGGAGATTCCGCAGGCCAGCCTGGACGTCGACTCTGCCACTATGAGATCTGCTCACGAGGCAATCTCTTCGGAAATTAACAATGCTGACCGGGCTGTCTCCACTGCTTCGGGAACAGAGCAGGAAACATCAAGGATGGTGTCTGAAGCACTGAATCCTTCGTCAGTAGCTTTGGCGGGATTGATGGTGCGACGATTCCGCAAACGACAACAGGAGTCGGCTGCAAGTCAGAGCACATTCTCTCGTGCAGCACGATTCCAAAGAAAACATTCATCACCAAACGCAGAGTTTGAAGTTCGAGGTTCCTCTGATGTCTGATCCATCAAAACAGTCGACTCATAAATCAGGTGATGACAATTCTCGAAACGACTCCGTGAAAATGGACGCCACGTTCGTGCCAGAGTCTCTAACTGACTCTCCGGAAGTGGAGACAGATTACGGCGCGACGATTACGGGGATGCCCCTTGACGTTGATGACGACGATGATGAGTTTGCTTCGGAGCGTTTTGACGACGGGGCCTCGAATGCGGACATGGTCACCTTCGTTCCCGAGGAGCCGCAGTCGGCTGAAGAGTCAGGTCAGGAGTTTGATCAGCCGCTAAGTAATACCGATGCAACTTTTGTTGGAATGCCCGCAGAATCCGACGATTCCGGGGACACTCCTGCAACAGTGCATCCCGAACAGAGCAACGAAATCGTCGATGGAGATTCGTTTTCCGGAACTCTGATCGCAGAAAACCCAGAGGAGATCGCGGATACTTCGACCATTATCAACCAGTCCGGGGAAGGGCTTGCAGCCGAGAGAGGTCAGACTCCGGACTCTACGATTGCTGACCAGCGAAAGTCCAGGCTGCAAAGCGGAAAGTCCACGGTCGGTCTTTCCCAAAGCGGGTCACCCGAACCCTCAGACTCGAACTCCGATTCTTCGCAGCCGGAATCAGGAACAAGTTCGAGCTTTGGAGCAAACTCGCAGTCAGGCGGGACCGGGGCGGGCAGTAAAGTTTCATCGCAGATCTGGACATCCCCGGAGAACTCCAGTCTTGATGACCTGATTACGATCCGCAAACGTAATGTGTCCGGCTCAGGAAACTTTACGCAAACAGCTGACGCGGACTTTGAAATTGTTGAAAAGCTTGCGGAAGGCGGGATGGGAGTCGTCTACGTTGCGCGGCAGCGATCGCTGAATCGCGAACTGGCGATCAAGACTCTCAAGTCTGGTGCCAGTGCCTTTTCAGGAACCATGGGAAAGTCGAAGTCCTCGAAAGCAGTCTTACGAGCAGATCGCCAGAAACGTGAAATGTTTCTGTCAGAAGCTCTTGTTACAGCGAATCTGGTTCATCCAAACATCATTCCGATTCATGAGTTGGCTGAGACAGGGGAAGGCACGCCGTACTATGTGATGAAGCGTGTCCATGGCATTCCATGGAACAAGCGAATCACAACGATGGCGCTCACGGAGAATCTGGATGTCATGCACAAGGTGTGTGACGCGATCGCTTACGCTCATCACCATGGGGTCATTAATCGAGACCTCAAACCCGAAAACATTATGCTGGGAGAGTTCGGAGAAGTGCTGGTTCTGGACTGGGGCCTTGCGGTCCCGGCACCTCACGCTGCGGAGCAAAACTTTCGCTCGCCGGTCGCGTCCTTTGGAGCAGGCACACCGGCCTACATGTCGCCGGAACTCTGGGCCGGACCTCCGGAAGCCATTGGTGAGTGCAGTGACATTTACCTCCTCGGAGCGATTTTATACGAGATCGTCACGGGGCTTCCTCCTCACGAGTTTCCTCGTTCAGAAAAGAAGGGGGCTCGCAGCGATATCTGGAAATTGATCGACGATGTACTTCGACAAAACGTGATTCGTTCCACGCAGAAATCCGGCGAACTGCTGGAGATCGCCATGAAGGCGATGCGAACGAATCCCGATGAACGATTCGGGAGCGTCCTCGAATTCCAGTTTGCGGTTCGAAATTTTCAGCGGCATGAAGAGAGCCGTCGCCTGAGTTCTCGCGCCGCAGAACTGGTCGACAGTCAGGCCAATCGGGAACGTGATTATCACACTTGCCAAACAGCAGCAGCCTTGTACGAAGAATCTCTGCGAACATGGCCACAGAACGGACTGGCTCGCAACGGGTTGCGAACAACACGACTGTTGTATGCCAACCTGGCGGCCAGCAAAGGCGACTATGACCTTGGTTTGCAGGTGGCGACGCAGGAGTCTGATGCCGAATTCGTGGCAATCGCTCGCAAACTTCGGACGGCTCGCCGAGTACGCTCAAGTATCAAATGGACCGCTTTAACAGCATTGCTTTGTGTCGCGGTGCTCGGTGCAAAAGCAATCAATGACCATGGAATCATTACTAATCTGGAGGAAGTCACAAAGCTGGAAATAGCGAAGGCAACGAAAGCGCAGGAAGATGCCAACGTCGCCAGGACGGAGGCCGAAGCTGCCACCAAAGAAGCCAACGTTGCCAGGACGGAAGCTGAAAAGTCCAATAAGGAAGCCGAAGTCGCAAAGGCAGAAGCCGATGAGGCCGCGAAAGAGGCTGAGGTCGCAAAGATGGAAGCAAAAGCCGCAGAGACGCTGGCGTCCACGGAAAAGATGAACGCCGACATCGCCAAGGCCGATGCCCTCAAAGCGAAGGAAGAAGCGGAAGAAGCCAATCAGAAGGCTGAACTTGCGGACGCTAAGGCAAAGACCGCTGACGAAAAGGTAGTCCTTGCCAAAGAACAACAGATAAAGGCAGAGGCTGCGACCGCCGATGCAGTCGGTAAGCAACAACAAGCAGAGACGGCGGCCGACATTGCGGAAGTGGAGATCCAGAGTCAGCAAATTCGTGGACTGACACTCAATGAGAACTTTGCCGATGCCTTGCGAGAAATCAATCGACTGCTTGATGGCGAAGTTTTGATCTCTCTGCCCAAAGACGTTCGTGAGCAACGAACGGCAGAACTGCGTGCTCAGCGAGATCAACTGCTTAAACGCGCCCGACCGACAGATACCCCGGTGCAGGCACAGGCGATGAACTCAACCGGAAAGCTGCTTGCTCAGGGAGACATGTCGGGACTTGTGGTGGTCATGGACAACCCTGCCGGGGATATGGCGTGGCCGGAAACAGCGCTGCACCGACTTCAACTGCAGGGGCCCATTGAAAAGCTGGTATTTGTATCGCCAGACGAACTCCTGATCGCGGCCGGTGAAGAACTTCACCTCTGGAAAACCGGACAGGCTGAGGCAAGAAAACTAACCGGACATTCAGCGGCCGTAAAAGCGATTGATGTCAGCAATGATCTGGCCGTGACGGCTGACAGCTCGGGCCACATCATTGCCTGGCAACTCTCCGACTGGAAGATGCTGGCCGATCTAAAAGCGAATGCAGGTATAGTTGATGTTGCTTTGATTCCCGGGACCCATGATTTTCTGTATGCCGGTGTTCGTGGAGGCCAGTCTTCTGAAGTTCTGGCTTACCGAATCTCTGCCAATAAAGATCAGTCTGCACTTCAACGTCTCGGGCAACTACGCATCAGTCGGGCTCATAATTATCCACCGTCGGGGCTGTCCGTTTCTCCTGACGGAAAGCTTTTGGTTGTCAGCAATCGAACGAATGGCAGCCTGTTTGTGTTGAATGCACAGCCCACTTTGATCGGTGCCGAAGGCAAACAGTTCCCGTTTTCACAGCCTGCTGACCTCGAGGCTGCGGGGGATATGAGCTGGCTGCTTTCGCATCACTCGAGGCCGGTGAATGATCTGCAATGGTCCGCAGACGGTGCTCAATTCCTGACGGCTTCCGATGATCGTCGCATCGGGATCTGGTCAGCAGAGAACACTGCTGGTCAGTCAGCGGCACTGACATTCCGGAGATATCTCCGTGGCCATGGTGCTCGAGTTATGCAAGCCAGTTTTTTGAACTCGGAAGCGTCGCAGATTTCATCAACCAGTGCTGACGGGTTTAGTCGCCTGTGGGATCTGAAGACCATCGAAGAAGACAGTCGTGAAATTCGGAAAGCGTTCAATCTCTCGCAGTTGCGTCCGAATCACTTCCAGCCGATTTTCTGCGTGATGCCTCGACAGCCCGGATCTCCTGAGAATACCGACGTCGCCAGTGTGCAGGGACGTCGCTCCACTGAAAATGATGAAGGCGGCGAGTCGTTTGTCCTGAATGCGGATCGTTCAGTTCATCGCGGCTCTGTCAGATCCGTGCAATACAGTCGTGACGGACAGCGGCTGGTTTCAGGGGCCGATGATGGTTCAATTGTTGTCTGGGATGCAGCTTCGCGTTCAGTTATTAGTGGTCCGTCCGGGCAATCGACGACGTTGGCTTCCGAAAGATTCCAGGAAGGTCATGAGTTCAACATTTCTCGTATGCGGCAGATCGGACCGAACAAGTCTGTACTGGCCACTGCAGGTTTTGATGGAAGCCTGCGCCTGTGGAATATGCAAACATTGAGCAGTCGAATTGGTGGTCAGCAACAGGTTATCTCCGGACTCGGGCTGGTGAACACTTTTTCCGCTTCTCCTGATGGCCAGTTTGTGGTCACTTCAGGTCTCACGGACGAAGACAAGAAGAAGACCGGTCGATGCAGCATTTGGCAACTCTCCGAGCTGCTGACAACGGTTGTTCCCATAGCCATGAATCATCTCGAGGGAAGTCATCGAGCGGAAATCACGGCCATGTCTGTGTCACACGACAGTCGCCGAATTGCGACCGGAGGACGTGATGGAGTTATCACCGTCTGGGACTCGGCAACAGCTCAACTACTCGCACGTCTACGGGCTCATGGCAAGGATACGATCATCACGTCGTTGATCTGGCTTAACGATGAGTCACTGCTGTCTGCGGGTCTTGACGGAAAAGTCGCTCGCTGGTCTGTCGTTCCCAGTTCAGAAAGTCCGCCGACCTCTGCCGTCCCGGATGAACAGAAAGAGGCCGACAACTCCCCGCTTTCGGCAAACCGTCTGGAACGAATTGCGATCTTTGAGCGTGATAAGACGCCGGTCGAGCAGATGTCGGTTTCTCCGGACGGATCTCAAATTCTGGTGATCTCCGTCGAAACCGATCGGAAGCAGAAAACGTCGAAGTACCATCTTGATCATTGGCATCTGGAAAACCCTGAATCCCGAAAGCGAATTGTTCCCGCGACGGTTTCGGGGCAGAAGCCTCTTGTGCTGACATCGGCTCAGTGGTCTTCTGATTCCCAGCGAGTGCTGCTCTGTGCGGATGGAGTGGTACAGGTTTTTGAGACAGAAAAGTGGAAAGTTGTCCGCGTCTTCGCCGCAGGAGCTTCCGGGGCCACTGATGCTCAGTTTGTGGAACGATCGGGAAACGACGTGAACGCGGCGTCGGATCAGATCATTACGTTTGACGGGACGATTGCATCACTCTGGGATCTGACCACCGGGCGACATCTTGTAAGTTTTCGCGGCCCCTACCCAGTGACGACGGTGGCCTGTGCGGACTTGCCTGGCAATCAGCTCATTCTGGCAGCAGGTGAATCTCTTCGAGCCTTTGATGGAAATCCTTCGACTAATTCGTTTGGACGTCCATTGTTTCATCTGCAGAAGGCCCACACTGGGCGAATGACATCGATTGCTGTGAATCCCGTCGACTCGTCGCGGATCATCACAGCAGGTGAGGATGGAAGGATTCTGCTTTGGCAATGGTCTGCGGCTGAACAGACCCTTCAGAAGATGACAAACTTAGCGAATGTCAACTCCGTTATCGCGGCAGCAAAATGGTCGCATGATGCAACAAGAATCGTGTTCGTCAGCAAGCACGGACTGATCGGGCTTGTTGACGCTAATGGCGCAAATCTGAAGACTTTGTCTACGGGGAGTAATCCTTCCGTAGAGCTTTCTGCGGTCGATATCTCGACAGATGGACAATTCATTGGGGTGGCCGGACAATTCAGTGGCACCGAAGAAAGTATTGGCTGGGTTCTTCGTACGGCTCAACTGGGAAAATCAGAAGCAGCGCCGGAGTCCACGAACAACGACAACGGCGATCAAAAGCCTTCCGAGCCGTCGTCGTTTTCAGATCACATTGAATGTAGCTTTTCCGGACATGCAGCAGGTGGCATTAAAGCCCTCGGATTTGTCGCCGGGACTCCGTATCTCGTTTCAGGCGGACAGGATGGTTCACTAATTCTGTGGAACTGGAAGAACAAGTTGCCCGGTGCTGCTCCGGTCGCTTACGAAGCCTACAGGTTCTTCACAGACGAGGAAGTGACGGCTCACCTGGGTCCAATTACATCACTGACGGTTTCTGCCAATAATGAACTCACCTCCGCCGGTGAAGATGGAAGAATCACGGTTTGGAATCTTCCGCTGTTGCAGAAACGCCAGGAACGGCGATAGAACGCAGTGCGTTTCAGAATTACTGAGCCAGGTCCGTGTGTGTCCAATGCCCGCATATGGTCGAGTACATTGGGCAATGAGGCCCGTTGTCCGCTAACCGATGCCCATCGAGTTCCGCAACCAACACGATTCAGCAGAGTCTGAAGACTCGCCTGACGATAAAGACACAAGTCATGAACCAGTTGCAGTTCCTTAGAGCCCTTGTCATTCCGAAAGGCATGATTCAACGCATGGGACCGAAGCGGTGGAAGCTGCGGCATCGGCTGACCTATGCTGTGGTGATTCCGGGCGTGCGGCATTACGACATGCTGGTGAAGTCAGATGTTCGCCAACCGCTGGCATTTGCCGGAGTGCTGACCGTTCTGCTGGGCAGTCGCTTTGGACGACATTAGACAGAGCTCCCGCAGGCATCAAAAAAGAAGCCGATGGCACTCGCGGCAACCAATATCTCGAAAGCCGCTCAACCGCTGGTTCCGGGGGCCGTTCAAACTGCAACGCCAACAGCAACCAGTGCCGCAAAACCCAGTAAGGCGTGGAAAGAAGAACTCAGGATTGCGGCCATCTTTCAGGAAACACCAGACGTCAGGACTATTCGTTTGATGTCGGCTGATGGTGGCGAGTTCCCATTCGTCTATCAGCCGGGACAATTCATCAACATTCAGCTGATGATTGACGGCAAGCGAATCAACCGATCGTATACGCTGGCCTCATCGCCGACTCGCGCTGATGCGTGCGAACTTTCGATCAAACGCGAGCCTATGAGATCGGCGTCGCGACACATCCACGAGAACTTCAAAGTGGGTGATGTGCTGAAAGTGTCGGGCTCGTCGGGGAAGTTTACTTTCACTGGCGATAATGCATCAGGAGTTGTGTGGATTGCCGGTGGTGTGGGGATCACGCCGGTGATGTCAATATTGCGATATTTGACCGATCGAGCATAGACCGGCAACATCCACTTCCTGATCGTCGCGAAAGCGGAACAGGATCTGATCTTCCGCGATGAACTTCGATGGCTTCAAAGTCGGTATCCTGACCTGCACGTCTGCGTCACGTTGACTCGCCCGAATTCAAACACCATGTGGACTGGTGATCGAGGTCGTGCGACGGCTGAGTTGTTCAATCGCTTCGTTCCCAGTCTGACTCAGCTTCCAGTCTATCTCTGTGGCCCAAAGGAAATGATGGACGCCACAACAGAACTGCTCATCACGCTCGGCGCACCTTCGACAAAGATTCATACCGAAGCCTTTGCTGGCAAAAAATCTTCCGTATCAAATAGTGAAGGGGAAACTGCATCGGCGAGTGATTCCTCCCCGACGATATCCCGAGCAACGCCACCGACGATAACGATGCCACCTGCAAAGGGCGGCACTGCAACCATCCGCTTTTCGCGTTCCGGCAGCTCAACTCAGGTTGACGCCGATACCACGATTCCGGAAGCCGCCGGATCCGTCTCGATCGAAATCCCTTATGAATGCCGCTCCGGCATCAGCGGTCAATCCAAAACGAGACTCCTCGACGGCATCGTGCAGATGGACTGTGAAGACGCCCTAAGCGTGATAGAGAAAGCCAATGGCATCATTCCTGCCTGCCAGGCTCGTCCGCAGTCACACGTTGAAGTTGACGTGTAGTCTGTTGTAATCTGAGAATTAATGAGATTGATCTGTAAACTTCCCGTATGTAGGCGACGCTGCACGTGGGAGATGAACAGCAGGTCCAATCGTGCATTTGTCCGTTTGCGAGGCGGAAGCAGCCTCAGGAGTTTTCAATGTCGTCCTCCAGGTATCCGGTTTTGTTTCAGTTTAATACTCGTGTTTGTCTGCAGGAGCTTGCTGGTCATTCTGGACGCCCTGCGACTCTAAAGGACGTCCCCGATGAGCTTCTCGATTTTCTTGAAACAAATGGTTTCCACTGGTTTTGGTCACTTGGGGTCTGGACTACGGGGGCAGCAGCACGAGAGATATCAGGAACCAATCCGGTCTGGCGCGAGGAGTGCCATAAGGACCTTCCTGATTTGGAACAGTCTGATATTTGCGGGTCTCCATTTGCCGTTTGCGACTATGAGGTGCATCCGGATTTTGGTGGTCGGGCCGCATTGGCACATCTTCGGAAACGGCTTGCTCAACGCGGTATTCGACTCATGACCGATTTCGTTCCAAATCATACGGCTCCTGATCATCCCTGGGTCCTGGAACATCCTGAGTACTATGTAAACGGCAGTGAATCCGATCTCGAAGCTGAGCCGCAAAACTATGTTCAGGTCGTGACGAAGCGCGGACCGCGAGTGCTGGCGCACGGCAGGGATCCTTATTACGGCGGATGGGTCGACACTCTGCAACTCAACTACCGGTGCAAAGAACTTCATAACGTCCAGCGGCAAGTCCTGCATAACATCGCGGATCAATGTGATGGCGTGCGTTGTGATATGGCAATGCTCCTGTTGCCAGACATTATCGCCAAAACCTGGGGAAACAGATCTGTTCCTGCAGATGAAATTGCACCGACCGAAGTCTGCTTCTGGCCGGAAGCTATTCGATCCGTGCGGGTCAAGCATTCGGACTTCGTCTTCACGGCCGAGGTCTATTGGGATCTCGAATGGGAGTTGCAGCAGCAAGGCTTTGATTTCACTTATGACAAGCGACTCTATGATCGCTTGTTGTCATTCGACGGTGGAGCTGTGCGGGATCATCTCAAGGCTGATCTTCTGTTTCAGCAACGCTGTTGTCGCTTTCTTGAAAATCACGACGAGCCACGTGCCGCGTCGATGTTGTCAATCCCTCAACACCTTGCCGCAGCGACAATAACCTATCTTTCGCCCGGCCTTCGTCTGTTCCATGAGGGACAGTTTGAGGGGCGTAAGCATCGAGTTTCAATGCACCTTTCCAGGCGTGCTGCAGAGACTCCGGACCCGGCGATTCAGGAACTGTACAAGAGCCTGCTGACTTGTCTCCGATCAAAAGCGTTTCGTGACGGATCATGGTCGTTGCTGGAATGTATTCCTGAATGGGAAGCCAATCCGACGTTCCGCCAGTTTGTTTCATTCTCATGGGAACACTCAGGTGAACGCTGGTTGATCTCCGTCAACTATGGACCAGGATCCGCTCAGACGTTTTTGAGATTGCCATGGGCGGATTTGAAGGGACGAAGTTGGACCCTAAACGATCAACTGACCCAGGAGAGCCTGTTGCGTGATGGAGATGATCTCGCCGAGCGTGGTCTCTATCTCAACGTTCCTGCCTGGCAAGTGCATATCTTCCTGATGCACGAGAATACTAAGGACACCTGACAGAACTCACTCGACGGGATGGGTCCAGTTGAGAGGTGGAGGATTTGGAATCCTGAATGATCAAGGAGGTATCGAGTCATGGCAGAGCCGTTTCTGTCAGATGAGTTGTGGTTAGTTGTGGAACCGTTGATCCCGAAACACGTGACGAGTTCCAGGGGGGACGACCGAGACTTGACGATCGTAAAGCTCTGACCGGAATTCTGTTCATTTTGAAAAGTGGCATCCCGTGGGAAATGCTTCCGCAGGAGATGTGTTGTGGAAGTGGCATGTCGTGGTAGCGAAGATTCATTTAATAGCAGGAGTCGGGTTTCCGGGTAACTTGCACCACGAACTGCTCAATCACCTGCGAGCAGCTGATTTGATCGACTGGTCTCGAGCGGCAGTCGATTGTTCGTCGGTAAGGGCCGTGGGAGGAGGCGAGAAAACAGGCCCAAATCCAACGGATAGACGCAAACCCGGCAGCAAACATCATATTCTGATGAACGCCCATGGCATGCCCCTGAGCGATACCATTGACGGGAGCAAACAGCGATGACGTTACTCAACCTCTTCCGCTGATTGACAGTATTCCGCCAGTCAGCGGGAAACCTGGCAGCCCGAAGAATCATCCTGATGAAGTTTATGCGGATCGAGCGTATGACTTAGAGCCTCACCGAGAAGGATTTCACAAGCGAGGCGTCGAACCACACATGGCTCGACGGAATCAGGAACACGGAAGCGGGCTTGGTATCTTTCGATGGGTCTCTGAACGAACACTCGCGGGCTTCATAACTTCCGCCGCCTCCGAATACCCTTTGACCGCAACGACGAAATCCTTCACGCATTCCTCAAGTTTGCTGAATCCATCATCTGCTTCCGAAAGCTCCAAACAGGGTTTTATTAGGCTTTCTAAGCTTCAATCTGCTATCCGTCGGCGCTAGATCGATTCCCTCTGGAATTCCGGACCCAAAAATTGATTGCGTCATACCTGTGAAACCCATGCAGACGTTTCTGCAACGTCTGGATGATCGCATGGAATTCGTGGCACCGAAGCCACGTCAAATGCTGCAGGTTGATGTTGTTGGCGGATGTGTCGCGAGTGTTGAGATAGCTCTATGCCTGCAAACACGTTTTCAATTACAGTTTCCCGGGGCAAACGTCAAGATTCGCGTTCTGACTGCAGCCGATGAGATCGCATTCGCACTGGCAAAGAATGGCGTTCACAAGATCAGGAGGATTCTTCACTCAATTGGAATTGAAATACTAACGCAAACGCGAGTCTCAGAAGTCAATGATTCCGGCATGATGAGCAATAGAACCGACTCTCTGTCAGCCGACTGTGTCAGCTGGTCTACGAGCGCAGTGGCTCCTCCGGTGTTGTTACGACTGGGACTGCCGGTTGATGAACACGGTTTTCTTCTGACAAGTTCGACGATGCAATGCACGGCCGATCCAATGGTTTTTGCGGTTGGTTATTTCGGGAGCGTCGCGGGAATTTCATTCGCCAAAGCTGTGGTCCATACGGTGAGGCAGTCGCCACTACTATGGCACAATCTCAGATCTCTTCTGGTTGGCGAACGAATGTCAAGCTTCACGCCTCAAAATGATTTTTTGAAAATTCTGAATACCTGCGACGGACTGGCATTGGTGCTTTACAAGTCGCTGGCGATTCATGCTCGCTGGTGCTGGACACTCAAAACCCGGATCGACCGAAGGTTCCGGGACGCAGCTTTTCGATACATCCACTGATCGAGAACCGGACATCAGAATTAAATGTGATCCAGTCAGCCGATAAATCACATGAACAATTTCCACAAATTGTCGGTTCTCTGTGCGATTGTTGGGTTCACAAAACAAAAAAACGGGATTACGAGCGCAACAAGGGATGCTCAGAGATGTCCAAAAGTGGCTTGAATCAGGACTCTGGAACTGTCCGCCGGCAGGTTTTCTCTGTCTTCCTGCGCCGGCTCAGGAATTCAAGTCGCTTCCTGAAGAAGTTTGCAGCCGAAGCAGACTTCATTCGATTCGGATTTGCTCTCACGTTGATCAGTACCAGTCTGCTGGCGGGATGTTCAAAATCTTCCGGCTGGGTTCGCCGAGGCCTCGGTGACGACAGTGGTGCCGATGATCGCGGCGTTGCTCGACTGGAAGAAGAGGCAGCTCCCGAGTCAGCCTCAAATGCGGATCGAAGCCGAGAAAGAAAATTTCAGCTGACCGGCATGACAAAGCCCGCCGGTGAGCCATCGCTGATAACGCTCGGACCTGGTGATAGCGTTGAATCGCATATCCAAAACGCTCAGGGTGTTGTTCTGGTGGATTTCTTCGCTGAGTGGTGTGGGCCATGCAAAAAACAATCAGTGATTCTCCACGATCTTGAACCAGAAGCCGCTGAGTACTGCGCGAAGATTATTAAAATCGATGTGGATGAGCACAAAGATATCGCAAAGAAATTCGGTGTTTCATCGATGCCGACACTGATCGTATTCAAAAACGGAGAAATTGTTGATCGCCAGACGGGGCTGACGGACCGCAGGAGTGTCAAACGGCTGCTCCAAATGTAAGCGGTCCACAGACGAACGCTGCCCATTGATCTTTCGATTTATCATTCGACTGCACGGCGCAGAAGTCTCACGGCCTTATGTCTGCCAGCGCACCAGTCCCCGGTCGAAGAGCGACCGTTGTTTATCGTCTGGGAACACGAAAAGACAATCGCGATTGGCACTTCGCAAACACGGCATGGACGAATGGCATTCCCGTGCTCTGGTGAGCTCGCACTCGATAACAGATTCGCCTCGAACGAAATTCCGCAACAGACTTGACCACAGTGCCCCAATTGGTACGCCGCCGATCAGACTAACGTTCCTTGCTATCCGGTCCGATGTGTTTTTCTCTCTGAACGGACTTCAGAATTGGCCACTGCTGGCAGACTATGACTTCGTACAAAGACTGCGACAACTCGATCCAATCATGATCACCCAAACATCCACCACAGTCGCGTTACACTGTCGAGACGAAACTTTCAGGGTGCCGTGCGAATAATCTCAGACGACTTCAACCAGAATGGCGCGGGCGTAGTGCGGTCGTCAGGTGATTGCCTTCAGATCATACGTTACGGAATCGCTGCGATCAGGACACCACCGACGATGATCAGAATTCCGAACAGAACGGCGACTCGGATAAACAGAGTCCGATACCCGAGCATCGCAACGAGTGCGGCTTTGAAGATAAGGTTTGCCATCACTGCGGAGATAATCACCCTCCAGCCCGTGTCTGCCGTGAGCCGACCCGCTGACACCATACGGGATGTTGACAGAGTGATCGCATCCATATCCGTCAGCCCGGATAACGCGGCGACCACAAACAGTCCGGTTCTTTCGAAGTGGACTTTCGTCGCGGCGACAGCAAACAGGATGATCGCGTAGAGCGTTCCAAAAACGAGGGCTGATCTCAGTTCCGTGGGATTCGTCTGTTGCGAAATGGCTTCGGCTTCCTTCCTCGCGCCAAACCATTCAAAGACGCAAAGAAACAAGCCTGCTGAGATCAGTACCGCCAGTGGCACAACGGCCTTTAACATGGCAACATGGCCAACCACGGCCATTTCAATGGCGACACGAACTAAGCTGACGGTTGTAGAAATCATGATCACTGTGGAAGCAGCTCGCACAGAGGATGGAGCCAGCCGGGAACGCCGGGCAAAACTCACGGCCGTGGCGGTGCTGGAAATCGTGCCGCCGAGTATGCCGCCCAGAACAGTGCCAGCGTGCTGACCAAAGAACTTCCAGACGATGTAACCGCCAAGGCTCATGGCAACTACGAGCACCACCATCCACCAGATCTCACGCGGATTCAGAACGTCGTACCAGCCGTAAGTCTGATTGGGAAGCACCGGCAGGATGATGAACGAGATCAGCACGAACTGCATAATGGCTTTGATGTCAGCATCGCCAAGTCTTGCAACGATTCCGTGCAGCTGCAACTTCATCTCCAGAAGGATTGCAACGGTTCCGCCGACAGCCACCGCAACGGACCAGTCTCCATTCACAAGGTAGGCGCCGACAGCGTACATCAGTGGCATGGCAACCGCTGTCGTGAGCCCCGTATGGTCGTCACCCCGATCAGGATTCGTAATTTTCCCTGCAACAGCAGTCGCCACGACACCAACAAGTCCAATGCCGACAACCCAGCCACCATATGCGGCGGCCAACAATGCGCAAACGGTGCCGAAGACCGTCACCAGAGGAAAAGTGCGAATTCCTCCCAGTGGCGACTGGACGTGCTGACGCTGCAAGCCAACCAGCAATCCCAGCAAAAGCGAAATGCCAAGGTCCTCGAAGATCGGTAATGTCGCCATCAGTATTTCTCTCTCATCGGCAAACAGACATTATTCAATCCTTGATCCTTCAATCATTGTCATCACCACCTCCACCTTCGGAGCCCTCGGATTCTCCAGGAGGAATTGTGATTCCCAGCCCGGGAAACGTTGTCGTCCCGGTGGCTCTGTCGTAGTTCTGGAACAGTCGTACTGTCAGGAAGCAAATCAATAACAGGAAGACAATTCCCACGATCGGGCGGCTGGATGGAATGGCGTCGTCAGCGGATGCCTCCTTACAGCCCGTTAGCATGCTCAAAGTAATGTTCTCTTTGTGCCGCAGCGAATACCACATGACACCCACAATATGGACGGCAACAACAGCCATTAGCGAATACGATGCTATCTCGTGCAGTTCTTCAGCCGCTTCATTGCCATTGGAAATCATCAATCCGGTGACCGCAGTTGCCAACACTAATCCCAGCATCGCAAAAATGGCATAGCTTGAGCCCGCATTGTGGCCGATGGACCGAGGTTCCGAACCATTCAACGCACCGAATGCATACCTCATCAGTGATACGGGACTAAACAGAAA
This sequence comes from Planctomycetales bacterium, assembly GCA_026400835.1. GTDB lineage: Bacteria > Planctomycetota > Planctomycetia > Planctomycetales > Planctomycetaceae > SXXK01. The sequence continues at coordinate 248,297 of JAPLOA010000084.1, read as the reverse complement.
CGATGTGAACCGAGCATGTCGCGTCCCGACAAAGCCCCACACGATTCGCAGCACAACCATGACGCCAAGCACGACTCCCGGAATCATGTGTGCCGAGAACAGGGGGCTGTCTTCATCTGCTGTGACAGAGATGGCCGCCGAGACAAAGAAGCCGATTGTCAGCAGCCAGTGAAAGATTCGCGTTGGAAGATCCCAAATCAGGACTCGTGGCATTGCTGTCTCCCTGGATTGCAGACTCTGAATCGGAGGCGTCCCCATTGTCGGAAGCCTCAAATGAACTGCGACCACTCTGAAGAGCAGCAAATATCAATCCGCTGCACTCACATGCCACAGTCTGAGACAAGCGACGCAATTCTGCAGACAATGCGGTGAACAAGCAGCATCAGTGGCGGACACGTCGCTTGCCTGATGACTCACATCTGGCCGATAAGGCACACTGTGTGCGAACGTTGGCATGATAGGTCTCTGTGCTGAGCCAGCCTTATCGGATCGCTCGCGGCTTCTCCGCACGCAGGAAACATCAGAAACATCGGCTCGCGGGCGACTCCCTGATCGCGACCGTATTCATCGCTATCGTAAACCGGTATAACCTCGTGAGTTAACCTGTTACTCAGAACTTCAGTCATCAATTTTCTCCGGATCGAAGTCATTGGCTTCACTTCCCTTTACTCATCTCAATCTGCGTCGCAATCCATTCGGGGAATTTGATGTTGAAGAACGTACTCAGCTTGCAAATGTGGAATTGGGATCAGCCCTCGAACACCTGCGGTCCCGGCCTCAAAGTCATACTCCAGCTCTGCAGATCATTGGACAAAAAGGTTATGGCAAGACAACTCACTTGCTGTCATTAGCCACGCATTTTCCTGACGCGGCCTACGTCCATATCCCCAAAGGCGAATATATAGCAATCCCCGCTGTCGGAGAACCGCTTCTGATCGATGAAGCACAGCGACTCACCCTGTGGCCGCGACTATGGCTCTTCAGATCGAGACGAACACTGGTTCTCGGAACACACCGCGATTTCACACAACACCTGAAGTGGGCAGGGCGATCTGTCTTGACGCTGGACGCCGCTCGACATACCACTCCGGAACGCATCGAAAAGATCCTCAACGACCGTATCAAAAGTGTCCGACGCAACTCGGATCCGATACCGGTCGTGACAAGTGCGACCGCCGAAAAGCTGTTTGCGTTGTACGGTAATGATCTGCGTAGTATGCAACACCATCTCTATGATGTGTTCCAGAATCTCGGGAGCGTTCAGGATGTCTAAATGTCAGATCAGTATCACGTTCGACCGCAGCGACAGAATTTACTACGGCGGTGAAACCGTGCGCGGTACTGTGCGGCTGCTTGTTGATGAGCAAACCAAAAGCAACGGCGTCAAACTGACTCATCGCTGGAAGACGCATGGACGGGGAAACTCGGATTCCGGGTTACCTGATGAAATCATCCTGGTAGAACCACGAATCCTGCAGGCCGGCGAACAGCTTGAGTTTCCCTTTGCCATAACTTCGCCATCTCACCCTGTAACCTATCGAGGCCATCTGGTTTACATTGATCACTACGTTCGCGTGGATGTCGATGTTCCGTGGGCGAAGAATCCCTGCGCCGAAGAAGAGTATGAGCTGCGTCCCGGAATTCGCCCGGAGTTGTTCACGGGGGAACGCAGTAAAGTTGTGTCACTTACAGCCCAGACCGCAGAGACCAGCGTCGGCCCAATCGGCAAGATCATTCTGGGGAGCATTTTGGCGCTTCTCCTGGTTGCTGTGGCGATGACCGCCTTGTTTCTGTTGCCGATCATTCTCATCGTGGTGGGGTTTATCTGGGTCAGGAAGAAAGCATTGAAGTCCCGACTTGGTGAAGTCGAAGTTTCGGTCACCCATGTCGTGGTTGCACCAACAGAAGACTGGACTTTCGGGATCCGCTTTACTCCTCGAAAGTCTTTTGTCGTCAACAGCATTTATGCAGAACTGATTGCCGAGGAATCTGCCACATCCGGCAGCGGGACCAATAAGACGACTCACAAGCATAAAGTCCTGACCGAAAAGCACATTCTCCGCGAAGGTGGCCTCTTGGATCCGGAAGCACTCGTTGATGAAAAGATCACCATCACATTCCCGGCGACAAATTCGTACAGCTTTGAGTTATCAGACAACTCCCTGAAATGGACTATCAACTTCTGCATCGACATTCCGAGCTTCCCGGACTGGACACACACAGAATCTCTGCAGGTTGTTCCGCTTGAGTTTCTTGGCGAGCAGGCCCGGTTGCCGAACACATCGGCCGTCTCGTCCCCAACGGCCTTATCGGGATCTGCGACTTTGCCTTTCGATCGGGTTCCGGCATTCTCGCCATCCGGCGTTGTGGCTCCCAAAACGACAGCAGTGCAGGGCATGAGTCCTCCTGCACTTCCACCTGACGAACACTGGTCGGTGTCTTCAGAGAACACACCGCCGGAGTCGATCGAAGAACTGCTTTCCCTGCTCGAGTCAGCCGGCCGAAATAGTGCACAACGCAATCTCATTCTCGAAGCGGCGGCTAATGAAGTCTATGACATCACGGTCGTTGTTGATCGCATCAGTACTTCGTTCGGCATAACGGATGCTGCTCCCGAATTTTCCAATGGGAAGACAGTCATCGGACAGATTGCAGGAACTCAGCGGCCGATTGAAGTGGTTGCTCCGGAATCGATGAATTCTGAACTTGAATCATTTCGTCGCGGAGACACATGGCAGTCCAGCGTTACGATTACGGGCTGGGATTCGCTCTACAATCGACTTCGAGGAGCAGTCCTGGAATAACTTTGGGATTACCGCTGACTCTTCCGCCCTTTGACCCTCGATGACTCCGGGCCTTCCACGCGTACGGTGGAAAGACGACGGATCAACCCCTGAATATCTTTGGGCCAGGGTAACTGATAATCATGAACTTCCTGAGTCACCGGATGAATAAAACCCAGTTGAGTCGCGTGCAACGCTAATCGCGGAGCCTCGCTAAGATCCGCAATGGGAGGCTGTCCAAAAGGACCTCGATACTTGACGTCACCGCAAATTGGATGACTCTTTTCGGCCAGATGGATTCTGATCTGATTCGTTCGCCCTGTTTCCAGACGACATTCCAGTTCAGAATACTCGCCCAACTGACGCAAAGAACGAATGTGCGTCACCATTCTTTGTCCGTCCGCCGGTTGATCTGAACTACCCCGTAAACCATCGCCACGATCCCGAATCTGATACGACTCAATCGTTTGTGCAGGCAGCTTTCCCGGGATCACACACAGATATTTTCGCACTGCAGAATGCGTGGCAAACTGGTCGATCAGCCCCTGCTGAGCTTTCTCCGTGCGTGCGAAGACCAGAATGCCACTTGTTTCTCGATCGATTCTGTGAACCGCCAATAACTCATGATTGTTTTGCGAAGAACTCGCGATACGCCGACGCGGAATCAGGCGATGCAAACATTCCTCCAGCGACGGCTGAAGATCTTTTCTTTCCTGTCGCCACTTGACGTCGCCGGGATGTCGAAGGGATAACATTCTGGCGGGCTTGTCCACGACCACAAGATGTTCATCGAGATGCAGAATTCGAACGTCATCGTCCCGTGGTGGAGGAGGCAAAGGCTGATGGCGAAGTTCGATCATATCCCCCGCAACAACTCGTCGCCCCTCATCCACGCACAGAATTCCATTGACTGAAATCCTGCGGCCCTCCATGTGCTTTCGAGCAGCAGACCAGGGCAGATTCTCCACATGCTTTCTTAAAGCGCCTAAAACGGCACCCGCAGTTTCTGAGGTGATTGTGAACTGCTGAGTGGACATTCGATAACAGCCCGAAAGCAACGTATGAGAAAAAACCCGGCACTTTGGCCATCAAAGATTATTCTTGAACATTCCTGTGCGTCAGGAAACGCGATTCCGTTTGGTACTGCAAAGGAATGTCATTAGCCAGCTCTCTCCTCAGGAACTGTCCTGGCTGCTTCGCCATGGTCACAAAAAACACACAACCATTCTCACGTCGTCCGCAATTCATGACAGGGAACCTCCGGTGATGATATTAACAGAAGCAGCCACACAGAGGCTTAATCCCGGCAAATCTGATGCGCAGCAAACCATGCTGTCTCTGTCGCTCAACCCAGTTCATTCAGCCTTCAACACAAACTTTTCTGACTGACTGAGAAAAGTCCGCGGGTTATCCAGAGTCACTTTGTCAATCAGACTCATTTGGTGCCCACGTCGAGACATTTCAATGCGGGCCTTCGGAACGGCAAGCGGGTCACTGCAACCCCAGTCACCCGCTGAGTTCATCCAGATCCGTTCTGAGCCATACATCTCGATCACGTCCGTTGCACGCTGAGGCGTCATCTTGGTATCCGGGTACAATGTCATTCCCGCCCAGAATCCTCGGTCCAGCACTTCTGCGACAGTATGTTCTTCGACGTGATCGATCAAAATTCTCCCCGGATCGATCTGGCTCGCACTCAGTGCATCCATGATCAGTCGAGTGCCTTTACGCTTATCCTCAAGGTGCGGAGTGTGAACGAGAATCAGCTGGTTGTGCTTTTCAGCCAGTGCGATCTGTTCTTCGAGAATGATCTTTTCATTCTTTGTGTTTTTATTCAGACCAATCTCACCAATTCCCAGTACGTTGTCGCACTTCAGGAAGTCCGGTATCAAAGCGATGACTTCCCGCGCAAACCCGGGATCATCAGCTTCCTTCGGATTGATGCACAGCCACGTAAAATGCTGAATGCCAAATAACGCGGCGCGGCGAGGTTCGTATTCGGTCAGTTGTCGGTAGTAGTCGAAAAAACCCTGTGCCGATGAACGATCGAAACCAGCCCAGAACGCGGGTTCAGTGATCGCAATGCATCCGGCCAGCGCCATGCGTTGATAGTCGTCGGTTGTGCGGGACACCATGTGAACATGTGGATCAATATACTTCACGATGCACCTCCGGAGTTTACTCGAACTGCTCCCGATGCACCCTTCATCCCGTGTGCTGACTGAGGAATCTCGGTTGTTGAATCACTCAGCAGAGCGAGAATCCGTTTGGCTCGCTGAGGCTGACCATCGACGAGAATTCGCACCGCTTCGTTCAGAGCGGCTTCGCGAAAGTCCACGTTTGAGGCGGTTGGACGAGCGCGGTCCAGACGATCGAGAAATGCGGCGACGTCCAGCAGTTTCGCACGATGTTCCAGAAAGTACATATTGATCACCTGTTCGCGAGTCTGCGGACAGGAAAAACCAGTTTCAGCCACGGTCTGATCCTGACTAAAGTTGTGCAAGACGAAAATCTCAAGAGCTGTGCCCCGGCATTGTAACGAAAAAAGCTCGATCGCGAAAAACGATCGAGCTTCTGAGTAGTTTCAGATCAAAATTATCAGACTATTTTTGAGCATCAGCAGCAGATGGCGATGGAGCAGCAGGTGCTGCTTCGGCTGGTGCAGGAGTCGCTGCAGCCGGTGCAGGAGTCGCGCTGGCTGCTGCACAAGCAGCGCCCGATTCTCCGCAGCCAGGCGTGCCACAAGCCGGCGTTCCGCATGCCGGGGTTTCGCAAGCTGGTGCGGCACATGCTGGCTCGCAGGAATCACATTTTGGCTGAAGGCAGTTCAGCTTTGGGAGCTTTAACTTCGGCATCTTCAGCTTTGGCAATGAAAGCTTAGGAAGCTTGCACTTCGGAGTATCGCAGCAAGTATCGCACTTGTTTCCGGCCTGGCCGACTTCTGCAGCAGTCAGGACAAACGCAACGGCCATTACACACAGCATCAACTTCTTAAACATCTCGGACTCCAAATCAACCGGTTCTTATGCGTCGCTTCGACATCCGCGACCCTTTGATTGAATCTACACCATCTCAAATTGCCCGCGGAAGAATTTTGGCGGCACACGCCAATTCCCGCGCATATGAATCCAGCCTGTGCCCGGCAACAGGGTTGCCCGGATTTGGTAAAGGTTACCAGTCACGCAAAGAAACCAGAGATTGCGTCTTCCGACACTCATCGGGGCAAAAACATGCCCATAGCTGCGGAAAGCCTTGTTTTACGAACATTCGACCGCATAATCAGCGAGCGGTTGCACGTGGACTCTGTGTGAACACTGATTGAATGTGGTAGAGAATCCCTGACGGGGACTAAATTTTATGCTGGCACAACTGATCCCAAAACAGGGTGGAGCAGCAATCACATTGACTCGCGCGATTACGGTCGTGGGTCGCAGTTCAAAGCTGTGCGACCTGGTCATTGAACATACAAACATATCCAAGCAGCATTGTATTCTCGTGAAGACGGATGGACTGCTGTACCTGCGAGACCTGGGAAGCACCAACGGAACTCGTGTCAACGGACAACGAGTCGTGCGCGGAGCTTTGCTGCCGGGCGATCAATTGTCGCTGTCAGGAATCAGCTACCGAGTGCATCTCGGACCAGATAGCCCGTTGCCCAGAAAGATTTCGCCCATCCAGCCAACCGAAATGATTCCCCTGATCGATGATGGCGGGTTGAACGACGAAAATACGCGAATGAGTCAAAAGCCCAATGACGACGCCAGCAAGAGCGACGTGCGATTCCTCCGTGATTCAGACTTGCTGATTCCGGATTGAATGCATCCTTATTCTTATCGCTGCCACTTCGCTCGCCAACAGCGTGCCAATCTGATCGCATGACGGCAATCTGCGGGAGACGGTGCCAAAAGAGAACACATGAAGACAGAGGCCGAATACGACCGGCCTGTTCTGTTTACCATTGTCTTCATTGCCGTTCGTAGCACCCTCTTCACGATTTCATTCGACTCTACGGCGATCCGTTCAAACTTCTGTTCGTCATCAGGAACCGCATTTCTGTCCGCAATTGACGTTTCCTGTCATCCATAGTGAGAATGTCCGCGTTTGAGCCCAAACAAAGGCCAGGGTTATCGAGCCGACGGCGAATAACCCGGGGATTTTGGCCATGTCGGACGACAACTGCTACAATCCGACGATGTTTCACTTCAGCAACCTTAGAGCAATTTCCGGGGAGTCATTACAAATGAGACACATTCCTCTGGCTGCGATGCTGCTGGCAGGTCTGAGTCTGTTTGCCGGCGTGGCCAGTGCTCACCAGAAGTCCGAACCGAAAGCCGCACAAAAACCAATCGGGCAATTTCTGACAGTAACAAGTCCGCTTAACGACCAAATGGTCAGCGAACTGACGAATCTTGCCACAGACCTTCAGGCTCAGGCAACTCGCGAAAATCGAGACGCTCTTCTGGTCCTGGAGATTGAACCGGGAACCGCCGGGTTCGGACATGTGAGCGACGTGGTGCGATTCCTGACATCATCTGACGTCAGTCGAGTCAGGACGATTGCCTGGGTACCTCGTTCCATCGACGGCAATCGCGCGATTCTTGCTCTGGCCTGCCACGATATCGTGATGCATCCGGATGCCACGTTGGGGGACATCGGGCGAGGTGAGGCGGTTTCGAACGAAGACCAGATTTTTATTATGAGTCTGGTTGATCGCCGCCGCAATCCTCGTTTATCCCGCGGCGTTGTCCAAGCGATGATGAATCCGTCCGAAGCGTTGCTGAGAGTCTCCCTCGAGACATCTCCGAACTCCGTCGAACAACGTTTTCTGACGCCAGCGGAACTCATGTTGCTGCAGAACCAGAATGCGGTGATCTCGAAAACGGAAACCATCAAAGAAGCTGGCTCACCGGGAAATTTTCTCGGGCTGGACTCAGAGATGGCGGGATTTCTCGTTCTGCGAACCGCGAAGAATCGAGCTGAAGTGGCGGCCGCCCTTGAACTGCCTCTGGAATCCATGCGCGAACCATTGCGTAACAAAGCGGATATTGTTCCGCGAGTGATCGCCGTTGATGGTGTGATCGATCGCGTCCTCGGGGAGTTTGTGCAGCGGGAAGTCCGCAACGCGGTGGCCAATGGCTGCAATGTGTTGGTCCTGAAGATTGATTCTCCGGGAGGAGACAAGGACGTTGCCGAACATCTGGCTCTGACACTCTCTGAACTCGATTCGACAAAGATCACCACCGTGGCATGGATCCCTAAAGGGGCATGGAGCGGCGGCGCGTTGATTGCTTTTGGATGCGATAAGATTCTGATGCACCCGGATGCTCAGATTGGAGATATCGGTGTGATCACACTCACTGAACCGGGCGGACAATTTGAACGCGCGCCAGAAAAAATCGTCAGTCCATTCCTGCAGTTCGCGGCGATACTTGCCAAAAGAAAAAATCGACCACCCGCATTACTTCAGGCGATGATCGATAAGGATCTTGAGGTTTTTCAGGTAACCAACAAGGCCGATGGTCGAGTTACCTATATGTCGGAAGCTGAAATTCAGGCGGCCAATGAGGAATGGATTCAGGGCCCCATGGTTCCGGAATCTCGCAAGGGAATTCTGCTGACAGTCCATGGTGAGCGTGCTCATGAACTGCAACTGGCGGATGCGCCATGCCATGATGAAGATGAATTGCGAAGTCGCCTGGGCATTTCAGAGAAAGCCAGCTTAACGCCAGTGGCCAGCACCTGGGTCGACACGCTGATTGCCGTGCTGAATTCCGGCGTTGGCGGATTCCTGCTGATCACTCTGGGTATCATCTGCGTCTATATCGAACTCCATCTGCCTTCAGGATTCTTTGCCATCCTCGCCACAGTGTTCTTCTCGCTGTTTTTCTGGAGCCGCTTTCTTGGCGGCACAGCGGGTACTCTGGAACTGGTTCTATTCGTGTTGGGTATCGGATTGCTGGCTTTGGAAATCTTTGTGATTCCCGGCTTCGGAGTCTTCGGAGTCTCGGGAATCCTGCTCACGATCGCTTCTTTGATTCTGGCGAGTCATACATTCTCCGGGATGACTGCCACGGAGAGCTTTGAAGAATCGATGAGCAGTCTTGGTTCGCTGGCTGGAGCGATGGTCACCGTGATCGCCGTGGCCGCAGTCCTGAACCGATTTCTGCCAACGATTCCATTTCTGAACCGTCTGATTCTCACTCCCCCTGGTTACGCGCCAGCAGAGGCCGGAGGCCCAATCCTGAGTCCATCATTGCTGGCGACTCATTCGCACCCGGCCCCGGTCGATGTCGGCGCAACGGGTGTAACGGCCTCTGCCTTGCGTCCGTCGGGCAAAGCAATGTTTGGCGACAAGTATATTGATGTCGTCAGCGACGGTGCTTACATCGATCACGGAACAGCTGTTGAAGTCATCCGTGTCACCGGAAATCGCATCATCGTCCGAACAAGCCCGGGTTCTCAGAGTTAGCTGAACAGGGCGTTCTCGGATCGGTGATCCGTCATTTCGGATGCAAATTGTATGCGACCTGATTACGCATCTATGTTCAAAGGGTGGCGTTCATACGGACGTGACTCGCACTGATTCCCGGATGACTCGCTGTCCAGCCAGATTTTTACCACCGAAAAATTGAACGACAGAAAAATCAAGCACCAGATGAAGTTCTCTGGTCAGAATCTTTCGGTCCACCACTCATCGATTAAGGCTGGCACCATGCGTAACTGAGCAAGGCCAGGAGTCTGACCGAAAAATTGAACGACAGAAAAATCAAGCACCAGACAAAAATCTCAGGCCCGAATCTTTCGGTCACTACATCTTTCGGTCGTCAAATCTTTCGGTCGTCAAATCTTTCGGTCATCAAATCTTTCGGTCACTACATCTTTCGGTCGTCGCCTTCGACCGGCATTCAGCATAAACGCTGGCTCGACCACATCCAGTTCGCTATGGCGTCAGTGTCCTGCCGAGCGTCGCGTGTCCGGGACGCTCCACAGTCATGTTCGCCGGGATGGCAGGAAAACGTCGACGTTGAGTCTCCTGCAGGTGCTCAAGCAGAATACGTCTTACTTCCGCCACGGTTTCGGAATGACGGAGGACTTCTCGATGTCCGGCCGGAATGACTTTCTCACTGGTCACATCCTCACGATGCGCGCTGGAGTAGGCCACAACTCCGTCTGTCCACGAATTAACATCACGTCCCTTGCGAACACCAACGATGTTATGGTGCTTCACCTCATCCGGCACACGTGAATCTCGAATCACCGTAAGGACTGCGGATTTCTTGGTCAGTGAATCCAGGCTGGTCTTTGGTGCCGTCACCCGATCCCACCAACTCTTTTTATCCTGCTCGAAGATCACGCGTGTCAATTCATAGGTCTTTGCTGGCAGCCAGACAAATGATCCCGTCAACCAGCGAGTGAAACGATTGGAGAAGGAACTTCCGCCATACGGACTGGCGATCGTCACGATGCGATCAATTGAAGGATTCGACTGAAAGAAGAAGACCCTTCGAATCTCAGACTTCACCTCAGTGCTTGTCTGCAACTCTTCGACCGACTTCGAACTAACCGAATTCCAGAGACGATTTCCGCTGTCGATCGTCAGCATATGGGACAGCAGTCCTCCCATGCTGTGCCCGACCACAACCATCTCATCCAGTCGAGTATTCCGGCGATAGGGATCGCAGTCGTTGCGTACCTGCATAAGTTCTTCACGGAGGCCAGCCGCTGAAAAGGCGATGGGCTCACCCGTCGGGTACAGATAAAACCAGAACTGATACTTTCTGCGAATCTCAGGGTCAGCCTGCAGATCATTAAACATCTCCATCCACGTCATCGGGCTGGACCAGATCCCATGAACCATCAGCACCGGGATGCGATCCGGATCATAAGGCTGCACCATGTATAACCCAGCGACGTTTTGTGCTCGATCCGGGCGGATAAATCCCCATGTATCCAGCAAACTGATATCGCGATTGCTCAGGTAGCGAGCCAGCGGAGTACTTACGTCGGTCTCCAGAGGCATCAAAGAATCACCTACCAGCATCGCCTCAGACTCGCGGGGGTCGAAAATCTGCAACTGCACATCGTAGGGCGAATCGTAGGATTGCTCGGTCTCTTCGAATCTTAAAACCAGAGTCGCGGCGAAGCTCATCCCTTTGGTGTAATACTTTTCGACCGGATCCGGACTCTGTGATGCACGTCGAATCGCAATGATCGGTACTCCCAAACCCTGTGTGGCGTGACGCGCCTTCAAGTTCTTGAGTTCATAATCCGACACGAATTCAAACTCGCTCAGCTGTTCCGGTGTCAACAGATTCGAAGGGAACGGGATATCAAAAAGTAGTCGGCGATACGTCAGCGGCATCTGCATAGACTGTCCGAGTTTAACCTTCCCCAGGCGATTTGAGATACGAAGCAAACCCTCGGAAGCCGCGTTATAAACTTCGGCTGTGCTTCGATGCTCACTTCGTGACGGATCGGGCTGCTCACCGCTGGTATCCTGTGTCGCAAAATAGCGCCACGCAGCTTTCGAAGAATCCAGATACAACTCTGACGCCAGTTGAGGATCACGAGTCTTCACAACTTCGGCCGCAAGGTAATTCAGCTCGGACAGCGAATGAGTCGCCTCATAATAATGCTTACCAGCTCGATGAGTGGCGGAATGCCGAATCATGAGCTTAAGATCATCGCCACCCTGATAACCGGTCTGACGCAGAAACAGTTCAGTTCGCTCCGAATGTTTCACAAGCCCGAATGCAGTCTTATTCAGACGTTCCGTAAGTGGATTGTGCGGCTTCTCTCGGAGCTGAGAAAATTCGGTCGTCGCGCAACCTGAAATACAGCCCAACACGCATACAAAAAACAGCGTGGGGAAAGTTGCGGATAACGTCAGGCGATTCGTCGCCCTCGACAGAGCGTTGGAACTCATTGTGCGAGATAAGCACAGGTTGAAGTCTGGGGCATTCATGAGCGTTCAGCCAGAGCCACAACAATGCTCTCAACGAGCTTTCGCGGCTTGCGCTGAAACGCATTCTGAACGCTGGAACGAATGAAAATGACGGGCCGGGTAGGGTCACAGTTCTCGAAAATCCGGTCAATAGGTTCTTTTGAAACGCTGGGAAGTCTGGGAGATCTGCGAAACTGCAGGCTTTCTTTTCCCGACAAAAAGTCCGCCGACGTACGTTCTCGCAGCGGTTTCTGCCAGGATTCCCGCGAATCGACCGTCTCTTGATTCCGCTTTTTGTTTCCGGCCTGGCTGCAGGGGACGGCCCCACGAAAGCCTGCAGCAAAAAAGCCAGCGTCTACTGCTGGGCGGTAAACGATGAAATCTCAAGACCGCCCGCGTGAATTGCCCGTTTTGTGCCAACCTGATTTCGTATGTCTACCATTCATAAATCACGCTCGGGGCTTGTCTCCTGCGGACTTTTTCTGCTCGGCAGCCTCCTGCTTTCCGGAATGATCTTTACGGTCATGAGCGACGCGAACCTGTCGCTGGTGTTTTGGCCGAATGATATTCACGAATTCTTCATTTCTTGCTTTGGTGGAAACACCACGAAATCTGTCAGTGGAGTTTCACAAACTAATCTGCCAGCGGCTTCGGTCTTCCTGCGAGTCGCAGGTGCTCTGCTTGGAATTACAATCCTGTCGCACTGGGTAGCATCCTCGAAGCGGCAAACAACCGCGGCACAAGTTGAGGCAAAATCGAAGGTAAGTTTTCGTTCACTTTCGTTCTCGTCGCGCACTGCAGCGATCGCGCGGCCAGGAGTGTTTGCAGGTGTCTGGCTTGCCGTTTGGTTTGCCGCCCCGCTCGTCAGCCGGATATCATTCACGGCGTTTGTTGCCACGACTACGCCCTATGCGTTGACTCTGATTCTGGCAAGCATTCTGAATGAGTGGCTCAGTCAGATTTCTGACACGTCAGCGATCAACCCTGAGTCTGCCACTGCCGGCTTTGTCCGCGTGGAACTTGCTGTCGTCATCATTGCAGTATTCGTCTGGGAGGCCATGTCTTTCTGGATGAACGAACGACTCTATGCGGGCCTTCTTGTTCCACATGGCGATTCGGCGATGTACGAGGAGCATCTTTGGAACGTTTGGCATGGCAAAGGCTTCCGCAGTTATCTCGATCAGGGACTATTTCTGGGCGAGCACATTCAGGTGATCCATCTGCTGTTGCTTCCGCTGCACATACTGTTTCCGTCTTACCTGACGATGGAGGCTTGTGCGTCGTTCTCGCTGGCCATCTGCGCAATTCCTGTCTTTTCTATTGCACGTAGACATTCCGGAAGTTCGCGAGCTGCGATGTGGCTGGCTTTGGGTTGGCTTTTGTTCTTCCCCATGCACTATCTGGATATTGCGATTGATCTCAAAACATTGCGGCCAAGCTGTTATGGGATGCCGTTTCTGTTCTGGGGCATCGACTTCGCTGAGCAACGGAAACTCTGGAGATCGTCACTTTTCTTTTTGATCGCATTATCAACTCAGGAAGACTTTGCCCTGGTTGTAGGATCGATTGGGCTGGTTTTGTTTTTGTGCCAGCGACAAACCGCATCTAAGACTTCCAGTGACACCACGGATAGTAGTGCCCGAAGATTGCTGACGCCATATTCAAAGTGGTCACTCGGAGTTTTATTGTTCTCCGTCTTTTACGTGCTGCTGGCGGTGCTTGTCATTATTCCTGGGTTTCGTGACGGAGCTCATGTCCACTACAGCCGATACTTTGGGGAACTCGGCAGCAGCCCTGGAGATCTCGTTCGTACGGCATTGCGTGATCCGGGCAAAGTCATGGGTGTCTTCTTCAGCTTTCGCACGCTGACTTACCTTGTGATGCTGACAATCCCCCTGGGAGCACTGACGTGGCGGCGTCCTGTTTACCTGCTGGCCGGCGTTCCGACTTTTGTGATGCTGAGCTTGATTCAACTCGGGAACGATTCCGGCTCGGCTGGAGGAAGCAGTTCTGTCGACATGGCTGCGCAGATTCCTCCCATACCGTATCACCACTTCCATGCACCATTGCTTCCGGTCCTGTTGTGGGCCGCTGCAGCCGGACTTTCACAAAACCAGCGCAGTGTACGATGGGCTCGATTTGCGTTTCTCTGTGCTCTGTTGACGGCGGTCACCGGATCCATGATGCCGATGGGAGCGAACTTCTGGTCTGGAGAATCATCGTATGGCTGGAAGAATCTGTACGTTCCCGGACCGCGCGCTGCGGAATTTCAGAAAGTGATCGAGAAGATTCCGGTGACCGCGAGGGTCGCTTCGACGGATTACGCGCATACTCGGTTTACTCATTTCGAACGATCTTATGATTACAGTGGTTATCTCCGAGCGGTCAACAATTATCAGTCTGGAGTACCTGCAGACACGGACTACATCGTTCTCGACACCAGCCATCCTTATAGCGAAGTTCGTTCTCTTGCCGACGTAAGGGAACTGCGAGTCGAACCAGAGAAGTGGGAAGTTCTTCCTGATGAAACAGGTGGCTTGTTTATCATCCTGAAACGAAAGCACTGACGACTCGTTTGAGTCATTGCCATCAGAAAGAATGAGTTTCAGAACCATCGAATTTTTCCGGCCCTGATGCAGCTCGCCTGATAACGCGGTCTTTCAAAGCGCAACAGACTGGGTGTGACAAGCGAGCGACAGCGAGTGCAGGCACACCGATGGGCGCCGTCTCGTAAAACAGCGCCGCGTGGCCATTGGCTTGCCCTTCGGTTGCGCTGCATGCGATGATGGATGCAAAACCCGGTGTGCCTGCGTTCGCTGGAGCGAACTTGTCACACCCTACGGTTTCTGGGAGCGACACATGCCCAACTATCGACGCAACTTTGTCCCGGGAGGAACCTATTTCTTCACTTGTGTCACCCATCGTCGGCGGCCGATTCTGACGACCGACCTCGGACGAGCATGCCTTCGTGAAGCAATCCTCAAAGTCCAAAACGATCACCCGTTCGAAATCGTGGCCATCGTTTTGCTTCCTGACCATTGGCACACCATCTGGTCTTTGCCCTCAAATGATGCTCGCTATCCCATGCGATGGACTCGTATCAAAGAAGAGTTCACTTGCCGCTGGCTGGAATCCGGCGGTACTGAACTTGAGCAGTCGCGTTCTCGCAGGAAACACCGCCTTCGTGGCATCTGGCAGAAGCGATATTGGGAACACACCGTTCGAGATGAAGACGATCTCAAACGCTGTGCGGATTACTGTCACTGGAGCCCTCGCAAACATCAACTCGTGCCACGAGTCCGTGATTGGGAATGGTCGTCGTTTCATCGTTTCGTCGGCGAGGGCGAGTATGATCTCGACTGGGGCGGCATTGACCCGGTGCCCGGTTGGGATGAACCGGAATGGGGTGAATAACGTAGGGTGTGACAAACGAGCGATAGCGAGTGCAGGCACACCGATGTGCGCCTCACGTAAAACATCGCCGCGTGGCCATCGGCTTGCCCTTCGGTTGCGCTGCATGCGATGATGAGTGCGAAAACTGGTGTGCCTGCGTTCGCTCGGGCGAACTTGTCACACCCTACGTTGTGGATTTTAGTTTCACGTGAGCGTTTCGTAGGGTGTGACAAGCGAGCGATAGCGAGTGCAGGCACACCGATGGGCGCCCTCGAGAAAACTGGTGTGCCTGCGTTCGCTGGGGCGAACTTGTCACGCCCTACGAACCGCTCAAATTCAAAAAATGTGTTGCCGTGGACGAACCGCGGAGCATCGTTGCCGGGAGCCATTGCAAGTCGTTAGACTCCGGGGAAATCCGTTTTGAATGCGAACCAAACTCAATCAACTTTTCTGAAATCAGTTTAGCATGAACACGCCACGAATCCTGAGCCACTCCGATCTGCTGCAATTGAAGCGATGGAACACACCAACCATCTACAATGGCTGGGAGCAGATTACAAAGCGAGACAACTGCGCTGACGCGTTTAATCTGGAAGAGACTCGCGACTTTATGCCGCAGATGGGCCCTATGGTTGGCTACGCCGTCACATTGAAAATTGAGCCCAGCAATCCAGAACACAAGAAGACAAAGCCGAACGCCAATGCTGAATATCGCCGTTATCTGGCGAGCGTGCCCGGACCAAAGATTGTTGTCATTCAGGATTTGGACAAGCCACGAGTGATTGGGTCGTTCTGGGGTGAAGTGAACGCGAATGTTCATAAATCCCTGGGTTGTGTCGGCACGATCACCGACGGTGCGATTCGTGACGTCGATGAAATGACGAACGCCGGACTGAAGGCTATTGCTCGACGATTGTGCGTGGGCCACGCTGCCGTCCAGGCGGTTGAGTTCAACTGCGACGTGGAAGTCTTTGGTAGAAAAGTTTCTCCGGGAGATCTCATTCACGCCGACAAGCACGGCTTCCTTGTCGTCACACCGGAAGAACAACCGCAACTCCTGGAGGCGGCGAAGTTCATGGACACGAACGAATGTGAAACCGTTATCCAGGCCGCGCGCAGCACGGTCGGACTCAGCTACGACGAGATTCTCGAAAACATGGCCGCCGCATCACGCAAGTTTGCCCAAAATGCGAAAGAGAAGTTCCAAAGATCCGGAGAATGGTAAGCCAAGAATTGAGCCACTGCCTTAACTCGCCAGGACCGAGAACTGGATTACGGAATCATGGACTGCACGGGCAAGCCGTCACGACTTCCGGGGAATAGTCGCGTCGGCAGTAATGTCCTTTCAAGCTCTTCCAGTGCCTGCTGGAATGCAGCGGCTCTCAGGGATTGTTCGGTAACTTCGCCCCGTACATGAAACGCACCGGAGGACTCGACAATCGTCTTCCAATAAACCTCACCGGTTGTGCGATTCTGAAGCTCAACCGAGATAGTGACCTTCGTATCCTTTGCCTGACCATTTGCCTGAGACGGCCCGGCCAGGATTGAGAACAAACCGCTTCTTGTCCGATCTGCCTCGACCGCCTCAACATGACGCAACACCAGTCGGACTGGCTGGTCTGCGGCCTCACTCAGGCCGGATATCTGCAGAATCTTTGCAACTGAGGCTTTCAATGCACTGTCGACTTCTTCGCGACTTGCGGATCTCACCTCTCCGACCTCTGCCTGCAAACTAATTGTCGCCCCGAGTTTCAGGTCAACGGGTTCATCAGTTCGAATCAATTTCAGTTTGTCACGAATCTTATCCCATGGGATGCGGACTGGCATCATTTCCCGAGCCTCGTCGTCGCCGCGCATAACCAGCACCTGGTCATTTGAAAGCACTCGCGAAACCATCTGTCTGCCTGAATCACTGCGATTGCGAACAATTTCCCAAATGACAGATGACGTTTTCCTATCGACCAGCATTCTGCCTCCCACAAACCACCCACTTCCATCGGGTAGCCAGGAAAGGCCCGCTTCATCCCCCGAAATTCCATAGCCCGTTCTCGGGACAAGCTCCTGTTGAAGCAATTTCCCATCACTTGACCAAACGGCAATCTGCGACGGATAGAGCACCGCAGCGATTTCTTTACCATCCGGAGAAAAGCTCAGGCTCTGGATCGAAAATCGCCCCGCAGGACTACTTCTGGGTGGCTCAAGCTGCCCTTCAATTTGCCCATTCGACAGATTGTAGATTCTCACGCCATCTGTGTATGTCCACATGGCGAATCTTGAACCTGCTGGATTAACGCTATAGGCCTGTGAACCAGATCCATCGCCTGTGTTGAAAGACGAAACTTCCTTTCCATCCTCAAGATCCCAGATTGTCCATCGCTCTCCGGATTTCGTATCACCGAAGACAAAGACCAATCTGGACGTCAATAGATGAATATAGTCAACCGAATGATAACGATTGCATTCCAATCTGAGCACTTCCGACGGATTCTGTGCCCTATGCACATAGATCGCAGCGATGCCAGCCCCAAGCGAATCCTTGAACCGAACGACGTAGCGACCATCATTACTCACCAACGCCTGATCACTGGAAAACTCTGCCGGTAGTTTTGCGATTTCTCGTCCTGTGTTCACTTCGAACAAGGATCTTTTGTATTGCATGAACTGCGGACGTAGTCCCGAGAACACAGGTACTGAGTCATCCGCGATGATTCGAGGTACGGGCAATCGAAGTGAGTCTTTGACATCAGCCCACGCTGGAACGACATCGGGAAAAGCCTCAGCCAACGCTGCCGGCGTCTCTTTGGTTGAGTTGGCAATCTCTGAGCTCCCCGCCTGTGCCGTAGGATCCTCGGAATTGCTCTCCGCGACCATGGAAGGACTTTTCGGAGTCAGTCCTGAAACAGCAGCTTGTTGCATCAATATCCGACGATGCTCGTCTGTCATGTTGATACCAGCGGCCTCAAACTCTGCAACAGTAGGAATCTCTCCATTTCGTATGCGTTCCTGAATTCTCTGCGCCGCGGCCAGACGATTTGCTCCGTTGGCCATGACCTCAGATACAGCAGGGGCATTCACAGGAGGAGAGGTGCTTGATACTTCCGGATCGTTATTCTGCGGCGACGAGTAATCATCCATCGGTCGCGAAGGTTCAGCGTTCTCTGCTTGAGAAGGCAATATCCGGGACGCAACAGATGGCAACTCGACTGTCGTATTGGCCCTGGAAACGACTCGATCTGCTGGCAACACCTCGGACTTCGGCGAAGAACTGGCAGAATCACGAGGCGGCGGCAAGACACTAGCCGGGTGTAGCAGCCATTGGGAAAACAGTAATCCGGCTGCGGTGATCGCAGATGAAGACAATGCCGTCAACCAAAGTGGTGATGCGTTGGCTGGCATTAGGTTTGCAGCCTTCGCTGACGTGCTTGTCCCCCTGCCTGCACGTCCTGACACGTCCTGTGTCTGATCAGCTCGACAATCGGGACACACAAAAGTCGATGACGCCAATGACGATGAAACTCTGAAGTTTCGCTGGCAGAATCGACAGTTCATCACTTGTCTGGACATCTCGTTTCTCCGACCACTGGAAGAACATATCCCCGAACCAAATTACAGCACACAGGATCGGAGCCAGTCCCATTTGTGATCTGCGCTTCGACGAGCCTGATGCCCAGTGCAGTGTCCTGTCCAGACAAGAAGCCTCATGCAAGACCATGAACCGCAAAATCGCATCTGGACAAAGCGTTAGAGACTGGTTCGAACCGGCAGGGCCGAGTCGCCGTTGTTGTTGATCCGTGTCGGAATGTTCAATCGCTGAATACTCTGCAATGCTCTGGTAAAGTTATTGTTGCGAAATGCCTGAGGATTCAGCTCTGCATCAACGATCAGATCAATCTCCTCCTTGATCTCCCGTTTCCAGATTGGTTCAGAGCGGCCTTCAACACGCATTTCAACATTGACGGTGATTTCTGTATCTTCGACAACGGTTTCCGACGCGCCTCCCCCCAAACGCCCAAACATATTGCGAACAGTCTTCTGGCCGCCGCTCGCTTCGGAGTAACTCACGATTAATTTCACCGGCTGATTCTCCGCAATGGAAACCTCGTTCAGCGCGAGCCGCTGCTTGAACCCATCAATGATCGATGCCTGAGTCTGTCCGGAATCGGCAAAACGAACCTCACCCATCTGCACCTCTAAACTGACGGCACCGCCTCGCGTAAGAAGTGGCTTGGCATCCTGAGTCATTTCGCCCTGAGCAGCCCGGATCTTTTCCCAGGGAATCGTCAGGAACACGAGATCCAGATCTCCCCCGTCGTTCGATGTCGTCATCACGGTATTCTGATCCAGTATCGAGCTCACACCGTCGTGCCAGGCCACTTCATTGATCTCCCACAGGAATGTCATTGTCTTTCGATCAAGAAGTGTTTTGCCGTTCAGAAACCAGCCTGATTTATCTGGCAGATAGAATACTGCCGACATATCGCGACCCATACTGCGCTCAATATCCGACAGAATTTCTTCCAGAATAATCTCTCCCTTGTTAGACCAGACCACAAATTGGCCATCCGAAAATAACCCGGCCAGCTCCTGCATATCCGGCGAGAAAGCAAGCCCGGAACAGCTGAAGAGATTAAGATCCCTGCCGTTATGATTGCGTGCCATTCGGGCGGCAACGCGTCCTCGCGAGGTGTCGTAGACAAGAACTGTGCGGTGATCAGCAACGGCCATATAGCGACCATCATGGCTGAAAGTTAAGCCCGCATCGGAGGGTGAGTCCCCTTCGATCGTCGTCAGCTTCTTTCCGGTTGTTGAATCCCAGACAATCCAGCCGTCCGATTGAGTATGAACGATCAGCCGATTGGCATCAAGAAATCTCATCGCTCCTATCCGCCAGGTTCCTTCCGGATTCTCGATCCGAACGGGCGGGGTCTCAGGACTGTCGCAGGAATAGATCTGAATGACCGCAACTTCATGTCCGAAGTCGTCGGCAAAATGAGCGACGCGTTTTCCGTCACTGCTGATCGCACTCCCCCCATCTTCAAGTTCAGCCGGCAGCGTGACAACAAGATCCCCCGTGACCGCGTTCAGAACTTCTCCGCCGTTCAGAATAAACCTCGGAGGCGTACCTGAGAAAGCCAGTGGTGCTGCAACACCTGGCGGTCTCTTCAGGCGAATAATCCTGCCGCCACCGCTTCCGCCCCACTCATCTGCCGCCGCCGGAGTCCCAGTGTTCGTTGCCGATGCAACAGCACCTGATCCTGTCGATTCTGGCTTTCCGGCTGCGGGTGAAAATCCGGTCGCAGAGGACATTTCTGCCCCATCAAATCCCACGCCTGACGGCCTCGATGGTGTGACAAACTTTGTGTTCGTGGAACTGAAGGTCGCAACAATCTCGTTCAGCAGGCTGTCGGGCGCCGGCGCCGAACTATGACCTTCAAACTTCACTCGAGCGCCATCGAAGTGAGCCATCATAACCCACTTATTCTTCTTATCGCCTGCCCCCTTGGGATATGTCAGCTTGAAGAAGGTTGTACTGCCGAGTTCCAGTGTCTCAAGCTTTCCTCCGGTCGCGATATACATTTCACCGCTACCAAGGAACACTCCTCCTTCGGCGTAAAGCGGAGGGCGCGAACCAGCGACCAGTGCAGGATTGTTGCGGAGACTGAATTCGAGTCTTGCAAGCTTGTCGATCGACGTATCGACTGTTCTCCATTCCGCCTGAAACTCATCCGGATCATCCTTCACATCTTCAAGCACAAAACCATCCGGTATCTGGATCGAGTACTTTGATTTGCCGTAGCGACCGGGTTTGTCTGATTCAGACACTCCGCTATTGGCAGATGCAGCAGTCGTCGAGTTCGGACTTCTTGAATTGACCGAGCCACTGCTGGAAGACGCTGTTCGCGGTTCTGTCCCTGATCCTCCAGCAACGGCGGCCTCCACGGGTTGAGGAACAGAGTTGCTGCTCCCGGAATCATTCCGATCCGTTGAAGTGGCAGGCGGCGCGAACGCCGCAGGAGCGACAATCGCCGGAGTCCCAACAAACGACGGGGACGTCCCCGAAGCTGTCGATGTTGGAGGAACTTGAGTTGCCGTCGACTGAGCAGAACCCGACGAAGAAGGAGTCACAGTCGAAGTATTCTCCTGAGGCTTTACAGGATTCTGTGAGATCTCAGGATCCGTCGAATTTCCAGCGGCGCCTTCAGGAGCGATTTTCTCTGCTGGTACGGCTTGACCTGATGCAACTTCGATTCTCTCGGGACCACGCAATAGAGATTGAATACCGAGAATCACCAAGACTGTGACGACTGCAGAACCAGCTCCAACAACGACGTGCCATAGCCCACCCGATGCCTGTTGTCGCTCAACAGCTTCCTCACGTCGCTCTCTGGTTTGGCGTCGAGATCTATCGGGCTGGACCGGAACTTCCGAGGCAATTGATCGTCGTGTTTCACGGCGAATCGTAGCTGCAAGCTCCTCCAGCTCCTGGTATTCTTCGACATGAGTTTTGGGGAGATCCGGAATCAGTACGACATGATCACAGTTCTTGCAATGAAATGCCTTCCCGGCCAAATGCTGCGGAACCTGATACTTCCTCTGGCAGCGCTCGCATTGAATGATCTGGTCCGCCATACTTCACCGTCACATGATGTCCGGAACTGACTCCAAATTTGCGACGCCAGTGTACTCAAGAACACTCGCATTCCAAGCCCAGCGTACATCCGAGAAGCGGGAACGTCTCAACTTTTGGTAGCTTCCGATACCAACGTGCGATTCTTTCGACCTGTAGATCTTATTCACGTCGGAATTCTCACAGGAAACGGTTCATTCCAGGCCATGCAGATTCGCTCGACTACTGCCTGGCTGCCCTGACCGATCAAGTCTTTTCGGACAACCGCCGAAATGAGGCCTCTCAGGATTACACTTCTACACTTCCTCAACTGTCTCAAGACTTACAGCAGTGACTCAAGAAAACGATTTTGTCCGACGAATCACTCACCAGTTTCCGGTTCTCTCTCCGGTTGAAATTGGCATTGGTGACGACGGTGCCGTCCTGCGTGTGCCCGCCCCTGCAGCAGATGCAGACAGGTCGGAGGAAGACGCTCGGATCGTTGTCGTAACTGATATGCTGCTCGACGGAGTCCATTTCGATCTTCGCGAGATCGCTCCATCTTTGGCAGGACGAAAAGCAGTTGCAGTCAACCTCAGCGATCTTGCCGCCATGGGGTGTATCCCAACGGCCGCCTTCGTATCGATCGCTGTCCCCCGCAATTCAGCGACCTCTGCAGAGCAATTCCTTGAGAGCCTTTACTCCGGCCTTGAACAAATCATTGCTCAGTACGACTTCACGTTGGCAGGTGGTGATACAAATTCATGGAATGGCCCTTTCGCCATCAACGTGTGTCTGACGGGAACTCCCGCAGGCGGACGACCGATCCTGAGGTCCGGAGCAAAACCGGGTGATCGACTCTTCGTGACGGGATCGCTTGGAGGAAGTTTGGCCAGTGGTCGTCACCTCACTTTTGAACCACGTGTTGATTTCGCACGCTGGCTGGTCAAGGCAACAACTGTCAGTGCCATGATGGATTTATCAGATGGCCTCTCAGTCGATCTCCACAGGATGATGGAGGCCAGCCAGACTGGAGCAATTTTGTTTGCTGACTCCATCCCAATTCACGACGATGTTCCCATGCAACTGCCAGCTTCGCAAAGAGTGCATGCCGCACTTAGCGACGGTGAAGACTTTGAATTACTGATCTGTGTTCCTGAATCAGAGGCCGAGGCGTTGTTAGAGAAGGCTAAGACTTCAAATCATCATTTGCATGATATTGGCAGAATCACAGACGGGACCGGAGTCCAAATTCAAACTCTTTCCGGAGAAATCCAGGACTTGAAGCCGACTGGCTGGCAGCACGAAATGCAATGAACACGGCCCTCACAAGTGAAGGCTAAAAGCATAAGCATCGAGTGTCGCTAAAGCCGAACGTGTTCAGGAATTCAGTGACTATTGGATGAAAAGATCATCTAAGCCAATTGAAAACCCGGACCGTGATTCCTCAGTTTATCCTGACCAATGGCTGCGATGAATGATCTCGGCGGTCCAACGCGCGTATCCCGTTAGTGCAAACCACAGAAAGCGGCAAGAACGCCGTTCGCTGTCCATTATCAATCATGACAGCGACAGAAAAACGAAGGACTGAACTTCTAAACCTCAATGAGTCGCTCCGTGGAATCGCCAAAGCGATCCAGCTTCAGACCGAACTTATCCATGAGCGACAGATACAAGCTACACATCTTGCGGTTAGGCTTGTCGAGATAATCCAGCACTCGACCCGTCTCCAGCTTGCCTCCACCTTTGCCGAGAATCACGACTGGCAACTTTGTCGCGTCGTGACTGCCAGTATGCATGCTGCTGCAGTACATCAGCATTGTGTTGTCCAACGCGGTTCGCTCGCCTTCCTGAATGGCATCCAGTTTCGCTGCGATGTAGGCGTACTGTTCGATGAAGAAGCGATTCACTTTCAACCAGTCATCCGATTCCTGATGCGACAACAGGTGATGAATCATGTAGTCGACATTAAGATTCGGGAATCGCAACGACGAATGATCGTTGTTCAATTTCAATGTGCACAGACGAGTTGAGTCTGTCTGGAAACCCAGCACAAGAATGTCACACATCAAACGCATGTGTTCAGCGATGTCCTGAGGAATCCCGTCGGACGGTCGAGGAATGTTTGGCTTGTCCAGAGTCGGCTTCCAACCCTGCAACTCGCCCCGCTGACCAGCGCGGGCAATACGCTGCTCGACTTCACGGACAGAACTGAGATATTCATCAAGCTTCTGCTGATCTCGCAGACTGATGGAACGTCGCAAGTCTCCCGCGTCTTCCAGAACAGCATCCAGAACGCTCTTGTCGCCTTTGCTGCTTTCGTCGCGAAACAACCGATCAAATGCAAGGGCAGGGTACACTTCCAGCGGAGTTGGTGTGGTCGGTGAACTCCAGGAGATATGGCTGGAGTACAGCATCGAGTAATTTTTGTGGACCGAAGGATTGGCTTTCTCACAGCCCAGCACCAAACTTGGAACCTTCGTCGTCTGTCCGTAGCTTTGAGCCAGCAACTGATCGATGCTGGTCCCGCTGCGAATTCCGCCACCCGATTCCAGAGGCGCGCCGCTGAGCAGATTGCCTGTTTGCGAACTGTGGATATTGCCTTTCAACGCTTCTTCGTTGTAGAGCCCGCGAACAAACAACATCTTTTCGCGAAACGGATTCAGGGGCTCCAGAACCTTTCCCAGTTCCATGTCCGCGCCGGAACCTTTGGCCCACCAGTGATCCTTATGAAAGCCGTTCCCGGAGAATAGCACGCCGAATCGAATCGGGGCTTCGCCACTGGCGGCTGTTGTGCCTGCTTCCTGCCCCCAAACTCGCAGAGATTCCATCCACGGCAAAGCCATGGAAACGCCAAGGCCTCGAAGCATTGTTCGGCGAGAAGTCAGGAATGCAGTCACGGCAAGCTCCAGGGGAGGAGAAAACTGAGGTGGGATCGGCCAGGGAGCATTCTCCTCGACCGGGAGAGATTATGGCAATCCAGTGGACCAATGTCAGCCCCACAACAGTTGCTTCAGGGTCTTGCAGTTGAATTTCACAATCTGCCTTGCAAATTCCGTCACCCGAAAATTGTCCGACCGCTTCTGAATTCCTAGCCAACGATGTATACACTGCTTTTCCCACCTAGCCGTCTCTGAGCTCCAATCCCCAATCCGCAATTCGAATCTGCGCGGTTCAACATGCCATCACTGCCAGGACTTCGTTCATGAAGATCACTCGTATCGAAACTATTCCCGTCTGTGTACCTTTGAAAAAGGGTATGACGACCAAAACAGCCCACGGCGAACATGTCACTTCGCCCTATGTGATCGTTCGAGTTCACACCGACGAGGGAATCACGGGGATCGGCGAAGCGACGGTCTCACAACTTTGGTCGGGTGAAAATCAGTCGACGACTCTGGCCGTACTGAGGGAACTGATCGAACCCGCCTTGCGTGGCAAGGATCCGCGAAACATCACAGAGATTCGCCGCAAAATGGATTCGGTGCTGAAGCTCCATCCGTTTACCAAAGCGGCCGTCGAAATGGCGATGTGGGATATCGCAGGCAAGGCTGTCAATTTGCCTGTCTATCAATTGCTGGGTGGTAAAGCCCGTGACAAAGTGCGAATCAAACTGGTGGTCTGGGCTCGAGACATCGCAGGTTCCCGCGCAATGGCTGAACAGCACTTGGCTCTCGGTGTGACCTGCGTCAAAGTGAAGACCGGAATTGATCCCGTGTCCGATGTTGCACGAGTCCGAGCGGTAAGAGAGGTCTGCGGTCCCGATATTCCGTTAACGATTGATTCCAATTGTGGCTGGACTTTGCAACAGGCCAAGTATTGCCTGCGTGAGCTCGCTGATGTGAAGCTCCTCCTGGCCGAACAACCGATTCCGCCGGGCGATCATGTCGCGATGGCTGAACTGCGACACGAGACGACAACGCCGATCATGGCTGATGAAAGCATCTTTACTCTGCAGGACGCGTGGCTGCTCGCCACTCATCGCGCCGTCGATATCTTCAGCATCTATCCGGGCAAGCATGGTGGAATCTCTGCAACCGCCGATATCGTCGCGATTGCTCGAGCCGCTGGACTGCGATGTACGATCGGAAGCAACCTCGAGCTTGGTATCGGCACCGCAGCAATGCTGCATGTGGCCGCAGCTTTTCCGGAAGTCGATGCCGATGCGTTTCCAGCCGATACGATCGGACCGTTTTATCACGAGGCGGATCTGATCACGACGCCTCTCAATCTCGGACCTCCCGCTGCATTCATCCCCGATGGCCCCGGCCTCGGAGTTGAATTGGATGAAGATCAGCTCAAACATTGGCGAGTCGACTGATCACCATTTCTGCACCGAGGAATGCAGCGGCCAGCCGATCAACCTGCGGAATTCCCATTATTTTCGCAGACTTCGCGGCAATTCTCGGCGGTTACGGGTGCAATTGCGAGAACCACTGACTTCTCTACAATTCCCGCACACCTGACTCGTCCGGCCACCAATCTTCGGCCCATGGCGACAAAAACGAATACAACCTGCCCCAAATTCTCGATTAAAACCTTCCGAGCTATCTCATGAGCAACACCAATCCGTTCGGTGCCGAAGCCACACTGTCAACCGCTGCTGGTAACGTTAAGTATTTCAGCCTGCCGAAGCTGATCAAAGACGGCATTGGTGACATCAACACGCTGCCATTCTCAATTCGCGTGCTGCTCGAAGCGTGCCTGCGTAATGTGGACAACTTTATCGTCACCGCTGACGACGTAAATAACCTCGCTAACTGGAATGCTGCGAAGCCAGCCGAAGTTGAAGTCCCGTTCAAGCCGGGCCGAGTTGTTCTGCAGGACTTTACTGGCGTGCCGGCTGTCGTCGACCTCGCCGCTCTGCGGAGCGCGATGGTGCGAATGGGCGGAGATCCAAAGAAGATCAATCCACTGGTTCCGTGTGACCTGGTCGTCGACCACAGTGTGCAGGTTGACGAATTCGGATCGAAGTTCGCGTTGAAGCACAATGTCGAAATTGAATTCGAACGCAACATGGAACGCTATCAGTTCCTCCGATGGGTTCAGAAGGCGTTCAACAACTTCCGCGTTGTCCCACCGGCAACCGGGATCGTTCACCAGGTCAACCTGGAATACCTCGCGACTGTTGTCATGACGACCGACGGCGTTGCGTACCCGGACAGTCTCGTCGGTACCGACAGCCATACGACAATGATCAACGGACTGGGCGTTGTCGGTTGGGGCGTGGGCGGGATCGAAGCCGAAGCCGTCATGCTCGGTCAGCCGATCTACATGCTGACCCCGGAAGTCGTGGGTTTCCGTTTGTCTGGTCAACTGCCAGAAGGTTCAACGGCCACTGACCTCGTGTTGACTGTGACTCAGATGCTGCGAGCTCACAAGGTTGTGGGCAAGTTCGTCGAATTCTATGGCCCAGGTCTGGATGCACTCAGCTTGGCCGACCGAGCAACGCTTGCGAACATGGCACCCGAATACGGTGCGACGATGGGCTTTTTCCCGGTCGATGCCGAAACGCTTCGATTCATGGAACGTACCGGTCGCCCGAAAGATTTGATCGACCTAGTTGAACGCTACTACAAGGCTCAGGGATTGTTCCGTACGGCCGATTCGCCGGAGCCGCGTTTCAGCAGCACGCTGAAGCTGGATCTGGGCGACGTTGTGCCATCGATGGCCGGTCCAAAGCGTCCTCAGGACCGCATCCTGCTGAAGGACATGCTGTCATCCTGGGAAAAGGATCGCAGTGCGACGTTCGGCAAGGCCACAGTCACAACTCCTGTGAAGGTCGAAGGCAGCACTGGCAGCATCACCGATGGTGCCGTTGTCATCGCGGCGATCACCAGTTGCACGAACACAAGCAATCCAAGCGTAATGATCGGTGCAGGCTTGTTGGCTCGCAACGCTGTCAAGAAGGGTCTGACCAGCAAGCCATGGGTGAAGACAAGCCTGGCTCCTGGAAGCCGAGTGGTCACCGAGTACTTCGAAAAGTCGGGCCTGGACAAAGCATTGGATGCACTTGGTTTCCAGACGGTTGGCTACGGCTGCACGACCTGCATCGGCAACAGCGGTCCTCTGCCAGAGGCCGTTGGCAAGGCGGTTACATCGGGTGACCTGGTCGCTGCGGCGGTTTTGTCGGGTAATCGAAACTTTGAAGGTCGAGTTAACCCGCTCGTGAAAGCAAATTATCTGGCGAGTCCCCCGCTGGTTGTTGCTTATGCAATCGCGGGCACCGTGGACATCGACCTCGTGACTCAGCCGCTGGGCAAGGGCTCCGACGGAAAAGACGTCTATCTGAAAGACATCTGGCCATCACAGAAAGAAATCGCCGACACGATTGCTTCGTCGATGACTCCGGAGATGTTCACGGAGCAGTACGGCAAGGCGACTCTGGGTCCTGAGGAATGGCAGAAGATTCAGAGCAGCACGGGTGACATTTTCCAGTGGGATGAAAAGAGTACCTACGTGCAGGAGCCACCGTTCTTCGTCGACATGCCAGTTGAACCTTCACCGATTGAGTCGATTGAAGGCGCGCGCTGCCTCGTCTCCGTGGGCGATTCCACAACCACCGACCACATCAGCCCGGCTGGTTCGATCAAAGCCAGCAGCCCGGCCGGAAAGTACCTGCAGGCTCAGGGCGTAAAGCCGGAAGACTTCAACCAGTACGGAGCTCGCCGAGGCAACGACCGCGTGATGACTCGCGGAACCTTCGCGAACGTGCGTCTGAAAAACCTGATCGCTCCTGGTACTGAAGGCAGCGTGGCGATTCACTTCCCAAGCGGCGAACAGACTTCGATCTACGACGCCGCAATGAAGTACAAGGAAGAAGGAACTCCGCTCGTCGTTCTGGCCGGTGCAGAATACGGTACCGGATCCTCCCGCGACTGGGCTGCCAAGGGAACCTATCTGCTCGGAATCCGCGCCGTCATTGCGACCAGCTTCGAGCGAATTCACCGCTCGAATCTCGTCGGCATGGGCGTTCTGCCGCTGCAGTTCCGCGAAGGCGAAAGCCGCGAGTCGCTTGATCTCGACGGTAACGAAGTCTTCGACATCCGCCTGAGCGACAAACTGGAACCTCGCCAGGCCGTTGAAGTCACGGCGAAGAAACCTAACGGCGACCAGATCCACTTCGTCACCACCTGCCGCATCGACACGCCCGTTGAGGTCGTCTACTACCGCAACGGTGGGATTCTGCATACGGTGCTGAGGCAGCTGGCGAAGGGGTAGGAATGGCACATCGCGATCGAAGCCGATTGGAAGAATTGCATCCGGGCGAAGCTCGGGGGGCCCATAGCGATTTGCTGCGGAGCAGCGGCGTCTTGATAGCCTGAGGCTTTCGCCTCAGGTCACGGTGCCCGACAATACCCCAAGCTGCGGAGCAGCGACGTAACAGGGCGGACGTGTGACGTTGCATCAACGAGCCCGATCTCGCCCCCCATGAATAACAACCCGCCGCGATTCGAATGCCATGACCCGAATCTCGGCCCGCGTTTACGTCGCTCCTCCGGAGCTTTTCGATTGGGTAACTCCGGAAACCTCGGGCTGAAGCCCGAGGCTATCAAAGCACGGCTGCTCCGCAGCCAATTGTAAGGCGGCCGATAAATCGATGTGGCCTGCGACATGAGCGACCGCAATCGAGCAAAGCTCGACATGTGTCTGCGATTCGCTGCGGAGCAGCGGCGTCTTGATAGCCTGTGGCTTTAGCCACAGGTCACGTGCCCACAAAACATCCCAAGCTGCGGAGCAGCGACGTTTTGCGGCCAACAGGTGATGGCAGATCAACGATCGCGATCTCGCCCCCCTATGAATAACAACCCGCCGCGATTCGAATACCATGACCCGAATCTCGGCCCGCGCTTGCGTCGCTCCTCCGGAGCTTTGGGTTCATGTGTGATTGCTTACCTCGGGCTTCAGCCCGAGGCTATCGAGACGCAGCTGCTCCGCAGCGAATCGCGCCACACTCCCCCGAAGCCAATCGTGCTGTGATGTGATCCGAGCTCCATGGGCTCAACCACGACTGCACCCACCTTGACCAAATATCGACCCTAGGTATATGATGAACACAACCCCTCAAAAACGCTATGCAAGCCTGCCGTATGTCAACACACACCTTCCTGAAGTATCACATCGTCTTCGGCACTCAGTTTCGGCGGCCGTTGCTCAAGGTGAAATTCAGGAAGGAGCTCTACGCATACATCCGCGGTATCATCAACAGCGAAGGCGGCCATTTTGATGCGATCGGAGGCATCGACGATCACGTCCACATTCTGTGCGGCATCCCACCGCGGATTGCTGTGTCAGACATGCTTCGAGCCCTCAAGTCCAGTTCGTCGAAATGGATCAACGACAATCGACATTGCTCAGGCGGATTTCACTGGCAACGAGGTTTCGCTGCTTTCACGGTTAGCAGATCTAACATGCCAGACGTCGCTGCTTACATAGCCCGGCAGGAAGAGCGTCATCGTGTGAAATCATTCGTGGATGAATATCGTGACCTGCTGATTCGACATGAGATCCAGTTTGAAGAAAGATACCTTTTCGACGATGAACATACGGGATGATTGTCGCCTGGTGATCCGTAGTCAGGAAGGGCATGGAATAAATGAATCAAAATCCCTACGTAGCCCCCAATACCACAAACGATTCCGGTCGACGATTCGCACCGACGCTCTTCATTATTGTGCTTTCGTGCGTTGCGATTGTGCACGGTATCGTCACGAGGGCAATCGTGGACAGCGTCTACCTTTTCTCGATGTATGTCCACTACGGTTTCGGATTTGCAATGCTCGTGATCCTTCTTTGGAAGCATCAGCGTCAGAGTCGTGCCATATGTAACGGACTTTTCTGGCTCATGGCATGCCTTTCGTTTTCTATTTCAAGTTATCTCTACGCCTTGGGATGGGCTCCCAACCAGAAAATGATCCTCTGGATGATCCTTATCCCCACGCTGACTTCTGAATTGTTGATGAAAGTCCTGGATTGGTTCCGACGCCATTGGTCAAAGACAAACTAAGGCGTCGCTCCTCCGGACCTTTGGGTTCATGTGTGATCGTGGACCTCGGGCTGAAGCCCGAGGCTATCGTGACGCGGCTGCTCTGCAGCCAATCACAACTGGTCGGACCACATCAAAAAGAGTCAGCCAAACGTTGGACCTAAAGGACACTCACCAATTGAGACCGACCAGATATTCTGTGGCCCACCTGCAATTCGCTGCGGAGCAGCGGCGTCTTGATAGCCTGTGGCTTCAGCCACTGGTCACGATTCCCAACCACGATCCAAGCTGCGGAGCAGCGACGTTTTGCAACATGCACTAAATGAGTTCGATTATTCCGATTCATGAGCCGCAGAACATGATTTAGCGACGACACAACTCGACGCACTCTACCGACTTATTCGCGCTACGGCTTTTGTGGCCTTCCATTCATCCCAGATCGATCTCGTCTGACATACGGCATTTGATTATCTTCCCACAATCCCACCACGTCTCGTTGGAAGATGATCGCAATGAACAGCCCCGAAAACGTCTCGAATTCGAATCCATCAACCGCAACACGCATTGGCTGGAGAAGCGGCCTCGCGACCTTGATCTTCGGCCTCTTTGTGACGGTGACGGTGAATCGGCTGACGCCGGATAACACGTATCGCATGATTCGCAATTTCTACTGCGTCGGCGGAACGTATTTCGCCATTCTTGCGTGGTGGATTCTGTTCTCGGGGTTCACGCTCCGAACACGACTGCTCACACTTGTGCTGCTGGGTATCGTGGGCTTTGGCGGGCTTTATTTGAGCATTCGCAAGATCGATTTTGATGGCGACATGCGACCGCGAGTTCAGTTTACCTGGGATCCGCCGTCGTCCAGTGAACAAGCTCAGAAATGGTTGTCAGAGAACGCGCCCACAACATCGATTGATGCACCAAAAACAGAAGCCTCAGCGACACTGGAGATCACAGACGCGGACTGGCCACGCTATTGCGGCGCCACTGGTGATCGAATTATCGCGGAGCCACAATGCTCGTTCGACTGGAAGACGAATCCTCCGAAGGAACTGTGGCGGCATCCGGTTGGTGATGCATGGTCCTCATTTGCAGTCGCAGGATCACGCCTTTTCACTCAGGAACAACGAGGCCCCATGGAGTGCGTCGTCTGTTACGAAGCTGAGACTGGAAAAGAATTGTGGCGGCGAGAAGACGTGGCTCGCTATGACACAGCTCAGGGAGCAACCGGGCCCCGCGCAACCCCGACTGTGACAAGCGACGCGGTCTTCGCGCTGGGAGCGAAGGGAATCCTGAATGCTCTGAACCCGATCACCGGGGCTCCGCTTTGGCAAAGAAACATCTGCACCGATGCTGGTGCTGAAATGATCGAATGGGGAATGAGCGGTTCTCCCCTTATTTATGGCGAGACATTAATTGTTGATGCCGGTGGTGCGAACGAAAAAGCGGTGATCGCTTATGATCGAAAGACTGGGGACATTATCTGGGCAACTGGTAACCATCAAGCTGGCTACTGCTCACCTCGAATCGAAACGATTGATGGCGTGGCACAGTTGCTGATCTTTCATGGAGATGGGCTGGCTGGTCACGATCCATCCACAGGAAAAATGCTGTGGGAATATCCATGGACGAACCAGTACAAGATCAATGTGGGGCAGCCCATGCGGTTTGAGAATCAACTGTTCCTCAGCAGTGGCTATGACTCCGGCTGCGTCATGATCGATCCAACGCAGGTGGACAACAATCGCCCCAAAGAAGTCTGGCCGCCAAACAAGAACATGAAGCTGAAGTTCAACGAAGCCGTCTCGCTGGGCGATTACGTCTACGGGCTTGATGATGGAATTCTGGCCTGCCTCAATGTGCGGACAGGCGAACGCATGTGGAAGGGCGGTCGATATCGCTATGGTCAGATCCTGCTCTGGGGCGACAAACTGTTGGTGCAATCTGAGCCGGGCTTCGTCGCGATCGTGGAGGCGACGCCGGAGAAGTTCATCGAGGTGACTCGCCTGGAGGCCCTTAACGAGCGAACATGGAACGTTCCGGTCGTCAACCGCGGTCGTTTGTATGTTCGAAATGCCGCGGAAGCAGCGTGTTATCTGCTTCCTGCAGCCTTACAACCCTGATCATTCAGTGGCCCACATAATCGAATTTACCCGAAGAGACAGCAGAACCGTGCAACTCCGAAGAACGGAATCGGGGCCACTCCCGAATCAGCATGCCTCACTGGAAAATGATTTGCGAGTCGACCAATTGCAACCAATGGTTCACGGATGACTGAAATGTGCAGCCGAATTTCTCGCCTGACTTTCTGTCGCAATTTCAGTGTGAGACGTGAGATGGCCGAGCAGATTCTTCTGGAAGCACCAACCGCAGTCTTCGTTGAACGCCGTCAGCGAGATGTCGCTGTACCAACCGCCGTGACTGAGCGTCGCCAATTTCGCGATGGTGACCGATCAGCTCGCCCGGAAGTCGCCGAGCTGGCCAATGCAATCGACGATTACAAAATCGCATACCGTCGCCGATTCATCACTTTCGAAGAGCTGTTCGACGTGATGACATCTCTTGGATATCATCGCTGATCACATCGTCCAGAAGCTCAACTCAAGAATCGCGGCATCGCCAATCAGGGCTTCGCCGCGTACAGTGTTAATGCGTTTGAGTGCCCGGACTGTCTTTCCGCCCTGTTGATTGCGCGCGACGTCCGGTTCGAACACGGCCATCGGACGCGGGGGCATGGCAGTTGCTTGGCATGAAATCTACGCAGTGCAACCAGCACATCAAACACGTGATCGAGCAGATTCGCTGAGATCGCCAGCGATTCCGGGCGGATCGCCTCACATCGTCCGCCGTCATTCAAACGAACGGTGGTTGCGCCCCCATCATGGAACTGGCCGGTTGGAGCCTGCTGTACAGGTGGCCGTTATAACTTGTCTCGTTTGAATGCCAGAATTCGCTTCATCGGCAACGTGTCACTACTGCGTGACGATCTGACTCTCAGCCGGAGCGGGCATTTTACGCATCGAAACCCGGTCAGACAACAATCTCCACGTGGCACTTCAGGACTTAACACCGCACTACTTGCCCACGGAGAAGCGACCGAACGTCATGATCGTGATATCATCATTCTGATCTCGCCCATTCGCATGTCGTCGAACATCTGACAGCAGTGCGCGGCCGAGTTCTTCGGGATCCGGAGAACCAGTCCCCACGAACTCACGCACGCGTTCTTTCGTGTACAATTCCCCGTTGGGATCCATGGCTTCATCCACACCGTCGGTGATCAGGATAAACATTTCGCCTTCACCGATTTCCCGCTCAATGACTTCATACGGATATTCGTCCATGATGCCGATCGGAATGCCGATTGTGGAATCATCGATCTCGTCTACTTCGCCATTTGCGCGACGGATGAGTGGAGACATGTGTCCGGCATTTGCAATCGTAATCCGGTTTGTATCGAGATCGATCACACCGAGGATGTAAGTCACGAAGCGACCTTCCACCATGTTATGACACATGTGGGAATTAATTCTGTGAATAGCCAGGGCGACGTCATCCGTGAAGCTCATGGTGTTCTGTACAACGCTGGCGATACGCGACATGATCAAAGCGCCAGGAACGCCTTTTCCCGCCACATCTCCGAACGAGATACAAACTTTTCGTTCGCCGATCATGAAGCAGTCGAAGTAGTCTCCACCAACCGCCTGAGCCGCATCGTACGACGCGTAAAACCGATATCCTGGTACTTCCGGCAGCTTTTCCGGCAACAGCGCTCTCTGAACGCCGCTGGCGATTTTCATCTCTTTATCCTGCTTCTGCTTGTCGATATACGACTGCATCAGCCGAGCGTTTTCATAGGAGTGAGCGGCCTGATTGGCGACAGCCAGCAGCAGTTCCAGATCTTCATCCGTAAATCGCTTCATCGGATTCTGGGTATCGAGGTTGATGATGCCAAAAGGCTCACCCTCGATGCTTAACAGTGGTACGCACATCATCGAGTGAATCGTCAGGCTTGAGATCGATTCGCTGGCACTGAACCGCGAATCATTCGCGGCGTCAGCCGAAAGAATCCCGGCCTTATCGTTCAACACGCGGTCCAGAATCGTCCGACTGAGTCGCACAGATTCATCATCGCCTTCCTGTCGTCGCTTCTGAGCCGCCGGAACAAATCTGCGTTGAGGAGCATTCTGCGGAGTCCGAGCGCCTCTTTCTTCTTTCATCAGGATCGTGCCGCGATCAGCCTGAGGGAAGATCTCAAACAGAGTATCCAGAATCTTGATCGCGATCCCGCCAATATCAATCAACCCAGCAAGGCTCTGATTGATTTTCAGAATGCCGCGAAGCTTGTCCTCAGGACGAACCTCAAACACGCCAAAACCTCGAGCCGACGCGGAGCCCATAATTGTCGACGTCGCACCATCACTGAGATCCAGTCCGGCAATCATTCCACTTGATGAATCTTCACCTTCATCCTCAAAGCGAAACTTGATCGGGCCGAGCTTAATGCGATCGTTGTGATGTAGAGGATGTGGCTGATGTTTCTCCAACGCCTTGCCGTTCACTGAGGAACCGTTGCCGCTGGCCAGATCCTCCAGCATGATCTTGCCGTCAACCTCGACAAGCTGAGCATGAAACCTGGACACCATATTGGAGTCCACCTGAACATTGCAGTCAGGATGTCTTCCCATCCGCGCAGGAAAGCTCTTCAGTTCGTAGGGAAACGACTGACCGTCTTTCAACAGGACTATACGTGCCATGAATCTGCCCATTTCAGGTGAGTGCAAACTGGTTGGAATACAGGGAGGGTTTTCACCAGGAGCACTCGTAATGACTCATCATCCAACAGAACCCGTACAAGTTACACTGAACTACCATGCCGTTTGAAATCTCCCAACTTTGGCTTGAAAAACAGCCGACTTCCAGTACGAAAACCGACAATTTCAGTTCCAGAGCAGGGTTTCTGACAATCTCACCACCGACCACTGCCGGACTCAGTCACATTTGCCGAAAATGGTCTCCACGTTTCCACGGAGCACCTGTTTCCCCAGGCTGACGGCTCGGTCGACTGACCAGCGACGTCCAATCACGAAGTCTTCCGCTAAAACCTTCGCCAAAATCCGGCGATACATGGCAAATTTTGGCAAAGCAAACTCCAGCTTGTACATGTCGCTGTAGTACCCGATCTGCTTTGTCATGGGGACGGCCTGCAAGCGAGCCCGCGTATCCGTCTCGATGTGCACCGGGATGTTGGAGTACCACCAATGTCCGCTGGTAATCACGTTGGGGAAAATCCAGGAGTAACTGACGAGTTCCTGGTTACTGGTTTCCGCAAGCACGGATACCGGGAACAGTACCGTTGGAAACGCATTGAACAGCGATTTGTACTGGATCAGGGAAGTTCTTGTATCGTAAAGGTCCTGCCCCTGAAATACGCCGTCTTCATAGACGCGGCGATTCACTCCGATCATCAAATCAAACGGCAACTTATACTCGACACAGTACTCCGCCAGAGTCCAGAAGACGAACTGACTGAGTGTCGCAGATTCACTGGCGGTCAGGTCATTCCCGGCAAACACCTTCGAAACAAGTCCGCTGGCCGAGGCAGCACTGACGGCGGCCGGTGAAAAATCAGGAGGTAATGAGATCGCACAAGCCCGCACTCCATTCGCTTTGAAATGTGCGAATAACTTTCCTATGGCATCTTTCAACTCAGCCGCACTTGTCGGCGTCAACGAAGTCGCTCTCTGGAGGCGTTCGCGAACAGTCGCTTTGCCAAGATGAAAGACCAGATCGTCTGTTCGCAGACACGGAACATATTTCTTCGTGTCAAATCCCTGCAGAGGATCATCAAAGTCGTTTGTCAGGTAAACCTGATCAAGGCCAGAACGATCCAGAACCTGCTGCTCCCAATCTGCAGCCTGCATTTGCTTCAGAGATCGATCATAAAGTGCTTCCCAATTATCAATCGTGAGGCGATCTTCCTGAAAACCAAAGAAGACCTGACACATCTCCAGCAACCAACTGTATTGAGCCGTATTTTCAATCGTCGTCAGCCAGGGAATCAGTCGTCCCACCTTTTCTTTCGGGGCGAGACCAGGTTCTTCAATCTGCGATTTGGGCATCCCGGATGAATGAGCAAGCTCGGTGTAGTAATGATAGCCCAGAATATCCGCGAGTGTCTTTGACGCAGGCTGATGAGGATTGATGTGCGTGTGCGGATCAATGAGCCTCATGGATTGCAGAGGCTCGAGAACTTCCTGAATCAGACTGAACGACATTGAAGCATCAACTCCGGAGCAAGACATTGAAAAGACAGGATAAATGGAGAGGCCATACTGATGATAGTTGACGGCCACTTAGGTGTGGCATTGGACTTGCAGAGACCAGCCAGGCGTCACGGGCCATTGAAGAAAACCGCTGTTTGGAGCCAAATCTTACCGACAGTCGGAGCCCTCGCCAACGGTGCCGCTTTGCTCTGCACACAATGGCACCAAATTCGCTACATTGGTGGGGCGAACTCGACTGCCAATGCCGAAAAGGACCTCGCTGAATGACATCCACTGCCTTCTCAACACGCCTCCTTTTGCCCATTCTCACGGTCTTCTTTGTTTACTTTTCCCCCGAGCCCGCCTTTGGCCAGTCGGGGGCCGACACAATCGCCGTGACGCCGCCCGAGTCTCCCGGGATCCAGGTTCCGCCAGGTTTTCGGGTGGAACTTTACGCCGACGATGATCTCGCACATGACATTCATTCGATGACCGTCGATTCTCAAGGACGCATCGTCGTTTCCGGACCGGGCTATGTCCGGATTCTGATCGATTCAAACAATGACGGTCGAGCGGACACTTTTAAGCCGTTTGCAGACAAGCCAGCGACTGGATCGCAGGGGATGTTTTTTCTGGGCTCGAGCCTGATCTGTTCCGGCGACGAAGGTGTCCAGATTTTTCGCGACGATAATAAAGACGATGTCGCTGACGGACCATCTCAGGTCTTTATGAAAATCGAAGCCGGCGGTGAACATCATGTCCATTCCATTCAGAAAGGCCCTGATGGCTGGTGGTATATCATCGCGGGAAATTTTTCGGGCGTGACAACGTCGTATGCGACGGTGCCGACATCACCCATCAAGAATCCTTTCTCCGGAACATTGCTGAGATTGAAGCCCGATTTATCAGGCGGTGAAATCGTTTCAGACGGATTTCGCAATGCCTATGATTTCGCCTTCAATGGCAGCGGCGACTTCTTCACCTTCGACAGCGATGATGAAAGAGATATTTCCACGCCGTTGTATCTTCCCACTCAGGTCTTTCATGTCCTGCCTTTGTCGAATGCTGGCTACGTAACTCCGGGACTGAAACGTCCTGGAAGCTATCCGGACATGCCTCCCGTTCTCGCCACATTCGGGCGCGGTTCACCGACAGGAGTCATCTGTTATCAACATTCACAGTTTCCAGATCCCTATCGTGGTGCATTGTTTGTTCAGGACTGGACGCTGGGACGCATCCTGGTTGTGACTCTGACTTCTCAAGGTGCAGGCTGGAAAAGTCAGCCCATCGAATTTGCTCAGGGCAAAGATCAGTTTGGGTTTGCTCCGACGGACATGGAAGTCGGACCTGATGGAAGTCTGTTTGTCAGTGTTGGTGGCCGAGGAACTCGGGGAAGCATTTTCCGCATTTCGCATGAATCCGGCCCCGTGCCAGCGATTTCACTTACGGCAAACGCCGACGCAACGGAGAAGACCAACGTAGTTCTGCGTGCCGAACAACCTAACACAAGCTGGTCACGGGCCAAATGGCTGCCGCTGGCTAAATCGCTCGGTGCTGACGTATTCCGTACCGCGGCGATGGAAGAAACGCGTCGTGTTTCTGAGCGAATGCGAGCGATCGAGATTCTGGTTGAGATGTATGGGGGTCTCGATTCAATCACGGCCATGAAACTCAGTACCGCAGGTCCTCCTTTTGTACGAGCCCGGACCGCATGGGCCATTGGTCGCACCAACCCCGCCGCTCCGGAAGTGGAATCTCTGAAGAAGCTTCTGACCGACCGTGATCTCATTGTTCAGCGATTCGCCCTGGAAGCACTCACTTCTGTGACAAGCGCGGCTACGTTCAATAAAGTTCTGAACGAGATCGCACAGTCATTGGCGAGCGACGATCGTCGCATTCGATACTCTGCCGCGGTGCTGCTGACACGTCTCAATGACGAACAACGCGATGCATTGAGAAAAGCACTGGTGTCGCACCCCACAGGCCTGCTCTGGTTTTCGCTGGGGCGGTTGATGCGCACGACGACACTCAGCCCCTCGTCCGCGGAAGCCGCTGTCAACATTATTGTGTCAGGCGAACAACCAATTGAGCTGCGGCGAGATGCCGTTCGAGTTCTCCAATTGGCATTGAGCGATGTCGGGCCCGGTGAACAGCGTTCTCCAATGTACGAAGGTTATGCTCCGCGGGCATCATTGGACGCTATCGAGAGAGAACTCAATCCCTTACTGACCAAAGTGGCAGACATCTTTCCAACGGGCGATGCTGCGATGGATCATGAGTTGATCCGAGTGATCTCGATGACAGCCCCGCTGAATCGTGACCTCTTCGCGAAACTGCTGGCGGGGATTTCCGATTTGACTCTGCCAGCAGACGATATCCATCGGTTGGTGGCTGTCAGTCGTATCAATATCGAACGCTCTTATGAAGAGAGTGTCGCCACCGCGAAGGCTTTGGTTGGGATCGACGTTAAGATTCGTCGCCTGAAACTGAAGCAGGACACAAACTGGGATGATCGTATGGGAGAACTTTACACCACGCTGTGCAAAGTCGACCCGGCAATGCCGAGTGTCATTACGGAGCAGCCCGGATTTGGTCAACCCGGACACGTTTTGTTTCTAAGTCAGGTGCCTCAGGGAACCGTCGCAAAAGCGATCGACGGATTTGTCGCCACCATTGCCACAGATCCGGAATTCATATGGACGAATGATGTCGTGTTCGCGATCGGAGAATCAGAGAATCCCGAACATCAGGCGTTGCTCAGATCACAGCTCGATAATCTCTCTGTTCGTGACGCGATTCTGATGGATCTTGCCGACAAACCTCTGAAAGAAGATCGCGAACTGTTTCTTTCTGGCCTTGAATCCGCACAACTCAACGCAGTCGAAGCCTGCACGTTGGCTCTGACAAAACTCCCGCGCAGCAACGACCCGGCCGAGCAATACCAGCTCCTGAGTGCGGCACGCCGGCTGATGAATGATCCGCGCGAGCTTAAGATTCGCGAGAGCATTATGAGACTCCTGCAAAACAATACCGGGCAGTCAGTTCCGTTTCTCTTTGGTGAGGATGGGTATAAGGCTCAGCCGGAGTCCATGCAGGCATGGCAAACTTACCTGCAGCAACGATACCCGGACTTTCGCCCTGTCAGCAGCAGCGAAGTCGGTCAGCAACTACTCGCAAGCCTGAGCACAATCACCTGGGAAACGGGCGACTCTGAACGAGGCCGCAAGCTCTTCGAACGGCTGGCCTGTGCGAAATGTCACGGTGGTCGCCGCGCTCTTGGTCCCGACCTGACAGGTGTCGCTAAGCGATTTTCACGCGACGACCTTTTTGCGGCCATTGTCGAGCCAAACCGCGATATCTCTGCTCGATACCAAACCACTTCGATCGAAACGACTGCGGGGAAGATCTATACGGGGCTTATTGTCTACGAATCTGTGGACGGACTGCTGCTGCGAGATGCAGACCACAAAACCTATCGCATTGAGGCGGCCGATATCGAATCGAAGCAGCTCCAGCGAAATTCGCTGATGCCAGCGGGACTTTTGAAGGACACGAGGCCAGAAGAACTCGCGGACCTGTATAAGTACCTTCAGAGTCTCTAAACTTCGCAAATCGCAATCTCGCCCGGTAAGTCACGTTCCTTGTCACCCAGTCCAATGGAGCAGGGAAACGGAGTTACTCGGATTTATCAGGATCAAACTCAGTTCTGGAAAACGCTCACATTTTGTTTCCAGCGAACTCACAGAGCACTATTTTCACGACTTCCGCTGCTGTGTGGCAAATTTACTGATTGGCTGTTTCATCCTGTGAAGCAGCGATCGGTCATTGAGCCGGCGGATGTCATTCGATCTGAGATCCAGACGAATCTTCTTTGCAGAATCAATTTCATGTCCGGAAGTTATGCCCTCGTGCTGTCCAGCAGACAACTGCAGGCAGCGATTTTCGTATTCTTTTGCTGTATTTCTCCGGCTTTCGCTGAAGACAACAACAGTGCTCCATGGCGTTACACAACGTCGCCTCCCCGTAGTTGGCTTGAGAGCAAATACGACGACGTTAAATGGAGCGAAGGAACGGGCGGTTTTGGCACGGCTGATGTCCCCGAGCTGCGCGCGTTTACCGATTGGACAGCCTCAGAGATTTGGCTGCGACGCTCGACCAATCTTTCCGCGATCCCGCAGAATCCGGGCTTCTACGTTTATCACTTGCAGGACACGGAGATTTATCTCAACGGTCAGCTTGCCGCAGAACTTCACGGCGCAAGTAATGGATATGTCCGGGTGCCCCTGAGCAAAGAAGCTGCAGCAAGACTCGTTGAGGGCACAAACCTGATTGCGGTGCACTCCTCGGCTGCAGAAGTGAAGAACAATACTTCTGAAAACGCGTCCGGAAAAACACCTCAGTTTATTGACCTCCATCTGATTGACGGAAATGCCACTCCCGCTCTGCCCGCCAATTCCGGATGGGATTGGGTCATGAGGCAATGGAAGATGTGGTTTAGTATCAGCGTCACTCTCGTCGTTCTGATCGCCCTGATGTATGAGAAGCCAGCGGACCTCGTCTTTATGGGTGCCATTATTCTGCTTTCGCTTTGCGGCGTGATCACAGTTGCCGATGCCTTTGGCGGCTTCATCAGTAACTCGCTTCTGATGGTCGCCGCATTGTTTGTTGTGACAGCGGGATTGAAGGAAACAGGAGTCGTCGATGCCGTAGGAGCCAAAGTTCTCGGACCAGCGCGCACAGAACTGGGCGGACTCATAATGCTCGCAGTTTTCACGATCGGCACCTCTGCATTTCTGAATAACACTCCAATCGTTGCAATGTTGATTCCCGTCGTGATCTCGTGGTGTCGCAAACAACACGTCGCTCCATCGAAACTGCTGATTCCTCTGTCGTTCATGACAATTCTTGGCGGTTGTTGCTCGCGCATCGGCACCAGCACGAATCTTGTCGTGGATGGCCTGATGAAAAAAGCCGGTCTCCAGGAAATGTCGTTCTTCGAGATTGGATATGCCGGGATTCCGTGCGCAATAATCGGTGCCATCTACATGCTGACAGTGGGTCGCAAACTTTTGCCGGAACGCAAAGAATTCATGGAGCAGCTTGGCGAATCACGCCGTGAGTATCTCGTGGAAATGGTTGTCACGCCTGCCTGCAGACTCATCGGTCAAAGCATTGAAGCGGCCGGACTTCGTCGCCTGCCGGGACTCTTTCTGATCGAAGTTGATCGTCGCGGAACAGTCATTGCGCCGGTCAGCCCGGACACGGTGCTTGAAGCCAACGATCGTCTCGTGTTTACAGGAATCGTTGGCACCATTGTGGACCTCAAAAAGATCCCCGGATTGGAAGCGGCTTCCGACACTTCAGATGCCTCCGCTGTTGAACAACGAAAAAGAAGATTGTGTGAAGCTGTTGTCAGTCGCTCGTCTCCGCTGATCGGACAAACCGTCCGTGACGCCCAGTTCCGATCGCATTACAACGCAGCCATTGTTGCGATCCATCGTAACGGCGAGCGACTCACAACCAAGATCGGTGATGTTAAGCTGGAATCAGGCGATACTCTGCTGATGCAGACAGGTGCGAATTTTGTTCAGGCTCATCGAAACAATCCGGACTTTTACCTGGTCAGTGACGTCGAAGGTTCGCAGCCTCTGCGGCATGAAAATTGGTGGGTCGCCATGCTCA
The DNA here is from genome assembly GCA_026400835.1 of Planctomycetales bacterium. Taxonomy (GTDB): domain Bacteria; phylum Planctomycetota; class Planctomycetia; order Planctomycetales; family Planctomycetaceae; genus SXXK01. Next base: position 205,633 of record JAPLOA010000084.1, on the reverse strand, counting down.
TCTTTGGCATGCTCCTGGTGGCGATGTTCTTTGGAGCAAGTGACACGGCAATGTTGGGAGCGTTTGTCGCAGGTGGACTCATGGTCCTGACGCGATGTATGTCGGCGTCAGACGCACGCCAGACGATCGAGTGGCCGGTGCTGATTGCCATTGGAGCCTCCTTCGGTCTCGGTACAGCCCTGGAAAAATCCGGAGCGGCTCTGTTTCTTTCCAGTAAGCTGGTTGCGATCACTCAACCTCTTGGCCCGTACGCCACGCTGGCCGCAATTTACTTCGTGACGATGGTTTTGAACGAATTGGTCACCAATAACGGAGCCGCCGCTTTAGCGTTTCCTTTCTGCCTGAAGGCTGCAGAACTCAGCCATTGTGATTCTCGCCCGTTCGTGATGGCGGTCGCTTTAGCCGCATCCTTCGCATTCGCTTCACCAGTTGGCTATCAGACGCATATGATGGTGTTCGGGCCGGGCGGTTATCGCTTCAGCGATTTCGTCAAAGTCGGAGTTCCGTTGAACATCCTGCTTTGGATCGCCTGTGTTATCCTGATCCCAATGATCTGGCCATTTACTGTCTGATCCTGATCCAACCGGAGAACGCTCGTCACATGTCGAACGAAAGCCTGAAGTACGTACCTGATGCTGCACTCAAGCTTTTGCCTGCCGGTCGGATCGGCGTACTCAGGGATCAACTGCTGTCGGCGGCCGAAGAGACTCTTAAGGATGTCGATCTGTGGCAGTCCGGTGAACCAATTCCCGCCGCAAAGCAACCGCTGGATGCCGGATTCATCCAGTGGCCTGAAGAACTCCTGGCGGATTTGCAGATCAACCGCGACAAAAGTCTGGTGGCGAGGCTGGAAGTCTGTGGAGATCGGCTCCGAGAAGCCGCAGATTCCATAGTTGTACTGGGAATCGGTGGATCCTACATGGGCATGCGAGCCATGTTTGAAGGACTCCGCAGTCCATACCATAATGAACAATGCCGTAAGACTCGCGGCGGGATCCCGCGTTTGTATTTCGAAGGCTGGAATGTCGACTCCGATCAGCAACAGGTTCTGCTGAATCTTCTTGAACAGCGAGCCGATCAACATCCCGATTCAATTGATGGTCGCACATCTGTGATTGTGATCAGCAAGTCGGGCGGAACTCTGGAAGCAGCGGTGGCCTTCCGAACATTCCGCGAACTGATCGAACGCAAATTCCCGAAGCTCGCCAAAAGCCTGATCGTTCCAGTGACCGGCGATGCAGGTCGTCTTCGCAATCTTTCCAATGCTGCTGGTTACGAAGACGTCTTCTCAATCCCGGATGGAATCGGGGGACGCTTTTCGATCCTGACCGCAGTGGGTTTGCTCCCGGCCGCCGCCAACGGCATGAACATCCGCGCTCTGTTGCAGGGCGCGGCGGATATGACTGAACATTTTCGCAATGCACCGTTTGAAGAAAACATCGTTCTTCAGTACGTGGCAGTGGGGCATGCGTTCGAGATGGATCTGGGCATGACAACTCGCGTGTTATCCACATGGGGCAGCAAGCTGGAAGCGGTCGGCCTGTGGTATGATCAATTGCTCAGCGAAAGCCTCGGTAAGCATGAACGCGGGGCGACTCCACTGACTGTCGTGAACACACGAGATCTGCACAGCCGCGGACAGCAGCATCAGGAAGGCCGACGCGACAAACTCATCACAAACCTTTTGCCGGGACGACCGCACAAACCACCAATCACCGTGCCAAAGCACGAACTTGATCAGGATCAACTGAATCAATTGGCTGGCGTTACAATGCCCCGCATTCTGCAGGCTGCCATCGATGGGACAAACAAGGCTTATGCTGATGAACAACGCCCGACTACAGATCTCGTTATGCCTTCCATTACCGAACATGCTCTGGGACAACTCTTCCAGATGCTGATGCTGGCCACAGTCGTGGAAGGCCGACTCGTCGGTACCAATCCCTACGGTCAGCCAGGTGTGGAAGCCTACAAGAAAAATATGCAGGCCAATCTTGGTATCAAATAATTGCTGGCCAAAAGCAGAAAGTTAAGACTCATGAGCACAACGATTACGTTCCTGGGGCACGGTGCGTTTCAAATTCAAACCGCTGGCAAGACGATCCTGATTGACCCTTTCCTGACCGGGAATCCACTGGCTTCTGTCTCCGCAGACAGCGTTCAACCCGACTATATCGTTGTCTCGCATGGGCACGGTGATCATGTTGGCGACACGGTTGCGATTGCCAGGCGAACCAACTGCCTTGTCATCACGAATTACGAGATCGCAACATGGCTGAAAGAGCAGGGCGTAGAGCGAACTCATGACATGAATACTGGCGGCAGCTACAAGTTCGATTTCGGAACAATCAAGCTGACCATGGCTCATCATGGTTCGATGCTGCCCGATGGTTCCTACGGTGGATGCGCGACGGGAGTTCTGCTCAAGACCTCCGATGGCAATATCTACCATGCCTGCGACACGGCTCTGTTTTCCGACATGAAGCTGATTGGCGATGAAAGCCTGAGGGTTGCGATCCTGCCGATCGGCGACAACTACACCATGGGCCCCGATGATGCGATTCTGGCCGTTGGTTTTCTACGTCCGGAATACGTGATCCCGGGACACTACAACACGTTTCCCGTGATCAAGCAGGATGTTGAGGCGTGGTCAGCAAAAGTCCAAACGGGCACGTCTGCCAAACCTGTGGTGCTAAGTCCCGGCCAGTCGTTTACGTTGTAGTCTCCCGGCCCTTTGGACTGCTGCAGCCTGCTGCAGCTTTCCGACCACAGCAGGCTGTGGTCAAACCCCTTGATCCATAACAACACTTCAAGCCCGGGTTTTGGCAGCAGGCTGCCTGAAGCACAGCGGCACCAGGCTGCCGGAGTCCAGGTGGGCTAGATGACACATGGGTAAAGCAAAAACTCGCTTCGTTCCTGATCCCAGGCTTCGCAGTCCAGCGCAATGGCTGCTTCCATTTCCGAGTATTCTGTCAGACACCTCCGCAGCAGCGAACTGCCGCTGATAATGTCGAGCGGCATCAGCGAGTTTTCATATTCGTAGGGCGGAGGATTGAGCAGACAATCGTCCGGATACTTTTCCCGGCACAGCTTCAATATTCGTACGGTCATTTCGTAGGAATGAAACACAGTCCGATCAGTCACATGAATGGAAACGCCGCCACAGCTTAGTCCGGCCCACTTGTCGAATGTCGGAGTAAATCGGATCGGCAGAAATCGAACGCCCTGCAGCCCAAGCGACTGAAGATGCTCACAGAATTCGCCGGGGTCAATAAACGGTGCACCGATAACCTCGAACGGCACCGTAGTTCCGCGGCCTTCGGAGAGATTCGTTCCCTCCAGCAAAACCTGCCCGGGATAGACAACGGCAGTCTGCACGGCCTGCATATTGGGTGATGGTGGAACCCACAAACGGCCAGTCTCATCAAAGTACTGATCGCGTCGCCAGCCTTCCATAGGAACGACGACCAGTTCGGCGTTAATACCATACCGCTTATTGAAGAATCCAGCCAACTCACCAATCGTCAGGCCATGTCGCATCGGGATCTCAGCCTCGCCGACGAAACTGCGACACGCTGAATCGAGCAAGGGTCCCTCTGAGATCATTCCTCCAATGGGATTCGGTCGATCCAGAACCACTACTGAAATTTGTCGAGCAGCACACTCCTGAAGACAATAAAGCATCGTCCAGATGAACGTGTAGACTCGAGTTCCTGCGTCCTGCAGATCAATCACAAGACAATCGATGCCGGACAACATCTCCGCGGTCGGTCGTCGCGTTTGGGAGTACAGACTGTAGACGGGAACGCCCAGACGATCATGTCGACCATGAGCCGTCTCGATCATGTTCGCCTGCTGTTCGCACCAGAGTCCGTGCTGTGGCGAAAGAATAGACCGCAGTTGTCCCGGAAATTTCTCGGCCAGCAGATCACAGGCCAGACGAACGTCAGCGTTCACCGACGCACGATTCATAACTACGGCAAAACGGCGGCCTTTGAGTATGTGCTGCTGATCGGACAACAGCCGTTCGAGCCCGATGCGAAGTTTGGAATCCTGTCGGCTCATAAGAATTGGATCACTCAGAAGACACTCTATGGCACTGGAACTGGCGGCATACGCCCAATATCCAGAGCCCGTCGAGCACAGCCAGCAGCGCCGATGAAACCAGCGTCACCACCCAATGAGGCATACTCGATCGAAATCCTGTCGGCGATGGTCGTAAATGTTCGGCCACGAAACTCCTGTCGCACGCGACGCAGAAACTCACGCCCCACCTGCGTTTCATTGCGACCGAACGTCATCGCCCCACCAAGCAGCACCATTGCCGGATCAATCACATGCACTGCGGTTGTGATTGTGGCTCCCAGATAGCGAGCCATCTCCATGATCAATTCCAGAGCCAGATGGTCACCACGCTCGGCTTCTTCCGCGATCAATCGAGGCGACAATTCTGAACCGGACTCCATTCGAGTTCGCACCGACGTCACATCGCCAGCCTCAAGGCGTTCTCGAAACCGCTTCAGCAATGCCGTCGCGCTGACGTACGCTTCGGCAGTGCCGTATTGGCCGGTCGGGCATAGTCGTCCCTCGTCCATTTCCAGAATCACATGGCCCAGCTCCGAGCCATGCGAATGTTCCCCCTCAATGATATGATCGTCGACAATGACTCCGCCCCCGAGTCCGGTACCCAGAGTATAGAACAGCAGGCTGCGAGCATGTTTCGCGGTACCGGCCCAGTATTCGCCGTAGGCCGCAGCGTTCGCATCATTCTGCAGGATTGTCGGGCGTTGCAGCCTTCTGCCGACCTCATCTCGGATCGGAAAATTAACCCAGCCCGGCAGGTTTGGGGGATCCAGCAACATTCCTCCGGGAATATCCATCGTACCCGGCGTTGCGAGCCCCACGGCGCTGATGTCTGCCAGGTCCACGCCAGCAGCCATAACGGCTTCTCGACCAGCCCGGACAATTTGCTCAACACCCTTCACTGGACCAAGAATCGCCTGAGTTGCCACACTCCTTGATGCCAGAGCATTCCCCTGGTCATCAACTACGCCAGCCTTGACGTTGGTTCCACCCAGGTCAAGCCCGAGGAATAATCGGTTTGCCACAGTTCAGGATCCTTCACCGAGTTTCAATACCAATTTGACCAGCAACTGCACTCCGAAACACAATGTCGCTCCAGCCAGCATCCAGATCAGAGACGCCGCACTGAAAACTTTTCGATCCCGCCACTTCAGAACACGCCCCCAGATCGGTTCATGGTAAACCGAAACGGGATTCCCCAGCAGCGCGGCGCGAAGGTCTTCGCTGAACTCGGACATTTTCTGATATCGATCAGTCACGGAACGTTGCAACGCTTTCATGCAGATAGCGTTCAGCTCGGCAGGAATTCTCTTCAGCGGCGCAACAGCTCGAGGTTCACGGACGGGATCTTCCTGCAGCTTCCGTTTGATCTCTTTGAAGTTCCTGCCAGACATGTAACTTTCACCGGTCAGAACTTCAAACAGAATGATTCCCATGTTGTAAATGTCGGTGCGTTCATCCACATCACCTGTTTCGACAGCCTGCTCAGGTGACATATAGAACGGTGTCCCCTGAACGTCACCACGCCCGGTCAGCCGCCCGGACATTGCCTGCTGCCCGCTTCGGATCAGGCGATCGACGTCCTCGTCGTCCTCCATGTCCCAGACTTTGGCCAGACCCCAGTCCAGCACCATGATCTCACCGTAGTCACCGATCATAATGTTGGCGGGCTTCATGTCGCGATGAACCACCTTTTGATTATGAGCAAACGCGAGGCACTGGCTGCAGTGGATCAAAACGTTGAGCAGACTGTCCAACGGGTACTTTTCGATGGTGGCTTTGTCGCCCTCGGAGATCTTGTCCAGAATATCGCTGAGATCGCGTCCCCGGAGTTTCTTCATCGTGAAGTAAGCATTGCCCTCGGAATCCCGGCTGAGTTCGTACACGGGAATCGTCGCCGGATGCGGAATCTGCGCAGTAACGCGGGCTTCTCTGAGAAACCGTTTCTGATAGGTCTCAAGATTCTGGAACTGTGGCTGGAGAGTCTTCATCACGACGGTCCGGCCGAGATTCTCGTCGACACACGTGCGCAAGATCGCCTCACCGCCCTGCGTCAGGGGCTGAAAATCCCGATATCGCATAAAGCCGTTTTTGACATGCTTTGGCAGGTCTCGGTCGGTATCCGACAGCGTAATGTTTTCGCTCACGCCAGTTTCCCTTTCAGCGACAAATCGTGAGGAAGCAAGGGCCCGTAACATCCCTGCGATCCAGCAGAAATGTAGCGGACCGGAACAATCTGCCACAGGGCAACCACAGAATTCCCTTCAATCGTTGCGACAAGACGGCATAGGACATATGCTCTTATACACATGTTCCTGCCCCACTTCCTGTCATCATGTCTCGATGATTCGAGCCTGTCACGCTGAGGATCTCGCATGGACGGCCCGTTAGTTCTGAGTTTCCGACTTCCGATTGTCGCCGCTGTCCGTCATTTTTGCGGGCGTTTGGAGCGTTTCGGCCGGCCGATGATCGCTCCCGTGGTCGTGGCCATGGCTCTGATTTTTGGAGCCTCGGCCCGTGGAGAAGAGCGCTATCTTGACTTCATTGGAGGTCTCCGGGAGCGTCAGTTCTTTGACACCGCGATCGAATATATCGATTCGATTACTCAGCGATCCGACCTGCCACAGGAAGTGCGGGAAGTTCTGGACCTCGAACGTGGCATGACTCTCCAGCAAAAAGGGGCGGCATCACGCATCCCGGAAGACCGCGAGAAGGCGCTTTCCGAAGCGGAAGTTTCGCTTCGCAAGTTTATTGGAGAACATGGCCAGCATGCACAGGCAGCTCTCGCAAATTCAATGTTGGGAGAATTGCTGTTTGAACGTGCTCGTTCGCTGATGTGGAAGGCTTCAGAAATCGAGGAAGCCGACAAAAAGCTGGAGCTGCAGCAATCCGCCCGAACCCTCGTGGACCAGGCCAAGGCCATCTACCAGACGGCTCAGGATCAGTACAAAGCCATCTACGACGCCTTTCCAAAGTTTATTGACGAACAAAAGGACGAGGAAGAATTTCAGCGCCGACTGGAAGCCGAAGCGAAGTACCTTCGTGCCTCATTCAACCTTGTCCGCTGCACCTATGAACGAGGACAGACGTTTGATAAAGGTACCGAAGAACGCAAACAAACATTGATTCAAGCTGCAGAGCTGTTCGAAAAGATCCACACCAGCCGTCGAACCAATCAGATCGGCCTGCATGCCCGCCTGATGATGGGGAAATGCTTTCAGGAACAAGACGATATCGGCCGTGCTCTGGGCATCTATAATGAAATGCTGGGGCATCCGTCGGAGAACAGTGCGGTCCTGGTGCTGAAGGGCATCGCTCAGCACTATCGCTTGATCTGTCTGAATGATCCGCAGAAAAATGACCACGCTCTCGTTATTCAGGAAGCCACCGTCTGGTTACAGAGCAACCGCCAACTGGCAACAAGTCAGTCGGGCCTTGGAATCCTCTGGGAACGTGCAATTGCCGCCGAGAAACTCGGGGCCACCCGCGAGATGCCTGAAAAGGAAAAAGAAGCCATCCTGCGATCTGCGATGGATGATGCCATTCAGGTTGGAAAGTATCCCGGGCCATACAAAGAAACAGCGGCCGCAATGGGGCGGCGTCTCAAAGTTGTCCTCGGCGAAAAAGACCGCGAGCCTCGAGATTTCGCGACAGCCTTCGAACGTGCTCGAGGCATGATCGCACAGATCCAGCAACTCAGCGACGACGCGGCCAAGGCTGCTGACGCGACGGAAAAGGCGACGAAGACAGCAGCCCTGGAAAGCCACCTGAAAGAAGTTGGTCGTCTCCTGCAACTGTCACTCGATCTGCGTGATGACGATAGTGACCCGAAGGCCGTTGCTCAGTCACGATACCTGCTGAGTTTTGTAAAGCTGCGTCTTGGTCGCCCTCTGGATGCCATCATTTTGGCTCAGTATTGCTTTGAGCATGACATCAAAGCGGATCCGGATACGGCTTTGAACGCGACCGAAATTGCGATGGCGGCCGCTGTAGCAGCCTGGAACGCCGGACCTCCGAAGGATCGTGATTTCGAAACCCGAACCCTGCGCGATGTCTGCGAAAGAATTCTTGCGTTGTATCCGCAATCCGCCAAAGGCGGTGAAGCAAGAATGCGTCTGGGCAGTGTATACCGGACTCTGAATCAACCACTTGAAGGGGCCAAATGGTATCTCCAGGTGCCTGAAGCTGACCCTCAATATATTTCTGCTCGAATCAACGCCGGACAGTCTTATTGGACAGCGTGGACACAAAAAGCAGCCATGGCCGCAGCAGACCCGCAAGGCGAACAGCCTGACGCGCAGGCGATGTTGCAGTGGAAGACTGAAGCCAAAACGTTGCTGGCGAACGGGATTCAACTGTCCCGGCAAAAACTGGGCGATATGGCAAAGCCCACGGAGGAACTGGCCGCAGCGGAAGTCTCCCTCGCAAGTATTCTGAATCTTGATGGTGAGTTTCCCGGCACTATTGATCGCCTGACCAAAGGAGCAGAGAACTCGGTGGTCACTGCGATTGAGGTTCCCGAAGGCACTCCGCGTCCCGAAGACGGAATTCAGAGTCAGTCATTTGCAGGTCTCACATATCGACTCCTGCTTCGTGCTTACATCGGCACGCAGCAAATCGACCAGGCCTTGCAGACGATGACGAAACTGGAGAAAGTCGGCGGACAGGATATTCTTGCGGCGTACACCCAACTGGGGATGGAACTGCAGGAAGAACTGCGACGCCTCAAACTCTCAGGAGAAAACGAGAGATTGGCTGCGGTTCGTGATTCGTTCGAAAAGTTCCTGCAGAAGGTTTATGAGTCTCGCAACAAGAGCGACTACAACTCCCTGCTGTGGATCGGCGAAACGTATTATGGCCTTGGTCAGGGAGTTGCTGGCGATGCAGCCAGTGCCGCTGCGTACTACGCAAAAGCGGGCGATGCATACTCCGAAATTATCTCCGGTGGACTTGTCAATGCGGACAATAAAAACGCTGTCAAACTTCGTCTCGCGCGATGTCGCCGGCAGCAGAAACAGTTCGAAGAAGCTTTGAAGAACATTGAGGAGATTCTGACCGAGAATCCAATGACTCTGGATGCACAGTTCGAAGCCGCTCTGATTCTGACTGATTGGGGAGCTGAAAATGATCCGAAAAAGTTCCCTGAAGCGATCCTTGGTACGAAAGATTCCGCAGGAAGACCTACTTCGGTTTGGGGCTGGTCACAACTTTCACGTCGCCTGCAGCAGATTGTGACCAAGGATCCTTCGCCTGAGCTGAAAGCTCGGTTTGTTGATGCTCGATATGAACTGGCCTATTGCCGCCGTAGATTTGCGACAGCATCTGAAAGTGATGCGGCAAAGCAAAGGAAATCGGCAATGGCAGAGATCACCAGCTTTGTTCAGGCTGTGCGAGATCTCGACGACGTTGCCTTCGCGAGGTTTGACAGACTCTATCAGGACCTTCAGGCGGATCTCGGTGAAGCACCAACCCCATTGGATCGAAATGCCGTTGCCGTCAAGCCGGAAGAAGAAGCGATTGATGAGGCCGAAAAAGCCAAAGCAGGTGCAGCCGTCGCTGCGAACACTGCTGCAACGGATGCTGCTGCAGACGAAGGGGGCTCAAACACGCTGCTGATCGTCGTCGGCGTTGGCCTTTGCATGGGAATCGCCGGTGCAATGTTCTACTTCATGCGTAAACCGAAAAACCGAGTTCATATTCCGGGCCCATCTTCGGCTCCGAAATTTTCCGGGCTCAATATGGCGGCAGAGGCTGTGAGCGGAATTCCTCAGGGGCTTAGCTTCGACGTTCCCGCAGAACCTGACTTCAGTGGCTTTGCAGGTATAGGTGGCGGCAAGAAAGCAGCTCCAAGCGTTAGATCTGCAGCGGCAAAGCCAGCCATGGATGCAGCAAAGCCAGCCTCAACTTCGGCGAAACCAACGTCTCCTGTGGCAAAAGCAGCATCGCCATCGACTGCGGTTTCGGCGTCTGGAACGGCTGCTCCGGCGATTACGCCTGCCTCGCCGGATGCAAAACCCGTCGCGAAGCCAGCCCCGAAACCTGTTTCGGCCGAAGGCAGCCCACGACCTGCGGCTCCATCAACTTCTACGGGGGAAGCACGACCTAAGCCAGCGGCTCCTGCTAGCGCAACGGGTGAGGCACCTGTGAGAAAACCTGTCCCGTCGGCCCCGGCGGCAACCGCAGCCGGAACGGCTCCGGTAGTCGATCCCGCCGCGCCCAAGCCGGCGCCAAGGCCGCGTCCTCCAGCTCCGGACGGTGCCGCTCCGGTAAAACCAGCCGCACCGCGGCCTGCGGCTCCGCAGCCAGCATCAACCGACGGCACATCTCCGGAAGCCAAACCTGCGACGCCCAAGCCACCGGTCGCAAAACCCGCGGCACCGAAACCGGTTTCAACTGAAGGGGGATCCGCAGAACCAAAGCCAGTTGTACCTCGACCTGCAGCACCAAAACCTGTGGTTCCGCGACCGGAAGGTGCAACAGAGAAACCCGTCGGCGAGCGCCCCGTGGCACCTCGGCCAGCCGCTCCAAAACCTTCCGCGGATCCTTCCGCTGCGGAACGCCCGGCTCCACGTCCACCTTCAGAAGCTCCACCGGTTAAACGTCCGAAACCTCCGGAAACGGAAGAATGAACCACACGTAACGCCAGTGTCGTGGTGGCTGACACAACCTTTCTTACTGAAACAAAATCAGAATCAATACCCCATCGGGATTCTCTTTCTATGATCGCTCCTTCCAAAACAGTCACTCGTCTCATCACGACTCTGCTGACGCTCAACCTGATCATCGCTTCCCATGCGGCCGATCAAGTGACACGTCGCAGCGACCGAAGCGTGTTACGTGGTGAATTTACTGCGATGACAACGGCATCCGTTAAGATCAAACAAGTCAATGGCCAGGAAGTCGAAGTCCCCGTCAGTGACATTTTCAACGTTGCTTTCGACATGCAGCCTTCAACACTGACTCAGGCTCAATCCAACGAACGCAGTGGGGCTCTGGATACGGCGCTGGAAAAACTGACGGCTGTCCAAAAAGACTACGGCGGGGATGACAAGCGACTTGTCGAGGACATTAAATTTTTGATCGCCAGAACCAAAGTGAAAGCGGCTCTCGCGAATCCTGCGATTGCAGCTGACGCTCAGAAGGCAATCAGCGACTTCCGAGCGCAGAGCAAGACGAACTTCCGATATTTTGAGGCCACGCTTCTTGAGGCACAGCTTTTGTCACTTGATGCGACGAATGCCGATGCTTCGGAAAAACTGTTGAAAGAAATTCAGGCATCGCCGGTCAAGGGATTTCAGCTCCAGGCGGGCGTACAGCTCGGGCGGCTTCTGCTGTCGAAAAAAGATACAGCCGGAGCCCTGACGGCGTTCGATCAGGTGATTCAGACCAGCACGGGTGATGCAGGGGCGACATCAGCCATGTTCGACGGAATGCTGGGAAAAGCTCTTGGTCAGCAGCAGCAGGGTCAGGCTGACGAAGCCATCGCCACGTTGAATGAAATCATCACCAAGGCGTCAGAATCGGAAACTCAGACACTGGCTGAAGCCTGGGTTCTGAAAGGTGACTGCCAAAGAACAAAGAACCTTCCCAAGGATGCGCTGTGGGCTTACCTTCAGGTGGATGTGCTCTATCCGTCCGAACCGGCCGCTCATGCTGAAGCTCTGTATCGACTGGCTGGTCTTTGGGCTCCAGCCGGCCATCAGGACAGAGCGGATGATGCTCGTCAGCGTCTGATGGAAAGGTACCCGAATAGTGCATGGGCGAAGCAAGGTGCTCCTGCAACCCCCTGATTCCTGATTCTGTGCAGCTCAAATCTTTCGCCAAGGGTGACGAAAGGTTCATAACTTACTACAGTCCCCGTTCTCAGTTTCCTGGCTATTCTCAACTGGCGAGTCCGCCCCAATGAGGTCAACTCGGAGATCATTTGAAATGCGTAATGTCTTTGGTTCAGCAGAACAAAATTGCGGACGCAAGTCCATTCCTGCACTCCTGCTGGCAATGGCAGTGGCGTTGCTGGTGCCTTTTTTTGGTCAGTCATTCGTGATGGCTCAGGAAGAAACCCCGCCAGCCGCTGATGCCGCAGCAACTCCACCGGCCGCCCCCGCTGAAGCTGCTGCACCCGCAGATCCTTCAGCAACTCCAGCAGCAGAGGCTGCCCCTGCAGACGCACAACCGTCCCGCAGCTTCCTCGCTTACATTGCTCGCGCCTGTGGCTGGTTCTGGGGCCCCGCGTTCCTGCTGGCATCATTCATTCTGGTAGCACTGATCATGATGAACCTGCTGCAGGTTCGTCGCGATGTGTTGTTGCCAACAGCGTTTGTCGAAGAATTCGAACAGAAGCTGAATGCGAAAGACTTTCAGGCGGCCTATGAGTTCGCTCGCAGTGATGAATCCTTTGTTGCACGCGTTCTCGCCGCGGGGATGGGACGCTTAAGCCGTGGCTACGAAGAAGCTGTCGAAGGGATGCAGGAAGCCGGCGAAGATGAAAACATGGCCCTTGAGCATCGCCTGAGCTACGTCGCTCTGATCGGCACGATCGCTCCGATGATGGGGCTCATGGGAACCGTGCAAGGGATGATCTCCAGCTTCGACGTAATCGCCACCTCCGCAGTCGCGCCAAAGCCTTCTCAGTTGGCGGACGGTATTTCGACCGCTCTGGTCACGACGCTGATCGGGCTGATGCTCGCGATTCCTGCGATGGTGTTTTACGGCATCCTGAAGAATCGAATTCAACGTTTGGTGCTTGAAATCGGTATGGTCAGCGAAGGTTTGATGGGACGGTTTGCTGCGGTTGGCAAAAAGGCCTGAAACCATTCAGTCGATTCGTCTGTGACTATGATTTGATTCATCTGTCAGGTTGCTGCAATGAAGTTTAAGCCCGCTGATGTGGCCCCCCCTGAACTCGATATGACACCGATGATTGACATCGTGTTTCAGTTGATCACCTTTTTCATGGTGATCAACAAGTTCGATCAGGCCGAAGCAGACGAGCGAGTCACACTGCCGAAAGATCAATTGGCAGTGCCTCCGGCCGTTCAGCGAAAAGATTCCTTCCTGCTGAACTTTGGGTATCTCCGTGATCAGAAGGGTAATCTCACGAACCCGGAACCATTCTTCTTTTTCGCGGACGAACAGGTTCCGTTGGCTCAGGTTCGTCAGCGACTTCGACAGGAAGCTCAGTTCTACCAGACGATCGGCACTGACATGAAAGAAGTTGTGGTCGAGATCCGAGCCGATGCCGACGTGAAGTCGGGTATGGTTCAGGAGCTAATTCAGATGTGTCAGGAAGATGGTATCGGCTTTCAGCGTTTTGCTCTGAAAGCAACTCAGAAGATGATTGAGTAGTCTTGAGTTTTGTGAAGTCGCCCCGACTCTGCCCAGTATTCTTCCTTCGTCAGTTGTGAACCATGAAGCTTCGAAACCGCGTTGGACTCGGAAAAATTCAACTGGACATGACGCCGATGATCGACGTTGTGTTTCAATTGATGATTTTCTTCATGTGTACCCTGAAGGTCACTGAACCTGAAGGCGACTTTGATATCAGCATGCCGCTTGGTGCTGCAGCGCCATCTGCAGTGACTGAAGCGGAACTGCCACCGTTCAAAGTGCGAATGATTGCAGACGCAGAGGGTAATCTGAATGCGTTGTCTTTCAATGGTGTGAATCTGGGTGGGGGCGAACAAGCCTTCGCTAAACTTAACTCGGAAGTGTTTCGGGCAATTCATGCTCTGAAAGCCATTGGCCCTGACCAACAGGAAAAACAGGAAGTCGAAATCGACCCGGACTACAACCTGCACTATCGCAACATTATCAGTGCGATTGGATCCTGTTCCGGACGAATGGGACCCAACGGGATTCCCGTGCGGTACATCAGCAAGATCAAGTTCGCTCCTCGCCGCGAACCGTAATCAATGACAGATGTCACTGGCACCGAAATTGAGGTCCTGCTTTTCTCTTCTGATTTGATGCTGATCAGTTCGGCCGGTGGGGCCGCAGCCGCAGCAGGATTTGCTTTTCGATCAGCATCCTCGATCGAAGATCTCATCGCCAAAGCGACCCCGACTACTGTGCTATGCATTGACCTGGGCTGTTTGGCCGTGGATCCGTCTCTCATTTCCAAAGAGTTGCCTACGCTGACGACACGGTCGGGCATTGCCTTTGGCCCTCATGTTCACACCGCCAAACTCGATCAGGCTCGCGCAGCGGGTTTCGCGAAAGTCATGAGCCGCGGTCAGTTCGTCAACCGGATGGTGGACGAACTCAGATCCGCGGCTGCTGCAATCAACCGCCCCTGACGTTACTTCCCGGCAACGGCCACTGGAAAGAACTTGAAGTACTGATCTCGCAATGCATAAATGGCGACCGCTGTAATTGACACGAATGCCAGCCACATGCAAACGTCGAGGAAGAATGCCGGTGTGATTCTGCGATCAAGCTTTCGGTATCTGAAGTAGATGGTGACGGCAGAAATAATTGGGAGCGTCAACGCCTGGCCAAAGCCACCGACAACGACCATCCACCGAGGTTCCTTAAATGCAAGGAACAACAACAAAGCGAGGACCGGGATCAGCAGCGACACCCAATGAATGACTCGACCACGCTGCGCGGGCTGACGATACGTAAAGAATCCGGCAAGGCTCATAAAGTCGGCCACCAGACGAGCATTCCCTGCGCTGGACAAGTACAGCGTCTTGAACAACACCGCCGCAGCCCCGATCAGGAACACGATCTTGGTCCAGAGACCGAACGTATCAACAAACATTCGGGCCAGAGTCTGAATCATATCTTTGCCCTCAGGATGCAGACCCTGAGTATGCAGAACAGCAGCTCCCATGAAGTAAAATGCGAGCGTTGAGACCGTAAACACAATCATGCTCACCCAGGCATCCAGATGCATCACTCGAACCCAGCCTTTGGCCCGACGCTCCCAGTCCGGCCCAGGCTCCACTTTTCCCGTGTAGCGAGCGTATCCTTTCTCAAGACACCAATACGGATAAAAGAACAGCTCCGTCGCGCCAACTCCGGTGATTCCAAAGACTCCAAAAGCCACTGCAATTCCTTCAGCGGGCATGCCAAACGTCAGCCCATTCGCAACGTCCGACCAGTTAATGGGAAACTTTGTGGCCGGCAGTGCACAGGCCGCTGTGACAGTCAGCAGCGTAACTCCGACCACCAGGATAGTCGTGACGATTTCAATTCTGCGATAAGTACCACTCCAGAGAAGTCCCATTGCCGCCAAACATGTCAGCACAGCCCAGGGAAACTCAGGACGCTGACGAGTGGCGGTCGCCAATGACGGCAGGAAAGTATCCAGCACATCAGCAAAGCCCTCCGAGACGGAAGGAAACGCCAGGTTCAGTGACTGCCCAACGGTCCCTGTGATTGCTCCCAGTTGGAACACGGTCGACAGCATCATGATCAGCCACCACCATGCGATCCAATGAGCTCCCAGGCGAGGACCGCTCAGTTCATTAATCGCTCCCAGCGTAGGTTTTCCGGATGAAATGGCATAGCGGCCCAACTCCACCTGCATAAAGACTTTGATGACGCAGCTAAACAGAATTAGCCAGAGAAACACAAAGCCGTGTTTCGCCCCCAGAGAAGTCGTCAGCAGCAACTCTCCGGACCCAACAATCGTCCCGGCCAGAATGATCCCCGGACCGATCATCTTCAAAGCCGCCCACAAAGAAACTGGCGGTTCCTGAATCGCATCCTTCGGAAGCGCATACGGGTCATACTCAACAACTTCAGACATCGAACGTGGCCCTTACAAACTCAGATCCGGTGGGTGGGATAGCAACAAAACGCAGCACACGACGCAATTGGCCAGCGTGTGAGCAACTCATTGGGTTCTCATGTCTCAGTAGTTTCAGGTTCTGCTAAGACTCAACTTCAGGGGGCAATTCACGACGCATAATGACGGCTCTTGTGTATTCCAGTCCCGGAAAATCCGGAGCCGTGCGAATGAATCGACTGACTACCGCAGCAATCAGAAAACTGGAAAGATAAGGAACCGCAGTCGTCAGAGTAATCGTTGGCTGATAGCTGGTGCCAAACAGGATCTGCCAGTAACTCCAGAAGAACGAAATGAGAATACTGAAAGTCACCGCAATTTTTGCTGCGCGACCATCACAGCGCAGAAACATCCCAATCAAGAACAGCGACGCGAGCGGACCAAGAAACATATTGAACGCGGGAGCCATCAGATCAAAGATATTGCGGCCTGAATTCTGCGCCAAATAGGCAACTGCAATTGCCAGAGAAGTCACAACCAGACCAACAACCACAGAAAGCACTCGCGCGAATGCCACTTCGGTCAGCCTCTTCGTTGCACCCTGGCGAATACGTCCGTAAAGATCTGCAGCGAAGACGGCACTGATACTGTTAACCCCTGAAACCAATGTCTGCATGGCATCGCAAACGAGGACGGCAAGAATGACACCGCCGATCCCGGCCGGCAATTGATGAGCAAAGAAATGGGGCATCACTTTGTCCCCGTGTTTCACGACGGTGTGTCCATTTTCAACGACAAAAATCCCTTCCGGCAGATAGGAGGGATGTTGCAGATAAAACGCCAGCAGAGCCAAACCACACAATGCCAGCAGTACTCCAATCGTGACATCAGTCAACGCCGCGACAAGGTAGCTGCGTTTCGCTGATTTCAAGGACGTTGTGGAAAAATATCTCTGCAAAACCACCTGATCAGAGCCATGGGTGCAGATCACCCAAAAGAAGTTCAACATCGCTGCCGTCACAACTGTCATTCGAACTGTTGGATCCATGCTGAATAAAATCAGCCTGGTATGCCCGGCAGAATTCTCCGCTGCAAGTCGCCACCATTCGGCAGGCCCGGTACCGGTCGTCCAGATCACATATCCCAGAGTCAGGATCGTCCCGCCGAACAACATCAATGACTGCAGAACATCGTTCCAGATCGCCGCTCGAAAACCGCCGACACTTCCATAAACTGTCGCTGACAGTCCCACCGCAACGATAATCCAATATAGAAACGACTCACGAAGAGGGTGCGAAGCCTCTGACGAACTGAACCACTGAGCAACAGGATCCTGAGTTTCAATGGGGATCAGCGTGCCGACCATCTGCGTGAGTGCCAATGAGCCAACATAGGTCACCATGGACATCCAGCCCAGTCGCAGGAAGAGAAACAGAACACTGCCAATGATTCGAGTCTGAACATCGAATCGTCGCTCCAGGTACTCATACGCGCTGGTAAACCTGAGCCGCATAAAGAACGGAACCCAGACGAACAAAACCACCGACATACTCAGAGGCAGCGCCAGGTATTGTGCGAACATAGCGACACCGTTCTTGATCATTTCCCCGGGCACGCCCATATAGGAAATACTGGACATCAAAGTGGCCAGCACACTTAGGCCCACGGCGACCCAGGGCATTCGTCGCCCACCCAGAAAGAACTCGCTGGTGCTGGCCTGACGCCTCGACGACCAAATCACGATCCCCATCGTGATCAATAAATAGACCGCCAGTCCGAGGAAATCGATCAACTGCAAACGATCACGAGGCGCCGGGGCGGTACGAACAGCTATCATGAAGTCATCGACAGAATGCATGCTGGAATTCCCCTCGCCGGATTTTGATCGACTGGTCCGGATGGCCCTCAAGTCAGCAACCTCAGGTACGATTGGACCGTCTGTGGACCAAGCGTATCAGTTTCAGAGGCCCATAAGCAATCCAGCCAATTGCTCATGCCCGGTTCGCATCGGGAATACAAGGACTGTTGCGGAGCATCGTCCATTCCAAAATGGCAGGTTGATATACTGCATGAGCCGTCACATTGAACACCGGGATACGGCATTACAGCTCATTGCGAGCGGTGAGTGCAGCCGCCTCTGATCTGCGGCAGCAGAGTCAGGAATGAGCAGCGATGATGAATCGCAGATGAACCAGTGCGCAGCGCTATACTCGAAATGAGTCGCGGATTTGCCGGATCGGCTTAACGCGTTGTGGCACTCGCGATAGATTCCGGATCTCGCGATCATCCGACAAAGAAAATGTCGGGGACGCTAACAAGGGGGACGAAGGTCGCGTTTTTCTTCGGCATAGCTGAGACGCACATAGACGGGTTCGAGAGTTTCGGGGATCGAAAACTCTTTTCGACTGACCATATCGATGCCCAATCGAGCAATCGTGGAAGCTAGGGGCTGCCAGCAGGACTCTGCCATTAGACGGTGACGGGTGGCTAATTCGGGACGCAGTTTGATCAGTCCCGGCCCTGTCAGTATGTGATCCTGTGGCAAAGTGTCCTGGCCAGTCACATGAATCCGATCGATCAGTTGCCGACATCCGGAGACGGTGTCAACCTGATAAGTCCCGGCAAACACTTCTCCTCGCTGAGCATCCACAAGAGCCGTGACGAGGGCTTCTTCATCAGGAGCCTGCTGGGCAATCGCGCGGAGTGTATCGACCGCAACCAGATGCGACTGATTCAGCCACGCGAATGTCTTGGCAAAAACGAGCCCGACTCGCAGGCCCGTAAAACTTCCGGGGCCGATACTGACAGCAATCATGCGAATATCCGCTGGCTTGAGACTTAGCTCACGCAGGAGTTTGTCGACCTCGGTGACAAGCGATTGCGCATGGCGAACTCCTCCGGACGCGAGAACCCGTTCGGCCAGCAGGTTGGAACCATCAGTGACGGCGATGGATCCCAATGATCCCGATGTTTCAACGGCGAGCAGCATCGAACGATTCTGATTAGAGGTTGTTGGCAGAAAGCTGAGGATCGTAAGCTGGTTTCCAGTCGATCAACTGCAACTCCACTTTATTGAATCCGCGAAACGAATTAATCACTGGCGCGAAACTGATGGAGAATGGTCCACGGACGGAGGCGAGTTCCTCGGCCCATTCGCCGCGTCCCCATGCCACAGCTCGCATGATCGTTCCCTGTTGCCGAACCTGAAGTGAAAGATGTCGGGAACCTTCGCCCATGGTTTTCGGTGGCTCGGCCAGATCGACTCGATTGGCCACAAAACGCGGTTGAGGATTTGCCTGACCGAACGGCCCCAGCCGCTCCAGTTCCTGCACCGCGCGGAGATTAACTTCCTTGAGAAGCACCTCCGCATCAATAGACAGTTCTGTGTCTTCCGGAGTCGGGTGAAAATTCTCGGCAGCCCACGCCGCAAGAGTATCGCGTACAAGGCCGACCGCAGTGGCTTTCAATCGCACACCGGCTGCCGCTTTATGGCCACCGAAGCCGCTAACATGCTCGCGACAAGACGCAAGCCCAGCGTACAAATCGAAGCCAGCCCACGAGCGACCAGATCCAGTCCCCGTTCCATCGTCACGAAGAGCGATCAGGATCGTCGGCTTGCTGAATTCGTCTGTCATGCGACTGGCCACAATCCCGATGACTCCGGGATGCCAGTCATGATTCGCCAGAACGAGCGTCTTATGATTTTCCCAATCAGGATTCTCCGCCACCATTTCTTTGGCTTGTTTGAAGATGCGACGTTCGACAGTCTTACGGTTTTCGTTGAGTTCATCGAGATACTGAGCCAGCCGGTCGGCTCGTTCGACGTTCTCCGTCGTGAGTAGTTCGACCGCCAGTCGAGCCTGACCAAGTCGTCCTGCGGCGTTGATTCGCGGGCCAAGAGCGAAACCCATATCGTCGCTGCGAAGTTCCGGCTTCTCCGTGAGCCCTGCAACTTTCAGCAATGCTTTCATTCCGGGCGTCGACTGATCACGAAGGCTTTGTAAGCCATACCGTACGATGACTCGGTTTTCGCCGATCAACGGTACAACATCCGCGACAGTACCAACGGCGGCAAGCCCAACAGCCTGCTTAAGAAACTCCTTCATTCGCGGCGAGGCTTTCCTGCCATCACCCAGTCGCTGACAGATGGCCCAGGCCAGCTTAAAGGCAACGCCGGCACCACAAAGTTCACCGAAAGGATACTCGGTTCCCGGTAAGCGAGGATGCACGAGGGCCAGAGCATCCGGCAAGGATTCGCCGATGTGATGATGATCAGTGATGATCAGGTCGAGCCCGATGGATTTTGCAAATGCGGCTTCTTCGACGCTGGCAATTCCGCAATCCACAGAAACGATGAGCCGCTTTGGGTCTTCCTCAAACAACTGCTGAAGAGCGTTCTTGTTGATGCCGTAGCCTTCTTCCATGCGACACGGGATATAGTAATCCACATTCGCGCGATTCAGCTGCAGGCAGTGCCAGAGAATGCTGGTCCCGGTGACGCCGTCAACGTCATAATCTCCGTAGATGGTGATACGTCGTTGATCTTTGATGGCGGCGAGGATCAGGTCAGCGGCCTGATCGATACCCGGCAACTGTGATGGATCATGCAGATCGCTTAGCCGGGCATCCAGAAAACTGCTCGCAGCAGCGGCCTCCGAGAAGCCTCGTGCAATCAGCACCTGAGCCAGCAGGGGAGAGATTTTCAGCTGGCCACAAAGCCTGCGAATGGCAGATTCATTATGGGGTTGAAATGTCCATTTTCTTGACACGAAAGAATGCTCCGACGAATCGACAACCAGTTGAGCGATGATTGTTGATCGCTGACTATGGCTCAGGAGGTTTGAAAGACGGGATTTCGCGAGTCGTCCGCTCGTGCAGATTTGACTGATCCAACTCAATCTCCACAATCAGTTCGGTATCGCCCAGGAGAATTTTGTCACCCGTCTTCAGGATGACTCGATCGATATCCTGTTCGTTGACGATCGTCAGATTTGTGGACTCGTTGTCGACCAGTTCAAATTCACCATTTTCTGAAGCACGAATCTCGGCATGAATTCGACTGAGCAGCAAATCATTGATCGCGATATCGGCTCGATGGCTGCGTCCGATAGTGACAGGCAGATCTCCAATCGAGAGCTGAATGAAACCATCAGAAAAGATCGCTGATTTCAAGGTTAATCGAGACATCTCAAATCTCACGAATTCCCCACGGCGGTCGCAAAAGCCGTCTTCCGAACCGAGCATGATAGGAGATTCCCCGCCAATCAGAAGTACTCCTGACCGGCACAATTGGAATCATTTGCAAATCCGGATGCGGGAATTTCCTCCGTGGTCGTGCCGGGCTCGCGCGAGCAGTCATATTCAGAGCTAGGGTTCGAGCGACACTTGAAATCTTGAAGTGCCTTGTCGCACATCTCAGAGGAAGCCATGTCTCGCCGGTCGAATCCAACAAATCCGAAGAACAAAGCCAGGTTGGCGCCTTCTTCTCGAGGCGGATCACTCAGTCTCGCGGTTATTCAGCCCTCGGAGTCAGCCAGTATTCCGAGGGAACTGCCGGGGGCGCTCACATCAGCCCGCGAAGTCGACGGAGTTTTCTCTGATTACGGCGATGTGAACAAAGAGATTCTCGAATCGGCGTCTGTGGCTCCGTCGTCGCTTCAGCCGACGGCACCGCTTTCGGTCGAAGAGATAGAGGTGCCCTGCGATAACGCTGTTGCCACTGCCACGGCGGTGCCGGAACCTGAAGACGATGAGTTCGATTTCGACTCTGACTTTGGGGCTAATATCTTTGCTGATGAAGAGCTCGCGTCCGCTCGGGCCACTACTGATGCCGACATCTCCTGCGCGGTGTTACAGGAATTGAAAGCGTCTGAGTCAGTGACGCGGGATGATGCAGCGAAGACTCGGGATAATGAATCAGAGATATGGGATGAAATCAGTCTCGAAGACTGTTGCTTTGAGGAAAGCCCTGAATTCGAGCAACCACTCGTCGAGAACGCCGCAGCTTACGAATTTGAAACGGAAGACTCGGTCAGTGCCGAGTGGGACACTGCTGAAGAACTTGACGCTGATCCAGATGCGGATGATGTCGGCGAAGAAGCCTTCGAAGCAGACACTTTCGGCGAGGATTCTCAGCACGAGTCATTGCATTCAAGTTCCATCTCGGCAATCGATGCGGCCGTAGAGATTCTCGCCCAATCTGTTGATACGGAAGATATCCACCGCATTCCATCAACTGATCCTGGTGCATCAACTGATCTGAATGTGCGGCAGCAGGACTTTGAACCGGCCCTGACGGACCGCTCGAATTCCTCTGGCGGTAGTCTGAAGAGCGAACTGAAAGAGCTGACGGAAACTCTGCGCAAAGAGTTTCGTCAGTCACTTGAGTCACTGCAGGCCAGCCAGGCCGCAGCCAATGCAGCGCAGTCGGAAGTCCTGAAAACTCTGACGGAGATCATGTTTCAGTCAGCCGGAAGCCGAGACATCTCTGCGGACGCGATTGAGAAAGCTTTCTCCGGAGTGGAAGAGCGGCTCATGTCTCGCATAGAAGGCATCGCAGGCAGTGCAGTTCCCACTCAGAGTTCTCCTGCTGCAACATCTCTCGGACCTGTGGCAACACGAACCGGGAACGGGAGCCCGATGAAACTGCAGAACGCGGCGAGTTCTGTATCGCGATCGTGGGAGCAGATTAAGAATGAGATGATGAACAAGGCGGAACTGACGGAGTCTTCTTCGGCAAGCAAGCCGCAGAAGTCGGCGGCTGCACTTCCGGAAGTTGCTCAGCTCACATCGGACAGGCATTTTCGACTGCCAGAGCAGGATCTGTCACTGGAGATCCCCAGGGCGATTGATCCGGAAGTTGTCTCAGATCAGGAACTGCGAGACGCTTTCCGAGAGCGGGAAGCATTCATTACAACGTTGATTGCCAGAATTCGTCGGCAGCAGGAATCCGCGACGGGGCAATTGTCTGCGGACCAATTGCGGACTCTTGCGGAAGAGCTTCCGGATAAACTGGCCGAACAGGTTCGTCACACACTGATGCAAATGGACGACCTCGCTCGCATGGGCGAACTGGAGTTGTCATTGGAACGAGCCCGAATTGCTCGCCAGGTGAATCAACTGGCGCATTCTCGCCAGTTACTGGAGCGAAATGCACGACAGATGGGAATGATCGTCAACGCGGACGGAGCGATCGTGCATGGTCCGAATCAGGCCGGTCGCGGCAGTGGCTCGCGTCGCTGGCTCGGTAAGCTGGGCTTCGGGCAGTAGTAAAAACTGAAGGTCCGCTCTGCCTGCTTTGCAACTCTGCGTGCGGCAACTATGATCGCGGCAGGAGTGTGACCCGATGATCCTGTTTCCAGCGAAACTCATGCAGGAGCCCGCCGTGCGCAATGTTGACCGCCGAATCTTTCTTCAAGCTTCTCTGGCTGCAGGAATGGCCAGCGCGATGCAGAAGTTCCCGGTGCTGGCGAACTCAGTCGCTGCAGAATCAAAGATGAAGTTTGGGCTGGTGACCTACTTGTGGGGCAAGGACATGGATTTGCCCACATTGATCTCGTCCTGTGAGAAGTCCGGTCTGGGCGGCATCGAGGTTCGCACAGAGCATAAACATGCCGTGGAACCGTCACTTTCAAAGGTTCAGCGAGCGGAAGTTCGCAAGCGGTTCGAGGACAGCCCGGTGGAGTTGGTGGGCTATGGTTCGAATGCTCAGTTTCATGACGCCGAGCCAGCGAAACTGAAAGCCAATATTGAACTGACCAAACAGTATATTCAATTGATGCACGATTGCGGCGGCAGCGGCGTTAAGGTGAAGCCAAACAGCTTTGTCAAAGGCGTCGAGCATGAGAAGACAATCGAGCAAATCGGAAAAGCGTTGAACGAAGTGGCTGCTTACGGCCAGGAGCATGGCCAGCAGATTCGTGTGGAAGTTCACGGTCCAGGGACCAGCGAGCTGCCTGTGATCAAAGCCATCTTCGATGTGGCTGATCATCCAAATGCGGCGGTCTGCTGGAATTCGAATGGGGAAGATCTGAAGGGTGAAGGGCTGGAGTACAACTTCAATCTGGTGAAATCGAGATTTGGAAAAACCGTGCATGTGCGTGAACTGAACATTGACGACTACCCTTACCAGCAGCTCATCAGCCTGTTCCATGCGAACAAATATGACGGCTGGATTTTGCTGGAAGCTCGCACAGAACCAGCAGACAAAGTTGCGGCACTTACGGAGCAGCGACTTGTGTTTGAGCAAATGGTCAGAAAAGCTCAGGGCTGATCGCCACGAACGGTTTGACGCCAACGCAGGTTCGTGTGCCGACGTGATCACAGACAACAACGTGACCGCCGGAGCTTCCCCGAAAAAGCAGGTGACTCAAAACCTGCCGATACACGGTTTGGATGTCGTCGAGCTCTGCGGGCAATCTGTCGTCTGCTGCTGAGAGGCGGCACGAAAAAGCCTGCGCTGAAGAGCAAGGTCATTGCCTGCGAATTTGCTGCATTCAGTTTACGAGTTGTTGATTGAGTTCGACGTGCCGACTTCAATCGGCGCTGCTACTCAGACTCAGGATCGAATGCCGGCTGAAGCCCGCACTACAAGCTCAACGACCACTCAATCAGCAGACGGCTTACAACGCCGGTGCAGCGTCAGCCGGGATGGCGGAGATAAGCTTTTGCCATTCAATGCGAGGTGCGTCGGCCCAGAGGCGTTCGAGGTCGTAGAGGGCTCGACCTTCAGGGGAAAAGACGTGCAGCACGACGTCCCCATAGTCGGTCAGAATCCAGTTTCCCTCAGTTCGGTAGCCTTCGATACTGATGCGTCGATTGCCGTCTTCGTGCTTGAGCTTTCGATTGACTTCATCTGCAATCGCATGAGCCTGCCGCTGGCTGGTTGCCGTGGCAATGACGAAAAAATCCACGATAGACGTGACGGGCGTCATGTCCAGCAGGACGATGTTCTGACCACGCAGTTGGTCGCATAGATGAACGGCTGCCAAAGCATTGGCAAGGCTTGTTTCATACAGCTGTTTACCGCGAGGTGCAGCAACCTGAGCCTCTGACGTCAGAGTTGCGAGAGTCCCAGTGGGAACTTTAGATTCAGCCATTATCGTTTTGCCACACTCAACAGAAAACATTGCCGTCAGAAAAAACGGTCTCGAAACCGCCAGTAGTCTACGTGCGAGCCTGGCCAAAGACAACAAGCTACGCGGCAAACACCATTTTCGAGTCAAACATCGTGGCGAAGGTCGATCCCCCCAGGGGCCGCCAACAAAGACAGGTTCCGTTTGCCGCTGATCTATGAGGGCACCTTAAGCCGGGAAAGGGTAAGGCGAGAGTTGCTTCGTGATCTAAAAGTTTGCGAGGGGCAGCGGGGCCACTTCGTTGCCATGCCCAGCCGGAAACTCATGGAAAAATGTGTGCGGTGCTCCGCCAGGAACGACGTTAAGTCCCGCTATTGTTCCCATTGCGGAGCTGTTCCGCCACCTTCTACGCCAATGGACCACTCAAACGGTCGAAGCCGCATGTTTGCCGACATTGCTCATCCGATCAATCCTCACTGCCGAGAATGGATCGAGCAGGCCATATTGGCGGCATTAGAAGAGGAACGAATACGCGCTCAACAGCCCGAATGTGTATGTCGTTAAGATGAATTCGACGACCATGTGAGCCGGCTGGCAGAAAGCTCTCATGCGGCACGTTGAGAGGTCACTCTTCTGCCGACGTCCTGACAAAGTGGTCTGATGATGTCGATCGCAGTGTCAACTTCAGTCGGCATCGCTGCACAGATTGACAAGAGGATGCGGGCTGAAGCCAGCACGACAAGCTCAACGGCCCCGAAAGTTCAGCGTCGAGAAACCCCGGTTCGGTTGTTACCGTCCAATCAGTCCAGAGTGGCCTGTTCACCGGTTCTCAGGATTTCAAGCACTTCAGACGCAGAACTGGCAGTCCGGAGACGTTCCGGTATAAATTCGCTCTCATCCAGCAGCGTCGCGATGACCGCCTGCAGTCTTTGATGCACACGAGGCTGGCCCGTTGGAGTCAGCAGCACAAACAGCAGGTGGGCTCGTTCCGTGGTACCGCGATAGGGAATCCCGCCTTCAGAGCGAATGACCAGCACAATGGCTTTCTGCAGGCCATGCAGACGAGCATGAGGCATCCCCAGATGACGGCCCAGATAGGTTTCGATCAGCCGCTCACGCTCCTCAACCGCCCTGATGACCTCGTCTCGCGGAATGGGCAAGGATTCGGACTTCATCTGAGACAACGCCTTGCGGACGGCTTCAATCGTACTTTCAGCCTCGATGTTCAGATGCACGCGATCCTCAAGGAGCGCGTCTGCAAGGTGGACTGGTTCTTCATCTTCAAATTCATCTCGAATCGTCCCGACGATTTCTTCAATAACATCTTCCAATGTCAGAAATCCGGTCCAGGTGCCGCGAGCGTCTTTCACCAAAGCAACGTGAATGCGGCGACGCTGCATCTCGGCCAATACCGCTTCCAGCAGCGATGTCTCATCAACAGTGATCACCGGCCGGAGAATTGCCTTCAGATCGGAATCCGGTCCGCCTGTGAGAAACAAATCCTTCAGATGGATGATGCCACCGGGAATTGCCTGATCACCATCGAACAATGGATATCTGCTGAAGCGATATCTGCGAGCAATCTGCAGGTTCTCTTCCCACGAGCTGGCGGTACTCATGCAGCGGACCTGTGATCGAGGACGCATTGCATCACGAACAAGCAGTTCACCGAGGTCAAATACGTTCTCAAGGAACAGTAGTCGACGAAACGACATCAGCCCTGATGATTGCGACTGGTTCAGCAGAATTCGTAATTCGTCTTCGCTGTGGCTGTCATGAGCTTTGGATTTCCCGAGCCCCATCAGTCCCAGCAAAAAATTAGCGGATCCATTCAGAACCCACAGCGGAACCATAAACATCGTCCGAAAGACCCGCAATGGCGGAGACGTTACCAGAGCCGATTTGTCTGTCCGTCGAATCGCCATTGATTTAGGGATAAGTTCTCCCAGCAGAATATGAGCGTAGCTGACAAGCAGATAACTGAGGGCAAATGCAATAGCATGTGACGTCAGAAAAGTCAGCCGGGCATTTTCGGAGAAAAGGCCGGTGAAGATAATGACAGGCTCAATCAGTCGGACGACAGCGGGCTCTGCAACAAAACCCAGGCCGATTGAGGTAAACGTAATGCCCACCTGACAAACGGAAAGGTACTCATCGAGATGATCCTGGACGTGCCTTGCGGCTGCCGCGCCGCTGACTCCATCGTTCTGCAATTCACGGACGCGCGATGGTCGCATCTTCACCGCAGCGAATTCCGCGAGAACGAAGAATCCGTTCAGCAACACCAGAAAAAATGCCGCCAGCAAATAAACGAACGTCATTGACGAAATGCCCAACCCCAGTCAGGACAGGCCCTTGACTCAAACTCGAGCTAACGCCCGGAACGAAGAAAAACGCACGATACAGATTTCACCAGGAGATCAGTTCGGCCAAAAAATCCCTAAGTAGTTCTATGTGAACACATCTTAGACTTTCCCCGCCGGGAAGCCAGTGAGCTACGAATGTCGCGACACCAATGAGAGTAAAGCAAACGGCCTGCAAAGAACTCAGGCAAGAATCCAATTTCATTGGGTTGGCTGGATAAGAACGTAAAAAGTTCCCGACCAGATTAACTTTTATCTGGTGAATTCGTAAGCGAACAGAATCCGCTGATTCGATGTCCCGGTTTGGATGGCCTGAATCTCACAAGTCCTGCTCGTGCTGTTGCCAGCGGAAAATCATCACAAATTCAGCCGACCGTTGTGTTCTGCCAACAGATTGCGTGAATCCTCCCCACAGATTGACCTTCCAGCAAAGCCCCACATCACTCAGGAAATGACACGCTGGCCGCTCCCACTTCGACCGCCGCGAAAAAGGAATGAACACAAGGCTCATACCGCAATCAATGTGGCCGAGGCAGGTTTTCGCCGTTAATGAAAAACGTGCGGTCAATGCTATCTCTGGTTCAGAGAAGCTGATCAGTACAGTGAACATAGGTGGACATGCCGGCAGCAATTCAGATCGCTTAATGACATTCGCCTGACCGTCTCCTGCAGTTGGTCTACATTTTCCTTTGAAGGATCATTTCGCATGCCAATAGCCAAAGCCTTTGCTGCCTCAAGTCCCACCGCTGCTCTTGCCGGAACCACCATTTCGCGTCGGGATGAGACCGAACGCGGTGTTAACATCGAAATCCTGTTCTGCGTTATCTGCCGCTCGGACCTCACACACGGCGCGCGACAGATGGCACAGCATGATGCCAACAATTTACCCGTGCGTTCCGGGCCATGAGATCGTCGGCAGAGTCACACAAGTGGGGACTGGTGTAACGCAGTTTAAGTCCGGAGAAATCGTCGGCCTTGGCTGCATGGTCGCTTCGGATCATCAATGTCCGAGTTGCAGTTCGGGCATGGAACGCATTCGCCGATTGTTCTGGTCGCGTGCACGATTCACGTATTGATCGGAATGACGTACACCGCGAAAGACCGGCCACAACTTATGTCGCCCAAAGAATAGTCTTTCGACCACTCCACCGTTTCACGAGTCAGGTTGGCAGGGCATTGAATTGCCAAAATGATGCGGCAACGGCCCCGGTGACACTTACATCGGCAGCCGAGTGGCAGGAATTGCTGGAATGTACCAGTTAACAGGAATGCCCAACTCTCCCGAAAAGCCTCCGTTTCAAGTCTGTTTTCCCATATTTTTCGGCGATTTCGAGACATTGAGGAATCAACGGATTTAGCAGAATTCGCTGGCGCGGTGGAGCCGATGGAGGTGTTAGACTTGAGTTCTCGCCTCATTTCCCTCCTGAAATTCCTTCCGAATTTTCGAGCCTCCGTGGTCTCGAATACTCAGAATCCCACCCCAGCTTTGGTCAGAGTTCAGGCTCCCTGAAGTTTGGCCCCGCCGAGGTTCCCATGTCTGTCTGCTTCCCAAAGAACAGCCCTGCTGAATCGTCACTATTTCCATCCGATGACTCTTCAACATTCTGGACGACGTTTCGCGTCTGGCTTCGCTGGACGGTCATAGGATTGTCGCTGACCGCTATGGTCGCCGGTGCGCTGTCCTTAATCCCTGAGACTGTGCCGCCCCAATTACTGACTGTAGAAAAAGCTCCGTTCAGGATTGAGATCACCACGGGAGGCTCTCTTGAACCTCTTCGAACCGAACGCGTAATTTCGCAATGCCAGTGGACCGTTCAGATTCTGAGCCTTGTTCCCGAAGGCACATGGGTTCGAAAAGGTGATATCGTTTGCGTTCTCGACTCGTCGGAGATTGAAGAGTTCCGGCGAGCCCGCGAAGTCTCCCTGATTAAAGCTCAGTCGTCTCTGGAAGCATCGCGACAGCAGGAAGAGATCGTCCGAGCAGCCAACGAACGCCGACTTGCAGAGGCCGAACATCAGCGGCAGAACGCAGAGATGGATTTGTTCGAGTACACAAACGGGACTCATCCCAATGCGGTCGGAAAACTCGACGATGATATCAGTATCAACGCTGATCGATTGCGGGCCGTTGAGTATGACCTGCAGTTTGCGGAACGCATGTGGATGCTGGGATACGCAAGCCGTCCCGAGGTTGCTGCGGAGTCACTCAAAGCCACGACTCAATCAGAACAACTGCGGAGACTGGAGGCTCAGAAGAATCTTCTGGAGCAGTATACTCACCCGCGGCAGGATGTTCTGATGAAGCATCAGCTAACGAACTCACGACTAAACGTGATCCGTACGGAACTGGCGAATTCACTGGCTCTTTCCAGAGCCGCATTGGCTGAACTTTCAGACGAGCGTCGACTTGCGATTTACGAGCGTTATGCGAAAGCAGCGACCGACAGTATCCAAGCCTGTGTCCTGCGAGCCCCTCGCGACGGCCAGATCCTGCATTGCAATAACTGGAATCTGCGAAGTCGCGGGATCAAGACGATCGAAGAAGGAAAATCGATTTATTTCTCGCAGCCCGTCTTCGAAATCCCGGACCAGGATCATTTGAAAATCAGCCTGCCGCTGAATGAATCTCTGATTACGAAAGTGGCTGTCGGAAACGAAATCACGATCCGGCCCGTGGGTTTTGAAACATTAGACGTGCGTGCTGAGATCACTCGAATTTCACCGTATCCCGTCGTGCGAAGTTCGTTTGCTCCGGACCTGAAGGAATACTTCCTGAATGCGGTCCTGAAGCCAGATGCGACTCAACAGGAGTTCCTGCATCCTCGCATGGAAGCCGAAGGAATTGTGACGGTGCTGGACAGGACCAGCGCGATCAGCGTTCCAAAAGAAGCGGTGGCACGTTGTGGGAGTGTGAATGTGGTCCTGATGAAATCCGGTGAAGACTTCCTTCCTTGCCAGGTGACCCCGGGGGAAGTCTCTGAGGGGAAGGTTCTCATTGAATCCGGCCTGCATGAAGGCGATCAGATCATCGCCTCGATTTCAGAACTTCAGCGTCAGAAACTTCAGGAAGAGTTACTGAAGTGAATCGGGCTGACCTGCGTTAGTTCCGATCCTGACTGTGGTATCTGGTTCCCTGGTCGGCTACAACATTTCTTTCCGCTCTTCCTCGGTGAAGTTGTTATCCACAGTGTTACCATCGATCATGGCTTTTCGCATGCGGGACATCTTCTTTGCTGCCGATCCCCATGCTTCGCCGACGTTGGCAGCCGTAAAGTTTGCGATCCCGGCCTGATCAATCCCCAGCGTTGAGCCTTCTGCAAAAGCGTCCTGATTCGCAGCCAGAAAAGTGAACTGCCATTTGTAAACGGACTGCTGGTGTTCAATCATCTGACGGATCTTTTCCCGAGTGAACTCCTTGCTGGAGTTTTCTGCCCCGTCGGTCACGATCACAAACACGACCAGACCTGGCCGCTGAGTTTCCTCCATCGCCTCCAGACGAGCCCCGGTTTCATTGATGGCACGCCCAACGGCATCGAGCAACGCAGTGGAACCACGCGGCACCAGTTTGAAGCGAGGAACACTTCCGATCGGCACTCCCTTGTGGACGAACTCGTAGGCTGTGTCAAACTGCACAAGTGTCAGCAGAGCTTCGCCGGGCTCCGATTTCTGCGAGTCTACAAACGTGTTGACGCCACCTTCTGCATCCGTGCGAATAGATTCCATGGATCCACTACGGTCGATTACCATCGTAATGTCTGTCAAATCTGTCCGCATGATTC
The DNA here is from genome assembly GCA_026400835.1 of Planctomycetales bacterium. Lineage (GTDB taxonomy): Bacteria > Planctomycetota > Planctomycetia > Planctomycetales > Planctomycetaceae > SXXK01. The sequence goes on along the minus strand of JAPLOA010000084.1, from coordinate 174,600 downwards.
TGATCCTTTGTGATGAACCGTTGAAAAGGTCACACTGCGCTCGATTGTGCTAAGCTGTCATCGATAAAGCAAACCCAGCGACCAAAGACACAAAGAGTGTTGATATGGTTCGCCCCCGAATTTCTTTTTTCCGCCATCCGCATCGCGATTTACGTTCTCTCACGAGATCGACGTCGCTTGCTTTCGAGCATCTCGTCCCGTGTAATCTCGCATTAACGATAACGCTCAATGAACTACGCCAGAGTATCAGGAACAGACCTGAACAAGGACTCACGAACAAGCAATGCCATTCGTTTCTGTTACTGGAAAAGTTTACCTTGCCGGAGCTGGCCCCGGAGATCCGGGGCTGATTACGCTTCGCGCGGCAGAATGTCTGGCAGAAGCCGACCTGGTGTTGTACGACGGTCTGGTGAATCCGTTGCTGCTGCGTCGAACTCGCGGAATCTGCGAACGAACCGCGCGAACTCGCCGCGATGGCACTACGATTGTTTCTCAGCAGGAGATCAATGAGCGATTGATTGCCGAGGCTCGTGCGGGAAAAGTTGTGGTACGTCTCAAAGGCGGAGATCCTTATATTTTTGGGCGCGGCAGCGAAGAGGCCGCTGCGCTGCAGGCGGCGGGAATTCCTTTTGAAGTGATTCCAGGCGTGACGGCTGCAACCGGGGCCGGCGAGTATGCCGGGTTCTCGTTTACTCATCGAGAGATTTCATCGGCAGTCGCGTTCGTCACTGGTCATGAAGATCCAACTCGTGATGCCAGCCGACTGGATTTCGAGGCATTGGCCAGATTTCCCGGAACACTTGTGTTCTACATGGGATTGAATCGACTGACAGAAATCTGTCGACATTTGATCGCAGCCGGAATGCCGGAGACGACTCCTGCGGCGGTAGTTTGTCACGCATCGCTGGCAACACAACAGGTCGTTGAAGGCACGTTGGCTACGATCCCCCACGCGGCATCGAAGAGACAACTAAAACCTCCGTCTTTGATCGTTGTGGGCGAATGTGTTAAACAGCGGGCTCAGTTGTCGTGGTATGAGCAGTTGCCGTTGTTTGGGGTCTCTATCGGGGTGACTCGTCCTGATGAACAGGCTGATGATGTCTCATCGCAGATTGTGCGATTGGGTGGCGAACCAGTCATTATGCCGATGATCGAAGTCGGTCCGGTGGCGGAATCTGAAGTACCTGCGATTCAGGAAACCTTCGAACGCCTGCATGAGTTTCAGTGGCTTGTCTTTACCAGCGTTAATGGAGTCAGTGAGTTTTTTCGCCACCTTCAGGCATCCGGCCGGGATGCTCGTGCATTGCATGCAGCAGCAATCGCTGCAATCGGAACATCGACAGCGTTGAAGCTGAAATCGTTTGGAATTCAGGCCGACTTCGTGCCCGCTGAGTTTCGGGCAGAGGCGCTTGGTACGGCCCTCGCCGAACGTGCTCAGGGACAGAACGTGCTTTGGGTGCGTGCCAGTCGCGGACGCGATGTTCTTCCCGGGTTGCTTCAGGATGCAGGAGTTCATCTGGAGCAATTGGTGGTTTACGAGAACCGTGATGTCGCTGCATTTTCTTCGGATGTCGTTGCTCGTCTGAAGTCTGGTACATTGCAATGGGTTGGACTCAGCAGTCCATCGATCGCGCGCCAGTTTGCCCAACTGTTAAAGATGGCAAAGATTTCTCCGGCTGAGTTGACGACAAAGATCGCTGCGATCAGCAGCGTGACAGCCAGAGCCGCAGACGACTGTGGGTTAACGGTTGAATGCATCGCCCGGAATTCCACCTGGCAGGGAATTCTCGATGCGATCGTTTCATCGCGAAGATTGCAGTCTCACCACTCCTGACGTATCGAGCCGCAATGCGCGCGGTGAGTGCATGCAATTCTCATCGAGGCCCAACCGATCGCGAGTTGTTATCAACGGCGAATGTCACAATTACGAATAGGCTGTGGTAGACGACGGCTTTGTAAACGATTGCGACGAGCAAACCGCATTACGCGGGATCGATCCAACGTTTCTGCAAATCAGCGAATGCGTCGACTCGGCGGTCGCGGAAGAAGGGCCAGTGCGTTCGAGCAGTGTTGATTAGAGAAAGATCACAGTTCACAACAACATTCTCTTCCGCCTCGTGAACGGCCTGATGCAGAACATTGCCATAAGGATCGGCCAGAAAACTCCCACCCCAGAACTGAATCTCACCTTCGACTCCAACACGATTCGGCGCGCCGACAAAGAGCCCGTTAGCAATCGCATGACTTCGCATCATTGTTTGCCATGCGGAATACTGACTGGCTCCGTAAGTTTCTCGTTCACCAGGAATCCAGCCAATGGCCGTTGGGTAGAACAGCAATTCCGCCCCCTGCATGGCGGTCAGACGAGCCGCTTCGGGATACCATTGATCCCAACAAATGCAGACGCCGACTTTCGCGTACTTCGTGGGGAATGCGAGGAACCCGAGGTCTCCTGGTGTGAAATAGAACTTCTCCAGATAGAGCGGATCATCCGGAATATGCATTTTCCGATAGAGGCCCGCGATTGATCCATCGGCATCAAGGATCACAGCGGAGTTGTGATACAGCCCGTGAGTTCTCTTTTCGAACAATGGAACAACGATAACAACGCTCAACTCCTTCGCAATCTTCTGAAGTGCCGCAGTGGTCGGGCCAGGAATCAGTTCCGCCAGTTCAAAGCGAGAATGCTCCTCGGCCTGACATGGATACTGAGTATTGAAGACTTCCTGCAGGCAGATGACTTGAGCACCACTTGCAGCAGCGGAGCGGATCTTTTCAATCGAGCGTTCCAGGTTCACTGCAGACGATTCACTGCAGATCATCTGGACCAGACCAACTCTAACTTCAGACTTTTTTGACATCGTGACGCATACTTTTCGAGAACAGATTGAGAACCAGAAAATGAGAATTGAGCAAAGCACCACTGAACAACGGAAAATCGGCATTCAGGAATCAGTCCAAAACGATCCTCCGGTTTGCAGCTAAAGGATAACGAAATCAGCCCTGGATGCGACTCTGAAACCAGATGTTCGAATTCCGAAAACATTCATTCGGCGGCACTGGAGTCCGTGACGAAAGCAATGCCTTGAATCCGGGACCGGATGGCGTCAGACTGTCGGGCAGAATTAAAGACACGCCCGACTGCTTGACAGACTTTGGCTGTCCTCGATTGCATTGATTTTGGGCTGAATTATCACCCCCTGAACAAGCGGCCCGATCACGCTCTACAAAATCTCTTCCCTTATCATCGTGTTCTGATCGTTCAGTGAAAAATGCGGCTCAGTTTCGTGGCCGCAGTACGATCGCCTTTCGGATTCTGTTTTATGCATCGCCAATTCATCACGCTCTGCTCGCTCTTTGGTTTGATCCCAGCCATGATGACTGCAAATCTCTCTGCAGACGAAATCGCCAAATGGGAGTTCGACAAGGATCCCTCCGGCTGGGTTTCAAATGATCAATTGGAACTTTCCGTTAAGGATGGTTCGTTGCATTTGAAATCAAAAGGATCGGACCCATATTTCAGCAGTAAAGTCGAAGGTCAGGCTGGCGACCAGCTTTTGGTGATCAACGCCAGATTTCGCGGCAATGTCGATATTCAGGTGTTCTGGACAACAGAGGCGGAACCGCAACTATCGGAAGACAAGTCCGTCAAGGCACAACTGAAAGGATCAGAGAACGACACCCGATCTGCGAAGTTGTATTTTTCCACAACCTCGCCCGTCACTTCGCTCAGAATTGATCCGATGAGCGCCGAAGGTGACATGATTATCGATTCGATTGTGCTGACAGATGATTCAGCTCCACAACCGATGGCAACTCCTGTTAAAGATATGAAGATTGCCGAAGGGTTCGATGTGGAACTCCTTTACTCGGTGGCTGGAGACAAAATGGGATCGTGGGTCTGCATGACTCCGGATCCAAAAGGACGACTGATTGTTTCTGATCAGTACGGAAAACTGTATCGTGTCACTCCGCCCGCCAAAGGTTCGAAGGATGACATTCGCATTGAAACAATCAACGTAGATGTCGGTATGGCTCAGGGGTTGCTGTGTGCATTCGACAGTTTGTATGTCATGACGAACAGCGGTGAAGAAGCTCGTGTTGGCCTGCATCGCGTTCGCGATACCGATGGCGATGATCAATACGACACCAGCGAGCACATTCGAAAACTCAACGGAGGAAATGAGCATGGGCCACATGCTGTTATTCTTTCGCCGGACAAGAAATCTCTCTACGTCTGTTGTGGAAACCACACACCGGTTACGGATTTTTCACAGTCTCGCGTACCACGCATCTGGGACGAAGATCAACTGCTGCCTCGCATGTGGGATGCAGGCGGACATGCTGTGGGAGTCATGGCTCCTGGTGGCTGGATTGCACAAGTCAGTCCGGATGGACAAGACTGGCAATTGCTGGCCAGCGGCTTCCGCAACGAGTACGACATTGCCTTGAACCCGGACGGTGAACTGTTTACCTATGACGCCGACATGGAATGGGACGTTGGCTCACCGTGGTATCGCCCAACTCGCGTGAACCATGTCACCAGCGGTGCAGAGTATGGCTGGCGATCGGGCACAGGGAAGTGGCCGGCCTACTATCCGGACAGCCTTGGCTCTGTGGTTGACATCGGACCAGGCTCGCCAACGGGTATCGCGTTTGGAACCGGAGCAAAATTCCCCGCGAAATACCAGAAGGCTCTGTTCATCAGCGACTGGAGCTATGGCGTCATTTACGCGGTACACATGTCACCTTCCGGTTCGACCTACACCGGTGAAGCTGAGCGATTTATTGCAGCAGCTCCTCTGCCCGTAACGGACATGGTGATCAATCCCGCTGACGAAGCGATGTACTTCATGATCGGCGGACGAAAAACTCAATCTGGCCTGTACCGTGTCACTTACAAGGGTACCGAGTCAACTGCGGCCGTGGCGCCTGAAAAGGATGGGGGCGAGGAGCTTCGGAAGATTCGACACGAATTGGAGGCGTTGCATTCAGGTGAGGCAGAAGGAGCCATTGCGAAAGCAATGCCATTACTTGGCCATCCGGATCGCAGCATTCGCTTTGCGGCCCGCACGGCACTCGAACATCAGCCTGTTGTAAAGTGGCAGGATCAGGCGCTGAAAATCCACACGAATTCAGATGCAAAGATCACGGCATTGCTTGGCCTCGCTCGCTGCGGCAGCAAGGATCTGCAGGGCCCGCTATTGCAGTCGTTGGCAGAACTGAATTCAGCGAAACTGACAGAAAGTCAGATGCTGGATGCACTACGAGTTCTCGGACTGTGTTTTATTCGCATGGGAGAGCCTGAGCCTCAAACGGCTCGTGATGTTGCGGCTGTACTGAATCAAGCGTATCCATCGAAGAGCCCGCGTCTCAATCGAGAACTCTGTCGGCTACTGGTGTATCTCAACGACAGTGAAGTGGCTGCGAAAACTCTGGACCTTCTGGCCAAAGCCCCAAGTCAGGAAGAGCAGATCCATTACGTCTACTGTCTGCGAGCATTAAAGGATCAGTGGACGATGGATCAGAGAAAGGAATTCTTCCAGTGGTTCGTGATATCAACGACTCTGCGAGGCGGCAATTCATTCTCCGGGTTCATCAAGAACATTCGCCAGGAAGCGATCGACAAGCTGACTGAAGAACAAAAGCTTGCATTGAAGGAAGTGCTGGAAGCTCAGCCGACCGGAGGAATTCCTCTGGTGGAGGCAGCTGCTCGACCAGTTGTCAAAGAATGGGTTGTTGATGATCTGCTGGCAGATGTTGAAGCGGGCCTGACCGGCCGAAATTTTGACACGGGCCGAAAGATGTTTCAGGTAACAGCCTGCTTTAAGTGTCATCGTTTTGCGGGAGATGGAGGAATCGTTGGGCCCGAACTGACAGCGGTTGCTCGTCGTTACAATGCTCGCACGATGCTCGAAGCAATTATCGAACCGAGCAAAGTGATCTCTGATCAGTATCAGGGCAATGTCTTCGTACTCGACACCGGAAAGCAGGTTGTGGGACGAGTTGTCAACTTGAACAACGACACCATCATGGTTTCCGAGAACATGCTTGAGCCCGGCAATCTCACCGTTATCAACCGTGAAGAGATTGAAGAAACTCTTGTTTCCAAAACGTCAATGATGCCGAATGGCCTGATCAATACACTGAATAAAGATGAGATTCTGGATCTCATTGCCTACTTGCAGTCTGGTGGCGATCCGGATGCACCTGTCTTTGCGGGAACGAAGAAGACCGCAGCAACTTCAACTAAACCGGAGAAAACAATGTTTACCGAAGCTGGTCACACGATTGACTCACTCGATGTCGTCAGAAAAAGTGTTCAAGAGAAATCAGCAGTGATCCTTGATGTGCGAGAACAGGCGGAGTGGGATGCTGGACACCTGGCCGACGCTGAATTCATTCCGCTGAGTAAGCTGAAGGAAGCAAGCAACGTTGCAGAGGTTCTGGCTCCCCTGCCAAAAGATTGCCCCATCTATGTTCATTGTCGATCTGGCGGTCGAGTGCTGATGTTTGCCGAAATTGCCCAGAACAAAGGCTATGACATTCGACCGCTGAAAGCGGGTTACGATCGACTTATAGAAGCAGGCTTCAAGAAGGCAGAGTGAATGTAACTGCATGCGTTCAGTAAGGGATTTGCCTGCTGTTTCGATGTGACCGAGCCTGACCGCCATTGAAACGGTTGGCTCTCATGTAGACGATAACAGCGTACGAAGCTTCACTGGGACGTTCACTGTCAGTGACACCAACGGTTGGGCACTCAACCAGTCCACGGGTAAGTTCTACATGAACGATCCGAACTCTGAATATTCTGCCTGGTAGTTTCCACAGCCAACATCATAAAAAATCTGGACGCGAACCGTGACCGGTTCGCGTCCTTCTTTTTTGATGTCTGCCAGCGCATGGATTTCACAGAAACCTGCGTTCAGCACTTCACGTTGCAAAATGTGAACTTGAGTTGATCAGGAGCAACATTGCGCAGGAGTCTGGAGTCATCTTTTCTGTAAGGCCGTGCGGTCGAGCAATCTGCCCAATCAACGTCTTGGCTGGACAGGGCCATGCCACCCACGAAAGCCCACTCATCCGGTCTGTCGGCTACCTTCTCCCCGAGGGGGCGAAGGGGCCTGATGCAGAAACGACTGGCGACAAGTATTGAGATTGATCGCAGGCTCAATCTGCCTGCTGATTGCACCGAGATCAGGACCGATTTACTGAGCCCGGTAAGTGCCAGAGATCATGCAGCCCAGGGATGGAATTGACTGGTCAAGACAGCCATCGTCGGAGCAGCCTTGTTTGTAAAGACACCAACATTCCCCAAAATCTTCGATAAGATCTGGTTAAACAGCCTGGTGACAAGATCAGCCGCACGAAGCCTCGCCACCGAGCGTGTATTTCGGCTGCTGGGGATGATGCTCAGCAGCGGAATTCCTTTGTTGGAATTTCTGCAGCTATGCGTCAGATCCGTCTCCATGCTGCAGTTCCGTGATCTCATGGATACACTGGAGAAAGAATTAACTCTCGGACACATGGTCGGGCCAATCATGGCTCGGTGTCACTTTCTTCCGCCAGGTGCCGCTCAGATGGTGATCACCGCAGAACGCAGCGGCAAGCTCGGTGAAGTCTTTGACCTGATCGGGGTCCACTTCGAAGAGGACGGTGAGCGCCAATTGAAAGATCTGGTCAAACTTCTGGAGCGCGCCGTAATTGTAGTGATGGGCGTGCCTGTCGGATTTATTGTTGCCAGCGTGATGCTGCCTCTGCTGAAATTCTGAAGTGCCTCCAGCCATCGGTAATCTCGGCATATCCGAGGAAATCGCGAGTTCTATCGTCAGACTCCTCGAAAAACGAAAAACGCCCGACCTATTCCAGATCGGGCGTATCGTAAGTTGTCTTTTTGAAAACCACCCTTAGAACCGAGCAACACTTCCGCTTGAGCTCGCTGGAGCCTCCAGAGACCGTCTTGAAGGACGGTTAAATTCGTTGGAGTTCATCCTTGAGCGAGGATCGTTTCCGAAGTACTCGTTTCGTAGATTCAGATCATCCTGACGGTATCGTGAGCTGAACGCATCGTCCAACGGTGCCAACACAGGTCGTGAGGTTCGCTGTGTCCAACCGCCACGATCATCGAATTCATCGGCTCTTCGGTACGGATCAGCAAGACCTGTTCGGGAACTGCGCGGTGACCAGCCTGCCTGTGCTCCCGCCGGGTATCGGTTGTTCGTATAGGAACCTGTGTTGCAGTTTCCGTTCGGGCAATTTCCTCCGCGATAGGCACCTGTGAGGCATGCACCGGTCGTACACTGTCCATCCACACAGCAACCATTCGGACAATTCCCATTCGCACAAGCTCCGTTCAGACACTGACCATTGGGGCAAGCCCCCGTTGAGCATTTCCCATCGGGACAGTTTGACATCCCTCCACGAAACCCCGTCGAGCAGTTTCCGTTAGGGCAGTTCGGATCATATCCGGTTTGGCGATAACCATAGTTGCTCGAGACGTTGTTCATTCCAGTCGGGCGAGCCCCTGACCACTGCTGCGGCATTGGGAAACCAAACAATCCCCGGTTGGGAGCGGCATTGTAGCCTGTGTTAAATCGAGGATCGGCAGCCGAAGCCGTGAATGAACGTGACATCAGAACAAGATAAAGACTGGCAGTGAGCAGAGTTGAGTTCTTCATAACAGCACCATTCCTTTGTGGAAAGCAGATTGAGGATTCAGGCTGTCAAATTCCGCGATCGTCGGATGTTGGCTGCCACCGAACTCGTTTCGAGTCCAAACCAGAAACGCTCGGTTCATGCTTTAAATGAATTGCGAAGAGCGTGCCACGACCTCGACAAAATGTGTTTGCCGCGTTTTTTGCTTCAGTCGGTTCAAAAGTTACAACTGGCTCCCACTTTTGACATCAGCGTGAGCACACCTGACGTCGGAAAGATGTCGACGGAGCCTGAAGGCGTTGACAAAATTGCAATCACGTGGATCACAGCCCTGTAAATACTGCAAAGGAAGATTAGCGGACAGTTCGACCCCAACCCGCAGGCCATTCCAGATTTGTTGCGGAGCCGCTGAGTAAACTGCGGTCTCTCAGAGGACGAAGGGAGGTCCGACAGATTTAATAGCCGAAAGCTTCCTCCCCTCGATCTGTGATTTGCTTTCATCTTCCGGTCAGCCAAATTTTTCGGTCGAATCACTTCGTTTTCCGCTTCTCCGACGAAGGCTGCCCGCTTCGGACCTGAATAGTGTCGCTCGAACGTGATCCATACACAGGATCGCCAATACTTTCTCCCCGACGGAGCTTTGGGGCTTGTGACGATTCCCGCCCAAATCTCCGCTCTTTGATTCAGGAATAGGGCGAGACATCCCGATAACACGGGGTCAAATCGCCGGCCTTTCCAGTGAAAACTTGAGGGCCATCAGACTCCATCTCGGGCAGAAAAACGCAGGATTCGCTAAGTCTGAGCGGAATTTTCGCTATAACGGACGAAACCTTCGTAACCGCCTGTGGGGAGGATTGAACGCGAAGTAGCTGAGCAAATCGAGGACGGTGACGGCAAACGCCGTTTGACGGCCACGTTGCACATCGATATCCTGCCCCGCTTCGATTTTACTGGGATCTTTGTGGATCCCGCCGAGTTGTGGTCACCCTCGGATTGTTAAGGTGACGTGCTGCGTGTCGAATTTCGAATTTTCGTTTTTCGGCATTCACACAATTGTTCTGTGCGGGCCCCAATCATGGTTGCTCGCTGCGGCTTGCCGCCGCAGATCACAGGAGATCGGCAATGGCTGAGATTGTGGTGAAAGACATTCTGGACGCTGGTGTTCATTACGGACACAGATCCAGTCGTTGGAACCCCAAAATGCGACCGTATATCTACGGTCGTCGCAATCAGATTCACATCATCGATATCAAGGAAACCATTCGGGGCCTGATTCGAGCGAAAAAGTATCTGCTGAAAGTGGCCGCTCAGGGTGGCCTTGTTTTGTTTGTCGGCACGAAGCGTCAGGCTTCAGCTTCTATCGAAGAACTGGCTCAGGAATGCAAGATGCCGTACTGCACCGAGCGATGGCTGGGTGGTACGCTGACGAATTTCCGAACCATTCGTACTCGTCTGAAACGCCTCGAAGAACTTGAGAACCTGCGTGAAACAGGTGAGATCCGAAATTACTCGAAGAAGATGCAGTCAACGCTGACTCGCGAGTACACAAAGATCTATCGCAACCTGAACGGCATGCGAGAAATGAATCGCCTTCCGGAATGTCTGGTCATTGTTGACCCGACCAAGGAAAAGAATGCCGTCCTTGAAGCTCGCTCACTGGGCATCAAGGTTGTGGCTTTGATCGATACCGATTCTGATCCGGACATGGTCGACCTGCCAATTCCGGGCAACGATGACAGTCTGCGATCTATTCGGCTTGTGATTCAGCATCTGTCAGATGCGATCAAGCAGGGTCGCAGCTTGCGTCCTGATGATCACAAGAAGAAAGAAGACATTGATCCGAACGAGCCAAAAGCCGTTCCTTCAATTCGCTGAGTTATGTCAGCCATGGCTGACAAAGTCGTGGCAGGATGAAATCAGCGATATACAACTCTTAGACGACGGTTTCTTTGGGGCCGTCGTCTTCTTTCGTTCTTAACTGCGCCGCGTCAGTGTATTGAACCATCTCGGCCAGAGATGTGTCCCTTGCCTTTTTGTGGTCCCTGACGCGACGTTTTCTATCCCCTGATTTACAGACGATCCGGCAATTCGCAGACACAGCGAATGTACAAATTAAGGATCGCTCCAAGGAGTTTCTCATGGCAGAAATTACAGCCGCAGCCGTTAACGCTCTGCGAAAAAAGACAGACCTCCCGATGATGGAGTGCAAGAAGGCACTCACCGAAGCTGGTGGCGATGAAGCCAAGGCGATTCAGATCCTGAAAGATATGTTCAAGAAGGTTCAGGATAAGCGAGCTGACAATGTTACTGCGGAAGGCCGAGTCTTCCTGGCTGTCAAGCCGGACGGTTCAGAAGCCGCAATGGTTGAAATCCAGTGCGAATCAGCACCAGTCGCCACTGGCGAAGTGATGAAGCAGTTTGGTCAGGCCATGGTTGATACATTGCTGGCCGGCCCTGGCGCCGCTGATGCTGCGGCTCTGATGAGCCAGAAAGCACCTGGAGCAACTCAGTCGTTCCAGGAACAGTACGAAGAGATCGTCAACAAGATCCGCGAAAAGATCGTTGTCAATCGAATTGCTCGAGTTGCAGGCCCGGTCGCTGGCTATGTTCATCACGACTACAAGACCGGCGTGTTGTTCATCGCCTCAGGCACCGCAAAGAATGCTGACGTTATGAAGGACGTTGCGATGCACATCGCAGCGTTGAACCCTGCAGTAACTCAGCCGTCGCAACTGGCCTCAGATACGGTTCAGGCTGAACGTGATCGTCTGATCGCAGAAGCTCGTGCTTCCAGGAAGCCTGAGAACATTATCGAGAAGATGGTGGACGGCCGTATGAAGGTCTTCTACGCCGAGCAGGGCGTTCTGACGATGCAGCCTTTCGCCAAGGACGACAGCAAGACTGTCAGCCAGGCGTTGGCTGAAGCTGGTCTCGAAGCTGTAACATTCCATCGCTGGAAGGTTGGTGCATCAGCCTGATTGTGACCGCGGTCCTCATCGGTGCGGGCCTGATTTTTTCTCAGGCCCACCGAGAACCGTTTGCACGCTATAGTTTTCATCAGAAGCCCGGTTTTCCAAAGCGAAGCCGGGCTTCTCTGACTTCATCTTTTACATCACTTCGTTCGGGAATAGCTCAATGTCCACCCCCAGCCTTCGCCTGCCCTACAAACGCGTGCTTCTGAAAATCAGCGGCGAGAGCTTTTGCCGCGAAGGTGAATCGGGCATTGCTATGGCAGAACTGGCTTCAGTGGCGGAACAGATTCGTGACGTGGTAAAGAACGGAGTTCAACTCGCGATCGTCTGCGGCGGTGGCAATATCCTCCGAGGAAAACAGTTTGCCGATATCAGCCAGCAGATTGTCCCTTCAACGGCTCATTACATGGGCATGCTGGCTACTGTCATCAATGGCCTCGCACTGCAGGATGCTCTTGAAAGCGCAGGAGTTCCTACTCGCCTGCAAAGCGCGATTCGCATGGAGGGCGTGGCTGAACCATTCATTCGTCGTCGCGCCCTGCGGCACCTGGAAAAGGGTCGCGTCGTCATTCTGGCCGCAGGAACAGGTAGTCCTTTCGTAACAACAGACACCGCTGCCGCATTGCGAGCCCGCGAACTGGATGCAGACGTTGTTCTGAAGGGGACCAAGGTTGACGGAGTTTATTCCGAAGATCCAATGAAGAATCCTCACGCGATTCGGTACACCGACATCTCCTTCCGCGATGTGCTTGCTCAGAACCTGCAGGTCATGGATGCACAAGCGATGCACCACTGTATGGAACACAACATCGACATCGTCGTTTTCAATTACAAAAAGATCGGCAACATCGCACGAGTGATCGCGGGAGAACGCATTGGCACTCGAGTTTCCACTGATGGTCGGCCAGCCTGATTGCAAAGAAGGCTACTGTCGTTGTACAGGAAGAAGACTCGGACACTCACCAGCGGGTCAAGTATGCAAGCGTTTCGTGACATCCGACGGAGTTGGCCAGGGGACAGATCAACATGGGCGTGTCAGCGGAGACTCTGAACGTTGTGATGCGTCAGAAGAATTTTGCGACCACAGAGAAGCACTACGGTGCAGCAGGATCTGCTCAGAATGCAGTCGAAAAAATTTACGACCGGTCAAGTCCCTTTACCGATAGCCGTGCATTGACGAGGGGATTAGCGGGAGAACAAAAAAAGCTCTTCAGCATTCAGCTGAGGAACTCTTGGTTTTAAAATCATTGCCTGCAAGGCATTAAACAAATGTCTCGGGCGGGGGTCGAACCTGCAACCTTCGGCTTCGGAGTTGTGCTATAAATACTAATCCCTGTATTTTAGCACACATAGCCAGTGATTCTAACACATAAAACCCATGCCGTTTCTTCGTGATTGGTGTCAACTGTTGGTGTCAATTGGTGTCAAGCATCTGAGCTATTCAGGACGGGGGCAGGCATAAAACAAAAACGGGGGAATACAACTTGACGCTATGAAAAGTTGTGATATCTTCACGGGCGTCGCATTCCAAGGAATGTGGCCCTGACATGAGTCAGAGTCTGAATCACCCACATGAGTGGTTAATCGGTTCAGAAGTGTTCGTCTTAATCGAGCTGGCAAGCGCTGCAAGAGCAGTGCGGCTGGTGTTCGTCTAAGGCGGTCTCTTCTGAGCCGTTTTTTTACGCGCTGAGTGTTCCGGCACCGAAGAGACCGCAAATGAGTCTCTTTCAAGGGTTGCCGTTATGACTGCAATACAGTCTGAACAACAAGGCTTAGCCGCCGTTCCAGTTGCGGCGAAGTTTCTATCCGTCAGTGCAAATCACCTCTACCAGTTGATCAATGCTGGTGAAGTCCCGTCAAAGCGTTTCGGGCGGTCTGTTCGCATTCCGTGGGAATGGCTTCACGCTCAGGCATCTGCCTCAAACAGCAGCGAGGTGACGCGATGAGTCTTGAACAACTCGGCACCATCCTGATTATCGGCTGGCTTGTGGTGGCTGTTTCTGTGGCTTGGCCAACTGCAGGAGGTGGCAAGTGAAACGCTATCTCGACGGTGAAACAGAACGCGAAATCCGCGAAGCACTTCGACATGAGGACTTTGACATCGTCGCGGCAAAAACTCAATTCGATCCGGATGAGTTGCGACGGTTGCTCAACCTGCCAGCAAAGTCATCGGCCAACATGGTCGCGGAACCAACGACCGATCTTTGGGCGGTCGAGAAACTGGAGGGGCAGTTATGAGCAGAACCAGAGTCGTAAACATCAAGGGCGTTGACTTAGACAAGAACAATCCCGACCACGTTTATATCGGACGTGCAAACAAGAACTATGAAGTCGCGGAGTCGAAGTGGGCGAACCCGTTCAAAGTCGGTGAAGACGGCACTCGGGAACAAGTCATCGAGGCCTACCGTGAGTGGATTAAACATCAGCCAGAGTTGATGAACGCCCTGGAAGAACTCAGAGGCAAGATTCTGTTTTGCTGGTGCTGTCCTGCGGCGTGTCACGGGGATGTTCTGGTTGAGATGCTGGAGGGCAATACCGAACTCAAGATCCATCCTGCGGCTGAACTCTTTCCGCCGATGACTGAAGCGGAATTCCTCGGGCTCAAAGAGGACATCCGAGAACATGGCCAGCGGGAAGATATCGTTGTCTGGCAAGGACAACTGATTGACGGGCGGCATCGTCTCAGGGCTTGTCGTGAACTCGGCATTGAACCAGAGATTGCTGAACTCATGGATGAGACTGATCCGTGGCAGTATGTCGTCTCCCATAATCTTCATCGTCGGCATCTGACGACAGCACAGCGATCAATGGTTGCCGACAAGCTGGCAAGTCGGAAGCAAGGCGAGAAGAAAGCAGATACAGGAATTCCTGTATCTCCACCATCACAAGCTGAAGCGGCTGCAATGCTGAACGTGAGTGTGGACAGCGTTCAACAGGCTCGCAAGATCCGTAAGACGGCAACGGTTGAAACCGTGGCAGCGGTTGAACGTGGCGAGATCACATTGAATGCAGCAGTGGCGACCGTCAAGCCAGCGGTGGCCACGAAGCCAGAAACTGCAACGGCAGAACCTGAGGTGGAAAAGAAGACTCCTTCCGTCATTCAGATTCAACACACGTTGATCAAGATGGGTAAGGACAAGAAACGCCACCCGCAACTGATGCAGATTGCGAACGATGCACTGTATCGCCTCGCGTTGCAAGATCGCGGAATGGTGATCTGCAAGCAACTCCTGAGCATGACACCAGAAGAGCGCGACATGGTCTATGCGTCAGTTGATCACATGATGAAAAAAGAAAAGCCCGACCAACTGGGAAGCTGATCGAGCTTTCTTGCAACACACATTTTCAATCACTTAGCCGCTTTGGCGAGCGGCTTTCAACGAACGGACACACAAATGATTTTACATGAAGACCACCACCATACAATCGCAAAAGTGGCATGGCAGACAAACGCCAAACATATTGCCGATTGGCAGATTCGCCACATGGTGAATCGGACTGATCAGGCTACGTACTGGACTGCAGACGGTTGGCGGGCTGCTGAAGAGGATGTTGCCGACCGATTACGGAGCAACTGCCGCAGTCTCGCCCCGACCGTGGTTTACAGCCACAACGCTGAAGGGCGATGTAAGTGGGTATGTCTGGACTTCGATAACCACGATTCTGATCCCAATGTTGCGCAGCGGAACCTGAACATTGCGACCGGCATCCTCAACACGTTGACGGAGCTGGGCATCATCTGTGCTCTCGAAGATTCCGATGGTCAGGGCGGATTGCACTTGTGGGTGCTGTTCGATCCATCGGCACCAATTGACGCGGCATATCGTTTCGCCAAGTTTCTGCGAAGTGATTATCCCGCCGACGATATTGAGACGAATCCGAAGCAGAGATCCGCCAAGTCATGGGGCAACGGGGTGCGGCTTCCCGGCCATCATCACAAGCGTTCTCATGTGTCGCGATTCTGGGGCGATGCTGCATGGCTGGATGCTCAGGAATCAATCGAGTTGATGTTAAGCCTGCCGACCAACAGCCCTGATGTTCTCGGCATCATGGGCGACTTCGATCCTGATCGAAAGCCCGATCCGCCGCCACCAAAGGTTTACAGACATCGCCCTGCATCGGGGAACGGTGGCAGCGTAACGCAGGCCGAAGAGGATATTGAAAGCATCCCGTGGCCCGATTTACTCCGCGACTTCGGCTGGCATGGTGAGGGAAAATTCTGGACGCGGCCGGGCAAAGACTTCGGTACATCGGCAACGCTCGACCATAACGGCAACGGGATGCTGTACGTGTTTAGCGAGAATGCAGGACTGCCGGTAGAAGAATACAGAAAGTCTGATGAGTCTGGAGCAGCATTCGGCAAGTGGCGTTTCTGGTTGTTCCAGTCTGGTTACACAGCGGCAACCCAACGCGAAGCAGCAGAACGATATCTGCAGGGGGGGATTCGATGAGCAGTCTTACCCTGAATCAAGCGGCGGAAAAACAGGCGGCTGAACGTGCTGGACTTCGATGGGAAAAACCTAGTAAAGAGGCGGAGCCACCACCGAGATCATTCGCAGGCATCGACGCATCGGAATTAACCTCCTACGCATCGCAGGAGCCCGACTGGCTCGTTCTAGATACGTTTACGATTGATGAACCGTTGCTTGTCGGTGCTCGTTCCAAAGGCTGCAAGACGTTGCAATTGACTGACATGGCGGTTGCGGTCGCCAGTGGTACGCCGTGGATGAATATCTTTGATGTTCCCAAACGTCGCAAGGTGCTGTTCATCACGGGCGAAGCCAATTACAGGCGGATCGCGAAACATATCGAAAAGGCTTGTCGTATTCGCGACATCGACTTTCAAGACCTGAAAGGATATCTGCGGATTGAAGCGGTCGAATTCCCGTGTCTACCTCGGATTGCAGATCAGAACGCAATTCGAAAAGACATCGAGACGCATGGATTCGAAGTTGTTATTGCCGATCCGCTATATCGTGGCTTGTCAGGAGTCGATTCGGCTCGCCTCGGTGAAATGGGCGATGCAATCAAATCGTTCCAGGCTGCTTGTGCTCCTGCTTGTATGGTGCTCAGTCATCACGTTGTCAAATCTGCCGCGCGTGAATACGGCACTCCTCCCCAGTTGGAGGATATGACTGGGGCTGGCATTGCTGAAAGTTGCGGCCAGTGGTGGCTTGTCGGTCGAAACGAGAAATACGCCTGGGACTGGAAGCACGACTTGTGCGTTCAATTCGGCGGTCGCGAAGGTCAGGGCGGCGGTCGCAGGATCTTATTTAACGAGAATGATTGGACGTTCCAGGTGGATCACTGGCACGAGTATACAGAGCAGGCTCAGGCCGATGAACAACAGCGGCGAGATGATGCTCGTCGTGAGGCTGACGAACAGAAACGAGGACGGGCACGAGCACTTATTCTCAAGGCTGTTCGAAACGTCAAAACACCCCAGTCTAAGAACGCAATCCGAGAATCTTGCGGAGCGGTTCAGGCTGACTTTCGGTGCGTCTTTCCAGAAATGGTTCAGGATCTGACGCTGGTGCAACGGCCATACAAGGACAACCAAAACAGGCTTCAACCAGTGGGGTATCTGCTGAATGAATACGTTCCAGAATATGACAGATCAGAGATGGTGGTTGATGTTGGTTGATGCTGGTTGCAACCAAGACCAACCAAGACCAACGAGCATGGGGGTGTGATGGTGGTTGGTTATACCTTTAGGTTAACCACCACCATCATCACCACCATCGTTGAATGAACAACAAGGATCACACATGGCAGAGAAACGAGAACCAACACCAACCGAGATCGCAGCGGAATGTCTGCTGATTCAAGCAACGTGGTCGCCTCGTGAGAAGCTGTCGCGGTTGCGAGTGGATCTGAGACCAAAGTATCAACGCTGTGATGGCGAGCGGCTGGAGATGAGCAGCGAGGACTACAGCGAGCATCACGAAGGCAGGGGCTTCCGAAGTTAGCCGCAAAAAAGTTGGGGAACCGCCCTTTTCTCGATCAGGTTTTTGCAGGAGTTTGCAAGGCATTTTTTAAGGACTGACACATGGGAAGCACTGGACCAATTCCGAATCCTCGAAGCATCAGCACTTCGAAGCGACAAAACACCGCAGGGGCACGTCTGCCAGCGGTTAACACGTCAAAGCCACCAACGGCACCAAAGAATCTGCCGAAGCCCGCAGCGGCGTTCTGGAAGCGTTACGCAAAGGATCTGCACAGCGTTGGATTGCTGACGGATCGAGATGCGGCGGCGTTCACTCGGCTCTGCTGCTTGTGGGCTCAGTTGTCGGAGCTTGACGAGATGCTGACGAAAGGCGTGATCGTCACCAGTCCGACCGGAGTACAGAAACCACATCCAGCGGTGCAGATGCGAGCGGTCGCGGAAAAGCAATTTCTACAGCACTGCCAACAATTTAGCCTGACGCCTGGGGCACGTCTGAGAATTCCTGATTGCGAACCTCAGGCACCGAAACGAATGAGGCGAGATCGAAACAGCACGAACGACTGATGACAGACGAAGAACACATTGAATCTTACTATTTTTGGAGAATGAACGATGTCAGCACAACACGAATTCGCAGCAGCATGGGACCGGCTTTCAAATCGCGATCTGAAGGCAATTGCCGTGATCGGGCGGAACATGAAGTTGATCAGGATTTGCCCGGAACTCATGGGCGTACTCATGGCGGCAACGGATCTGCAAATCGAACACACTGAGGCGCTGAAAACAAAGCCGTCTCGAATGCTCCCGCTTGAAGAATTCAGCAACACGCAGGTGATTTCGGCTTACCAATGCTCACTGGCAATCGAGATTGCCTTGAAGGCTGTCAGCGGCAAGGCGGAAGAATGGGCCGGGTTGCTTCGACAATGCATCTGCACGGAGTTGTGTGCACGGCTCGAAGCCTATGATATCGCGACATCGGCGGAGATGAACTGATGCCAGCAAGCGGCCAGCAGTGCAATCGGTGTCTGTCCGGAACGTGGTCAACCGTGGGCGTGTACAACGGGCGGCATGGTTTCCATGTTCGATATCTGAACTGCAAGCGTTGCGGATGCAAAGCCAAAGAAGTTTTGAAGGTGGATCAGTACAAACGCAGGCGGCTTAAGAGAACAGGTTCTGTGCAGATTGCAGATCGTGCGTGATACTTCTGGAAACATTGCGGCATGAGCAGCGGTGTCAGGCATGAGCCAGGAGAAAACTTTGGAACCAATCACACTCACAATCGGGCAAGTGGCTGACCTGCTCCAGATTTCAACTTTGACAGTTCGCCGAATGTGGCAGCGTGGCGAGTTTGTGGCACCAGTGTCACTCGGTCGCGTTATCCGATGGCGAAAAACAGACGTTGAAGACTGGTTGAAGAATCGAGCGACTTCCGAACTGTACGAAAGCAAAGCACAATGAAGACTGTTCAGGAACTGAAAACGAAACGCGGCGACTTACTCGATCAGGCTCAATCAATTCTTGATTCAGCCATTGAATCGGGCGGATTGTCTGTTGAGGCCGATGGCCAGATTGAAGGTATTCACAATCTGGTTGACAGGATTGATGGCGAGATTCGAGCACTCGGCGGCGATGGCTCGCCAATGTCGAAGATCCGCAACGCAGGAACCGGGGCATCGGCAACACTATCCGATGAACTGCCAGGCGATTATCGCGGGCGTGGTCCTGCCTTCATGGATGCGACGACAGGCCAGCAGATTTTCGCAAAGACTTCGCAGGAGCGATTCGCAAAGCAGGATCTGCGGGGCGAACTCGGTTCGGCCATTCACAACATTTTGCGTGGCGACATGCAGAATGCTCACGTTGGAAGCACTGACAGTGCTGGCGGGTATATCCTGAATCCCGGCTTGTCAGAGATGGTCATTGATCTGGCACGGTCTGCTTCCGTCTGTATGCGGGCCGGTGCAATCACGATCCCAATGACCACGTCAGAGTTGGCCATTGCCGGGATTTCTGCAGATGCCACGAGCTACTGGCGAGCGGAATCGGTGGCGGTCAATTCATCGCAGTTGACGTTCAACCGGATCAATCTGAAGGCTCGCACGTTGGCGTGTATCGTGCCAGTGTCGATTGAGATGCTGGAAGATGCGGCCAATGCTCCAGCGATCATTGAGGCGGCTTTGACTGCTGCAATGAGTCAGAAGCTGGATGCGGCTGGATTGTACGGCAGCGGTGCAGGAGCGGAACCGCTCGGCATCAAGTATGCCAGCGGCACGAACTCAGTCACCAGCGTGGGAACGCCAACAGCATCGGCATCGACTTACGCCAAAGTTTTGACCGGCGTTAAGAACATTCTCGATGCGAATTTTCCGGGGCAGACTTCTGAGCTTTCATGGGTTCAGAATCCTCGGGATATGACGAACTGGCAAGGCCTGGCCGATTCAACGTATCAGCCATTGGCGGCACCTCCGATGGTCGCGGCCATGAAGCAATTCAGCACAACGGCACTGCCGAAAACCGAAGGTGCGGGTGCGGAATCATCCAGCATTATCGGCGACTTCCGGCAGTTGGCATTCGGGATGCGAACCAGCGGTGTCGTTATTCGCGTTCTGGATGCGGGCACGGTCAGCGATGGCACCGATGACTTCAACGCGGTTAGCCAGTTGGGCAAATTCATCGTTGCACATCTGCGGGCTGACGTGGCTCTTTTGCGTCCGGCGTGGTTCTCGGTTCTGTCCGGAATCACATCGGCGTAAGTTCGAAGGGTGTCAGCAGTATTGACACCCTTGTTTTCTCTCAATCAATCCTCAGAGGATCTCAAATATGAATCTTTCAACATCTGGCAAAGTATCGCGACTGTCAAACGCGGTGGCAGCAGGACAGGCAACGACAAATTGCACGTCGGTCGATATGAAAGGCTTCCAGGCCGTTACGTTCATCGTGGCGATTGGGACAATCTCAGCGAGTGGCGTTGTTACAATTAAAGCACAGCAAAGCACCGACAACAGTTCATTCGCGGATCTGGAAGGCACTGCAATTGCCTATACCGACGCGGACGACAACAAACTGGCTGTTCTGGAAATCACAAACCCGCAGGAACGTTATGTTCGTCCGGTTGTGATTACAGCAACGGCAAACGGCGTGATTGACGGCGTGGTCGCTATTCAGACTGGGGCCAAAACGGAACCAGTGACGCAATCAACAACTGTTCTTTCGGCGGAGCTACATTTGGCACCGGCTGAAGGCACGGCATAAATCTTTGTTGTGGGTTCCTCGTTGGTCCTACCCGCAACAGAAAGCCCGCAGCGAGTCCATGAGGACAGACCTGCGGGCTTTTTTGCGTGGTGGAAGTCATCCCGTCGGCGGATCACTTCCAAAGTGGTTGGAAGTCAATTAGTCACTTCCAACGGCTCGCCAGTGGTTGATTGAGATCCCGGGCCGATGATGGCACAATGTGTTCTGCGGGATAGGCTGATCCCCGACAAGTCGAACTCATCATTCGATTTCCCGCGTTCCAATCCGATGATCACTTCTGATGAAGGTGAAAAGCAATGGCACGCAAAAGAGCGGACGGCGAAGGTACGGTTACGCAGCGATCTGACGGGCGATGGATGGGGCGTCTGAGCGTATCTCGGGACGTTGACGGAAAAGCACATCGGTTGACGGTCTACGGATCGACGCAAGCCGAAGTTGTTGAGAAGCTGAAGAACCTGAGACAGCAGCGCGACACGAACGCCAAGTCTGTTGTCAGCAAGGATTCGGTTGCGGGTTATCTCACGCGATGGATCGAGAACGATGTTGAAGTCAATGGCGAGGGGAAGACTCACCAAGAATATGAAGCAACGGTCCGGCGGTATATCTCGCCCTTCATTGGCCACATCAAACTTTCAAAACTTGATGGTGAGCAGTTGGTGGCGTGGCAGGGTACGCTGAAGAAAAAAGGCTTCACTCCCAACATGCGGCATCGGTCAATCAAGGTGCTGAGCGTGGCTCTCAACAAAGCTGTCAAGTTGCGACTGATTCCATTCAGTCCATGCAACGTATTGGACAAGCCAAAATTGACGCGAAAAGAAGTCACGCCATTGGAGCCACAACAGTGTCAGGATCTCTTTGCGGCTTGCAAAGCACACCGGCTCGGAGATCTGATCGTCCTGGCGGCGATGACGGGGCTCAGGAAGGGCGAGCTATTTGCACTCAACTGGAACGCGGTAAATCTGAATGAAGGTGTCGTGGTTGTTCGTAAGACGCTGCAGGAGTTGCGTGGGTTGACGCTGAAGGAGCCAAAGACATCAGCCGGAAAACGAGTTGTCTCGCTCGATCCTGTTGCTGTAGAGGCACTCAGGAGCAGGCTGAAGAAAGCAAAGGCCGAAGGCTTCGAGCCTGAAGACGTGCCGGTGGTGTTTCCGAATGAACGCGGCGGATATCTTCGTGGCTCAAACTTTGATCGGTGGGTCTGGTATCCAATCAGGAAAGCGGCTGGCGTCGCGGATACCTTCGTCTTCCATGATCTGAGACACACTCAGGCATCACTCATGCTGGCATCTGGCGTGGATCTCAAGGTGATCCAAAAACGGCTGGGACACCGGGACTTCGCGACGACTGCCAACACATACTCACATCTGCTGCAGAATGCTCAGAACGAAGCGGTTGAGAAGCTGGCTGCGATGATGAAGAAAACCGCACCGAAGGACACTGAGGAAAGCTGATTGGTGTCAACTGTTGGTGTCAACCAGAAACGAAAAAAGCCAGTGCTGCCGATTGAGTCGGTAAAACACTGGCTTTTTTAAATGTCTCGGGCGGGGGTCGAACCTGCAACCTTCGGCTTCGGAGGCCGACGCTCTATCCAATTGAGCTACCGAGACTTTTGAAAGGTGACGACAATCTGATGCTTGTCGCCGACCGCAGTGTAATCAATCCCTCCACTGTGATCGGTATGATAACTGTCTTCGCGAAAACTTCGATGGAGCGTCTGTTCGATTTCCTGTTGATTCCTTCAGGCTACCTCGTGGAATGACAAATCTCGGCTTCTGCGTCAGCGGAAAAGACTTCCACGACAGACTTTGCCGCCTGTTTGCCCCGGGAAACGGCCCAAAAAAAAGCCCGATGTCATGGGACATCGGGCTTCATGAAATCTGTGACTTCAGTGCAACGCGGATCACGCTGCGCGGCGGAACATTTCGGTCATCGGGATCGTGTCGGCGGGAACTTCCTGCTGCTCTGAAGCTTCAATGAAGGCTTCAAAGATCTGCATGTCGAGCGCAGAAGCGGTATTGCTTTCCGGATGCCACTGTACACCGACACAGAACCAGTCTTCTTCAATGGATTCGTAAGCTTCAATTACACCATCCGGGCATGTCGCACTGACGCGGAACTTACAGGAAAGATCACGCACAGCCATATGATGAGCGCTGTTGACGCGAACTTCGCCGGGGCCGTAGATCGAATCGAGTCGAGTTCCTGGCACGATCTCCAGAACATGTCGCAGGTTCTGCTCTACAGGGTCACGATGATGGATCGCTCGCGGCACGTCTTCCGGAATATGCTGGAGCAGGGTGCCACCGCAAAGGAAATTCACCAGCTGCATGCCTGAGCCAATCGCGAGGATTGGAATGCGTTTCTGAATTGCATACTCGGCAACACGGCGATCGAAATCTTCGCGACGCCTGGGCATGACTTTGACTGATGGATGTGTATGCATTTTCATCCGAGTTGGATCAAGATCCAGATTGCAGCCCGACAAAACGATGCCGTCAACATTCTCCAGCATGCGATGCAGATCATCGTCACTTTCAACCGGAGCCAACAGCATAGGCAGCCCGCCTGATGCGCTGACGCTGTCGTAGTAGCCAGTGTTGAACCAGCTGAGTGCTGCTCCGTTGTAACGTTCCGGACGAAAATCGCCTGTGATCGCGATGATTGGCTTCTGCTTGCTCATAATTAAGGTTCCCTCCCAGGTTGAGCACATACGGGCGGCTGTGAAGTTACAGTGACGCCAGTTGACAAATTGGGGCTTGGTCACGGTTCTGCGTGCAGACGTCATATGCGACGCCCACATTCATCCGCTGAAGAAGCAGCGGGACGAGTGACAGGCATGGCAGAATCCATTCTGCTTTTAAAAACCGAACTCATTTCGGTCCTGCAGTTGCGACGACCACCAAAGTGACGATCTACAACTGAGTTCTCTGAAGACCCCCTCCAGATGTTGTTGAGCAGTTCCATCCAATGGACTGCGTCATCAACGAGAGGAACCTTAGTCAAGCTCAGTTCACCTGTAAATCAAATTGCCGATTTTGTGCTAAAGTTCCTCTTCCATCACTACATCTTGTGTATTGAGTGGTAATCCGATCCTGGGAATACCGTTTCATGGTCCACAAAACACCTGAAAACCAATTGGGTGCAACAACGGAATCAGATCGTCCGCAGACGTTTCCTGTGCGCCGTTTGCTGATCCTTGTCATTGGTGGTTTGGGCCTGCTCACAGGGCTGGTCTTTCCGTTTCCGATGACCGGAAGGTACTGGAATACCGTCTTTGATCTGGCTCACGCCCCGGCTTTCTTCCTTATTTTCCTGCTGGTCGCTGGGTTTCTCGACCCAGCGTCGATCGGTTGTTCTGGTAGTTCGAGGGCATTGCTGCATTTGACACCTCGGCGGCTCCTGTTGATCAGCGGGCTGCTTTTCCTCGGCGGAGTCACTTGCGAGGTGGCTCAAAAGTTTGTGGATCGCCACCCGTCTACTGACGATATCATCGCCAATTCCGTAGGACTGATGGCGGGAACCCTGTACTGTTTGTCGCTGCGAACTCGTCACCGCTGGTATCGCCTGGTCGGCATCTCACTGGCAACGCTGATTCTTATTTACCCCAGCATTACTTATGTGCAGGAGTTGGTTGAATGTATAAGGCAGCGGCAGGAGTTTCCTCTCCTCGCTTCCTTTGAGCGAAGTCTTGAACTCGCAGCGTGGACTCCCCACGGCGCCACCGCAACACGCGATAAAACATGGGCATCCATGGGATCGCAGTCCATGCGAATTGAATCGCTCGGTGACCGCCAACCGGGAGCTGTCATGGTCTGGCCCGTTCCGAATTGGAGCGACTATTCCACTTTGAAATTTGATCTGTTCAATCCTGAGGCCAATGCAGTCACAGTGGGAGTTACGATCTCAGATGAAGACCATGTGCTACATCTTTGGGAGCCTTCAGATCGGTTTAACTGGAGTGTTAAACTGATGCCTAAGGAAGTCAGGATGATTGCGATCAAACTTCAGGATGTGGCCAGTTCTCCGGAGACAAGGTCAATGGACCTGACGCGAGTTACAAATCTTAACATTTTCATGCCAAACGCACCTCAGGGATCAAAATTGTATGTGGATGGAATCCTGTTGTTGAAATGAGCAGCACGTGGTTGCCCTGCGGCGATTTGTCTGCTAGCGTGGCCGATCTTCCCTCGCGTGGAACGATTTCGACACATCACTGCCCAAGGTTTTCGTTGGCAGATGATTACAAAATTTGAACTCGAGCCCGTGACTGCTTTGTCCCTGCGGAGTAAACGATGCCTGCCACATTGCGATCTTTTGTTGCGACGATTCTTTTTACCGCGTCATTTCTGACGTCAGCATCCGGGCAGGAAATGTCTCTGAAGGCCAGCGGCGAGTTGCAGTGGCGTAAGGGAAATATGCACACTCATTCATACTGGAGTGACGGTGATAATTATCCCGAAATGATCGCGGCCTGGTACAAAGAGCGGTCTTATCACTTTCTCGTGTTCACAGACCACAACACCCTGCATCAGAACGAAAAATGGATCGACGTCGACAAGGCCAAAGAAGGCCGAAAGTCGCTCGCTGCACTTCAGGCCGCATTTCCGGCAGACTGGATTGTCTCTCGCAAGTCAGAGGGAAAGGACGAAGTCCGTCTCAAAACTTTCGACGAGGTCTTTACGAAGTTTGCCGTGCCGCAGCAGTACCTTTTGATCCAGGGAGAAGAGATCACGGACAAGTTTCAGAAGAAGCCTATTCATCTTTGTGCCACCAACACGAACGAACTGATTCCTCCGACTGGTGGCGACAGTGTCGTGGATGTTATGCAGCGAAACATCGACGCCGCCAGGTCTCGCCGGGAACGATCCGGCGTTCAGACACTGGTGCATCTGAATCATCCCAATTTTGGCTATGCCATTACTGCCGAACAGTTGATGCAGGTCAATGGGGAGAATTTCTTTGAAGTCTACAATGGGCACCCAACTGTCCATAACTCCGGCGATAAAACTCATGCATCCACGGAGCGAATGTGGGACATCATCAATACGTTTCGCATTGCGAAACTCGACTTACCTGTGATGTATGGTCTGGGAACAGACGACGGCCATAACTACTTTGAAGAGGCACCGGGCAAAGGCGCGCAGCCGGGCCGCGGCTGGGTGCAGGTGCTGACGAAATCTCTGGATCCGGATAGTCTGGTGACCGCTCTTGAATCCGGGCAGTTCTACTCATCGTCAGGCGTCGTCCTCAGCGAGATTCAAGTGAAGGATCGAAAAATGCATGTCGCGGTCGCAGCAGATGACGGAGTGACTTATCGCATTGACTTCATCGGAACTCGAAAGGGGTTCGACGAGACATCAACTCCGGCCTCGGATGACCCGGCAACAGCAGAAGATCTGACACGCAGGTACTCCGATCAGATCGGAGCAATTCTGAAGACGGTTAGCGGTGCCGAAGCTGACTACGAATTGGATGGGACTGAATTGTACGTGCGAGCCGTTGTGACGTCATCACGAGTTCATCCCAATCCATCAGAAGCGGGTGAGTTTGAACGGGCCTGGATTCAGCCGTATGTGCCGATGAAAACGAAATAAGTCCACTGCTTTCGGAACAGAGTTGTTTCGAAAAAAATCGCAACCGATCCGGAATCTATGGCCAACGCCCGGACGAATGAGGAATTGAGTTAATGCTGGGCTGGCGATTGTTGATGTCCGCGATTCTGGTGCCCTCCGTCATCGGGTTGTTCTGGCTCGATCATCGGATTGGTGATTCCGCGTGGGTTCTGCTGGTTTTTTCTCTGTTTGTGGCGTTCCGAAACTCCTACGAACTGACGGACTTAATGCGCGTCCGCTGCATAAAACCGTCGTTCCCGTTGACTCTCATTCTGAGCCTCGGTGTTGTGCTGGCGGGATGGGCTCATACCTGGCTTCCTTCCCATTGGGTTGGAAAATCCGAGCTGCTCGTTTCTCTCGGATTTCAGGGCGGGATGTTGGGGATTGGATTTTGCCTGTTGCTGGCCTGGGAAGCGTTTTGCTACGAGCAGCCAGGGCAATCGATGGAATCGCTTGGCTGCAATCTGATCACAGTATTTTATGCCGGCGGTTTGATGGCGTTGACATCGCAGCTTCGCTGGTTTCCGAACTCACAAATTGGCTACTTTGTCATTGCATCAATGGTCATCTGCGTCAAAGCCGGTGATACGTTTGCCTACACCTTTGGGCGACTGTGGGGCAAACGCAAAATGGCGCCGAAGCTCAGTCCGGGAAAGACAGGGATGGGACTCGTCGGAGCGATCGTCGGGAGCACTCTGGGTGGATGGCTGTGGCTGACTTTTGCGGGGCCGTTGTTTGCATCGAATCCGCGTCCTGCTGCACTCTGGATTGTGCTGGCGTATTCTGCGTCGATTGGCCTCATCGGACTTATCGGCGATCTTTGCGAATCGCTGATCAAGCGAGATGTTCAAAAGAAGGACTCCGCGGCGCTGATGCCCGGCTTTGGAGGTTTATTGGACCTGCTGGACAGCCCACTTTTCGCTGGCCCGTTTGCTTTGCTATGGTGGCAGTTGCTGCCACCAGCCATCGTGGGAAACTGAATCAATAAAAAATAGCCAGCACCCTGAAGATGCTGGCCACTTGAAGTTGAATCGCAGAAAGCCTGAACTCGTCTGATCTCAGCCCCACAAAACGTAGGTTGAACATTCTTGTCACACGAACCGGCCTTGTCCGACAAACCTGCGACGGGCAAGATTACCCATTCTACTCTAAAATGAAGACCTGACGCAGCACTAGTTCTCCATGACTTCCTGCTCTTTCGAAGCCGCTCGGTCGTTCACAAGACCTTCGTACTTCTTCGTCAACTCCTGAACCTGATCCTTGGTTTGTTTGCAGTCGTCTTCCGACAGCGTTTTTTCTTTTTCGGCCGTGTCGGCATGCTTGTTGGCGTCACGGCGCACGTTGCGAATTGCGACGCGAGCTTCTTCAGCCAGTTCTTTGATGCGGCTGGCCATCTGCTTACGACGCTCGGTGGACAGCGGTGGTACGTTCAGCCGAATGACGCGTCCGTCATTGTTAGGAGCCATTCCCAGCTCACTGGCGATAATGGCTTTGGAAATGGCATCCAAAGTTGTCATGTCAAACGGGCGAATCATGATCTGCTGCGGCTCAGGAACGCTGATATTCGCAATCTGCTTCAGCGGCGTAGGCGATCCGTAAAACTCGACTCGCACAGAATCCACGAGCCCCGGGTTAGCGCGCCCGGTGCGAATTCCCTTCAAGGCGTTGCCGAGTACATTGACGGCCTTTTCCATACGCTCTTCCGCGTCCATCAGGATCTCGTCCTGGTCCATGTCATGCTCCCTGTCTGTAGTTCTGGTGTTCTATAAATTGCCACAAAGCCGGGACTTCAGGGCTTTGCGGGCATCAAACGATTGAATCCGGCAGAGAAGGGTGACTTCTCGGCGATGTTCATTCCGGGAATGTTAAAGCATGTGGCACAACGGCGAAAGCGATTCCACCGCAGCTCAAGTGCCGCCGTAATCGAATTCAACCGTTCCCACCCCAAAATCAGAACCTATCACGTCCAGCAAGTGGGGGTTCAGGGATTCGCCAGATCTCGAAGCTGCGGCAGGTCGGTGACTTCCAGCAGTCCTGCACAGAACAGCTCCGGGGCCTGTTCGATGGCATAATTCCCGTGGATGACGTCCTTCAGACTTCCCAAAGACTGGTTCTCTTCGACGCCTGCGATCTGCTGCGGGTTGAGTGCTCTTGCGACCAATCCAATGACTCCCGTCCTCGGTCCTGCAGTCACAAGCGAAACCGAGGTCGGACGAAACTCCTGATGAATCCATTCCGTGATGGACAGAATTTGTCCGGCCTGAACTCCCAGCGGCCTTTCTCCAACGGTAGAAACCATCAGAGCCCAAAGATAGCCGAGTTCAGCGAACGAGGCTTCTCCGAAGTAAAATGGATCAACCGCGAGAACCCTATAGCCTTGTAGCAGCAACTCTCGAATCTTGTCCGCACTTTGCTTTCGGCCCTCGTCGTTGATCACGATCGCCCATTTCGTGGAATCGTCTGTAGAGAATTCGACAGCCGGCAGGTTCCATTCGTTGCCGATCTTCAGCTTCCACTGAGTCACTGTGGTCGCGCCTTCCATCGAGCAGGTTAATTTTTCTCCGGTGACAGTTCCGGAGATCGGATGGACGACCGCTCGGATTTTTTCCTGCTCAACTTTTCGCCACTGCTCCACTGCAGACTTCGCTGAAGGTCGTGCCACCGTGTGAGGAAGCGATTCAGAAAGTTTGACAGCCAGAGTATGAAAATCCTGATTCATGGGTGGCATGGCGAATTGAAGCTGCTCCGCATTCTTCAGCTCTTTTTCAACCGGCATTTCTTCGGTGGCAAATGCCTGTTCATCTCCGTCGTACCACTGATCCCGAATCATCCGATAGAGCGTCTGACGATTGTCGAGCAGAAAATTATGATCGCCCGGATCGCTGTTGACGTGTGTTCTCAATCGAGCCTCCTGATTGAACAGCGCATAGGTGGGTGAAGCGGCCTGTACGAGAGGCTCCAGGGCATGTCCCGATGCGAAACAGCAGTTATCCTTTTCATTGAATGTCAACAACGCGGCTCGTGGAGCCAGCATGGCCGTCAACTGTGCGTAATCGGAAGTGATTCCGAGATCTACCGGCGTCTGTTCAGAATCGCCAAGGTCAGAGAAATGATCGATTCGTGTGCGAAAGCTGGAGTATCCGGCGACGGGATTGCAAAGGGTGACTCGTGTATCCAGCGAGCTGATAAAAATCGTCTGCCAGCCACCACCGGAAAGACCTGCGACTCCCACGCGAGTGCTGTCGGCATTTTCAAGGCTCAGCAGAAAATCCACGGATCGTGACATCGCGAGGTAAAACGGAGCAATCCCGGCGGCGCCGCAGAGATCGAGCTGATTCATGCGACCATGAACAAACCCAGGAGTTCGCAGTTGCCCCATGCCAAACCATTCAAGATTCAACGCGATGATGCCATTCCGCGCCATGTGAATACAGCGAGCCTGTTTGTATTCCGCGGCCTTACCAAGCGGGTCGTGACCATTAACATTCAGAAAGACAGGGGCCTTCCGGGCAACAGTGTCAGGCAGATAGAGCAGAGCGGGAATCCAGAGTTCCGGTAACACTTCGAGTCGAAGCTTCTGAATCTTGTAGCCAGGCCCGCCTTCAATGACATCCAGCCGTTCCACTTTGGTCCACGCTTTCCTCCACTCTTCAGCGGCACCGCGAAACACGACTCGCTCAAGAGCGGCCTTGCGAGTTGCATCGGCATACTGCTGCCACTCCTCGGCCGTCTTGAACTTCGGCACTTCGGGAATACGAGCGGCTGCAAAGCGGCGAGTTTCATCTAATGTCTGCTGCGGAGCCAAAATGGAAACCTGCAAAGCTTTCGTGATGGCATCGGCCGGCTCATTACCTGTTGCCGAAACGGCCGTCGAAGCCAACAGCAGAACACTCGAAAGTATTCTCATGACAATCCGGGACATTATGAATTCTCCAGTCTGTGAATCAGCCGGTCTATGAATCAGCCGGAATGGGTTCACCGCCCTAAGTGTTGCGACTTTGGGTCGTCTCGAAAACTATCCTGCCAGAATCTTCCGGGAACAACTCCAGCATCAGGCAGGCTATTCATTTACTGGGTTTTCACAACCCGATACGTCAGTGAGGGATGAAGGTTACCGCGTTTTCAGTAACAATCCCTCTCGGACGCAGCGGGTTGGGATTAAATCAACAGGCTGCCCGGCGATGGGCAAATTACTGCTCTATCTCCTGACGTGAGCGGAGATGACAAGGGAAATTACTAAGGAAGCCACTGTCGCCTGCGGCTTGCCGTTAAAAGATTTTGGTGGCTTTTACCTGAACGCAAGCTCCCCAATGCGCCGGAAAGTTGGTTGCCAACAAGTCGAATGAGGACATAATCAAAGAGTTCGATGTGCGGATCTTGTCATTGTCATGACAGGTCTGGCGACATCAAGGATGCCGGAAACCGCTTATCATGACTCAGTCCAACGAATCACCGAATCGGCATCGCGGCGGCGTCATTCATACTTATCAGCAGTATGATCCGAAATCGTTTCCGTCGCCGAGCTCGCCGCCTCCGGATCTGGTTTCGCCCGCGTTTGAGCACATGCTGACCTACGGCTCCATGCGTGAGTTCACCGAGGAGGAACTGGCGAAAGCGATCAAGCTCGATCCCGGTCAGTTCGCGGGACTAGGACCAAGCCTGGATGCTCTGATTCGCATGTTGCAGGAGCGAAAGGAAAAGATTCTCAGTACCTACGAAACAAACACGGTACAGAAGAAAGCTCTGCGGCAATTTGCTGATGATGCGAAAAAGTGTCGCCCGCCCGCCAAGTATTCGAAATCGTTCTGGCAGGCAGTCAAGGAAGAGCAAATCTATCCCATGGAAAGTCTCTGGTATCGTGCCGAGAGGACGGATCCGGACTTTGCTTCCAAACTCGTCGGGCTCATGGAGACGTTAGGCGACAAGTATCAGGTCGACCATCTCGCGGCGAAGTATCCGTTCACGGGTCGTGAATCGATGACCGTTCCCGAGGCGATCGAGATTCTTGAAGAACTGCGGAAGATTGACGAGCTTCTGAAGCAACTCGAAAACGCCAAAGAGAATGCTCAACTGGCCATCATTGACCTTGAAGACCTCAGCGAGTTCGCGGACCCGGAGGCTATCGCGAATCTGAACAAGTTTCAGGAACAAGTGCAGCAGTACCTCAAGGACATGATGGAGAATCAGGGACTGGCGAATCAGGACGGCCGGGTTCAATTGTCTCCAAAGGCTTACAAGCTGTTTCAGGGACGTCTGCTGCAAACGATTTTCAGCAATCTGCAGGCGTCACGATCTGGTCGGCATCAGGGACCAATTGATGGCGAAGGCGTTGTCGAGATGCAGCGGACTAAGCCTTATGAATTTGGCGATTCTGTGGGCCAGATGGACATTCCGTCGACGCTGATGAACGCCATGCTGCGTCAGGGGAATACTCGTCCTCTGCGATTGGATCAGCGTGACATCGAGATTCACCAAACTCGCAACAATCCGAAATGCGCCACGATGGTGCTGATGGATATGAGCGGCTCGATGCGTTACGACGGTCAGTACATCAACGTCAAGCGAATGGCCCTGGCGCTGAATGGTTTGATCTCATCGGAGTATCCCGGTGACTTTTTGCGTTTCATTGATGTCCATACGTTTGCCAAAGTGGTGCCTCCGGGCGAACTGATTTCGTTGATGCCCAAAATTCCGACCATTACAACTCCTGTGGTGCGTCTTCGCGCAGACATGAGTCGAGAGGATGTCACGGAGGTGCATATTCCACCGCACTTTACGAATATCCAGCATGGCCTGATGCTGGCTCGTCAGATGTTGTCGGTGCAGGATACTCCCAACCGTCAGGTGATTCTGATCACGGATGGGCTTCCGACAGCGCACTTTGAAGGTAGCTTGCTCTACATGCTTTACCCGCCGGATCCGTTGACGGAGGAAGCCACAAAGCGTGAAGGAATGC
Source organism: Planctomycetales bacterium (assembly GCA_026400835.1). GTDB lineage: Bacteria > Planctomycetota > Planctomycetia > Planctomycetales > Planctomycetaceae > SXXK01. The sequence goes on along the minus strand of JAPLOA010000084.1, from coordinate 142,206 downwards.
TGTGTAAACGCGAAGGAATTACGATCAACATCTTTCTGCTGCCAAGCTGGTCTCAGACGCATGAAGACGTTCAGTTTGCTCATCGATTGGCAGAAAGCACCGGCGGGCGAGTCTTCTTCACGGCCGGCAAAGATCTGGATCGCTATGTCGTCTGGGACTATGTCAATCAGAGACGAGAGATCATTGGGTAGAGCAATTTGCTGGAATTGAACGTCGGAGTTGGCAATTCTGTATCGCTGACACATGACACCAGTCGTCAGTTTTTGGAACATTCAGCGGACTGACCGCTTTCCAGTTCTGATGACAAGTGAACTCATGGACGACATTGTTTATTTCGACCGCTACAAGAATTCCACATGCGTGGAGAAAGTCTACGGCGACAAAGCCCTGCGCTGGACCTATGGAACTTTGGCCGGTCGCATGTCGCTTCACATACTGGTTAAGCGCGCGATCTTTTCTCATTGGTATGGCTGGAGGATGGATAAGCCCTCGACACGAGAGAAAATTGCGCCGTTCATCAAACAGTATGAGCTCGATCCATCCGAATTCCGGCGCAAGGTGGATGACTTCGCAAGCTTCAATGAGTTCTTCTTTCGAGAACTTAAGCCAGATGCGAGACCCGTCGATTCTGAGCCGGCGTCCGTCGTGTTTCCGGCGGACGGTCGCCATTTGTGCGTACCGGATCTTTCACAGTGCGACGGCTTGTTTGTGAAAGGCGAAATGTTCAGCCTGTCGGAATTGCTGCAGGACCAGAAACTGGCCGATCAGTATGCTCGAGGCAGTCTGTTGCTGTCGCGATTGTGCCCGGTCGATTATCACCGGTTTCACTTTCCGGCAGCGGGAACGCCAGGAGCAACGCGGCTGATCAACGGACCTCTTTATTCCGTCAACCCCATTGCGCTTTGTCAGAACATTCACATTCTGGCAACCAACAAGCGGTGCGTGACCGAAGTACAGACGGAGGCTTTCGGGAAAGTGCTGCTTCTTGAGATTGGTGCGACCTGCGTTGGTAGTATTTGTCAAACTTATACGGCGGGACAGGCTGTTTCCAAGGGCAGCGAGAAAGGCTACTTTCGCTTTGGCGGCTCTTCAACGATTACGATTTTCGAGCCGGGCCGTGTCCGTTTTGATCAGGATCTGGTGGACAATTCAAAGCAACATCGAGAACTCTACGCACGAGTTGCTGACCGAATGGGTTCGTCGGTTTAGACGTTCACGAAATCTGTTGTTGAAAAGCTCTCCTGACTGCCGACTCGACTTATGCTTAACTAACGCTCAATCGTTGTCAACGATAACCAGCCGTCGATGTCGCGATCCTGTGTCGCATTCGCAAATCGCAGTGGCAATCCATTGGGCAGAGTGTTGGGGACTCGCACAGCAAGCGTGTACTTGCCTGGCGGCACGTTGGAAAGATCAAGCGTGTCGGTCCACTCGCGAGGCTTATCGCCGGGTAAGAGCCCTGTGAGTTTTCCACTGGAGACGATGGTCGTCACAACTTTGCCATCAAGGAGTAATCCGTATTCTGCGTTCCAGTCATAGTAGAACGGAGCGACGCCTCGATTCTCCAGTTCCAGCGTAACCTTCAGGTTGTTCTGCTGTGACGCAACATTGACTGCCGAAACATGGAAATCGTAGCCCATGCGTCGCACCTCGGTCTCCGCTCGCAGCTTGCGATCTTTGCGAGGTTTCTTTTCGAACATTCCGGAATCCATCAGCCACGAGACGTGTGTCTGGTCAACGCATTCCCGAAAGTCCTGAATTCTCTTGTCGCCAGGCTTTGCGTCAAAAACTTTCCCCCACGCCTCTGGTCGAATCTCTCCACCAATCGGATGTATCTTCCATTTCTCCAACGCAGCGGAGCCCGCTTGCTTCAATGCAGGCATGTAGAACCAGTCATCCTTTTCTTTACCGGTGTCGAGCGTTGCCCAGGCAAAGGAATCGTCATGATATCCGAATGGTCGCTCCGCGTTCGAAGCTTTGCCCCACGTCTCTTCACCGGCCGGATAGCGAAGCAGGACGGGTGTGACCTTGAATGCCGCAGAATACGCATCCATCACTTCTACTTGTACCGTTTTTGAAGCGAACAGTTCTTCCTTCGGATACGTATGCCATTCGCCCCAGGTTCCAAGGAGTCCCGCGGTGATGAAACCGATCCGAGGATCACCATCGTACTTCTTTCCGAAGGCAGCGATAAAGTTCTTCAGTGCTCTGCGGAGATTCTTATCTTCGTAGTCGGGCGTTTCCACTTTCGCCGGCGGTAGCGGCTGAGTATTCGTATTGAGGTACTGATGCACCTTCAGACCATCATCAAGCAGGAACTTCGGAATGACGTTTGTCTTCTCTGGATACTCCAGATAAATCCGAAAAACGGCCTGATGACCACGGCCAGAGATTTCGTTAAGCAGCTCCTCCAGAGGTTGCCAATCGAATTCTTCATAGCCTTTGACCAGGTCCGCGAACCCAACATAATTGAATTCCAGTGAATGCGGGAAATGCACGTTCTCATCACCCGCGTATGGCACCAGCCCTTTCAGCGGATTCGCAACAGGCCCGGGAGCATATTCCAGCAGAACTCTTTCGTCCGCAGTCGCAGTCGCAGCGATAGACAGGCAGGACAGGAACAGAATGGCGGCAAGATGATTCATGAGGAGAGGTTCTCAGGGTGAAATCAAGACCTGATCAATGGAATTGCGAGACACCTCGATCCAGAACACCAAACTCTCCCGCGAGACTGTGTCACAACTTCTTCAAGGGGTGATGCCGGGATTTGAGGGGTCGACGGGTGCAGCGGGAGAACTGTTCGCCGCATCCTCGGGCTTCTTTTCGCCCATGCCAACTTTCTCCGCAATGAACGCAGGGATTTGCTTTAATCGAGGAATCACCCACCAGCAGGCACCGCCGATAACGACCAGCAGGATGATCAACTTGATGATTCCAAACGTGTTACGAAAGAAGTCTTTCACCCTTCGCTTCAGGTAAAAATTCTTCTGCTCCTTCTCGACCTTTTTATAGAGGCTGTTCATGTCCTCTTTGCGAACTGTGGCCGTCTTTTTCGCCAGGCTATCCTCGACAGCTTTTGTGAATTCAGGGAACTGTGCCAGCGGATAATAGGACCCGTCCGAGGATGCCTTCGTCCTGGCCTTTGCATTCAGTTGGCCGGCTGCCAGCATCTTCAGAATTCGACCCGTCGAGTGCTTCTCGACAACCATTTTGCCTTTGGCGTCTTCAAACTGAACATACCAGATGCGCGTCGAATTTGAAGCGGTATCGCCGGCAATCGCCTGCGTTGCCGCGACCGTTTTCCTGACGGGTGAGTTGGCACTGGTCGATGCAAAGGTTGTCGCACCGCCACGACTGGGGCCGACGGGTTCCGCGCCTTCGATAAAGCTGATCGTTTCTCCATGCAGCCCCAGACCGGCCAGGTCTTTGACGACTTCGTCACAGGACTTGTATCTGTGATTCGCATCCTTGGCCATCATCTTGTCGATGATCAGATCAAGCCGCTCCGGAACTTCAGGACGCAGCGTTCGAGCCTGGGGATAGATCCCTTTCTCTTTTCCCAAAATGAGTTCAAGAGCCGTATTGCCGGTGAATGGAAGCTTACCGGTCAACATGTGATACAGAGTTGCCCCCAACGCATAAATATCACTGCGATGATCGACGTACTTGGCGTTGCGAGCTTGTTCCGGTGCCATGTAAAGTGGCGTACCGAGTCCCGTGCCGCTTTGGGTCATGGAAACATCTTCGTCCATGACTTTCGCGAGGCCAAAGTCGGCCACTTTGACAATGCCCTTTTTCGTAATGAGCATGTTGTCAGGCTTAATGTCACGATGAACCATGTTCTCCGCATGAGCATGCTTCAGCGCTTCAGCGCAGACCATGGCGATGTGAACAGAGTCCGCGACCGAGAACTTGCCAAGATGGTCCAGCCACTTCTGTACGCTTTGGCCATCAATGTATTCGATCGCGGCAAAGTGAATGCCTTTGTACGAATCGACCGCGTAGATCTTCACGACATTCGGATGATCTATTCTCGCCATCGACTTTGCTTCTCGCTCAAATCGAGCAACGAAGTCGGCTTTCCTGGCGAGCTCTTTTGTCAGAGTCTTTAACGCGACCATGCGATCGAGGCTGATCTGGCGGGCAAGAAAAACCTCGCCCATACCACCTTTGCCCAGCTTCTTTTTCAGCTCAAAGTCCCCGAGTTGCTGAACCTTGCTTCCGCCTGAAGACTTTTGATTCTGTGCGTCGTCTGACAAGGGAATCTTCCACCTAAAATGCAGAAAAACATGGCAGCGTGGCAGTATCGCGATTTTCGGGACACTGAACAACTGTTTTCCGCCACGAGACCACAAAGCCTGCCGCAAACGGACCGCGACATTCCTTTCAACCTGAGCTGAGAGCTGTTCCCGCGGGTGGTTCTTTGGCCGGAAGGAAGAACTTATGAACGAATTCCCGGGGATTAGAGGTTTCGCACAATGGCCTGTGAACCAACGGATCAATTCTGGCAATGAGCAGAAACAACGGGGCATTTCGTGACCGGGAGGTACTTATGAGCAGGATGCCTCACGCGGCGTTCTTCGGTTTCGTTCTCTGACGCGGCAGGTTTGCAATCTTCCGGAGTTCTCGCAGAATGCCCGCAACAGACACGAAGAAACCGTGTCATTGCAACAAATCAAATGCGATCGATCTGGATCGCAACTCAATCCCAGTCTGTTTTCTACCTGACGGATCACTCATGTCGACACCGGAAGAATCGCCTCTGCATTTCGAAACCCTATGCATTCATGGCGGAGTTCACAAAGACCAGCAATACAACAGCGTGACGACTCCGATTTATCCAACATCCACGTTCTACTGGAACAGCCTCGAGAGCAATTCGGGCTACGATTACACGCGTTCCGGCAATCCGACTCGCAAGGCCCTGGAAGAAAACATCACAGCCCTTGAAGGCGGCGTTGGCTGCGTTGCGACATCAACTGGCATGTCAGCCGTGCATTGTGCGATGGCTTTGTTTTCCCCCGGTGATCACATTGTTGCCCCGGCCGACTTGTATGGTGGTACCTTTCGTCTGTTCGACAAGTTTCTGAAGGAAAAAGGAATCTCGTTGACGTTTGTCGACATGACAGATTTGGGAAAGGTGGCGGCCGCGTTTACTCCAGCCACTCGCGGAGTCTGGATTGAGACACCAAGCAACCCTCTGTTGAAAGTCATCGATCTGGCTGGCGTCGTGCAGTTGGCTCGCAAACACAACGCGATCACAATTTGTGACAACACGTTTCTGTCTCCTTATCTCCAGCGACCGCTGGATTTCGGCGTCGACATCGTGATGCACTCCACGACTAAATACATCAACGGGCATTCTGATGTCGTTGGTGGATGCGTTGTTTCAAAGTCACCGGAGCACGCGAAGAAGATTGCGTGGATCTGCAATGCTCTGGGTCTGGCCTGCTCACCATTTGATGCGTGGCTCGTACTGCGAGGCATCAAGACCCTGGGCTGCCGCATGGATGCTCAACAAAGCAACGCCATGAAGATTGCTCGATTCCTGGATGCTCATCCGCTGATCGAACGAGTTTACTATCCGGGACTTGAGACACATCCGCAGCACGAACTGGCGAAAACTCAGCAACGTGGCTTTGGAGCCATGCTGTCATTCGATACGAAAGATGGCCGCAGCGTCGCGGAACGAGTCTGTATGAAGACTCGACTGTTTGATGTGGCCGAATCATTGGGCGGAATTGAATCGCTGATCTCATTCCCGGTCACAATGAGCCATGCGTCGATGACTCCCGAAGCCCGAGCCGCCGCCGGCATCTCAGAAAAGACCGTTCGCGTATCCGTGGGTCTGGAGCACTCCGAAGACCTGATCGCCGACCTGAAACAGGCGCTGGGTTAGTCTGCAAGTGGGCTGTCGGTTTCGTTCGAGGAGCCGACTTCAGTCCACCGAAGACAACCCGACTTGCAACGGATTAAATCGAATCGCAGCAACGCCAATTACTTGATCGGGCGATACTTGCCGTCTGGTAGTTGGCTAAAGTGCTTGCTCTTTGAAGCACAGGAATGCTGATTCTCGACGCTGTGGCGTGAGACAATCCCCACAACACGCTGATTGTAAAGATCTGCTTTTCGCCCTCACTGAGCCGTTCAATGGGCAACACAGCGCCAGACTGATCGACAAGCGTGATTGAGAAGTCCGTTGGATCGATCACCACTCGCTCAACCAGCTTCTGTTTTCGCAGGAGATACCGAAACGACGTCGTGACCAGATCAGACAAACGAGCTATCTTCCGTTCGGTCGCACGACGCAGGAATTCTCGCATGGCGTCATGAGTCCTCCGCACCAAAGCACCGACGCGGGCATTCTGGTCGTGAGACATCTTCGCCAGTCGCCCTTCCAGTACGGTCGAATCGGCCACCAGCCGCTCTGCCAGATTGAGTCCCAATAGAGCCTTGATGGCATCACCAAGCGCCACGTTGCTGGTTTCGTCCTCGGCGAGGAATCGAATTTTCTCCGCGTCGAAGAAACATAACTGAGCGACTCCGAACGGAATCAGATCATCAACCAGTTGATTCCAGTTTTCCGCCATCCAGTGATCCGGATTGCCATCTTTCAGGATCAGCACACGTTCGTGAATGGCACCGCCGGATCCCGCCGCCCACATCCGTTGCACTTCGTAGATGTTCTCCGTGCCTTCGGATGCGTACTTAAACGTCAGTCCGATTGAGGCCCCCATTTGCGGATCAACTTGGTGATTAATGCAGCTTCGCAGGAAATCCTCGTAAGATTTTTCACCTCGTTTCGAGCACTTCGCTCGTTTGCCATAGAGCACCAACTGCACGGAATCGAGAATGGTCGTCTTGCCGCCACCGTTCATGCCTCCGAAGAGAACGACGGGCTTCGACTTTCCTCGCACAACGGTCGGAGCCAGATTGAACTCATGCTCGCCCCGGTAGATGCAGAAGTTTGTCAGTTTGAGTTCGTTAATGATCACGAGTTGTTCTTTCCGGCGAGCGGAGTGGCGTAAGCCCTCCGAGTACGATTCTTTTGGGTTTTCGGTTTTCAGCGTTCAGCGTTCAGGGTTCAGCGTTCAGGGTATCGCGGAAGCAATTCCCGTCGGCGGAGCGACGTGTTTACCATAGACCTGTCGCTCAGCTGACAGGATTCTGCGTTTTGCAACTGTGCCTGCGACTGTCCCCTCGCCCGCCTGGAGGAGAGGGCCAGGGTGAGGGGGTTGTGCTTTTGCGATTCTGTTTTCATTCGTTATCTGCCCTGTAATGCCCCCTCAACCGGCCTCCGGCCACCTTCTCCCTCGAGGGGGAGAAGGGCGGTAGAAATGGCCAGATGACTTTGCGAGGGTTTGCGGTTGAACGACACCGCCGAAATCGCACTCGGAGGGCTCACGCCCAACCGCTCGCCTTGCGATTCCCAACCAAGCACCAAGAACCAAGTCGAAGCAGCCTCAATCACTCACCGGACGTAAGGTTTCAGACCTAAAAAAGCAGGATGGGCATTCCTGCCCGTCGTGTTCTCCTTCAATTGTAAGTCGGACAAGAATGTCCAACCTACAGGACTTTGCGTTCTGCGATTCCCTGAACACTGAAAACTCTCTTCAAAACCCATGTAACCTTCGATGCGCCGCCAGATTCCCCGTCAACGGCCAATGCCGTTCCTCGCGGGGAAGTCGAATACGCCGGCCAACCATCTGCTTCAGCGGAGTCTGATCGGGAGAATCTTCATCGAACGCCGACTCTGCCACGATCACGCGATAATCGTCGTCCAGTGACCACAGGCCAACATCGAACAACCAGTGGGCGTTCTTGCAGAGCGACAAGCCATTTCGCACATCATTGTTCTTCGAACTGCGAAACGGAGCAATATGCGCCGCATCAACGATGGTGCCTCGATCGACGGTGATGATGCGATAACCAGTCAACGCGCAGGTGTAGTTGTAGGCGGGAACCACATCCAGGCGAAACCTCGCGCTGCGGCCTTCGGAACGAGCTTCCTGTTCCGGTGTTTCATCGGACTCCGATTCGGGAATAACAACGTCAGCGGGCAGCCCCAGCATTTCACGCAGAGCAATCTTTTCCTCGGGTCGAAAGTACGTCTCAATAAGAATCGTTGCGGCCCGTTGGCGAAACTCGGCATCCAGACACGCAGCTCGAAATTCCGGATCGAGTCGCACGCACGTTGTCACGGACCGATGAGTCGACGGCTCGCCATGTTTATCGAGCGGCATCCAAACACCGGATGATTTCAGATGATGGAACGGCATACGAATATCGAGCTTCTGCTTTCGCCGATGAGCCACGATATGTTCAAACAATTTGAACTGATAAACCAGTTCCGGCGACAGCAACACGACCTCCGGCAATTCCCCATCCCGTTCGGCAGCCTTTAGCACCGTCAGCAGTAACAACGGCTTATGCGGCGCCTCACCGCTCGGATTCACATCACGCAGTTCTGACAACCATCGTTCGAATGCCATAAGGCTGGAGCCTCCGATCACGGGTGAAATGACTTCGAACTCCATCGACGCTGGAGACGGGCAACTGCTCAATCAGCTACTGATACCACACCGGAGGCCGGAGGATGACAGGTCCTTTGGAATCAACCTGGATCGCATCTTTATGCCTCGCGAGCCAGTAATTAAACAAGACAGACAAGCGTCTTTCTTCGGCAACCATGAGCGATTCGTCGGCCGACGTCTCATCAAGATTCACGGCGACCATGCCGAGCTTTCTTGTCAGATGCCGCTGCGCTCGATTGCCGTCGAATCGCGGTTCGGACTCATCCAGCGAAACATATAGCTCCATCGTCATTGGTAAGGCGAGTTTCTCGGCATCCAAAATGGTTCCATGCCGGGCGTTCAGGAAGGCACAAAACTTCGAAGGCCCAAATTCGCCGCTGGAGGGGTCAAAAGCAAAATAACGAACTCGTCGACGTCCCCAGAGACTGCGGCCGTCCTCCGTCTCCATCTCGCGATTCCATGTAGCGATGTTGCAGGCCACATCCAGAGGCTCGCCGACAAAGTGAATCTGATTTTGAGGCGAATCAAAGCACGGCCGAGCAATGGACAATGCTCGATCAATCTCCGCATCCACGTCGAGCGATCGAAGTGACGCTGATTGATCATCACCACTGTTGAGCCGCTTGATCTCGTCTGGAGCGACCGACGGAAGCAGCACCGTCTGAAAAGCTTTCATCCCGATCCGCCGCATCAGCAGCACAGTATTCGCCGCCAGATTCCGACGACCACGAGCCACGTGAGAACTCATCATCGAAACAAACGTGTCGGTGGGCCTCTGCGGCTGAAATAAATGAGCCGTCGCAAACTTCGCATGATTTGCGACGGGATCTGCACGACTCACTTCAAACTCAATCCACAGTCGATGCAATCCGTCATTCGACGCCAACAACACATCCGCCTGCGGCGCATACCCTAGCAACCGCTCGAACCGAGTATCCAAAACCCGCGTCTCGACCTCACACGACCACCCCCGCGGTGTTCGTGCCATGAACTGGTCTTGAAGGTAACGGGCAAGTTGGCCCATTGAGGGGCGATCCTTGAAAGCTCTTTTCAGTTTGACCAAACAGCAAGGGAAGAATTTAACGTAGGAATCGACCACGACACTTGAATGACGGTCGCTACATTTTGTCGAGTCGGGAGAGTAACCGCTGGATTTCGATAGACCTCGGTTGGCGGCCGCATTGACTCGACTGACCGAATAAGGATAAGGAAGTAACGTTCTCCGTGCTCGTTACAAGTAGTCCATTTTTTGTCGGTCATGAGCACTCCACCGCGACTATCCTTCAGGCCCTTGACTTCAGTATATGCAGGGACGTCGTCATAGGTGGCTTCAAAGTCATACCCACATCGCAGTAGGCGGCAATCGCCCAGTGGAGCTGTGAATAAAGACTTTCCTGTCTCAAACCAGGTCATAAAATGTTTCTCTTCGAGCCCCCCAGTGAGTGAACGGGTCGAAACAATTTCATCAGGCTCTTCAATCCTTGCATTCATTTCCTGAAGTAACTCAAAGACATCTGTGTCGGGATTCGACATACAATGAACCAGCAATCTAAGAACACCGACTTCAGATACAGTTGCCAACATTGCCGCCATTCGAAGCCGCGAAGGAGCCATCTTTCGTTTGTGCCAACCTTGGCGAGAGTTCGCATGTATCGGGTCGAATTCATCGCGCCAGAGTTTTACTGAAGAAACTCTGACACCAATTCGGTCCGCAAGGTACTTGTGAACTGCTGACTGTGAGCCTACTGAAAATCGCCGGTAGGCATCCTTATCAAAACGAGACAGGTAGTAGCCCACGAGCATACCAATAAGGTTCTTGTGTTCCATTTTGTGTGCCTGCGTCTGAAGATGGCCCACTGAGTGTTCTGTCTGTCTAAGAATTTGTAATCATTCGCGAAATCTTGCTGTGAGTAAACAAACACAGAAGAAAGCGCGCGACAGTGGAGCATTACGGCATGTACTGGCCAATCCAGCCCCTTCTCCACTTCAGACAACGCGGGAAGACGACCTCCCCGGCCCGTGGAAAACTTCTTTCCGATGCCACTCGAGATGTTCGTTCAGCGGCATGTATTCACTAGACTGCGGAGCCTTCAGTGGCAGACCGTGGAAGGAGGTTAGCCATTCGCTGAGGCCGGTGGAGCCGTTGGCTTTTTGCGAGACGCAGAGGTGCAGTTCGTCAGTCAGGGTAAACGCACCGCGGTCGAAGAGTTTGTGGTGCATGCTGCAGAGGGCGAGGCCGTTGGTTTCCAGATCCGGGCCGCCGGCCTGATGCCATTTGATGTGAGCGGCTTCGAGGGCTACCTGAACTGACCCCAGTCGAAGATCGTAGCCACAGACCGCACAGCGATACTGATAAGCCATGAGCACACGTTCTCTAAACGCCGGATCGCGACGGCGGCGAAGTGTTTGCTCGAATTGAATCTCCAGTCCGACAGCATCGAGCAGATCCGCATAGAACGTCTGCGGAAAGTGCAGGTTCAGAATCTCAAGGGCCAGCTCCGAGACCAAGGCCGGATGAGAACGCAGAGTCTCAAAAACCTCCGGTGTGAATCCGCCTGCGACGTTGTGTTTGAGGAGTTCGGATTTCTTCATGTCCGAATTGCTGGCTCGCTGTTGCAGTCGATCAGCGTTTTGAAGCTCCCAGATTCCGTCGTTGGTGAGCCGCTGAAACGGATACTCTGTGTGACAGGATTTTCGCTCGGGGCCATACTCCATCAGCAAGGGACTCAGCTCGCGATCTACCTCGGAATATGGCAGTAATCGCTCGTGGTCATTGAGACATCGACCAAGTGCATACAGGAGCAACAGAGGCTTGTGCGGTGCTCGCTGCTCGCCTCGCTTCCAGACGGTGATTTGGCGGACGTGCTCTTTGAGTTCCTCTGGGGTCATCGGGCTATTGTGGGAACGCAGGGTTCAGCCTGTCAAATGCAGAGCCTCCCGCCCGCTACGCTCCGGCCAGCACAGGCGGGTGTTTATTCACGACAGACTGAGATCATCAACATGACACTGCATAAAAAAATCCCGTCGAGAGATCGACGGGACTTCTGATTTACGGATTAAAGCAATTCTTAGTCGTTCAGGCCCCAGGTGCCGTCCCACTTCACGAAGCCTTCGATCGCTTCGTACTCAGCCAAACCCAGCTTGTCGTAGCGACGAGCGGTGTCTGCGTTGCGAGCTTCTGCTCGCTGCCAGAATTCTCGCATATCAGCTCCTGGAAACAGAGCACGGTCCTTCTGTGATTCATGCTTGAAGATCGCGTTACGCTTTTGCTTCACTTCCTGAGGACTCAGCGGCACCGCCATCTCAACCTGATGGACCGGCCACTCCTGCCATGCACCGCGATACAGCCAGACTTCGCACTCTTTAAACCACTCATCATGACGGCAAACGTCACAGGCATGGAAGATGGCCTTCAGGCAAACTCGGTGTGTGCCGTGAGGATCGGTCAGGTCGCCGGCTGCATAAATCTGGTGGGGCTTAAGTTTTCTCAAGAGCTCCGTGATGATGTTGATGTCATCTGGCCCGATCGGCTTCTTTTTCACTCCACCCGTTTCATAAAACGGCATATTCAGGAAGTGCAGTCGTTCATTCGGGATGCCGCAGCATCGTGCTCCGGCTCGAGCTTCCCCCTGACGAATCAGGCCCTTGATCTGCTGGATCTCTTTGCTGTCGACCTGCCCTGGCTGTTTGTGCTTGAGGAACTCTTCGACGTGTTCTTCCAGAGACGTAAGCCGATCTGACATCAGGCCAAACGCAGCACAATAATCAGACACAAACTCTGTGAATCGCAGCGTATCGTCATCGAACACCGCAATGTTGCCGGATGTCTGATAGGCGACATGAACTTCATGCTCCTGATCGGCAAGTCGGATCAACGTGCCACCCATCGAAATGACATCGTCATCAGGATGCGGTGAAAAGCACAGAACTCGCTTGGGGAAAATGTGATCGAACGGCTGGGGTCGGTCGCCAGGACGCTTGGCATGAGCCGGCTTACCCGCAGGCCAGCCGACAATCGTGCTCTGCAGATGTCGGAACACATTCAGGTTGATTTCGTAGGCTGATCCATACTCGGCCAAAAGGTCCTGAAGACCTTCTTCGTTGTAGTCGGAATCGGTCAGCTTCAGGATGGCTTTGTTCATCTTTTCCGACAGCCAGATCACGGCGCGGCGGATGATCGCGTCGTCCCACTTCACGTTACCGACCAGCCACGGAAGTCGCATGCGAGTCAGGCCAGCGGTGGCAGCCTGATCAAGCAGCATCTCGACGTTCGGATGTCGCTGGAGATAAGTCGCAGGAATCGAGGGCGTCATTTCGCCTTCGACAGTCTTCGCCACGATCCCCGATTTGTTTTCGCCAAACGCAAGGATGAAGACCTTGCGAGCTTCCAGAATCGTTCCCACGCCCATCGTGATTGCACGGCGAGGAACGTTTTCTGTGCCGAAGAAATCACTGGCCGCATCAATGCGAGTGACCGTGTCCAGCGTAATCATACGGGTCCGAGTTGTCTGGTCTGAACCCGGCTCATTAAAACCAATATGGCCCGTTCGCCCGATCCCCAGAATCTGGATATCGATGCCACCGGCGGCCGTAATACGAGCTTCATAGTCGCGGCAGTAGTCGGCCACTTTTTCGGCAGGCCAGGTTCCATCAGGAACGTTGGCGTTCTCCGGCTTGATGTCGATGTGGTTGAAAAGATGCTCACGCATGAAACGGACGTAACTCTGCACGTCCTCTGGTTGCATCGGATAATATTCGTCAAGGTTGAACGAGATCACGTTGGAGAAGGAAAGTCCCTCTTCGCGATGCATGCGGACCAGTTCGGCGTAAATACCGGTCGGCGTTGAGCCCGTGGCCAGACCCAGAACACAGTTCTTGCCTTCCGCCTTACGAATTCGAATCAGAGAAGCGATCTCCGTCGCGACCTTGCGCGCAGCTTCTTTGGAGTTTGCAAAAATCGTGCATCGCAAGCGTTCGAGCTGACAGGGATCCTGCTTGGGGTTCATTGCTGTCGGGGTCCGTGTTATTTGGTTCTAGACGATATTGAAATAGAAATTGACGACTTAGGAACAGTGCCGAAATAACTTCCAGATGTCTCCATGTCTGAAAATCCCAACCCGAAACGCCAGTGAGGGATTCTGCACAACAACTCAATCCCTCGCTGACGCGTCGGGTTGGTATATACGGAGATTATTTCTGGACTCTTCCTTCGTTGACTGTGAGACAGACTCGCTGAGTTTGGTTGTTTCCGGTTTTGAACGCAATTCCAGACGATGAATCCCTGTATTTGGGGGCATTCACGGAATTCTGCAGGTCCTGCCTGCCGGGCTCATCATTACCCCCATCCTCTCAGCAAATCGTTCTTAATCACACAGCCGTCCATCGTCAAGTCGATCTCGGGATTACGAGCGACAGAGGGACGGCACGCGAGTCTCGGCCCCAACCCGGCGGACCGCTGGTTTGGGAGCTAGAGGCATCTCAACCCCAACGGGGTTTTACAACGAAGCCTGGGGTCGCCGTGACAACGGCGCACCCCGGGAAAATTTGCCTTGCGATTCGAACCCCAACGGGGTTCCACAATTCGCTGCTGCTGCAATACTTGATTAAAGAATGATGTCCGTGCTGTGGAGCCCCATCAGGGTTCTGGACACTCCCTGGTCCGGTACCTGGGGTGCGCCGCAAGGCGGCGACCCCAGGCTTTGTTGTAAAACCCGTACCGGGTTGAATCGCAGGATTCTTCGCGATGGATTCTTCAAGGTCGCAACCAAAATGGGCTAATTCCTCGACAAGAAATGTGGGGAAAGATGAGTCCCCCAGAAAGGACCCAAATTGACAATGATCCTCGACTAGACCCCTGCATTTGGGTGCAGATGCCCGCTGAGGGACATTACCGGTCTGTCGCAACAACAGTCAGTTTGAGTCGTATTCTTCCCGTTGCTGAGTCGTACGGGAGTTTAGCGGCTGCGGTTTACATTTCATGCGTATGAGGCTGGCATTGACCAAAGTCCGGTTTTCCAGCAAGATCCGCCGGTCCACTCTCTTCGGCAGATGAAAATTGCCGGAAAACCTCAGTGTCTCTCAACTCTCTGAACTCTGTGCAAACCGCGTCTTTTCCGCGGTTTTTGCCAGCTTTGGTTAACGTGTGTTCATGACCACAGGCTCACCACCGGATCGTTTCGAAATCGCTCGACTAGAGAAGCTGGAGAAAATCCAGTCTCTGGGGCATGACCCCTGGGGTCAGAGATTTGATAATCACGAAGGCATTTCCAGCGTCAGAGAACGTTGCCCGGCGGAGTCAGGAGTTGATGGCGATACGGTTCGCGTTGCGGGGCGAATTCGCGGTCGTCGCAAGGCCGGAAAGCTGCGATTTATCGATCTGCAGGACCAGACTGGTCGAATCCAGCTGCTGTTTTCTCGCGGCGACATGACAGAACCTCAATGGGAACTGGTCAGCGCTCTGGATGACGGAGACCTGATCGGAGCCGACGGTCCACTGCGATTGACGAATACCGGCGAGAAATCAATCTTCGTCAAAGAGCTGACGGTGCTCTGCAAGTCGCTCACCCAGCCGCCGGAGAAATTCCACGGTTTGAAGGACGAAGAGATCCTTATCCGACAGCGATACCTCGATCTGATTTATACCGACGGCGTGTTGGAACGCATGCTGAAGCGATCCACTATTATCGATTCTATTCGGCAGACACTGAGAACAAACCGGTTTCACGAAGTTGAGACGCCGGTTCTGCACGCGGTTGCCGGGGGAGCTGCGGCCCGGCCGTTTGTGACTCATCACAACGCAATGGACATGGAACTGTACCTCCGCATCGCCCTTGAATTACACCTCAAGCGGTTGATGGTGGGCGGCATCGAACGAGTCTATGAGATTGGTCGCGTCTTCCGGAATGAAGGAGTCGATGCGACTCACAATCCTGAATTCACGATGATCGAGATTTATCAGGCCTACGGTGACTACGAAACGATGATGGATCTGACCGAACAGATCGTCGTCAACGCGCTGAAAGCGATTGGAAACAGTCTCATTATTCCCTGGGGAGAAGCCGGCGATCAGATTGATCTGACCCCGCCATGGCCTCGCCGCAAGTATGCCGATCTGTTTCGTGAGCATGCGGGTTGCGATATGAGCGATGCGGCTGCTGTAGAAGCTGTCGCCACAAAGTTCGGGATCGAAACAGCGGGCGTCCATCCGGATGTAATTATCAACGAAGTCTTCGAGAAGACCGTTGAAGATCACCTCAGCGGCCCGGTGTTTGTCATCGATTATCCGGCGTCCATTTGTCCCCTGACAAAGCGAAAGCAGAGTGATCCATCGATTGCCGAACGCTTCGAGCTTTACATTCGGGGGATGGAACTGGCGAATGCGTACACGGAATTGAACGATCCACGGCTGCAGGAAGAGTTGTTCAGGACTCAGCTTGCGGGCTTGGCCGCTGAAGACTCCATGGCCAAAATGGATCATGATTTCGTCAAAGCACTGAAGGTCGGAATGCCACCCGCTGGAGGTCTCGGGATCGGGATTGATCGCCTCGTGATGTTGCTGACGAACAGTCATGCGATCAAGGATGTCATTTTCTTCCCGTTGACTCGTCACGAAGATCAGGTTCCGGTTGAGAAGAAAACAGGTAAGGAAAAGACTGCACAGCAGGAAGGCTGAGAGTCTGAAAGTTTGACAGGGCGAATCCTCAAAGGGTGAGGCCTGTCACGGTTCTACAATTGGTTGGGTTGAAAGTTCCCGTCCGCAACGGAGTGCGTTCGATGTACAAGTTGTTGCTGTGTGTTCGTTATCTGCGAACCAAATACATCGCTCTGGCGTGCATTATCAGCGTCATGCTGGGTGTTGCGACGATGATTGTTGTGAACAGCGTTATGGCTGGCTTCACAACAGAAATGCGTGACCGCCTGCACAACTTCATTGCCGACATTGTGATCGAATCCCGCAGTATGTCGGGCGTCGAGAATGCTCGGGCGCAGATGGAGCTCGTGGAAGGAGCCGCTGGTCAATACATCGCGGCGATGACTCCGACCATCGAGATCCCCGGCATGATCAGCTTCCGGGATCCGTATACCGGCGAAAGCTACACTTCGGCCGTGCAGATTCAGGGTATCGATCCTGAGGGCAAGTCGTCTGTCGGACCGCTGAGAGATTACCTCGACAGCTTCAATCCTGTTATCGAAGACGGTGTTGTTATTCGCGAAGCATTGCGCAGTCGCGAAACGCCGGTGGCGTGGGAACTGACTCCGGAAGCGACCGAATACCGTAAGGCGGTCCTGGAACAGAGATCACTGTATCTGCCGGAGGAGCCTTCTGTTGATGAGATGGTGCCAGCAACTGTGGATGCGACCAAAGAAACGGACACGCCTGAGTTTGACAGTGAATCCGCTGCAAATGAAACACCGGCCGCAGAAGATGCTGTCATCAAGGATGGGATTATTCAGGACAGTTTTCTGAATGAACTTCCCGAGCCTCCGATCGAAAGCACTGTTCGCACAGAGCCGTTTCCTGCTCGAATCTTTCTTGGTGAAGGACTGGTCAGCTTTCAGGCAAAGAACCCGGAGACCGGCAAGCTGGAAAAAGTGATGATGGTGAACCCGGGTGATGATGTCATCGTCAGCACGGTGACTGCCGGAAGACCTCCAGAGCCTGTGCGAATTAACGCGACTGTCGTTGACATGTTCAGAAGTGGTATGAACGAATACGACACCAGCATCGTCCTGATGAATATCAATGAGCTGCAGAAAAGCCGAGGCATGCATCTGGATAATTCGATCACATCAATCCATATCAAGCTGAAAGATTACGCTGATGCTCCGAAAGTGATTGCTGCTCTGGAGCGTTCGTTTCCTCCGGGGCAGGTTTCCATCAAAACATGGGAAGAGAAACAGGGACTGCTGTTGTCCGCCGTCGAAGTTGAAACAGCGATCCTGAATGTCCTGTTGTTTCTGATCATCACCGTTGCGGGTTTTGGCATTCTCGCAATCTTCTACATGATCGTTGTGGAGAAGACACGAGACATCGGCATTCTGAAATCGCTCGGAGCCAGTTCAAATGGAGTGATGTCAATCTTTCTGTCTTATGGTCTTGGACTGGGGATCGTGGGCAGCCTGGCTGGCGTCGCGATCGGTCTGCTGTTTGTGAGATATATTAATCAGATTGAGGATGGCCTGAGCTGGATCACGGGACGCAAGGTTTTCGACGAAAAGATTTATTACTTCTTTGAGATCCCAACCAGTGTCAGCCCGATGATGGTGATCGCCGTCGCCTTTGGTGCCATCAGTATCGCCGTGCTGGCCAGTATCCTGCCTGCTCGTCGAGCAGCCAGGCTGCATCCGGTCCGCGCATTGCGATTTGAGTAGTTGGTTGTCGGACGAAGTTCCGTTTGCTTTGCTTTCTCTCAGTCAAAGAATCTTGCCATGGCAGAGACTCTGAAAATGAATCGTCCCCTGATTTCCGCCGAAGCGATTACGAAGTCGTACTTCAGGGGCGAGCATAAGGTTCCGGTTCTTCAGGGAGCCGGCCTGACTGCTCATCGCGGTGAGTTTATCTCCGTCATCGGCCAGAGCGGGTCAGGCAAGAGCACGCTGCTGCATGTGATGGGGCTGCTGGACTCGCCGGATGTCGGCGAAGTCATTCTGGATGGGAATCGCATCGATAACCTCAACCAGGCGGCGCGAGATCAGCTGCGAAATCATGTCTTCGGTTTCATCTTTCAGTTTTATCACCTGCTGCCCGAATTGTCACTCCTTGAAAACGTCATGACACCGTTGATGATTCGTCATTCGATTCTGGGGTACTGGCGCCATCGCAAAGAGATTCGTGAAGCAGCGATGAGCATGATTCAGCAGGTTGGACTCGAACACCGCATTAAGCATCGTCCCTCAGAATTGTCCGGCGGAGAAATGCAGCGCGGCGCGATTGCTCGAGCACTTGTTGGTCGTCCGGAGATTCTGCTGGCCGATGAGCCCACCGGAAATCTCGACGCCAGCACCGGCGGTGGCATTATGGATTTGCTGAAGTCGCTGAATGAGAACCAGCAACTGACGATCGTGATGGTGACTCATGATGAATCGATCGCGGCTCAGGCTCACCGAACGGTGCGGCTTGCTCAGGGACGAATCCAGACCATTGCTCGCGAAGATGCGGCATAGTCCCCCGGGAATGATGCAACCAATATCCACGGCGTCGCGGGGCGACGCATGAATGATTTCATGGTGGATTGCCGACGATCTCGAATCAATTGTCGCTCCGCGACATAATCGATTGTTGGTATTGTTGTCCCGGCCTTGAAAGGCCGGGCTACCATGAGGTGACGCTCCGCGGCAAGGAGGATCTGCCGAAATCACCGACTGCGTATTTGCAGCCGTCTCAACGCCTGCCTCACTTCCGGTCGTGCGTGCATTGGTTATCATCTGCGGCAATGTTTTGCTCAGACGTTCTACTGCATACATGGAGCCGTGACGATGACCGAACGCTGGACCAGTTTTTTCTGGAATTCGCTTGTTCGACGAAGTGCAATCCTGGCGCTCGGCCTCGGATTATCTCTATCATCTGCTTCCGGGCAGCAGCCGGAAACGAGGACCTATAGAAATAGTCTCGTTAAGCTGGTCGATCCGGCACCTCTGCTGAATGATCATCCTGAATTTGTTCAGCCTGTCATCGAGGACACTCGTTACGAAGCGCCGGTACTGGTAAATGACGACGGGGCAGACTTGACCGTTCGAGCCTGGCGGTTTTCGTACAACGCACGAGGCATCATCGAGATGCCCAACAATCTGCTGGCCAAAGAAACGGCCATCGTGATGGTTCATCCCTGGGGGATTGACGACGGTCAGGGCTGGGATACTCCTGAACCAGCAGGCGTAGCGGATTTTTGTACGCCGACGAAGAATCATCTGGCGGCGCGCCATACCAGCGAAGTCATCAATCCGTTCATCAAGTCGCTCCGTTCACACGTCGGCTGTGTGATGTTTAGTCTCCCTGGAACGGAAGATCCGATCCGCAAGCTGGTTTATCGTTCTGTTAATTCCACACCGACAGCTCAGCAACGAGAACAAGGTGCAAAGGAGTTGTCAGCCAAGCTGAAGAATTTCGATTATCGCGGTGAGCCTCTGGTGTCAGAGTTTCCCGTGTCGACAAAGACGCCAGTCATCGATTACTTCAAACAGTTTCCGGGACTTGATGCCGGTGCCAGGTACAACAACGAGGGATTCTGGCAGCAGCCGATTCCGGTCACTCGCGATATCACGGTGCAGCCTGATGACATCGTAATCTACGACGCCGATGGCTACGGTCCGATGCGAGACTATCTAAAGAAGCAGGGCATTCGCCATGTCTTGCTGACGGGTTATGCCACCGACATGTGCTTCTGCAAAACGACGGCGGGCTATGATAACCTTTCAAAGGATTTCAACGTGTTTCTCGTCGGCGATGCAACACTCGCCACATTCCCGTCGAACAATACACCTCGCTACGCAACGAACGCCCATATCTCATTTGCGGCACTCAATCAGCTGGTGACTCAGGTGTCATGGGTGAAGCTGAATGAGCCTGCGAAGTAAAGGAATCCCGTCGGCAGAGCGACGGGTGTACCGTACCCCGTCGCTCCGCCGACGGGAACTTTGCCCACTGCCTGCCACCACTTCCACCACCATGGTTGGCAAGCAGATATCGCTGTGACTTTATCATTCGATCAAACACTGACCTTCCCCTTCTTCTGACTTCATTCCTCCAGAGACGCCACCATGCACGCACGGTTCCTGATCGTTCGGCTGATTGCCTGCGCAGTTGCTTTCCAGTACTCCGTAAACTTTGGCCGCGTTTCTGGAAGTGAGCCAGCATCCAGAGCACGCGAGCCGTGGACAACATCAAAGCTGCAGGGCACACCGGCACCTCCTGAACCGTTCAGAGTTGTCTCTGCCTTTCCTCAGCTAAAATTCGATCTGCCCACCAGCCTGCTGGAGATTCCCGGCACGAATCGACTGCTGGTGGCAGAAATAGGAGGCCGCGTCTTTACGTTTGTGAAGAATGCCGAAACGGCAAAGGCCGATCTGGCTCTGGATGCGGCGGCTGTTGCGGGAGGCAGCGTGTCCTTGTTTGCCGCGGTGATTCATCCAAAGTTTCAGGACAATCGCTACGTTTATCTGTGCCTCGTGCACCCCAAAGGCAAACCCCATACACGAGTCTCACGGTACACGATGACAAATGATGCAGTCCCGGTTCTGGATCCCAAAAGCGAAACCGTCATCATCACCTGGCCTTCCGGCGGACATAATGCGGGCTGCATGCGATTCGGTACCGACGGCATGTTGTATATCGCAACCGGCGATGGCTCCGGGCCGAATCCTCCTGATGGACTAACCACCGGCCAGACTGTGACAGACCTTTTGGGAGCGATCCTTCGTATCGATGTTGATCATCCGTCAGCCGATCAGCAGTATTCCATCCCGGCGGATAATCCTTTCGTCAAACACGAAGGTGCTCGCGCTGAGATCTTTGGTTACGGATTACGCAATCCGTGGAAGTTCGGCATTGATGCGAAGACCAATGAGGTTTATGTCGCCGACAATGGCTGGGAAACGTGGGAGATGATTCATCTGGTCGGCAGCGGCACTAACTGCGGCTGGCCCGTGATGGAAGGCCGCGCGAGGCTGCGATCTGAAGTTCCGGTGGGGCCAACGCCGATTACTCCGCCGATTCGTGACCATCATCATTCAGAAGCCAACTCCGTCATTGGTGGGCCGGTCTATCGCGGCTACAAACTGAAGTCCCTGCACGGTGACTTTGTCTACGGCGACTATATCACTGGTACGATCTGGTCCGTTGGACGATCGGCCGACGGATCCTTCGTCGGTCAGACGCTGGTCGACACGGATCTTCGTATCACGGACTTTATGGAGAGTTCATCCGGGCAACTTTATGTTGTCGACTATGACCTGACCGGACAGATCTATGAGTTGCTGCCGAACGAGGTCAAAGATCTGTCCGCCGAGTTTCCAAAACTGCTCAGTCAGACAGGAATCTTTGCCGATCTCGCGACTCTGAAACCAGCCGCCGGAGTTGTCGCCTACGATGTCACGGTTCCTCGCTGGGTCGATGGCGCGGTCGCCCAACGCTTTGTTGGAGTGCCCGGGAAAGAAACCATCCACCTGGCTCCTCATAGCGCGATTCGTGGGACGTACCCGGAGGGCACTGTCTTCGCGAAGCATGTGTCGGTTCCGGCTTCCGAGGGAAATCCTGCCCAGCCGCTGGAAACTCAGATTCTGCAGTTTCAGTATGGAACATGGCATCCTTACAGCTACCTCTGGAATGATCAGGGAACGGACGCGGAACTGGTCAGTTCAATGGGCACTTAAAAGTCGGTTCAGTGGCATGATGCTCATAGTCCCGGAAGGATGACAGAGCGCACGTGGCACTCGAACGCAGTGAATGAATGCAAACTATGCCACAACGCGGGCCCCGGTTTTGTATTGGGATTCGTCGGAAACCAATTGGCAGGAGCGGTCTCCGGCGATAGTCCGACAGACGAACTGGAATCAATGTTGGCTCAGGAAGTCATCGCCTCGATTCCCGAGGCGGCTCGCAGCGAATCACATCGGCTCGTAAATCCTCATGATGAATCGCTGGACTTGAACGATCGAGCTCGCTCATACCTGCACGGCAACTGCAGCATGTGCCATCACAAGGGCGGCAATGCCATCGTGTCATTCTTTATGACTCGAGATCTGACGTTCGATCAAATGATGACCAACAAAGGGACAAACATCGGCACGTTCGGAATGCAACAGGCAAAAATCGTCGTCCCGGGAGATCCCTATCGATCAGTCATGATGTATCGGATGTCGAAGCTTGGATACGCTCGCATGCCCTATATTGGATCTCAGGTGATTGATGGTCGCGGTGTAACATTGATCGACCAATGGATTCGATCTCTTCCGCATGCGGCGGAAATGAAATTGTCGGATCCATTGCAGAGCGGAACAGCTCAGTCACTGGCTCTGGAGTCATTGGCCGCCGGATCAGCAAACGCGGATGCTCGCAACGCGGCGATGCAAACGATTGTCGGCAATACGGAAGGTGCCCTGGCACTGATGTCAAAGCTGCATGATGGAAAGTTCAAGTCAGACGATCGAGTCGCGGCAGTTGAAACCGTCAGAAATGCCAGCAGCGATATTCGAGGGCTGTTCGATGATTTCATTCCGGAATCACAACGTAAGAAAACTTTGGGGCGGACGTTCGAGCCTTCCGTTGTTCTTGATCAGGATGGTGACGCCTTACGCGGCCGTTTGATCTTCTTCAGTGATGCTGCAAGATGTCGAGCTTGTCACCACACTGATGATGCAGCGTTGTCGGTTGGGCCGACGTTAAAAGAGATCAGCAAAAAGTACCTGCATGAATCTGAGATGCTGCAACACATCCTGCAGCCGTCCCTGAAAGTAGACGAAAAGTTCGCCGCATGGGCCGTGGTCACCATCGACGGGAAGATTCTGACTGGACTGCTGGAGAAACAGACGGACACTGAAGTGGTGCTGCGAGCAGCCGATCGCCAACTCGTGACCGTGGCCAAAAAAGACATTGAAGAAATGCAGAAGAGTGCGCGCTCACTAATGCCTGATGGTGTACTGGCGGATCTGACAGCTGCCGAGGCCGCTGATTTGCTGGCCTATGTAAAATCACTGTCGGAGCCTGCAAAATAGGGCAGAGACAGCCCCGGGATTGGTGAAGTCAGCCTGCAGTGCAGACAGCGATCGGCCACATGTGTATCATGTGACCAGACCGTTTTTTCTCGATGCAGGCGTCTTCAGAAACAGAATCCTATGACGACTACAGAAGTTTCTGCCACAACCGAAGTCGGTAGCTATTTCATTTCGAATTATCCGCCGTTCTCGCAATGGCAATCCGATTTTGTTCCGGCAGCGATGAACGCGTTGAATGCAGATCCCGCTCAGACGGCCAATACGCCACTTGGGCTCTACATTCATATCCCGTTCTGTCGCAAACGCTGCAAGTTCTGCTACTTTCGCGTTTACACAAACCAGAACGCCAAGGCGATCGAAGATTACGTAAAGGCCCTGATTCAGGAACTGGAATTAATCAGCCAGCGATCGGCAATCGGAACTCGCGAACTGTTGTTTGTCTATTTCGGTGGCGGAACTCCCAGCTATCTCAGCTCCAAACAGTTGCGATCGCTGCGAGATCGGATGAGCGAATACATTTCCTGGGACAAGGCCAAAGAAGTCACGTTCGAGTGTGAGCCGGGAACGCTCAGCATGGAGAAGCTCGAGACACTCCGTGATATCGGGATTACTCGAATCTCTTTGGGTGTGGAAAACTTCGATGACAAGATTCTGGAGGAGAACGGACGAGCCCACCTGTCTCCGGAAGTGATGCGCGCTTACGAATGGATTCGTCAGGTCGGGTTTCCTCAAGTCAACATTGACCTGATTGCCGGGATGGTCGGCGAGACTGACGAAAACTGGACTCGATGTATTGACCGAGCACTGGAGATGCAGCCTGATAACATCACGATTTATCAAATGGAACTGCCGTTTAACACGGTCTATTCAAAAGAGATGAGAGAGCAGGGGGCTCAATCGCCGGTTGCCGATTGGCCTACCAAGCGACGCTGGGTCAGTGAAGCGATGGATCGTCTCGTGGCAGCGGGGTACCATATCTCCAGCGGTAACGAATTGGTTAAGAATCCTGCCACCGATCACTTCGTTTATCGCGACAACGTCTGGCGTGGATGCGATCTGATCGCAACCGGAGTGTCTTCATTCGGGCATTTCCAGGGCGTTCACTATCAGAACCTTGACCGCATCGAAGACTACATGGAAACGGTGAATCGTGGCGAACTGCCAATCAACCGAGCGATGAAGCCCACGGCTCATCAGTTGTTGATTCGAGAACTGGTCCTGCTGATGAAAGAAGGTCAGGTCGAACTGGGACGATTAAACCAGAAGTACGGCGTCAATGTGCAACACGAGTTTGCGACGGCTCTGAAAAATCAACAAGCGGCTGGTTATCTGAGGCTGAACGGAGATATGCTCAAGCTGACGCGAAAAGGGCTGCTTCAGGTAGACAGCCTGCTGCCGGAGTACTTTGAGCAACAGCATCGAGCAGTTCGGTATACTTAGGACCAGTCCCGGATTCACTTCCGGATGTTTCTATGCCTTGAGATCCGAACCCGAAACGTTAGTGAGGGATTGCGATTTCGGGTTCAGACATTTGCTCCCCAAAATCACTCGTTCACGCTTCGGGTTGGGATCAACGGGGCTTATTTCGGGAATGTTCCTTAGTCCCGTGAAGATCAATCTGTTCGGCATTCTCCATCGATACGAAAGAATTGAACCTTGAATCCGCTTAAAGAACTGCAGGAGCTGGTTGGTCTGTTTCCCGAACCTGAGGGTCATCTGCTGTATCAGACAGCGGAGCACGTCGCCAAAGAGGCGACGCCGGAGCCCTATCATCGCATGCTGGTTCACGAGCACCACATGACGATCAGCATGGAATCATTCCATGACTGCACCGTCGATGTGGAAGTTATGGCGTCTCGATTTGAAGACGGGCTTTACCTCCGCAAGATTCGCCTGCACAAAAGTGGCACGAAGAATGCGGTGCAGTTCGGCTATGTGCGGTTTAATCTCGACTATGTTACAGAAAAGGTCCGGGCTGAAATTCTGGCCGAGAAGACTCCTTTGGGCCGCGTGCTTATTCAGCACAACGTTTTTCGCCACGTGGATCTCGGTGCCATTCTGCGATTCACGGCCGGGCCGGGACTGGCCGAGTACCTGAATATGGACGTCGGCCAGACGACCTATGGTCGCCTCGCCACAATCTTCTGCAACGGCGCACCGGCAATTGATTTGCTGGAAGTTTCATCACCGCTGGATTGATTTTGACCTTTGGAGTGCTGCAGCCCGCTGCAGCTTTTGGAACCGCAGCCTGCTGTGGGCCACTTGTTCTGAGCGATATCAACTCGAGGCCATGGTTTGGCAGCAGGCTGCCTGCACGAAAAGCGGCAGCAGGCTGCCGCAGTCCAGGACAAGAGTAGTCAGATTATTCGTTGCTGAGTACTTCTTCGGGGTCCTTCTGGATCGGCTCGCTCTTGTCCCACTTGGAAGCTCGAAGCTCTTCCGCCGGTTCCATGAATGGTCGAACAACTCGCAAGCCAACTCCAAGTGCGTCGGTAAAGTACCAAATGCTTTGTGGAAGCTGAGGATCCTGTTGCTTCCACTCTTCGCTGGATCCTTCTCGCACTGCGCTTCGCAGCATTTCGGCCGGATCATCCCAGCCACCGCCACGGACAATGCGCGGATACTCGGTCATCGGGATCGTCAGTGGATCAACGGCAGCACTGCCAGCTCTTAACTTGTAAGTGTCCTGAACATACTGATCAAGAACCCATTCCGCGACGTTACCGTGCATGTCGTAGAAGCCCCATGGATTTGGTTTCTTCTTGCCGACCGGATGATAAATGCCTTCGCTGTTGTCCGTGTACCAGGCGTACTCACCGATCTGCGATGCATCGTCACCAAACGAATACATCGTAGTCGTTCCCGCACGACAAACGTATTCCCACTCCGCTTCGGTCGGCAGTCGGTAGTATCGTCCCGTCTTGGCACTGAGCCAGGTGCAGAACATTCGAGCAGAGTGCTGCGTCATGCAGATCGCGGGATTGTTCTCACGGCCCATCCCAAAACTCATGTCCGTGTACGGTGGAGTCGGACGAGTGACAGAATCAGCCAGCTTGTCTCGTGGAGTCGTCGGTTTGCCATAGGCCGCACGGCGGAGGGAGTCGACACGGTCGCTCCAGACTTCGTACTGATTCCAGGTAATTTCGTACTTGCTCATCCAAAATGGAGAGAGTTCGACTTCGTGCAATGGACCTTCGTCGTCACGTCGGCCGGTTTCTATATCCGGGCTGCCCATGACGAACTTTCCGCCTTTGACCGGCAGCATGTCCAGCTTGAAAGTGGTGTGCATCAGCGGTTCGGAGTAGGCTTTCATCTCTTCCGGTGTCGCCGCAATTGCCGCCGGCACTTTCACCGGCTCCAATTTCGTCTCCTGACCAGAAACGGCCGTGGACCGAATCAGCAGAACTGCCCCAATAGCGATCTGGAACAAAAGAGCAGGGATTGTCGCGGGACGAAAAGGCTTTTTCGTCATGGTTTTGGGCCTTGATCGAAGTTCGCTGTCGTGAACAGCAAAGGTCAGGAATACTCGGGGTGAGATTTCAAGCGGAGAATTCTACGCCCGATAGGGTCATGAATTCTATGACCGACGTCAACGGCTGGCCCACTACATCGCCGCGTTGGTCTCGAACTTGGGCCGGGAAAACCGGAAAATCGGGTTCAGATTCTGCCTTTCTCCAGCGTACACTGCGTAGCCGGAAGCCTGCAGGCGATAAGTCGCGAAGGCTGGTCGGCAGCGGCGGACTACTGAAGCAGTATTGGTCGCGAGCCGAATGGCGCTGGCGGTTTGTTGATGTTAAGGGCTTTTCACAACCCGAAAGGTCAGTGAGGGATCAGTGTGTCAACTCTTCACACATAAAATCCCTCGCTAACGCTTCGGGTTGCGATGGAATCAGCAACCCACTAGCGCCGTTCTGCTTGCTGCATCACAAGTCCACCGAGAGATTGCTTTGGACTCGGGTTATTGAACCCGCCGGACAGCGTGTGCCGTCCGGGTCACAGAACATTCACAACAGCTTGCAGAGGTCGAATGTCACTATTGCTGGAATCCATCCGGAAATCGTACCGGGAACCCGGGGGACGCCGAATACCGGTGCTCGGGATCGAACGATTTGAAATGAAACAGGGAGAGCAAGTTGCTCTCCTGGGCTCAAGCGGTGGCGGCAAAACCACACTGCTGAACATTATCTCAGGAATCCTCACGCCGGACGCAGGACGAGTTGTCGTCGATGGTCGTGACGTCGCAGCGATGCAGGAAGTCGTCCGTGATCACTTCCGCGCCGCCAGGATTGGGATCGTCTTTCAGACATTCAATCTGCTGCCTGCGTTTACGGCTCTGGAAAACGTCCTGCTGGGAATGTCTTTTTCCGGCAAGGGCGTCGATAAGACGTTTGCAAAACAACTGCTGGAACGAGTTGGGTTGGGGCATCGCCTGAATCATTCGCCTCAACAGATGTCCGTGGGCGAACAACAAAGAGTGGCCGTAGCAAGATCGCTGGCCAACAAGCCTGTGTTGCTGCTGGCTGACGAGCCGACTGCGAACGTCGACCCTGCCAATCAGCAGTTGATCCTCGATCTGATTCGCGACACTTGTCGAGATCACAACGTGACGTTGCTGATGGTCACGCATTCACTGGAGGTCGCAGGGTCATTTAAGCGAGTCGAAAAGCTGCAGGACTTCAATCGTCCCGAGCTTTGTCTGCAGGAGCAAGCCACATGAATCTGCTGACAATTGCCTGGAAGAGTATTCGTCAGCGCAGGCTGGCTTCATCTTTGACGGCACTCAGTATCGGACTGGGTGTGATGTTAATGGTTCTCGTGCTGGTCATTTTTGGCGCGGTGGATAGCGCATTTAATCAGACCAGTGTGGGTTACGATCTGATCGTGGGCCCCAAGGGCAGTGATCTGCAACTGGTGCTCAGCGCGGTTTATCGCATGCAGCCGCCGATTGAGAATCTGCCGTATTTGTTCCTTGAACAGATGCAGAAGGATCCGCGAGTTGTCTCGGCGGTGCCTCTGGCTTTTGGCGACGTGACCAAAGAAGGATCATTCCCCATCGTCGGAACAACGACACAGTATTTCGAAAATGAATACATGCCTCGCCGGAAGTTTCGCATCCGCGGCAGTCGTATCAACGGTCTGTTCGACACGATTATTGGCTCTGAGGTCGCTCGTGAGAACGGCTGGGATCAGGGTTCGCAGTTTACGATCGTCCACGGCGGTGCGGACAGCGGCCACGTGCATGATGAAAAATTCACAGTCGTCGCAGTTCTCGCTCCAACAGGCACCGCTAACGACCGCACAGTCTTTCTGAATCTCGATGGCTTCTACGCCATTGCCGGACATGGAAAGCCTGTTAACGAAATCGAGAAACGATTAAAAGATTTCTACGCAGCCGATCCCGAACGACTGGTTGCAGCCTTGAAGCAACTGGAAGGCGTCAAGGCGGAAGAGGCCGCCGGATCGCATGATCACCATAACCATGCTCATGCCACCCCGGATGCCATGAAAGAGATCTCGGCGATTCTTATCAAGACAGACCCGGATAAACCGTATCTCGGTGTGAGCCTGATGAGCGATCTGCAGACTGGTTATCAGGCGATGGCCGCGAACCCCGTGCGGACAATTCAAAGGCTGATGAATGGACTGATTGGAAATATCCAGAAGGCTCTCGTCGCGCTGACGGCCATCATCATCCTGGTCTCCGGCGTTGGAATCTTTGTGAGCATCTACAACTCCATGTCGGATCGTCGCCGCGAGATCGGCATCATGCGAGCTCTGGGTGCTCAACGAATGCATGTCTTCGGAATCATTCTGGCCGAATCAGCATTGCTCTGTATCGGCGGCGGATTGCTTGGCTGGCTGACGGGACATGGCATTGCCATTGTCGCCTCACCCTGGATCGTGAATCAGACAGGTTTGCTGATCAATCCCTGGGCACTGAACGTCTGGGAAGCGGTTCTGTTTCCGGTGTTGGTCGGACTGGCTGTGCTCGTTGGATTCCTGCCCGCAATGACGGCTTATCGTACCAACGTGGCCGATGCGTTAAGCAGCTGACAGAGTTCCATTAACAGGTCAATGTTGCTCGCACGTTCGACGGCAAACACCCTCGGAGTGCGAGCAACTTCTTTCCGCAACTCTTCTGTATCAGCCGCGCAGTTTTCTTCGCGCGGCAACAACCAGATCTTCAGCGGCCATCGCGGTCGCCGCCGTGGCTGTCAGATGTCCCATCTTGCGACCGGTTCGAGCTTCCGCTTTGCCATACATATGGACATGCACATTCGGCATTGCGAATACTGCACTCCAGCACTCCGGCGTGGCGTCAAACAAATGATCGCCCAGCAGATTTGCCATTGCGGCCGGTGATCGCATTTCGACATTGCCGGAGGCGAGACCACTGACAGCTCGAAACTGCTGTTCGAACTGACTGCTGCGACAGGCATCAATCGTCAAGTGGCCACTATTGTGAGGTCGAGGAGCGATCTCATTGACGACCAGTTTGCCGTCCGTCGTCGCAAACAACTCCACGCACAGCACGCCAATCACATCAAAATGCTCCAGAATCGCGCGAGCAATCTGAATGGCATCGGCAGTCAACTGAGGCGAAATGCTGTCGGCCGGACTGACCGACACGTCCAGAATATGGTTCACATGATCGTTGCGAACCGGCGGATAAAACGCACAGGTACCATCGCCAAAGCGTGAAGCCACAATCGACAGTTCAAATGAGAAGTCCACAATCTGTTCGACGATCGCTTCTTCGACAGCAAACTTCTTCCACACGGCCTCCAGGTCATCCGTGCTGCGTACGCGAGCCTGGCCTTTGCCATCGTATCCCAGCGTCACCGTTTTCAGGATGGCATCGCCACCAAAATTCGCGACGGCCGCTTTCAGTTCTTCCGCACTATGCACAGCCGCAAAGTTGGCGGTCGGAATTCCGATCTTTCGCAGCGAAGTCTTTTCCAACAGACGATGCTGAGATGCTCGTAACAGTTCAGGTCCCGGAAAGACAGGGACATGTTGCAGTAGCAGTTCAACGGTCGGAACCGGAATATTCTCCTGTTCATACGTCACGACATCAACCTGAGCCGCGAACTTGCGAAGCGCATCTTCATCTGAAAAATTCGCGGGAATACTCATGTCGCTCACCTGGCCCGCCGGTGAATCAGACGGATCACCAAACGTGATGATCCGGTATCCGCATTGCCGCGCGGCGATGGCAAACATCCGGCCGAGCTGGTCTCCGCCAAGCATGCCCAGTGTTGAACCCGGTGGAAGTGATCGCGGTGATTGTTTCATTGTGGTGAAGAGAATTATCGAGTGTTCAGATTACTGACCGGGAAGACTTAGCTCAGAATCGTTAAGCACGGCATCGGTCTGCTGTTGATGAAACTGGTGCAATTGCTGATTCAACGAAGCATCATTAATGGCCAGAATTCTGACAGCCAGCAAGCCCGCATTGCGAGCCCCGGCACTGCCAATTGCCAAAGTTCCCACAGGCACTCCGCCGGGCATCTGAACAATCGATAACAGTGAGTCCAACCCGTTCAGAGCTCTGCTCTGCACGGGAACCCCCAGCACGGGCAACACCGTTTGCGCGGCGATCATCCCCGGCAGATGAGCCGCACCGCCAGCCCCGGCAATGATGATCCGGATTCCTCGCGATTCCGCCGTCGTTGCATAATCTGCCATCCACGCCGGAGTCCGATGCGCCGAGACGACTCGACATTCATATGGGACCCCAAACTGCCGCAAAATCTCTGCCGCCGGGGCCATTGTCTCCCAGTCGGACCGACTGCCCATCACAACACCAACAACAGGCGATGTATTACTCATAAAGGCCCTTTTTACATCATCAGTCGGAACGCGTTCGCGTCCGATTTTCGCAGCATGCGTCTGTAGCCGGATTCGTGAGAATTCGGAGCGACTCTTGAGCTCTCATGAGCTCAGCTACGTTTTTTATGGCGTTTTAAACAAACCACCCAACACGGCAGAAAACTGCGATGAAAATTTCGTCAGGGCGGCATACTAGCAGCCCAATGACGACCTTTGGACTTCGCCCCACCGCAAATTCCGGGGTTTGATTCCAATGCCCGGAACGGAGCAGCCAAAGACGGGAAAAGCGGTACTCTCTACGTCGCGTATCAATAATCAACCTCGGCCAGTTTTCTTTGATTCAAATTGCGAATACGCTTACTAATTCGAGAGGGCTCACACCCAACCATGACGCCTGCTGACCTTGAACATGAGTGAAGAATCGCCATCAGCCAGTCCGTTCCGCAGCTCAATCAGGACCATTCTGCCAACATGAAAAAGCCAACCGTTACTCTCATTTCCGGACTTCCGGGCTCAGGCAAAACCAGCCTGCTCAATCATCTGCTGAGAAATCGCGGTGAAAAAAACATGGGCGTCATCCAGAATTCACTGAACGACCCGGATCACGAGGATTCCCGGGAAGTTGTCGAATACGACCAGATCGCAGAACAGCCCGGGGAATCTTTTATTGAATTGACCGATGGCTGTATCTGTTGCTCCCTTCGCGAAGATCTGCTTGCTGACGTCTGGCAACTTGCTCAGCAAGGTCTCCACGACAGCATTTTGATCGAGGCGGCCGGTGTCGCGGAACCAGCTTCCGTGGCGGAGGTTTTTTTGTATGTCGATGAGAATGGTGACTCACTGGCCGATGTCGCCACGCTCGACACTCTGGTCACCGTTGTTAACGCAGAAACGTTTCTGAACGACTACAACTCAACAGATGAACTTGGTGAGCTTGGTATCGGACTGGACGAAGAAGACAATCGGGATCTCGTCCGGCTGATGGTGGATCAGATTGAGTTCGCGAATGTTGTGGTGCTGAATAAATCAGACCTTGTCTCTCCTGAGGACCAAGGTTTGATCATGAACTTGTTACGACACCTCAACCCGGAAGCCAAAGTCGTCCTCGCAATTCATGGCGAAGTCCCGATTGCAGATGTCGTTGACACGGGCCGTTTCCCGGATACTTCAGGCGGCCGATCTTCGGAGGAATCACAGACAGACCCGGATGCAGATTCATCCATCTCTGGCATCTCCAGCTTTTATTTTCGAGCCAATCGGCCATTTCACCCACAGCGACTTTGGGACTTCTGGATGGAACATGAGCTTGCCCCGAGTATCCTGCGATCTCGAGGAAATCTCTGGTTGGCCACGCGAAATACGATGTCCGGATTCTGGTCTCAGGCCGGCCAGGTGATGGCTGCGGAACCCGCTGGCAAATGGTGGGCCGAGACCGATCGCAGCGAATGGCCTCAGGATGATCCCGACTTCACCGCAGAACTGGAATCTGTCTGGAACGAGCAATGGGGCGATCGCCGACAGGAGCTTCTGATCATTTCACAGATTAATCCCGCGGAAATCGAAGCCGCAATCAATGAGTGCTTGCTGACCGATGCGGAAATGCAGGGCGGGCCGGAAGTCTGGCGTTCGCTCGAAGATCCCTTCAGCCCGTGGGAAACCTGCCTGCACGACCATGATCATGACCACGATTGCAGCCGCGATCATGACCACGGTTAATGGGCTGAGGAAAGAATTTGAATTCGGCGTTCCTCATCGGAAATCTGACAATTCAAATCTGACAATTCAGATTTGAGATCTGATGCTCCAACGTGAATCATCAACTTCTCCCGCCGCACTCACATTCGTGAATGCTCCCCATCTATGCTCCGTAAACGTCCTCCAAAGCTCTCCTCAACAAGGTCCTCATCATGCCACGAAGACTGACTTTGAAAAACTGTCGATTCCTGTTTACGGTCGCCATACTGGTGAGCTCCGTTTTCGGGTCGGGTATACAGGCCGGTGAGAATGAAGCATGGTTTCGCAGAGATAACGGGATTGCTTCAGCGAACGCAGTGCTTCCGGTAGAGTTTGGTGAGGGCGAGGACCGACTGTGGCGAATAGAATTGCCACCGGGAATCTCCTCTCCTTGTCTTTGCGGTGATTCCATTTACGTCACAACCTATACCGCAGACACCAAAGAACTGGCTACGGTTGCACTGGATCGCGCGAGCGGAAAAGTACGTTGGAAGCAGGTCGCTCCTGCAAAAACGCTGGAAGCTTTTCATGCCGTTGGAAGTCCTGCCTCGTCGACTCCAGCCTGCAATGGTTCTCAGGTGTTTTCCTTCTTCGGTAGTTATGGCCTGCTGTGTTATGACCTCGACGGTAAACTGTTGTGGGAACGCCCGATGGGACCGTTTCAGGATGAGTTTGGAGCCTCCAGTTCTCCCGTATTGTTCGACGGAAAAGTGTTTCTCAATGAGGACCACGACATCAACAGCTTCCTGATTGCTCTGGACCAGAAGACCGGGGAAGTTGTCTGGAAATCAGAACGAACCGAGGCGACTCGCAGCTATGCGACTCCGGTCGTGTTCGATAACCACGGTCGTACCGAACTTCTGGTGGCAGGCTCTCTGCAACTGGCGGCTTATGATCCGAAAGACGGCCAGAAGCTTTGGTGGTATGATGGCCTTTCACGTCTGGTTGACAGCACTCCTCTGATCGTCAACGGAGAGATCTATTTTGCCACGTGGACTCCGGGCGGAGATGCCGATGATCGCATCCGCATGGAACCTTTCGCAACCGCGCTGACAACGCTGGATAAGAACAGCGATAAAGAGATCGGCAAAGATGAGCTGCCGGAGGGGAATGCAATCCTTGAACGATTCTTCCGCATTGATCTGAATCAGAACCAAAGACTGGATCAGAAGGAGTGGGAGAAGCATGCGATGGTTTTCGAGCGTGCTCAAAACGTGGCCGCATCTCTTCGGCCCGGAACTCGCGGTGAATTGCCTGCGGAAAACGTAAACTGGACTTATCATCGCAGCCTGCCGACGGTGCCAAGCTCTGCCGTGTATGACGGTGTTCTGTATATGGTGAAGGACAGCGGAATCATTACCAGTCTTGATGCCAACACCGGCGAGATGCTGAAGCAGGGCAGGGCGGTTGGACGAGGCAACTACTATGCATCAATTGTGGCGGGTGATGGCAAGGTTTATCTGATCAGTGAAGGTGGCGTCGTCACGATCCTGAAAGCAGGGCGTGACTGGAGTGTGCTTGGATCTTACGACTTTAAGGAGCGTATCATGGCGACTCCCGTCATTGCCGATGGCCAGATGCTGATTCGTACGGACGTCGCTCTGTATGCATTTCGCTGCAAGTAGGCTCGGACCGAGCGCCAGCGAGTTCCTGCAATTCAGCCTCTGTTCAAGAATGCCGGAACCTCGCTCCGCTCGGTCCGGCCTCCGAAACTGGTTCGCTTGCCTACGAGCAATCTCAGCGATTCACCTCGACGGCAAGAATCGCCCATGAGATCGGGCCGGAATCCACAACGGCCAGCCGTTTCAGTTCTCCATTGGACTGGATCGCATACGAAGCCACTCGCCCGCTGGCTTCACCGGCCGCATACAGATGTCGCCCATCTGGACTGATCGTGAAGGATCTTGGAACGGCTTCGGTCGGAGTGATGGAAACTCGTGTCAGGCGGCCGTTGGACTGATTGACCGAGAAACCGGCGATGCTGTTATGGCCTCGATTCGCGACGTACAGAAACTTCCCGTCCGGAGTCAGTAAACATTCGGCGGTCGAATTCTGATTCGCATCAAACGTTTCCGGCAGAGAGAGCACAGACTGCTCCTGCTTCAACTGCATGGTTTTTCCGTCCCGTGCATACAGAGAGGCTCCGTCTTCTTTGCTGCCACCAGCTTCGTTGCTGCAATAGGCCCAGCGATCCGACGGATGCATGACAATGTGGCGAGGATTCTGGATCGTATTGGCCATGACGAATGGTGGATCAAGAGGCGTCAGGATTCCGGTCTGCTGATCAAAGCCAAACTGATCGATTCGATTGGCTCCGGTATGCGACACATACACCGATTGATTCTTCGAATCGATCGCGACTCCATGAGCATTCGCGGCGGTCCGCAACGAACACACTGGTTTCTCTGACAGACGTCCATCAGCGTCGACACGATGAACGGTCACCTTATTGCTGACGTAGTAGGCTGTCAGCAAAAACCGTCCGGTTCGATCGGGAATAAGAAACGCCGGATCCTCCCCGCCTTCAACCACATTGATGAGATTCAGTTTTCCTGTCGAAGCATCAACACTGAACGCAGCCAGTTGCCCGGAACTGCGATAGGACACAAACAATACGCGACCATCTTTCGAAGCTGTCAGGTACGCGGGCTCAGCACTGCATTCCGTAACCTCACTTCGCCGCAGATCCCCGGAATCGACCGTACGTTGAAACGTAACAATCTTCCGCTCCTGCAACAGACTCACGAAGACGAACGATTCTCCCTGAGCAGCCCCGGGATTCATCAGAAGCAAAGATGCAATAATCTGAAGCATCCAGACGATTCGCGACATGAAACTCTCCCGCAACGCGGCCTATTCCTGTTTGGACTGCGGCAGCCCGCCGCAGCTTTCCGATCCACAGCCTGCTGTGGATCAGCGTCTCGTGAACTGCTCGATTCGTACGAGCCTCACTCTCGTAGTTTGGCAGCAGGCTGCCTGCACGAAAAGCGGCAGCAGGCTGCCGCAGTCCAAAGAGTTTTACACAAAAAAAGGCTTGAGCCATCATGAGACAGCTCAAACCTTTTGATGAATTAAGGACTGACAACTCGACTAGCGGTAATCAATCTCGATGTCGCCATCTCGTTCAAATTCAACTTCCACTCCGCGATAACGACGGAAGTGACCGTGGCGACGATAGTAGCCCGGCGCAGCGTACGCGGCGGGTACACCGTAATAGGCAGCAAACGGTGACGGAGCCACAGCGACCGTTGGAACCATTGGTGCATAGTACGATGTTGAGTAACCGAAAGTGCTGACCGGATACGAATGAACAGAAACGACCGACATTGATGGAACCACATAAGCCGGCTGATAGCTGACAACCGGTGCCGCGTAAACCACTGGCGGAGCGGCAAAAGCATAACCCGGAAAGTAGTAATGATCACCAGCCTGAGCAGCAGCAGAGACCGCGGCCACTGCGATGATACAGCTCATGAAATGACGCAACATTGTGAAAGCCTCCCTCTGATCCCTTAATCGAAACCCAAAGCTGACGACCCCGTCAGCACTTCCTTTCGCCCCGTTTGACTCAAATCTGAAACACTGGGGTATTGTGGGCAAGTTTAACGGGCCAATGGGACAGCAAAAAGTCTGCCGGATTCCAGTTTCCTTAAATTCCCAACCACCCTGATACGCATCACCTTTCGGTTTCGCGTGCCAGTATCAGCAGCAGAACAGCACCCTTTACTTCTGATAAATCGGCAGATAATGGTATTTCACAGACAGGCTCAGAACGGCCATCGACGTGGAATAGACAGCTCCGTGGTTTTTCTCTTCGCCGTTGGCTGCGGTCCAAGAACCATCACCCGCCTGTTTCGGCAGCAGCATTTCCTGCACAAGCTTCTGAGCAGTCTCCGAGTGATTGCCGCCGCGCTGATACATCCCCTGAGCGTAGTAGTACGTTCCATAAAAGCAGAATCGTTCCTCCCATTTCGGTGGATGCTCCAACAGCCAATCAGCTGCTCCGGCGACCAGCGGCGATTCATATTCGCCACAAACCTGCATCGCCAATAATCCCGCAGCCGTCATCGTAAATGTGGGATTGTTCTGATTGGGCTCATAAGTGAACCCACTGGCCTTCTTGTCAGGCAAGCCATTTTCGTCAAGCGGCGAGGCGTATGATCGCTTCAGGTATGCGACCGCGTCTTCAATGGCTCCGGCTGGAACCTGCAGTCCATCATTCTTCGCGGATCGAAGAGCCATCAACTGCCAGACCGTTGCGGAGAGATCTGAGTCGGCTGATTGCG
Organism: Planctomycetales bacterium; assembly: GCA_026400835.1. Lineage (GTDB taxonomy): Bacteria > Planctomycetota > Planctomycetia > Planctomycetales > Planctomycetaceae > SXXK01. The sequence goes on along the minus strand of JAPLOA010000084.1, from coordinate 105,110 downwards.
GCTCATAGCGCCAGCCACCGCGATAGTGAGTTGGCTTCTTCTGCTTCTGCGACGCCAGAATGACATCAATTGCTTTCTGACATCGATCATGAATCAATTGATCCTGTTCGATCGTTGTCCCCATCCCCAGCATTTCGGTCAACATCAACGTAATGATGCCGTGTCCGTACATGCGAGATCCATCTTTGGCCCCGAAGTATCCCTTCGGGTCGACTCGATCTTCCTTCAGCACAAACGCCAGAGCTTTCTGCATCGCCTGACCTTCCGGTGAAACATCCGAAGGCTGAATACCAACGCTGGCCATGGCCATGATCGACAGCGACGTCATCGTTGTATCGATCCCCTTATCCAGAATCGCACCATCTTCACGCTGTTTGCTGATGAGATAAGCAATCGCTCGGTCCAGCGCCAGATCGGTTTCGTCTTTCTGAAAGACCGATGGGACTTGCGGAGAATCGGCCACTGGCTTCACCGCTTCCTGGGCGGAAGCGAATCTACTCAGCAGAAGTTGCACGACCATCATCAACAGGAGGAAAGAGAACCGCATTTTTGCTCGCATTCGATTTTCAGTCTGAAACCAGCTCATAAGTTCAAGAGAAATAACCTTCCCTTCGTTACTTCTTCTTCGCACGTTCCGCAAGGACCCTGAAGTAGGTCTCAACGCTCTTGCGATACTCCTCAGAGACAACTTCAGATTTGCCTTTTGTCAGATCCTCTGCCGACTGGCTGCGAAGTTTGCCCCAGTTCTTTCCATCATTGCGATTCACAGGCGTCACTTCAAAATCTGCAACTCGCGGCTCCGTCGATGCCGAATCGGCAGACTGAGTTCCCCCCAATCCCAGAGCCGCCATCGTCTCCTGCTGATTGCGGAGTCTCGCAGCCGCCTGAGCAGCCTGTTGTGCCCGCGCGGCCTGAGCCAGCGTGTCCAATTGCGCTGCATTTCTCTGAGCAGCCAACGCCGCCTGAGCAGCATCAGCATTCGTCTGAGATGCCACAGCCGCTTCCGCCTGCAACCTGTCCAGCTCATCCAGCGTCCGTGCTAATTGTTCCCCACGAGCCATATCTTCCGGTGTCAACTCCGCAGCCGCAGCCGATTCATTCCCCTTACTCTCATTGTTCCTATCACTCCCATCAGCCGCTGCAGGCGCAGTCGCAGTCGCCCCATCAGCCTGGTTCCCTGCCGCAGCAACCTGCGATGGTTCCCCGGACTCCTGAGCAGCCGCTTCTGCTGCAGCCGCAGCGGCCAGCAATGGATCGACAACCGCCGAAAGATTTCCGGCCTGCTGATTAATCGCAGACTCTGCTTTGGCAACATCCTGCTGAGCTTTCAGTGCCTGACCATTAGGCTGCGGCTGATTATTCTGAGGATTCGCGAGGGCATTGGCTTCAGCCTGCTCCGCCTCAGTCGCTGCTGCCTTCAATTGCTGCTCCGCCATATTCGATTCATTGCGAGCCACCTGCTGAATACTGTCAGCCACTTTCTGCAGCGGCTCAGCAACCGTCGGATTATTCAAGCGGCGTTCATGTCGGGCTGCTCGGGACACATCTTCCGAAGCACTCGCCACATCCTCGGTGATCTCGCCCTGCTGCGTTTCGGCCTGTGCAAGCGAGCTCTTCGGTGGCGAAAGTTCATTGCCGAAGTTGGCCGCGGCCACCGCTTCATCCGCTTTCTTGTTCAACTGCTCCGCCGCTTTCATCGCCTCATCAGCGTACTGATCGGCCAATTGAGTCGCCGGGTTTTGGGCATCCAGGGCTGGCAAAGGCTTATTCTTAACTTCTTCAGACCGCTGATTGGCCTGTTGACTCTTTACCTGAGCCTCCTGCAGAACAGTCTTCGCAGCCGCGACTTTTTTCTGTTCGGCCGACTGACGAACCTGCTCCTGCGCGAGTGCGTTCTTCAGGCCGGCGTTATCGGGCTTCTCGTTGAGTTTGGTCTGAGCCTGCTGAACTCTGGCATCGACCGCCGCCAAATTCTTCTCGGCAGCCTGAACTCCCTGCTCCGCTCGTTTCTGGACATCATCTGCTCGCCTGGCAACGTCCGCCGCAGCTTTCTTTTGTTGCTCATGGAACTGCTGACGACGCTTCTCCGAATCCACCTTCTGCGCTTCCCGGGCTTTGTCATCGGCATGGATCTTCTCATCCTTGCCCGCCTGCGTTTTTTCCCTGGCTTGCTTCAGTGTCTCTGTCGCCTGAGCCAATGTCGCTTTCGTCTCCTGAACCGTCTGAGCTAACTCGGACAACAATAATTCTTCTCTGGCCGAGTTCGCTTTCGCCGCGGCTTCATTCAACTTCTGCTGAGTCTCTGCAAGCTTTTTCTGAGCTTCTGTTGTCTTGCCCTGGGCCGCCGACTGACTGGCCTGAGCAATCAACGCTCCGGAAAGCTGTGACGCGTCCGCTGCCATTTCGCGAAGATCCTGCACCAGATCTCGCTTCTTCGCCTGAAACTCCTGATCGGCCTGCTCGTTCGCCCTTTGAAGTTGCTTGTCATCCTCGGCTGCGTACTCCAACGCGTTCCGTGCATCTTCCAAAGCCGTCTGCGAAATCTCTGACAGAGCTTTCTGCATCGCAGGGTTCTTCTGCAACTCCGCTTCAAGTTCCGAGATCAACTCCGACGTTTCCTTCTCCGCCATTTCCACCAGCTCTTCGCTGGTGTCATATTGTTTATCCAGCAACTCAACAATTCCCAGTTCCTTCTCGGCTTCTCGCAGTTCGGCTCGTGTGTCGGCCACGTCGAGGCCCTTGTCGAGCTGATCGAAATGCTCAGCGACCAGTTCCAGTGCCTTCGCCGCTTTCTCCTGCTGTTCCGCCGCCTGAGCAAGTTCTTTCGCCTGCTCTTCCGGCGCGGCCTGCTCCTGAGCCTTCTCCATGGCTTCGTTCATTTTGGTCGCCGGATCCTGAATCATAGCGATACTATCATCCGCATCTCTCGCACGTTCGCGCTCAGATTCTTCCAGCAGATCCTGAGCATTTGCGTCCTCAACCAACGCTTCGGTCAAATCCGCGATCTGCTGATTAATGGATTCCTGAAGCTGCTCGAGCTCTTCCAGCTGCTGAGTAGCCTCGGGGTTCTGCGGCGAAGTATTTTGCTGCTCGACGACGTCGGCTGTTTCCGTTGTGGCTTCTTCAAGTTCTCGAATCTGCTCGGCCGTCTGAGCCGCCATTTGTGGGATCGTTGGTGAATATCGACGAATGACGTTTCGAGCATCCTCCATCACAGGTTCAAGCGTCCTGATCACGACAGCAACCTGATCCCGGATTTGCACCAGCTCATGCCCAGCACTGATCAAAGCTTCGCGCTTCCAACGTCGCTCGGTAATCTTGCGAGCTGTATCGCGTGCTTCCGCCGTCCAGCGAGTCTGATCAAATGTGCCGACGATTTCATTCTTCACGCCCGATTCACGCAGCCGCTGACTCGCCAGTTCGAACCCTCGCTGTACAAGATCCCAGACACGAGGATGCTCGATGCGAGCCTGCAGGTCCTGTGATCCCCAGCGTTCGAGATTGGTCAGTTCGTCCAGAGCATCACGCACAATCGTGAGTTCATGTCCGGCTTCGAGAATTCGATAAGCCGGAGCAACCTCCAGAAGACGCGTTGCAATCGCTGAATCCTGTGGTGACACCTGGCGATGTTGATTCAGCAACGAAATCACCGCACGATGAGCCAAACCGGCATCAGCGACATACTGAGCATCACCATCTTTGCGGGACTGAGTCAGCTCTTTGCGAATTCGAAGCTGATCAAGACTTCGCCGATGCTTCAGATCAATCTCCGCCACAAATCGTTCGGCCTGATCAAGAATTTTCTGACCTGCGGCGGAATCCTGTGACGCGGCCGCCTGAGTCGTCAGTTGATTCTCCTGCTGAATGGCTCTCGCTAACTGGTCGATCGGAAGGTAAAGATTTCCAGCGCGGTTATCGAGATCTCGCCAGGCATTCACAATTCGATTAGACAGATTTCCGTCGACGACATCAAACCGCTGCCGATCCTGCAACTGACGATGCAGTTCTTTTGAAACCGTCTTCAACTGTTCCAGCTTCTCGGCAGACTCCATCGACTCCTGGAGTCGATCGCGATTCGTTTCCGTCCAGCGGATCATCTCAGTCAGCTGGCCTTCGAGATACTTCGGCAGTCGCTTACGCTGACCCCGAACAAGCTGCTCAATTCCTTTGATTTGATTGAGCACCAAAGTTTCCTGGCGCTGCAATCGTTCCCAGGTTTGTGTCGGGCTGTCAACGACCAGCTTTTGCTGACGCAGCAATGCATCCATATCAATCGCCACAGCCGTGACGAAGTTATGAGTCGCCAGAACCTGATAGTGTTCATGGATCATTTTAGCATCGTCGGCTGTTCGCTCGAATGTCTGTTTGATGACATCCAGATCGCCATTCCTGCGATTCACATCTTCGGTATGCTGCCGAGCCTTCAACGCAAACACCGGGACGTTTGAGTACTCGCGTTGTATTCTTGCGACGACTCGCCCGATCAAATCCAGATCATAAGCATCAGCACCGGCCGCCATGTCTTTTTCAACCGCAAGGATGTTGGCCAGAATCTTCTCAGCCTGCTCGCGCTGCTTACTGGCCAGATCCGTCAGCACATTACGATCCCGCGACGCCTGCTCTTCGGTCTGCTCCGGCTTTCGCAGTCGTTCGATAACTTCCAGAGCCGTCACTTTCTGCTCCTGAAACAATTCCGAAAACTTCGCCAGCTCATCGACAAGTTCGATCTTGCGTTCCATCATCGTGTGCCGATCCGGATCGAAGTCCTGCGCGGCCACGATCACTCGCAACGGGATCGATTCACCGATATTGCCTTTGCGATCAGTGGCGACAAGCTTCGTGAGCACCTGATCTCCGGTTTTCAGTTTGTGATTCTGCAGATCCCATTGCCACTCGGCCGTCAGGCTTCGACCTTCTGTCTCCGAGTCCGGTTTCGCATCGAGAGGCAGGGCGATCCAGTCCAGCCCGTTGACAGAAACATGCTGCTCCAGCTTGACCAGCGGAAGATCGTCCTCCGCCATCGCTTTCAGGGCCACGATATCATTGGGCGGTAAAAGCAGAGTCGTCTCTTTCTGATCCACGAAACCCGCACGCGGGATCAAATCCGGTTGCGGTCGAATCTCGTACTTCGGACTGAAGAGATTTTCAAAGCCTGTTTCTTTAGAAACCAGATGCACCTTGTAAATCGCCGCCGCATCGACAGGAACAGTCGCCTTCCACTGCAAACCGTTCTGGCTGTCCGCGACTTGAACCAACGGGATAGCGATCATCTCATCGGATTCCGACGGATCGATTCGCAGTTCCGCAGCGGACACCTGCTGATCGAGTTCAAGCTGCATTTCCGCTTTCGTGCCTTCCAGCACCAGCAGATCGCCATGGTTCTCCGTGACCTTCCTGTCGGGCAATAAGGCATAGGCCGGATAGACGAACGTCTTCAAAAACGCTGTCACACGAGGACGCGGACGGGCTTCAATTCGAAATCGCTCGGTCACCGCATCACCGGCAAGAATCCGATACTCAACCGATTCGTCCATCACATGAATGTTGGATGTGAACTCAGCCTCCGTTCGCCCACGCATCGATTGTCGAACGGCTCCCTGTTTCTCCGTAAAGGTCTCGAGTGTCACTTCCTCAAAACTGCCGCCGGTAACAGAGGCGACGACAGCGACTGTTTCATCTTCGGCCATTATCAGCGAGCGCGGTGTCGGCTGCAAAATCTCAACGTTGACTCGAGAAACCCGCGCGATATTGGCTCCCGGCAGGATCGCACGGGCGGCAAGCTGACGATAACGATGATCACTCGACAACAGCAGCACCGCGGCGATCGCCACGATAACTCCCGCAACCGCCATCCAGCGCGCAACAAGTTTCAGAGGCAGCAACGCCGGGACTTCGATCCGAGTCATCTGCTCGGCCACTTTGCCCTGCAGCAAACTTCGAAAGACCGGGGAGTCGTGCAGAGTGGAAGGATCATCCGTCGCCAGTTCGACAGCCGAGAGCAGATTCTCTCGAAGCTGCGGTTCTGTCATCTCCACCTGCGATGCGATCTCTTCTCTCAACGGCCGACGCAGAATCCGCCGCAGGCTGGTCGTCCAGATAACTACAAGCACCGGCAAATAAATCGCCGCACTCAAAGCCCAGCGCGCGCGATCGCTGAGCAGCCAATACCAGTCGATCGCGGCCACGATCGCGACACAGATCAAAAACGTGGCAACGCCCGCGCAGAGTCCTCGCGCGACGATCAGTCGAAACCGACGGCGTCCGAATTCTTCGAGTTTTCGAGCAACAACGGGATCAAGCGAAACACTCATCGTGAATCTTCCTTTATGTGCACCGTGCTGTCAGCAACCATGCTGCCTGATACCATCTGACTACAAAAGATCATCTCTCGCGATTCGCAATTTCGTTTAACGGCGAGCCGCAGGCGGTGGCGTCCAGGTTCAGGTTCGCCTGCGGCTTGCCGTTAAACGAATACATCACATCTCCGCCAGCCATCACCGTTCAAAGCAACCCAGCTCGTTTTCGTAACACCCACTCAGCCGTCAACAGGATAACAATTGCGGCAAACCACCAATAGCTCTGCGAGATCTGCGTGTCGGATTCGACCACTCGGCCGCTGCTGAGAGGACTCAACAGCTCCGGCAATCGAAACAGTTCCTCTTCGCGAAGGTAATCTCCTCCGGAAGCTGCGGCCATCTGTTTCAGCAACGTTTCATTGGCCGAAGTCTGAGTCATCTCGCCGGATTCCGGTGGTAGCACCACAAACCGGCTGCGAGCCTTCAAAGCGGCATCACTATAGCCGGCAGCTCGAACCGAGACTTCGTACTCGCCTTCCGGTAAGGCCGCGACGTGTCCTCGATAAATCCCCGGCACATCGGCATCGGGAGTCAGGCTTACCGTTGAAACGATGCGTCCCTCTTTCCACACCAGAGCGTCAGCAGAAACACCAGTCGCCGGTTTTCCATTCAGGCCCAGCAGACGTGCTCGAACATCAACAGTCGCTCCAAAGTCGTAACGCACCGAGCCTGTATCCAGCGACACATATTCGTCGCTGACCGCAAACGGCCTTGGCATCACATATTTCGCCAACTGATTCCACGCTCGCTGATGCCAAAGATCGGCCGTCTTGAAACGCCAGCGCCAGGATTCATCGAACGCGAAGTAGACAACTCGTCCCGAACCAAACAATCGCGTCACCATCGCTGGCCGTTGTCGACCATCCACATTCGCTTCAATCAGAACTTCAGCCCCGGGCAAAGCATTCACAGCCACCAGCGAATGAGGCGGAGGCAGCTCAGTCCAGAAGCGACGATTCTGTTCCGCATCGGGCGATAGTCGCAACGCACTTTCTGAGGCCCCTTTGTCCGTCAATTGCAGCGATGTCGGCTTGGCCGAAATGGTTTCGTTCAGCCACTCGACGGGAATCAAACTTCCAAGCTTCGTACTCGCGAGCTGTCGCAGGCGACCTCGCTGACCATCGATAAACACGATGCCGCCACCACGAGTTTCCACAAACTCACTCAGCCATTGAAAGTCCTGCTCGTTAAACAGCTCAGGAGCAACTTCGCCGAAGATCACCAGATCGTAAGCAAACAATTGTTCTCGCTTGCCCGGGAACTGTCCCTCTTCTTCACCTCTTGTCAGACCCGCGTGATCAGTTCCCGGCCCAACGATCACAGTGTTGATCGACCATTGCTCATCGCGTTCAAAAACGTTGCGAAGATAGCGCGTTTCCCAGCGGGAACGTCCATCGATCAACAAAACCTTGTAGCTTGAGACGATAGCGGCCAGTCTCATCGCGCGCTGATTGTTGTCCGTTTCGGACTCTTCGGGCAACGCGGCAATCGACGCCTGAAACTCCAAAGGCACGGCATGCTGCTTGATGTCGGAAGCAAACTGCGCTCCCAGTTTTGTGACGAGTTCATCGATCTCAAAATCAAATTCAATCCGTCGCTCGGCAACGTTCTGAGTTTCCAGTTGCTGCTGCCAAAGCACCTGATCCTGATAGCTGATCTGTGCAACAAAAGGTTTCCCCGGCGTCATCTGATCACGAACAACCATCACACCGCGAACATGATCTTTTTGGAACACAAGATCCGGGTGTTCAAGGCCAATCACCGCCAAATCCGCAGCCTGCTGTGACGCTCCCAGCGACACGCTGTAGAATGGAACACTCTGACCTCCTAACACCTGTGCTGTCTGCAACGGCGATGGGCCGGAATTGTGCTGACCATCAGTGATCAGAACAATCGCAGTCTTCGCCTGAGCAGCATCAGCGGCTTTGGTCTCTGTCGCTGGTGTGTCGCCAGAATCCTCCGATGTGGTGACAGATTTCTGAGTCGCCACGATTCCGGAACTCAGGTCCGTGACACTGGAAAAGTCCTCGACACTTCTTTCGTATTCGCCTTCAGATTTCTTATCGACTCCATCATTGGCGGAAGTTGCAGCCGGACTGCCCAGCAACTCCGCTTTGTCACCCGCCAACCGCAGCAATTCAACATCATGCTGCTCCCGAAGCTTATCCAGAATCTTTGCAGATGATTCCGATAGCCCCATCTCCAACCGACGCCATCGCGGAGTTTCATCGAACATGGCAAGCGCCGAGCGAATCGACTCATCGCCGGATTCAACGATCCGCGAAACCTCTGCCTCAAAGAAACCGCGGACTGAACCTTCGAGCGATTCACAGACTTTGGCCAGTGCGACCAGTGCATTCGCCGCGGCGGCAGCGTCTGCGTCAATTGTGGAGGCAGTCGAATCCAACGGCAGAAGCAACTCATTTTGATATCGCTCAGAGAGTTCTGACGGCAGAGACGTCTTCAACTCCAGCAAACGTGAACGAAACACATCAACCGCAGAGCGAACAGCACTGGCCGAAACAGCAGGGGCCGCGTTGACAGACGGGCTACTTGCTGCGGCATCGGCAGCTTTGGGATCGGCCACCGCAGGTGGTGCTGCATCAGAACTCACGGCTCCGGGATCGCTCACCGGTGCGGTACTCTTCGGAGCAATCGCATCGACAAATCCCTGCCGAGCCTCAGACAACTGATCCGCAAGTTTCAGCAGTTTCGAATCGATTCGCCCCGCGCTGATCCAACCCAGCTGCTCAGCGACCAGCAATTTTCTCCCGGTCGACATGTGACGATCCTGCATCGTCATGCTGCGTGAATCATCAACATAGATTTTGACTCGGCCAAGTTCGCCAAGAATCATGCGATGATGCAACACCGGCCCGGTGAGCATCAGAATTCCCAGCAGAAACGCCGAAGACCTAAGCAATGGCAGCAGCCAGCGAAGTCGACGCGGCAGATCAAAACTTTCGCGGCTGTAGTAACGCCACGACAGCACGCACACGATCAATGCGGACAGCAACCCGGCCCACAGCGGAACATCGCCAACAAATCGCAGTGTTGTCATAGACGAACCCTCGCGAATCGTTGTTGCAGAACGAGTTCCAGAAACATGAACGCCAAAAACGCCGCGAGTACGTACTTCCAGATCTCCTGGCCGTGTCGTCGCAGACGATCCTGTTCAAGATACTCTGCCGGAGATTTGATCAGCGTGGATGCCAGACTCTTTGATAACTCGACCAACGCCGTTTCAGGCAGAGTACTCAAGTCCGATTCACTGCGAGAAGTCTCGGCAACAAAGTGAATCGTTTCGGCCGCAGGCGTTGACATGGCGTACACGCCAGGCCGTTGAGTTTCCTCAAACCGCGCCAATTGTAGTTTACCTTGAGGCGTTGTATTGAGAGTTCGACGAGCCCCATCAGGAGTAACCACCGACAATGTTGTCGCTTGTTCGGCGCCGGGTAACATCGCAACAGCGGGATCACCGGTCGCGATATTTCGTGGCGGAGAAATCCCCGAAGCCATCGTCGTAATAATTTGCTGCATCAACGGAACATACAAAGGCCGCACGGGCAAATCCGACCAGTCCGCATCACAGGCCGTCGCCATTTGAAGCACAACGCCATCCCCAACTCGACGTTCGATCAACAGCGGATCGCCGGAATCCAATCGTGCCAACACCGCGACGTCGCTGCGACTATCCACATCGGCCAGCTCATGCCAGCGTCGAATCTCCGCCGTCGACAAATCACCATTGGCCGGCTCGTTAAAGAATTCCAAAGCCGGATGATCGAAATGCTGAGCGACAATATGAGAGCTCTTGTTGAGAGTTCCGGCGGCCGCATCAGCTTTCCCGTCGGACTCGGTTAGCCCTTTCAGCATCCCAAACGCCGCTGGCAGAAGTCCTCCACCATTGGCAAACATCTGCTCGCGATACCAATTCAAATCAATCTTGTTTCCGGCACAGACCAGCAAGGCACCGCCGTCGTTGACGAAAGCCGTTAACGCGGAGACTTGAGCAGGTTCCAGCTTTGAGACGTTCGCCAACACAACGACGCGCGAAGTCTTCAGGCGTTCTTCCGTAAGATCCTTCGATTGCGCGGTCTGGGTCTGCACAAGATCCGCCAAACGTACTCGACCAAAAGTAAACGGCGTCAGAGCAATCGACAGATAATCAGTTTCACTTTGCAGAGGCTGCCCGCTGGGATCACCATCAACCAGCAACACGTTAATACCGTCCCAGATTGTAACGGCCGCTGCGTAACGATTATCGTCTTTCAGAGAATCGTCGGCGATGACTTCGACTTCGATCACATGCGAGCCCGCTTTCTCAAAAGAGCAGGGGAACAGTGTTTGAGTCGTCCCGTTCGCCGTGAGAGCAATCTGCGAAACGGACGATTCCGCTCCGTCCAACCTTAAAACAACACGAGCATTCTCAATCGGCGTGCTGCCGTGATTGCGAAGATTCGCTCGCACAGAAATCTGCTGGCCAACGCCCAGCGCGCGGCGAGGAAACTCCAGAGACTCAACAGAGATGTTACTGTTGACGGGTTGACCAATCGGCAACAAAGTTAATGCCGGGGGAATCTTCAGCGAGGCCATTTGCCCTCGAATGGCTTCGGCGGTGTTTTGCCCAATCGCCTGCCAATCCGCCGGTTGAAAATCGCTGATCACGATCAGTTCGCGGCGAGCATGTGACATCGCATCGACCGTCTTCAACGCTTCGTTGAGTGAAGCCTGCATATCACTGGCCCCATACCCGGCCTTAATTTGCCGCAGCCGACGAACAACAGCTTCGCTATCAAAGACCGGCTGATCAAACAATGGTGTCGGACGACCACCCGTTTGAATGACAGCAACCTCAGAGCCTCGACTGACCGTATTCACAATCTGACAAGCCGCATCAACGGCTTTTTCAAAGCGCGAGCCTGACGGATCGACAGTGTCCATCGAATAACTTGTATCGAGCAGGATCACCAACGAAACCGGCGAGTCACCTTCAAGCAATCGGGAGCCGGTCAGAACAGGGCGAGCCAGACAGAGAGCCAGCAACACGGGAATCGCACAACGCACAAACAGCAGAATCAGTTGATCAACATGGAGCCGCTTGTGGTTGACTTTAATCACCGACTCAAGGAGATGCATTGCTCCCCATTCGACGGTACGAAATCGGCTTCGATTCAGGATATGAATAATGAGTGGAACAGCGAACGCCAAAGCTCCGAACGCGAGGGCTCCATTCAGGAATGTCATGGAACGCTCCTTGCAAATCGCAGCGAGTCGGCCCCACAGTCGGAATCAGAAAATGATGCCGCAGCGGGAAACCTGGCAGGACTGATGTCGGAGGGAATTGATGGCATCAAAGCGCGCGGAGGGCAAAGGGCGGATTTAATAATCACCCTGGCAGCATCGCCGCAGGTGAAAGATGGAAACGCAGGATAGAGCCCCAACCGCCCGCCGCAAACCAACCCGCCCGAATTCGCCCGATTACGCCCTCGCTATTCACGGCTTGAATATCCTGCGGAGTATTGCATTCCGGGAACCCCGACTTGGCAGAGAAACCCAAATCGATGGTGAACATCCATAAATCCAGCGAACTCTCTCCGAAACTCCGAATCTGACGGGCAAAACAAGCCCGTCACCTTAATGATGTCGCAGAAAATTGACCCGCACTCCGGAAATGAGGCAGACTGCCCGGCTAAACGGGTTTACACGAATTCGCAAACCCGATATATCTTCCGCACGATTCGCGGACCGGACGATCGCCTGCGACTGGAGCAGGTGCCCGGAGCAGTTCCCCGGACGACTGGCGGTGTTCGAAAACATCTGTCAGTGTTTTGTTTCGCTGGAGGAAAGCATCAGTGTCGATTGAAGAAAAAGTGATTGGTATCGTCAGCGATCAGCTTGACGTCCCTAAAGAAGAAATCTCCCGCACCAGTTCATTCGTTGATGATCTGAAGGCGGATTCCCTTGATATTGTTGAACTCGTCATGGCTCTTGAAGACGAATTCGACGTCAAGATTCCAGACGAGGATTACGACAAGATCAAGACGGTGGGGAATGCGATCACCTACATCGAAGGTAAGCAATAGTTCCTTCACTCGCATTGATTCGTCAACCACAATCGCAGCTTGATGCTGGTTGTGCTGATCGCCCCAAAGGCATCGGCACTCCGGCATTGTGGCTGCGGATTTCGTTGGTTCGGTGCTGCGAGTTCTTCTTTCCGCCGCGAGCTGAATGATGTCACGCCGTCGAGTAGTAGTGACCGGGCTTGGCGTTGTCACTCCGCTTGGCTGCGAACTGGACGACGTCTGGGCAGCGGTCTGTGCAGGAAAAAGTGGTGTCGGTCCCGTTCAACGGTTTGACTGTCGCGACTTTAAGGTGCGTTTCGGAGGCGAAATCCGAGACTTCGACCCGCTGCCGCATCTGCCGATTGAGAGCAAAGAACTGCGGCGTATCGACCGCTTCAGTCAGTTCGCAATGGTCGCCGCACAAAAGGCCATTACTCAGGCAAAGATCAATTTGTCTGAAGGCGACACTTATCGCTACGGCGTTCTGGTCGGCAGCGGAATCGGTGGACTCGATGAAATCGAGCAGCAGCATTCGATGCTGTTTGATCGTGGCCCCGATCGAATCTCCGCGTTCATGATTCCCAAGCTCATCATCAATGCCGCCAGCGGAAACATCTCCGTGCGATGGGGTCTGCGTGGCCCTAACACTGCCGTTTGCACGGCTTGTGCATCGGGAACCAATGCCATCGGCGATGCCTATCGGCTGATCCAGATGGATGTGGCCGATGTCATGGTGACCGGTGGCACCGAAGCGGGTTTGACGCCAATGGGTATCGCCGGATTCGCTCGCATGGGAGCATTGTCAACTCGCAACGACGCCCCTCAACAAGCGAGCCGTCCATTCGATCGTGATCGTGATGGCTTCGTGCTTTCCGAGGGCGCCGGTATTCTGGTTCTGGAAGAATATGAGTTTGCAAAAAAGCGTGGAGCCACGATCCTCGGTGAGGTCATGGGATACGGCCTGTCGTCAGATGCGACTCACCTGACAGCCCCGGATCCGACTGGAACAGGTGCGGCCTATGCCATGCGGGCTGCATTGCGTGATGCTGGCGTCCCGCCGGATGAAATTGACCACATTAATGCGCACGGGACCAGCACACCGCTGGGCGACATCGCAGAAACGAGTGCGATTCGAACGGTCTTCGGCAGCCACGCCGATGCAATTGCCGTCTCAAGCACGAAGAGTCAACTCGGTCACCTGCTGGGTGCCTCAGGCGGTGTTGAATCGGTCTTCTGTTTTCAAGCGATGCAGACCGAGACTGCTCCACCGACGATCAATCTGGACAATCCGGATCCACGTTGTGATCTGGACTACGTCCCATTCCAGCCGCGAGCCATGAAGATCCGTAAAGCCATGAAGAACAGCTTCGGCTTCGGCGGCCACAACGCGTGCCTCGTGTTCTCCTCAATGGAGTAACCGATGGGTGGTCTCAACACCGCCGCCAGACGAGATGCCTCGCGTTAAGTAGATCCTTTGCCGGAAAGGACATTCCTATTACCAACAGCCGAACCACGAGGGCGAACGAAAAAGCGACTGCCTGGCGTGACAAGAGAAGTCGCAGCCAACTGAGATTGATGATTTAGCTCGAGCAAATCAGCCCTGCGCTTGCCAGTAGCTTGCTGACGATCAAGAGAGCTGTCATTCCGAATCGCCCACGAAAACCATGTCGAGCGTTTCCATTTGTCTCTCAGATTCTCTTGCCCACTGAATACTTTATACTTTTGGACTGCATGCAGCCCGCTGCAGCTTCCTTCTTCAGCAGCCTGCTGCTGACCCACTCGCCGCCAATTCCCGAAGCATCATTCATCACACAGATATGCTGGCAAGCGTCTTTCGAATCGCAATTCGTGATCGGTCAGTGCTGGTTCAAGTCTCCTGGGGCAGAGAAGGCGTCATGCATCGCCTTTTGTCTTCGGGCCACCCATGCGAACGATGAAACTGAACCGTAGACATTGCTCTACGAAAAGAATCCACTTGCTTCAAAAAGTAGCTTTCGCGGACGCTCGGAATTCGCGGCGAGTCGTCCGGAACGCTCGGCGAGATTGGTTCTTCCCCGTTTTTTGCCGACACAATTTTCTCCTTGACTCCATCGCCTCTGTGTAGTACATTTGTATAATACATATGTACTACACAGGTAAGCTGCGTTTGTGGAGACGATGATGGGGGTAGCGAGCGATTCCGAAAAAACGAAGTCAGCCGTAATCCAGACTGCTGGCGAACTCTTTGCGAACTTTGGATTCAGCGGGGTCACAGCCCGGCAAGTGACAGCCAAGGCGGGCGTTTCACTGGGAGCGATACCCTACCATTTCGGAAGCATGGAAGCTCTCTATGAAGAAGTACTTGTCACGGCTGTCAAAATCTCTGACGAAGCCCTGCCACTGTTCGATGAAGCGAATGCTGCAAAGCCAGAAGAAGCCCTTCGATTAGCCATTCAGTGGCTGATCAAGGACTACGCAGCTCAGACCGTTGCATGGCCAATAAAGCTCATCGAACGCGAAGCCCTGGATCCGTCTGCTTCGTTTCGCAAAGTGCTCAAGCACAGCTATCTGCCCGAATTCGAATGGCTGTGCGACGTGGTTAGTCGAGTGACGTCGCTTCCCAAGGACAACGATGCTGTGCGTTTTGGCGTAATCACCATGCATCTTTTGGCTTCAACCTTCATGACCCATCGGCGAATCCTGCAAGACTTTGCGCCTGCAGTCGTCGAGAAAGCACACGGTGGCGATTCTTTCATTGAAGTACTTGCCAATGTGACCCTGGATTCGGTCAAGCGATACGGCGATGGTTTTCCATTGCCAGAATCAAAGAAGAAGAAAGCCGCTTCGAAATAGTCGCTGCCTGGAGAAATCAGACATGAATCTCGTCGCGTTTAAGATACTTCTGCATGACAAGGCTAAGTACGTTGCGTTGGTCCTCGGAGTCTCGTTTGCGACCTTGCTCATCAGTCAGCAATCCGCCATTTTTCATTCGTTGATGCACGCGTCGACTCGCGACATTCTCGAAGCCAATCAAGCCGACATCTGGGTGATGAAGTCCAGCGTGGAAACGCTTGATCAAGGCTATCCGATTGCTGAGTTGTCTGTGAATCGAGTCCGATCGGTGCCTGGAGTTCAGTGGGCCGTACCCTATTATCAGTCAACTGCACAATTACGAACGGAAGACGGGCGTATGAAACTTGTGCAATTGGTCGGGATCGACGATCTATCCATGGTCGGTGCCCCCCAGGAAATGCTCATTGGGACCTTGGATGATCTCCATCAGCCGGATGCGATCGTCATGGACATCGCGGGATACACAAACATCTTTCCCGGGGTGGCACCTCAAGTTGGAGCCGCAGTCGAAATTGGACAGCGTCGTGCTGTTGTTGTAGGAATCTGCTACATCGGATCCTCATGGAGTGGACTGCCTCGCGTCTATACACGACGAAGCCTCGGAGTGGCCATGGCCAGAGAAACGCTCAATCCCGTGACCTATGTTCTTGCCCGTGCTGCCTCCAAACATTCACCAGAAGAGGTTGCCAGGCAGATCACGAAAGTAACTGGCCTGAAAGCTCGAACACGTGCTGAGTTTATGGACGACACCCAAGCGTGGATCTTGAAGTACTCAGGAATTGCAGAGAACTTCGGCATAACGATATTGATGGGAGTCGTTATCGGCGTCGCAATTGTGGGGCAAACGTTCTACATGTTTAGTGTTGAGAACCTGAAGCAGTTCGCGACCTTGAAGGCCATCGGGATCAATAACTGGGTGATACTTCGGATGATCATGACGCAGGCTGTATTCGTATCTACCATCGGTTATTGCCTTGGTATTGGAGTTGCCAATCTGTTCTTTGCCATGACGAGCACACAGCTCTCAGGTGGCTTGCGGGGGATGTTTATGCATCCATTCATCTTTCTTGGTTCGGGCATTTTTATTGTTCTGGTAACTCTGTTGGCATGTGTGGTCAGCGTACGAAAGGTCCTGACCGTAGACCCAGCCGTTGTCTTCCGAGGTTAGCCATGAGCGTGATTTGCAAAGGCGTCAAGATGGCATTTAAGACTGCGGCTGGTTCAGTCAATGTTTTGAAAGGCGTTGACTTCATCGCCCCGGCAGGCATGTTAACCATGCTGGTTGGGCCGAGTGGATGCGGCAAAACCACCTTGATTTCATTGATTGCCGGACTGCTTCGCGGCGCATCTGGTTCAATGCATGTATTCGATCATGAAGTTTCATCCATGTCTGCGTCGATGCTGGTACCATATCGATTGAAGAACATTGGTTTCATATTTCAACAATACAACCTCCTTGCAGGTCTCACAGCGTCGGAGAACGTCGCGATACCGCTCGTAGCCAGTGGATTCGACTGGCCCAGGGCACTCTCTAAGGGAGAGGTGTTGCTCGAGACATTGGGCCTGGGAGCCCATGCAACCAAGCTTCCCAGTCAACTCTCTGGTGGCCAGCAACAACGCGTTGCCATTGCGCGTGCACTTGTGCACTCGCCGAAGTTATTGCTTTGCGATGAGCCGACAGCAGCACTCGACGGTCAGGCGGGGCAAGCAGTAATGACCTTGCTGAGAGACCTTGCCGTTGCAGCAGATCGAGCTGCCATTGTGGTGACGCACGATCCACGCGTTTACAGCTTTGCAGATCGAGTGGTGCACATGGAGGATGGTCTCATTTCAAAAGTAGAAAGCGTGTCGCGTCAAAATCATCCGATCAATCCGCATTCGACCTCACACTAACGCACCTATCGAAAACTGAGAAGCTCCTTTGCTAAGGGAAGATAAGCGATGTTGATCAAGTTCGGCATTCCCCTCATCGCCGCAATCGCGGTTGGCTTTGGTATCGCGACGTTGAGTCACTTAACACCGAAAGAGCAACTTTCGGCTGCGCTAAATCCGCCCTCCTTGACGACGCTTGGAGCGAATACCATTTCAGGGCTAGGTGAAGTTCAGATGGCTGGTGAGCCCATTGCGATCGCAACGCCCATCTCTGGAATTGTCTCAAGAGTGCATGTAATCCCGGGCCAAATGGTATCTAAAGGTGATGCTCTGTTTACATTAGACGATCGCGCATTAAGAGCGGAGTTGCATAATCGAACTGCAACGTTAGCAACCGCTACCGCGAAGCTTCTTAAACTAAAGGCAGGGACACGCCCCGAAGACCTACCGCCGGCACGCGCCCGAGTGGCGGCGGCCACTGCAACGTTTAAACGCAACGAAGATGTCTGGAATCGAGCGAAACGGTTGATCGAACAGCGGGCGTTAAGCGAAGAAGAACACATTACGAGAAAGTATGCCTACGACCAGTCGAATGCAGAAATGGCACAAGCCACAGCGGATCTCGCAAAGCTGGAAGCCGGAACGTGGTGTCATGATATTGAGATCGCGGAATATGAAGTTGCTTCGGCCAAATCGAGTGCAGACCAGGTACAAGTAGATCTTGATCGATTAGTCGTTCAAGCCCCCGTCGATGGCCTGGTCCTGCATGTTGATGTTCGCCAAGGTGAGTTTGCGGAATCAACGAGAACCGAGAATCCCCTTGTTCAGCTTGGAGTGCATGGTCCGCTTCGAGTGCGAGTCCAGGTTGACGAGGAAGATGCGAGCAGGGTAAGCCCTAATGCGCGAGCTGAAGGTTTTGTGCGCGGGCGCGATCGCACCTCTATCGAATTGCGTTTTGTCCGTATTGACCCCCGCATCGTTCCCAAAAAATCCCTGACCGGCGGCACTACTGAGCGAGTAGATACTCGCGTTCTGTTTATTGTTTACGAGATCGTTGGCGCGACGCCTCAAATCTACGCAGGCCAAAAGCTGGATGTATTTATGGAAGGCTAATCCCACACCACTCGATGGGCAGAAAAGGGGTCAGGTCTCTTTTTGGGGTCTTCCTCTGGGGCGAGTTGTGGCCTGGAGATCAAGGCGGACGGCACTGCTTCTGGTCCAGTTATCATCACCGAACGGCAAGCCACGTTTGACACTGCGACGAAGCGAGTCCAACTCGACCTCAGTCTCGACCTTATTCACCCATGAACGCCAGTTTCGCGGCAACTGTGGATCAACGGGAATTATCAGCCAGCGGCGTTCGTCAGCACGTTGGAAGCGAGCATACGCGGAGCTCCATTGCCAGTCTTCCGCACGCTCGACAAAATCTGCACGAACTGGGTTTCGCTCCACGTACCGCATGACCGTCAGCAAGTGGCCGTCCGATTGAATGGGAAACGATTTGAAACGCCCCTGATACAAATGCCCGGTTCCAGCTGTTTTATAGTGAGCATGCCAACGCATCGTGTGCATGACAGTGAGGCGACGGAAAAACTCACTCACCTGATCGCTGGTCTCCGGCCTGACAACAAAGTGCCAGTGATTGGGCATTGCCACCATCGCATAAATCGGCAGTGGGACGATTGCCCATGTTTCTTCCACAACGCGCATGAACGCGGCATAGTCTTCCGGCTTCTCAAAAATTGTGAGCCGAGCCACCGCGCGATTCAGAACGTGGAAGACTTCACCTGCAGGACAAATGCGTTTTGTGCGTGCCATCCCTAAAGCCTAACAACGCGTAATGCCAAATAAAAGAGACCTGACCCCTTTTTGTGTACCTGACCCCTTTTTATGTACACGGCCGCACTCGACTCCTGCAAAGCCCCCCCCGCCACTTCCTAACGACGGCGTGATCAATTAAAGTCTGGCAGCTGAAAACCTCCTCACGCATTCAGCAATCGACTCCTGACCCACGAGCTTCGAAAGGCCCATCACGATGCAGAAGCTTCTCTGTGCCGCAGTGTTTGTTTTGTCAGTCGCCGGCCAGACGCTGCTGGCTGCGGAACGACCGAATATCATCTTTATTTTCTCCGACGACCACGCTCAACATGCGATCTCCGCGTATGGGTCAAAGGTCAATCAAACTCCGCATCTCGACCGGCTCGCCAACGATGGGGCTCGATTCGTTAATTCGTTTGTCACGAATTCCATCTGCACCCCAAGTCGCGCGACCTTGCTGACCGGGCAGTATTCGCATCTGAATGGAGTTCCTGTCTTCAATCGATTCGATGGCACTCGAGACAACGCGGCTAAGCGTTTGCAGGTCGGAGGTTATCACACGGGAATGATCGGTAAGTGGCATCTGGGTTCAGATCCCACAGGCTTTGATCGCTGGATTGTTCTGCCAGGGCAGGGGGCTTACTGGAATCCAGCATTTCTGGTTCCAGGTAAGAAGGTCAACATCGAAGGACATTGCACCGACATCACGACAGACCTTGGAATTGAATTTTTGGAAACTCGCCCCAAAGATAAACCGTTCTTCCTGATGTTGCACCAGAAAGCACCTCATCGAGCATGGGAGCCGGATGATCGCAATAAAGCTCGCTTTCAGAACGCCGTCATTCCTGAACCAGAAACACTCTTTGATGACTACGCGACTCGCCCCACAGCTCTGCCGATCAACGAACAGACTGTCGCTCGCGATCTGACTCGGCGAGATCTGAAGCTTGAGCCGCCAGCGGACCTGAAAGGCCCGGCCCTGGCTCAGTGGTACAACGCAAAGCCGATGGAACTGACGATCGATGGCAAAACAATGACCGGCAAAGATCTGGTCCACTGGAAGTATCAGCGATACATGCAGGACTATCTCGCCTGCGTTCAGGGAGTTGATGATGGCGTCGGCAAAGTGCTGGACTATCTCGACCAGCACGGGCTCGCGGAAACCACGATTGTCATGTACTCCGCCGACAATGGCTGGTACCTCGGTGATCTTGGACTCTACGACAAACGATTTATGTATGAGCCCGGGCTGAAGACTCCGCTGATCGCTCGCGGTCCAGGAGTCAAAGCGGGTAGTGTGCCAACGCAGTTCGTTGCTAACATCGATCTGGCACCAACCTTTCTTGACCTCGCGGGATTGCCCGTTCCGGATTCCATGCAGGGGCAATCTCTGGCTCCGATTCTTCGCGGCGAATCACCCGCAGACTGGCGAACCAGCGTCTACTATCGCTACTACCATGATCCTGGACATCACAACACCGTGGCTCATCTGGGAGTTCGCACGGTGACTCACAAGCTGATTCATTACTGGAAGCAGGATGCTTATGAGATGTTCGATCTCGTGAACGACCCGGCCGAACAGAACAATCTGCTGTTCTCCGAATCCAGTCGCAACAAACCCGAGATCGCTACAAAGTTTGCCGAGCTGAAGGCGGAGATCGCTCGACTGCAAAAGCAGTACAAAGACGACGGCCAGTTTGCAGATCCTGCCACGTGGCCGAAAGGCGGCTCCGACGGACCTTTTGACGACAAGAAGCCTGCCGGAAAGAAGTCTGTTGCCGAAGCCATGCAGTTGACGGCGGCGAGTGAAAAGTAACTTCATTACGCGCCGTGCCTCCCATGACTCAGCATCGATACCATCAGCCGGAACGCGTCAGCGTCCGGTTCAGAATGCCTGGAATCCGACATGAAACATCTCTTCCCACTCTTTCTGTTTCTATTTGCCATCACACCACTCGAAGCAGCCCCGCCAAACATCGTCATCATTTTGGCCGATGACATGGGCTACTCCGATCTGGGCTGCTATGGCGGTGAGATCGCGACACCAAATCTGGATGGACTCGCAAAGAACGGTGTCCGATTCACTCAGTTCTACAACACTGCGCGTTGCTGGCCGTCGCGAGCGGCCTTGATGACCGGCTACTATCCTCAGCAAATTCATCGCGATGCTTTGCCTGATCTGCCCGGAGGCAATCAGGGCACGCGTCCGAAGTGGGCCAAGCTGCTGCCGGAACGACTGAAGAAGATTGGTTATCGCAGCTACCACAGCGGCAAATGGCATATCGACGGCGATGTGCTGGCGGGCGGTTTTGATCGATCATTGCATACGCGAAATGACGGAAACTTCTTCACCGCCAAAGGCAACCTGATCGACGATAAGCCTGTTGTTCCGGCCGAGGATGAGTCGAACTACTACGTAACAACGGCGACTGCTGAGCATGCAATTGAATGCCTGAAGGATCACGCCGCGAATTACAGCGACAAACCGTTCCTCCACTATTTGCCGTTTATCGCTCCTCACTTTCCATTGCACGCGAAGGAAGAAGACATCGCCAAGTACCGCGATCGTTATCTGGAGGGATGGGACCAGTTGCGTCAGGCTCGTCATGCTCGCCAACGTGAACTGGGATTGGTCAAGACAGCCATATCTGCCCTCGAACGCGAAGTGGGGCCGCCATATGACTTTCCGGATGCTTTCGTAAAGCTTGGCCCTGGCGAGATCAACCGGCCGCTGCCATGGACTGAACTCAATGATGAGCAGCGTCGATTTCAAGCAACCAAGATGGCGATTCATGCGGCCATGATCGATCGCATGGATCAGGAAATTGGCCGATATCTGGAACAGTTGCGTTCGATGGGTGCCTTCGAGAATACTCTGATCTTCGTCGCTTCCGATAACGGAGCCAGTGCAGAGATTATGGTGCGGCATGGCGGACACGATCCGATGGCTGCTCCGGGAAGCGAAAAGTCTTATCTGTGCCTCGGCCCTGGATTCTCCAGCGCGGCGAATACGCCGTTTCGTCGGCACAAAACATGGGTTCATGAAGGAGGCATTAGTACTCCGTTGATCGTGCATTGGCCCAAGGGAACTTCGAAGACCAACGAATTGCGGCACACACCGGGACACTTGATTGATCTGGTCCCCACGATTTTGGAGGCCACCGGGCTTGCAGACAGCGTTGAACAGGAACGCGTTGAAAATGGGACCGAGCAGATTCCGCCGTTTGCCGGACGCAGTCTGCTTCCCACGATCATGAATGACGAGCCTGTTGATCGCGAATTCCTCTGGTGGCTCCATGAAGGCAACCGAGCGGTTCGCGTAGGCGACTGGAAACTGGTAGCCGCCAAGGGAGATCCCTGGGAACTGTATAACATGGCGGAAGATCGAGCAGAGCAGACAAACCTGGCAATTCAGATGCCCGACAAAGTCAAAGAATTAGAAGCCGTCTGGCAAAAACAAACCAACAGCTTTACCGCACTCGCCAAACTCACGACGCCCCCTCAAACAAAGCAGGGAACAAAAGGAAAAAAGAAGACAACGAATTAGAAAGATCGTCTCTGTGATCTCTCGATACGCGATTTGCCAACCCATCATGTCGAAGCGAGCCATGTTTTCCATTCGCCACCGGGTTTACCCCAGACAAACAAGACTGGCCCTCAAATCATACTGTGGCGAGTACAACGCACTGCCCCCCGCCTGCACGACCGACGCGAACGGGCAAGGGCTCACAGTTCGCGAACACTGATTCTTCCGTAAATGGAAAATTCAGCACTCTTCAAACAGATCAAACTGTCGAAGCCGTGGAGCGATCCGGTCAACTCCGCGCTGCTCTCTCAGATGACTCAACAAGCTTACTCACACCGCAATCGGTTCGACCTGCTCAGCAAACAACCGGTCAATCAAGTCGACCTCAAGTTCTGTCAAACAATCCTTCGGTAAACTTATGTCCCACAGATAAGACTCGCCTGATTCGTCCTTCATGAAGTTAATGCGAAGCCTTGTCAGTACCCTTCGGTTGCCTCCATCGGAGTTGTGTTCAGAATTCGCCGATGATTCAGTGTCGACTTGTGCGGTGGAATAATCCCCCTGATGCTTCGCTGATGCTGTATCAGGGTCGATGATCCTCGACTTCTGCTCGGCACGGCTGCAGGCGAAAACAGGCAACGAGGGGCTTGGAATAGATGTTGCCCCTGCAACCACCCCGGAAACAGGACCTGAGCCTGAAGCGTCAGCAACGACAAACATGGAACAGTACGCCTGAAGCTGCGAGTAGCTTAGCGCTCCGGGATGGCTGAAGCCCCAGGGATTGTGCAGCCGGAACGTATCAGTCGACGCTTCATAGCCTGTCACCAGATACGCATGAGAACCGTAAAGACCAGCAGCCACGGATGTTTTGGTTCCTGTCGTCACGGCCTTTTGGCTGCTCAACGCATTGATCAATATTTGCTTGTTGACGGATGTCATCGAGTAGTTTGAAGACGCAGTACCCAGCACCTGAGCATTCACATATCCCATCCAGCCGCCTTCGATGGCTGCATAACGATTCGTGCCGTCACGACCTTCATTGCCCGTTTCGTTCCACTGAGCGTAAGCTTTTTCTGCCAGAGCGATCCAGACGGTTGTGGAGGTGGATGAAACGCTCAATCCATATCCCGAATACCCCAACGCACCGTTGAACTGAGCCGGTAAGCGACGGCTCACGGTGACATAATCGGCCATGCCATCATGCACGCTGTAAAAGCGAACGGTGTACGTACCATCGCCGTTATCGACAAACATATTGCGAACAGCGTCGGGGTTACTGTCAGCGATCGATGCAACGGCCGCGATAAAGTAACAGTCGCCCAGAGCTCCCTGGCGTGCATCGGCTCGGGATGGCGTGCCGTTGAATAAATTCCCAATTGTTGTCTGATAGGTCAGTTGGGGTGTTGTTAACGCGGGTTCATCGGTGCCCAGGAACCATTTGTCGACAAGGTTATTGAGTAGTGTGGACGAGCTGCCTGATGAAAGATTACCGGCCGTCTGTCCTTTGTACCAGAGATTCGCCGGACTGGTGTTCACGACATCAGTGGCAAGGCCGCGCACATACTCCGGCATCGTATACGGCGTCGTACTGGACACCAGAAATCGAAAATCCGCCAGTTCCGTGGCACTGACCATTCCGTCAACTCCGGCACTCCGCAGGATTGCCATCATGTCAGTTCGATCAATCAGACCGTCGCCATAGTAGCCATTCACGAGAGAATACAGATCGGGATCCAGCAAGCCATCCGGAATTGTCGGCGCGATGACTGTAATAGATATTGCCGCGGTGAACGTCCCGGCTTTGGCACTGACGGAGTATGAGCCGGCCTGCGTCCCGGCAGTATAGAACCCCATATTCGAAATCGTTCCTCCCGTTGTGGACCAAAGAAATGCAGGCTGAATGATAAACGGCGACTCGAACTGATCCAGAGCACTCGCCAGGAACTGCTGAGTCACTCCATAGGAGATCGTGAGATTCCCCGGGGTCAGGGCAATATTCGTCAACGTCTGAACAACGGAGAAATTCAAATTCAGGGACAACGTATCAGCAGTCGCCCTCAGCGTGTAGCTTCCGGCTTTGCTGAACGTGATTGCATGGCTGCTCCCGGCATTGCTGTATGACGCTGTGCCGCCAGATGGCGTTGTCGCTTCGGACCACGTGAATGCAGGCTGTTCCGCAAGTGCGACTCGGAACTGATCGAGGCCGGTCAAGGTCACAACACTGCTGACGGCTCCAACCGTAACGGCCGACATACTAAGCTGTCGACCATCAGAACCAAAGGCTGCAATCGACTGCAGTGTCGGAACCACCTGAAATCCAGCAGTGACTGCCAGTCCGCCGCTGGCTGCGCGGACGACATAATTGCCCGATCGATTGAACGTGACGGTTGCAATGCCGGACCTGAAGGCCGTCGACGCTGTACCGCCTGTTGGAGCAAGTACTGTGTTCCACGAAATCGACGGCAATGCCGTCAGCGCATTTCCAAACTGATCCAGCGTTTGAACGGCCAGAAGACTTGTCGTCGTCGAAACCGAAACAGGAACCGCCGGGTCCACAACATCGCCAGCGGTGGTGGCGAGGCGCAATGTGGTCAAAACCTGCGTCACACTCAAAGTGACATTCGACAGGATGGCACCCGAGGTCGCTCGCAGGCTGTACGAGCCAGTTTTGTTCACAGTCGTTAGAACTCTATTCCCGTCGGCGGTCATCGTGGCTGTTCCGCCACTCACAGAGGTGATCACCTGCCACGCGATTTCTGGTGGAGAAACCATCGACTGACCAAACTGATCCAGACCGATTGCACTCAACTGATAACTTGTCCCGGAGACGGACACGGTACCGCCTGATACTAACTCGCGATTCTCCGGCGTCCGCACACTGATCCGCGACAACGTTGCTTCGGCGTTCACCTGAAAAGTGAAAGTCTGACTGCCGGTAACACCTTTGATGACATACGCGCCAGCCCGAGTGAAGGTCGCAGTCGCCACACCCGAGCTGAATCGCACGCCGACCGTCCCGCCACTTGGCGCGGAAATCGTGGACCACGTGATCGATGGTGGCGATGAAATCGCGTTGCCAAACTGATCCAGGACCTTGATCGCAATCAACTGCGAGGTCGTCTTTGTGACAACCGGAACAGACGGATCAACCACGCTTCCATCGGGTGTTGAAACCGTGAGTGAAGTCAGGACCTGAGAAACACTCAATGTCACGTTCGACGAAATCGAACCTGAGTTGGCTCGCAGGCTGTAGGACCCGGCTTTATTCACGGCGGCCAAAACTTTATTGCCCTCGGTCGTCAGAGTCGCGGTCCCGCCGCTCACCGACGTGACCACTTGCCATGTGATTTCTGGTGCAGAGCTCATCGCCTGACCAAACTGATCCAGACCAATCGCATTCAACTGAGAACTTGTTCCGGAAACTGACACGGTTCCTCCGGAAAGGACCTCGCGATTCTCCGGGGTCCGCACGCTGATCCGCGATAAGGTCGCTTCCGCACTGACCTGAAACGTGAAGACCTGACTGCCGATCACACCTCGAATGATATACACGCCGGCTCGAGTCAACGATGCAGTGGCCACGCCGGAGCTGAAACGCACACTCGCAGTACCGCCACTCGGTGAGGAAATCGTGGACCACGTAATCGACGGGGGCGATAACATCGCGTTGCCAAACTGGTCGAATCCTTTGATTGCAATCTGCTGCGACGTCGTCCTTGTAACGACCGGCACTGACGGGTCGACCACATTTCCATCGGGTGTCGATACCGTAAGCGACGTCAGTACCTGGGCAACACTTAATGTCACATTCGACAGGATCGAGCCCGAGGTCGCTCGCAGGCTGTAGGAGCCAGCCTTACTCACAGCGGCCAGCACTTTATTGCTCTCGTTGGTCAGCGTGACAGTTCCGCCGCTCACCGATGAGATCACTTGCCACGTGATCTCTGGTGGAGAAGTCAGGGGCTGCCCAAACTGATCCAAACCGATCGTGCTCAACTGATAACGTGCGCCGGAAACAGAGACTGTGCCACCAGACGGGACTTCGCGATTGTCCGGTGTTCGCACACTAATCCGCGACAGCGTGGCCTCAGCGCTGATCTGAAACGTGAAGGCCTGACTGCCAGTTACACCTTTGATGACATACACACCTGCTCGTGAGAAGGTCGCTGTCGCCAGGCCGGAACTGAAACGCACACTGGCAGCACCACCACTCGGCGCGGAGATCGTGGACCACGTAATCGATGGCTGCGATGACATCGTATTGCCAAACTGGTCGAAGCATCTGACCAGTACGGCCTGAGTTGTTGTTTTGGTGACCAATGGCTGAGAACTCTCAACGACAGGCCCACTTGAAGTGCTCAGTGTGACCGAAGTGACGACCTGCGACACACTGAAGGACACCGTAGCAATCTGTGAGCCTGTGCCGGCTCTCAGCGTATAGGTGCCCGCTTTATTGACAACGGTGGCAAGACTATTGCCGGTGGCTGTTAGTGTCGCAGACCCACCGACCGGAACCGTGGCGATACTCCAGGTAATCGCGGGTTGCGTCAGCAAAGGCTGATTGAACTGATCGAGAGCAATGGCCGACAATGTTGGCGGAGTTGTGGTGACCGAAAGGACGGCTCCTGAATTCACCGTTTTGTTTGATCCATCCAGTAATCCGACTCGGGTTGGCACTTGTGTAACAGACAACTGCAGCGTCAGCGTCGAGACGATGGTTTTGCCCGACAGAACGGAAACTTTGACCCCGTAGGTTCCAGCCCGAGTGAACGTCAGTGTGTTGTCCCGGGCCTGATTCGTTGAGTTCTTCGAATAGGAGATCGCCCCGCCACCTGGAGCCTGTGTCGTTGTCCAGGCATAGGTCAATGCCACGTTGGTTGTTGATGTAACGCCCTGAATCGACAGACTGGCCGAAGATCCTGTGACTGTAAATTCATCCGCTGAATCAGACGAACTCCTCGCAGTAGCGCTCCTGGATAACACGACAGGAATGCCAGCCGCAAGATTAGACACAATCGGAAGTGAAGCACTGGTGATGCTGGTTGTCGACAACAGAAGCCGCGCTTCCAGCGGCTCGGGTGACACGACACTTTGCCGACGATCGTGATTCCTGCGACGTTCATTGAGACGAAAGTCAAAAGTCACGGCAACGGCTCCTGGCGAGAAGGAAAGCATCGTCCGTCGACACTCGTGGATAAATGAACGCAGTGGCCTGAAAAGCCCCCAACGCTCACTCAGAGTGAGAAACAACGCGCGATTCAACTCGAAAAACCTAGGCCAGTGTTTTGTCCCGAGCAACCTGTTGCTTGCAACGAAAGCACGGAAAGATCATGCAGGTAGGGCATTCCATCACATCTGTCCTGGAGCAGCAACGAGGGCCTGATGTTGCTCTGCAACACCTGTGTTGCGTGACGCAGACATAGTCACGGGTATTTGCCCGTTCAGGGGCATAATGGCATCATCGAGGAAAAGATGCTTCAGCGTTCACAGCGCGTCGCAAATAAGCCTGAGCATTCCACCGTTCATCAAGTGCATTCCGTGCAGGACTCTGCAACTCGGCCATGTTACGACTTATCTCCGGCTGCATCATGATTGGCGATCGCGGCTTTGGAAAGATTCATAACGACAGCACCCAGAGCGACGCTGACAGAACTTAACGCGACGTAGATGAACCAGGGAAATCGCTCGGTAAACGGCATCGGCGGAGCCACGTACGCCGGGTTTGGCTCAGCGGCTCCCAGAACTCCTCGCACAGGCGTTGTCGGCAATGCTTCGGGCAGGTTTCGCGCGAAGTCGTAGTTCGGACTTTCCGCTTCCGGATTACCGAAACGCAGGACCAAAGGAAACTGCGTTGCCTCCGGACGTTGCAGAACAATCTGCCTCGCCGGCGCACTGCCTTTGGCTGATGTCAGAGTCAGCGGCTTGTTGCGGTAGTCGGCAGAAGTCAGTCGGAGCCGCCGCGATCGCACCTCAGAGAATGTCAAAACAAATGCCGCTGGCTTGTCACTCTTCTGACGCTGCCAGGTTGAACTTTCATTGACCATGACGGGATAAAACTGCGGTTGACCCAGCAGGTTCACTGTTTCCGCTTCCAGACTGATATCGCGAGCAAACTCCCGATCGGCAACCATGACCTCCAGCCGGTCCACAGGAATCTCCGCTCCGAAATCGAGGATCCAGCGAGACCCCGGTGAGCCAAATTGACGCGTCGGCTCGCGAGTACTGATCACAGCATCCGTTACAACAGGCTGAGCAGGAATCTCTATCTCTCGTGAAGCTCTTACGGCACCAATCGTAAATTCATCTTTGCCCGCTTCAGATGTTGTCAGCTGGGGATCCGGACTCACCTGAATTCGGAGAAACCGATGTCGACTCTCTCGATAATGGAATGTGTTTCTAATAAACGACTTCTCTTCCAGCGTTAAATCCAAAAGATGACTTTCAACGAGTTTTTTCCAGTCCTGGCCGTCGTCGCTGCCTTCGATCACGACAGTCCGTCGAAACTCTTCACCGGATGTCTCTACAACCACCTGATTGTGGGTTGGATCATCACCAGAAAATTCCAGCGTGACTTCATGAATTCCGCCATCAGGTTCAGATCGATTGAACTCCGACGAGGGCAAATATTCCAGCGCCGTTCCGGCCGACAATGTTCTCATCGCGAACGGGATCGAGTTGCCATTGGCCGCGTCTAACCGCAGGTCTGAAAGATCATAGCGGGCATGTCGAAAGAGCTCTGCAGGAACAAATACGTCCAGCAAGTCAGACGATGCGGAAAGATCTCCGGGTGGCAACGACAGTGTCGTCTGATACTGCCAATCGGCAGAATTCTCGGGCAGAGGCACCGCCTCGGCTGTCACGTCGGCCTGCATCGCTAAAGCCTCGGCGACAACCGAAGCCGTATCGGCTTCTGGCGGCAGAGTATTCTCCTGAGCACAAACGGGGCCGACCGCCGACAGCAGTGCGAGAGATGCTGCAAACTTCGCCAGAAACAGTTTTGATTTCATCATAACAGTCGCCGTCAATACGTGATTGAAAATATGACTGAACAGGAGCAAACAGAGTAACCAGAGCAGACATTCAGCACGTGCCTCCGGCGGTTCTCCGTTATCTCTGTTCCCTCCTGTTGAAAAATGCCAACTATACTGCAGAGCAAGAAAAGCGATTATGCATGATCAGAGAATCGTTCGCGATCTATTGCAGCGTCGATAAGAATTCCACCGGATCTCCACTCATATTGATGAGACTATTGTTTGAATCGCTGGTATCCGCGTGCCACAAGCCCCAGAACGACAGCCAGGATAAAGAAGGCCAAGATTCGATAAATCTGCTGCACATTCGCCATGTCGATGACAAACAACTTCAGTACCGTGACGCCAAACAGCCCCATTGCGAACCAACGCAGGCGAGAACGGCTGAAGCGGAATCCCAGCAGCAGTAAAGCCGTCGCAAACAAGATCCAGAAAACCGTCAAAGCTAATTGAGCTCGCCATCGCCAGAGTTCCACATCTCCACTGATAAACGATCGCGAAACGAAGTACCCATGGCACTCGAGCGACAAGACCAACCAGACCAGAGTAATTCCGCATACGCCCGTGATGCCGATTCCCCAATGCTCATTTTGCGACAGTCTGGGCAGATATCGATCAGCTTTCCAGACTGCAGCCAGAAGCAACACGCCCACAGCCAGCGATGGTAATGCATCACGATTCAACACAGGAATGAATGGGTCACGGATATACAACGGCAAATCGAAACCAATCACGCGGACCACTGCGAGCGTAGCAAGGGCAGCCGCCATGCCTCGGAGAATAGACGAAGAGATTCGTAGCCCGAATAGCCAGAGTGCTATCGCCATCATGGTCCAGCCGAGTGAAATCCACCGAGCATCCGCCTGAACAGGAATCGCCCACGCAATAAACCCGATCGCGACGGCCAGCGACGTCATCAGTAAACGAGAATCTGCTGGCCGCCACGCCATAATCAGGCGAGCCACGACGGCATAGATTGTACCGAAAACAAGGGCCGCGGTACCGATCCAGAGACTCCAGGATTCCAGAGTCAATGTTCGAAAAGCTACGAAGCCAACCACAGCGTTGATCACAAACCGAGCCAGCTCTTCATAGTCCGCAGATCGTACAGAACGCCGAGCGATAATGAGACTGTGTCCGAGATACAGCAGGAACAGCGATAGCTGGAGACCCAATGCCCACGCAAACTTATCCGGATGATAGTTGCCCTGATACCAGGCCAAATAAATCAACTGCGTACCAGAAAAAGCGACCGACGCGACTACTCGCCATCGTTGCACGCTTGTGGCTGCAATCACGCCAATATTCAGCGTCAACAAATACAAAAACAGAGACGAATAAGAATCATGATCAGACTGCATCAGCAGTGGAGTCATCAGACCGCCGACGACCGCAATCATCCCAATCAGCGACGAACGACAGAAGACAGCAGCCAGCATTGATTCCATGACCAAAATAGCCAGAAACATTCCGGCGTGCTGCTGAGGCAGCAGTTGATAAAACCCAAACGCGGAATACGTCGCCAGATAGATGACCACGATGCCCGTCGACATCAACATGGACGCAAATCGCCGCCAGCCTTTGAGCAAGTAACGACAACCGCTGATAACCAGCGCGGCACCAAATAACTCGCCGATAGCAACTCGGCCAATTGGCCCGATCCAGTTGTTCTGATAAGCGTAACGCAGGAAAAATGTGGCTGAGAATAAGAACAGGATGGCCGCCACCCAGCCGAACGCCTTCTGACCGATGAACGTCTCCCAGCCCACAGGAGACGCTGATTGCTCGGAAGCGGACGCGGAATGTACAGGCGTGAGATGAGAAGATGGCGTATGCAGCGGAGCAGGAGAGGGCGGCCGCATCGGAACAACTGCAGGAGACTCTGAGGCTGATTTTGCTGCAACCAACTGGCTGAGGCTCTCCACCGGATCGTTCACGACCGGTGACGCTGCGATAGAATCCATCGCAGCATGAGCAGCCAGTGTTTGATCCGACTCGCCCGCAACAACCTTCGGTTGCGGCAGCGTAACACGACCATTCGCAACATCGCGCAGGTAGGCTTCGACGCGATCCAGACGCCCGGTCACTTCATTTAGTTTGCGAGTCTTCACGAAAGCAATGATGGACATCACGATCGCAGCCACCGGCAGGATCAACACCGCGCCAGCGATCAGAAGGATTATCAGTAACTCTTCAAATCTCATCGTGTACCGCCCGTTGCAAGATCATTCATCAGGCATGAGCCTCGGAAGTGTTGCCATTCAATGGATGCGCAGACAACCCTTCAACAAATCCTGTGCCGGATTATCAAAACGCAACACGCTGAGTTTTCTCGACCTTGTCCGCCACTGTAGCGGTTTCCCTGCAGTTCAAACACTGCAACCGTGACGCAGTTGAGCGACTGCACATCTCCCGGAACGGATAACCCGAGCCCCCTTCAACGCAGAGTCCGCAGAGCCACGGTTTGGAAACTACAAGCAAACCCAATTCATGACCCGGCCGAATTCCTGAGTTGTTCTCACACCCGGACCACAACAGAGCAAGACGACCCTTGCTTTTGCAGAACTTCCAGAACAAATCAGGAGTGCTGGGCGCGGAAGGCAGGCACCACTCAAGCTGGCCCAAACAGCTCGACAAATGGCAAAGCGATTTCAGTCAGGGGCTCTTCCGGAACTGCTGTTTCTGCGATCCAGGTCAGCAACTCCGAAATCCCGAAACCGGTCTTTGCGGAGACGTCTACAGTGGCCGTGACAGCGTGAACGGAATCCAGAGACGAAGCACACAGCGGCACGCCGGTATTCTCAGAATCACTCAGAATGTCGTACTTGTTACGTACAACACAGATCGGTACTTCGACCTTTTTCAGTCGATCCATCAGAACAGACTCGAACTGCCCGCTGGAACCATCAACCACCAAACAGATCATTTCGCAATCGCCAAGCAGGGCGAGGGACTGCACGATTCCCAATTGCTCCGTTAACGAATCAGAGTCAGATCTTACGCCGGCCGTGTCAATCAACCGAAACATCCAACCGCGAACAACGATGTCGGCTTCTACAAGATCTCGCGTTGTACCAGGGGTCGCTGAAACAATCGATCGCTGCAGACCGGCGATGGTGTTGATCAATGAAGATTTGCCAACGTTCGGCTCACCCACGATGGCTACTCGCCAAGGTTTCGTCAAATGCTGCGCGACACTTTGCCAGCGTTGCATATGCTGTCGAGCAGATCGGCTTTTGTCGTCTGATTCACTCTGTAGATCTGATGCGAACTTCAGTAGTCGTCCGTCCTGTTGAGCAAGTACCAATCCGGCAGTTTTGCGAGTTCTGCATTTTAACAACGCTTCATTTGTGACTCGCTCTATTCTTCCCTGGAAAGATTCATTCGACGCGGAGCCCTCGATGTCAGATCGTAACCCGGCAGCAGCCAAGTCCTGGCAGATGCGATGAACAGCAATGGTTCCTCCGTGACAATTTATCTCCCAGCAGTATCCCGCAGTCCGCACAATAACGACGTCTTCACCGCTCCAGCTTCCAAAAAGAATTCTCCCTTGAGGTGCCTCCGCCAGCGTGCATGCAGACCCCATCTGAAACCCCTGCATGAATGATGCGATGTCTGCCTGGGCGTCAAGCCGGAGTTCAATCACGGCCACCGCTCCCGGGCCGGATGGCGTGAGGACACGGAAGCTTGAGAATGAAGAGTAACGCGATAACTCAGGGAGCAATGGATCGAACTTTCATTCGGAGAGATCTGGCACAAAGCCTTGGTCAGCAGCGGTGAGCTTCTTTCGGCAGAATTGTGCAGGTCATTGATAACTTTCGCAAACGTCAGATTCGGAACAATCGCTATCAAAAGGCGGGTTTTCTGTAAGTCGATGAATTTTGAGCCTAAAGATTCGGCACGGCTTTTTTCAGAGTTCCAGTTTGGCTCCAGCCACTCTTGTCGCAATGCCGATGTTCCGATTACGACCAGGTCTGTCGTGCGCTCTTTCACCGCGCGCAGCTTCAGAATTGATCGTGATTAATGCATTTCGGCAGAACATGCCGTTATGAGATTCCTTTCTTTGCTCTACCCGTCACCCCGACCAGGGAAGGTCATGAGCCGACCGCAGGACAACGCGACAACGAGGTCACTTCCCGCCCGATTCCTGGGCTGGACAGTGGCAACAGTCTCCGCGCGTCCACGACTGATGCTGTGGCTGGTTCTTCTGGTCGCATGTGCCAGCGTCGGAATCACGGTCACTCAACTGCAGCTTCGCACCAGTCGCAGCGATCTCATGGATCCTGCTCATAAGCACGCCAAAACATGGAAGCAGTATGCAGACACTTTCGGAGCGGAATCGGATCTTCTGATCACAGTCCAAACTCCAGGTCCAAATGGCAAACTGATTCAATCTGTCATTGATGATCTGGGACAGCGTCTGGAACGAGAACCCGAACACTTCGGCAACGTTCTTTCGCGAGTTGACCTGACCGCAATGAGAGAGAAAGCTCTGCTGTTTCTTTCACCTCGGGAAGTTCAAAAGACCGCACAACTGATCGGTCAGTATGATACTGTAGTGCAGCGCCAGAACTGGAATTTCGTTCGAGCAGAAATGCTGGCGAATACGCTCCGCACAAAGATCGCTCGCGGACAGCAGGACGGAGTCGTCTCCGATGAAACTTACATGGCTGTCGAACGTTTTGCCGACAGTCTCTCCGGATACATGAGGAATGCTCTGGAAACCGGAAAAGTCGAGAAGACCGCGTTCCGCTCTCCTTTACCAGATCTGATGCAGGTTGCTGCAGACCAGAAACTGACGGATTCAAAAACGGCCTACATGCTCAACCCTGAAAACACCGTGGGTGTGGTGCAGGTGACGGCGATTCGCAATTCCAAAGTGCCGACCGAAGATCCAAATGCCGCAGCTATCATTCGTCTGCGGGAGTTGGCAGTCGAAGTAGAGAAAGCTCATGAGTCACAGCCGGGAGATGTCTTGATCAGCGTGACGGGAATTCCGGCTCTTGAACATGATGAAATGCATAGTACGTCGGTCGATATGCGGAACGCTGGAATTGTCGCGTTCTTCGTCGTCGGGGCGATGCTGTTTCTGGCCTTCCGAGGCATCCGGCATCCGATGCTGGCGCTGATGACACTGATCGTCGCGTTATGCTGGACGTTTGGTGCGGCGACGCTCGTTGTCAAACATTTGAATATCATCAGCGTCTGCTTCCCGATTTTTCTGATCGGTCTGGGCATCGATTTCTCTGTTTCGTTCATTAACAAGTATCTGACGCTTCGTCAGGAACTGTATGAACTGCCAGACGCACTGCGAGAGACCGCCGAGACAACTGGCGGAGGAATCCTGGTATCAGCCATCACGACCGCTCTTGCGTTCTCGACAGCAATGCTGACGGGATTCCCGGGACTGGCGGAACTCGGCCTGATCTCAGCCATGGGCGTACTGCTGTGTGCAGCGGCAACGTTCATCTTTCTTCCAGCGCTCGTCGCATTGTCCGATGCTGAATATGACGTCGAAGCGTTACCGCAGCCATTCTCCCCCGCAGCATTGCGAAGAGTTCTGGTGGCTTGGCCTGCGGTTTCAATTGGCTTTGCTGTCGTACTGCTGGCCTTCTTTGGCTATCAGGCGTTTAGGTACTCTGATGGCACTGTTCGCTGCCTTGTGAACTACAATCCGAACCTGATTAAACTGAATGATCCAACGGCCGAATCAGTGAAGGCCGAGCGATCATTGGAAGAATCGGGTTCTGATACTGTGCTTTATGCCGTATCCGTCGCGGGCACATGGGAAGAAGCCAGCTCGCTGCGCGAAAAATTCCTGAAGCTCGGCAGTGTGGCTCGAGTCAGTGACATCGCCAGCAAACTGCCAGACCGACCTGATCAGCAGACCATGCAATTGCTGCAGTCTCTTCAACAGCGTGCGGAAAATATTCCGCGTACGGTGCCCAACATTCCTCCTGCAGACCATATGGCGATCGGGAAAGAAGTTGATGCCTTGTACGCGGCTGTTCGCAAATCGTCGAACCCTTCCGCTAAACGTGCAAGTGCTGCTCTTGATAAGTTCCTGACTGATCTTTCTGAAACTCCCGGACGAAAATCGATCGCCATTCTGTCGGGTTACAACGACATGATCGCTCGCTGGTTGCTTCTGGAGTATTCGGAAATTGCGTCGGCAAACAATTTCAGTCCAGTGGCTCCACGAGACCTCCCCGCAGAACTCAGCAGCCGCTATGTCTGGGCCGATCGTAATACCAAGGAACAACGCTGGGTTCTCCGAGTCTACCCGAAAGAAGATATCTGGGACGGAGCAGCCCTGAACACGTTCGTCGAGGAACTTCGAACCGTTGACGCTCAGGTAACCGGAGTTCCCGTACAGAATCTGGAATCCGCGGGCCGGATGCATCTGACGTATGCCTCGATCGGACTCTATGCTCTGGCTGTGATTTCACTGGTGCTGCTGTTCAACTACCTGCGACCAGGCCAGAAGCTGATGACGATTCTACCGCCGGTCGCCGTTGCCGCGTTTATTGGCTATACGCTGTTTCAGCGGAACGGCACGATCAACACAAACCTGCTGGTTGTGATTTGTCTGGGGCTGGTCGCATTTATCGCCGCCGTTCTGGACTATCGCAACCTTCGCGACACTCTGCTGACTCTCGTGCCATCCCTGGCGGGTGGCGTGCTGATGCTGGGTGCGATGGCCTTGATGGGTCTGGAACTGAACCCTGTCAACCTGATTGCATTGCCATTGGTCTTCGCCATCGGCATTGACAACGGGATCTATCTCGTGTCTGACTGCCGAAAACAGATTGCCGCTGGTAAAGATTCATTCGAACCGTCCGCCGACACAATCAGCAGCATGCTGGTAACATCGCTGACTTCGATTGTAGGATTCGGAAGTCTGATGATTGCTGCTCATCAGGGGATGTTCAGCATCGGTGTGCTGCTCGCATTAGGAGTCGCATCCAGTCTGTTGATTTCGCTGATCCTGATGCCGCCATTATTGGTGCTGGTCGCAAAGCATCAGCCGGCTTCTACGGAACCCGTGCGAATCATCCGCCGATCAGAAGGCGAAGCCGACGCCACCACCGGAAAAGACACCGCCAAGCAGGCGGCTCCTCAGCAGAAAGCCAAGAAAGCAGCTTGATCAAACGCTGATTGAAGGCGTTGCTTTAGCGACTATGCCAGAAGTCCGGTGATCGCGACGTATGTGCGACGGCAACTATTGTTGTACTGTTTCCTGAGCAACGATAAATGATCAAAAATGGAAACCTTCTCATCGGAAGATACCGGTGGTTTTCGTCAAGCGTCGGTTGGCGGTCGGGTGCATCTGAAATCTGTGCCAGCACACCCTAGAATTCTGCTTCAAACTGCAACGCAACGTCCGAATCACGCTCTGCGTACCAGCACAGTGCCTCCATATAGTCGTTGGCCGCCGCCGAACAAACTCGAACGCGAGTCATTCGGAGAGCCCCGCTGCACGTCTAGCGCGTTTTCGGACACTTTGCCATTCTTCAGTTTCCATAAGGCAGGATTCAATCATTTCGCTCCGTCGTTGAATCTCGGAATTCCAATCGGGCGAAAGTACAACGCGGTCTTCATCTGTCAACTCATCCCAAAGAAGCGGAATTAATCGACTTCGCTCTTCGGCTGGGAGAGTTCTTACGGCTGCAAGAATTTCTTCGATGGTTGTCATGTCCAAATTTTACCGCGGCTGCAATCGACATCAAGAGCACAATTTCCAGCCTCAGCAAGTAATCAAAGCATTGCTCTGGAAAGACGCCGCAACAACACAACTTGTTAGTAGAGAACCCCCAAAGATGGCTTGATCCGACGCGGAGCTGGATCGTCTCACCTCAAGACCGGCACGCAGCACAGGCCTCACAGGGAATTTAAAATCGCACATCTGAAATCTCAAATTCATGATCTGATCGGCGCTTCATAGGCTACGGTCACTGATCACGCTGAAACTCACGCCAGCACGCCTTCATGCACGTTGCCGGCCACATCTGTCAGCCGGAAATCTCGGCCAGTATAGCGATATGTCAGCCGCTTGTGGTCCATTCCCAGCAGATGCAACAGCGTCGCGTGGACATCGTGAATATGCATTGGCTTCTCAACGGCGTAATAACCGTAGTCATCCGTGGCTCCGTAACGCAAGCCGCCTTTTACGCCGCCTCCGGCCATCCACATCGTGAAGCCTTCCGGATTATGGTCGCGACCATCGGTCGTTCCCTGAGCCGTCGGCGTGCGACCAAACTCACCGCCCCACATGACCAGAGTATCCGACAATAATCCTCGCCGCTTCAGGTCGGTCAACAGACCCGCAATCGGCTTATCAACCTCCAACGCGTTCTTGCTGTGGCCGGCTCGCAAATCCCCGTGCTGATCCCATTGCACTTTTGAATCACTGTGAGTGACCTGAACGAAGCGAACACCCGCTTCGCAGAATCGTCGAGCCATCAGGCACTGCCGCGCAAAGTTCTCAGTGATTGGCTGATCCAGCCCGTACAACTTCTGAGTGTCCTCAGACTCCTGCGAAATGTCCTGCAAATGAGGCATCTCAGACTGCATGCGAAACGCCAGTTCATATGACTGAATACGAGCATTCAGAGCCGACTCCTGAGGTGACTGAGACAGGTGCTGCTCATTCATCTGCTTCAGTAGATCCAACTGCATGCGTTGTGCAGAGCTGGACCATTTCTTGTTGGCGATATACTTCACGGCGGCGGCCGTTGCGGGCTGACTGGCGACTCCCAGAGGAATCCCCTGATTTTCAGCAGGCAGGAAAGCAGAGCCCCAGTTGTTAACGCCACCATGGGCCAGTGTCGGACAGATCGTCACGAACGATGGAAGATTGCGATTCTCCGTCCCCAGCCCGTAACTGACCCACGCTCCCATACTCGGACGCACGAAAGCGTCACTGCCCGTATGAAGCTTCAACGCCGCTCCACCATGAGCCGCGTTCGTTCCATGCACAGAATTCAGGAAACAGATATCGTCCACATGTTGTGCAACATTCGGGAACAGCTCACTGACATGAATCCCGCTCTCGCCAAATTGTCGAAATCGCCACGGCGATCCCAGGAGGTTACCAGTCGGAGCAAACTGCACACGAGGCTTATCGAACGGAAAAGGCTTCCCATCATCCTGCTGAAGTCGAGGTTTGTAGTCAAAAGTATCAACCTGGGACGGGCCTCCCTTCATAAACATGAAGATGACTCGCTTTGCCCGAGGAGCAAAATGAAATGGATTCACGACGGATTGATCCGCCGCGGCCAATTCCTGCATCATCGACGCCAGCGCAACGCCTCCAAAGCCAACGGCCGTGGATTGCAACAGTTGTCGACGTGATTGATTGCAGTCAAACATGTTTCCTCCAGACATCGTTCTGGTCTCACGATCATTGCGTCGAGGGGAATAGAATCCGCTGCGACTTCCGAATTCTTGTCAACAAAGATGTTCAGAGATGCCCGCTACCAGTGACTCGTTCTTGCCTCACCGCACATATAAAAACTCATTCGACATCAGCATAGCCTGAGCAACTGCCGTCCAGGTCGCAAGTGCATGAGTTGTCGGATCAATACCATCGTTCTGTAACTGCCTTGTCAGCTTTTCTGCAGATGCCAGAAGCTGATCAATCTCTCCGGGTTCGGCCGGTCGGCCCAAAGTTCGCAGAAACAGAATCCGACCTCGCTCACGAGCATCCTCCGGATATTCCCTGAGCAGTTCGCCGGCCAGATCTTCGGCCGCTTGAATCACGAGATCACTGTTCATTAAAAACAGAGCCTGCGAAGCTACCGTTGACGACGCACGGTCTCCGTTCGGGACGGTGCCGTCAGTGCAATCAAACAAAGACATCGCGTCGTAGAGATTGTTTCGAATCACGGGCAGATAGACCGACCGACGTTTCGAATCATAGGAAGTTCCATCCTTCGACGTGTGATCAAACAGGAACTCTCGATTCTTCACATGCAGCATGGATTGTCCCATCGACCGATCCAACAGACCAGAAACAGCTAACACGGCATCTCTCACGGATTCTGCTCCAAGTCTCTGAGTCGACCAGCGCCATTGGAGAATGTTATCCGGATCTTTCTCCGCTGCAGCTTGATTATGTTCGTGACCAAGTTGCCACGTTCGTGACATCATAATATTGCGATGCAAAGTCTTCAGGGACCAGCCACTCTTCACAAAATCGCTGGCCAACCAATCCAGCAAGGCCTGGTTGCCCGGACGATCCCCGAGCTTTCCAAAGTTGTCTGCGGTCGCGACAAGACCGCGTCCGAAATGCCATCGCCAAACTCGATTCACGATCACTCGCGCGGTCAGCGGATTAGCCGGACTCGTTAACCAATCCGCGAATTCACGGCGACCACTGTGTTCTGCCGGAGCAGCGAACTCTGCGACATCCAACACGACTGGGACGCCTCGATCAATTGCTCTTCCCGGAGACAGATGATTGCCGCGCAACAGGATTTTTGAATTTGTCACCGTGCCTTCAACCACTCCCATCGCCGTGGGCAATTCTGGAATGGTGGTTTCAAGCTGCTTCAAGCCTTCTCGCAACGTAGCCAATTCTTTCTTTGCGGCTTCAGGCAACTGATCTTCCGCAACCTGCTGTGCTGTTCCGGTTCCTGCAGAAACGGCAACCGCAGATTTTGCTTTCTCCAGATAATCGGCGATCTCTTTCTTTTGAGCTTCGATCTTTGCCTGATGAGCTTCCAGGTTCGCCTTGTCCGCGGCGGTCGCGATGGAATTCTCATTCCACTTTGCAATGCGTTTCAGAGACTCCATCGTCTTTGTGCTCTGGAAAATCCCCGCGATCGCGTAGTAATCCGCCTGAGCGATCGGGTCAAACTTATGATCATGACATCGCGCGCATCCGAGAGTCAGGCCCAGCATCGAACGACCGATGGTATCGATCTGTTCGTCCAGAATGTCCATCTGCAATTTCGTCTCATCACCTTCTGCAAGGACCTTTGGACCCATCGACAGGAAACCAGTTGCGATCAGGCGATCATGACGAGTGGTCTCTTCGGTTTTCTCATCGATCAGCAAATCACCAGCCAGTTGTTCCCGAAGAAACAGATCGTACGGCTTGTCAGCGTTCAACGACGAAATCACGTAATTGCGATATCGCCATGCATTGCCATGAGCGATGTTTTCATCAAGACCATTGGAATCTGCATAACGAACAACGTCCAGCCAATGCCGGCCCCAGCGTTCGCCGTATTGCGGCGTGGCCAACAGACGATCAAGAACCTTCGCAAACGCTTCTGGTGACTCGTCGGCAAGGAAGTCCTGAATCTCCTGCGGAGCGGGAGGAAGCCCCGTCAAATCAAACGTTGCTCGACGAATCAATGTGGCCTTATCTGCAACAAGGTTCGGACGAAGACCGTTCTCCGCAAGCCTTGAAACAACGAAGGCATCAATCGGTGAGTAAACAAGTTCCGCATCAGCAACCTCAGGAACAACTGGAACCTGAACAGGCTGGAATGCCCAGAACTTGCGAGCTTCAGTCACATCAAATGGCAGAGCATCTTCTTTTACGACAATCGCACCTTCGGGATGAATCGCACCGGCCTGAACCCATTCGACAAGTTGCTTAACATCTTCATCCGGAAGCTTTTCATCCGGAGGCATTTGCAATAACTCGTCTTCTCTGCGAACCGCCGTAATCAGCAGGCTCTGATCCGGCTTGCCCGGAAGCAACAAGGGTCCGGATTTCCCTCCTTTGGTGAGCCCGGCCAGCGTATCAAGACGCAGCCCGCCTTCCTGCATATCAGCCCCATGACAGGCGATGCAATGCTTCTGCAGCAAAGGTGCGACGGAGTCGGCAAACGCTGAGGAAACCGGAGTCTCCTGCGAATTTGCAGTGACAGACACGCAAACACAAGCCGCGAGGATCAGTCCGGATCGAACGGCAAATGTGGCAAGTGGCATTGGAGGTCCTCCAAACCCAAAAAAAGGCGGGAACATCAAGGTAGGCGTTCGAACTCCGAATCACAAGTCGGAAACCAGGCAGCCTCAAAAATTGGGTCCAGGAACCAACATCGCGAAGCTCCTGCCTGGCCATTTGACTATTAGTTCTCTCCTCATTCTCAAAAGCGTCCACTATTACGCCTCGTAAGATTCAGATGAGAGCAGATGTTACAGAAAGCTACGAGAATCTGACTGTCGACTTGCCTGAGAGCCATCCAGTTGCCACCATGGGCAAATCTCCGCAGTTTCCCGCCGCAAAATCTCTCCTTGAAGGACCACGCCACATGCCTTCCGGTTCTCATTTCCTGCTGGTCGCTTTACTTGTCGCAAATCTCGCTTTCAGTGGCGACATAACCCTGGCACAGGTTCGTGATCGTGCCGTCGTCAGCCTCAACTTTGACGATGCTCCAGCAGCTGTGACAACCGCCACCGATAGCGGCAAAGCCGGCAAAGTGGCCGATGCCGTTTCTTTTGCGGCTAGCCCGACGCGAATCCCCTCGGCCTTCGTAACAGGCAGCGCTGGCTATTCGTTGTTGATCGACGGTACCAAACAGCAGGTTCTATCGATCGCCAATAGCGAAGACATCAGTCAACCAAACGCCGTCACAGTCAGCGGTCTGTTCGCCAGTTTGCAAGCTTTGAATGATGGCGGAACTTTCGGGCTCTTCGCAAAACGAAAACTCGGTGCCGGAGATCCAACCAACTACGGTATCAACTTCCAGCCGGCGGCGGACAACTTTCAGGTCTACCTTAACGACGCCACCGGTTACAAAGTCGTCAACTTCAGCGTCAAAGGAGCGATCGGGTATCGTCGGCGAGTTCACCTGACGGCCAGTCTAGATCAGGGCGACGCACCGGGAGCTGACGCCGATACAGACGCCGATGATGTTCGCATTCGACTGTTTATCAACGGCGTTCCTCTCGCGCCAGTCAGGGCTTCCGGCGGCTTTGTCGAAGGTAACGTGGGCTGGCTGCAGGATGTGATGCTGGCGAAATGCGTGAGTGATACACCGCTGCTGATAGGCTCCAGTTTTGCCAACGGCGAAATGATGAAGCTGATTTGTGACGATGTGCATGTCTTTGCTGAAGCTCTGTCGGATGACGATGCCAAGGCCCTGTTTGCGGAAGTCGCTGGCGCGGCGGCGGCTGAAATCTCTGCCGAACAGGGCACTGCAGGGGACGGCGCAAAGCCTCTT
The DNA here is from genome assembly GCA_026400835.1 of Planctomycetales bacterium. Lineage (GTDB taxonomy): Bacteria > Planctomycetota > Planctomycetia > Planctomycetales > Planctomycetaceae > SXXK01. Next base: position 62,429 of record JAPLOA010000084.1, on the reverse strand, counting down.
CCACAGATCGCAGGAGTCGCTCCGCACTCTGCAGAAATCGGCAAGACGACTCGCATGGTTTTGGCGGGACAGAATCTGGAGAATGCAAAGCTGCATACGGACATCAAAGGTCTGACGGTAGCCGTGGCCGAGGGTGGCAATGCAGGACAGGCCGTTATAGACGTGACCGCCGATGCAACAGTTGTCCCCGGTCGATATCTTGTCCGCTGCATAACACCTGCGGGCGTCAGCAATCCGGTTATCATCACTCTGGACCGAATCGCAACGCTCCCGGAAGGAACCTTTACCGAAGCCAACCCCGCAGCCGCATTTCCGATTGCTTCCTCAGGCCTGATTTCCGGTGCGGAACAAAAGCGAGTCTGGTTCAAAGGCACAGCCAATCAGAAGATTGTGGCCGAAGTGGAAAGCCGTCGAGTAGGCTCGAAGCTGGATCCTGTGATCGAAATTCGCAGTCAGGCTGGAACTCCTCTGGCGATTCAGTGGCAACAATCAGATCTCAAAGGCGACGCGCGCACAGCTGTCGTGCTGCCCGCAGACGGTCTGTATTTCGCCGAAGTTCATGACCTCCAGTTCCGTGCTCCAGGAGGAAGCTCATGGCGATTGCTGCTGGGCGATCTGCCTCCATCATCGCTGGCATTTCCAGCCACTGTCGCAGCCGCCGCAACTTCCCTGCGAACTGTTGGAGCTGATGCCGTTTCCGAAGCTGTCTCCGTGAAAACTGCGGCTGGTCAGGTCGCGGTGGATGCCGGATCACCAATCCTCGCTTTGCCGCCTTTGAAAACAGAAGCCGGGACACTGGTCCTCGAACCTGTCGATGGGACTTATGCCGCAACCGCTATCGATGCAGCGTTCACTACTGCACCTTTTCCGGCCTTGCTGGTCAGCGGACGCATTACCGCAGCGAAAGAAGTCGATACCGTTCTGCTGACAGTGACGCCGGGCCAGACCCTGCACTTCGCGGTCGCTGCCAGAGAACTCGCTTCACCTTTGCGACCATATCTGGCCGTACTGAATGGTGACGCTGTCGCGGCTCAGAACGACGGTGAAACGGGAGCAACGGATCCTGCTCTGGACTTCAAAGTTCCGGACGGGGTCACTCAGTTGAAGGTTCAAATCAAGGATGTGAACGGAAAAGGTTCTGCCAATTCCACCTATCGACTGCTGGTTTCCCGCACGGATCGTCAGGCCTTTCAACTGAGCACGCGTGACGCGGCGTTGCGATTGCCAGTAAACGGATCTGTACCATTGCGATTGTCGGTTGTTCGGCAGTCTCGTTCGTATCGATATACCGGACCAATTCGGCTGGCTATCAAAGGAATCTCAGGGGTCAGCATCGTGCCCGAATCGATTTCAGCCAACGAGCAGAATCAACAGGTGCTGGTCATGTTAACTCGATCAACATCCGGCGATGCCTCCGCACTGGCCGCAGGCCAGTCATTCCTCATCGAAGCTCGTGCTGAAGGAGCAGAACCGGTCTTCATCACAACAGCCGCGATCGAAGTTGACACGCTGCCGTCGGGATCATTAACTCTTCCGGATACCTCAGTGGTCGCCGGACCTGCAGATTCCATTCCGGCGACGATGCTGCTGGATTCTGTTCCGCCCGTTCTCTTCCGAGGCATCCCGGCGACAATCTCAGTGCGAGTCATCCCGCTGACTGATCAGGTTCCCGCTTACGTTCGCTTCGAAATGATGACAACGGAGATCGCTCGTCGCGAAGATCCGAATAAACCAGATTCGCCGCTGAAGCCACAAGTCAGTCTCGATGATTTCCAGTTCGGCTCAACGTCACAGGGCGTATTTCCCCTGACTGTTCGAGTCCCGGCGGATACACCTTCCAGCACGATCGACTCAGTTATCTCCGCGGACTTTGTGCCGCAGCCTCTGGCCGCAGCCAGCGGCTCCCGCTCATGGACCGCACCATTGGTTCTGGCGGTAGATGATGCCGTACTGGTCAATGCTCCTGCAGAACCCGCGAAGGGCAAGAAAGCAACGATGGTGAACATTGCGGGCGCGATTCGTCGTCATCCATTCTTCAGCGAAGCCGTGACTGTCGTATTGGACGGCCTGCCTCAAGGCTACGCGGCAGCACCTGTTGCCGTAGCTGCAGATCAGACAGCCTTCACCCTGGCAGTCACCGTTCCTGAATCCGCCGCCCCCGGCGAAGTTCCGAACCTGTCTGTGCGAGTCCAACACGCCAACGGTGCGACGATCAGCAAACCCGTTGCGGTGAAACTGATCGTGGAATAGTCAGGCTCTTAACGTCTATTGCATATTGGCAACCGAGAACAGGATTGTCTCCCTCCCTGGAGTTTTCTCCTTGATCAGCCAGCATTGCTGCAATCGCGTTGGGGCTACGGCCGATTTGCATGCGGACCTGAAATCGGGGAATATGATCGGCGTTTGATTTCGCTTATCGCATGTCCAGCGATGTTTCTTATCGCCCGATGTGTTTTTCCTGTTTCAGGTTGCTGCAACGATGTCGCAGAGGTCGCTGTTTTCTGCAATATGGCACATCGCCCGATTCGTCGGACTGGTGGCGGTTGTCCTTATTCTGGTCTGGCGAGCTCCCTCAGACTCTGATCCAGGCCGCCTTGGCCAAAATGACATTACGATGATGCGGGATGGCGACCAGCGAGTCATCGGGATCGAGTTAAACAAGGGCGATCTGTACGAGGGGCTTGCCGATGATATTGCAATTCAATCTTCACTGAAGTCATTTCACGGCAAAGATCTTGATTGTACAGATGAACTTATCTCTGCACTGACGCCGCTTCCAAACCTCAAGTCAGTTCGGCTGGAACGCTGTAACGTCACAACCGCCCAGTTGCAGATGCTGAGCCAGCTTCCACTGAAGCTGTTCAGTCTCTCCGACAGCAAAGGGCCTGAGTCGGGAAGATCTTCGCTCGAGACTCACGCCGATTTAACTGACCTCGATCTCAGTGGATGCGATTGGATTCATGACGAAGACCTGGCTTCACTCACCAAGCTGCCGGAACTTCAAAGCCTCGACCTGTCCCGGACTCGAATCTCCAATTCTGGTTTGCAGGTGCTGGCTGAATGTGACAGTATCAATCGCATCAATCTTTCATTTTGCTCCCAGCTCAATAGCGAGTCCCTGAAAACACTGAAACTCTTTCCACATCTGCAGCAGGTGACAATCACTGCGGTTCCTCTCAATCTGCAGGCCGCCGCAGAATTCCAGCAACTCCGCCCAAACACGATACTAACTTACGATCAGTCAATCGCTCCGGACCTTCAGCCGCTGATCGCGAAATGCTCGCTTGATGCGCAGAACCTTGCGGCAGAAAGACTATGGGGAAGAGTTCCGGAGACGGGCCCAATACGTTCACTTGAACTTCATCTTCCTGAAACAATGGACCTGACCCCACTGCAATTTCTTCCCCAGCTGGAAGCACTTCGCCTGACCGGCGAAGGCGTAAGTGATTCGGCTCTGGCAGGCGTATTCTTGTCAAGAAATCTTAAGACACTCAACCTTTCAGATTCTCGATGCTCCGATGAGGCGCTGGCAGGAATTCACGTTCTGCATTCTCTGGAGCGACTGACGTTCAACAATGTCACCATAGGTACAAAAACTCTTCAGTCCGTGGCGAAGCTTCCGAACCTCAAAATGTTGGATCTCAATGGGGCGACTATCAATATTGACCAACGGATTGAAGCTATCAGCTTTATGAAACTGAATTCATTGAGCCTCAATCACGCGACTGGCGCTAACCATTTGCTTCGACAAATCGCCGCCCCGCAACTTGCCGGACTGTCATTGGTGTCGTGTAACATTTACGACTACGACGTGGCGTCCCTCAGCAAGTTTCCTGCACTGACAACGCTTGATCTCTCGGAGAATCCCATTCAGGGGGACACACTGGACCAACTGGCGAGCCTGCCAATTACTTCACTGGTCGCGGAAAACACAGTCTTGAGTGATCCAGGGCTCGCTCAACTTGCACATTGGAGAGGTCTTCATTCACTTTACCTCACGGCCTCGCCTTTCAATGGCTCGGGCTTTAAAGACTGCCCTGATCTGAATGTGCGCTATCTGAAACTAAGCCGCGTGAATCTGAACGATGAAGGAGTCACTTCGATATGCAAGCTAAATGGCACCGAGTGGCTGGGTCTCGAAGGAAGCACCTTGCCACCGAAAGCCATTCAGAGATTCACAAATGACCCTGAAATTAAACAACTCGTCCTCGACGGCTCACACCTGACTTCAGATCAATTACCCGGTCCTGTGCGTTCAGAGTCTTTGGTATCCTTAACCATCCGCGCGGCGAATCCTGAACAATTACTGTTCCTCAAATTGTTTGAACGCGTAAAGGGCCTGACCCTGATTGATTGTCAATTGGGTGCAGAGTCGACAAGAACTCTCTCCCAGACACGCCAAATAACCTCGTTGTCATTCACGGACTGTGAGATCTCCAACGAAGCCTTTCAGATCCTGACCGCATCGGACACATTGGAACAAATTTCCCTGCAGGGACGCGGGATCGATGATTTGGATCGGGGCATCGTGGACACGGTTCGCCCAACTTTGAATATTCAGTTTATTGGATCTGGTGATCGTTGATCGTACGGCCCGCATCGAATCCCTGACCTTACACACTGTGGTCTGAGAATGCATAAAATCGATTCAGCCAGGGCGCGCGAAGACGTGACCTTCGATCGAATGTTGATGAAGACGTGTCACGCAGGACCCGGATAAAGATCGTCACACCGGTTCCGGATGCATCCACGGGGCTCGGTATTCGCGGCGAAGGAGTCGCGTGGCTTCTTCGTCGCCGATGACTGTGTGAGTTTTTGCGTCCCAGTTCAATGTGCGTCCCAGCTGCAACGCGATGTTGGCAAGGATGCAGCTGGCCGTCGAAATGTGGCCCTCTTCAATGTCGGAAACCGGCTTCTCACGACTCTCAATGCACTCCAGAAAATTCAACATGTGACCGCGTACCGCTGACGCCACGTGTCGCTCCAGATCTTTTTCGGTCTCATCTTCCGGGTACTTGTCGTACTCGAACAGGGCCGAGCCCGTCAGTTTCTCGCCGCCATTGCGAGGAATGAATTCGTACTTGTCGACACTGAGCTTCAAAGTGCCCTTGTCGCCATAGATCGTCGATCCCCAGGGATATTGTGAGTCGGCGGCCGCGCCCCACGAACGATGCTGCCAGATCACCGGAAAATCGGGATGCTGAAACGTAGCGGTCTGCGTATCAGTGATATTAGCCGCGGAATCGGTCTGAACCAGAATTCCGCCAGAAGAAGAAATCTGACTCGGCCAACCCAGCTTCAGCATCCAGCGAACCATGTCATACATGTGTACGCACATGTCGCCGACAATGCCGTTGCTGTACTCCATAAACGCTCGCCAGCTTCGTGGATGAGTCAGCTCCGTAAACGGTCGCATCGGAGCAGGGCCGGTCCAGAGTTCATAATCCAGGTTCTCCGGAACAGCAATCTCCGGCGGATTCTTCTGAGCCCGCATGTGGTAATAGCAGTAACATTCGACCATGCCAATGTCGCCCAGCAGCCCGGCATCGACAACGCGCTTCTTCGCATCGATCAGATGCGGAGTACTTCGGCGCTGAGTTCCCACCTGAACGACTCGATTGTTCTTTCGAGCGGCCGTGACCATCGACAACCCTTCGATGACATCGACACTGATCGGCTTCTGAACCCAGACATCGATGCCCTGATTCACGCAGTCGATCATCGGCAGCGCATGCCAATGGTCGGGAGTATCGACCAGCATAATGTCGAATTCCTGCTCCTTCAGCATCTGCCGATAATCCTTCCAGGTCTTCGGCTTTTGTCCGGAGGCCTGTCGCCCAGCAACGATCTCGGCCGCGTCCGCCATCATCTTGCTGTCGACATCGCAGAGCCCAACGACTTCGACCGGAGCAACCTGAATCAGACGCAGCAGGTCAACCTTGCCGTACCAGCCGGTGCCGATCAGACCGACTCGAGGAATCTTCGTGGCCGGAGCCGCAAACGCTCCAGGACTCAACGAAAGCGCAGACAGACCCGCGCCGGACTTCAAGAAGGTACGACGGTCCATGAATTCACCTGCATGAGGAAAGAGACCTGACGATCCCGTGGAGGGATCCAGCATGCCACTCATCAGCGAATCTATTCTTCGCCTTGCCCGAACTTTTTGATCGTGCGAGTCGGCCGATTGCGGCTGCGGAATGCTTCAAAGCCTTCGACTTTGTACTCCGGCAGAACAGTATTGATCCGCTTCTCGATGTTTGTCAGCTCGCCACCCTGCTGCAACGTAACAAACGTGATCGCTCGTCCGTTTTCTGCCGACGACAGTCGGCCCGTTCGGCCAACTCGATGCACATAGTCGTCGCAATACTCGGGAATATCAAAGTTGATGATGTGCGAAATCCCACTGACGTCAATGCCGCGTCCCACAACGTCCGTCGCAATCAACAGACGAATCTCACCCGCGCGAAGTGACTTGATGACCTTGTCACGCTTTCGCTGCGGCAAGTCGCCGTGAATCGCAGCAATCCGATCAGACTTCAGTCGTTTAGAAAACTTAAGGTGCAACGCATCGGCACCGCGCTTCGTGCGAGTAAACACGATCGCCTGACCTGGCTTTTCCTTCGCAAGCACTCGCAGCAGCAAGGCCGTCTTCCGATCTTCATCAACAGTGATGTAATACTGTTCGATCGTATCAACAACAACGCGGTCTTCTGACAGATCCACCATCTGGGGAGATGACATAAACTTTTGAGCCAGCTTCTCCACAGGCGGAGGCAACGTGGCCGACAACAACAACGTCTGGCGTTCTTCCGGGCATGACTTCAGGATGCGTTCAATGTCAGGGCGAAACCCGATGTCCAGCATTCGGTCGGCTTCATCCAGTACAACGACCATCAGATTCCTGAGCTTCAAATGCTGTCGACGCAGCAAGTCGATCACTCGGCCCGGTGTTCCAATAACGGCCTGAGCACCACTTTCCAAATCGTCGATCTGTTTCCCGATTGGACGCCCACCGGTCGCGAGAGCGAACTTCAGCTTATCTCCGCCGGCCAGCTTCCTCGATTCGGCATAAACCTGTTCACTCAACTCACGAGTCGGAGCGAGTACAAGCACCTGAACTTTAGGCAGGCTCAGGTCCACGCGTTCCAGCGCGGGAAGCATAAAAGCGGCAGTCTTACCGGTTCCGGTTCTGGCCTGTCCAATGCAGTCTTTCCCCGTCAACGCGACGGGTATGAAGGCCGATTGAATCGGACTCGGCTTTTCGTAGCCGATCTTTTGAAGTTGTTTCAGAGTCGAGGCTTTTAGCCCCAATTGTTCAAACGTCGTTTCCAACAGGACTTCCAATGTATTTCCAGGATCATGCGCCAATATTTTGCGTCCTGCGGCTTCGACTCATTCAAAAATCCAGCGCACTGCAGGAACTTGCGAGGTCGAATGGCGGTGCGGCCTCACTTTTTCTTGTCAATTTGTCCTGAAACTCTAATGGAGAACGCCCCAATTCGTCAACACGCTGCCACTCGCATTCGACATTCCTTCGATTGTATGGAACACGGAACCGCACAATGATACGCAGCGGCCCCGGATTTGGCCGTCTTATGATGCCCAATGTCAACTATCCCCCTCGATAAGCCGCTGTTCATGGCCAGTTTATTTCCGCACGATGAAATTGATGAACTCCAGGAGATCACTGAACTCCGCCAAAAGCTGGAGCGGCACAACCGCCTCTACTACGTCGAAGCCAAACCAGAAATTCTGGACCGTGAATACGACGCTCTGATGGCCCGCCTGATTGCTCTGGAGAAAGCTCATCCGGAGTACGCGACCGCAGACAGCCCCAGCGTGAAAGTCGGTGGTGAACCTATCGCCGGTTTTACGCAGGTCTCCCATCGCATTCCCATGCTGTCCATTGAGAATGCGTTTGAAGAGCGGGAACTGGTCGACTGGGATGCCGGCCTCAGGAAAACGCTGAACCGTGAATCACTCGAATACTCCGTTGAGTTCAAGATCGATGGCGTCGCCATCGCGTTGATCTGGGAGAATGGCACACTCGTTCGTGCAGCAACTCGAGGCAACGGAACTGTCGGCGACGATGTCACGAATAACGCAAAAGTCATCGCCGGAATCCCTCTCCGGCTGATGACCGAAAAGCCCCCGACCTCACTCGAAGTCCGCGGTGAAGTCATCATCCTGAACGAACAGTTCGCAGCGTTTCAGGCGGAGCAGGTTCGCGCGGGTGAAGAGCCCTTCAAGAATCCTCGCAACGCTGCCGCCGGCGCATTGAAGCTGTTGGATCCGGGACTCACGCGAGAACGCAAGCTCAGATTTCTGGCTCATGGTGTCGGTTACGTTGAAGGAATCTCATGGACATCGTACGGCGAATTTCTGGACTCCATTCGCAATCTCGGTATTCCGACGACCCCCAACGTGTCCCATGCAAATGGCTTCGAAGAACTGTTGCAAGTCTGCGCTGAGATGATTGCGCGAGTCCCTGAGTTGCCGTTTGAAGTCGATGGCCTTGTGATCAAGCTGAATAATCTTGCCGATCGTGAACAGCTCGGAGCAACCTCGAAACACCCTCGCTGGGTTCGCGCTTACAAGTGGGAACGCTACGAAGCGGAAACACGAGTTCGTGCGATCACGATACAAGTCGGCAAGACCGGCGCGTTAACTCCCGTGGCCGAACTGGAACCCGTCGAGATCGCCGGAACCACAGTGTCCCGCGCGAGCCTGCATAATTCGGAGGAACTTGACCGTCTCGGTATCCGGATCGGCGACACGGTTATCGTTGAAAAAGCCGGCAAGATCATTCCTCACGTGATGCGTGTCAACGAGTCCGCTCGAACAGGACATGAGCAACCGTTCGTATTCCCAACACAATGCCCGGAATGCAAATCCGATGTTCAAAAGGATGAGGGCGGAGTCTACATTCGCTGTCAGAATCCTGCCTGCCCAGCTCAATTGCGTGAGACACTGATCTTCTTCGCATCTCGACCAGCAATGAACATAGATGGCCTGGGAGAAAAGCTGGTTGAGCAATTGCTTGCCGCGAAGCTTGTTGATGGAATCCCGTCACTTTATCGGCTGAGCAGTCGTCGCGACGAATTGTTGAAGCTTGATCGTCTCGGAGAAAAATCGATCGACAAGCTTTTGTCCGGACTGGAGCTTTCGAGGCAACAGCCGCTTTGGAGGCTGTTGACCGGAATGAACATTCGCCACGTTGGCCAGACGAACGCACGAACTCTGGAACGAGCCTTCGGCACGATGAAGGAAATTGCCGTTCAGACAGAAGAGTCACTTTCGAAGGTTGATGAAATCGGCGAAGTCATTGCCGCGTCCGTCGTGCAGTTTTTTCATTCTGACTACGGCAAAGCTCTCGTCCGGGAGCTGACGGAACTGGGCCTTAACATGGGCCAGGCCGTTGAGCGTTCCGGCAGCACGACAAGCGGTGACGGAGCAAAACTGGCAGGGAAAACGCTTGTTGTAACGGGCACCATGATTCGCCTGAAACGCGATGAGATTGAACAACTCATCCGCGATCACGGCGGCAAAGCCAGCGGCAGTGTTTCGAAAAAGACAGATTACGTTGTCGCGGGCGAGGCGGCGGGAAGCAAGCTCACCAAAGCGCAGGAACTGGGAGTCAAGGTGCTGACAGAAGATGAGTTCCTCGCAATGCTTGAGACAGAATAAAAAAGACCACCAGCCGTCAATCCTGACATGCTTGTGGTCCGCGAAGTTTGAATTGCTCGATGCTGTGAACGCTATTGTGCAGCAATGCAAAACAGGTGCTTTTCGCCGCGAATAAACAGTTCGTTGTCCACCGGGGCCGGAGTTGCGTCTACGGTCTCTTCAACATTATTCGTTGCAACAATGCTCAACTCCGCCGCGTCAGAAATCACAACCGTCGTGCCTGCTCGCGAAGTCAGATAGACATGCCCACCGGCTGCAACCGGTGACGCATAGATGGAATCCAGCCCCGGAATTCGTTCGGCCGTATAAAAAGGCTTGCCGGTAACCGCATCCACACAGGACAACTGACCATTCTTGCCTTTGTGGAAATAAATGCGTCCCGACGTGAGCAGCAAAGAAGCAATATCCGGCGTGTCGTGATCGATCGTCCAGACAACTTTGTCGCTGCCTTTAATGTCGCCCTGACCATCCAGCCGGAATGCTCCCAAAAATGAGCCACGATGTCCGCTTCCAACATACACAAGTCCGTTCTCTGCGACCGGCGAAGCACACGGACGTTCCGTTTGCCCTGCACAACGCCACAGCTCTTTTCCGGTTTCCAGATCGTAGCTGCGAGCACACGTCTGTCCATTCATAACGACCTGCTGCTTGCCTTCGAATTCGACAACCAGTGGAGTCGCCCAGCAAGTCGGCTCATCGCGATCGGTCTTCCACAACGTCTTTCCGGTGAGCTTATCAAGGGCGAACACAGCAGATGGTCCCTCATGGTCCCACGGCACGATGATCCTGTTGCCCGCGAGCGTTGGAGAACTTCCTTCTCCAAAGCTGTTGCGCGTATTCATCAGACCGAAATCATCCCTCTTCCAGACGAGATCACCTTTCATCGTGTAGCAGTAGAGACCTCGTGAACCGAAATGAGCATAGACATGTTCGCCATCGGTACATGGAGAAGCCGACGCAAACCCGTTGGTCGAATGTGTCTCCTGGTGCGGCACGGAAACGACAGCGGTCTTTTCCCAGAGCAACTTTCCGTCAGCACGGTTGTAACACAGCAGTTTGAATTCCAGATTCGGCAACTTCCCGCCAGTCGCTTTCGCAGCCGGAACCGCGCTTGTCACAAAGACCTGCTGATCCCAGATCACCGGTGACGAGGAACCTCGTCCGGGCAAAGCCATCTTCCACTTCACATTCTTTGTACTGCTCCATTCCGTCGGCGGCGCCGCATCCGGAGCCGCCCCATTTCCCGATGGACCTCGCCAATGGCCCCAGTTTCCAGCGAGTACAACATTGCTGAAGCAAAGCATCAGCACCATGACAGCAACCAGGCGGCTGAAGAGCGATGCAGAAAAAGAGGCCATCATTAAGATCCCATCCGAAGAATTCGCGAGTGAATCAGCGAGCGTGCAAAAACTGCCCGCCGACTATTAACTGCAGGTTGAGCGTGTTATGCCTTCAGGCAGACAAACAGTCCAGCCAAATGAAGAAGTCATCGCGATCAGCCCGAAGAGGCGTCGATTGGTGGCCTGCATACCAGTTCCCTCCCGCGCGATTCATTTGTCGTCGAGCTGGGAATTGGCTCAGATTCGGCTCAAAAACAGGGATTCGGGCAATCCTCGGAGACCGCAAGCAGGAAAACCCCGGGTGTCTGGAGAGTTTCCTGGAGGATGGGCTCAAAAACGCTGGCTTTTTTTGGAGCTTTATGGCAAAAAACGGAGTGCGGAGTGAGACACCACGGAATACCGTGAGATTCCCTCTGCTGTTTTCAACTGAATGACCAATGTCAGGTCTTTGAGTCTGATCGATTTGTTCTTTCCGGAGGTAATCATTAAACGATCTCGTCCAGCAGCAGCTCCCCCGCAGAGCAATCTTCCGCGCATGAATGAGCGGATTCGCATTTCTCCAATTCGAGTTGTAAGTGCGACCGGGGAAATGCTAGGTGAAATGGAAACCGCAGTTGCACTGCGGATGGCCCAGGATGAAGGTTTAGACCTGGTTGAGGTAAGCCCGGAAGCCCGTCCTCCCGTTTGCCGTATCATGAATTACGGCAAAGTGATTTATGAACGACAGAAGAAGTCCAGCGGTCCAAAGCAACATAAGACACAGCTGAAACAACTGCGTCTGCGTGCCAAGACCGGACAAAACGACATTGATGTCAAGATCCGACAGGCTCGCGACTTTCTGTCACGACGTGACAAAGTCAAAATTAACGTCATGTTCAAGGGACGCGAAAACGCGCACCATGAGCGTGGTATGGAAATGCTTCAGGAAGTCGTGAAGAAGCTGGAAGATATCGCAACTGTAGAACAAGCACCGCGGATGGAAAGCGGCAAGATGATGTCCGTGATGCTGACGCCGATCAAGCATTGATCTTCGTCGGATCGTTTTGGTTAGCTGGAGGGCACGCAAACAGCGTGCCCTCTGTCATTCGAGGAGCAGGAAGAATGAAGTCTGTTAATCGTTTCATGCTCGTTGCGGCTTTGGCAATACCGTTCAGCGGATGTGCTGAAGGGCCTGAGCCGAATGCGGTGGAGACCATCTCATCCGCAGTTGTTCAGCCGGACACGACCAAAGCCGGTGAACCGTCGGCCCCATCCGAACAGAAAGCCAACGAAATGCCCCCAGAGCCAGCCCCAACGGAATACAACGAGCTGACCAATTTTGAAAAGTACGTGATCCTTGAAAAAGGCACCGAGCGAGCGTTTGTCGGTGAGTATACCGACCTGAAAGATCCCGGAACCTACATCTGCCGTCGCTGCAATGCAGCGCTGTACAAATCCGATGACAAATTCAGCAGTCATTGCGGATGGCCAAGTTTCGATGACAAGATCGAAGGCGCTGTTGAAGAAACTCCGGACGAAGATGGCCAACGCACGGAGATCACCTGTAAGAACTGTGGCGGTCACCTTGGTCACGTCTTTGTGGGCGAAGGCTTCACAGATAAAGACACTCGCCACTGCGTTAACTCAGTGTCCATGAAGTTCATCGCAGAAGGCAAAGAACTGCCGCCGGTCGTCAAAAAACCTGCTGAGTCAAAACCCGAAGAAGCTCCAAAGCAGGGCTGAGGGCTCTCACCACAATGGCCCTCTTTGTGGCATTGCCCTCAGGAGGCCCTGGCAAGCTGAATCCGATGAATCCGCCGCAGCAACTCCTCGTGCGGCGGCAGATCGCGGAGCGCTTGGTCATTCTGTGCTTTGATCGAAGCCAATATTGAATGAACCATATGTGGATCAGCGGAAGCCGCAAGGGCAGGGGCTCGCCGCGGCAGGCGTTTGTTTCCAGTCAGTAGATGGAAGTAGCTGGTCTCAGTAAATGCTTCTGCCTGCAAATTGTCCAGCATCCCGACTTCATCGTATAGATTAAGCCGTCGTTTCAAGTCACCGGAGATCTCCGCTTCTCGCGCAGCAATCCAGAATGCGCTGTCCGTGCGTCGACTGAGCCGATAGTGCATCTGCACAAAGTCGCGGACTTCATCGTAGATCAAAGCCATACGTTGGTTGTAATGATCTCGCAACGAGTCCGCGTTGCGGCCGGATGGAAAACTCTTCAGCAGCAGTTCGATTCCGACCTGACTCAGATGAATACCGCTGGACTCAAGCGGTTCCAGGAAACCGGCTGAAAGTCCAATGGCAACGACATTCCGTTTCCAGAACGACTGCTGACGACCGACACGCATCTTCAGGAAGCGAGGTTCCTGTCCGGCACCTGGATTGAGTTGCGCGTGCTGCCGTAGTTCCTCCCAGGCAGCTTCATCGGAAATGAACTGTGAACTGTAGACATATCCCAATCCCAGATGCGAGGCCAGTGGAATATGCCACGCCCAGCCTGCCGACAGAGCATGGGACTTCGTATACGGTGGCACAGAACCTTCAGCCGGAATCTTGAAAGCAACGGCACGATCACAGAGCAAATAGCTGTTCCAACTCTCGAATGGATCTCCCAGAGCCTTATTCATCAGCACGGACTGAAAACCGGAACAATCCACGAAAAGGTCACCTTCGACTCTTTCCCCGGCGAACAGTGTCACAGCATTCACATCTCCGCTCTCCGCCAATTCAGCATTCTGAACTGCCCCGGCAATCTCCTTGACGCCGTTTCGCAGAGCCATATCGCGCAGCCAGCCGGCCAGTGCTTCCGCATTGAAATGAAATGCATACGACTGAGTCTGTGCGATGGGGGACGGGCAATGAAACGCGTGAGGCGCCTTGCCCGCATTCGATGCGGCCCATTGCAGAGAATAAGCTTCATAGGGCTCCGAGGTACCAAATCGTTTCGAATCCGCCAGCCAGAATGGAAACAAGTCTCGGCCGTCAATTCTGGCACCACAGACTCCAAATGGATGCCAGTTATCGTGACCCTTTTCGTACCAGTCGCAAAATCGAATTCCCAGCTTGTAGGTGGCTTCACACCGCTGCATCATCTCCACTTCATCAGCACCGAGCTGCTTCAGCAACTGTACCATGGAAATCACGGACGCTTCACCGACGCCGATTCCCCGCGGACCGGGCGGCTCGATAACGGTTATGGATTGCTCGGATGATCGCATGACCTGTGACATCAAGGCAGCCGTCATCCATCCGGATGTCCCGCCACCAACAATCACAATTCGTTTTGTCGACTCTGCGACTTTGCTGCTCATCGGAAACCAACTCCAACATTCTGTTTAACGCAGTACGACTCAGCTCGAAGATGCTCTTCTCAGCCCGTAATCAGCAATGAATAATCGACTGCCATGATCAGGCACTCCTCGGAAGAGGCTTCAGCAGGTCTTCATGCCAGCCGAATTCCCGAACGTACGCCGCATTCAGCCCCAGACATTGTCGAGAACCGCAGACTTCGCGAAACGCACATTGATGAAACCCATTCCGGTTAAACTCATTCCAGAACCGAGGATCAATTCGCAGTTCCGGTTGATCATTGACCAACGCATCAGCGTCCGATCCCAGCAGGCAGTGAGGAAAATTCTTAACTTCGACCTGTCGCCCCAATGCACGAGCCAAACGAATCGCCGAGCGAAGGAACGGCTGCACCTCGAAGTGGGGAACAAGAAGATTCGGATCTCCGTCTTCTGTCATCGGCCAGTAATTCCAGAAGTCCATTTCGACGAGGTTGGGAACCTCCTCCAGCAGCTCTACCACGTTCGGCAGAGACTGGTAACTGAGCTTCGTGATGACTGTATTGGTCATCTGCCGCACGCCTGGAAATAGAGCCAGGTTACGAATCGCCTGCAGAGTTTTCTCAAAGGAGCCGGGCACTTCGGTTATCGAATCGTGAAGTTCCGCAGTGTCAGCCGTCACACTGATAAAGAACTCATTGATGCCCGCCTCGATTAAGGTTTGACAGTAGCGAAGATCAGCCAGTCGCATCCCGTGGGTCTGAATCCGAACGTGTTCAAAACCAGCGTCCCGTGCTCGCTGAGCCATCTGGGGAAGGTCTGAGCGAAGAGTGACTTCAGAGCCCGTGAGTATGAGGCCCTTCCATCGGGAAGTTCGGCGATTCTCTTCCAGCAAGTCGGAGAACTCACGTTCATCGGCCGGACGTAACCAATCCATGGTTTCCAGAATCATGCAGTGACGGCATCGCAGATTGCAGCGAAAGTGAACCGTCATTTCGACGTAGTCAGCATGATTGAAAAAGCCCATTACACCCGCATCCTGCGATAACTCGACGGCCTGATCCCTGATGTGGGATGAGAATTCCTGCCCGTCGCGATCCGAAACGCCCAGGGGCTTGCAGATCGAAGCAGCAGGCGACTTCCCAGTGCCTGAACCCCGAAAACTCGGTGGCCCTCAGCTCGTCTCAGACCTTCGCACGGAATGTGCCCGTTTTTTAACGGTATCGGCGATAAACGGCCCCATCCAGCTGATCAAAACAACCATGACATCACCGGAGCCTGCCCCGGCCAACATCCATCGGCACAATTCTAGTCTAGTAGCGCAGTTCCACGGACAGTGTCGGTCCGGTGAAACCAAGGTTGGATCCAATTCCATAAACGTCGTCCGACAACGATGAGTTCATCCAGTATTGGGTTTCCCACGCGGTCTTTACATCCAGTTGCACGAACTTGTTCAGATCATGAGTCCATGCGACGCCAAGCTGATTCTCGGCGACCGTCATGATTTCATCTTCCAATCTCACAGCTGGCATGAAAGGAAGCAGTGCAGAATTGCGAATGTCGCCAATCAGTATTGCCCCACGGACATTACCGAAAAATGAGAACCCACTGTTGCCTATGGCACGACGACCATTCAGGGCAAATGTGGGACCAACGCCTTCAAACGTCGCTGTACCCACACCGAATAAAGTGGGCGTTTCGTTGGAGTATTCCAGACGTCCGTAGCGAAGGCCGGCAGAAACCTGCATATCCCAGTGTCGCAAACGCTGGTCGAGTGTAATTTCCGTATCCGCAACATCCATCCGGATTCCAAAAACCGCAGGCTCGAATGGCGGAAGGTACACAAAGCTGTGATCGTACTGCCAAAAACGCCCGCGAACGCCGACTCCGGAATCATTGCGATATCCGAGGACGTAACGCATTCCAGTCTGATAGTCGCCGTCAATAAGTCGCCCGACAGCACCTAATCCGAAGGCTGCCTGTGAACCTGAAATGTGCGGCTGCAGAAAAGTGACTTCGATATCACCAAACAGGGCTCCGGTCCCTGCGTCCTGTCTTTGAAGTTGCGACTCCAGAGTTCTCATCGGGTCCGAGTATGTCGGCGCTCGAAATTGGGAAAGTTCCGCTTCCAGCCGCTGGACTCGAGCTTCAAGTTCTGTAGTGTCATCTGAAACAGCCTCGTTTCGAAACGAAGCGATTCTGGCCACCTCTTGCACGGGATCCGCTTGAGCATGCCCCGCCATTGATTCGCTTTCCGACTGCGCGGACGCGGCTGCGCAATGCAGGCAAAGGATGAGGCTCAGGCAAAAGATGAGGCTCAGGCAAACATGACGTTGAAACAGCACTTTCAACCTCCTCCGTGAGTCACTGGTCTCACCGTGACGCTCGAACTCAATCAGGGCTCAAATCAGGAGTTCCCTGATCTGCAGCAAGCACAACGACGGAACCCCTTAAGTCACCTTATTCTTTGAGTACGATCGACCATCCATCGGTTGATCAAAGCTATCGGCAGCGTAAATACCAGCAACCAATATCGAACCGAATTCAGCCTTGCGTTATGATCAGTACAGTTGTTACGAATTGCCAAACTTACGGGTATTGGCCCGTTTCTACGGGTTCTCACCCGGCACCAGCAGCGAATTTGACAACAACACTGAATGATGAAGGCGTATTTCCGGGGCGATTTTCAAGAAGGGAAGTCCGTGGACTATTCCGTCTGTCCGCGATGTAAACGCGATTTTTTTAAGGCGTCGCCAACTCCCTGGACGGAACTGGTCCGAAGCAATAACGTCTGCAAATCATCCAGGCCCCCTTCTCCCTCTGAATTCGCTGACTCCGAAAACACCAAAGCGCATAAAGGCTCTGACGGTTGACTGATTTGCGACTGCACGAAAGTGATTGATTTATGCCAATCGAGATCCGATGTCAGTGTGGAAAACGCCTGAAAGCTCCGGACAATCTTGCGGGACGGACGGTGTCCTGCCCAAGCTGTAAAGCCGCGATTCAGGTCCCGGCACTCGCCGCAACTCCGGCTGATGAAGACTTTGAAGATGATGTCGAGTACGAAGCGTCGCTTCCGCAAAAATCAGTCTTCGGATCATCACCCGCCTTTTCCTCTCCCCGAAAGAACTCTCCGCCACCAGACAATGATCAGCGTTATTCATTGGCCGAGTTTGTCGAGGAGACATCTCAGCAGGACCACGGTCACGGCCTCTTTGAGTTGGAAAGCCCGTACATGCTGGAGGTCAATCTGAACGGGCCGGTATGGACAAAAATGGGGTCGATGGTGGCCTATGTCGGGAACATCAAGTTCACGCGAGAAGGACTGCTGGAAAAAGGACTGGGGAAGCTGCTTAAGAGGGCCGTCAGTGGAGAAGGTACAAAGCTGACAAAAGCTGAAGGACAGGGGCGACTTTATCTGGCGGATTCCGGCAAGCGGATCAGTATTCTAAGCCTTAATCGCGAAGCAATCTTTGTGAACGGCAACGATCTGTTGGCACTGGAAACGTCTGTTGAATGGGACATCAAAATGATGAAGTCCATCACAGGCATGCTGGCTGGAGGACTCTTCAACGTGAAACTCCGGGGAATCGGGATGATCGCAATCACGTCCCATTTTCAGCCGATGACTCTGCGAGTGCGACCCGGCCAACCTGTCACGACCGATCCGAATGCCACAATCGCCTGGTCAGGCAACCTGACGCCGGAGTTCAAAAAGGATATCTCGCTGAAGACGTTCTTTGGCCGGGGCAGCGGCGAATCAATTCAGATGCAGTTTCAGGGCGACGGATTTGTCGTTGTTCAGCCGTACGAGGAAGTTTATTTCCAGGGGCAACATTAACAGCAAAAAAGACTGAGCAACCCCGATGGGCCACTCAGTCTTTTTAAATTTTCAGATCTGTTCTAATTCAGATCGAAGCCGTTCAGCAGCCAATCAGGTTCAGCCAAACGACATCCGAAACTAGTTCAGGATCTTCTCTGTGTCCTTTACAACCTTGCCGATGGCTTCAGCGTTAAGCTTGCCATCTTCGAATGCGTAGTTGACCTTTACGTTGGAATCAACCCACATCATGACGGTGACAGAAGCCTTTTCGCTGATCTTGTACTTGGCAGGACCAACTGCGTTTTCGAAAACGGTCAGCGGAGTGTGCTCAATCTTCTGCTCTGCAGCAGCCTTCTTCAGAGAGGCTTCCTGAGCATCTGGATCGTCGGTCAGAACAGTGACGAAGGCTGCCATCTTCTTGTCTTCCGCATTCTTGCCAACAACAGCGTCAAGTTCTTTGACCAGCTTCAGAGTGTTCTCATCCATCTTTCGGACGAAAATGCTGATTACCGGACGAGCACCGTACTGGCAACGGTAGCAAAGCTTCTCTCCAGCCGATGGGCCGGTAATGTCGGTGACATTGAAAGCTGCAGGGAACTCATCAATCTGCAGACCGGACTTAATGTCAGCAGCGCTGACAACGTTAACTGCGGCCAGAGCCATCATGCAAAATGCAACAAACTTCTTCATGCTTCGAAACTCCCTGAATGAAACAATTCGACAACCAGAGCCCCTCAACACACTGAGAGAAACCCATCACAAAGCCAGTCGTTCAGTTGGCCTGACCAACTGCCTGGATTCTTTTCCAGCCTTCGACACACGCATTATTCGGCATCAGCAGTCAAACGTCGAACGGTTTCCAGAACTTTTCTGTAATCCTGCTCTGCGTCGACCATCGTATTCTTCCGAATAATCCGCCCATCTTTCCCGATGATAAAAGTCCAGCGACTGGCTGTCACACCGCGTTTCAACGTTTGCTCAACACCTTCCACCATTCTGGTGATCGTGTCGCCTTCGCGAACCGGCACTCCAAACGCCTGAGCCACTTTCCCATCTTCATCAGCCAGCAAGTCAAATTTTAGCGAGTTGACTCGTGCAAACAATTCATGAGTCCGAATGGAATCACCACTGATCCCAACGACCTCTACGTCAGCCTCTTCCAGTTCTTGCCTGTGATCTCTGAACCCACAGGCCTGTCGAGTGCATCCGTTGGTAAAATCTGCGGGGTAAAAATAGACCACGACAAACTTTTTTCCTACGTGCTCTTCTGATTTCCAAACTTCCCCGGACACTGAGATCGCTTCAAACGCTGGCGCGGGATCTCCCTCCGCCAGAGCAACCTCGGGAGATTCTGCGTTCACGGCGGACGCCAGAACAACCATCAGTAAAACGAATACCGAGCCACGCATGAAACAACTCCGAGATCGGAATCTCAGGGATCCGATCATTCGCGTCGCTCCGTCAACGCACAAACACACCAGGGGAATCAAAACCAGCAGGCATTTCAGACCGAACAGCATTGCCGCTCAAACGCCAACGCTTCGGGGACAAAACCCTTCAGAAAGGCGAATACGGGTGAGGGTGGGATTCAAGGCAGGCAAACTTCCGGCGGGGCATCGTGCAATAATGCACGCGTACTGATGTCAGAATAGGAGTAGAGGCTATCTTCGTCAAATGCAGACAACCCCACTTGTTCCAGATTTTCACAACGAAGGACGCCAAATTCATTAGCCGGCCGGGCCGGACGAAAGTCGGTGGCAGTTTGGGGCTCCGAGGATTACATTCGGAGCGGGACTTCTGGAACGCAGCCTTGCAAGGATTCGGCCCATGTTACATCGCAGACGGTTTCTGGCTGCCGGAATCGCCGGCATTTCTGCTGTCGCGAGCACTTCGCGTTCCACAGCGTCCGTGATGCTGTGCCCCGTTTCTGATGCTCCGCAAAACGAAGACCTCTTTGTCTGGATTCATCGGACCCAGGGCAGCTGGAACGAGCACGCCTATCGTCAGATGCTGGGTGCGGCGAATGAGTTTAAAGAGGGCGATCAGATTCTGGGGGTCGCTGCGGCTGATGATGCCACTCGAACGCTGGCTCGCAATCTCCTGTCTTGCACCACGATTCAACAAATCGATGAACATCCCCCATTCAAGGATGAACTGTTTGAATTTATCAACGCGGATCTCGATGCCAGCCTGAGAACTCATCTTGGCGAAATGACGCTGGGCGATCTCAGGACCTTTCTTCTGGAGCGCAGTGAACAGGACATTCACGAGATTCGAAATGGTCTCTCCAGTGACGTCATCGCCTGCGTTGTGCGATTGATGAGTAACGACGAACTCATCAAAGTTGGCGCGAAGGTCTTCAATCCACTGCCCGGCACTCAACTCGGCGCAAAGGGCTACATGGGGGCTCGAATTCAGCCGAACTCACCCACTGACAATATCGATGATATTCGCTGGCAGGTCTTTGATGCATTCGCGTACGGCGTCGGTGATGTGTTGATCGGAACGAATCCGGTTTCAAGCACTCCCGAATCTGTCGCGGCCGTCGAGAATGCTCTGCAGGATATTCTCGCGACATTCGAAATCACAGATGTTCTTCCTCATTGTGTGCTGTCCCATATCAACGTACAGGCGGAAGTGGAACGCAAACATCCTGGCTCCACAGAGTTCTGGTTCCAGAGCATTGCCGGTAACGATGCAGCCAACAAAACTTTCGATCTGACCGTCGAAAAAATGAAGCTGCATGCGAGATCTCGCACAGGACGTTACGCTCTCTATTTTGAAACGGGGCAGGGGGCCGACTTCACAAACGGACACGGCCACGGCACGGACATGGTGATTCATGAGTCTCGTAAGTATGGCTTCGCAAGAGCTCTGACCACTGTCACTGCCGAGGCCCTGAAGAAACGCGGTCAAAACCGGCCGCCGTGGGTCCATCTGAATGATGTTGCAGGCTTTATCGGACCGGAAGTCTTTCGCTCCCGCGAGCAGCTTGTGCGATGCTGCCTTGAAGATATCGTGATGGGAAAACTTCACGGCCTCATGATCGGACTCGACGTTTGCTCCACGCTGCATATGGATGTCAGTCTCGACGATCTTGGCTGGTGCATTGATCAGATTATGCCGGCCAACCCGGGCTATCTGATGGCCTTGCCGACACGAATTGACCCGATGCTGGGATATCTGACCACAGGCTATCAGGACCATGTCCACATCCGTCAGAAATTCGGATACCGCGTCAATGATCGCATGTGGAACTTTTTCCGGTCGCTGAACATTGTCGATAACAACGGCAAACCCACGCCGCACTTTGGCGATCCGACGTGGGTTTATCTGCAGTACTGCCGACGGAAGAACGACGCTCGCGATGATGAGACCATCCGGCAGGAAGCCAGGGATCGCATCGACGAAGTCCGCTCACGAGGTGTGTTCGTGGCGGAGGGTTACGGCGCCAGCCCGTCTGATCTTCAGCCTGAACTGGCCAAACAGATTCAGCATATCTATGAAGACGCCAGAATCTCAATCTGGAAGGAACTGGATGACGCCTTCGTCACGACCATCCCAAACGCCGTTCGACTCCGCAGTCAGTCAGCGGATCGAACCGACTATATTCTGCATCCGGTATCCGGTGAACATCTCTCCGAGCAGTCTCGCGAGATGATTGATGGGATACGCCGTCGGCATGATCAATTGAATGCTCAGATCGTTATCTCCGATGGACTAAACGCGCAGGCTGTTACCGACGGCGATCAATTGATGAGCCTGATCACGGGACTCCGCAGAGAACTGCAGACCGCGGGCTTCAGGACTTCGCCAGAGCATCTGGTTGTCGATGCGGGACGAGTTCGAGCTGGCTATCGTATCGGTGAGCAACTGTTCGGAGGCCGCGAGGGGCGTTTCACTCTTTTGCATATCATTGGCGAGCGTCCCGGAAGTGGACATCACACACTGTCAATTTACATGACAACCGCTGATGGTTCAGAATGGTCGATTCCCAACAAAGTGGACCATGATATTACAAGAGTCGTCTCAGGCATTTCCATCACGACCATGGCACCGGATGCGGCAGCCGTCGACGCAGTTCGAATCCTGAGGCAGATGTAGTCCCCACCGCTCATCAAAGGCACCTTTATGAATAGTTCTCTCTTTGATCTTTCCGGAAAAGTGGCAATCGTTTCCGGGGCAGCCAGCGGTCTTGGCAAAGCGGCCGCTCTGGCTTTGGCAGCTCATGGTGCGGACTTAGTGCTCGCGGATCTCAATGAGCCGGGACTGAAAGCCACTGCTGATGAGATCCTGAAGACCGGTCGCAAAGCCGTTTATCGTCGTACGGATGTCTCAGATGCGGATGAAATTCAGGAGTTGTTCACGGTCCTTGATCATCAGTTCGGACGCATTGATTTCCTCGCCAATATCGCGGGAGAAGGCATCCTCGGCAAACCTGAAGAGATGCCGCTGACAACGGTGCAGCAGGTCTTTCAGAATCTCGTTTTCGGACGGTTTCTGATGTGTCAGGAAGCGGGGCGCCGCATGCTGATGGCTGGCAAAGGAAGCATTGTGAACATCGGCTCACTGGCGAGCACAACAGCTCTCGGTCGAGGCCATATTGCGTACAGCATGGCGATGGGAGCTGTTATCCAGATGACTCGCGAATTAAGCACTGAATGGGCCGCTCAAGGGATCCGCTGCAATGCGATTTTGCCCGCTCAGGTGCTGAACCCCAGCCTCGAAAAACGCATCGCTGCTGACCCTGCGATCGAACAGCAATGGCTCAGCGGAATCCCGTGCGGTCGATTGGGAAAGCCATCCGATATTCAGGGCCTGATTGTGTTGCTGGCCTCCGATGCCTCGGAATGGATCACAGGAACTCTGATTCCCATGGACGGTGGGAATCTCGCGGCCAACGCAGGTGCGACATTACGGAAGCCCCTGCATCAATAAGCCTTCGGAAGCCAATGTCTTGACGTCATCATTGGGTGCGGTCAGTATCCGCGTCTCATCGCACCATGACGAAAAATGGACTCATGGTGTTCAAATGCAGCGAATTGTTAATAGCTTTTTCAGGCTCACGGCATGACACTCGACGAACTCCAGCAGTTAATTGATCGCATGTATTCTCGCAAAGATCAGGCACGCGGCGTGGAGGGCACCTTCATGTGGCTCATGGAGGAAATCGGCGAACTCGCAGCGGCGCTACGTGAGTCACCTAAAGAAGAGATCGCCAAAGAATTTGCGGATGTTCTGGCCTGGCTGGCTACCATTGCCAATGTGGCCGGCATCAATTTGACCGAAGCTGTCCAGATGAAGTACGGCCAGGGATGCCCGGGCTGTCACAAAATGATCTGCGTCTGTGCAGATTCGGAAAAGCCATAACGTGCCTTCTACTGATGCCGCCTGAGAATCTTTTCAGGTCTCGCCCGGATCAACTGGTCGCGACGAAGAGTTGCGACATGAGCGACGAGGGCTGTACCGTACGATCCTTGCTTCACTGATAGTTTCCGGTGTCTCACAATGCGTCGTCCGAACGAATGCGACAGGCCTGATTCAGCGAGATAGATTCATGATGCCTCCACGGATGTTGCTCCTGACTGTTCTCTGTGCGTGCACAAACTGGCTGACACCATTGGCACAGATTTCACCTGCAGTCCTCGCGGATGATGCAAAGCCCGTGATTTTGCTGACGGGATTCGAACCGTTTGGCCCCAGCCGTCCCGCAAATCCTTCATGGCAGGGCATTCGAAATCTGCATCAAACAGAATGGCACGGGCATCTGATCATCGCTCATGAGCTACCTGTTGTCTGGGGCGAACCGCTCAAGCATCTGCAGAAGCTGATTGAACAGCATAAACCAGTCGCTGTCTTCTCTTTTGGTCAGGGAGGTGCAGACGGATTTGCTCTTGAATCCCGAGCCTCCAACCAGCGCGGTCAGATTCAGGATAACGACGGCAAACTTCCCGCTGTGACGGTGATCACTGCTGACGGCCCGGCGGAGTTCAAGTCGTCTCTCGACTGCGACATGATGCAGCACCGACTGGCCGACCAGGGTTATCCCGTTCGAGTATCTCGCCGAGCAGGTCAGTATCTTTGCGAGGAGACTCTGTATTCGCTTGAGTATCTGCATGCCAAACATCCTGAGCTGGATGTCGCGTTTTGCCATGTCCCGCCGCTCGGAGCAACCGTAAGCGAAAAACGCGTGGACGCGAAGTACATTCAACAGTTCGTCGGTGATTATCTGGAAACCTGGCGAACTCTTCGAACAACGCAGAAAGCCGCTGACACAAAAGCAACTCCGACATCACTGATCGCTGCTGAGCCAACAACTCAGGCGGCAGAGAAGTCGATCAAGGCAACGAACCCTGAGCTGCCGGCTGTCGAGAAACTGATCAAGCACTACTTCCTGTCGTGGTCTGAGCAGCGCATGAAAGACTACGGAGATTGTTTTGCCGACGGTGCCGTTGTACAGGAGATCAGTCGTGGCGGCAAAATCTATACTCAGAACAAAGTCCCGTTTGTCGCCGGCCAGGCCGCGTATCACAAATCGGCCGCCCATAAAGCGATTGAGGTTCCCGTAAAGACAGAGATTCGCTTTGAAGCCGATCTTGCACGAGCAGTCGTTTATTGGAAACTGACCGCCGGCCCCCGCTTACAATACGGCTACGATCACTTCACGCTGATCAAGCAGGGTGACGAATGGAAGATCGTGAACCTGGTGTTCTATGGAACGGACGACAAAGAATAACCGGTCACCTGGCATTAATCGGATCAACGTCGATCGCGAACTCCACATCATCCGGCAATGACAGAGATTGCTCAGCAGATTGCCATAATTCTTTCACGAGCTCCGGCGTTTTCGCTGCGATCTGCAGATGAAATCGCCATAGCCCGCGTAAACGAGTAATCGGGGCCGGGGCTGCTCCCAGAACTCGCACTACTTCAGTCGCGTCCCTGCGAGCCGATCGGAGCCGATCAGCGACGGCCTGTGCTGTCTGACGAGTACGCATCTCATCGGGCCCGCGAAAGATCACTCGCGCTACGCTGGAAAACGGCGGAGCCTGAGTGTCGTAGCGTTCGGCCAACTCGTGCTGAGCGAACCCAATGAAGTCATGCTTTGATGCAAACTTCACTGCGGGATCATTCGGGCTTGTTGTCTGCACGAGAACTCTTCCACCACGTTCGCCGCGACCCGTTCTTCCGGCGACCTGAGCAATCAACTGAAAAGTACGCTCAGCCGCACGCAAATCCGGCTGACGCAGCATCGTGTCGGCATCGATCACGCCAACAAGAGTGACGTTCGGAAAATCGAGCCCTTTGGCGATCATTTGAGTCCCGAGGAGAATTTGAACCTCGCCTTTTCGAAACTTCTCCAGAGCCTCATCGTGGCTTCCGGGTTTTTGCATCGAATCGCTGTCCATACGAATCACTGTGGCATTCGGAAAAGTATTTTGCACTTCTTCATCGAGCTTCTGTGTCCCCGTCCCAAGGTATCGAACAGCAGGACTCTGGCATGTCGGGCAGGCCTTGGGCGGAGTGATTTCGTAATCGCAACTGTGACAGACGACGCATTGCCGGTCACGATGCCATGTCAGAGTAATGTCGCAGTTCGGGCACTTGATGCCGGCTCCACAACTGCGACACCAGACCGTCGGCGAGTATCCTCGAAGATTCAGAAACAGAATGACCTGGCCTTTATCCTTCAACGCTCGATCAATCGCTCCATACAACGCCCGACCGATAGCGGATCCTTTTGAGATGCGAGGATCGCTCCGTGTATCGACAACCACAACCGGCGGCAGCGGCCTGTCCTCAACGCGACTTGGCATGGAAACCAGCACGTCCAGTTTGCGAGTCGCTCGGATCCACGATTCCAGAGTTGGTGTGGCTGACCCCAGAATCAACGGCACTCGCTCATCCAGACATCGTTTTCTGGCAACCTCGCGTGCATGATATCGAGGTGTGCTGTCCTGCTTGAATGACGGTTCATGTTCTTCGTCGATCACGATCAGTCCCAGATTCGGAGTCGGCGCAAAAACCGCGCTGCGGGCTCCGACGACGACCTGAATCTCGCCGCTGGAAATTTGCTGCCACTGCCAGTGTCGCTCCGCATCTGTCATATGACTATGCAGCACGGCGACTGTGGAAAATCGGCTGCGGAAGCGACGAATTGTCTGCGGTGTGAGGCTGATCTCAGGCACCAGCACAATCGCCTGCCGACCATAGCTGACCACTTCACGAATCGCGCGGATATAAACCTCCGTCTTGCCGCTACCGGTCACGCCATGCAACAACAGCGTTTCATGTTCGCTGGCTCGAATTGGCTGCAGAATTCTGTCCAGAGCCTGCTGCTGCTGAACGTTCAATTTCAGGTCTGCCTGTTGCTGTACTGGCAAAAGATCATCGCCGGAAATCTCGGAACGAATTCTCATCGCCTTGATCAGTCCTCGTTCCTGCAGTGACTTCAGCGGTCCGGGACTGCAACCGGCTCGTTCACAAAGATCAGTCGCCGTCACAGGGCCGGTCGATTTCTGCAGAACCTCGATCACCATCTTCTGCTGACGACTCAGACGCGCGGAAGTGAGTTTTTCTTCCGTGCCCGGAACAAGAATAAAATTCTGTACTTCTCGCGTACCGCTCTTCTTGCGAACGCCGGCCGGGATCACACTGTCAAGAACCTGCCCCCAACCACAGAGGTAGCGTTCACCGATCCAGCGAGTCAGCTCCAGCATCTGGCCATTTAACAATGGTTCGCTGTCGAGCAACTCTTCGATCGGCTTCAGACGCTTCTGGCCGGACTCACCGGGCCTGATCGCCACACAGTAACCGACTACGATCCGGTTGCTTCGCCCGAGCGGAGCCTTCACGCGTTGACCGGGTTTGATCAGATCACGCAACGGTTCTGGAATCGAATAGGTGTAAGGACGCTCCAGCGGCAAATTGAACACGACCTCTGCGACCTTCACATCCTCGATCGCAGCGTGCTCCCATTCACGCATCTCCGCAAAGCCAAATTGTCCCTGAGAACTCACTATCGTCGCTCACTCAATAACGCTTACCAACCTCATCCGGGCGGTATGTTACTTTCACGGAGCGAAAGACGACACTCAATCGTGCAACAAGCAGGAGGTGCCCAGTCAGTGAAGGCTTTCGGCACAGAGAGAAGGCTCAATCCAGTACGGATTCCTGAGAATATTGCGATTCGCTCTCGTCGAAGACGGAACCCCCTGCGGATATGTCCAGTTCCCAGATGGAATCCATCCGGGAACCATCGGCGTCATCATCGGGCAGGTTATAGCCTCGGAAAATCGCCGAATCATGATCGTGATCGCGACTTGTCTTCAAAGACGATTCCGGAGCCTGTGTTTCTCGAATCAAAAGCAAACCAGAACACGGAACATCATGCCCCCTGACCTGAACCTTGAGTTCCGGCCAAACCGTAGAGCGAGTCAACATCTCAAATCCACTGGGCATCACAAGCACTGTATCGCCGAGCATTGCGGCTGATACTCCAGGATGCCAGAAAACTGGAACTGGTCCCTGCAATTCAAACTCGGAGGAGGGCGTCAGTTGATGTTCGCTCGTGCGATAACCAATGATGTCAGCCTGATCACACAGTTGCCATTCCGACGGCAGGCCGAACTTATCGTAAATGCGTTTGACTTTCGGCCAGACATCTTTCAACTGCTGACCGTGTCGCGAAAAATAAATTCCCGTGGCATGCATCATGACTGCTTTTTGATGAGCCGCCCAAAGATCCTGAGGAACCTCATCCAGACACACAGTTCGCGACACCGCGACATGCAGACCCCAGCGGCGAGCCACACAGGAAACTGTCGCATAAGATTCAATCGGATCTTCGCTGTAGCTCCAGTGGCGATAACGAATGTTGCGACCGTCAGCACATACCTGAATTCTTGCCGGCGTCACCGTCCGCCGCAGAAGTCGGTTGCTCAATTCACCGGCCACAGCGGCTTCCGTGACTCCCTTGCGAATATGTCCTGCCGTTACTTCGACCGCGTGCACCAATACCTTGCTGAGTTTTCGCAGACGGTCAACTTCGAGACTGGTCAGAGGCAATCGTAGTTTAGCAATTCGTTTGCCGACGTTACGAGTTCCCTCGAAACCAGAGTCGCTCACTACCTTGCGGCCACGACACAAATCTTCCACCAATGCACAGTGTGGCTGAAACCATTCTCGCTGCTTCAACTGGAAACCGAGGCCGAAGCACTCCCGTTCAAAGAGCTGCGCGGAATCAACGGCGTTGGTGGCAAACAGACGAGCGTCTTCGGTGACAAACACGCTGCTGGTGCAACTGTCGGACGCACAACGACTCAGATCTCCACCCGCCGTAAACCAGGCGATGTTGGCCGGATCCTGCAGGAGCATCGCGTCAGCACCGACGGACGGAAGAAACGCTCGAACACGTTCCTGCTTTTCTTCGATATCAGCCAGACGGCGCTTGTCCTGAATCAGACAACGACGGCGGGATGCATCATCCATGCTGCCAGAGCTCATTGAGAACTACTCCTGCCGTGCCGATTAACGTTGCCGGGCAATCCTTTGGGCCTGATCTTCAGGTGTGCCCTGTTCAGGCTGCCACAGCACCATCGTTTTTAAACTGATGCCCGGGACCCCACTCTGTGTAATTTCCAGATTCTGCGAACTCACGTTTTATTCGCAAAAACATCCGACCACAACAGCCCCGTCATGTCCGGCCCCGAAAAAACTATAACGTCGGGAGTCCGCCAGGCAGGCAGCATTTATGACAATGTTGCTCACGATGACTCCTCTGTAGGGATTGTGAGGACTCTAGCGGAGCCAAAGTCACTCTCCAGGAACAGCTTTCACGAAGCTGAAACAGCCTAAATCAGGCTCATCACGGAAATGTTCGTTGCCGCGGGAGGAACGGAAGGGTGCGTTGCCGGGACCGAGGGGCTTCCCTAGAATCAGCAATGGGCTGCCAAAGTGGGATTTTGCGGCAGCCAGACCCCTGTTAAGGACATGTGAGCGGCCCCAATGCTCGAACGGCGTGAGCTTTTTCCAAACGTAATTGAACTCAACTTTCAGGCGCGACGTCGACTGGGATGCTGTGTGTATCTGATTTTTTCCGGCAGCGACTGGATGCTGCTGGATATCGGTTACGCTGACACCGTCGATGAAATCATCGATCTGATTCGTCAGATGGACTTTCCTCTCGCCAACTGCAAGTATCTCGTCGCGACACACGCGGACGCGGACCATGTCCAGGGATTCCAGCGCGCGAAAGAGCTGCTGCCGGGATCACAACTCGTCGCTCATCCCGACGCAAAAATTATTCTTGAGTCAAATGACCGCATTGCATCGTTTGCAGAAATTCCCGCCCAGGGTATCTCCATCGACATGCCGAACTTTGTGATCGACAAAGAGGTTGATGAAGGAACAACACTGGAGCTTGGCAAGCTGAAGATCCAGGTTTGGCATACTCCGGGTCATGCCGTCGGTCAGTTGGCATTTCGACTTGGGAACCTTCTGTTTTCCGGCGACAATATTTTCCGGGATGGATGCGTTGGCAGTATTGATGCACATCATGGTTCTGACCTGCCAGCGTTTATTGACTCACTTAAGCGAATTCAGAAGAGCAGTGTTGAGTGGTTGTTGCCAAGTCACGGACCAGCATTCCGAAATGAAGCAAAGCTGCTGCAGTCGGCGATTGATCGCCTCGACAGATATCAGCACATGGCCGACTTCGGAACGTGTGCCGTTGACTGGCCTTTGCTTGATGAGTGGGAAGCGGAACTTGCGAAGGGTCAAAATCCGGCCGCATCCTGACTGAGACAACGGTTCCGGGATCGTTTGAAGAACGAGAAACTCTATTCCTGTTATTAGGTTACTCTCATGAATGATGTGCTCGATTTTCTTCGGCAGCAACAATCGATCTCGCTGGAGCAACTGTGCAGCTTTCTCCGCATTCCCAGCGTCAGCGCCGACAGTGCTTATGCGCCCCAGATGGGAGTTTGTGCGGAGTGGGTCAGGAACTCCATGACGGAAGCCGGCCTGAAGGCCACCATCTATCCCACCAAAGGCCATCCAATCGTCTATGGTGAGCGGATCGAGAATCCTGCCCTGCCAACAGTGCTGGTCTACGGTCATTATGATGTTCAGCCCCCGGATCCACATAACCTTTGGACAACCCCGGCTTTTGAACCGCAGGTTCGAGAGGGGAAACTGTTCGCTCGAGGAGCAACGGACGACAAAGGCCAGTTGTTTACTCACCTGAAGTCGATCGAAGCCTGGACCAAGATTCATGGCAGCCTGCCGGTCAATGTAAAGGTTTTGATCGAAGGTGAAGAAGAGGTTGGTGGGGTCAATCTGGATCACTTCCTTGAGACTCACAAACAGCTTCTGAAGGCCGACGTGGCTGTTGTCAGCGACACCAGTCAGTATGCGGATGGCATTCCAGCAATCACCTGCGGTCTGCGAGGAATCGTGGCTGCGGAGGTGCGTCTAAAAGGACCATCCAAAGATCTTCACAGCGGCATTTACGGCGGCAGCATTGCAAACCCCGTCAATGCCCTGGCCAAAATGTGCGGCAAGTTGGTTGGTGACGATGGGCGAATTCAGATCCCCGGCTTCTATGATGACGTGCTGGAGCTGACCAGTATCGAACAGGAACAGTACGCAGTATTGCCGTTTTCTGAATCTGCTTTTCTGAAGGAAGTTGGGAGTTCAGCAACTTTCGGCGAAGCAGGCCGATCAACTCTGGTGCGACGAACCGCCCGACCAACCTGCGATATCAACGGCATCACGGGCGGTTATCAGGGCGAGGGTCCAAAGACAATTATTCCGTCGCGAGCGATTGCGAAGATTACCTGCCGTCTGGTTCCAAAGATGAACCCGACGAAAGTTCTGGATGCTCTTGAAAAATTTCTGAAGGCAAATTGTCCGCCGGGAATTGAGTTCGAATTCAAGCGATCTCACGGTTGTGAAGCCTTCGTCTTTGATCCGACCAGCGACTGGCTGACAGCCGCGCGCAAGGCTGTGGAAACAGCCTTCGGGCAGCCGCCGGTTCTGATCCGCGAGGGTGGTTCCATTCCAGTCGTTCTCAGCTTCAAACAGATTCTGGGAATCGATACTCTTCTGCTCGGCTGGGGCCGAAACTCGGACAATCTTCACAGCCCGGATGAACACATCCATGTCACGGATTTTCATCGTGGCACTCTTGCCAGCGCCTGCCTTTGGTCGGAATTGGCAAAGGTCAAGAAAACCTAAGGGAGCCGTCGCCATGAAATCGGCCTGACGTTCTCCGCTCTTTGCTATTAGCCCTCAGCTCGTTGCTTCACTGACTATTGAATCTGCTCCAGGAGTTTTCCAATGCTGGATCTGCAGTTTATCTGCGATCATCGTGATCTTGTTGTCGACAACTGCAAAAAACGCGGTGTTGAAGTCAATGTTGATGCTGTCGTGCGACTGCGCGATGAGCGAAATGCTCTGATCGCCAAAGGTGATGAACTGCGTCGCCAGCAGAAGGAAGTGTCTGCACAGATCCCGAAAGCGTCGACCGAAGATCGCCCGAAGCTTGTCGAACAGGGCAAGCAGTTGCGCGATCAGGTCAGTCAGACCGAAGAGCAGCAGAAGAAGGTTGAGGAGCAGCTGCGCGACGAGCAGATTCGCATCCCGAATATGACTCATCCTTCCGCGCCAATTGGTGGCGAAGAGGATGCGTTCGAGATTCGCGTTTGGGGTGACAAGCCGAAGTTCGACTTCAAACCGAAAGACCATGTCGAAATCGCCGCGAATCTTGATCTGATCGACTTCGAAGCCGGTGCACGCGTGGCGGGCTCAGGATTCTACTTCCTGAAGAACGATGCTGTGATGCTGGAGATGGCTCTGGTTCAGTTTGCACTGACCAAGCTGCGCGGCGAAGGTTTCACGCTGTTCACAACGCCCGACCTGGCTCGCGATTCCGTTCTGGAAGGCATCGGCTTTAATCCTCGCGGTAATGAAACACAGATCTACTCTGTGGCCAATAGCGATCTGAGTCTGGTGGCCACTGCCGAGATCACTCTGGGCGGAATTCAGAAGGATCAGATTCTGGATGTCGCGACCTTGCCACTGAAGTACGCGGGGTTGTCACACTGTTTTCGGACAGAGGCTGGTGCGGCCGGTCGAGCAGGGCGGGGCATCTACCGAGTTCATCAATTCACGAAGGTGGAAATGTTCGGTTACACCGGGCCGGATCTGAAGGACTCAGATGCGTTGCATGCAGAAGTCCTGCGGATCGAAGAAGAAGTCTTCCAGGAACTTGGCATTCCTTATCGGGTCATCGATACGGCTTCCGGAGACCTTGGCGGTCCGGCTTATCGCAAGTTCGATATCGAAGCCTGGATGCCGGGACGAGGTGACGGCGGAGAATACGGCGAAGTCACCAGTGCCTCAAATTGCACGGATTATCAGGCACGCCGGTTGAACATCCGCTGCAAAAGCCCTGACAAGAAGGGTACTCAGTTTGTCCAGACATTGAACGGCACAGCTATTTCCTGTGCGCGAGCAATCATTGCGGTTCTGGAAAACTATCAACAGGCAGACGGAAGTGTGGTGGTGCCAAAGGTTCTGCGACCCTGGGTTGGCAAGGACGTATTCACGAAGGCCTGATTCTTTAATGTGTTGACCACGGCCACGTCGCTCCGCCGACGGGACTTTTTCTTCGCACTGCATCGCCTCTCATGAACGAAGCTTCTTCTTTACGACGATTGCTGGCGATTGAATCGTCCTGTGACGAAACAGCGGCGGCGGTTGTGCGCGAAGATGGCGTCGTCCTGTCCAGCATTATTGCGTCGCAGTTCGAACTGCATGAAGAGTGGGGCGGTGTCGTTCCGGAGATTGCTTCCAGAGCCCATGTGCGTCGCATTCTTCCAGTCATCCAGGCGGCGTTGAAAGAGGCCGGCTGCTTGACGTCGGATCTCCATGCGATTGCTGTGACGACGGAGCCCGGGCTTGTCGGATCATTGCTGGTCGGTCTGACGGCGGCCAAGACAATGGCGATGAGCCTTCAGATTCCGCTCGTGACAGTCAATCATGTTGAGGCTCACATCTACGCTTGTGGAATGGGTCAGGATCATTCCATTTATCCGTGCGCGGGGTTTGTTGTCAGCGGCGGACATACCAATCTCTACGATTGTCGCTCTGCGACAGAATGCCAGTTGATTGGTGGAACGACGGATGACGCGGCTGGTGAAGCCTTCGACAAGGTGGCCAGAATTTTGAACTTGCCCTATCCGGGAGGTCCCGCCATTCAGAAAGCGGCCCTCAGTGGCAATGCAAAGAAATTCACCATGCCGCGACCGTTGATTCATAGCGGCCGACTGGATTTCAGTTTTGCCGGATTGAAGACGGCCGTTCTGTACGCGGCTCGAGGTGTTCCGGGGCCGAATCAGCTTGCTGAAACTCCGCCGGAGTGTGTGAATGATCTGGCTGCTGCGTTTCAGGAAGCAGCGGTCGATGTTCTCGTGTCCAAATGTCGCCAGGCCGTTCGGCAACTCGGCTATTCTCGACTTTGTGTCGGAGGGGGCGTCGCTGCGAACCAGCTTCTGCGTAATGAGTTGCAGAAGATGGCCAAGCGTGAACGAATCGAACTGCTGGTGGCTCCGATGAACCTGTGTACGGATAATGCTGCGATGGCGGCTATCGCCTGGGATCTGTTGAAAGCGGGAAAAACCGCCAATCTCGACGCAGACGTGCTACCCGGACTTGTTCGCCATAACTTCCAGAACCGACGCTGATCGCGGCGAGAATTCAAGATTCAGGCCTGTCGAATTGACATCACTGTCGCCAAGTCTACGATGACCGCATGAGCCAGCGCATTCTGACGGCTTTGCCCGTCTACAACGAAGTGTCGCACGTCGCCGGCGTGCTGTCGGAACTCCAGAACCACACCAAAGACATTTTGGTCGTGAACGATGGTTCTACAGACGGAACAGCTCAGGTGCTGAAGAGTTTCCCGGATGTGAAGGTCGTGCATCACAACCCGAATCGTGGTTACGGTGCGGCTCTGGCGACAGCGTTCGAATACGCTCTGAAACACAACTTCGACGTGCTTGTGACGATGGATTGCGATGGCCAGCATCAGCCTTATCTGGTGCAGCAGATTGCGGCCATGGTTCAGGGAGCCGATGGGCCGGTCGATATGGTTTCCGGCTCGAGATATCTGAAGCAATTTTCCGGCGACAGTATTCCTCCGATCGAACGTCGCCGGATCAATGCTCGCATTACAGGCTGCCTGAATGAGCAACTCGGGCTGTCCATCACCGACGCGTTCTGCGGATTCAAAGCCTACCGAGTTCCTGCTTTGGCTGGGCTGGACATCACGGACACTGGTTATGCGATGCCGCTCCAGTTATGGGTGCAAGCGGTTGATCTGGGCTGGAAGATTCAGGAATTTGCCGTGCCGCTGATCTATCTCGATGAGAAGCGATCGTTCGGAGGCTCTCTGGATGACGCAGCAATCCGCCTTGCTCACTACCACAGCGTGCTGAACACCGAACTGGAGCGTCGCGGGATGTCACAGCGATTTACCGCAGACTGTGGTTCGTCAGCAGAATAGCTTCTGCCGTGGATGCGTAATAGTGCGAGCCCTCCGGTGAGTCAACGAAGTGTCCAGACGGCTCCCTTTCAGTTTTCAGACAGTCGCCGGATGGCTCGCACCATCCCGCCTAAAAGCTGAGCGCCTGCGTTTACGCCCAAAAATGGCCTGAAACACGACTTTTACTTAAGGTTTCCGTCCCAAAAGCCGCGTTGCTGCAAAATGGAAAGGCGGGTAAAGTTCTGCGTGGTCGGCGATGGATCGTCGAGCCTCAACAAGGCGTAATTCACGCGGGATTTGTAATAAGAGCGTGCGATGGCAACGGAATGCGTAACAACAGCCAATTCGATTACCGAGGTCCTGCTGGCCGGTGATGCCGTGCTGAATCTGACTCAGCAGCCACTGAATACCATCGCCGGGACGATGTTCGTTTCCGCGGACCAGAACGGTGCGTCTCTGGTAAATCGTCCTTGTGGTTTCCGCTGGTCACTCAAGGCAGCTCAGGAAATTGGCACACTCATCTCCGACTCCGCACTTCGGATTGTCGTCGTGTCGGAAGAAGAATGCTGCGATGCGGAAAGGCTCGTAAGAGAACTTGTTGCTCAGCGAATTCCCCATTTGCATTGCACACTGATGAACCTCTGCGACGCCGACGACTACATGGACGAACAAGACGCCGAAGCGGTTTCGGAGCGACTGAGACAGCTGGGATATCTATAAGACCGGGTTTTCAGTGTTCGGCTTTCGGATAAGACAATCAATGCCTTCAGAAACGCCTCTGCAGTTCTCTGAAAACCGAAAACTAAAAACCAAAAAAGCAGCATGGAGGCTGCGGTGATGAAACTTTTCATGCTCGGCATCGATGGTCTTCCTCGCTGGATGTGGCAGCAATTTGCTGCGTCCGGTGTGATGCCGCACAGCGCGAAGTTGTTGCAGACCGGAACGCTGATGCCGATGAAATCTTCGTTGCCTGAAGTCTCTTCGGCGGCGTGGGCCTCGATCGTAACCGGAGAAAATTCCGGTGGCCACAATGTGTTTGGTTTCACGGACTTAATGGACGGAAGCTACACGCTTGGCTTCACGTCATCGCGGACTTTTCGAGCAAAGCCGTTCTGGGCTCGCGAAGGCGCTGGACCAAGCCTGATCATGAATGTGCCACAGACGTATCCCGCGCAACCGCTGGACGGTATGCTGGTCTCTGGCTTTGTCGCGCTGGATTTGAAGCGTGCGGTCTATCCGTCTGAGCAGCTTTCATGGCTGCAGAGCATTAACTACGCGGTCGATGCGGACATGTCGCTGATTGAAAAAGGCAAGCAGAGATTTGTTGATGAACTCCGGCGAGTCATGACAGCGCGTTGCCAGGCTCTGCATCACCACTGGGATCGACAATCCTGGCAGAACATCATGTTTGTGTTTACCGGAACCGATCGACTGAATCACTATCTATGGGAAGATTTTGAAGATAGCTCTTCACCATTTCATCAGACGTTTCTGGACTATTACCACGAAGTTGATCGCCAAATTGGATACGTTCTCGATCGACTTGATGATCAAACGACACTGTGTGCTGTTTCCGATCATGGTTTCGCGAGTCAGCGTCTGAGCGTCAATGTGAACTGTCTGCTGGCAGAGGCGGGCTTGCTTCGACTACGTGCCTCTGATCGACCTTCTTACATCGATATGTTGCCCGAAACCAAAGCGTTCGCCATGGATCCGGGCCGCATTTATCTGCATCGCCAGGGACGATATCCGAGCGGCTTGGTCAACGCCGACGAATCAGAAGCCTTGTTGCAGGAACTGACCGCTCTGTTCCTGACCGCAAAGGTGAATGGCCAGCCGGTTGCCGCAGAAGTGCTTCGGGGAAAAGACGTCTACAGCGGCCCATTTGCTCATCGTGCCCCGGATCTGATTGTGATGCCGGCGAAAGACGTCGCTCTGTCCGGCCGCATGAATCTGTCAGCTCTGATCGAACCAACAGCAATCAACGGCAAACACACCTATGAGGAATCTTCATTCTTCGTCCGAGGTCGGAACCTTGGCGAGATCCCTGAAGAAATGAAAGTGGAAAACGTGCTCGACGTCATCATGCCGGCACATCAACAGCAATTGCGAAAAGCCGCATAGTCATAAATCATCGTTCCCATGACTCTCATTACTCCCATGGTCTCCGTAGACCGCATCGGAATTATGGGAGTAATGGGATCTTGTGAATTATGGGACCGAGGAATCAAACGATGACCGAACAATCCTGCCATAACGCCAATCACACCTGCTGGAGTTGTCCGGCGGTGGAGTTTAAGGGGCATGTGGATTTTCGTGCGTGTGGCCAGGCAGCGTTTCGCAAAGCGGCTCAGGGGCAGTTGGTTGTCGAATGCAAGCGGCGTCCGGAGATCGGCTACTTCGATCCGATGTCGATCACCTACGAATCGTGCCCGGAATGGAAGAAGACCGACACCGGTTATCTGCTCCAGGGGATGCGAGTTCTGATCCTGGGCATGGACGGATACCTCGGCTGGCCATTGGCTCTGAAACTGGCAAAACTGGGCTGCAAGGTTTATGGCATCGACAACATGCTGCGTCGCAAATTAGTTGCAGAACGAGGCGCCCAGTCGGTCACGCCGATTCAATCGATGGAAGATCGCATTGCCGCTGCGAAGGAACACCTTGGCGTGCAAATCGATTTTCGCGAAATCGACCTGCTGGATCGAAAGGCTCTGTTCGCCTACATCGAAGAGGTTCAGCCGGAATCGATCGTTCAATTCGCCGAAATCCCAAGTGCACCGTACAGCATGGCGGACGTTGAAAAGGCCGTAAACACGATCCAGAACAACGTCGTGGGAACTTTGGGATTGTTGTTCGGTGTCCGCGATCATGCTCCGGATGCCTCAATCATCAAGCTTGGCACGATGGGCGAATATGGCAGTCCCTTGACCGGGCGGCCACTGTTCGAAGGCCTGTTCCCCGGTGACGCGGTCCTGCAATATCAGGGGCAGGAGTGGAGTCTCGGCGGAGAATTAACACCTCGCGATCCAGTCAGCTTCTATCACGTGAGTAAAGTCCAGGGCACTTTCAGTGTCTATGAAGCCTGCAAGTACTGGTGGCTGCGAAGCTACGATGTGATGCAGGGAGTGATCTACGGAAACTACTCCGAAGAACTCCAGGCACATTCGGATTTGAATACTCGTTTCGATATCGACGAATGGTGGGGCACGGTCGTCAATCGCTTTGTTGCTCAGGCCGTGATCGGCATGCCGCTGACAATCTACGGCAGCGGAAATCAACTGCGAGGGTACATCACATTGCGCGACGCCATGCAATGCATTTCTCGACTCATCGCCGCGCCGCCTGAGCCGGGGCAATATGACGTTGTCAATCAGGTGACCGATGTCTTCAGCGTAATGCAGATTGCAAAAATGGTTGCGTCAATCGGCCGTGAGTTCGGACTCGAAGTCGAAGTGCAGAGAATTGAAAATCCTCGCGTCGAAGCGGAAGAGCATCCTTACGAAGTGATCCACGAAAAACTCAGCGACCGATTTGGGTTCGCCTCAGAGTCTGGTTTCGCTGACGAAGTGCGACATCTTTTCCGAGTGCTTACGCAGCCAGAAAATCGACAGCGAATTATTGAGATGCGAGATACGTTGTTCCCAAAAACCAAGTGGTCCGGGGAACATGGTAAATTGGAAGTCCTGGAGACATGGAAACCGGCGGCATGAAGAAATCGTTCTGACTTTGAATAGGTCTTATAGGTCGTATGGGACCTATCCAGCACCCGAAATTTGTGATTACCTGAACACTGTAAACCGAACACTGAAAACTTCCCTCCCATGGAACTTCGCGAAATTGATTTTGAAGAACTTGTCCTGGATTCCGAACGGCCAGTGCTGGTGGATTTCTGGGCTTCGTGGTGTCCGCCGTGCAAGATGATGCAGCCGGTGATGGAAAAACTGTCGGTCAAAGTCAGTGACTGGGCCGATGTGTACTCCGTCAACATCGATCGCAACCCGAATCTCGCCAGCCAGTATCAAATCAGCGGCGTGCCGACCTTTGTGGCATTCGCCGGCGGCGAACCGATCGACCGCAAGACCGGTGCGCTGACAGAGAATCAACTGACGGCACTGCTGAAGAAGGCGTTGGAGGCGATGCCGATCGAGGATGCGGAAGACGATCAGCTTGAATGCGTCTCCGAGGATCTCGAACCATCATGCGATTCAGGCCCGAATGGGCCGATACAACCTCTGCCGGTGGCGTCAGCCACCGGTTTGAGCCAAGTGCAGGATGAAAGCCCTGAAGGGGCGGCACAGGATGCAGCAACAATGTGCCGGGCCTTCAGCCCTTCAAAGCCATTCAACATCCAACCGGGGCCTGAGGACCCCGGCAAAGGTTATGTCAGCCCATTCGGGCCTGAATCACAGGAAAGCCAAGCAACGCAATCAGAAGGTCATCGGTTCATCACCATCGTTTCAGGCCTGCCAAGGTCCGGCACATCGCTGATGATGCGGATGCTGAATGTGGGCGGAATTCCGGTGCTCTGTGATGAACATCGCACACCGGACGCTGACAATCCCAACGGCTATTACGAATTCGAAAGCGTTAAGAGCATTCAAGACTACGGTGACTGGATTGATCGAGCCATCGGTCACTCGGTGAAGATGGTCTACAACCTGTTGGAGCATCTCCCGAAGGACCGCAAATATCGCGTTGTCTTCATGCGACGACAGATCGACGAAATCATTCAATCGCAGCGTGCCATGCTGTTACGCAATGGGATCAAGACGGAGATCCCCGATGAAGAAATCAAGGAACTCTTTGAACGAGTTCTTCGGCAGTTCTATTCATGGTTGCCATCACAGACACATCTCAAGCTGATTAACGTCAGCTACAACGAGTTGCTGTCACGGCCGGCCTCCACGATCGCTCAGATTAATCGACACCTGGGATATTGCCTGGACACCGAAGCTATGGCTCAGGTTATTGACCACAGTCTTTACCGCAACAGAGCGGCTTAAACACCGCAGAACCAGCGTGTCAGGACGAACGTGATCGCTCAATGGTGGTCCGAAAACCTCAAACCGAAACCTTTCCCATGACCTTCTTCACTTCCAAAACCATCCTTGTCACTGGCGGCTGCGGAACGGTCGGGCGTGAAATCGTACGGCAGTTGCTGGCCCATGAGCCGAAAGAGATTCGAGTCGTCGATACGAACGAATCGGAGATCTTCTTTCTTGAACAGGAACTCCAGGAGTATCGCCGCAGTCACCCGGAAAGTGATGTCAGAAGTCTCTGTCAGATTGGCGACATTCGTGATGCCGACAAGCTGCAACTCATGTGCAGCGGCGTTGATATCGTGCTGCACACGGCGGCATTGAAGCACGTGATACTCTGCGAACGTGCTCCGTTTGATGCCGTGCAGACAAATATCATGGGCGTCAAGAACGTCATTCAGGCGGCGTTGGCGAATGATGTTGAACGAGTGATCTTCACCAGTTCGGATAAAGCGGTGAATCCCACAAACGTGATGGGAACCTCCAAGCTGATGGGCGAACGACTCATCACCGCCGCGAACAGCCTGAAGATGGGACGACGCACGATCTTCAGTTCGACTCGATTTGGAAACGTACTCGGCTCACGAGGATCCGTGATTCCAATCTTTGCGCGACAGATCGAACAGGGTGGCCCGGTCACTCTGACGGATCTGCGGATGACGCGTTTCATCATGACACTGGAAGAAAGTTGTCGGCTGGTTTTGGCGGC
Organism: Planctomycetales bacterium; assembly: GCA_026400835.1. Classification (GTDB taxonomy): domain Bacteria; phylum Planctomycetota; class Planctomycetia; order Planctomycetales; family Planctomycetaceae; genus SXXK01. Next base: position 22,007 of record JAPLOA010000084.1, on the reverse strand, counting down.
CGCTGAGAAAGCGCGTGGCGGAGAAGTGTTCGTCACCAAAATGCCGGTCATTCGAATCGCAGATCTGGCTCAGGTCATGATTGAGGAACTGGCTCCTCAACAGGGCATTGCTCCTGAGGAAATGGAAGTCACCGAGATTGGATCGAAGCCGGGCGAAAAACTCTACGAAGAATTGATGAGCGATGAGGAAACCCGGCGGACCATCGAGCTTGAAGAGATGTTCGCAGTGTTGCCTGCGTTTCGCAGCGTCTATGAAGACATCGCCTATGACTACCCCGACCTGATCAATGCCGTTGTGACGGATCCTTACGTCAGCACAGAAGACAACGCGATGTCGATTGCTGAACTGCGAAGCTTCTGCGAACGCCATTCGATTCTGGGCGAATACAGTCGTGCCACAATTCCGTTCCGACCTGCTCTTCGAAAGCGTGCTGCGTAGTGAAATGGAAACCGTCAGCATGGCTCTCCGACGCCCTGAGCGCACTGTTGGTGCGCGCGGTGGGGATTGTGCTTGTATTTGTTTCCACGACGATGCTGGCCGGATTTCTGGGCCCGGCCGAATATGGCACCTACAGTGCAGCGCTGGGATTGGCGATGCTGTTGGCCACCCTGGCTCCGCTGGGAACGGATCGAATTCTTTCGCAAACCCTCGCCTGCACATTCAAAAGTGATTCATCAAATCCACCGGGGACGGCAATTGGTGACTCCGCAAAAGCCATCGCCGTTGCGTACCGCTGCACGACAATGTCAATCGGCGTCCTGCTGACTCTGTTGATGGCGTTTATGTTTTTCGGATCGCTCGCGGGAGTGTCGTCCGAATGGAGGGCTGCAGTTCTGTCAGCCACGATGATCCTCGCGCCACTCACTTTGAGTTACCTGCGTCAGTGGACCGCCATGCCGATCATCGGGACCTCCAGAGCGATGTTGGCCGAACAGACTCTGTTGCCCGCAGCCGTGATTCTGGTCGTACTGTTCTCGAACATTCTCGGCTGGAAATTTTCAGCGTTAAGCATGGCCGCGATTTACGCCACGGGATCCGGATTAATCTTTGCAGGGTCGATTTTTTTTGGTCGCCTGCGTGACCTGCATGGAGCAGCATTGAAACTGGCACTGGGCGTCAGTCGCGAGGAGATCCTTTTCTTGCTCCGCCGCGGATTGCCATTAGTCGCCGTATCGATCGGCGCGGTGGCATCGCAATCGAGTCTGCCGATGGCGATTGCTGCCGGATGTGGATTTGAGAACGCCGCTTACTTCGCTTTGGCGATTCCCTATGCCGCTCTGCCGGCAGTGCCATTGGGAGTTCTGGGCCTGAGCCTGATTCCTCAATGTGCTCGTTTTCATTCGAGCGGCGAATTCGCTCAGGCCAGTCACTGTGTGCGAACTGCGGCGACGCTGACCTTCTGGTCTGCAATTCTGATAGGAACTGGCATTTGGTTGATATCATCGCAGTTGATTCAGATCCTTGGGCCTCAATATCAGGCAGTTGTCCATGTGATGCCGATTCTCTTGCTCGCGACGCTTATCGACTGCATCACGGGTCCGACAGTTCCCGTCATGCAGACGATGGGACTTCAGCACTTCTACGCTCGCGTTTTCTTCGGGCACTGGCCCCTGCAGCTGATTCTTGTCGTCATCCTCGGTGGGTTCTGGGGGCTAACGGGAGCTGCGGCTGGTTATCTTGTTTCACGAAGCCTCTGGAATCTCCTGATCGTGATCCAGATCTATCGATCGCCGGGACTGCTGATGCTTCCCTATCTGAACCCCCTGCAAGCGTTCGTGACAGATCACAGTTCATTGCTGTCGGACTTAACAGTAGTAGCGGCGAAAGCGAGGACCGCATGACTCCGAACGCTGCTGCAGACCGTTCCGTATCAACCACGATTGCGGCGATTGTTGCTGCCCTGATTACAACCGGGATGACATCAGCCTACTCGCACACAGCGACGCTTCTGGGAGGCAGCGTCGCATCGCTGATGCTCGCGGGCTGCGCCATCCTGAGCCCTCATGCTCGCGCGTATTTATTCTTCTTGTTTGGTGCGATTGCATTGATGGTTTTGGCTCTGGTCTCCGCAGAAGTCAACACCGCAGAAATCTCCAGTACGATTCACGTGCTCTCCTGTTACGCCGCGTTGGGAGCATTGGCCTTCTCTTCCACAGATGTCTCATCGTTCTGTCGCCAGTTGATCCTCGGAACGAACCTGATTTTGACATACTGGATTTTGTATCAGGCTTATCACCTGAGCGCTTTGGAAGCCTGGTTGATTTCGAATCCATCAGGAGCTGGAAACCTGATGGCTGCTCAGATCAATATGACGTTGCCGCTGATACTCTCAAAATTTGATGCAGCAAAAGGTGTGGGACGACTTCCATGGCTGATACTGTTGCCTCTGAATTGCCTGGCCGTATTCCTTGTGATGTCTCGCAATGGCATCGGCGCCATGTTGATTGTGTTGACACTTTATATTCTGTTCAATCACAAGCGGCTGGCCGTGCTCTTCATCACAGGCATCGCCTCCACGTACTACTTTCTGGACAATATTCTGCAAACGCCCTTTGTCTATCAACTGCTGGTTAAAATGCGACTCGTGGGATTTGTGCCGGCGGCACCTCGATCCTTGATCTGGAAGATCGCGTGGCATCACACAACAGCGCATCCGATGCTTGGCGTTGGTCCGGGGAAACCTCAGAAATTCCTCGCGGTTATGGACATCAATCACGCTCACAACAACTTTCTGCAGGTGGCTTTTGAATCCGGATTCCCTGCCGCCGTCATCTTCACCGCCATGATGCTGTTGTTATTGTGGTTGCCCGCGCGGGCCGTGTTTCTGCGGCGAGAACAGTTTGTGCCCACAATTCCGATCGTAGCCTACATCATTTTTTCATGGACCGGCGGACCTCTGGCATTCCCCGGAGCAACTCTATTGCTGGCAGCCTGCGTGAACGAAGCTCGCTCAGGAATTTTCGGTGGAGAAAAACTCGGGGCCATACGAAAGTACACGACAACTCCGAGGCCGCGGGTTCGACTTCCGGCTACTGCCGCTCTGGTTTCGGCCACGTCACGCAGTCAGCAGCCTCATCGAGCCCATTGAATTTCTGTTTTCAGGTTTACACCGAACAGGTTAATGTTGAACGATCCGATTCCATCTGACTCAATGGCTGCCAGCACGGGCTACGTGCTGTGTCTCACGGGCATGCGCGCGGTCAATAAACGCATGACACTCTTTATCGAAGGTGTCCGGTCGATGGGTGTTAGTGTTCGGATCGGATCATTGCCACGAGGAACGTGGCAGCTTGATAAATCGGAACGTCCGCTGCCGGAGACTCGCCGAGGAAATCTGACGCTGGATCTGGGTGAACTCAAACGGGCGAAACTGCGGGCTGTAATGTGTTTTCACTGGGTGATGTTGCCGATGGCCATACTCCTCGCCGCAATCCGGCGCGTTCCAATTCTTTACGATGAACATGATCACTATGAACTCAACACAATCGAGTCCGGCGGTTCAGCATTTCGTCGGTTGTTCGGCGGTCTTTTGGTTCGCAGCATTCATCGAGTATGCCTGCCTTTTGTGTCCGTCGTTACGTGCATCCATATGGACAATGCGTCACTAAAGCGTCATCTGCAACGCTGGCAGTCGGCAGTTATCGAGATTCACAACTACCCAACCATCGACTGGCGTACTTCGTCTGGCGATCAACTGGTGAATGAGACACTTTGTTTTGTCTACATTGGGGGAGTGTTCGAAGAAAAAGGCCCCGGGATTGCCGCGAGAGCGTTGCAGCAACTGAGTTCGAGTCACCAGCAACGCGCAGAACTTCATATCTTCGGAGACGGAGATCGCGTGCTGCTTGAGCAGCTACGACGGACCTCCGGCGTCGTGGTTCATCACAGCGTGACGCCGGCACAGTTTCGAGCCTTCGCAGAAAAGCATCGGTGCTGCGGATTGGCATTGCTGGCGGATACGCCACGCTATCGTCTTGTCGGAACGAACTGCACCAAGCTGTATGAATATCTGGCACTCGGTATGCCCGTTATCGCAACGCGTATCGGCGAATTTGAGTCGTTCATCAGCAACAATCAGGTTGGGCTTCTGGTAGACAGCGTCTTTAACGAGCATCAACTTGCCACGGCAATGGCGAAGATGCTCGATGATCAAGACCTCTGCAAACAGATGTCAAACAATGCCAGTAACCTGATGCAGCGTGACGATATGACATGGGAATACGAGTGGCAGAAGATTGAGTCCTGCAAAGTCTTCCGATCATTGCGACGAGCAGCCTGATGAACTCGGGAGAACAATCCATGAGCAATTCTCCTGTCCCCATTTTTGTTCTGGGCAGCGGTCGGTCCGGAACGACGGTTACGGCGTCATTGATCAATCGACTGCCAGGCGTGCATATCGCGAAAGAGACAGGATTTATTGCCCAGAGTGTGGAGCAGTTGCGCGATATCGCAAACCCGAAATCGCGACGACAATTGATTGATGTTGTTAACTCATGGCTGGTTGTAGAAACGTGGTCGGGGCGAGCCAGCGAATATGGGTTTGCAGAATTCTGCCATCGGCATCAAATCGATGGCCCATCGGCGTTCATACATTACGTCTGGCAGATTGACTCACCGACTCCCTGGGAACAACTGAACTTTATCGGCGACAATACACCACTGTATGTCCTGTCGATTCCATGGCTGCTTGAACTTTTCCCCGGCGCGCGATTTGTGCATATGATTCGCGATCCGAGAGATGTTGTCTGTTCAGTATTGGCGATGCGATTCGGAGCAGACGATCCCGTAGTGGCCGCCATGGAATGGCATCATGCGCTGGGATGCTGGCTGATGGCAGAACGCATGATACCGCCGGAGAATCGGATTGAGATTCGGTACGAAGATCTATGTCAGTCTGCGGAGTCCACGCTTAGAAAACTCATTCACTGGCTGAGGGCTGACGACACGCCATTGGACATGGAATCCACACTGAGAGTTGCAGACAACGCTGGAGGCGGAACATTTCAGAGCGTGGCCGCCCTGGCACATCATCAGCGGTTGCAGGAACCCTTGAATGCGGGACGCATTGGACGATACCGCACGGAACTCAGCAAGAAAGACATCGCCCGAATTGAAGCAGTGGCACAAAACGGAATGCTGGCCTGCGGATACCAACCAGCCGCATGGCAAGTCAGTCCGCACGCGAGCGAAGACCGAATCTCGCAGGTACAGGCGATGATTCGAAATCTCATGAAACGCGGGATTCGAAGGCTGACGAGATAAAACTGGATCATGGCCATGACCAGGCATCAATCAGACAGAGCCTATTTCTTCTTCTGTTCAACGGCTTTTGAACTCAGCGGAACCGCAATCAGGAGTTGATCAAAACCATCCTGATCTTCATGCGGGCGCACTCGAGCATACCATGCAGACCATGAGTTGATCGCTTTTTGCCGCCATTCATTCACGATTTTTATCTTCTGTTCATCGGTCGGGTTTTCAATGCCTTCAAGCGGGTTCAGAGTTTCTCCGAACCCGTTTGGCTTGCGTGCGATAAACCTAAGAGCAGCAATGGCCTCAACATTGACATCCACAGAAGGATCACGAATCCCATCCAGCATGAATGGAACAAGTTTGAATTCGCCGGTCCGTCCCAAAGCCCAGCACGCGGATTTGCGAACATCGGCGTTTGGATGCTTCATCAGACTCTTGAGTTTGTCCGCCTGCCCTACCAATTCCTCGGGATCATCAATCGAGATCACGCTGCGCACGATTTCATCGGCGACTTCGATTGGGGCATCATCAATGACAGATGGGTCTAGTTTCTCCATATCGGCGATCAAAAGGTCGAGCTCTGTTGGTTCGCGTTTGACTTCTTTATCACCAAACGGATTGCCACGTTTCCCCTGCTGGCGACCGACGCCAAATTGCTTGTCAATAATTTGCTGAGTGGACCTCATATAATACAGCAAAGCAAAGCTGGTCCCTACGACCGGTCCGGTATGAGTTGGAAAACTGCCATCTTGTTGCTGAAGCTGCAGCAAACCATCGCCATAAACGAGATACCAGTCGGCCCCATCAATGGCGCCGAGTTCACTGATTGCCGCAGCACGCTCGATACAGTAGTAAAAATACAGATTGTGCTCCACCTTGCTGACGGGCGTAAAATGCGATTGAATCCAGCTGAATGCTCGATCGACTCGACTATCAAGTGCCCCAGTGGAATTCTGAGCCTGATAGTCTTTAAATGCGCCAAACACACCTTCTTCGTCATCCAACTCGACCTTAGTGAGTGCGCCACCGAACAGAGTGTTGTCTTCCTTCTTCGCGGGTTCCGGAGGTTTCTTCGGTCCGTGAAGAAGAATTCGGACGACTCCCAGGCTGCCAGCACCCGCCATCGTCATATTATGGGTCGAATTCCCTGCGCCGGGTCCAGCCGTGGTACCGGGACGGTACCCCCATCCACCATCGCCGTTTCCACGTTTCATCAGGAAATCGCCGGCTCGATCCACGATAGCGGGCGTAACTTCGCAACCGGCACGCTGGCAGGCCCATAATGCAAGAATGCCGTATTGAGACATACTGACGTCACCGGGCTGTTGTGGTCCATCGCTCCAGGATCCATCGGCACGCTGAACGCTCTGCACATAATTCGCAATGGCCTGCAGATTTGGCTTATATGTTTCAGCATCAACGTCTGAAAGCAGCATGGCATCTACGCCAGACCCGTAGATGTGATCGTAGGCACTGATCGGCCGATATCCGCTCGTCCCGCTGCGAGCCGCGGCCGTTTCTACGGCATGTGCAATGAAAGGATCATCCTTCGGGATCCCACATTTGATCATGGCGTAGGCCACCAGTATCTGTTCGCCCCCGTGAGGTTCCTGTTTTTCAACAGCGGCGTGCAGATAAGTCAATGCTTTATCGACCGCAGCATCAAATCGGGGTACTTTGGTGCTTTTCCTCGGACCATCGAAAGCATGCACAGATTGAACTTCCAGCATTACAACAATCGTTGCCAGAATCAGACTGAGCCTCATGAAACGCTCCTGAAAATTCAGCTTTCATAGAGACAGAAAGCCGTGAATTTGATAATAGCACCGGATGAAATTGATGTCAAAGTGTGGATCGCTGCATATTGCAGTCATGCCGAAAGCAAAGTCACCTGAGAATGTTGATACAAGACGCGAAAGTAGGGGCTGTTCTGGTAACAGGCGGTGCAGGATTCCTGGGGGCTCACCTTACGGCGAGCCTGCTGAAAGATCCTGAATTCCGCACGGCCATTATTGTAGTCCTGGATGATCTTTCAGGAGGATTTCTCGACAACGTCCCTGTGTCCGAGCGTGTTCATTTTCATCAGGGAAGCGTTTGCGATCACGCTCTCATTGAGAAACTGTTTCAAAAATATCGTTTCGAATTTGTTTATCATCTCGCGGCTTACGCGGCAGAGGGTCTAAGCCACTTCATCCGGCGATTCAATTACACAAATAACCTTATCGGAAGCGTCAATATCATCAATGCCTCGGTGCGTTACAAAGCGAGGCATATGGTTTTCACAAGTTCAATTGCCGTCTACGGAAGTGGCCAGGTTCCATTGCTGGAATCGACTCAGCCACAGCCCGAAGATCCCTACGGAATTTCGAAGTATGCGGTCGAACTGGACCTGAAGGCGGCTCATGAACAATTCGGGCTCAGGTACACAATCTTTCGCCCGCACAACGTCTACGGTGAACTCCAGAATATCGGGGATCGTTACCGAAACGTCGTGGGGATCTTTATGAACCGACTCCTGCAGCGCGAGGCGTTACCAGTATTTGGCGACGGATTGCAACAGCGAGCATTTTCGTATGTCGGCGATTTGATGGCTCCCATGCTCCGAGCCCCGTTTATCGATGCCGCAATCGGCGGCGTGTTCAACATCGGTTCGAAGACGCCGACGACAGTCCTTGATCTGGCGATCGCAGTTTGCCATGAGTTTCAGATTGCACCGGATATTCAATTTCTGCCGGCTCGGAATGAAGTCAAACTCGCATGGGCTGACCACAGTCTCTGTGACGATGTCTTCGGGCCTCAACAGGAAACGACACTGGCTGATGGACTTCATCAAATGGCGAAATGGGTGCGGAGTATTGGACCACGTTCGAGCAAGTCTTTTGACCACATAGAGATCTCTGAAGGGCTGCCAACTTCATGGACTGAACGCTGAGATGTCTCAGCACCCGTCGGGTGCGATATTCCTGGATTCACCACCAATCAGGTACCCGGAAAAGAGAATTTTTGACCATTTTTAACGTTTACAATTACGCACGAGGCAGCGATATGGCTTCAAGCCGTAATCTCCAGCAGAGCTCTCTTCAGGATGGGATAATTTGCCTGAATTGAGTACTTCTGTTCGACAGTTTGACGGCCTCGCTCGCCCATTTCACGCCTTAACTGTGCATTCGTGGCCAGTTGACGAAGTGCATGTAACCACTCGTCGGTTGTCTGTGCGGCAAAGCCATTTCTGTTGCCGTCGAGAATTGCAGCGTTGACTCCCACCGGTGCAGCGATTCCCGGTACCGCAACTGCAAGGTACTGAATCAACTTGAGACCACATTTGTAGATGTCCCATTCCTGATTGGAAAACAGTGGCATCAGTCCAACGTCAAATTGCTGGATTTGCCGGACTTCGTGCTTGGGCTGCCATGGTTCGTGCACGACATTGACGCCTCGAAGATCAACCTCCTGCAAATCACGAAGGTCGGGGACAACAACCCTCAGTTCAAACCGTGCCTCACTCGAGAAGGCTCGCAATGCCTCTGCTGCCACAGAAAGGTACTTGAGGTTGCCGGAGGTTCCCATCCAGCCAATGACCGGCATGTCGCGCTGCGGATTATCAAAGGACCGAGCCGTATACTCATCCATGTCCACGCAGGTCGGCACATGACAAATCGTTTCGTTCAGCGGTCGAACTTTGTCTTCGAGGAAGTGATTTCCACAGATCACAAGATCCGCCATTTTCATGAGTCGATCAAATTTCTCGGGATACCGCAGAAAGATGGCATCGTCCAGATCGATCACCATTCGACGACACGACTCGCGAAATCTCTGCTCCATTGTGGTGGAGGCATCATCAAAGATTTCCCGATCGATGAACACCACATCGAACGTTTGCAATTTCGTCCTGAGCCAGTGCCACCAGCGTACCCCACGTTTCAACAGTTGACTCGGTCGAAACCCCATCCAGGGGAAGTAGTCATACTTCTGCGGGAAGCTGTTCGCAAGCACAACCTGATGGCCGTCTCGCCGAAACAACCGAACATATGGCAATATTCGAAATCGCGCGGCAGGAGTATGTGCTCCGGAAGACAGAAACAGAATCTTCATGCTTGGCATTCACAGCTAAAGGCATTGATACTCACGATCGCCATTTTCATTTTTCCGGCCGAACGGCGGTTATTGTAAGGCGCCCACCCTGTTTCATCAGGGCCAAAAAATGTGCGAACGGAGCAAGCAGCAGTTTCATAACGGAAGTGGGATGGTGTGGATAACGGAACAACCATAGGCCAATTCGGCTATGTGGCCAGCGGGAAAGAATGATGAGAGCAACGCTGCCAACAACGTTCGATAGATTGCGCTGATGGGTGATTTCGATGTTAGTGAAACCACTCTCCTCGAGCAACTTTTGAATCGATAACGGAGTGAAATGATGGAGATGTCGGGGTAGTTCAAGAACAAACCATTTGCGCCCAAAGAACGCGACTTCCCAACATCCGGCATTGGGGATGCTGAACAAAAACCTGCCGCCTGGTTTGAGAAGTGAATGGATGCGTTTTAATGTGTCCCGGGGATCCGGCACATGCTCAATGACCATCCAGGCAGCCGCCAGATCGAATGACTCCGGTGTTAGAGTACAGGTTTCCAGAAGCCCACACTGCACATCAAGGCCTGCGTTTTTTGCAATGGTAGCGGGCCCCACGCCAGGTTCTATCCCCGTGGCCTTCCAGCCCGCAGCAAGGAGACGGACCAGATACTGACCTGTCGCACAACCGATTTCCACGGCGAGACAGTTGTTGTGTGTCTGACTTTCCCGTGCGTCGATTCCCCTGCTATTTGTCAATGTTGTTGGGGTTGGCGGCACAGGTTGACTGCGATCGTCAATGAGCCAGTAGTAGAACTTCCTGAGCCCCGGCACAAATCTCAGGGGCAGGATCCGAAGAATCGGTGGCCGTGTTTGATCTTTGGCCTGCCCTTGCTCCGAAAGAGGACTCTCTACTCCAGAGAGTGATGTGGTCTTCGGGATTGACTGATGCGGGCCATAGTTATCGGGATAGCAGGCGGCGAGACATTCCATGACCGGCCTTGGATTCATGAAAAGGTGCCCGCAGGCATCACACCGCTCGACCGAGAATTCACCTGGGATTCCGCACAGATTGTCGCCCGAAGTCTGGACGATTGTTGCCTTGGTGCAATCGCACAGCGGGCATGCTATTCGCTCAAGGCGCAGCGTATTGACTGATTCATCTTCTGGCTGCATCAACGAGTTGATCTGCTCCGGAGCTTCTGGCTTGTCACGCATGGTTCGCCCCAATCTGGTGCCATTCTTTGCGGGTCTGTATCCAGATCAATGTCCACAGTGGCACCTGAACACAACCAATGCCCAGCAAATATCCTAGTCCGATGCCCGTGCTGCCGTACAACGTTCCCAGCCAGAGTTGCGCACCGGCAACAGACAGACTGGAAGCGATTGAAGCCAACAGGAACGGATCTCGCTTATGAGCTCTGACGTAAAGATTCGTGCATAATGCGAACTGAATCAGCACCAGCGCCACGGAGAACAATAACGTTGCCTCCAGCGGGAGTAACCGCTCGGATATTCGAGCCAACACTCCCTCACTTTGTCCCCCCACCCACCAGACTGCGATACAGAAGAGCGATGTAATCAGGGTCATGATAAACATTGACATGCGAGTAAGTCGAAAAAACAATCGGTCGAGTTCTGCGTATCTCTTTTCTGCCACAAGCGTTCCAAAGACCGGTCGGCGAGTTTCAATCCAGGCGAGAGCCGCGCCCTGGAATGCGGTGAGTATTGTCCACGTCATTCCGAGTCGGGCCGCTTCTCCTTCTGGCCGCTCCTGAAAGATCATTAGCAGCGGCATCTGATTCGCAAGCCATAGCAGAACCCCCTGAACAGCAATTCTCCACTGCAAAGGCAGAATCTCGCGTATCCAGTCAATGCGGGACGATTCCGCAGGATACCAAAATGCTTCAAAGAAAGAGCGATACCGCACGAGGATCAAATAGGCTTCTCCAATCAGTCGTACGGCGGAAGCACCAACGAGTGACCAAAGACCCGCCCCGTTGCTGATCGCCAGCCACACGACCATCGTTCCCATCACCGCTTGAAAAAAACGGATTCGATTGACCACACCAATCTGGTGACAACCCTCCAGAATTGCTGTCATTGGCAGGGCTGGTAATTGCAGACCGTTCAGCATGACAAGCACAATCCACGGATAGATCCACTGCACCTGTGCCCGGAGTGGATTGACCTCAACGGTGAGGGCTGCGGACTCACGAAAAAAAACAAAGCCCGCGATGGAGGCCCCGACTGAAAAGAGCAAAGCCAGAATCCCGTACCACAATATCATCATTCGGCCCAATGAGATCAGCCTTGATTTCGCCTCCGGATCACCCTCGATTCGGCCATCCCGTAACTGCAGATGCGCCCATTCGTGACTGGACACATTGATCAAAATGACATGTAACCCCAACTCAACAAAGACCTGCAGCCCCAGTAGGTTGTTGCAGGCGTAGTAGTAGTCCTGAAGCGCAGGGGTAAAACGGACAACCATCAGGAACTGTGTAATCGGACCTGTAAGCAACTGCCAGATTTTCGAGGCCACAGCAAAACCGATGGCTTCATCAACGCCAATCCTGACGAGAACTCGCTTCCAAAAACTCCGCCATTCTTTTTCCACCAGCACATTCCCTTGCGATTTTCGGCATGAGTCTTCAGATGGTCCGAGCCCCGATTTCACAGAAGTGCTTAGTTTTCCGGGGTCTGACTGGCTCAAAAGTCGGCTTTATCCCAACATTGGCAGCTTACGTAAAAAAATCGGCGTTCGCTGAGTTTATCGTTCCAAAAACTGCGTAAAACGATGGTTCGGCTAACGACTCTGCCCGTGGACGGGGTTGAATTGAGATCGTCGTATTCCCGCGTTTCCGTCCTCAAGCCGTATCGCCGTCTCAAACCAGTGAAGGACACTTGCTTGATTGACTGCACTCATGCGTGATGACGTCAGGAGCCACGGCCTTGTTGGGGTGGCTCCTCACTTGGAGAATTTGTGCCACACGGGTTCGAGATTCGCTCACCTGACCGTAGCGGATATCAATGGCGACTTGACCCACGGACGTGTTCGACCATACTCCACTGATCCAGTTCTAAAAACAACTCAGATCGGGCTGTCGTTCCCCAACCCCTTCGGGAAAACTGTTTTAGCCATGACGGGCTGTGATGTTGGTGGAACATTCTGAATCCTTATTCCGGCAGAACTCGCACTGCCACTCAAGCCACATAATCCGATATGTCGCCATTGCTTGAAGTTGACTATCTATTCAAAGCCTATGGCAGCCTCAAGGCTGTTGATGGGCTCAGCTTTTCTGTGAACGCCGGAGAAGCGTTTGGTTTGTTAGGCCCAAATGGCGCGGGTAAGTCCACGACGATGATGATGATTTGTGGCCTGCTGGAACCAGATTCCGGTGAAGTCAGGCTCGAAGGAAAAGCACTCGACCGCAGGATCCCTCAAAGTCGCCAGCGGCTGGGCGTGGCGCCTCAGGATCTCGCAATCTATCCCGACCTGACAGCTCGCGAGAATCTGCTGTTCTTTTCCAGTCTCTATCAACTGAGCGGTCAGCAACGAAAACAAAAAGTTGAGGAAGTTCTGGAACAGGTTGGCCTCTCGGCTCGTGCGGATAATCTGGCAGATACATTCTCAGGCGGTATGAAACGGCGTCTCAATTTTGCTGCCGCAGTGATGCACGATCCTGTGCTGCTGATTCTGGATGAACCCACGGTCGGTGTCGATCCTCAAAGTCGCGCGCATCTGATTGAATGCATTCGCTCCCTGCAGGCCAACGGGACAGCGGTGATCTATGCCAGCCACTACATGGAAGAAGTGCAGGCCATATGCTCCCGCGCAGCGATCGTGGATCACGGCAAAATGCTGGCCTGCGATACGATTCCGGAACTGCTGAAAGAAATTCCGTTCGAGATTGAATTGCGGATCGGGAATGCGCCACTTCCGTCGACGCTTTCTCTGGGCTCAACGGCGACGATCGATCGAGATGGTGATGAGACGGTTGTTCGCATCAGTACGTCCGATGTGAATACAGAGGCAGCCTTAAATCATGAAGTCACCTCCATTCTGACAACGCTGGGTCAACATTCGATCGGCGTACGCTCCATCAGAACTCACGAACCAAATCTCGAACGCCTCTTCCTGAAGCTGACCGGTCACAAACTCAGAGACTGAGAGCCATCATGCCCTTTATTGATCTTTCACAAATCCCGGCGATCGAACCTGTCCCGGGTTGCCGAATGCGAACTCCGCACGGCCAAAACGTGATGCTGTCGTATCTTGAAATGGAAGATGGTGCCGAAGTGCCTTTGCACCATCATCCTCACGAACAAGCCGGAATGCTGATCAAGGGTCAGGTTCAACTGACGATTGGTGACGAAACCCGCATTTGCGAGGCTGGTTCGCTGTTTATTATTCCGCCGAACGTGCCTCATCGTGCGGTGGCGGTGAATGGACCGGCGGTCGTGCTGGACGTTTTCAGTCCCGTCAGAGAAGATTACGCAGAACTTGCCAATCGTTATATTCCCCCCGTCAAAGCCAACGGCTGAGACTTCTCCTGCCTGCCCCGACACAACTTGCCACTTTGCAACAATCTTCCAGAGAGTGCTTCCATGAACCGTGTGATTGTCCGCCCTGAAAAGCTCGATCTTGATTCTCCTGGCCGTCGCGATTACTGGGTTGCTCTTGAGCACGACAGTATCTGGGGCGACCACCTGATGCCGCTGACAGTTTTTGTCGGCCCTGAAGCAAAAGACGGTGAAGGCCTGGTTTCGTTCGGTTCAAATCACGGCAACGAATACGAAGGCCCGTGCGTCCTGAAGCATCTGGTGCGTGATATCCGCATGGAAGATGTTCGTGGTCGAATTATCCTGATCCCCGTTTTGAATCCTGCCGCGTTCCTCGCCGGAACTCGGGAAAGCAAACTCGATGACGGTGTAAACCTGAATCGCGCCTTCGTGGATGGTGCCGGAGTAACTCCAGCACTTGCCGGGATTACTCATCGAATCGCGGCCTTCGTTCGCAAGTACATCTGGCCGAGAGTTCACATCGTACTGGACCTGCATTCCGGTGGTGATGTTGCTCGATTCGCCATCTGCGCGAATTTCCATCCGGTTGATGATCCGGAGCTGGCTGCAAGAATCGAAACGACAGCTCGCTGGTTCGGCACGCCCGCCCTGATGGTTTATCAAAACGTAACACCGGGACTGCTGCCATCAGAAGCGGAACGGCTCGGAAAGATTACTGTCGGGACCGAACTCGGCTGGGGCCGTTCGGTGAACCCTGAAGGCGTGCGTTATGGACGTCAGGGAGTATTAGCAGCACTGATCAACAATGAGCTGATGCATGGCAAGATTGAGCCGATCGCTTACCACAAGGCGGGGACTCAGCGCAAGCTCGAAATGGTCGCACGAGAATGCTTCATTCCTGCTCCCTTCGCCGGACATTATGAACCGCTCGTTGAATGCGGTACGCCGGTAAAAAAAGGGCAGACTGTCGGTTATCTGCATGATTTCGATCGCATCGATCTCGATCCGTGGCCCTGTGTTGCGGCACTCGACGGAGTTGTGCTGGCACAGGCCTGGGTGGCTCCCGTACCAAAGGGGCAGCATATCGTGGTTGTCGCGAAAGAATTGACCTGAACGCAACTTCAGCAAGCGTTGCGTAGTGAATTGGGATATCTCCAGATTGCTGATCTGACGCATCGTCAAGTGCTGGTCTCAATCTGCCAGAAGGCAATCTGGAGAAGTGTCGCTCCAATTGATATTACCCTCGTGACGAACCTTTGCACGTTCCCCAATAAAAAAGACCACGCGGCAGACATGATGGCTTAACGCCTGCCGGTGGTCGGTTAAAAACCATTTTTGACTCTGCTCTCGTTGCTGGGTGGCAACAAGGCGTCGATCAAACATCAGCACTCAAGGTGCTGATGGGTCATCTGCAGACTTTACTGGCTCGATAGGCGCTTCTGCAGGAGCGGCAGCACCACCACCCGTGGAAGGTGAACTTGCTGCACCATCGCCACAGCCAGTGAGAACACTCAGCAGGAACATGGCACACAAAGAGTACTTCAAGAACATAAGACCTCCAGAGAGCATCGAGGATCAGCTTCGAAACATAAGTCCCCGATGCCGATCAAGGGAGACATCAGACAAGTGAAACGTCACAACTAGAATTCGCCAATTACGTTTCCGTCACTAGCCCCTGCCAGGTAGCTTCGATAGGTGCCGAGGTCAATGTTCACACTCAATGGACGAACGGCACCATCCGCCATGGCAAATTGCACGATACCAGTGTGCAGGCTCGCGTAGCGGATGTGCAAACCGTTTCCTGCATCCGGTCCATTTGCCAATGTCCCCCATCCAGTTGGAAGCATCCCGGATGCTATCCAAATAAAGGAGAGCTCATGAGCCTTTGTCGTTGCGTTGAATCCCCCCAGGACTTCTCCGAAAAGTAGTGTGTTGGAGAGACCATCAGTAATGTCTCTGAACTTCACTTTTTTGCGTCGAGAAAAGCAACCTTTCCAGTTATCCCAGGCTGCAAAGCCAAGTTCGCCCATTCGCCCAGCTACGGCGACGTAATTCGTACGACCAAGGCCTGCCGCTGTGCCAGTTGGATTCGCGGTGGTTGGTAAGGCTGTAGCGTTGGCGAAGGAGTTAGTTTGGATCGTGACGCCGCCGGTTGTCGGGTTTGTCAAATACCAGTGCGTTCGACTGATCACACTCACTGAATTCCCGTAAGGATTTGCCGACGGACACTCATAGCCGGGGATCTTTGCATACGCAGCCTGCAAAGTGGTCGCATCGTTGAACCAACGTTGCTGAGTTGCACTCGCCAAGTCGGGATTCAATTGATTGACGTTCATTGACTGATGAAGTGCAGACTGCTCCATGTACGGAAGGATTTGAGCCAGCGGGCCAATATATGGGGAACCGGCTAAGGAATTGTCCTGCGTTGGAAGATCAGGCCCTAGATAGCCTGGAGGAAGATTTCCGTAAGTACTTTCAAAGTTATGTGCTGCCAATGCAATCTGCTTCAGATTGTTCTTGCACTGAGTACGACGGGCCGCCTCTCGCGCCTGTTGTACTGCAGGCAAAAGCAAAGCAATGAGAATCGCAATAATCGCGATCACGACAAGCAACTCGATCAACGTAAATCCCCGATCAGCGCGACTCTGCTTCACGGGCCTCATGAGTTTTTTCATGAATTCAGCCTCCTGGTTGAAACAAATTAACAGGAAAACAACAATTAACGGCGACACTGTTTACGCGGGGCGGTGTTTCACCATGTCAGAAGCTGATGTAAAAATTCAACGCTGTCACTCGGTCAACAAGGTCGCGGTCAATACCAAAACCCCGTATGCAACTCGTGTTCCGCGTTGGTGGACATCTCTCCGCGTTAATGTTTTTTTAGACTCTCTTGCGAATTTCCAGCGTAATTCTGATATTTTAGGTAGTAATGCGTGATTTTTGTTCAGGATTGTCCCCCCATAGATCCAAAAATCCTGCCGAATTGAAAGTGTGGACGTTTCTCGGATTCAATACGAATCAACAGGTGCAACGCCTCGACAGAATCAGATCGGAAGAACGCAACTTGTCCAGAATCGTGTCTGCCGTCAATCGCCTCACCCGTGCTCACATGATGCGCAGGGAGCAATGATGCGCGTGAGGCAAGTCAGGACTGATTGATTCCCGGCAACTTCAGGGACACGCGAACTCCGGAAAGGAGTCTTCTCGAGATACCTGCAAGGACCTCAGCTTGTAGGCTCGTCAGCATGGCGCAGGTACCCATCTGGAGTTGATCTCTGGCCGGTGAGCCACTCTCAAGAGCATTGGGCAAAAACCTCCAGTGCTCGGTCAACGATGCTGTGATGGATGTAGGCCGGACCAAGCGGAGCGAGTTCCGGCCTGTGACAGGTTGCTTCCGAATTGCCGGAACTCGCTGTCGCTCGGTCCGGCCTACGAAAAACTACTCCTCAATTCACGGCTGACAAAGCACTCGTCGCTAACCGCGTGTTCAAAAAAATTTGTATCGCACGTTGAAGGCGGCATTGGATCACGTCGAGTATGAGCCGCTGGAGAGTTCCGAACACCTTTTTCAACGGCCTCCCAAGCTCACCTCCCAAGGCCGATGCGAACGAAACGCAAGTGTGTCGTCGCAACGTCTCTTTGTGATTCTACTGAAAACATTTTTGCCCAAACGGCTGCAATTCAAATGAACCTGAAGTGATTGTGGCAACATGACGTCGGGCGATTACGACTCAGACTCAAGACACGAACGGCAGCCTCGCAAATAATGGCGGCCCTAAAGGCTGAAACTTCGCCCAAAAGTCAGAGCGGGGGGGAGCGTACTCCACTGCCCAAAAATGGATGCTGGGGTTCACCGAGCCACAGTCCTCTGCCCCCAATGACTATTTTTTGTGAATGAGCTTTTGCAGATAGTTCAACAGCCGCTCGGTTGAATTCTCCAGGCTCAATTCCAAAGCTCGCACACGTGCCGCCGCGGATATTGCCTCAAGTCGTTCTAAGTCACTCAGGAGTGAAATTGTGTTATGAGCCATCGCGGAATAATCCCCGGATGGCACCAGATAGCCACTGACTCCATCAACAACTTGTTCGATGTTTCCACCTGCGGCGGCCGCAATGACCGGTGTTCCGGAGGCGAGGCTTTCCATAATCCCGGCCGAGAAATTTTCGGTCGTGGAGGCTGTCCAATAAGCATTCGCTCGAGCGTACCAGCCCTTCAGTTGATCTCCAAAGACTGCCCCGGGAACAAGCACCTGGCCACCAAAGGCTGCCGCTTTGTGTCGAAACGATTTCAGCAGAGGCCCGCGTCCGAGAACAACTAATTTGGCATTGGGCACTTTCAACTGCACCTGTCGAAAAGCCTTCAGTAGCTGCCAAACACTCTTCTCTCTTGCAATGCGGCCCGCACTCAGGATGATGGGCGAATCATCATCCGGAATCGGATTGAAACGAGTATTTCCAGGGCAGAATCGCTCGCAATCCACGCCATGAAAGCCCAGATATTCGACACGCTCACCGTAGATCGCACGATTTCGATCAGACAGAAAGCGGGACGGAGTCAGATTCGAATCGTAACCCGTAACAATAGGCTTCATGATTCTGCGAACAGCGGGCACGGCAATGCGAAACATAGTTGCTCCGACATAGTGTTCGCAATAACCCTGCCAGTCAGTTTGCAAAAGATTGACACATGGAATCTGATGCTTCTGAGCATAGCGAATTCCAACGGGCTTGCCGTACCCTTTCAGCCATCCGGAAGCGGCTCCGTAGAGCCCGGCGGCTTCGTCGACAGTAATGACGTCTGGCGAAAAGTCTTCCAGCAGTTTGCAATCGTCCCAGACTTTATGGGAAGCAGCTTCCGGAAAAGAACGCCGCAGTGGATTGCGAACCGTTGGAAAAGAAACCGCACTGAAGTTACCCAATCCGGCAAGTTCATCCAGCCCCGTTGATCCTGAGGCGTGACTTTCATCACCGTCCGGCACCTGTGGATGAAACAACCGCACGGTGTGGCCTCGCTTGAGCAGGCAGGCGATGCGTTCATGCACCAGTGATGAAATCCCCGTCATCATCGGGAGATAAGAAAAGGTGAACGCGGCGATTCGAAGGGGAGCGTAACTGGAAGTAATATCTGTTCCGCTCATGGGCAGTTAGCGATTCAGGAAATATGGCCCGTCTGACACTGGATAAAGCTACGTTCCCTGCAGCAGGTTGGATGCGGAGGCAGGCTCGTTCGACAACCTTGGGACCTCTCTTGTCCAGTCACTCATCAGGGACCGCAGCATCGTGACCGTTTTACATGTCGCTGGTCGAGTAGTTTTGACGGGATTCCCGTGGAAATCTGCAAAAACCACGGCCACAGATCAGATCACGACGTCGGCAAGCCGGTGAACTGCCAGCCATTCCGCTTCCGTGACTGGTTGAATAGAGAGTCTGCTGCCCTTTTTCATGACCATCATCTGACTACACACCGGATCTTCACCCAGGGCTGCACGAGTGACCGGTTCGGAGAAGATCTTTGCCAGCTTGATATCAACCATGAACCAGACTGGTTTGCTCTCGGTCGATGCTTCGTCAAAATATTTGTGGTCGGGCTGCCAGGCAAAGGAGTCAGGGTAACCGTCTTTCACAACTTCGGCAGTGCCAGCAATGCACATCGGGTCCGCATTGCTGTGGTAGAACAGGACTCCGTCACCCTTCTTGATGTCGTCCCGCAGCATATTGCGAGCCTGATAATTTCGCACTCCCTCCCACGATGTGCGTTTGCCTTTGCTTGCGGCAAGATCATGGATCGAAAACACATCGGGTTCTGATTTGAAAAGCCAATAGCGTCGCATGGTTCGATCTGCCGATTCTTTTTCCACCTCGCCGGAGCCCTCGCGAGTTCAAAATCAAATTCCAGAACCATCACGGCCTCAGACACCGTGATGGCTCTGGTCCATTTTACGAATCAGGCCTTTGGCTTGACCAGAACGCTGGCGGACTGAATGGTTGCTGCTTCCAGAGGCTTATCGCTTCGGTCTGTTTTCGTGGCACCAATCTTGTGGACAACAGCGAGGCTGTCAGCATCGGCCGTTCGCCCAAATGCGGTGTACTGACGGTCGAGGAATGACTGAGTTCCGAGGCAGATGAAGAACTGTGACCCGCCGGAGTTTGGATCGCTGGTGCGGGCCATAGAGAGGACACCATCAACGTGCGGAGTCGCGTTGAACTCAGCCTTGATCGTGTAGCCCGGGCCACCGGTACCAGTCCCCTGAGGACATCCGCCCTGAATCATGAAGCCACTGATGACTCGATGGAACATTACTCCGTTGTAGTAGCCGATCTTCGTGAGACCGATGAGATTCAAGCAATGCCCGGGTGCGATATCCGGCAGCAGATTCAGCACGATTTTGCCATGATTGGTGTTAAGTTCAATCTGATAGTCGTTCTTCTGGAAGTCTATGTCCTTCACGGCGGCATCAACTTCTGCTTTTCGATTCTTGCTCATGGCCTCATTCTTGATCACGGATAATTTGAACCTGGGGCGACCAGCACCTGGACCGCCTCACAATTCCCGAAAGTGTCCGGATTTAGCCCACAAACGCAAGTCAACAGGAGACATCTCGCGTACGAGAGGATCATTGATGCACGGTGTTTGTCGTAAAGTAGTTCGCCCGCTGATTTCCAATTCGGGTACGAATGTTCGATGAGATCATTAAGGCTGCGGGTTAAGGGCTTTCTGTCCCGAACCGGGCCTCAATCGTGAACTGAAAACAGATTTGACGACTCGGGCGTGTCGGACCGACGCAGGCAAGATAGCTGATGTTCGCCACTCAGGTCGTGACAACCGACGCAACGAGGGAGGGGACAGTTTCATCGACCTTGCTGATTCGGAGGGATCTCTGTTTCTCAGGATGACGCTGTTGAACGTGCCCTCGACTCGCGGCGGGTGGAGCGGAACGTTTGGCGACTCTGTGGCAGGCCAGCGTCGTTGCGGAAGCGTTTGCGGAAGTTTTTGACGAATTCGACCCACGTCTCGGCACTGCAGTCCAGACGTTCGAGGATCGGAGCACACGCACTAGGGATCACGCCGACTTTGTTATTGCGAATCTGGATTACCGCCTGGACTCAGAATCACTCCTGCGCGGCGATTCGATGGGAGCGGCGGCGGGAGGAGATGGACTGCAGAGTCGTCGGAAGTCCGATCTCGACTCGGAAGCGTTTTCGAAAATTCTTGACCAGATCTACCCAGCTCTCCGAACTGCACTGCAGTCGCTCCAGTATCGGGTCCAGACCCGTCGGAATGGAGCCCCGCTTGTCAGTTCGCAACTGACGTCCCGTCCAGTCCATCAATTGCAGATATTGATCGAGCGACATCATCAGGCAGCCCTTGTTCGACGCTCGCCGGGAATTGGTTTTCTCCCGGACCTTTTTCCGAGGCGGATCGAGAGGAACAGGGGCCAACCAGCCAGCGTTCCGCCCATGCTCGATGCGGACATCCTGAACGTCGGCCGATGATAAATCACCAGCCAACTGGCGGTCCAACACGCGATCTCTCACGCTGGTGAAATCACTGGCCTCCGGAGTCTTCGCGATGCCCGCCCGAATCGGATTCAGGTCCACATAAACCATACAGGCCGCAATCGCCGTTTCATCCAGAAGCGGCTGCGCCTTGAAACGGCCCTCCCAGAAATGCCCAGTCACCTTTTCTTCCTTGTTGCCCAGTCGAGCAATCGGCTCAGCAAGGCACTTCATGAACCAGGATACATTCGACAGACGCTTTCGCTTTTCCTTCAGGCCTGACAGGTCATTGCGAATCTGATTCAGCTCGAATTCGGTCGGTTCCTCCGGAGAGCGATCCTTCCTCCGCCGCTGAGGAAACAGATTCCACCACCGAAGAGCCACCTCTTCATCCGACCACGTTCTGACAAGATCGGGCCGCGTGCGAGCCACCACATGCAGGTGGTTACTCATGATCGCAAAGCTGAGCACATCCACGGCAAAAATCCCCGCCAGAACTTCCAGCCGGTCGCGAATCCACTGCTTGCGATGTGAATAATCTCGGCCCGTTTCTTCATCCCGCCCACACAAATACGTTCGACGCACGCAGCGATTCACCAGATGAAACACCTGAATTTCATCGTCCGCAAAGATCTCCCCCCGATTCACTCGTGGCATCGTTGT